>NZ_AP035907.1:0-954251 GCF_059731115.1 Type-E symbiont of Plautia stali
CAGAAATCGATCCTTTTCATCCACAGAATGAAGATCTCAGGCTATGGCAGATAAAGAGAGTGAAAACAAGGCGTTACTAGAACCTTTTCTGTCGGTGACAAAAAACAGCGGTGAGGTTATCCAGCTTCATCCTAATAAAAATAACACCGTACAACCGGTCGCGTTGATGCGCCTGGGTCTGTTCGTTCCGACACTAAAGTCTACTGCGCGTGGGAAATCGGGCGCGATGGCTTCAACGGACGCCACCAAAGAGCTCAAGAACCTTTCGTTAGTTAAAGCGGAAGGCTATGAAAAGATTACCATTACTGGCGCAAGGCTGGATATGGATAATGATTTCAAAACCTGGGCTGGCATTATTCAGTCTTTCTCGCGTTATCCCTCAAAGGGCGACACGGTGACGCTGCCGTTTATTGATTTCGTGAAAATGTGCGGGATCCCATCGGCAAACTCGTCAGCGGCCTTACGTAAGCGTTTAGATGCCTCTTTACGACGCATCGCAACCAATACGTTGTCCTTTGAAGGTAATGGCAAAGCGTACCATACCCATCTTGTGCAATCTGCCTACTACGATCGCGAAAAGGATCTGGTGCGCATTCAGGCCGATCCCAAACTGTTTGAGCTGTATAACTTTGACCATAAAGTCTTGCTGCAGCTGCGTGCTATTTCACGGCTCAAACGTAAGGAATCGGCTCAGGCGTTATATACCTACCTGGAAAGCTTGCCAACCAATCCTGCACCGATATCACTGGCGCGTCTGCGCATGCGTTTAAACTTAGGCTCTAAGACGACCACGCAAAACCACGTGGTTCGACGCGCGATGGAACAGCTTAAGGAGATTGGTTACCTCGACTATTCAGAGGTGAAGCGTGGACGTTCTGTGTTCTTTATTATCCATAGCAGAACGCCGAAGCTGGACGGTATCAGCAATCTTGAGAGCATTGATTCCCTCGATGATATTGAGTTTGAAGACTGATTTTTCACGTTCACTGTAATCAGCACCCTTCCCTTGAGTGTGTCACTTAATCGCCAAAAGTGACACACTTCTTCTAAGCACTGTTCACTGTAATCAGCATCCCTTCATTCGTTCACTGTAATCAGTAACGTTCACTGTAAACAGTATTCAGCGACACGTTAGTCTTACATCCTCCTGCAGAGTTATCAAAATCGACGAATCATTGGGTTTAATTGTGATAGTGAGTACTTACTAGGTGGGTTTTCAACACTCGATCGCCCTCTTTTGCAGCGGGTTTGCTGATTACAGTGAACATCAGCCATAGCGTATTTGGTTGCTGATTACAGTGAATGGTGGTGATGTAGTGAACACAGATTATAGTGAATGAATAAATTTAAGTGTCTGAATATTATAGTTAATATTTAATTGTTGGCATTCATTCACTGTAATCAGCTTATTGTCTGTACAAATAAACAGTAAAAGTGACAGGGTTGGTCACCTTCACTGATTACAGTGAATTTTTCCCTTTATTGCAGATTGCAGTGAACCTTATGCCAGTGCGGTCGGGAATGGATTTAAGGCCTCAATCGTGCGCGTCACGCTGTCACTGATTACAGTGAATGCTCTGCAGCCCTTCCCTCTTCCGAAACATTTTTATACCTGATCGTTGTGGCCACAGAAGATCGCTTTACTGATTACAGTGAACGTAAATAACTTTGCCAGCGAGGAGCAATTACTGATTACAGTGAATGTTACAACCAGGGATTTGGGAGGTAGGAAAAAACGGTCTTCACCTGTTTTGCTGATTACAGTGAACGTTGGAGTTCAAAGACAAGCATTCCGTTTCTGGTTGATCCGGCAATGGGTGCATTTAATAGCCACCGGTTAAAACGGACACTTCACCAGTAAGAGCAGCTAAAATGCTCTTCTCTCTTCTCTTTAATAGGTCATTTGCCATCGGTCATACCCCACCAGGCATGCCTCTTCAGTCGTTCATTCTCTGGACATTGCTTATCTTTAATATCGCCAGTAGAGCATGGTGTACCGGTCAGGACCCGCCAGTTTTAGCTTACCCGCTATCGCGTACTTGCAATGCTCAACGCTGAGCATATACCCGTTTTCACTCACGTACAGGCAGCCATTAGCCACCGATGATTTAGCTTCACTCACTCACTCACTCACTCACTCACAACAAACCCGCATTCGCGAACCACGAATCACAACTGAAAACGCAAATTGGGTTACTGATTACAGTGAATGTTGACAGTCATTTTAGCCCGTATTTACATCCCTGACTCCTGACTCCTGACTCCTGACTCCTGACTCCTGACTCCTGACTCCTGACTCCTGACTCCTGACTCCTGACTCCTGACTCCTGACTCCTGACTCCTGACTCCTGACTCCTGACTCACATACTCATTACAGTGAACGTTCTCACGTACGCCCTTCCCTTTCCGCCGATTATGGCGAATCCATTTAAGACGAAACTGCTGATTATAGTGAACGCTACGCTGAGAGAACGATTTGGGTTACTGATTACAGTGAACGTCTGAATGTGGCTTAGACAAATTGCTGATTACAGTGAATGCCAGCTAGCCATACGAGCTGTTGATTACTGATTACAGTGAACACTCGGATTAAATCAATGCTCCCCATATGCAGTCTACTGATTATAGTGAATGCTTATATTGGGACTAAGGTGTCTCTATCAACCGAAAACGCCTGCAGCCGATTTCGTCATGGAGAGCCCTGGCTTTCAACTGCTCAGCGTGAAAATCAATATCACTGATTACAGTGAACGTAGCGCAGTTGTTTACTGATTACAGTGAACCTATTGCCACTTACAGTGAACGTTTACTGATTACAGTGAATCTTATGCCGAATATAGTGAATGCAGGCTGTGATTTCAGCCATATCACCCTGCCCGCAACTCTCGTGCAACAGACGATCAAATTACTGATTACAGTGAATGCTGGAGCAAATACGCGAATGAGGCGTTGCTCACACTTTCATCCATTATTCCGCTCTGATTAAAACATCTCCGCTGATTACAGTGAATGTTTGCACTAACACGCTCTTACTCAAGGTATTTTCACAGCGCTAAATGTTTCGCATTAGATGAGATAGATTTGCCTCATGTGCAGGATTTCGGTATAAAGTCATAAATCCTACATGTGTGGAGCAAGTATGGCTAACGATGAGAAGCAAGTTCTGAAAGTCGCACAACGTTCAGAAAAAATGCTAATGAGCCTGACGGAACAGATTCAGGCGCAGAAAGAAGAGTTGCAGGAAAACACTTTTTATCAGGTTTACGCCAAAGCGGCGTTAGCCAAACTCCCTAAATTAACGCGTGCGAGCGTTGATTACGCCGTAAATGAAATGGAAGAGAACGGCTATCCATTCGATAAACGCGCGGCGGGCAGCTCTACCAAGTACGCAATGTCCATCCAAAACATCATTGATATCTACCATCATCGCGGCGTGCCAAAGTATCGCGATCGTCACGCAGAGGCATTCACGCTGTTTGTTGGTAATCTCAAAGGTGGCGTATCGAAAACCGTCTCAACGGTCTCACTGGCCCATGCGCTGCGTGCGCACCCACATCTGTTGTATGAAGATCTGCGCATTCTGGTTATCGACCTCGATCCGCAATCCTCTGCCACCATGTTCCTCAATCATGAGCGTTCGGTCGGACTGGTAGAAGCCACAGCTGCGCAAGCGATGCTGCAAAACGTGGGCCGCGAAGAGTTGCTTAATGAATTCATCGTGCCATCGATTATTCCTGGTGTCGACGTACTGCCGGCCTCCATTGACGACGCGTTCATTGCATCACGTTGGGAAGAACTGTGTGCTGAGCATCTGCCTACGCAGAATGTGCATGCGGTTCTGTATGACAACGTCGTAGCAAAACTGAAGAAAGACTATGACTTCATTTTCATCGACAGTGGCCCACATCTGGATGCCTTCCTGAAGAACGCCATTGCCGCATCTGATTTACTGATGACGCCAGTTCCACCAGCACAAGTTGATTTCCACTCGACGTTGAAGTATCTGACGCGCCTGCCGGAACTGATTGGCATCATTGAGGAATCAGGCGCATCCTGCCGCTTGCAAGGCAACATCGGCTTTATGTCCAAGCTGTCGAATAAAGCGGACCACAAGCTTTGTCACAGCCTGGCAAAAGAGATCTTTGGCGGCGACATGCTGGATGCTGCTTTACCGCGTCTGGACGGCTTTGAGCGCTGTGGAGAGTCGTTTGATACGGTGATCTCCGCGAACCCATCGACCTATGTGGGCAGCACCGAAGCCTTAAAGAATGCGCGTTCGGCAGCGGAAGATTTCGCTAAAGCCGTATTTGATCGCATTGAATTTATTCGCCTGAACTGAGGTTACTATGAGCGCAAAACGAATCACGATTGGCCGTACCTTCAGCCAGACACCTTTGCAGACTGAGGATGCCTCAGACGGACATTCTCAAACCTTTATCCTTTCGACCGGTAAACGTGCCCTGTTCACGCTTGAACACATTACGGCGAAGGAAATTGAAGAAAAAACCTATGTGGTAATGGAAACGAATGGCCGCGACCAGTCAGGCTTGACGCCTGAATCGCTGCGCGACATTATCCGCACCATTAAATTGCAGCAGTTCTTCCCTGCTATTGGTGTGAAGCGCGGCGACCGTATCGAAATTTTGGATGGTTCCCGCCGCCGTGCCGCCGCTCTGCACTGCAAAACTGGGCTGGATGTGCTGGTCACTGATGTTGCCATCACGGCAGATGAAGCACGTCGCCTGGCGCAGGACATTCAAACCGCACGCGAACATAATCTGCGTGAAGTGGGGATGCGCCTGCTGTCATTAAAAGAGAGTGGCCTGTCACAGAAAGAGATTGCTCAGAGCGAAGGCCTCTCGCAGGCAAAAGTGACGCGTGCGTTGCAAGCCGCGAGCGTACCACTGGAGTTGGTTACTCTGTTCCCAAACCACTCCGAGTTAACTTACCCGGATTACAAAACGCTGCTGCAGGCGTATGAGAAGCTTCAGGAGATTGGTCAGTCGGTTGAAGCCTTAATTGATACCATTGGCATGGATGTCGATACGGTCTGCGCACGTGATGGTCTGGCTGAAGATGAAGTAAAAAATGGGATTTTGCGTCTGGTGCGTAATGGTAGCCAAACACTGATCCAGTCGCCAGCAAAGGACAAAGCGGTCGCCACGCCTCTCTGGACGTTTGCTGATAAAGATCGCTATGCCCGCAAGAAGACACGCGGCCGCATGTTCAGCTACGAATTCAATCGCCAGTCGAAAGAATTGCAAGATGAGTTGGATCGGGTGATAAACGAGACACTCAATAAATATCTCAATCAGTAGCGAAATGCCGCCTTCGGGCGGTTTTTTTTTGCCTGAATTTCAGCTTTTCGCCAGCGCTATTTCATCGCTAACTGTATGAAAAATATCTAACCTGTGTAGAAATTTCAGGCTGAAATCGCCAACTTTTTCACCCTCTAAATGCATAACATTCTTGTACCGTAAAGTTTAGTGAATCTGTGGTGAAGGCAAAATAACCAGCTGGATAGGAAAGCAACAAAGGCTATCCAGGAGAGGAAATCAGATTGCGAATGCCCTGAAATTTTCTTCATTCGCCATCAGGATTTCACAGCTAATTAATTGAATTAAAAGTGTTTTCTAAATTAATTTCAGGCTGAAATCGCCAGCATTACAGCAAATTTTAGCGCTGCATCGAGGGTACTAACCCGGTTTAGCCAGATGATATTCAATGATTTATCCACAGAAAAGGTGGATAACTTTATTCGGGTCGTTAAGCTGTCAGTGACAAAACGCTGGGCGATTGCCAAACCGCTTCCCGAACACGGACAGGCTTGTTTATCAAACCCAATGCATAAAAACGATCGGCGATGATTTGTTGCTCTTTAATCACTTCAAATACCATTGAACGGGTTTTATGACTGCGTCGTGTTAAAGCTCTTTCAACGGCCAAAAGGTCAAGACCCAATTCCTGCGCAAGCAGACCAGCAGCTTCCTGTCGATGATTATCAATAAAAATGCCGGTCTGCTGTAAACTCTCCACTAGCTGATGGGCCACGTCGTGATGTTTTTCCACATAATCGCGACGTGCCAGATAAAATTGGTGGTTGCGCACACGCCCCTCACCGTTGGCCAGCACGCGCAACTCAGGATTGCTCTCCGCCGCACTGAGTAAAGGGTCCCACATCATCCATGCATCGACCGCCAGATAATCACTGGCCGTCAGAGGATATTTTGGCGGCGCATACACCACTTTGAGTTCATCAAGGGCGATACCTGCTTCTTCCAGCAGCTGCAGCAATAACCAATGAACGTTAGAACCTTTATTGACCGAAATACGTTTACCACGTAAATCAGCAATGCTACGGATATCGCTATCGATTGGGACAACTATCCCTACGCTGCTGGGCGCAGGGGGTTCCCAGGCAATGTAGGTCACGGCATTGCCATTCGCCTGGGCGAAAATAGGCGGCACCTCGCCGGTGGTACCGAAATCGATGTCGTTATTTTGTAAGGCATAAAGTAGTTGAGGCCCGGCAGGAAATTCGCTCCACAACACGCTGACACCCTGCTGTGCAAAGCACTGCTCAAGACTTTGCCGTGCTTTTAATACCCCAAGATTCCCGAATTTTTGATAACCGATACGTAACTCGCGTTCCTGATGAGGCTCATCAGCAGAGGCAGTTGCAATGTAACTCGCCGCCTTACGCCGTCCTTTTATCATTCCCTGATGAGCAAGATGAGTACGCAGCGTGTGGCGGCTGATGCCAAGCAACGCCGCGGCCTGTGTCTGATTGTGTTCAGTGAAATCCAGTGCGTGAGTAATCAGGCTGGTGATGACGCGATCAAACAGTTGATTGGGCTTAGTGGAGAGTTGTTGACGCAGGAAGTTATCAAGCGTTGATGCTTCCGCGTTGTTAAATCCCTGTTCACTGTATCTTGTCAGTCGCAAATGAGCTGGCGTTAGCGTCTCATCCCGACTCAGAAGTACTGCGTTGTGAAGCGTATTTTCCAGCTCGCGAATATTGCCCGGCCAGCTGTACTCCAGCAGCACTTCCAAAGCATCCGGTGACAAACGACGTACCGGTCGACCTAAACGACGTGCATACAGCGAAAGGAAATGCTGCGCCAGCAGCGGGATATCATCACGACGCTGTCGCAACGGAGGCAGCGGCACCACCGCAATGTTGAGGCGATAGTAAAGGTCTTCCCTGAATCGCCGTTCTCGGATCGCCTGTGCCAAATCAACATGGGTGGCCGCAATAACACGCACATCGACTTTAATCGGCTTGCGCGAACCCACGCGCGTAATCTCGCGCTCCTGTAATACGCGTAGTAACTTGACCTGTAGCGACAAACTCAGCTCTCCAATCTCATCCAGCAGCAGAGTGCCGCCCTGCGCAGATTCAAACCAACCGGGATGCGCCTGGGTCGCGCCGGTAAATGCCCCTTTCTCATGACCAAAGAGTTCGGCTTCGGCAAGACTTTCAGTTAAAGCACCGCAGTTAACGGCGAGAAAGGGGCCATGGCGGCGTTGGCTATGATGATGGAGATAGCGTGCGACAACTTCCTTACCCGTGCCGGTCTCGCCGACAATCAATACCGTGGCGTCAGTGGGGGCGAATTTGTCGAGCAATGATTGAAAAGCGAGAGAAGCCGGGTCGACTAAACGCGGTGAATCAGCGTAATTGCTATAGTTGGTCAGCATCTTTTGATGTCCATTAAGGAGTATCAGCACACGCTAATCGTTGCTATTCACTGTGAACAGCAGGAAAAAAGCATAAGCAGTTGCATATGCAGCAATAGCTGTAGGCGGTAAGTTGCCGATGCAACAAACACAAACAGCAGTAGGGGCCTAACCCGCTGAAATAGCGTTATTATCAGGAGAATCAAAGCTGGCACGCTTTTCGCTACTAGCCATATAACTAAATAATCAGTCCGAAATGACCAATTTTTAATAAAGTTATATAGGAAAAGCATAATGGCCGAATACGCAAACAAGAACATCAATGTCTTCTGGTTTCTCCCGACGCACGGTGACGGTCGCTATCTCGGCACCACAGAAGGTGGGCGCCCGGTTGATTTAGCTTACTTACAGCAGGTGGCATTGGCCGCCGACAATCTCGGTTACTACGGTGTGCTGATTCCCACCGGCAAAAGTTGCGAAGATTCATGGCTGGTTGCTTCTGCACTGGCACCCATCACCAAAAGACTGCGTTACCTAGTTGCCGTTCGCCCTGGACTTCAACCGCCGACACTGGCCGCGCGTATGGCCACAACCCTGGATCGCCTCTCTGAAGGACGTTTGCTGATTAACGTGGTGACGGGCGGTGACCCGGTTGAGAACAAAGGCGACGGCATCTTTCTCAATCACAGTGAACGCTATGAAGTCACCAAAGAGTTTCTCGATGTGTATAGCCGTTTAATGCGTGGAGAGAAGGTTGACTATGAAGGGCAGCATATTCACGTTGAAGGAGCAGAGGTGTTGTTCCCGCCAGTGCAGGAAAATGGCCCACCACTCTATTTTGGCGGCTCGTCGGAGGCCGCGATTGATGTCGCCGCTGAGCAAATCGATACCTATCTGACCTGGGGTGAGCCCCCGGAGCAGGTCGCAGAAAAGCTGGCAGTCGTCCGTGAACGTGCTACAGCGCGCGGGCGCAAACTGGAATACGGCATCCGCCTGCATGTCATCGTGCGTGAAACGGAACAGGAAGCGAAAGCGGCGGCAGAGAAATTAATCGGTCATTTGGATGAAGACACCATCGCGCAGGCGCAGAAGATTTTTGCGCGTATGGACTCTGCAGGTCAGGCACGGATGAGCGCGCTGCACAAAGGCTCGCGCGATAATCTCTACATCTCACCAAACTTATGGGCAGGCGTTGGTCTGGTGCGCGGCGGAGCCGGAACGGCATTGGTAGGAAGTCCTGAGCAGGTTGCCGAACGCATACGGGAATATCAGGCACTGGGTGTGACCAACTTCATCCTGTCGGGATATCCGCATCTGGAAGAGGCGCATCGTGTGGCAGAATTGCTGCTGCCGCTATTACCGCTGGCAAATGGTCAGCAGCAGCGCGCGCGCACCATTAACACCGGACCGTTTGGCGAAACAATTGGTGGCGATAAACGTCCTTCAAAACAGGCGAGCGCCAGCTAATGCAGGAGAAGACGATGGCACGACCTCACATCATCATCACAGGTGGCGGGTTCAGCGGAACGGCGCTGGCGATTCATCTCGCGCGGCAATCGTCCTCTCCATTACTGATTACAGTGGTCGAACCGCGTGAGCAACTGGGCGGTGGGGTGGCCTACTCCACGCAGGAACCGGCGCATCGCATCAACGTCCCGGCTTCACGCATGCAACTCAGCGGCGATGAGCAGGGCGCCTTTGACCGCTGGTATCGTCAGCAGCCTGAGTGTTCACTGGATTCAGTAGCCCATTGTGATGACGGATCAGTCTATCCGCAGCGCGCGATGTTTGGTCGCTACCTGGCAGAGCAGTTTGCCCTCGCGGCAAAACGGCATCCGCAGATTGAGTTACGGCACGCTCAGGCCAGTGCCATGGCATGGGAAGGGCAGCAGCTGTTACTCAGCAATGGCGAGACACTACAGGGCGATGTGCTGGCGTTAGCGATCAGTCACCCACCGCCATCCTTGCCTCGCTCGCTGCAGCCCTTTGCCCATCACCCAGCGCTCATTGCCAATCCATGGCAAGCCGGCGTGCTGGATGCGATAAATCCTGACGCCACCGTGGCCATTATCGGAACCGGCCTGAGTATGGCGGATGTGGTTGCCTCATTAGGCACTCGGCATCATCAAGGCCCGTTAACCGCTTTCTCACGCCGTGGACAGCTCTCACGCGCTAATCTGCAAGGTGAGTGGCCTGAATGGACGATAGCACCTCAGAACGTCCCCAGCGCGCGTCTGTGGCTGCATCACATCAGGGATGAGGTTGCCCGAGCGGCACGGCAGCAATTACCCTGGCAACGCGTGCTGGACGATGTACGCGCACAGGGCCAAACCATCTGGCAAACCTTGCCGCTGCACGAGCAAAAGCGCTTTGTGCGCCATCTGCGCGCGTGGTGGGATGTACATCGTTATCGTATCGCGCCGCAGGTGTCAGCGGAAATCATCAGACGACAGCAGCAGGGGAGTTTGCAGGTGCTGGCAGCCAGACTGCAGGCCATTACAGCGCAGGGCCACCAGCTGGCAATCACTCTGCACACGCGCAACGGTGAAATTGAAACGCGCGTGCTCGACCATCTGATCGTCACCACCGGACCGGGGCATGATGCGCTGACACAAAGCCAGCCGCTGCTACGTTCGCTGAGTGAACAAGGCCTGATTCGTGGTGACCAGCTTGGCTTTGGCCTCGACGTTGATACGCAGTCACACGCACTTGACCAGCGAGGACAGCCCAACGCCCGCCTGCTCGTGGTCGGACCCGCCGCCCGCGCGCGTTTCGGTGAGTTGATGGGCCTGCCACAGGTTGCCGATCACGCTGCTGCCGTTGCTCAGCAAATTCTCAGAGAACTTAACATCGCTCAAGACGAGCGATGTCCCCCTTACGCTTCTTAATCTCTCAAACATCCTAAAAACACACTAACGAACGCCGGGTCGTCTCACGATCACGGCCTCGCTATGGAGATTGCTATGCCATCGCAACGTGAAATTCGCCTGAATGCTTTTGATATGAACTGTGTCGGACATCAATCACCGGGCCTGTGGGCGCATCCTCGCGACCGTTCCTGGCAATACAAAGATCTGGAGTACTGGGTCGATTTGGCGCGCCTGCTGGAGCGAGGCAAATTCGACGGTTTGTTTATCGCCGATGTGTTGGGTATTTACGATGTGCTGAACGGGAATGGCGATGCCGCGATTCGTCAGGCGACGCAGGTACCGGTCAACGATCCGCTGGCGTTGATTACCCCAATGGCGCTGGTGACCGAGCATCTCGGCTTTGGTCTCACCGCATCGCTATCGTTTGAGCATCCTTATCCCTTTGCACGTCGTTTATCGACGCTCGATCACCTGACCAAAGGGCGCATCGGCTGGAATATTGTGACCTCGTATCTGGAGAGCGGGGCGCGCAATATTGGTCATCAGGCGCAGAGCGATCACGACAGCCGCTACGACTATGCCGATGAATATTTGCAGGTGGTGTACAAGTTGCTGGAGGGTAGTTGGGAACAGGATGCCGTTTTGCGCGATCGTGAACGGCGTATCTTCAGCGATCCCCGCAAAATTCATCCCATCAATCATCAGGGCACCTTCTTCAACGTACCGGGCATTCACCTATGCGAGCCGTCGCCGCAGCGCACGCCAGTGCTATACCAGGCCGGTGCATCGAGCCGAGGCAAACAGTTTGCTGCTGAACACGCGGAATGCGTGTTTGTTGCCGCGCCGTCGAAAGTGCTGCTGAAGAAAACCGTCGCGGATATTCGTCGCCGTGCAGAAGAAGCAGGGCGCGATCCGCGCAGCATCCTGATCTTCAATCTGCAAACGGTGATCGTCGGGGAGACCGATGCCGCCGCGCAGGCGAAGTGGAAAGAATATCAAAGCTACGTGAGCTACGAAGGAGCTTTGGCGCTGGTCTCGGGCTGGACGGGTATCGACTTCGGTCAATATCAGCCGGATCAAGTGCTGAAGTATCTGCACACCAACGCCATCCAATCAGCCGTCGAAACCTTCTCCACCGCCGATCCCGATCGTCAGTGGACGGTGAAAGCGCTGGCGGATTGGGTGGGTATTGGTGGTTTTGGCCCGCTGATTATCGGCAGTGCAGCAACAGTGGCCGACGAGCTGCAAAGCTGGGTGGAAGACACTGACGTTGATGGTTTCAACCTCGCCTACGCATTAACGCATGAAACCTTTGAGGATGTGGTTGAACTGCTGATCCCAGAGCTGCAAAAGCGCGGTGTTTATAAGAAGGCGTATGCGGAAGGTACGCTGCGCGAGAAGCTGTTTAACGCCGGACCACAGTTAACTGCACCGCATCCCGGCGTGGGCTATCGGGTGAAAAATTCGGTACTGCCGGAGGTTATATGATTGAAATTGACCAGTTGAGTAAGCATTACCGCACCGCGGATGGACGCGTCACTGAGGTGCTGAAAGCCATCAACTTGCAGGTACCACAGGCCAACATCACTGCTGTCGTTGGGCCCAGCGGCGCGGGCAAATCCACGCTGGCAAAGTGCATCAGTTTACTGGAGCAGCCCAGCGCGGGCAGCATTCGCATCAATGGCAGCGATCTCTCGCGGCTGAATGGCGAAGCACTGCGTCGCGCGCGCCGTTCGATTGGTACCGTTTTTCAATCCTCTGCCTTACTGCAGCGCAAAAGCGCCTGGGAAAACATTGCGTTGCCTTTGCGTTATCTCGGCGTGGTCGAGCGGGATATTTCTGCGCGTGTTGGTGAGTTGCTGGAGAGTGTTGGACTGAGCCATAAAGCCAAAGCGTATCCCGATCAGCTTTCGGGGGGACAGCGTCAACGTATTGGCATCGCGCGTGCGCTGGCGCTTCGCCCTGCCGTGCTGCTGGCCGATGAGGCGACGTCAGGACTGGATCCTGAAGCCACGGTTGCGGTGCTGGATTTGCTAAAGAAACTGCGTGACGACTATAAGCTGGCAATCGTGCTGATCACTCACGAGATGGATGCAGTGCGTCAGGCGGCGGATGCGGTTGCCGAAATTCGCGATGGGCAGATTGTGCAGTATGGCGTGCTGAAACAGTTACTGGCGCAGCCCGATTCCTCCCTGGGGCAACGTCTGTTCCCACTGGTGGCGCAACCTGGCGTGGCGGAATTGATTCTGCAGCTGAGTTATCGCACAGATGTACCGGTCATCAGCGACTGGATCTCGCGTTTGAGTGTGCAGTTCAATCTGCGCATCGATCTGCTCGGCGCGCATGTTGAGCAGGTCAATGGTATTCAGGCCGGACGCTTGCAGGTAGGAATTCATTTCCAGCAGGAGCGTGTGCCACTGGCGCGATTGCTGGCGCAGCTTGAACAGTTTGGATTGGTTGCCAGCGTCTATGGCAGTGTCCATCAGTTGCGGGAGGCGGTATGAGCATTTCCGTGATAAGTCAGGATACGCCGTGGCTGGAAATTCCGGCATTGATGTTACCTGCGATAGGTGAGACCGCGCTGATGGTCGGCATCGTGATGCTGTTCGTGGTGAGCTTCGGCGGTATCGTTGGCGTGGTGTTGTTTAACACCTCAGCACGTGGACTGTTTCCCCACCGCGGCGTGCATCGGGTGCTGAGCTGGATAGTGAATATGGGACGCTCGTTGCCGTTTCTGGTGTTAATGGCGGCGATCATCCCGTTTACCTTCTGGCTGACCGGCACCACCATCGGCATCCCTGCGGCGGTGGTGCCGATGATTGCGGCGGGCATTCCGTTCTTTGGTCGTCTGGTGGATAACGCGCTGCGAGAACTGCCCGATGAAGTGACTGCGGTGGGGTTGGTGTGCGGTGGTTCGCGCTGGCAGATCATCCGTTCGGCGCAGCTGAGTGAGGCATTACCTGCTGTTGTTGCCGCCATCACCCTCAACCTGATTTCCATGATCGAGTACTCCGCCATCGCCGGCACCATCGGCGCGGGCGGTATCGGCTATTTAGCCGTGGTGTACGGCTATCAGCGCTTCGACAACCACATCATGATCGCCACCATTGTGGTGCTGATCGCTTTGATACAAACCATTCAATTTATCGGTGACCGTTTAGTCGCAATTCTACGCCATCCTCAGGGGATATCACGATGACAACACAAGAATTTGAGTTACGTAAGACGCGCCGCTGGCCGTGGCTACTACTGATTATAGTGGTCATTGCATTGGCCGCCGCCGCAGGGTTCTGGCGCAGTCAGCAACCGCAAGCGGTGGTCTTTGGCACCACGCTGCAGGTCCACTTTGAACCGGCAATGGCGGGAGAACAGAAGTTGATTGAGTATGTTGGCGAGCACATCGCGCCGGATTATGGTTTGAAGCTGGAAGCGGTGGGCGTGCAGGATCCGGTTCAGGCGGATCGCGCCGTGGCGCAAGGACAATATGCGGCAACCGTCTATCAGCACCAGTGGTGGTTAAAGCAGGTGGTGGATGCCAACGGTTTCCAGCTCACCTCTGCCTTACCGCTGTTCCAGTGGGCATTTGGCGTCTACTCCGATCGCTATAAATCCATAGCCGACCTGCCGCAGGGTGCCACCATTGTGGTGCCGGATGATGGCGCCAACCAGGGACAAGCCTTGTGGCTGCTGGCACGTCAGGGTTTGATCACACTCGATCCCAAGGTTGAACCGCGTACCGCCAAATTAAAAAACATTGTCGGTAATCCGCATGGCTTCGTCTTCAAAGAACTCGATTTGCTAACCATGCCACGCGCGTTGAATTCGGTGGATGCGGCGATTGGCTATGTTTCTCAGTTTGATGCCGGAAAAGTGCCGCGTGATAAAGGCATTCTGTTTCCACCGGCACCGCGTACTTTTGCCTCGCAGCTGGTGATTGGTACGCCCTATCTGGAGCAGGTGAACATCGTTAAGTTAAAACAGGCGTTCTCCGATCCTCGCGTTCAGCAGTGGCTGAAAACGACGGATGATCCGTTAGTTAAAGGCGTATTAGTGCCGGTCTCTGCAGACTAATTTCCTGGTGTTACCCTTCACCCGGGCTCGCGATGCGCGTCCGGGATTTTGTGTTTGAAAGTTTTTTATATTATTGATTTTAAACAATTTAATATCAATATTTGTTGCTTTGGACCTGAAGGGTAAGCGCTTATAACAACCTCACCTGCACAACTAAAAAACATCGTGAGGCATTATGAGTACCGTTTCTTTCGAAAACACCTTACCGGCGTCTGAGCCGGTTCGTTCGGTCAGTGATGTGGCAAGGCTGATCAACACCCGCAGTGACAAAAATAATTATGCGCGCATGATTGTGTTCCTCGCGCTCGGCGGCGTCTTCCTCGATGCCTACGATCTCACCACGCTCTCTTATGGAATTGACGATGTGGTACGCGAATTCCAGCTTTCTCCTCTTCTCACCGGATTGGTGACGTCCTCAATCATGGTCGGCACCATCGTCGGTAATCTCATTGGTGGCTGGCTGACCGACAAATATGGCCGTTACTCGGTGTTTATGGCCGATATGCTGTTCTTCGTGGTCTCCGCCATCGCAGCGGGATTAGCGCCCAATGTCTGGGTACTGATTGGCGCACGTTTCCTGATGGGGATTGGCGTGGGTATCGATTTACCCGTGGCGATGTCCTACCTGGCGGAATTTTCTAAATTCGCAGGCAAAGGCAACAAAGCCGCGCGACTCGCCGCCTGGTGCCCGATGTGGTACGCCGCGTCAACGGTGTGTTTCCTGCTGATCTTCGCGCTCTACTTCCTGTTACCGAAAGAGCATCTTGACTGGTTGTGGCGCGCATCACTGCTGTTCGGGGCCGTTCCTGCGTTGTTGATCATCGCGGTACGCAGCAAATTTATGAACGAATCACCGCTGTGGGCAGCCAATCAGGGGGATCTTAAATCTGCGGTGCGTATTTTGCGTGACTCTTACGGTATTCATGCGCATGAAGCGGAACCCGAAGCACCACCAGCAGAAGCGGCACCCAAGGTAAGTTTCCGCGTGCTGTTCCAGAAACCCTGGCGTGAACGCACCATCGTGGCAGGCGTGATGAACATCTGCATCTCGTTTGAATACACCGCGATCGCCTTCTTCCTGCCTTCGATCCTCGCGCAGTTCCTCGGCGCGGGCGTGTTTGAAACGATCTCCGCATCGCTCGGCCTGAACGCGCTGTTTGCTTTCACCGGCGGTCTGCTGGGCATGCGTCTGGCCTGGAAATATCCGTCTCGCCATGTGGCAATGGCCGGATTTGCACTGCAGTTCTTCGCACTGATTGCATTGGCATTGATTGGGCACCCTGAAGCGATTGCGGGGATTGTGTTTGCGGTGCTGATGCTTGGCTTGTGGTTGTTTGCTGAAGGCTTTGGCCCGGGTGCGCAGCTGATGGTCTATCCGGCGCTCTCTTATCCAACTTCCATTCGCGCTACTGGCGTGGGTTTCAGTCGTGCGCTGTCAGGGATTGGCAGCGCGCTGGCGCTGTTTATTCTGCCGATTCTGCAGGCGGCGCTGGGCACCAATATGTTCTGGGTGGTGTCGCTTGCCGCCATCATCCCGATCTTTTTCCTGCTCGCGGTGCGCCACGAACCGACGCGCCACGACATCGACGATCTTTCTCATCAGGAGTGATTATGAACCAACTTTCTACAGGCACCGATTACGCTGCGCTGGCGGCGCATTTCCGCCCACTGTTTGATCGTATTGCTGAAGGCGCAGTGGAGCGCGAACGCAGCCGCACCTTGCCCCATGAAGCAATCACCTGGTTAAAAGAGGCGGGCTTCGGCACGGTACGCATCCCGAAAGAGCAGGGCGGGTGGGGCGCATCGCTACCGCAGCTGTTCCAATTGCTTACCGAACTGGCGGAAGCGGATTCCAATCTGCCGCAGGCATTACGTGCGCACTTTGCATTTGTCGAGGACCGCCTCAACCAGCCCGCGAGTGCAGAGCGCGATCGCTGGTTCCGCCGTTTTATCGACGGCGAGCTGGTGGGCAGTGGCTGGACAGAAATTGGCACAGTCAAACTCGGGGATGTGATTACCCGCGTCACGCCCGCCTCAAATGGCTGGACGCTCAACGGCGAGAAGTTTTACAGCACGGGCACGTTGTTTGCGGACTGGATTGATGTGTATGCACGACGCAACGATAACCAGGGTGATGTCATCGCTCTGGTAAGCACTCACCAACCTGGTATAACGCGTGAAGACGATTGGGATGGTTTCGGCCAGCGCTTGACCGGCAGCGGCACCACACGCTTTGACAACGCTCACGTCGAGCAGGAACACGTCTTCGATTTCGCCACGCGCTTCCGCTATCAAACCGCGTTCTATCAACATGTGCTATTGGCAACACTAGCCGGGATTGGGAGGGCAGTCGCACGCGATGGTGCAAAAGCGGTGGCCGCTCGCAATCGTATTTACAGCCACAGCAACGGCGATTCATCACGTCAGGATGTGCAGGTGCTACAGGTCATCGGTGAGATCACCAGCCTGGCGTTTGCCGTCGAAGCGACGGTGATCCGCGCCGCACATTCACTGCAATCAGCGTATGAAGCGCACTTAAGCAGCGACGAAGCGCAACTTCTGGCAGTAAATGCGCTGGCAGAAGCTGAAGCGGGTCAGGCACAGGTGATCGCCAGTGAGCTAGTACCACGCGCAGCGACTGAGTTGTTTAACGCGATCGGCGCGTCGGATACGCGTATCAGCAAAGCGCTAGACCGCCACTGGCGTAATGCGCGTACCGTCTCGTCACACAATCCGGTGATCTATAAAGCACGTGACATCGGTGGCTGGAGGGTTAACGGGACGCCGCCGACAGGGATCTGGCAAATTGGGCGCGGGGAAGGGTAAAACATTTCATGCCGGGCGGCTTGAGCCGCCCACTTCTAATACAACGTTTTTAAACTGTCCTGAATCACATTCAGCGCCGTGGTGACATTGGAATTTGGCCGCCGCGTGACAAACAAACCATATGTCACTTTTACCGGAGCCTGCGCGACATTCACCAGACGCATACTGTCATGACGAATGAGTTCCGCTGGCAGCATGGCCACACCCAATCCACCTTCAACAGCGGGGATGATCGCACCCAGGTTGGAGCTGGTTACCGCGATCCTAAACTCCTTGCCTGCTTCAATCAGCGCATCAAACATCAAGCGTCGCCATGAACAAGGTTCACCGCAAACAATAGCATCGACCGTCAGCGCGCTATCCCAGGGATAGTCAATTCCGCACACCCAATGCAGGTCGATCTCCCAACTGGTTAACGGGTCTTCGCTGAAACCGGCGGTCAGACCCAAGACCATATCAAACGCGCTCTCCTGCCAACGTCTGGCGAGGATGTGATCGCTCTCAATGGAAAGCTCAATGTGCAGACCCGGACACAATCTTCTCAGCCTGCCAAGTGCAAAGGGGAGCAAACTCGATGCCACATCTTCGGACATACCGATGCGAAGCGTGCCGGCGGGCGTACTTTCACTCAGTTGCGCGACCGCCATTTCCCCCAACGCGAGAATTCGCACCGCAAAACTGAGCAGCACTTCTCCCTCTTTGGTGGGGACGACGCCGCGTCCTGTACGACGCAGCAAACGCTGGCCTGTATGTTCCTCTAGTCGACGAATCTGTGCACTGAGTGCGGATTGGGCGCGTCCGGCCTGTTCGGCGGCGCGTGTCAGGCTGCGGTGATGACAAACGGCAACGAAAGTACGAAGCAGCGCGGGTTCAAAATTGTCCGATATCATGATGGGGTTATGTCTGATACATGTGAATGCAGCCTACCAACATATCATCAGCTTCGCTACGCTTTATCTACCGATCATTATTCGTATTCAGCAGTGTGGAGAGCAGAGATGAAAGCAGTCACTTACCCCCAACCAGGAGGTCCAGAGGTTTTACAACTGGTGGATGTCGTTGAACCTTCGATTACTCAGGATGAGCTGCTGGTGGCGGTGGAAGCCATTAGTGTTGAGGGTGGCGATATCATTTCGCGCAATAGTCAGCACTTACAAGCGGGCGAGTCACTTGGCTATGCGGCGGCAGGAACCATTCTTGCCATCGGTTCAAACGTGACGGGATTTAAGATCGGTCAGAAAGTGGCAACGTTTAACTGGCGAGGTGCCTATGCAGAACGTCGCGCTGTCGCTGCCTATAACTGTTTTCCTGTTCCAGATGGCCTGGATGCGCGCATTGCTGCCGCCATTCCGGTGGGGCCAGGCACCGCTGCATGGGCGTTTCATTTAGGTCAGCTGCAGCCAGGCCAAACCGTACTCATTCTCGGCGCGGCGGGCGGGGTGGGCATGGCTGCCGTCCAACTGGCATCCCGCATGGGTGCCCGGGTGATCGGAATCGGTACGCGTCCCGAATCACTGGAAAAATTACGTGAATTTGGCCTCAATGACGCCATTGTGGTGGGTGACAAGCAGGCTGGCGAGCAGGTGCGGGAATTGCTGGGCGGCAATAAAGTGGATTTGCTGATCGATACCATCGGCGGCGCAGCATTGTCAGATGGCATTGAAGTATTAAAAGACGGCGGGTCGGCGGTTCTGATCGGCATTCTCGCTGGACGTAATCAGATGGTCGATGCGGAATATCTGCTGTTGCACCGTATTACGTTGATCGGATGCTTGCTGGGACCAGAATGGGGTGAAAAACAGATTGCCCGCGATTTGGTGAATGAACTGATGGTGATGGCGGCGAAAGGCGAACTGATCGTGCCTATCGATAGTACTTTCCCGCTGGAAAAGGTGGTTGAAGCGCATCAACGAGCAGAAACGCGTGGGCGTTTAGGCAGAGTGTTTATCACTGTTTAACAGTGTGCGGCCGCAAGGCCGCACACGACCTGGTCACTGCTTATCCAGTGACCAGGTCGCACTGCGCACATCCACTTTCACCGGCAACAATCCAACACGGGTGAAGGTATCCGCTAGCGCCTGCTGTTCATCGAACACCTGCGGCGTCATACGCGTAGCGCCATACGGCAGGCGTTTCAACGTGGTCTGCCAGATTGCTTTATCTAACCCGGTCGATTTGGACAGAATCGCGGCAGCCTCATCCTGATTGGCGTTCGCCCAGTCACTCAATTTGCTCAATTCATCCACCACCTGTTTCGCGGTGTCAGGATGGCCTTCGGCAAAGGGGCGGCTGGCGAGATAGAAGGTGTAATGCGGCACCAAACCTGCTGCATTACGGATTTCACGTGCATCGGCATTCGCTTCCACTTCTGCGAGGAACGGATCCCAAATCACCCACGCATCAATCGCGCCTTTCTGGAAGGCGGCGCGCGCATCAGCTGGTGGCAGGTAAACGGGTTTCACGTCCTTATAATTCAGTCCGGCATCTTCCAGCGCTTTCACCAGCAAATAATTCACGTCAGAACCCTTGTTCAATCCAACGCGCTTACCATTCAAATCCGCCACGCTTTTGATCGGCGAATCTTTAGGTACCACGATGGCTTCGGTTTTGGGGTTAGCAGGGGAGTGACCGAGGTAAATCAAATCCGCTTTGGCAGCCTGCGCGAAAGCGGGTGGAGCATCGCCGGTGGCGGCTAAATCGATGCTGCCCACGTTTAGCCCTTCCAGCATCTGCGGCCCGGCCGGAAATTCTACCCAGCGGACATTGATGCCTTCCTTCTTGAAGGTTTCATCCAGCGTGCCGCGATACTTCAGCAGCGCAAAAATATTGGCTTTCTGATAGCCGATGGTCACGGTTTCTGGTTTAGCGGCAAAGGCGTGCGCAGAGAGCAGGCCAAAACTAAGCGCCAACGCGCTCAGAGCAGGAATTTTTGTTTGCATGATGAGTCTCTCGTGGATTTTTTCTCACCATAGCAAAGCGCTTATATAACCAATAAATAACGAATTTCGATCGCTTATAACCTAATTTTTTGTGATCAAGATCATTCACTGTAATCAGCATGTCATCTTGATTTGCATAGATGCCCAGATAATTAGCACGGTAATAATTTGTATAACAAATCAAAATGTCATCTCGATATGCTTCTGTCAGGATAGGCGCTTACGTTGCCTGCTATGGGTTTCTTTCGCTCTATGAAGTGGTTTTCACAAAGCGCAGTGCTGTTTTCTGCCAAAACTTGTCTTGCCGCCTTTCTGGCTTTTTACATTGCTCTGGAACTCAATCTCGATAAACCGGCCTGGTCACTGACTACAGTGTACGTTGCCTCACAACTCTATTCGGGTTCGACCGTATCGAAATCGGTGTTTCGCTTTTTCGGCACCTTGCTAGGTGGGCTGTTTACGCTGCTAATCTATCCCACTACGGTAGAGTCACCGATGCTGTTCAGCCTGTGTATCTCGCTATGGGTTGCCGTGTGCCTTTACCTTTCATTGCATGACCGCACGCCAAAAAGCTATGTGTTTATGCTCGCCGGTTACAGTGCGGCGATCATGGGCTTTCCCGACGTCACGTCACCCTCGGCCATCACCTACACGGTGATTTCGCGTATTGAAGAGATCACGGTGGCGATCATCTGCAGCAGCCTGGTGCACCGCTTAATCATGCCGGTGTCGATGCGCAGTCTGTTGGAGCAAAGCGTCAGCCTGTGGTACCAGAATGCGCGCAAGTTGTGCAGCGAGTTAGTCACGGTGATGCCAGCTGATAAATCGGTGGAACGAGAAGATATTCTGGTGCAGATGGCGAACTATCCTCTCAACGTCGAAACCCTGATTACACACTGTGTATATGAAGGCGATGCCGCGCGACGTCTGGTGCGGTTGGTCAGCGTGCAGTATCAGCACCTCTCCTATTTGATTCCAACGCTGACAGCGATTGAGTCGCGGCTTAATTTGCTGGCGCAGCAGGAAATCCGTTTTCCGGACTATGTTGCAGAGGCATTCCAGCAGTTTTTGTTATGGCTGAACGGCGATGACCAGGTTCAGATTCACGATGTTTTGACCGTTACACAGGCGCACTTGAAGCAGGCCTGGCAGGAGGGGCGGCTCAACAGTGAAGAGAGTATTTTGTTGATTGGATTGCTGGAGCGCCTGCTCAACTTCGTGCGTATCGCTAATGCCTATCACAGCGTCAGCGAGCGCGTGAGTGAGTGGACACCGACTGTCAAGCCGGGAAAAACCGTGCGTGCGCATAAGCATGTCGATAAAGGTTTGCTGTTGCTTTCCTGCTTTACTGCGTTTCTGGCCACCTTCGCCACCTGCTTGTTCTGGATCGGCAGCGGCTGGAAAGATGGCTCGACTGCGCCGATGATGGCGGCGGTACTCTGCTCATTCTTTGCCGGGCTGGACAGTCCTATCGCGCCGATGAAGCTATTCCTGAAAGGCGTATTGATCTCAATGGCGATCAGTCTGCTTTACGTTACCGTGTTGATACCACAAGCGGTAACGTTTGAAGCGATGATCATCTGCCTCGCGCCCGGATTATTTGCGCTGGGATTGGTGATTGCCAACCCGGCAACCAATTTGATTGGCCTGATCGTCGCCACACAGATTCCGGGGCTGATTGGCATGAGCCACCATTTCAAGCCCGATCTTCTGCTTATAGTGAACGCCATGATTTCGACGCTGGTGGGCATTGTCATCGCCCTGGTGCTGACATTGCTTATTCGTAACAAGCGTCCATCGTGGACGGCGAAACGCGCGGTGCGTAAAGGGATTCGCGATCTGCTGCAGTTTATCGCTGCGCTGCGCCTCAACACGGTAACGATGACGGCGCGGCAGCAATTTGTGGCGCGTACGCTGGATAAGGTGAACATTATCTTGCCACGTAAGCGCGTCGATCCATCGCCCGATCTGGTTTCCGGCGGCAATCTGATTGCCGAGGCCTGGCTTGGTGCCAACTGTTACGACTATTACACGCGGCACAAAGCGCTGCTGACCGAGAATGGCATTGAGAGTACGGCGATGTTCCATGAGCTGAGTGTGTTCCTCAAACGCAGGCTGAAATCCCTGCAGACACAGCCCCATTCGGCGTTGTTGCATGAACTTAATCGCCTGCTGCTGGGTTTAGAAGCGCGAACATTACAGGAACAGGCGTTGTTTTCGCCGATGTTCCATCTGTTCAATATCCGCTTATCGCTGTTTCCCTCAGCGCGCTGGCCGGAAAATGCCTCGATTGAGGTTGAGAGTGCCTAAGTGTGCCGCTAACCTGTATTTGAGCGAGAGTCATGCACCAGACTGACAAATCCCGTACAGTGCTGAACAGGCTTGATAAAGGATAATCGCAGATGAAAATGATCGGTTTGATCGGTGGAATGAGTTGGGAATCGACGGCGCTCTACTACCGCATCATCAATGAACAAGTGAAGCAGCAACTTGGCGGATTGCACTCAGCGCGCAGCCTGATGTACAGCGTCGACTTTCAGGAAATTGAGAAGCTGCAAGTGGCGGGGGAATGGCAGCGAGCCGGCGAGATTCTGGCAGAAGCCGCGCGCAGTCTGGAAAAGGGCGGGGCGGACTTCATTGTGCTCTGTACTAACACCATGCACAAAGTCGCTGACCAGATTACCGGTGCCGTGGCTATCCCGCTGCTCCATATCGCTGATGCGACTGCTCAGCGTATTCAATCCGCTGGCGTGAAGCGTGTGGGCTTACTGGCGACGGCATTCACCATGGAGCAGGAATTCTACAAAGGCCGTCTGGCGCAGTCCGGCATTGATGTGCTGGTACCTGATGCCTCGGGCCGGAAGACGGTGCATGACATCATCTATCAGGAGTTGTGTCTTGGCATTATTCGTGAGTCGTCGCGAGCGCGTTATCGTGAGGTGATTGCTGAGCTGGTGGCGCAGGGCGCCGAAGCGATCATTTTGGGTTGCACCGAAATTACCCTGCTGGTGAAGCCCGAAGATGCCAGCGTGCCGCTGTTTGATACCACGTTGATTCATGCCGAGGATGCGGTGAAACTGGCTCTGGAAATAAAATAATTATCCTGCTAATTATTTTGTGTGTTATTATATGCTCATTGAAGGCACAACGTCTGACCCCACATGGTCGTACAGGGATGTGCCAGAACTGGCTGCCAATATGTTGGCAGCCTTTTTTGTGGTCAGAATGCTGTTTCCAGTGAATCTGTGACGCAATAATCGTCATCGACCAGCGGCAGATAGCGCCATTTATCAAATGCAGTGCAGGGATGAGAGATACCGCATCCTACCCAATCACCCGGCTGGAGCGTTTCATCTTCGGGCAATAGCAGATACGCATGTTGATCGTTGACGTCACTGATACGCAGATGGGTTGCCGCGCGCGGTTCACTGCCATCTGCGTTGCGGATCCACAATGGATTGGGCAGATCCTGGTCGAACGGCACATCACGCCGGCCAAAATCGACAAAAGCCAATCCTGGCTCAGGACGAGACAATACCCGCCCCCAAATTTCCAGCGCTGCATCGAAGTGATGGCTCGAACCCGGTTGCGCGAACGGTGCAATGCGCGCATACAAGCCGCTGTCGTGTGCCATATAGGCACCGGAGCGAATCAGTGGCGTCATCGGCAGTGGTAATTCCGCCGCAGTGAAACACTCGGTCACCACGTCAAACCAGGCGCCACCGCCAGCGCTGAGGATGATGTGATCGCTGCTGAAGAGTTGATGGTCTGCCAGCAGTGCAGCGGTGCTGATCATCATCTGACAATACGCTTTCACTCGCTGAATACCGGCTTCATCGCGACCCGCCCCCAGCGCACCTTCATAACCGGCCACGCCCACCAGCTGCAGTGAAGGGCTGTCTTTAATCGCTTCGGCAATCTTGATTGCTTCCTGTTGGGAACGGCAGCCGGTGCGACCACCGCTCACCGACATCTCCAGCAGCACAGAAATCTTTGCATCGCCGAGATGCTGCTCCAGCAATTTTACGCCCTGCAGTGAATCCACATAGCACAGGAAACCGTGGTCGGGATGCTGCTGCTGCCATTGGCCAATCCAGCGAATGCCCGCCGGATCGACCAGCTCATTGGCGAGAAACACATTGCGGATGCCAAACTGACGCAGCGCACGCACCTGTGCTGGCGTGGCAGCACCCAATCCCCACGCGCCACCTTCGCTAATGGCGCGGCGCAAGATCGCGGGCGACATTGAGGTTTTCCCGTGTGCTGCCAGCATGATGCCGTTCTCCTGGCAAAACGTGGCAAGCTGGTGGAGGTTGTTCTGCAGCGCTGATTGCTTCATCACCATCAACGGCGAGAACACTTCATCACTGGTAAACACATTGCTGCCAGGCGTTAACGGCTGGTCGCCAGCTCCCGCTACCGATTTAAACCGTGGCGCAGGTTGTTGGGCTTCCAGCAAACCGTCTGCCTGCAGTGGAAAACGAATCGACATAGTGGCTCCTGTTAGTGCTCAAGCACACGCGATAAGAATTGCTGAGTGCGCGGGTTCTGCGGATTAACAAAGATTTGCTCCGGCGAACCCTGCTCAGCGATAACGCCCTGATCCATAAACACCACGCGATCGGCCGTTTTACGGGCAAAACCCATTTCGTGCGTCACCACCACCATGGTCATGCCTTCACGTGCCAGGCTGCGCATCACTTCCATCACCTCGCCAACCAGCTCCGGGTCAAGTGCGGAGGTGGCTTCATCAAAGAACATAATTTTCGGTTCCACCGCCAGCGCGCGCGCAATGGCGACGCGCTGCTGCTGACCACCGGAAAGCTGTGCCGGATAGTGATGCGCGCGCTCCGCCAGCCCAACACGAGTCAGTGCCGCCATGCCGCGTTTGTTGGCTTCCGCTTCCGACAGTTTTTGCGCTTTAATCAGCGCCAGGGTGACGTTACCCAGCGCGGTTTTGTGCGGGAACAGGTTGAACTGCTGGAACACCATGCCGACATGGCCGCAAATTTCGCTGCTGCGCTTACGGTCATGCAATGGCACTTTGTTGACCCATATTTCGCCGCCATCAGCGGTTTCTAAGCCGCTCATGATGCGCAGCACAGTGCTTTTTCCTGAGCCGGATGCACCAATTAACACCAGCACTTCGCCGGGTGAAACATCCAGACTGATCTCTTTCAGCACCTGAGTGGAGCCAAAGGATTTAGTAATGCGGCTCAGCGTAATCGCAGATTGGCTCATGATATCTGGCTCCTGGTTTGATGATGTTGAACCCAACGTGAAAGCGGGAAGCAAATGGCGAAGTAGAGCAGGGCAACCAGGCCGTAAATCACCACCGGTTGGCCGATGCGATCGACAATCGCCTGGCCCTGATGCATCAGTTCGGACATGCCGATCATGCTGACGATCGAGGTGTCTTTAATCAGCGAAAGATACTGACCGGCCAGCGGCGGCAACACGATGCCACGGGTTTGGGGCAATACCACGCTCATGAAGGTTTGACGTTTGGAAAGCCCGAGAATCCAGGACACTTCCCACTGTCCTTTCGGTACCGCTTCAATCCCGGCGCGGAACACTTCGGCGATATAGGCACCTTGATAGATGCTCAAACCGAGGATCCCGGCGGCAAACAGATTGATCTCATAACCGAAGTAGGCCACGCCGAAGTAGATGAACATCAGCGTGATCAGCACCGGCGTACCGCGAAACAGCTCGGTATAGAGTACGGCGATCTGTTTGGCGACCGGCAATCGGCTGGTGCGCAACACTGCCGCCAGTAAGCCCAGTAACGTGCTGCCGATAATGGCGGCGATGGACAGCAACAGCGTGATACCCAGTCCTTTCAGCAGGATGGGGAAAGAGCTGATGATAAGCTCGCTCATAGCGCATTCTCCTGTTTCACTGGATTAGTCAGCCATTTTTTTGCCCACCACCAGGCGGACTTTTTTACCGGGGTCACCAGCGGCGGGTGGAACATGCGCCGTCCTGCCACCGTGCCCAGCCAGGAGAACAGATTGCTTAGCACCAGATAGACCAGCGCGACCACGCTAAAGGTCTGGATATACAGCAGAGTGCGGGCGTTGATCACCGTGGCGGTGCCGGTCAGTTCTGGCAGGGCAATCGCAGAAAGCAGCGAAGTACCGAGCAGCAGCTGAATCAGGTTGTTGATGATCGCCGGCCATACGGCGCGTGCCGCCTGCGGCAGCACCACGCTGAGAAAGATTTGCCGACGCGGGATGCCGAGAATATAAGCGGCTTCGAGCTGACCTTTTGGCACCGATTGAATCCCCGCACGAAAGGTTTCAGACAAGTAAGCGCCAACGTTGATGCCCAGCGCCAGCACACCGGCGGTAAAGGCACTCATGGTGATGCCCAGCGAGGGCAGCCCAAAGAAGATGATGAAAATTTGCAGCAGCACCGGCGTGTTGCGAATAAACTCGACGTAGCAGTGACTGATCCAGCGCAGGGGAGCAACAGGCGATGATTTCGCTAATGCCGACAATAAACCCAATGCTACCGCCAGCACGAAGGCCAGCAATGTCACCTGCAGTGTCAGCCATGCGGCCTCAAGAAAGGTGTCGGCATAGCGCCAGAGGGTTAGCCATTGATAACTCATGGTTTGACTCCTTCGAACGGCGCGGCATCAACTGCCGCGCCGCACATCAATCAATAATGCGGATTCAGCGGGTAACGTGGCTTGCTACCGAACCATTTCTGATACAGCTGGGCGTTTTCACCCGATGCATTAATCTCAAACAGGAATTCATTCAGATAGTTGGTCCACACCTGATCCCCCTGTTTCACACCGAAGGCGTTATATTCCAGTGGTACCAGCGCTTCGTTGGTCACGGTTAGCGTCGGATCGAGCTTGGCCTGATAGGCGAGGAAGTTGTTGTCTTCGATCATCGCATCGGCCTGACCTTGCTTCACGGCGAGGATCGCGGCTTGCGATGAGTCGTATTCCTGAATTTTCACATCAATACCGAGGTTACGGACTTCATCCCCATTGGTTGAACCCTTCACTGTGGCGATGGTTTTGCCTGCCATATCATGCGCAGATTGAATGCCACTGTTTTTGCGCACCAGCATTGCCTCACTGGCCACCACATACGGGTTGGTGAAGCCGATCTCTTTGGCGCGTTCAAGATTGCGTGTGAAGTTACAGAACACCACATCGACTTTATTGGTTTGCAGATTAGGAATACGGTTGGCGCTGGTGGTATTCACCATCTCCAGTTTCACGCCCATCTCCTTGGCCAGTGCTTTAGCCAAATCAACGTCATAACCATCCGGGTTGCCGTCTTTGTCATAAAAACCAAAGGGGGCAAAGCTCAGGCAGTCACCGACACGCAGCGTGCCGCGTTGCAGTACGTTCTGCAGGGCCGATTGCGGTGCGGCGCCAGCCTCTTTTTTTTCTTCGGTGGGTGTGCAGCCAGCTAAAACCAGTAACGCCAGCGCAGCGGCGCCGAATTTAAGCGATGTTGTGTTCATTTTATGCTCTCTATAAAATGGTTATGAGTCGGCGTAACACCGATATTTCACAGCAAAATGAAAAGCATCAATTAATAACAGGCTGTCCTGGTGTGGGCGAAGAAAATAAAAAATCGTCAGCCTGTTTTAACCGTAATAATTATTTACGATCGGCGCGGAAGCATTTCATATCCACTTCCACTTTGCAGTCGACCACTAAATCCTGCACGCTACAAATACGCGCCGGTGGATTTCCACTGAATATCTCACTGAATACTTTATTAAAGGAACTGAAGTAGCGTGCGTCGGTCAACACCGCCGTGACGTGTACCACATCTTCCACGCGATAACCTGCCTCGCGCATGATGGTCAGGCAATTATCAAATGCTAACTGGGTCTGTTCAATGATACCGCCTTCCACCACTTCACCGTCGCGCATCGGCGTCTGGCCTGAGATATACAGCCAGCCATCGGCCTCTACCGCACGGGCGAAGGGCAACATTTGCCCGCCAGTGCCGGTCCCGCCTTCAATGCCATAACGTTTTATCGTCATGCAAATTGCCTCATTTCTGGAGTAGTTAGTCTGTCCGATATATCAGACTCAAATCTGCAATACCGGATAGGGCAAGATTTGCACAGGGGATTTGCTTTTGCAATATGTGATCGGCTATTTAATTTTTTGTGATGTAGTCGGGATCGCAAAATAAATTTATTGCGGAGTGTTCGTTTAATAAGAATGTGACCTTCGTCGAAAATTTTTAATGTCAGTAAAAAATCGTTGCGCCAAAATGAGGCCCCAAAATAGATCGCCATAATATAACGTCAGTGACTAATTTTTATTTTTACGGGGATGGGTAATTGTTGCGTTGGGGTGTATGATGCTTTTCTTTTTTCATGTATTCCAATCGCACCAATGCAACAGGGGAGTAAGCGTATGCCGGATGAAAAACCGTCACGGGCGCGCGGTGTTGACCGGGTTATTGATATTTTCCGTCAGTTGCATATTGCCCGTCAGCCGATGGCGATGCGCGATTTGATCGATGCCACTGGCGCACCCCGATCCAGCGTTTATGAGTTGGTCAGTTTGCTCAGTGAAGCCGGGCTGGTGGAATTAGATGCAGATGGTGCGGTGTTTTTCGGTCGCGAGATGCACTATTACGGTGCGGATTACATGGCGCATAACGATCTGATCCGGCGCGCGCATCAGCTGATGGTCGAGATTGTGGCGCGCCATGGCGAAACTGTGCAGCTTTGCATGCTGGAAGGCAACAAGTACACGGTGGTGCTGTCCGAGAGCAGCAACGCGCACCCCTTCAAGATCACCTCAGATATCGGTGTACGCGTGCCCATCACCTGGACTGCGACTGGCCGCTTGCTACTCAGCAACTGGTCTGATAGCGCGATCCTCGATTTGATTCCAGAAGAAGATTACCGTCTTGCCAGCGGGCAGATTCTCGATAAGCAGGCGTTTCTCGATGAAATCCACCATGCCGGTAAGCTGGGTTATTGCATGACGGAAGGGCTCTCCGAAAGCTTTACCTGCTGTATGGCCGCGCCGATTCGCTCACGCAGCGGCCAGGCGGTGGCGGCGATCTGCTTTATGGTCAGCCGTGATACGTCGCAAGAGCGTCGGCAGATGCTGTTGCAGGAGTTGATTACCTCCGGGCAGAAGCTGTCCGATTTCACCTGACGCGCATTTCCCTGCTGCGGCGGCTTGCGGGCTGCCGGCAGGGAATGGATAATCCATCTGCCATCTGCCATCTGCCATCTGCCATCTGCCATCTGCCATCTGCCATCTGCCATCTGCCATCTGCCATCTGCCATCTGCCATCCGCCATCCGCCATCCAACCTTTATCACTCAGCATTAATACTCGGTTACAACCCATTGTCCTGGCGTTTATTTTCGGCCCTTAAGGTTGTGTTAAGGTAATTGATAATAATAACTATTCTTTTTACCACGGAGTTTTAGGATGAAAACGCGCCTGCTACTGGCAATGGGATTACTGGCTTCCACGGCGGCTTCGGCTACCACTTACCCGTTAACCGTCACCGATATGGACGGCAACACGCAAACCATCACTAAAGAACCGCAACACATCATCCTGCAGGATGGCCGCGATATTCTGACGCTGGCGCTGCTGGATCGTGATGACCCGTTCAAGCGTGTGGTGGCGTGGAATAACCTGCCGAAGAAACAAGACACCCAAACCTGGGATCTGCTGAAAGGCAAATGGCCGGAAGCGACCAAAATTGTCGATATGGGCTTCAGCGACCAGGGCCAGGTCAATTTAGAAAGCGTGCTGGCGCAAAAGCCCGACATGATGATTGCCCAACTGCGCGCGAAACCGGCGCTGCAACAGTCAGGTGTATTGAGTACGCTGAATAATCTGCATATTCCCGTGGTGTTTGTGGATTATGAACTGCACCCCGCGCAAAACACGGCACCCAGCGTCACGCTGTTGGGTAAAGTGTTGAACCGTGAGAGCCAGGCTAAGGCCTATACCGATTTCTATCAGCAGAGGTTTGATCGCATCACCAAAGGCGTCGCTGAGGTGAAGAACAAACCGACTGTGTTTATTGAGCCGATTGCCGGTAACAGCGATAACTGCTGCTTCACTCACAGTCACAATGGCTGGGGCGGACTAGTCGAAGCCGTAGGCGGTAAGAATATTGGTTCCGAGCTGTTGCCGGGCAACGTGGGCTTTATCGCGCTGGAAAAAATTATTGCGATGAAACCGGATGTTTACATCATGACCGGTTCAAAACGTCCTAACACCAACGTGCTGCCATTCGGCTACGGCGTGCAGCCGAAAGAGGTGAATGCCACTTTCCAGACACTATTGAAACGTACCGGTCTGGCACAGATCGAGCCGGTGAAGAATGGCCGTGTTTATGGCGTGTACCATCATTTCTATAACCACCCTTACAACATCGTGGGGATGGAAATTTTGGCTAAAGACCTTTATCCGCAACAGTTTGCCGATTTGACGCCTAACGCCGACTTCCGCACTATCGTGAAAAAATTCACTAAGTTACCGGATGAAGCGATCGATCTAAGCTATCCCGATAACAAGTAATGCTTTATAGCGGGTCGAAACGGCCCGCTTTTTTTGCCTTAAACAACAAACTTTCTTCGACGCAATGACAACCGTAATTGTTATGTTATAACATATCAATTATAACGTTTGGTGTGGCATGTCACCGCACCTGCACTTGTCATGTTGAAGGAGTTGCAATGTCATCATTATCCCCGAATTTTAAAAAGTTGCCGGTAACTGTCCTCTCCGGCTTTCTCGGCGCGGGCAAAACCACGCTGCTTAACCATATTCTTAACAATCGCGAAGGTCGCCGCGTGGCAGTGATCGTTAACGATATGTCGGAAGTGAATATCGATGCCGCTCTGGTGCGTGAGGGCGGGGCGGAGCTGTCGCGCACCGATGAGAAGTTAGTCGAGATGAGTAACGGCTGCATCTGCTGCACGCTGCGTGAAGATCTGCTGCTGGAGGTAGATCGCCTCGCAAAAGATGGCCGTTTCGATAACCTGGTGATCGAATCGACCGGTATTTCCGAACCGCTGCCGGTGGCGGAAACCTTTACCTTTGCCGATGAAGATGGTCAGAGCCTGTCAGAAGTCGCTGCGCTGGACACCATGGTGACCGTCGTGGACGGCTTCAATTTCCTGCGCGATTACGAATCCAACGAGAGCATCAAATCCCGCGGTGAATCGCTGGGTGAAGAAGATGAACGCACGGTGGTGGATCTGCTGGTGGATCAGATTGAGTTCTGCGACGTGCTGATTCTGAACAAAACCGATCTGATTGATGAAGCGGAAAAAGCTCGCTTGCTGGCGATATTGCATTCTCTCAACCCGCGCGCACGCGTGGTGACCTCTGAGTTTGGCAAGGTTGCACTGAAGGAAGTGCTGAATACCGGTTTATTTGATTTTGATGCGGCCTCACAAGCCCCCGGCTGGTTGCAAGAACTGCGCGGTTCACATACGCCAGAAACCGAAGAGTATGGCATCCGCAACTTTGTGTTCCGCGCGCGTCGTCCTTTCCATCCCACCCGCTTCGCCAGCGTCATTGAAGGCGATCTCAAAGGCGTGGTGCGGTCTAAGGGCTTCTTCTGGCTCGCCAGTCGTCCTCATTATGCCGGTTCCTGGTCACAGGCCGGTGGCGTGACGCGTCAGGGCTTAGCAGGCATGTGGTGGGCCAGCGCGCCGAAAGAGCGCTGGCCGGAAGATCCCGAGACGCTGGAATACATCATGCAGAACTGGGTCGAGGGCACTGGCGATGCGCGTCAGGAAATCGTGTTTATTGGTATTGAGATGGATGAAGCTCGTCTGCGCAACCAGCTGGAAAATGCGCTGCTGACTGACGAAGAGATGGCGCAGGGCCCGGAAAACTGGGCCGAATATCCAGATCCGTTTGAACCCTGGTTTCACTGAGGAAGATAAACGCGAGGAACCGGGTAGATCGTTGACGGTGCAATGAACTGAGCGCCCGGCAACACATTTCTGCCTGAGCGAAGCGCGTTTACCCAGCGGGTACTTTGGCAGAACCTGGTTTAACGGAACGGCATGACGCCATGGATGGCAAACCCAGCCGCAACGTGCGGCAGCAAGAGGTCACGATGCAAAAAATTCCCCTCACCATTCTCAACGGTTTTCTGGGTGCAGGCAAAACAACGCTATTAAAAAGTCTGTTGGTTCAGGCGCATAAACAGCAACTTGCAGTCTGCGTCATCGTCAATGATATGAGCGAACTGGACGTCGATGGCGTGCTGATTGCCAACACTGAAATCGTCAACGCCAGTAAACATAATTTCATTACGCTCTCGGCCGACAGTATTAGCAGCCGAACGGGTATCGAAAAACTCGATGCCGCACTTGAGTCGATGCTCAACGCACATCGCCCGGATCTGATCCTGCTGGAAACCTCGGGCAGTAGCCATCCGTTGCCACTGGTGCGTTATTTCCGCGATCATGCTGAAGTGCAACTCAATGGATTCTTATCGCTGGTCGACAGCGTGATGCTGAATGATGATTACCAGCAGGGCGAAGCGCTGATTCCTCGTTTGCAGGCCAATCTGACTCGTCACGAGCGGCGCATCGAGAATCTGCTGGCAGAACAAATCATGTTTTGCAGCCATCTGCTGCTCACCAAAAATGATCGGCTGCCGTCTTCCAGCATTACCCGCATTGCCCAGGCCATTCATCCGCTCAATCCCTATGTGGCAGTGATGGCGGTATCGCGGGGAAACCTCTCTCTGAGTGAACTCATGGCGATGCAGCCCTACGATTTCGGGCGGGTCGCGCAGTTAATTGAAGAATTAGCGGATGAGGTGGATGCCATTGATCCCGGTGCGTGGCAAATGACTTCCGAAGTGATTCACGACGATCGTCCATTCCATCCACAGCGATTGTGGGATACCTGCCACCACTTTATGGGCGCGGGCATCTATCGCAGCAAAGGCTTTTTCTGGTTGCCGACGCGGGATGACCTGGCACTGTTATGGAATCAGGCCACGGGCAGCATCAGTCTGGAATTTATCAGTTACTGGAAAGCGGGAATTCTGAATCATCGTGATAGTCCGCTTACTGCTGAGGAGCGCGCGGCGGTCGAACAGGCAGTGGCAAAAATGCCGGGGCGATTTGGCGATCGGCGCTGCAGTTTAACGGTTATTGGTGAACCGGATGAGGTGAAAGCCTTCACCGTCGCCCTGAAACGCTGCTTTCTCAACGAAGAGGAGCTTGCATGGTGGCAAAGTGGCGGCGAATTTGCCGATCCCTGGCCGCAGCGCGTGGCGCGCGTATCCGCCTGAGTTAGCCCGCCAGCGCACGCATTTGCGTACAGAACGGACACTGGCAGCCGGATACGGGCTTTAACAGCGCCGCATGCACTTCCGCCGTCGCCAGAGGCTGTGTCAAATCGACGTTGGCCACTGCGGTATCCGGTTTTTGCGCCAGTTTTAACGTATCAATCTTTGCCTGAAAGGCACCTGCTTTTGCCGATGCTATGGCGATAAGTAACAGAGGAACAGTGCTCTTCATCGCAGCAACCTCAATGAATGATTTGAAATGTGACGATATAACATTAACACGAAGCTGTTAAGGAATTTCAATATGACCAAACCCACAGCAGCCGAGCAGCAAAACCTTCTCAGTATGCCGCCAGAAGAGTATATGAATCCTCACCAGAGTGACTATTTTTTGCGCTTATTACGTTTTGAGCGGCAGGAACTGCTCGAACATATCGACTACCTGAAAACGCAGCTGCAACGCAGTGAACAGCAAGGGGATGAAGCGGATAAAGCGATCCGCGAAGAGGAGTTACGCTTATTGTTTCGTCAGATTGATCGCGAAAGCCGCCTGCTGCCGAAAATTGATGCCGCCATGCAGCGTATTCATCATGGTGAATATGGCTATTGCCGTGAGACGGGCGATCCGATAGGCCTGGCGCGTTTGCTGCTGCGACCCACGGCGGAACTTTCAATTGATGCGAAGATTAAGCAGGAGCGGGTTGAAGCGCAGTACCGAAAATGACAGTCACCCAGAGCACAGGCTCTGGGTGCTGATTACTTTGAACGTCCCAGCCACATTGACACTTCAACGCCATCGTAAAACGGCAGCGACAGATAGCCACGCCCGCTGTGCACATTTTCGAGATATTCGGGGCTGAAATCGGCATCATCGGCGACGATCAGCGCACCAGGGCGCAAATGTGATTCAACCAGCGCCAGTATCTCAGGGTAAATTGCCTTGGCGCCATCCAGCACCAGCATATCGATGGCAGCAGGCAGGTCGCGGCTCAACGTATGCAGCGCGTCACCCACGCGCACTTCAATCAAATCACTCACGCCCGCATCCGCAAAATGATTACGTGCTAAGGCAACCTTGCCCGGCTCAAATTCACTGGTGATGATCTTTCCGCCGCCGTTATCGCGTAACGCTGCCGCGAGATGTAGCGTTGAAATACCAAAGGAGGTGCCAAACTCCACTATCGACTGCGCCTTGGTGCTGCGTGCCAGCATATACAGCAGTTTGCCAGTCTCACGCGACACCGCCAGTGGCACATTTTTCAGATGACCATAGAGTTCGAGATAATCTGTTTTGCTCTGCAACAGGCGATTTTGCTCTTCATCGGACATCACGCGGAAGGCTTCATTGGTCGGATGCGCCATATTGTCGGCCAGTTCGAACAGGTAGTTAAGCAGCGGCGCCAGGGGCGCGGAAGTTAAGGTATTCATGGTGATTCTCCGTGGATTAATCTGTGCGAACACAATACGATGAATCATTCGCATTTCACTATTCGTGTTCAGGAGCATCAGATGGCTGAACGCCGTAACGCTAAGATTTCAGAGAGAAAAAAGCCGCAACAAGCGCGATCCAGCGAGCTGGTTTCGGCGATTTTGCAAGCCGCTACTCAGGTTTTGGAACAGGAAGGCGCCACGCGGTTTACCACCGCACGTGTGGCGGAGCGTGCTGGTGTGAGTATTGGATCGTTGTATCAATACTTTCCCAATAAAGCGGCTATCCTCTTTCGATTACAGAGCGAGGAGTGGCAACGCACCGGCGATCTTTTAGGATCAATCCTGCGCAATCGAGATGTGCCTGCGGGTGAACGTCTGCACCGACTCACGCTCGCTTTCTTGCACTCAGAGTGTGAAGAAGCGGCAATGCGTACCGCACTTAACGATGCAGCGCCGTTATACCGTGATGCACCGGAAGTGGCAGCCGCGCGCGCGGCGGGTGAAAACGTGATGAGTGACTTCCTGTATGAGTTATTGCCCCAGTTGGAAGAGAAACAACGTCTGCGCGCTGCGGACCTGATCAACAGCACACTGGGTAACGTGGGCAAGCATTTTTCCGAAACACCGCGCACTGAGGCGGAGATTCTCGACTACGCAAAGGACATGGCAGAGATGTTCTGTGTCTGGATCAGGGAAAAAGGGGCGGATTTGCAGTAAAAGATGGCACTGGAAATCTCTGAAAGCGGTTAACAATCTCATTATTACCATTCTCATTAATCCACACCGCGAGTAAGCTCTATGAAAACCTTTTCACAGCTGGATGGAATGCTGGTCAAACGATACGGGAGAGTAAGATGGCAGTAAAAATGATTGCGGTGGATATGGATGGGACTTTTCTCGATGACAACAAACAGTACAACGCCCAGCGTTTTGCGCGCCAGTACGCTTTGTTGAAAGAGAAGGGCGTTCGTTTTGTGGTCGCCAGTGGCAATCAGTATTACCAGTTACAACGCTATTTCCCGGATATCAAAGATGAAATCGCCTTTGTCGCCGAGAACGGTGCCTGGGTGTCAGACAGCAATGAAGAGATCTTCTGCGGCGAATTAGCGCCAGAACGCGTCCATCAAATTCTCGATATTCTGGCGAAAGAGCCGGATATCAGCACCGTGGTGTGCGGTCGCAATGGCGCTTATGTGCACACTTCAATGCCGGAGGAAGTGATTGCGATGCTGGCGAATCACTATCATCGGCTGGAAAAGCGCGACAACCTCTACGATATCGATGACACCATCTTTAAGTTTTCGTTGAATCTGGCCCACGAAGGGGTGGATGCCCTGATGGAGCGTTTGCACAAAGAACTGGGCGCGATTGAAAACATTATGCATCCGGTCTCCAGCGGCTTTGGTTTTGTCGATCTGATCATTCCTGGCTGCCACAAAGCACATGGCATCGCGCTGCTGCAGGAAAAATGGGGCATCGACGATTGCGAAGTGCTGGCCATTGGCGACAGCGCCAATGACCTCGAAATGCTGCGTCAGGCGTGCTACAGCTTTTCGATGGCCAATGCAGCCGCACCCGTGGCCGCTGTTGCGCGTTATAAAACCGACAGCAATAACGACGAAGGTGCGCTTAACGTGATAGCACGCTTGCTGGCACGCGAAGAGCCGTTTGGCTAATCCCTCGCGGCAGAGTTTATCGAACCAGAGCTAAACTTTTAGCTGGGCGATCGATTCTGCCGCTACCTTTATCACCTCAGGCCTCACGTCTCGCTAACCTTTTTTCCATCCTCTTAATCAGCGGTGGCAAGAGTAATGCGCTGCCGGCAACCAGCACCCAGAATATGATCGGAAGTGGCGCTGCTATCTCAAAAGTCATGGCCGAAACAAAAAAGGCGAGGGTGGTACTCAATGACATCAGCGCCGTTTGCAGGGACAGGAAACCAGCCCGACTAGCCTCATTTGGAAACCTCGTCGTCACACACGACACCACCACCAATCGTCCGTAAGCCCCGCTCAGAAACAGCCCCATGAATAATGCGCTGGCATGCAAACCTGTCACGGGAAGCAGCATGCTGACCAGTAATATCAGCGTTGAGACAACGGCTAAGGTGTAGCTGGACCAGTGAGCCAATAGCTTTCCGGTAAGCTTTGTCGCCATCAACCCAGCGATGCCACCGATGAAGAACAGCATTGGCAGCGAGGCGCTCACAGCCTGCATGTGTTGGGTCAATAAAGGCACTAAAGCAGGAATGATGAGCATAGGAGTGAATTGCGCGATGGCGTTCCCGCTGGCGAAAAACAACCATTCTGGCGTCATTGTTATCGATGATTTAGGGGAGATTTTGCGCGGGGCATCAGGAATAAACCCGGCAATAAGAAGCAAAGCTATCAGGCACAGCAAACCAATGAGTCTCGTTGCGCTATACCAGCCGAAATGTGTGCTCAAAAACAGCATGGTCGGCATCCCTGCAATGCTGACCACAGAGAAAGCGGCAATGACGGTGGCAATCATCCGTGCTCGTAAGGCCGCTGGCGCGAGGCTGATTAATAAACTCATCCCCACACCCATGGTTGTTCCTCCCACTAAGCCCGCCATAAATCGTAGAACCAGCAGCAGGGTATAATCGCTCGTGAAGGTGATCAGCACCGTCAGAGCGCCTAAAAGCGCCATATTCCACAGTAAAAACCGCTTGGCATTAACGCGGTCAATCCATTTCCAAATACATAACCCGGATAGCACTGAACCCAGGGTGTAAGTCCCCGTGACATAACCTGCATAAGTGACAGGCACTGAAAATTGAGACGCCATGTAGGCAAACAGCGGATTAAACATCATGTATTCGAGGGCATTCGTGAATTGGACAAAAGCGATAATCACAGCGATGCGGATCACAGCGAATGAACCTGATTGCGGGGTGAGGACAGGCATAGTTTGCTCCATTAAGTTACAGGAGGCCTAGTCTATTGCCCGTGCTTCATTATGATTAGAGCGATAAAGTGAGACGATTAATTATCAAAAATGGGATAAACGATGCGCAGTAGAATCGATTTAAATGTTTTGCGGGTATTCGTCACCGTTGCAGAGAAGGGCAGTTTTATCGGCGGCGCGCGTGCCTTGAATATACCTGCATCGAATGTGAGTCGCCAGATTTCGCAGCTGGAAGAACGATTAGGGATGCGACTCATACAGCGAAGTACGCGCCAAATGAAGCTTACTGAAGCAGGGCAGATGTTTTTTGACAGCATGCGACCACTGCTGGACTCGGTGAATGAGACGGAAGCCAGATTAAGCCACGCACAAACTGAGCCGGAAGGGCTGCTACGCGTATGTTTACCAAATGGAGTCGGGCCGGTGATTTTCGGCAATCTCTTGGCTGACTTTGCACTGCGATATCCCAGAATTGAACTCCATTGTACTACCAGCCTGCAGGGAGCAGAGGCACTGTGGGATGACTGCGATGTTGTCATTGATATCAGTCGCGGCACGCGCGCCAGCAGTGATGTCATAGCTCGACCGCTGGCTTCATTACCCTGCCACATTGTTGCGGCGCCGACTTTACTGCAAAAATACGCCAGACCAACGCAAACAGAACAATTGCTGGCTCTGCCCTGCATCACCACCGTAAGTGCACTTCAGGGGCAAGCGTGGCAATTTATAACCACTGGCAAAGGATTTCGACACATCAATGTGCTGAGTCCTTTCCGTGTCGACAGTGGTGAGATGGCGATGCAAGCTGCACTGAAAGGCATCGGGTTTGCCATCCTTTCAGCGCAGGCTTGTGAGCCTTATATTCGAAGTGGGCAGTTAGAAGTGATTGAGCTTGAACTCGCTCCCGCACCCCTTGAGATTGCGCTGCTCTACCAGGAACGGAGTTTTCTTCCCGCAAGAAGCCGCGCGTTTATTGATTTCCTGCAAGAGGCGGTGCGGAATCAACGCGAAAAATAACCCGCCTCACGCATATCCTGCAGCAGTCCCGGTCCGGTGGGCTGCCAGTTAAAGGTCTGGCGCGTCCATTCACTGGAAGCCGGATTATCAATGGAAGCAAAGAACGCCATCCAGCCCAGCCATTCTTTCGCTTCTTCCATGCTCAGGCTTTTCACCGGCAGAGACAAACCTGCACCAATGGTTTCGGCGATCTGACGAAATGGGATGCCTCCTTCCTGAATCGCATGCAAAATCGTGCCGGCTTCGGCGTGCTCGGTGGCGAGGCAGAACAACTCCGCCGCATCATCACGATGCACCGCAGGCCAGCGATTCGCACCATCCCCGATATACACCGCCGCGCCTTTCTCTTTCGCCATATTAATGATCATCGGCACAAAGCCGTGGTCGCCTGCGCCGTGTACCGTGGGCGGAAGACGCACTAGCGAGACGCGCACCCCTTTATCCGCCAGCGCGAGTGCGGCGATGTTGGAGTCGGAACGAGGATGGCCGCCGGAAACCGGTTGAGTCTGTTCAACCGCGAGACGTCCTGGCGAGACCAATGCAGTACCGGTGGTCACCACTAGCGGACGGTTTGACCCGGCAAGTACTTCACCCATCGCCAGAATCGCCTGCTGATCGATAGCCGCTGCGTGATCCATGCGGCTGAAATCATGGATATAGCCGACATGGATTACACCGTCACTCTGTTCAACGGCGCTACGCAGGCTGGCAATATCTTCTAAATCGCCGCGCATCACCTGGACTCCCTGCTGGTGCAGTTTCTCTGCTGACGCGTCACTGCGTGCCAGTCCAAGCACGTCCACGCCGCGTGCCTGCAGTTTTTTCACAATGGCCGAACCGATAAAGCCGCTTGCGCCGGTCACAAAAAGTCGCATATTCGTACTCCTATTTCTGGCTGTTGAAGCACTATGATAAAAGTCTGCGGCGCGGCGAAAAGTCGTGAGCTTATACAGGTATAGGCACTAACAGGATAACGCCATGACCCAACAAGACGACAATCTGCTCGGCAACTACCTGCGTGAACGCCGTCAGCGACTGGATGCCGGCAAACTCGGCTATCCGTTGCTGCGGCGTCGTACGCCCGGATTGCGTCGGGAAGAGGTGGCGGTGCGCGCCTGCGTCAGCACCACCTGGTACACCTGGCTGGAGCAGGGCAGAGGCGGTGCGCCCTCCGAAGAGGTATTGGAACGGTTATCCAAAGCGTTGGAGCTGAGTGCCGCCGAGCGCGACCACCTGTTTCTGCTGGCGCAAAATCGTTTACCGGGCGTCACCTGGCAGGCGGGCGTGGATGTTTCACCCTCGTTGCAACGCGTCCTGGATAGCATGACGCACACGCCCGCACTAGTGAAAACTGCTGAATGGCAGGTGGTGGCGTGGAACCATGCGGCGACCAAAGTGTTTGTAGATTACGCGCAGCTGCCGCCGGAACAGCGCAATATCCTGTTGATGATGTTCAGCAACGAAGAGATGAAAAAACGCCTGCCGGATTGGCATCAGGTCACGCGTAACATGGTGGCGAATTTCCGTGCCGACGTAGCACGCACCGGTGCCAGCGAACATGTGCGCGCGCTGGTGGAAGAACTTAGCGCGATGAGCGAAACCTTCCGTCAACTGTGGCAATCGCAGGAAGTGAGCCAGCATGGCGAAGGGATAAAGCAACTGTGGCTCCCGGACGAAGGCGTGCTGGAACTTGAATACAGCACCTTCGCGGTTGAGGGTAAGCCCGGCCTGAGCCTGGTGGTGTTTAATCCTCGCTTGCCGAGAGATCGTGAGACGGTGGAACGTCTGATGGCACGTCCGTAGCCGCTTTTAAGTTGGCGTCCATCGCATCCAGCGCAGCCTGGTTTTCCAGCCCCCACAGATACATCTGCTCAATCGGCGCTGCGAAGGTCAATCCTAACGGCGTTAAGCGATAATCCACTTTCGGTGGAACCACGTCGTACACATGCCGGGCGATCAGTCCGCGCTGCTCCAGCTCTTTCAGTGTCTGAAAAAGCATTTTCTTCGAAATTCCCTGCAGGCTGCGTTGCAGTTCCCCGGTTCGGGCACGTTGTCCCGGCCAGTGATAAAGCGCGTGCAGCACCATGCTGCTCCACTTCAGCGAGAACAGGTCCATCAAGCGACGCGGCGGGGAATCCGCATAAAAAACCAGTTTACCGTCAACCCAGGCTGGCATCGGTGTCTCTCCTTATGGTCACCAAATGGTGACTACTATCATTTTTGCACCACGTTGACTATAGTCTGCCGCCTTCAACTCAATAACGCCAGCACCTTGCGGAGGCACCATGAAAATCAACGCATTAGTCGCACACGACGCGGCAAAACCTTTAGTATCCAGCCAGATCGCGCTGCGTCCACTGCAGCCGCAGGACGTGAAAATCGATATCCTGTACTGCGGCGTGTGTCACTCCGATCTGCATATGGCACGTAACGAATGGGCGGTCAGTCGTTATCCGCTGGTGCCGGGCCACGAAATCGTCGGTCGCGTGCGGGAAACCGGTGCAGCGGTCACAAACTTCAAGGTCGGTGATGTGGTGGGTGTCGGCGTGATGGTTGATTCTTGTCGTGAATGCCATTTCTGCCAGCAGCAGGAAGAGCAGTACTGCAAAGCCGGATTTACCGCGACCTATAATGGTATCGACAAACACACTGGCGACAGCACCTGGGGCGGCTATGCACAGAATGTGGTGGTCGATCAGCATTTTGTGGTGTCAGTGCCGCAGAACCTGTCGCTGGCAGGCGTTGCGCCGTTGCTGTGTGCGGGCGTCACCGTTTGGTCACCGTTGCGTCACTTCAAGGTGCAGGCTGGTGACAAAGTCGGCGTCGTGGGTTTAGGCGGGCTTGGGCATATGGCGGTAAAACTGGCGAGTGCGATGGGTGCGGAAGTGACGCTATTCACTACCTCTCCGGAAAAAGGTGCCGATGCGCGACGTCTGGGGGCCAGCCGCGTGGTGGTCTCACGCGATGCGGAACAGATGGCAGCGGCGCGAACCTCTCTCGATTTCATTATCGACTGCGTGTCCGCGCCTCACGATCTCGATCCCTACCTCGCCACGCTCAAAACCAATGGTCGTTTGGTGCTGGTAGGCATTCCGGAACAACCGCATCAGGCTCCTGACGTCACGCCGATGGTCTTCCGTCGCCTGAGCATCAGCGGCTCATCCATCGGCAGCATCAAAGAGACGCAGGAGATGCTGGATTTCTGCGGCGAACACAACATCACGGCAGATATCGAATTGATTGCGGGTGAAGCAGTCGAAGATGCATTCGTGCGCATGCTGAAAGGTGATGTGAAATATCGCTTTGTGATTGATATGGCAGCGACCCGCTGGTGATAAAGGTTGGCGATTTCAGCCTGAAATCGCCAGCTCAACATGACTTCAGTTGCATCCCCACGCACAGTGAGAAGTGCTGCACGAGCTGCGCCGCACTAAGATTGTCGTGATGCGATAACCCCGTCGCGACAATTTCCAGCACATTTTCGCCACAGGCGATATAAAGCGGATCGATGGAAATAATGCTGCCCGCTGCGTGCTGATGCGACTGGGTAATCACGCGGCTTTTCCACACGATAAAACGCTGTTCTCCCATCAGGCTATACGCACCAGGCCACGGATAAGCAACGCCGCGAATCAGAGCATGAATCTCATCGGCAGACTGATGCCAGTGAATCTGCCCATCCTCAGGCTTTCGTTGTCCCGGTTCGCTGGCGAGACTTTCATCCTGCACGCTTTCAATCAAACTACCCGCCCGCAGAGCGCGCAGCCAGTTTGGCAACTGTTCACGTGTGGTGCGTACCAGTTTGCGATGTAATGAAAGCGCCTCATCTTCATCAGTGATAGCGACACGGCTTTGCGCCAGAATTGGCCCGCCATCTGGCACGTCATTAATGCGATGAAGCGTCACCCCGGTTTCACGCTCATTGCGGATAATCACCCAGTTGAGATGCGCACGTCCGCGATAGGCGGGCAGCAGCGAAGCATGCACATTGAATGCGCCTTTTTTGGCGGTGGCAATCATGGCAGGAGAGAGCGCTTGTCGATAAGACAGGGTCAAAATCGCATCGGGTTGCAGCGACGCTACTTTGGCAATCCATTCTGGCGTATTGATATCGTCCGGACAAAACACCGGGATCTGTTGCTGCAGCGCCATGGCTTCAACAGAATGAAAGAAGCTATTTTCCTGATGGGCGCCCGCGTGGGTGAACACGCACACCACTTCAAATCCCACTTCCTGCAAACTCTCCAGCGCCGCGCATCCCATCTCATGATACGCACATAACACGACTTTCATTCTTCCGCCTGTGAACACTGATTAACGTCTGGTGCTTAGCATAGCAGGGGAAGATTATGCCTGGCTTAAACCATGCAGTTCATCACGCTTAATCATTTGAAATTTGTCATCGCATGGATACCTGAGCATGATGTGAGTTCGTTCTATTTCACAATGGCAGGAGGCCAGATGCATTCTCTCGATCTTCACTTCATCAATGCCCGACAAACACTCTCCGCTCAACGTCCTTGGATCGATGAGGCACTGCAACGCACCTGGCGGCAGGCTAACAGCCATCTCGAGATTAATGCCTTAGATGTGGTGATCAAAGCAGGGCAGTTTGTTCTCGAAGGCAAAGGGTGTCTGGGCTACTCCCCGGAACCTGGCATCATCTATTTGACCATTGATCCGCACAGTCACGATCTCACCCAAGAGAGCCTGACGCGCATGTTTGCCCACGAACTGCATCATGCTGCCCGCTGGGATGGCCCCGGCTATGGCAGGATGTTGGGTGAAGCGCTGGTGTCTGAAGGTTTAGCCGGTCACTTCTCGCAGGAAGTGTGCGGTGGCGAGCCCGAGCCGTGGGAAACGCTGGCTCCTTCACTGTTTGCCCCTTATGTTGATCGGGCCATAGAACAGTGGTCGCAACCCTTTTACGACCATAATGCCTGGTTTTTCGGTAGCGCCGATATGCCGCGTTGGCTGGGCTACTCGCTCGGATATGCACTGGTGCGGCGGTATTTGCTGGCTCATCCGCAACAGAGTGCCGCGCAGTTAGCTTTAAATCCGGCAGCGGATTTCCATGAATATTTGATCGCGATGTAACGCGTTATCTATTGCGCTGGGAATTGCCCAATCTGCTGGAACAGCGCCATCCAGTCCTCCATATGCCAGGTGGTCGTCACGCGCTCGCCGTTCAGTAAATGGAACTCATGCAGGCGAACGTGAATACGGTGACCAGTTGGCGCGATACCCAAAAACTCGCCCTGATGTGTCCCGGTAATCTCAGCACGTACCGCCGCTTTACCCGGTTCCTGCAGCATGTCATGAACAATAATGTTGATGTCCGGGAACGCGGCGATAAAACTCGCCAGCACCGGTTTGAAACCCTCTGGTCCAGGCCCTTGCCCCGGCGCTAAAGGAATATCACTCCAGTCTTGCGTCACCGCCAGATCCAACAAATCAGGATTCTTATCACTAAACGCACGGTACAGATTTTCTACCGCAGCGCGTTCAGCTTGCAGACGTTGATTCAGTTGTTGAGTCGCAGACATAACGGAAACCTTTTAAATGAGTTAGCGGTGCATCTCACCGGCTTGTGCAGTATTCCCGAACCTGAGACTATCAATCCAACAAATGATTGATATAGAGCAATATACAAAATATGAATTTTGATGGTTTCGATCTCAATCTGCTGGTGGCCTTTAACGCCCTAATGCTGGAACGCAACGTGACGAAAGCAGCGGCGCTGGCGGGCGTGAGCCAACCGGCGATGAGTGCTGCGCTGGCGCGCTTACGCCGTGTTTTCGATGATCCGTTATTTATCCGCAGTGCGGAGGGATTGCTGCCAACGGCAAAGGCGCAGGAAATGGCGATCTCGGTGGCTGATGCGTTAGGGCAGGTGTGTCATTTAATGAAGCCGGCGGAGGACTTTGATCCCAATGACAAGCAGCGCAGTTTTACCCTGGGTCTCACTGAATACCCGCTGCATGTATTGCTGCCTGCATTAACCAAAAAGCTGGCGACGCTGGCACCCAACTGCACCATCCATGTGCGTTACTTTATTGATCGTGATGAGGTGGTTGCGCTACTGGATGCGGGGAAAATTGATATTGCGGTAGGCGTACCGCCGACCAAAGCTGAGAACCGGATTCTTTCGCAACCGCTGCTGCGCGATGACTTTGTCACGCTGGTGGGAAGCGATCATCCCATCGCGCAAAAGGAAATGAACCTGCAGGCATTTCTGTCACTGCCACATATCCTCGTTTCCCCGGAAGGCAACCGATATGGACTGGTGGATCAAAAACTGCGAGAGCAGGGATTGGCGCGCAACATCAGCCTGACGTTACCCACCATGTTTACCGTCCCTGATTTGCTCCCCGACACGGATTATGTGGCTACAGTGCTGAGCCGCGTGGCGACCACATCCGCTCATCAAGATCGGTTCGTGATGTTCGAACCGCCGCTAGCGTTGCCCTCCATCCCTTTTGATTTGCTCTGGCATCGCCGAACGCAGGACAGTTCGGCACACCGTTGGCTACGCGGAGTGATCAGCGATGTGGGGAGCTCACTATAGTGTGAATACGCATTAGTGACGGCAGGCAACAGTTGTCTCCACCGTTTAAACCTGCCAATTTACTGCACATAAATAAAACAACATCAGCTGTGCAACAGGCAGATTTGCAATCACCTTCAACTTCACACCAGGAGTTACACCGCATGTTAGGCATCATTCGCGTACTCACTCACCCAGATCAGCACTTTGTCGAAGAACATGGTCGGCTGATTTATCAGGAGTACGCTATCAACTCAATTAGCCGGGCGATCCCCGATCAGCACAAAGGCATTTTTGATGATGCCAGTGAAGCGCTGGCGGTGCCTAAGATCGTTACGCTCGGGCGGCAATTAGAGTCCGACGGCTGCAATGCGCTGTTTCTCAGCTGCGCCGCCGATCCTGGCCTTGCGGCATTGCGCGATGCCGTATCGATTCCCGTCATCAGCGCCGGTTCGGCATCGGCAAGCATTGCGCGTATGCTCAAGCGTCCTGTCGCGGTGATGGGGATTGGCGCGGCGGCCCCGGCGCCTTTCCGTCAGTTGCTGGGTGAATCCGTGCGCTACGCGCGTCCGGAAGGGGTGCTGAACACTACGGACTTGCTGAGCGCAGAAGGTCGCGCCAGCGCCCTGGCCTGTGCGGATAGTCTTTATCGCGATGGCATTGAAGTCATCGCCTTCTCATGCACCGGTTTTTCCACCATCGCGCTGGGCGACAGCATTCGCCAGCAGTTAGGGAAAGTGGCGGTGGATGCGGTGAGTGCGGCAGGCCTGTTTATCAGCCAGTTAGCCCCGCAATCCGCGCGATAACCTGCTCGCGCCGCTGCCCGGCGGCGCATAACATCCTGTAATCGTTTTTTTGTGATCTCCGCGATAAACAAATCCCGCCTCGCTCCGATAACTCCCTTACCAGAATTTACAAAAACAACATTCGCAGGAGAGGGAACATGGGGCTGGTATCCCGTTTACGTAATGTACGCATCACCCGAAAATTGTCAGCAGGATTTGGCATCGTGTTGCTGTTAGTGGCATTAGCCACCGGCATCAGCGTGCAGCGTTTCAATGCGATTCATGACATCTATCAGAAAACCAATCTGATCTACGACATCAACATTGAGGTGTTCCAGGCCAAAATTAACCGCCTCAAATACCTTTATGGTGATGATAAATCCGGCAAGGTGATGGCCGACTACGTCGCTCATGCACAGCAGCTGAATCGCGAGGCTAAACAACTCTCCTGGACAGACAATGCCCACGCGCTGGTGGATGAACTGGATACTCATCTCGCCAGCTTCCAAAACAGTATTGGCGCGATGACGCAAGCCACGCAGCAGCTAAATAGCCAGCGAGCACAGCTCGATTCCCTGAGCCAGCAAGACATGACCTCGCGCTATATGCAGTTGATCCGCACGCCAGTGACCAATCCAGAACTGACCAATCAGATCTATGAACAGCTCTTCGCCATTAGCAACGTGCGTGAAGAAGCCTGGGCGCTGCGCTTCAATGTCTCCGATACCCTGCGCAATACCTTGCAAACCCATTTTCAGCAGGCCGATCAGGGTATGAAAGCCTTGTTGGCTCAGCTGCCACCGGAACAGCAGGGCGGATTTACCGCGCTGTGGCAGGATACCGAACGCTTTAAAGATCTCAGCCTGCAAGCGGCGGACAGCTATGGTCAGCTGCGTGCTTCAGAAGACACGGTAAAAGTCGCGGGTGATAAGAGCAGTGCGGCGATCAAAAAGATCATTGCCATCGTCAAGGAGCGCAATGATGAACTGGCGAACGGTTCAGCAACGCTATCCCTGTTGATTGGGGGGCTGGCGATTCTGTTTGGCGTACTGGTAGCGTGGTACATCATCCGTCAGATTACGCGTCCGGTATTCCACAATCTTGAGCTGGCGGAGCGCATTGCCAGCGGTGATTTAAGCTCGCAGTTTACCACCGATCGTCATGATGAACTCGGCAAGCTGACCTCGGCGATGGGGCGGATGAACGACCGTCTGCGCAGTATGATTGGCGATGTGTTGCATAGCGTCAGCAGCGTGTCGCAAGCCGCTAGCGAGATCAATCAGGGCAACCTCGATTTGTCATCACGTACCGAGCAGCAGGCGGCGGCGGTGGTGGAAACGGCTGCCAGCATGGAGCAGTTAACGGCTACCGTTAAAAATAACGCCGAGAACGCGCGGCAGGCCAGCCAGATTGCCGCAGAAGCTTCACACAATGCGAATCAGGGCGGTAAAGCGGTGCGCGATGTGGTCAGCACCATGGGGGAAATCTCCGACAGCTCGAAGAAAATCGCCGACATTACTGCCGTCATTAACAGCATCGCTTTCCAGACAAATATTCTGGCATTGAACGCGGCAGTTGAAGCGGCACGAGCCGGTGAGCAGGGGCGTGGTTTCGCCGTGGTCGCCAGTGAAGTGCGCAACCTGGCACAGCGTAGCGCCGGTGCAGCGAAAGACATCGAACAGTTGATCAGTGAGTCGGTGAGCCGCATCAGCAACGGGCATCAGCAGGTAGCGCGTGCTGGCGAAACCATGGATCAAATTCTCGGTAGCATTGCGCGCGTGAATGAGATCATGGAGGAAATTTCTGCTGCTTCCGAAGAGCAGAGCCGTGGCATTGAGCAAATTGCTCGCGCGGTAGGTGAACTTGATACCACTACCCAGCAAAACGCCACGCTGGTGAGCGCATCCTCGCATTCGGCAAACTCGCTGGAAGAACAAGCGATGATGTTAGAGCGGTTGGTCGCGCAGTTCCGCTTGCAGGGGGCGGGCCGTTAAGTTTGTTCAAGGATGGGGCGGCCTGATGGCCGCCTTCTTTTTATAACGGCCTGCGGTGATCGTCTTTATTCAACGTCCACAGCGCGACAAAGCTCACCAGCGCTGTGCCCATCACATACCAGGCCGGAATATCCGCATTGCCGGTCTGTTTCATCAATCCGGTAATAATCAGCCCCGCACAGCCAGAAAACAGCGCATTCGACAGCGAGTAGGCTAACCCAAGCCCGGTGTAGCGCACGCGCGTCGGGAACATTTCCGCCAGCATCGCGGGGCCGGGGCCTGCGAGCATGCCGACCAATGCCCCGGCCACAAACACCACCGCTGCTTTGATCAGCAAGCCATTTTGTGGGGCTTGCAGTACTTTCAGCAACGGGAATGCCAGCACCAGCAGCAAGAAGGTCGCCAGTAGCATCACTGTGCGTCGTCCTATGCGATCGCTCAGGATACCGGCAGGGAGGATGGTGGCCGCGAAACCGAGATTCGAGATCACGGCAATCAGCAGCGCCTGATTGAAGCCGGTATGCAGCGCGGCCTGCAAATACGTCGGCATGATCACCAGATAGGTATAGCCCGCGGCGGACCACACCATCAGTCGTCCGATACCCAGCACAATGGCACGCGCAGTGGCGCCGATCGACGCGCTTTCTGCATTTGTTGCTTGCTCAAACTGTGGAGACTCTTCTAAGCCCGACCGTAGCCAAAGTGCGATAGCGCCTAGTGGCAGTGCGAGCAGAAACGGGATGCGCCACCCCCAGTCAATCATGGCTGCGTCTCCGATGAGCAACGGCAAAACCGCCACCACGGCCACGCCCGCCAGTAATCCAAACGCTACGGTCAGAGACTGCCATGCTCCGTAAAAGCCGCGTTTGCCCGGAGGCGCAAATTCCGTCATCAGTGACACTGCGCCGCCGTACTCTCCCCCGGCAAACAACCCTTGCAGGATGCGTAACGCGGTAATCAGCAGCGGTGCAGCAACGCCAATGGAGGCATAAACCGGCACCAGACCGATCGCAGCGGTGGCGAGCGTCATCAATATCAACACAGTGATCAATACCGGCTTGCGTCCATAACGATCGCCCAACCTGCCGAACACTACCGCGCCTAAAGGACGAAAAAAGAAGGCCACGGCAAATGCCGCATAGGTCAGGATGAGACTGGTGAGGGCACTTTCGCCCTCAAGCTGGAAGAAGTTTTTAGCCATCAGCGTGGCCATAAAACCGTAAACGGCGAATTCATACCACTCAATAAAATTGCCGACGGATCCGGCAATGAGCACGCGCTTGTGTGCCGCAGAAAGAGACATGACGTTTTCCTATCAACAGGGGGCAGTGAACATCCTGCGTTCAAGCTGCTGATGTGACAACCGCTGGCGCTAATCAGCTGCTGAAAATCGCTGTGGGTTCAAAGTTTTCACTGATTGAGTGGCTGACAAACAGGCTTCGTCTTACAAACCTTTTTCGTAATCAATCGCTTCCTTTATTTTTATCAAAGCCGATTGCAAATCATGCAGGCTTACAGAACCCAGCGCCAGCCGGATAGCCTGCGGCACGGTCGCCGAGGTACTAAAAGGTTCTGCGGTTGATACGGAAATTCGACTCTGCAGCAGGTGTTTTACCACGCGCTCCGCCCGAGCCTCTTCAGGTAACACAATCCAGATAAAATAGGCATTCGGATGTCCATAGCAGGTAAAATCCTGCAAGATTGTTCGCGCCAGGGTTTGACGTTGCCCGGCATCTCTTCGCTTCTCTTCCTCAAGTTGTGCGACGTATCCCTCTCGCAACCAGTCGCAGACGAGGGAGGTCATTAATGCGGGCGTGTTCCAGCTAGTAGCGCGAATCGCGCGTTCCAGTGCATCACGATGTTCCGCAGGAGACACTACGGCACCGACTCTCAACCCCGTCGCCACGTTCTTAGAAAAACCAGTGACATATATCGTCCTTTCAGGGGCGTAATAGGCCAGGGGTGCTGGAGGTCGCGGCTCAAGATAGGCGTAAGCCGCATCCTCAATGATCAGTAAATTATATTTTCGGGCAATTGAACCGATAGTTTCTCTCTGTTCGCTACTGAGCACCCAGCCCAGCGGATTATGCAATGTAGGCATGGTGTAAATGGCGCGAACCCGCCTGCTTTGGCAAACGGTTTCCAAAGCCACAAGATCAGGGCCAGAAGGATTGACGGGGATAGGGACGAGTTCCAGATGATACAGGCTGGCCAACACTTTAAAGCCCGGATAAGTCAGAGCATCAACCGCGACAACATCACCCGGTCTCAATAAACCCATTACGGTTATCGCCAAACCCTGTTGCGCGCCATTGACCATCAAAACGTTTTTGGCTTGCGTAACAACTCCCATATTGCTCAGGTAAGAGGCAACCGCTTCACGGTCGTTCAAACGCCCGGCATAAGGCTGATAGCGCAATAACGATTCGATGTCACCGCGTGTCGCAAGTTGTCGCAGTGCACTGCGTAGACGGTCAGCTTGCTCTGGCAGGGAAGGGGTGTTGAAATTCAGATCTAATACATCTGGTGCAACTCGCTGTTGATCATCACCTGATCCTAGCGGGCGCAAAATTTCCCTGACAAAGGTTCCCCGACCAGTTTCACCCCTCACCAGTCCCATGGTTTCCAGCTCACTGTAAATACGCGTTGCGGTGGCTAATGAGATAGCACGCTCGCTGGCGAGTGCTCTGTGCGTGGTCAATCGTGTCCCTGCGGGCAAATGGCCGAGTTGAATGGCGCTGGCGAATTCATCAACGATAACTTTATAGCGAGCCTTCATCCAATGTATCCATGACAATTTTTTGATTGTCATTAATGCTGTCATTTACGCTCTAAAGCGTCAACGGGGGGTAAGTCAATGAATCAAGGTGGCATTTATGGCGACTAGCAGCAACACAAGCGTATCTCACGCTAGAAATTCTGGATTACAAGGATGGATGAGTGGATTTATCGGGATGGTTATTTTTAGTGGATCGTTACCGGCTACGCGTGTGGCGGTACAAAGTTTCGATCCCTTTTTCCTGACTTTCATACGCGCTTCAATTGCAGGAGTGCTGGCGGTCCTGATCATTTTAGCCCTTCGACAACACCGACCTGCGCCCGGACAGCTTTTTTCATTGCTGATTGTCGCGCTGGGTGTCGTGATAGGTTTTCCTTTGTTCACTGCGCTGGCGTTACAGCATGTCAGCTCCGCACATTCGATCGTTTTTATTGGATTGCTTCCAATGTCTACCGCGCTTTTTGCCGTGATTCGTGGAGGCGAACGACCACGAAGAGCATTTTGGTTATTTTCCACTCTCGGTTGTCTGTTGGTGATGGGGTTTGCGCTGGTGCAGAGCGCAGCGGCATCACTGACCGGTGATCTCTTGATGTTAGCGGCGACGTTAGTGTGCGGCTTGGGTTATGCAGAAGGCGCATTGCTTTCTCGGCACCTGGGTGGCTGGCAGGTCATATGCTGGTCACTGATCCTTTCACTGCCGATCATGTTGCTGGCAACAGTGATGACGGCTCCTCTCAGTTTTGAACCTGTTCAGGCGTCTGCATGGTGGGCTTTGGGATATGTATCGCTGTTTAGCATGCTGATTGGTTTCATCTTTTGGTACAGGGGGCTGGCAACCGGCGGTATCGCCAGCGTAGGACAACTGCAGCTGTTACAGCCTTTCTTTGGCCTGATTTTCTCAGCCTGGTTGCTTCATGAATCCATTCATCCATCGATGCTGGTTGTGACGGCAGCCGTTGTATGTTGTTTAGCCGCTGCACGTAAATTTGGGCGGTAGCTTTACAAAATCCTTACGAACCTTGCGCAGTTGTTAAGCGCAAGGTAAATATTCTTAAAATAAACCGCTCCGCTCGCGGTTTTTCCCGTTAAACTGCTTTTCTTGTCGATCAGACTTTTCCAGTGAATGAATTATTACTCACCTGATGATAGCCATCTGAAGCGGCGTTCACAGCGCTTCGTTCGTCGTATGTTTATCATGCGCCAGCTTGGCACAATTTTATGTTTCTTCCCGATTCTCTCGGTATTGATGGAGATGGATCGCGGTCTGGCGTTCAGCGCCCTGTTATTTACCAATGCATTTATCTGGCCGTGGGTTGCTTATCGCCGGGCATTGCGTGCCGAAGACTCCACCGGCACCGAACGACATAACTTAACGCTGGACGCGGCATTTGGCGGTATTTGGGTAGCGCTGATGGCGCTTAGCCCATTGCCGTCATTTATCATTATGGCGGTGCTGGCCTCGGATCGTTATGCGGCAGGAGGCGCAGCGCAGTTAATCGCTGCCATGCAGGCTTTCCTCTGCGCTTTCGTTATGGTCTGGCTGGTGGATGGCGCGGGTGTCAATCTCACATTCAGTCCGCAAACCGTCTGGCTGACATTGCCGCTGGCAACCTGCTATATGCTGGTATTGAGCGTGACGTCCTACAATTTGACCTGGCAATTGCGTAAACGAAACCGTGAACTGGAGCGTATTGCGTTAATGGACCCTGGTCTGGAGATCCCTAACCGCCGTCTGTTTGAACGTCGTCTGGAGAGCGAATTCCTGAGTACGCGTCGTGGCGACAGTGCGGGGTATCTGCTGCTGATGGATCTTGACTACTTCAAGTCGGTGAATGATACCTGGGGCCACGAAGCCGGGGATTTTTTACTGGCCGAGATATCAGCGCTGTTACGCAATCACGTGGGATTACAGGATATTCCCGCGCGTTTCGGTGGCGATGAGCTGGGCGTGATCGTGCACCATGCAACCGATGAGTCGGTGGTCGCGTTGGCAAATCGCTTAAAGGAAAAAATCGCTCAGGTGCGCCTGCCAGCGTCGGCGGAGTTTCGCTGCTCGGTGAGTATTGGCATTGCCTCGGCATCCAATGCGGAGTCATTACGTCACTGGCTGCGCCACGCAGATGAAGCGTTATACGAGGTGAAACGCGCCGGACGTAACGGCGTGCGGCTATGGGAACCGCCGCAACCGCCGTTGGCCGGCGCCGCCTGATCAGGCAAACGTCGGTTCGCAGTTCACCGGGAAGTTGAGTGAATTGGCCACATAACAGGCCTCATGTGCCTGATGATGTAACTCACGCGCGCGATCCGCATCTGCCGGATCGCGCAGCGTAATGCGCGGTTTCAGCGTGATTTGCGTAAAACGACCCCGAGCGCCTTCCACCATGGTGCCTTCCGCGGCATCCTCATAAGCTTCCACCACAATTCCCGCGTCCGCGCACAGGTGCAAATACCACAGTTTGTGACAGGCGGAGGCCGAAGCCAGCATTAACTCTTCAGGATTCCAGCGCGTGGCATCGCCACGAAATGCCGGATCGGCGCTCAAAGGCATCATGGGTTTGCCGTCTGCCAGCATCTCACTGTTACGATCGTAAGCGGTGTAAGAGGAGGTGCCGGTGCCGCGATTGCCGGTCCAGCGGACCGTGACCTGATAGTGGTGTTCCCGTGCCATAGCTGAAGTTCCTTTTGTGGGGTAATCGGCGGTCAGTTTACTGTGTTTGCTGGCGTGGCGGGAAGGCTCTGATCAGCCACCGCGCGTCAAATCTTCAATATCCAGCGTTTCAGTCTGACAAATGGAAATCAAGCTCGCAGCTGCTTCACTCAGCCGTACAAAGGTATGGCGCATCGTACTGTCGATGTAGGCGCTATCACCTTGCGCCAGCCGCAGCGGCGCGTAGAGCTGCGTATGCAACATCACTTCGCCTGACAAGACATAAATGAATTCTTCGCCAGCATGTTGAGACCAGGCTTCCGGCGGCGGCAATTCGCGGGTCTCAATCCCCATTACCACCGGAATCATCCCCTTAACCAACAGTTCAGCGGCATGCACTTCATAGCGAAAATAGGGATTGGTAAACGCCAGCCCTTTGCCAGCCAGCGTGTAGGTGCGGCGCCCCTTAATGGCAGTGCTCGCCACCGAGGGCGCCGGTAACTCATCGGCAAACAGTTCTGCCAGAGAGTAATCAAACGCGCTGGCAATCTTGGCAATAGTATCGAATGAAGCGGATACCTGGCCTTTCTCAATCTTCGAAAGTGTCGAAATCGACACGCCACTTAACTCGGCAACCTGCTCCAGCGTCAACTCACGTGCCTGACGTATCGTCTTGATGCGCAGGCCAAAATCTTGTTCACCGGTCAAGGCGGCGCCCAGCCCGGAGGCTTCATGCTGTCGGGTGGTTTTCATTGGCAATGATTCTTCTGCTTAGTGAACTGGAAAGTTAATTTCTCACATATGATAAAAATTATCACATAAGAAAATTGTATTGGTCTAAATGTGAGCAGAGTAGCAGTTTAAAAGAAAACTTCTGGGAGCTGCTATGAACATAACCACCATCGCTAGCGTCACTCTGCCCGCGTTTTACGACAAAACCCGCAACCTCAATAACCTGCTGAGTTGGATGGAACAGGCGGCACAGGAGGGCGCCGATCTGGTGGTGTTCCCTGAGCAGGTTTTGCAGGGTTATCTGCCGGATACGCTCAACTGGAACGGTGAAGCAGTGGCCTGGCAAATGGCGCAAGCCGAAGTGGTGACTGAAGGCGAAAGCGTGCAGGCCATACAGATGCTTGCCAGGCAACTGGGCTTGCATGTGGTTTTTGGCATGACCGAACGCCATCCTGAACGGGCCGAAATATTGTTTAACAGCGCGGTGCTGTTAGGGCCAGAGGGTTTGATCGGCGTGTATCGCAAAGTGCATCAGCCGGGCGATGAGAAGCACGTCTACTATCCCGGCAGCGATTTCCCGGTGTTCAGCACGCCAATTGGCCGCATTGGTATGTTGATCTGCTATGACAAAGTGTTCCCGGAAAGTACCCGCGAGCTGGCGCTGAAAGGCGCGGACATCATGATCATGCCTACCGCATGGGGCTATGCCGGAGATGGCAGCGCAGGCGATGCCGATCCGATGGTCGATAGCTACACGCTGTTTGGCCGCGTGCGTGCGCTGGAAAATCAATGCTGGATGATCGAATCCAATCTGTGCGGCCAGCACGGCAATCTGCACTATCACGGCCACAGCCGCATTATCAATCCCCTGGGAAATATCGTCGCCGACAGTGGCACCACGGAAGGCATGGCGATTGCCAGCGTCGAAGTGCAATCCGCCATTCTGCGCGCCCGCAGCAGCGACTATCTCGGCTATCACTTCCTGAAAGATTACGTTCCGGTGCAGGCCCCGCCTTCGCCGCTGACGGTTCACAATCGCCACGCGCGACCTTTGGGGGAAAACCATGAGTAAAGTTCTGGAAGCCGCTGGCATCCACAAAAGCTATCCCACGCCGGAGGGTGAGGTGACGGTGCTGCGCAACCTCAACTTCCATGCCAATCGCAATGAATTCGTCTCTTTTGTCGGGCCCAGCGGCTGCGGCAAATCGACGCTGTTCAACATCATCACCGGGCTGCTAATGCCCGACAGCGGCAGCATATTGCTGAAGAATCGCGAAACCACCGGCACGCCGTCACCGGAACTCGGTTATGTGCTGCAAAAAGACCTGCTGTTCCCGTGGCGTACGGTGATCGACAACGTGATCCTCGGTCTGGAAGTGCGCGGCATGCCCAAAGCACAGGCGCGAGCCAAAGCGCGTGAACTGTTCGAACTCTACAAAATGACCGGTTACGAGCAGAAGTATCCGTCGCAGCTTTCCGGCGGCATGAAACAGCGTGTGGCATTGATGCGCACCATGGTCACCAACCCGGAAATCATCCTGATGGATGAGGCTTATAAGGCGCTGGACTACCCGCTCAAAATCTCGCTGGAAAGTGAATTACTGAGCGTGGTGAAAGAGCAGCACAAGACGGTGATCTTCATTACGCATGACATCGAAGAGGCGGTCACGCTATCTGATCGCGTTTACGTGATGAAAGCGCGACCAGGTGAAATTGTGCAGGAGATTGAGGTCGATCTCGGCACGGATAGCCTGTCGATTCCCGAACGCCGCTTGTCACCGCGTTTCAATGAGTATTACGAACATATCTGGCGCAGCATCGGCATTCAGCCTGAGCCGGTTAACTAACGAGAGGACGACATGACAATGAACTCAGTGTCTACACGCCCTACGGTTGCGGCGACGGCAAATCGCAGTTCGCGAGAAACCTTTTTCCGCTCAGCTAACGCACGCCGCTACACGCTGCTGTTCTTACAGGTGGCGATTGTGGTGCTGCTGTTGGGAGGGTGGGAACTCGGTGTGCGCAGTGGCAACATCAACGCCTTCCTGTTCTCCAGCCCCTCGCAGGTATGGGAGGGGCTGGTCCAGCGCTTTCAGTCCGGTGAAATGGTGACTGATGTGCGCGTCACCGCCGTTGAAACCCTGGTGGGGTTTGCCGTGGGCGCGATTGGCGGCTCTGTCCTGGGGTTGCTGCTGTGGTACTCGCGCTTTATCTCTGACCTTGCCGCGCCGTTTATCGCCGCGATTGGCTCAATCCCGGTGCTGGCGATTGCGCCGATGACCATCATCTGGTTCGGCACGGAGATGCTTTCCAAAGTGGTGATTGTGGCGTTTTCCTGCGTGGTGGTGTCACTGACCACCTCATATAAAGGCGCGATGCGCACCGATCCCGATCTCATCAACCTCCTGCGATCCTTCAATGCCGGACGCGGCACCATTTTCTTCAAGCTGGTGGTGCCATCCGCGATGTTGTGGGTGCTGTCAGGCTTACGCCTTAACGTCGGCTTCGCGCTGGTTGGTGCCATCGTCGGCGAGTACATCTCTTCAGATAGCGGTGTGGGTCACATGATCCTGCTGGGCAGTTCTAATTTCGGTATGAACATTGTGCTGGCTGGCATCGTGCTGGTCATGCTGATGATGCTGTGTTTCAACGCGCTGGTGGCATTTATTGAACGCCTCATTCTCTCCTGGGACAGGAAATAATCATGAAAAAATTCCGTTTAGCTACGATCTCTGCCGCAGTTTGTCTGGCTTCTCTGGTGAGTGCGCACGCGGCTGACACGCCAGTGCGCATCAACCAGGCGTTTCAATCGCTGCTCTATCTGCCGTTGTATGTGGCACAAGAGCAGGGCTTTTTTAAACAGCAGGGCGTTGATGTGAAAATCAGCACCGGTGGCGGCGGGGCGCAATCCTGGGCGGCGGTGATTGGCGGCTCGGCAGATTTCTCGATTCAGGATCCGGTGTTTGTGCCGAAAACCCGTGAAAACGGCGGCAAAGGGGTGGTGGTGGCCGGGGTACAGAACGCGCCAACCATCTTCATCTTCGGCAAAGAAGCGGCTTCTTTGCAGGACAATTTGTCACTGCTCGCGGGCAAACGTGTGGTGACCAGCCCGCAACCTGATACCACCTGGGCGTTTATGAGTTATCTGATCAAACAGAACAACCTCAAAGACGTGAAGCTGGTGCATGTGGCGATTGGCAATGAGATCCCGGCGGTGGCGGCAGGTCGTGCAGATTACGCGTTAGCGGCGGAGCCACAGGTCACCATGGCCGAAAAGCAGAACGGCTTGCATGTGGCTTACTCGTTCTCAGCCGCGCAATCCTGGTATCCGTTTGCCTTCTCTAGCCTGACGACCACACAACAATATATTGATAAGAATCCACAGGCCGCGCAGGCCGTCGTGACCGCCTTTGAACAGGCCTCACGCTTTATCTACAAGCATCCGGCTGAGTCGGTGACCATTGCACGTAAATACTTCCCGGCGTTGCCCGAGGAGGTGGTGAAAACCGCAGTGCAGCGTGAAATCGATGCCAAAGGCTATCCGGAGAACGTGCTGGTGTCGCAGAAGGCCTGGGATAACAACATGAACATCGCGCTGTATGCCAAAAACATCAAAGCCTATCCCTCTGAAGCCACGTCATATCAGAACAACGTGAACACGACGCTGGCGACTAAGGCCAAAGAAGCGGTCGATGCGATGGGTGATAAGTAAGTCCTCACCTACCTTCGAAAGGTGATGGGCGCACCGCTGTGCGCCCGCAATAAAAGAGGAATGATTATGGATGCACTGACACTTCGACTGGCATTGATACAGCGCCATTGCGCGGCTGATGCGGTTGAGCTGGAACACCTGCTTACCGATTGTGAAGCGCGTGCGGCGGGCGTTAGCGCCTTTGCTGCGCAACATTTCGCGCCAACGCTGCTGCCGGCAAACGCCTGGGTTTCCGCTTTGCAGCCGCCGCTGGAGTTGCCCCATGAGTGAGTTGATCGATGTCTCGATGCTGACGTTGGCACAACAGTTGCGCATGCGGCAGACCAGCGTGCCAGAACTGGTTGAAGCCTGTCTGGCGCGTGAGGAAATCACACGCGATCTCAATGCGTTCAATGAAGTTTATGTGTCTCAGGTACGCCAGACGGCTAAAGCCAGCCAACGCTTACTGGAACAGGGTTACGATCTGGGCCCACTGCATGGCATGCCGATTGCCATCAAAGCCAATATCGATTTGGCCGGTGAGGAGATGCACGCGGGCAGTCAGATACTCAGCGGCAATATCGCCCAGCGTGATGCGGTGGTGGTGCAACGTCTGAAGCAGGCGGGCGCGTTACTCATCGGCAGCACCAATATGCATGAGTTCGCCTGGGGCGGCACCACCAATAATCCGCACTACGGTGCCAGCAGCAATCCCTGGGATGATGCCCGCATTCCTGCCGGTTCCAGCGGCGGTTCGGGTGTCGCCGCCTCGGTGCGCAGTGCGCTGGCAACGTTGGGCACCGATACCGGGGGATCGATCCGTTTACCGGCGTCGATGAACGGGATCACCGGTCTGCGCCCGGGCGTGGGGCGACTCTCCACGGAGGGCATTTTTCCCCTCGCCACCAGTCTTGATACTGTCGGGCCGCTGGCTCGCTATGCCGAAGAGTGTGAAGTGCTGTTTAATGTGCTCGACGGCAAAACACAGCCGCTGACAGCATTACCGGAACTGGCCGGATTGCGTATTGGCTTACTGCCGGATGTGCATCAGCAGGTACAGCCTGATGTCGCGACTGCCTATGATCAAATGGTGCAGTGGTTTAGCGCAGCAGGTGCATGCTGCCAGACGCTGAGTTTGACCGTGCTTGAGCAGGCGGTGAATGCGCTGGTGCTGATCAACCTTGCGGAACCGGCTTCACTGCACGCCGCCTGGCTTGCTGACCGTCCGCAAGAATACGGTGCGGATGTGCGTAATCTGCTGCAAGCGGGACTCGCCATTACCGCAGTGGAGTATCTGCAGGTACAACGTTTCCGCACCGGTTTACGCCAGCAGTTGTTGCAGCATTTGAATCAGGTGGATGTGATTCTGGTGCCGACGCTGCCATTTACCGCACCGCATAAAGGACTGGAAGCGATTCAAATGGGAGACCGCGAAGAGAGCGTGTTGACCGGCAACATGCGTTACAACGCGCTGGCAAGCCTGTCAGCACTGCCCGCTATCAGTCTGCCTGCCGGGTTTGATCATGCAGGGATGCCCATTGGCATGCAGCTCATCGGACGTGATGGCGCTGAGCGCAAACTGCTCGCTTTCGCGCGTCGATTCCAACAGGAGCACGATTATCATTTGCAAACGCCAACCCGGCTACGTGCGTGAAACCCATTCCGCTGCGCGACCTGTTAATCCTGCTGCTGGTGGTCAACGGCTGGGCTTTTAACGTTATCGCCATGAAGTTTGGCCTGATGGAACTGCCGCCGCTTTTCATGCTGACGCTGCGTTTTGTGCTGGTGGCGGCCCTGCTGCTGCCGTTTCGTCGCCTGACGTGGCGTCAGCTACCTGGCATGATGCTGCTGGGATTCACCTTTGGCTTTGTGCATTTCGGGTTAATGGTGATTGGCATGCAAACCACCGATGCGGGCACCACCGCCGTGTTTATCCAGATGGGCACGCCGATCGCCATGCTGCTGGCAGCATTCTGGCTCAAAGAGCGGCTGCGCTATCAGCAAATCGGCGGCGTAGTGGTGGCGTTTTTGGGCGTGATGATTCTTGCGGGCAGTCCGGCGCTGTCGCACTGGCAAAGCATTATGTGGTTATTGATGAGCGCCTGTGGTTGGGCATGCAGCACGGTGCTGATCAAGCGTTTGCCGCCGATTGCACCGCTGGCGATGACGGGCTGGCTGTCACTGTTTGCCATTCCATTGGTGGGGGTGAGTTCGCTACTCACCGAGCAGCAGCAATTCACTTTGCTACTCGCAGCGGGTTGGCGCGGTTGGCTCGGGGTCATCTACAGCGCGCTGGGTTCGTCCATCCTCGCTTATTCATTGTGGTACGGCCTGCTGAAACGCTATCCCGCCAGCCAGATTCTGCCCTGGTCACTGCTCAGCCCGGCGCTGGCATTACTGATGGGCGTAGCAATTCTGCATGAATCGCTGGATCACAGCAAAGTGATCGGCACGCTGCTGATTGTAGGAGGGATATTGCTGGCAGTGGTACGAGGCACAGTCATGAAGAAGAGGGTGGTCGTGTAATTGGGATTATTCAGCCGGAATGCTCAGAACTCTTTATGTAAGAGGGTTATATCGGCATATCACTCAAACCTGCTATGCGGCATGTAAGGCGCGCACGTCGGCTCAAAACCGTGAGTTAATTCCCCTATCTTCCTGATTATTACTCTCCTATTTAATTAATTCCCTCAATACAGCGCTTTATTAATGTCTGGCACTAATATTTATAAATGACTGCTATTAATCTGATTCGAACAGAAAACCCTTCACTATTTTTGTGTAAACAGTCACAGTATCGACCAATTAAAATGAAAGCGTAAAGTAAAGAGAGAATGTGAAGGTTATTTGACTATATAACCTTTTGACAAATAAATATACCAGTAATGCATATAAACCCCGTTGCTTTTGAGCGTAGAACATCAATCAAGCATAAACAACTGCAACTCAACATAAGTGTATGTGAGACGTGACATGTATTCTAACGCGATATGGATCATGCTGGAGAAGTCAGTCAATATCATCGGGCTGATATATATCAATTCATTAATGGCTAAATACATTGGCCCGGATAACTTTGGCAAGATAAACATCGCCACCTCGCTGTTTATCTTTGTACAGACGTTGTCATGGTTTGGTGGCCAGAATATTATTTTTAAACGCATGAGTGAGAGAGTCCGTTCAGGTATCTCTTTAGCGATGCATACGCAGAATCAGAGACGTTTTTTCTTTCTCATCTCTTCAAGTGCAGTACTCACGTATCTCTACTTCTTTACGGATCTCACGGTCTTTATCTTTGGCGTGGCCAACTGCATCGCTACGTATTACATCGTGATGGACTTCTTTTCGATCTATAACAACACTCAATTAAAATCAAAGATCAATACGATTACCAATATCATCGGATTGTCTTTGGCACTGATGGCCAGATTCTACATATCACACTTTGAACTGCCGATTTACTATTTCACGATACCTATCATCATTATCCCTCTGGTCCCTTACGTCATGCGCCTTGTGTACTTTAGGCAGACCACAGCAGTCAATGAAAGTAGTAAAGGTGCTGTGATGTATAACCGTCATATGTTGTATACCGGCGGGGCCTTAATTCTGTCGAGCATATCAGCGGATATCTACACGCAGATTTCGAGTATTTTTCTGGCTAAAATGATCTCTTACTCAAATCTGGGAATCTATAGCGTTGCGTTAACCATAGGAGGTGCCTGGTCATTTATCGTATTGGCATTAATAACGAGTTTTTTCTCAAAGATTTACAATGAAAAGAATCAACCTGCTGTAGATGAATTGCTAAGTAAAATCAATAGGATTGTTATCTTGCTGTCTCTTGTTGTGCTAGGTGGGTTCTATCTGTTTGGTGATGACTTTATCCATTTGCTTTATGGCAATAAGTATATGGGATCTGCCGAAATTATACCCATCATCATTATTGGCACGATGTTCTCGTCACTGGGAACGATCTGCTACCGGTATATGATTAAAGAGTCCGGATACAACTATCTGGCTAAGAAGATGTTTTTATGTTGTGTATTAACCGTGCCATTCTCCTGGCTAATGATTCGCACCTTCGGGATTAATGGCGCTGCATACTGTTTTTTGATTGTCGAAATTTTGTCTTGTACGTTACTGAATTACTTTTTCAAGAATAAAACAATCATCAAAATGCACCTCAACATTTTCAAAATGAGATAATTTCAATGAGAATGATTAAACACACAGTTAAGTCAGCTCTGAAAATTAGCGCTAATATTTCACCAGAATTCTGTGCTAAAGCTCACTACTATATAAAATTCAAGAAAAAACTTAACTTATCAAACCCCACGAATTTCAATGAAAAAATTCAGTGGCTTAAGTTTAATGAGTTCAATAATGAGATTTACACGCAGTGTGCAGATAAATTCAAGGTCAGAGAATATATTATATCCAAAGGCTGCGGTGAAATTCTCAATGAGCTTTATGGCGTCTACGATAATCCGCAGGACATTGACTATGCTGCATTACCGGAAAGATTTGCCCTGAAGTGCAACCACGGCGCAGGCTACAACATCATTTGTAGTGATAAATCCTCATTGGATGTTGAAAAAACCAACAGGCAGCTGAGTAAGTGGTTGAGTGAGGATTTCTCATCACATTTTATTGAGCCTCAATACCGCAAGATCGAGAGAAAGATTCTCTGTGAAAAATTCATCGAGAATGAACGCGGTGGTTTTCCAGACGACTATAAGTTTTACTGCTTTAACGGTAAACCCTACGCGGTCATGGTTTGTGTCGGCCGTGAAAAAGGCACACCTAAATTCTATTACTTTGACATGAACTGGAATCCGCTACCCTTTGAGGATACGGTGAAGTTGATTAATAAGTATGACCTGCCAGAGATGCCTGATGGCTTTGTGAAAATGAAGCAATATGCAATGAAACTGGCGACGGATTTTAAATTTGTGCGCGCTGATTTCTATCTTCTCAATGGTGAGGTCATTTTTGGCGAGCTGACATTTACACCTTCAGCGGGACTGGATGTGTCACTTCAGGAAGCGGATGCCATTTTGGGTGGGCAACTAAGGTTGTGATCTGTGTACATGGAGCGCCCCAGACAGAGTAGAGTTAACTCTCGCAGTTGATGAATAGCGTTTTGGGGATTGAGGGCGGCATAATGAAGCACTTAATCCCTTTTCATTTATTGATTCAGCTCCGCGACTGCGGCCCTGGCAGTGATACAGGCCTTTAACACCTTACGAGTCTCAATCGTTTCCTGGTCAGGCGGCAGCAAAGGCAAGGCGTTGTAAGGGATTTCAGGATTCCAGACCATATGTTTAAAAAATACGGTTTTATCGACATATGGCCATAACATGTCGATGGCGTAAACATGTCGAAATCATAATATGTAAGATATATCATTCAGCCTAAAATGTTAAATGAACACATAACAGCAAGAGGTCAATGTTAAAGGAACTAATACTATAAAAATCAATGCATTATTCACCTTACAAGATGGGGTTTCGATAAGTACTTTCCTACAGACTATTCTTAGTTATCTTGTTAGGCTATCTTCCAAATCAATCCTGTCAACCGATCTTACGGACCGCCTATCCCATGAAGAAAGTGCTTATTGTCGACGACCATCCGGTGATTCGTTTTGCCGTGAAAATGCTGCTGGAGCGAAGCGATATGGAGGTTGTGGCGGAAACCGATAATGGTGTGGATGCTATCCAGAAGACCAAAGATACGCGCCCGGATCTAGTCCTACTGGATATCGGTTTACCTAAAGTGGATGGTTTTCAGGTGTTACAACGCCTGCGCGCACTGCAGTTACCGCTGAAAATTTTGGTGCTGACTTCGCAGGGGGGAGCAAACTTTGCTCAACGTTGCAAACAGGCTGGGGCTGACGGTTTTGTGACGAAAAGTGATGATTTAGGCGAACTCACCGATGCGATTAAAATGGTGATGCGCAATTACAGCTTTTTCCCGCAAATGGAGTATGGGCAGTCGAATAATCGGGATGACGGCAAATTGCTTTCTGATATTTCCGATCGTGAACTCAGTGTGCTGATCAATATTGCTAAAGGGCTGACCAATAAGCAGATCGGGGAGCAACTGGTGTTAAGTGAAAAGACCATCAGTACCTACAAACATCGCCTAAAACAGAAACTCAACGCACACACGTTGATTGAGTTGATCGATTTTGCCCGTCGTAACAATTTGATTGGATAATTCTTGCTATGCAGCGCTTACGCGTCATTTTACTGTTTATTGGGATGTGGCTTATCTGCGCGCCCGTTCAGGCTTCCGAACTTCAGTTAATGACGCATCTGATAGGCTCAGAACAACCTGCTTTAGTATTGTCCCCCGATGAAAAGGCCTTCCTTCATCAGAAGCATCAGTTGGTCATGGGCGTAATGCGTAACGACTCGCCCCCTTATGGAATGCGTAATATTCGTGGCGAATTTGAAGGTATCAGCGCGGATTACGTCGGCCTAATCGCACAACAGTTAGGCGTTCCGGTACGTATTGAAACCTTTAACGATCCTGAAAAGCGCTGGCAAGCATTGGCGGCAGGAAAAATCGATTTTATTCCTTCTGTGCCCAAATGCGTAGCCAACAACGATTTTGCCATGTCTGCATCCTATGCCAGAGACCGGGCGGTTCTGGGTATGGAGATGAAACACACCAAAAAGCTATCTGATAATCTGCAAGGGGTTCAGGTCGCTTTAGTCAGAGATTACCTGCCGCTTTCACTGTTACGCCAATATTACCCGCAAGCCAGGTTTCGTCTCTATGATAATTATCAGGATGCACTCAGCGCTGTGGCTTTTGGCAAAGCGGATGTCTACCTGGGTAACAGTTATTCGCTAAGTCGCAACTACCTAAATAATGTGCATTTGTCGCGTTACAGCACCTTGCCCGTCAGGGATATCGCCTTCGCGTTTAGCCACAATCAGCCTGAGCTTTTGTCATTATTTAACAAGGCGTTAGCGAATATTCCTTTGGCTGATAAGTTGCAAATCAACCGCATCTGGCAGCCTGATTTAGTCGATATTACCCAGTCTGTTAATTCGTTGACGTTCACACCGGAAGAACAACGATGGATGGCGGCGCATTCTCACGTCAATGTGGTGTTGTTTAGCGGCGATAAAGCGGCGCCAATGACCATTGTGGGGGCCGATGGGAAATTACGCGGAATGGCATACGATTTGCTTTCAATAGTGAGTCTGAAAACCGGGCTCATCTTTGAATATAGTACTGTCGATAATGCCATCCAGTTGATGCAACGAGTTAAAACGGCGGAAGTTGACATGTTCGCCTCACTCACCCCCAGTATGCAGAGTTCGCAACAGATCCTCTTTACTCGCCCTTATCTGCGCAGTGCTTATGCTCTTACCACGCGCGCAAACCGCAGCGATATTCATTCTCTGCCAGATCTACGTGGTAAGCGGCTGGCGATGGTGTCGGGCAGTGGATCAGAAGATCTCATTCACACTCATTTTCCTGATATCACATTGGTTTCCGTGGATAACGAATCTGCATTGATGGAGACCGTGGCTGAAGGGCGCGCAGATGCTGCTGTGGGTATTTTGATGATGTCGGATTACCAAATTAAGTCTTACTACCCCAGGCAACTTAAAATTGTGGCGACCGTGGGGGATCGGCCCGCCTGGATATCCTTTGGTGTCGGGCCAGGCGATCCTGAACTGCAATCCATACTTGATAAAGTACTGTTAAGCATTCCGCCCGTCGAAATGGAGAGTTTGGCAAACCGTTGGCGCCCAGGGGATTTTGTCAATGTTGACGATTTTTGGGCGCGTTATCGTGATTTGATGATCGCGTCCGCTATTTTCACCGGCATCATTATCCTGCTGACGGTGGGATGGGCTCTTTATCTGCGTCAGCAGATAAAACGTAAGGCGGCACTCCGCCGGGAATTAAACAATCAACTGGCGCAGTTGCGTACCGTGGTAAGCAGTATGCCGTTCCCCGTTTCACTGCGCGATCGTCAGGGAAGACTGACATTCTGCAACGAACGCTATTTAGTCGAAACCGGTGTCACCTATGACGAGGCGCTGGGCAAAACCATGGTGGAACATCCCGGCCTGCGCACCCCAGAACAAGCGGCTTTCTACCATGGCCAGCTAATGGAAGTGATGAACTCCGACTCCCGCATTCTCGAAGATCGCCGTTACGACTTGTGGGACAACCCCAATTCTTCCATCGGCATTACGGTATATCAGTGGATTGAACCCTGGCATGACAGTGATGGCACGGTGGTGGGTGTGATCGGGGGATGGATGGATATCTCGGAACGTGAAGCACTGTTTGCCGAGCTACGTGAAGCCAAAGAGCGTGCGGAAGATTCTAACCGTGCGAAATCCGTGTTCCTCTCAACCATGAGCCACGAAATCCGTACGCCAATGAACGCGATCATCGGCATGCTGGATATGGCATTAAAGAAAGGACGCAATGGCGAGCAGGATATACAAGCCCTTGAAGTCGCCTATGAATCGGCTGACAGTCTGGTGGGACTGATTGGCGATATTTTGGATATTTCACGCATCGAGGGTGGACAGCTGGATTACCATCCTGAACCCGTTGATCTGGCAAAGCTGATTGATAATCTGCTCAAAGTTTTTCAGGGATTAGCACTGGATAAAAACATCAGTCTGACCAAGCGCTATCCTGAAGAACCTCTTCAACCGGTTCTTGCCGATCCTCTGCGTATCAAGCAAGTGCTATCCAATTTACTGGGCAATGCCATTAAATTTACCGATCAGGGCGGTGTTTCACTGATCGTCCAGCAGCAGGTGGATGCGGTGAGCAATCTGGTGACCTATACCATCGATGTGCAGGACAGTGGTATCGGTATTGATCAGGCACAGCAGGCGACGTTGTTCCAGCCCTTTAGCCAGGCGGACAATCGTCGATCCGGGACCGGATTAGGTCTTTATATCAGCCGGACCGTTTGTGAAAAAATGAACGGTACGTTAACTCTGAGAAGCGAGCGGGGTATTGGGACCTGTGTGCAAGCGGTGATGCGTTTGCCTCTGATGAGCAGTGCAGGGGAAAGAGACGAATCAATCCATGATATTGCTGCGGCTTTGCCCAGCGGTAAGGTGCTGGTGGTCGATGATAATGCCGCCAACCGCATGTTACTGGCGAAACAGCTCAGTTGGCTGGGGCAGCAGGCGACGCTGGCGTGTGATGGCTATGAAGCATTGCAATTCTGGCAGCAAGAACACTTCGATGTGATCATCACTGACTGCAATATGCCGGGTCTCAGCGGCTATCAATTGACCCAGGTGATCCGAGAATCAGAAGCAGAGCAGTCGCGTAGGGCGGCGTGGATTATCGGCTTCACCGCCAATGCGATGCAAGAAGTCTATGAGCGTTGCATGGAAGCGGGCATGAACAGTTGTTTATTTAAACCTTGCTCGTTAAACAGTTTGTCAGCGGCACTCAGTCAGGCCCATTCCGACCAGGCTGCTGAGTGGGTTGAAGAACATAACCCGCCAATTGAACAGGCGGATGAAGAACAACGCATGGCGGAAAGCCTGCATGATTTAATGGTCACCACATTACAAGAGGATCTCTCCAAACTTGCTGTTTTAACGCCAGCGGAGGATCGCCACGTGATCGCCGATCTTGTTCATCGTATCGCGGGAAGTCTGCGTATTGCGCGGCGTAATGAGCTGGCAGATGCCTGTCTGAGTCTGGAAAAGCAGTGCCGGGATACGTCTTTACCGGTCGAGGTCTTCACACCCGCTCTGACGTCACTGACGACAGAACTTTACGCTTATCTCTCTGACTTACAGAATTCGCCGGTGCTGTGAGGCACCGGTTTATTTCTCTGCTATGCAAAGCCATTTCTCGCGGCTAAATCCACCACATCGCTGATCTTACTGGTTTGCATCTTCTTCATAATGCTGCGTTTATAGGTACTGACGGTTTTACAACTGATATCCAGCTCCTTGGCAATGGTCTTGTTTTTTTTACCGGCGGCCAGATGACGTAGCATCTGTATTTCCCGATTGGTGAGTGACTGTATAATCAATCTGTCAGGATATCGCTGATGATAAGCGTTTTTAGCATGGCGAAATATCACGGACTCGTTATTGGCGAGCGCGGTTAACACGCTGCTGAGTTTTTCAATGGGACAGGCTTTGCTCATATACGCCTGATAATCCAGGCGTAAACTGCGCAACAGATAATAAACGCTGTCGTCTCCTGCATATGCAAAGATTCGGATATCGGCATAACGACGCTTTAACCTAATGAGTTTCTCTAGCGAGGCGTGGCTAAGTTGGGCCGGGTCAAAAACCACAAGATGTGGGCGAAACACTATCGTATTATAGATGAAGTCATCCTCATCGCCGGTGGCGATAATGATTTTATCTTGACGTTGCTGAAACAAAGGCACTAAAACATCGCGAATTAACGGCTGTCGATCATAAATAATAACGTGCATCAGGGCGTCCTTGCTGTGTAAGAAAATACTAAACTATTCTCACACAGCGGTGCCTTTTATTAACCAAGCTGGGTCTTTAATTCATCGAATGACAGACAAGAATATTTTTACGAAGGAGGGATATGAAGATGTCGCTCAACCCATTGCGCCAATTCTTCGGGGGAAAGCGGTTTTGTCAGGCAGGTGTTCATACCTGAGCTAAGACAGGTTTTGGTGGCATCAAAGCCGCTCATTGCGGTCAGCCCCAGAATCGGCACGGGACCAAGACGCTCATTGGCTTCCTGCTGGCGAATATGACGCGTCATCGTAAAACCATCCATTTCAGGCATGGTGCAATCAGTGATGATCACATCGATTTGAGCCTGATGCTTCTGCCACAACGCCAATCCTTCTTTGCCATTACTGGCAACCAGAACCTCATGGTGGTTATTTTGTAGCTGTTGGCTGAGCATCAGGCGCGCGGGTGGGTAATCTTCAACTATCAGCACCTTTGAGCGCCTCTGCTCGCCGGGAAGTGTTATCGGTGTCAGTTTGGCTGGATGCGCACTGAGATGGAGACTCACCGCGCTGCCTTTGCCTGCCACCACTTCAGCGGTAATCTCCGCGCCAGCCGCATGTGCCATCCGCTGACAGGCTGCGAGGCTGAAGCCGGTCAGCGCCCAGTCGCGTTCGTCGGCTTCCTCTGTCACCTCTGGGCTGTTCATGAGTGCGGTGGCGGCATCAAACCCGTTGCCCTGGTCGCTCACTTCAATGACCAGGTGATGGCACCCATCGGGCAGGGTTTCAAGCGGGTAGATTGCCACTGCAATTTCCCCTTGCTCGGTATGTTGAATGGCATTACGCAGCAGGCTAGAGACAATACGGATAATAAACAGCGGATCGAACTCAAACATCGGGGCTGGCAGCGCATCGGTCACGTTGATTTGCAGCCCTTTATCTTCCGCCTGCTGGCGAAAAAGCGCCACCGTACTGTGCAGCAGTGATGGGATATTCACCACCCGACTGTGATTATTGCTATCACGCGCTTCGGCACGGAAGATATCAAATACATCCCCCACCCGTGACAAAAGAATACAGGCGGACTCATAAGCGGTTTGCACATTCTCATTGTGCAATTTTTGCTGCTGCAATCGGCCGAGTTCCAACTCCAGCAACCCCATCATGGCATTAAGCGGCGTGCGCACTTCATGGCCCATACTCTTCATAAATTGGTTGCGTGAGTGCAGCACCTGTTGATTCTCGGCGGTGGCGCGTTCCAGTTGTTCGATTAACGCCTCTTTGGATTGCAGATGCCGGGCCACTGTTTTCAGGCTGTTGCGCAGGCGAGTCACCCACAAAAAGAGACAGCCTGCTATCAATAGGGCGGTGATGATGATGATAAAAAGCGTCCATGAGGTCTCAGCATCGTAATGACTCTGCTCGGGGACCGGGAGGGTATCACGCCACGATGCTGCCAGATGGGTCAGCGTATTCGGGGTGATCTGCTGCAATGCCTTATTGGTCAAGCTCAAGGCCAGGGGATTATCCCGTTTCGCCGCAAAACTGATATTCAGCGGCTTCACGGGCAACGCTAATGCCTGATAGAGCGAGCCGATACCCGTGCGTTTCAGATGATATTGCGCGGCAAACTGTGAGGCCACCACAGCACGTACTTGCTGCTGTTTTAGCAGGTGAAGTGCCGTTTGCAGGTTCTCCACTTCAACCAATTGCAGCGTGGGGTACCAGGTTTGTAGCCAGGGAATTAATGGGTTTTGTCTTACGATGGCAATCTTCTCGTCTGACAAATCTTGCAGAGACAAGGGACGTTCGTGTTGACGATTCATCAACAGTACAGGCGGTGTGACCAACCATGGCGTACCGGTTTGCAGCCGGGGTGCAGTGGTTTCATCTTCACCCGGCACACTAAAAGCCTGGCTGACTAACGCCTGAGGATAGCGCGCGAGAAAAGCAGCCTTTTCCTGATCGTTGTTGATGACATGATAGTCAAAAGCAATTCCAAAGCGATCGCTAATGAATTTCAGCAGATTGATGGAGAGGCCGTCGGGCTTATCCTGGGCATTCATGAAGCTGTAAGGCTCAAGGCGGCTATCCAGCACCACTTTGACTGGTTGGTTTTCGGTTAACCACGTGATCTCTTCAGGGCTTAACGCCAGCACACGTGACGCTTCAGCGGTGTCGTGATTCAACCCCCAATCGTGAGAAATGCGCAACCGACTCACCAGCGGCAGGGCATCCAGCACCTGGTCAATAGCGGTAAGTAATTGTGGCGCACGGCTGTTCACCCCAAAGCTGAAGTTCAGCGCACCTAAGGCTGCATCCGGCGTCAGCCAGACATTATCAAGCTTTAAGTCGCGTGCCAGGTAGTGGGCGGTGGTGCGATTAATGGCAATCGCACCGGACTCACCGGTAGCCAGTCGCTGTACTGCATGGTAATAATCCAAAAAACTATTTGGTGAAGCACCATAGGGGTCCCATTGATGCTGTTTGTCTTGCATTAACGCCAATAACCCGTTCTCAATTTCCGTTTGCTGAAGTAGAGCCTGATCGGAATGTATCACAACGGCCTGATCGTGCAGCCACGGCAAGGAGGCGGCAACGGTACGGTTGTTCTCCAGAGCGGGACGCCAGATGGCCAGCATGTCGATGTCACCGTGATGTAACGCGCTCAGCGCTTCGCTGCGTGTCGGGAAATAGAGCAATTGGAAATGCACATTCAGGGTTGATTCGATGACGGATAAATAATCGGCATCAATACCGGCTAGCACACCACGCTCGACCCCCAGGCTGACAGGGGGCTGCGATACACCCCAAACCCCGACGTTAATACGTGGGTGGCGTTGCAACCAGTGTCTGACATCGGCATTCAAGGTGACCGCAGGCGGGTTAACCTCAATACGGGGCGTTAACACTAACGGTACGCCACCCGCAATGCTGCCGCTCGCGAAAAGCAGGGTATAAATCAGTACGAGATGCGATAGCAGGTGAGAGAATTTCATAATAATCCGCTGAGTTCCTAATCAGGAAAAGTCCAATAAACAAAACAGGCAGGGCGTTATTGACGTGTCAGAATAATCTGGGGGTATTGTGCGAAATTGTGGCGTGAAGTAGGCCAGGCGCGGTCTTGTTTTAGCGACGTCTGTCAGAGAAGTTTGATGGCACTAAGATTTGCCATGGCTGTGTAAGTAAATTCCTACCATTTAATCAGTAACTGTTGACTCAGAATGGTCTCACCTTGCGTTACGATCAGCGCACAATAAAACGTATTTTGTTGTTTATTCTGGCTGACTGATGAGGTTGACATTGATGATTCGTTACGCGGGTGAAAAAATAACGGTGGTTTTACTGGATGACCACCCGATGATTCGATTATCACTGGAAATGGCAGCCAGCCACTATCCCGATATGCAGATCACCGGCAGTTTTTCCCATAGCCACGAACTCTTATCATGGTTGCAAAAGAATTCTGCTGATGTACTGGTGCTGGATTATATTTTGGGTGGCGATGAGTTAGATGGCTTGTCGTTAATCAAACAGATTTTATCACGCCATCCAAAATTAAAGATTTTACTTTCGTCCTCCATGGAAAGCCTGGCGGTAATACGTGCCGCCTTTATGAGTGGAATCAAAGGCTATATTTCTAAGCGTGAAGAGGCGCAGGCGTATTTTGAAGCCATTCGCGTGATTAACAGCGGGCTGCGCTTTATTCCTGATAACATTGAAAGTGAATTAAGCAAAATACCGGTGCGAAAGCGCGATGGCGCGGTATTAGATGGGCCGCTGTATTACGCCAACGGCGAGAAGCTTTCGCGACTGGATACGCTGTTATCACCGCGTGAAGCGGAAGTGATCCGCTGTTTTCTTGATGGCATGCAGGTGATTGAGATAGCAGAAAAATTAAAGCGCAGCTGTAAAACCATCAGCGGGCACAAGCAATCGGGGATGAAAAAACTGGGGCTGAACACCGATTTAGAACTGTTCAAGTACCGAAATGATCTTTTTTGAATTTGAATTTCATTTGGCAGTGCATCAGTAATTACTGACAAGCGGCTAATCCTTTTCCGCTGAACTTATCCTCTTCACTTTAGTAATCTCATTTCAACGCAACAATGCAGAGTTAAACAGAGGACTCACAGGGCGTGATGCTTAAAATCTGAGTCGTTGCGATTATTTAAACTAACAAGGGTGAAAAATGATGAAGAATTCTTTTTGTGCACTTGCGGTATGTGCGATAACAGCTACATCAGTGCAAGCGGTTGATTCGGTGCAGCTACAGCTTACAGGAAAAATCGCGCCATCGGCATGCACACCAACATTGGTCAATGGCGGTGTTATTGATTATGGCGATATTTCTGCTGCTGATCTTAAGTATAGTGATTTGACCGTGCTTCCGGAAAAATCAATTGGCCTGAGTATTTCCTGTAGTGCTCCTACCCCAATTGCGCTTGCTGCATCCTCAAACCGTAAAGGGACAACAGCATTACTCGCTGAGAATGCTTCAGGAATTGCACAACATCCCTCTACTTCTGCAGCAGGTAGATTTCAGCAAAAGGTAGGTCTGGGGTTAACTGCCGGTGGGGAGAAAATTGGCGGTTATTCAATGTGGCTTCAGGATGCGAAAATAGGTGGAGTAAATGCACATCCATTATTTAGCGACGATCTGGGTTCGAACTGGACTAATTTAACGCCCGGGAGCTATATGGGGTTTTATAATGCTGGCATTAGCAATGCTCGCTATATGTCTGTTGCTGCTACTGCAACATCGACTCCATCGGCAATTAGTCAACTGACCGGTAATATTGGAGTGCAAGCTTATATCACCAAAGCATCAGAACTTGATTTAAGCCAGCCAATTAGCCTCGATGGACAAAGTAACATTGAGATTATTTATCTATAAAACCTCGCCATCGATAAAGAGATATTGAAATGATGAAAAAAAATATTGTTGCATTGGCCATTTTGGCTGCGTCATCGATTAACGCCCAGGCACAGTCGGTAGATATTACCGTTACGGGAACCCTGCTCCCCTCATCTTGCACCCCGACGCTTTCAAATGGTGGAGTAATGGATTGGGCTACCATTCAGGCAGGTGATCTCAAATATAGTGAATATACGTATTTGAATGCAAAAACTATCACACTTTCAGTTGCCTGCGATGCTCCGACTGCTGTGGCGATTGAGGCAACCTCCCTTCGTCCGGGTTCAGTCGCTGGAGCGGTTGCAGAAAGTGCAGGGGGCATCGGCTATCTTCAGGGGGGCTGGTATAGTCAGAAGGCAGGGCTGGGCTTGGCAGGGACTGATAAGATTGGCGGCTACGCGTTAGGTATTAATACGTTAAAGGAAAATGGCACACCTCTTGACGCCGCATTCCGGGATAACCAAACAGGGGCTTGGCAGAATGTGGCTTCAGGCACCTCTATGTGGAATTCCGGTTCTGGTAATCCGCGCCAGATCACGCCGGTTGCAGCAGGATCTATCGTGCCACAAGCTATCGAAAACCTCACCATGAATGTGACAGCCCAGCCATATATTAATAAAGCCTCTGAGTTGGATTTGAGCTCCGAAATCACGCTTGATGGCCTGGCTAATTTCGAACTGATTTATCTGTGATGATCAACGTAACTTAATTTACGAGAAAAAAATGATGAAATTGAAAACCTCTTTCTGCTCGCTGGCTATGCTGGCGGCGATGATCAGCACCTCACAAGCTCAGTCTGTAGATGTCAGTGTGATCGGTACAATTAAACCAGCGGCTTGTACGCCAGTTTTAACGGATGCTGGCGTTGTAGATTATGGTAATATCTCTGCGAATACATTAAGTACAACAGGTTATACCGTGCAACCGGCTAAAAATATTGCAATGACCATTACGTGTACAGCACCAACAAAAATTGCGCTTGCAGCAAAATCGATGCGACTCAATACGACTCCGGGTGTAACGACAGAGTCTGCTGTGGGTGTAGGTACGAGCACTGCTGGAGTAGTTTATGGTTCACATGTTGTCGGGCTGGGCTCAACGACAGCCGGTGAGAAAATTGGTGGATACTCTCTTCTGATGAAAGATATTAAATTAGAGGGATCGTCTGCAGATCTTATTTTAAGTGATACTGATGGTGCCAGTTGGTCCGCCGGCGGAGCGCAAAATTCCATGTATGCAGTATTGAATCCAACACCACGACAGATGTCTTTTGCAACCACAGGTGGTGTGACACCTGTAGAATTTACGACGATGACCGGCAACATTAGCGTTCAGGCATTTATCAATAACAAGACTGATTTGAATATTGATCATGCAATTAAGCTTGATGGCCAAAGTAGTATAGAACTAATTTATCTTTAATATCTTTTCGTATTGTTAAAAGGCCCTGGTATCTAACCAAGGCCTTTTTTATGATTCCAGGCCCTCCTAAGTAATTTCCTACAGGTTAGTAATCCTTTCCTGCTGGGTGATCAATGTAAAAAATAGCATAATTTTCCCATTGCATCACTGTGGTTAAGTTGATGCGATTGATTAATACATTGTGGCGCTGTGATTGGCGCATTTAATTAGTGAGGTAAATAATGAAGTTCTCTTCTTTAATTAAAGGTGGCGCAGCAGCGCTTTACCTGTCCACATCAGCATCTTGGGCGACAGGAATGGTTCCCGAAACTTCCGTCGTTATTATCGAACAAAAAGATGGCGAGGGTGCTATTAATGTTAAAAATACAGATGCTAATCCCGTGTTACTGGTCACTACGCTAAAGAATATTAAAGGCGATAATGTTACGTCTTTAATGAGTGTTACGCCACCAGCAGCGCGCGTTGATAGCAATAAAAATCAACGCGTACGTTTTATTATGACAGATAAGACTCCGCTTAAAACTGAGCGCCTTGGACGTGTCATATTTGAAGGAGTTCCTCCACAGAAAAAAGGTGAAAATGTCGTTCGAATGACAGTCCGCCAGAATTTGCCTGTGCTTATTCGTCCAGCAGAATTGCCGCGTGATGATGCACCCTGGAAACGTTTAGTGTGGAAACATAACGGTAATCAACTGACAGTGAGCAATGATTCACCTTATGTAGTTCGCCTTAATCAAGCTGTGCAAACGTTGCCTGATAATGTGACCTGGAGCTTGCCAGAAAGCTATATTCTGCCCGGGCAACATCTGACGTTGAAGCCGGATGAAGGAAAAAAATCAAGCACTGCTAACAGTGTACGTCTGGCACCTGCTACAACCTGGGGTTATGCCGTCAAAAGCTACGATGCACTGATTGTAAGGTGATTTCTGTGGCTAAACGATCAATTGGCTATTGCTTCACACCTGTCGCAGTAGCAGTGATGTTGGCAGTGAGCCCCACTGTAGCTTTAGCCGAAGACAAAACGGTGTTCGACGAACAGACATTGCGCGCGTTGGGCTTTGATCCTCGCATGGCGGCTCAATTTGCGGAAGCGCCACGATTTATGGCGGGCGAAAGTCGTGTGGCATTGAAAGTGAATGGTAGCGATCGCGGGCGTTTAACGATGCGTTTTAATGAAACAGGTCAACCTTGTGTTGATGGTGAGTTCATTAAAGCTGCTGGTTTGAAAATGCCATCAGGAATGATGAAGGACGCTAGCTGCTTTGATTTAAAAATGGCATGGCAGCAGGCCGAATGGTTATTAAATTCAAACGAAAGCAGTGTTGAATTAGTTTTACCGGCGGAGGCTGTGTCAATACAGAGCGATGAACACACTTCCTGGCATCATGGTGGTATTGCAGGTTTAGTTAACTATGATGCCCAATATAGTGGCAGTCGTGGAGCAATTGCAGGGCTGGAATTCATGCAGTTGGCAACCGAAGCAGGTTTCAACGCGAGTGACTGGATTGTTCGCAGTCGCCAGACATTTACGCGTTTTAACGGTGTCGATAATGTGAATCATGAAGCCGCTTATGCACAACGTACTTTTGCGGGTTTAGGCAAAGTCATGCAGGCGGGTCAGATTAGTTTGGGCAACTCCATGTTTGGTGCAGGCCAGGTACGAGGTGTCCAATTTCTCCCAGAACAAGCTTTGCAAAAAAGTAACGATGGTCCGGGTTTAGTGGAAGGCATTGCTGACAGCCAGTCTGTAGTTGAAGTACGACAATCCGGGGTGCTGGTCTATAGCACTACCGTTCCTGCCGGACCATTCCGGCTGCGGGGATTTCCTTTGCTAAACACCCGTAGCGATTTAGAGGTAACGCTAACTGCCAGTGAGGGTACGCAACGTAAATTTATTGTGCCTGCTTCCAGTCTATTGCTCAATGGCAGTGTTATCTCCCCAGGTTGGTCTTTTGGTATCGGTAAACTTGAGCAGCAAGGAAGTCGCGAAGCGCCTCTATTGGTGACGGCAGCCAATGGATGGCCATTATTAGACCGTGTAAGCGTAAATGCAGGGGTTATGGGTTCTGATCCATGGCGCGCTTTGGCTGCTAATGTTAACTCTCAATTATGGCAACGTAGCCAACTCAACCTGCAAATCACGGGTGCGCAGGATAAGCGACATAATAGTCAAGGTGTTCAGGCGAACATGATGTTCGGCCAGCCTATTACTGAGAAAATTACCGCCAGTTTGGGTGTGAGCCGGCAAACTATTGGATATCGCGAATTGAGTGATGCGTTATCCCCCGAGAAGCAAACCAACAATGGGCGTACCCGAGACCAAATCAGTGTTGGCTTAGGTTGGTCGCAGGATTACCTCGGCAACTTCTCACTTTCATGGGCTCGTAGTAATACCTTTAATGGCGATGCTGTGAATTACTTACGTACCAGTTGGAGCCGAGCGTTCGGTCGCGCTTATGTTGGTGTGAGTCTTGAGAAAGACAGTGGTGGGCGCTATCGCGATAGCGATAAACGTGCATATCTGACTCTCAGTTTGCCACTGGGTAGCAATCGCAGCATCAGCAGTTACATTTCATCTAACGAGAAAAACACTCGAGGTGGACTGCGTTACAGTGAACGTTTAAGCCAGGACCGAGGCTTTAGCCTTTCAACCGAGCGTGATTTCCGAACTCGCCGTACATCGGGAACGGCGGGCATAGATATGGCAACTCCTGTTAGTTTAGTCAGTGCCAGCATTACGAGTAATTCGGATAATTACACGAGTTATTCTGCACGTGCTAGTGGTGCATTAGTGGCACATGACGGTGGGGTTACCCCGTCAGCATACCGAGTTGGTGATACTTTCGGTGTCGCCAAAGTCGGTGAAGAGAAGGGGGTTAGGCTCAGTACCCCCTCAGGGCCTGCATGGACTGATGGTCGTGGATATGCTGTTTTGCCATCGCTTAGCAGTTTCCAACGCTCCACTATTCAAGTGGATACTCGTTCATTGGCAAAAAACGTTGATATTGATAATGCCTGGAATGAAACCGATGCCGCGCGCGGTTCGGTAAGCTCTATCCATTTCAATGTGGTACGAACTCGGCGTGTTTTAGTCTCGGTTAATGACCAGAATGGAAAAGCACTGCCATATAGCGCCAGTGTGTTTGATCAGGACGGTAATTTCATCTCTGTGGTGGGTGAAAACGGCAATATTTTTATTCCCGATGCTGAGAATGCGCGAAAAATGGATGTGCAAATGTCAGGGAAAACCTTATGTAGTTTTAGGCTTTCACTGGAAAACGCCCCCTCAGGTAATGAGCTTTACGAAAATTCCAAAGCTATTTGCCGCGTTGAGTGATGAGACAATTATGAATTTTAAAAAATTATCATTAGTGTTATTCGGCACATTTTTTAGCCTGTCGAGTTTTGCTAGTGAAATGAGTGATGTTTCGCAGTCTGTTATGCCAATTGACCCGAGATGTAATATATCTGTCGGTGATAGTGCCATTGATTTTGGCATGTTATCACGTGGACAGTTGCAACGTGATAACAAAACATTTAGTCCTGGCACACGTGTGCTGATGCTGAATGTTGTCTGTCCCGATGCGCAGTTAATAAAAATGATTGCACAAGGACTGTCGGATGAAAGCGGAAATATTCGATATGGTACAGCGGGAAGATTAAAACTTAAATTGAGTGACGCCTGGTTAGATGGTCGTTCAGTTGCACTGATTGATGTCACTGATGATAGGAATACTCCACAGTCCCAGATTTCATTGAAAGCAGGGACACGTTTTTCTGCCTGGGTAAACGGGGCTGCTGCGATGGGTAAAAACTTTCAAGCGAAACTTGAGATTGTCCCTGTGATGGAAGATTGTGCTGCTCGTGTAAGGCAAATAACGACTAGCAATGCTTATTTCTCAATTGAAATGAATAAATAATTAGCATCTTAATGGCTCACTGAATCGGACTCAGTGAGCTGTTTTATCATGCCTGACTTACCCGACTTGTCATTGATAAGGATACGCCATGACAAAAAGTATGTTTAATTTATCTTTTTTATACCTTTCGATTATCTCAACTGCTTCTGCAGAAAGAAATCCCCAACCTCCTATATTCATAGGCTCTACGCACCTTATCATCACTAATGCGTCTATTATCGCAGCGGGTACTCAGCGAGGCGTTGAAATATATAATCCCTCAGGGAGTGGCCGCGGTAGTATCCATCTCGATGACAGCGATATTATTACAGAGCTAGGTGACGGTATTTACCTGCTCAGCGGGGATGCAATACTAAAAAATGTGACAGTCACGACTAATGATGGGAAAGGCATTAACGTTAATAATTTTTCAAGTGCTTCACTTATTAACAGTAGCATCCGCACAAAGAACAATCGTGCAGATGGTATGTGGCTGGCAAGCGGCGGCACTCTTTCTGCGATCGACGCGTCCAATATTACTACAATGGGTGATATGTCGCATGCCCTCAACGCGCAGTACGGCAAAGCCACTGTCAATGACAGTGTGCTGAGTACATCAGGCAGTGGCAGTTACGGGCTTTACAGTGAGAATGAAGTCAGTGGCAGTGGCAATACCATCACCACGCAAGGCACCAGTGGCATTGGCGTATTTGCCGCGCGCGGCGGGGTGATCTCATTAATGAACACCACGATTACCACTGCAGGAGATGGCGCGGCCGGACTGCTGGCCTATCCCGGCTCAACCATCAAGGGTGATGGGTTAACCGTGACTACCCTCGGGAGTGATGCGGCGGCGGGCTGGGTACGTGAGGGTAATCTGACGCTGAGCAACGGAAAACTCAGTGCTAACAGTAGTAGCGGTATCGGTTTACTGATGACGTCGGGTATCAACGGTATTGTCAGCGATATCACGCTGGACAATACCCAGGTCAACAGTAGTGGCAATGTATTACAGGGCAACAGCAATGCCTTAGCCGCAGTCACCGCCTGCCATGGCTCGGTACTCACCGGTAACGTCCGCACTGACACCACCAGCCGCATCGCTCTTGCATTGAACAGTGGTTCCTCGCTGGCAGGTACGGTGACCGGTTTAGACAGCTTCAGTATTGATGGCAGCAGTCGCTGGTTGCTCAATGGCGACTCATCACTCAACCAGCTGAATAATAACGGCACCGTAACCTTTAGTGACGCACCATCCGGCTTTAAAACTCTCGCGTTAAGTACGCTCAGCGGTAACGGCGGTTTCGTGATGAATAGCGATATTGCTGCGCTGAGTGCCGATCGTATTGATGTCAGCGGTGATATCAGCGGCTCACATCTACTGTCGGTGAAGAACAGCGGTGCAGAACCCAGTGCACCAGATGGCATCGTGACACTGGTGACCAGTGGCGGTGGCGCGGGAGTCTTCAGACTGGCCGGCGGTGCAGTGGACGCCGGGGCATACCGTTACGCCTTGCAAAAAAGCGGTAATAACTGGGTGTTAGCGGCGAAGACCAACAGTGGGGGAGCGCTGTTGCCATCGCCCACCGCCGCCAGCGCTCTGGGTCTGGTGAACGCCATTCCCACCGCATGGTACAGCGAACTGAGTACCTTACGCAGCCGTCTGGGTGAAGTGCGTGAAGGGAACCGTGAGGGCGGAGCATGGATTCAAACCCGTGGCAGCAAAACGCGGGTCGATAATCAGGCCGGTGTGGCGTATCAGCAAAATCAGCAGAGTGTGACCCTTGGCGTGGACAGCGCGCGTGCGGTGGAATCCGGTCAGGTGATCAACGGTTTGTTCAGCGGTATCAGCAATAGCGATCTGGATTTCAAAGGGGGCAGCACCGGTAGCATCAACAGCTTCTATCTGGGTGCTTACAGCAGTTGGTTGCACCAGGACGGTTGGTTTACCGACAGCGTGCTGAAGTTGAACAACTACAACGCACGCGCCAATGCCGTGATGTCGGACGGTGAACGCAGCAAAGGTGGATTTAGTGTGCCCGCACTGGGTCTTTCCTTTGAGGCGGGACGCAAACTGCAACTTGATGATGGCTGGTTCGTTGAGCCGTCGGCACAGTTGAGCACGTTGTGGGCGAAGAGTGATAGTTTCCGCTTTGATAATGGCCTGGCTGCCCGTAGCGGTTCGGCACGCTCGCAACAAGTTGCGCTGCACGACGTCGTGGGCAAGTCACTGACCTTATCCCAGGGGGCGCAGTTAACGCCGTGGGTACGGTTATCAGCGATTCAGGAGCTGGAAAACAACAACCGCATGACCCTTAACGATCAGCGTTTCAGCAATGATCTGGCCGGTACGCGCGCAGAGATGACATTGGGGATGTCTGCTCAGCTTCAACCTGATCTACAGCTTTATACCGAAGCAGCGACCAGCAAAGGACGGCATATGAACAGCCCGTGGAATGCGGCTTTCGGTGTGCGCTGGAGCTGGTAATCACGGATATCCGGCGGCATCTTGTCGCCGGAATTTTACTCAACAGATAAGTACTCTCCTACAGCAGATACAGCGTTCGCGGGCTAAGGTGATAAGCATGCAAGGACGTTTATTCATCCTCTGAAAGGAACATCAGAACGCCATGAAAACCGCCATTATTATCAATGACCACCCAGACCATTGCCGCGAACGCGTGATGGCGCTGAAAAACAGCGGCATCGCCGTCTTGGCTGACTGCTTGCCTGAGGTTGAAGCGCTGGATCAGGTTCAACGACGGTGTCCGGACTTGCTGGTGGTCAATCTCATCAACAACATCGAAGGATTAACGCTGCTGTCCGCATTTCGCGCACTCAGTGGTGCCATGAAAATTTTGGTGATAGCGACACCGCACAGTGGGCATTTCGCGCAGCGTTGTCTGGACGCGGGCGCCGATGGCTATGTCATCGCCTCGGATCAAATCAGCGAATTCAAAGAGGCGGTGCGCATGGTAATGCGCGGCTACAGTTTCGCCCCAGCGCAGGATTTTCCGACGGCAGCCCATCGTCGCTATGGTGCCAGTGATGAGCAACGCTTACGCATGCTCTCCGCGCGCGAAATGACGGTGTTGATTTTGCTGGCAAAAGGCATGGGCAATAAACAGATAGGCGCGCAACTGTCGCTCAGTGAAAAAACCGTCAGCACCTATAAACATCGCCTCAAATTAAAGCTGAACATTACCTCCGTAGTGGAACTCATTGACTTCGCGCGCCGCTATCATTTGCTGTAGCATCACTCACAGTCTTAATCAGAGCCCTCCAGGCATCGAACAGCATGACGATGTGCCGTGAGTGGTTGATGAATGGGTGATTGACGAACCCCATTGCAGCACCCAATCAACAACCATTCATCAACAGCCCTCAATCAGTGGTGCACCTCAGCGAATAGTGCACGAATTCAAACAAATTTATCGGTAACGTACTCAGCTTCATCCCTTTACGGAACCACAGTTGTATGAAAAATCTGTCAAAGCTGGTTATCACTTTAGGCCTGTTTTTAGCCGTCAGCGCTCAGGCGGAAGCGCAAGGATGCCTGAAAGGCGCGATGATTGGTGCCGCAGCGGGGCATGTTGCGCACCATGCCGTGATGGGCGCGGTAGGGGGCTGTGTCGTGGGTCATCACATGGCCAGTAAGAAGCAAAAAGAAGCTGAAGCCAAACAGCAGCAACAAAAGTAATTGGCAGATAAACGCTTCCGGTTTAACGTGCTGACTGCAGATTAATCCGGAGGCGATGAGCATCATCGCCGCACATCAGGAATAGATCGCCCATTATGATCACCATCGAGTCCGCTGACCCCCTCGCCCCTGAATCCCAACGTCTGATTGAACAACTCTCTACAGAGTTGGCGGCCATCACCGGGAACAACGGAAAGAGCCACTTTAATGCTGAAGCCTTGAATGAAAGACGCTCCATCTGGGTATTAGCAAAAGATCAGCAGGGGAGAGCGGTAGGATGTGCTTCACTGCGGCCGCTATCGCATGACATCGCAGAACTAAAACGCATGTATTCGGATCGCAGCGTATACGGCGTGGGGGCGGCGCTGTTAGAACATTTGCAACGGTGGGCCGTGAGTGTAGGCTTCGAAGAAATTCAGCTTTCAACACGCGCCATCAACACTCGCGCCGTGGATTTTTATCTTAAACACGGCTTTAAGCAGATTGAAAACTACGGCCCGTATGTTGGTCGCACCGAATCCGTTTGTTTAAGCAGAACACTCTGATCTCACCTTATCTATTTGCATCCCACATCCACATCATCTGCGAAATCGCCTTGTTAAGTTCCTCAATGCTGGCGCCGTCACGCGCCTGAATCGATAAACCAAACATGAAAGTGCTGAAGGATGCCGCCAGCGCGCGGACATCAACATCCTGCCGCAATTCGCCCGCGGCAACGGCACGCTCTATCGCGGCGGCGATTCCGGCTCGGGTACGATTGCGCGAGCGTGTCAGTGGTTCGGTCACGGCGGCATGTTCGGCGGAGGTGGCGCTCATGGCACCGAGGCCAACCATACATCCGGTTGGATGGCCTGGCTCGCACTGCATCTGCGCGGATCGGCGCAACGAGGTTTCCACGGCTTCGCGCCCCGTCAGGCGGGTATCCCACAGGAATTCCGTTACCTGACCAAAGGTCGCGAGATAGCGCTGCACGCACTCACGGAACAGTGCCTCTTTCGAACCGAACGCGGCATAAAAACTGGGTGCGGAAATGCCGTTGTTGATGCTGGCTTTGAGCTGGGTAAGCGAAGTCGATTCGTAGCCCTGCTGCCAAAACAGATACATCGCCTGTTCGATCGCCTGGTCTCGATCAAATGTTCTCGGGCGTCCCATCGTCGCCATCGCGTCCTCCTGTTTAATGCGTGCAGTGGATTACTATACTAAACGATACATAACTCGTTGACAAAGCGAACCTGCCTGACTAGTGTATCGATCGTTACATTAATCTAGATCGCTCCCTTTAACCTTAACAAGGCTACATTGCACGCCTAAATATATACCAGTCGATACATAAATGATTTCAGAAGGAATTATGGAAAAAGAACTCGCACTCACTGAGCAAGATGCAGCAACAGAACCGCTGCCGATATCGGCTCTGCTGGCGCTGGCGATGACGGGCTTTATTTGCATCATCACCGAGACCTTGCCTGCCGGGCTGTTGCCGCAAATGGCGGCGGGACTGAACATCTCTAATGCGCTGGCGGGGCAGACGGTCACGGCTTATGCGCTGGGCTCGCTGATCGCCGCGATTCCATTGACCATCGCGACACAGAGTTGGCGGCGCAGAAATGTATTGCTGCTGGCTATCGCCGGATTTTTGATTTTCAATTCTATTACGGCGCTGTCCGCAAACTACTGGCTCACGCTAACGGCACGTTTTTTGGCTGGCGTAGCAGCGGGATTATCATGGAGTCTGCTGGCGGGCTATGCCCGCAGGATGGTGGCGATTCACCAGCAGGGCAAAGCGATGGCGATCGCCATGGTGGGCACGCCCATTGCCTTGTCACTGGGCTTGCCGCTCGGCACCTTGCTGGGTGGCGTGATGGGCTGGCGCAGTGCCTTTGCGGTTATCTCTGCCTTAACCCTTGTGCTGGTGGTGTGGGTGCTGGCCAAAGTGCCTGATTATCCCGGGCAATCGCGCCATGAACGTATGCCGCTATTGAAGGTGCTCACCACGCCAGGTGTGAGACCCGTGCTCAGTGTGGTGATCGCCTGGATGCTGGCTCACAATATTCTCTATACCTATATCGCCCCGTTTCTGCAGTTGGCCGGATTGGGTTCTCAAGTGGATGTCGTGCTGCTGGTGTTCGGGCTTTCCGCGCTGCTGGCGATTGCTGTGATCGGGCGGCTGATCGATCACCACTTACGCAGCAGCGTACTGGTGAGTCTGGCGGTATTTGCCCTGGTTTCATTGGGATTTATGGGCTTTTCGCACATTCCAGCGGCGCTGTATCTCGGTGTTGCCGTGTGGGGATTGACCTTCGGCGGGGCAGTAACCCTGTTGCAAACGGCACTCGCGGATACCGCCGGAGAGGGCGCAGATATCGCACTTTCCATGAACGTGGTGGCGTGGAACGGCGCGATTGCGGCGGGCGGCATCACCGGCGGCATTCTGTTGAATCACTGGGGCGCCCAGTCGTTCTCGCCCGTTTTGCTTGTGCTGCTGGCAATCGCTTTTCTCATCACTTTGCGAGCTCGCAATCACGGCTTCAGTTCCGGCGCGCGCACCGGCCATTAATCACGCCTCCTGAGCTGGCTGCGTTCAGCTCTATCAACAGGGTAACAAGATGAATATTGCAATTATCGGACTGGGCGCAATGGGTAGTGCCATCGCACAACATTTTATCGCCGCAGGGCATAAGGTTTCAGGATGGAGTCGATCCGCTCGTGAAGTTCCGGGAGTCACAGCACTCACCACCGCCGTTGAAGCTTTTCAGGCTGATATAGTGCTCACGTTGCTCTCTGATGATGGGGCGATTGAGGATGTGATCATCAATGATGATCTGCTCAGCCAGGCCAACCCGCATCTGGTGCATATCGTGATGTCGACGATTTCGGTGGCTTATTCTCATGAGCTGGCGCAGCGCCATCAGGCGGCGAGTATTGCTTATATCGCAGCACCGGTGTTGGGAAGGCCGGACGTTGCCGCGCGCGGCGAGTTAAATGTGCTGGTAGCCGGAGAATCGTCAGCGCTTAGCCGAGTGGAACCGGTATTAGCATTGATTGGTAAACGCATCTGGAATATGGGCGAAACACCGGCCGCGGCTCATGCGGCGAAAATTGCTTGTAACATGATGATCACCATGGCGATTGAAGCAATGGCGGAAGCCGTGGTGCTCACCGAAGCCAACGGGCTGGAACGTGAACGCTTCTTTGATCTGATCCTCAATACCTTATTTGGTAGCCGGAGCTATCAGGTCTATTCCGCCAACATCATGCAGGAGGTGTATGAACCCGGCTTCAAGGCCAGCCTCGGGTTAAAAGATCTTCGTTTGGCGCAGGCCGCTGCCGCCCACGCTAAAGCCGAACTGCCGATGTTGCAGGCGGTGCATCAGCAAATGCATCGGGCGGTAAACGCCGGAGGCGGCGATCGTGACTGGTCGATCATGGCCGACTACACGCTGCGGTCAGCTGCATCTAAATCGCCGACAACGTGAAATCCTTTATGATGCAGCATGTGAACTGCCCTCAAAAAACTGGCACAGCAGCTGCCAAAGGTGCTGTGCCGCTGGGGTAAAGCGGTGGTCGGCGCTGCGTAACAGATGGCATTGGCTCTCGCGGGCGATGCGATGATTGATCGGCACCGCGATCAGATTGCGTGATGCCAGGGCGTCTTCCACCACTTTAGTGGTCATAAAGGCAATGCCCATTCCCGCCTGGCTCAGCGCAATCGCACTGGAAAACAGGTTGCAGCTGTAGGCGGGCGTGAACACCAATCCTTCCTGATTAAACATGACGTTCATATAGCTTTGAATACCAAAGTCTTTGTCCATGCCAATCAGTGGATATTCGGCAAGATCGCTGACCTCAACCTGTTGATACAATCCGATGGGGTGATCACGATGCACAATGGCGCAGATGGGGCCGCGCAGATAACTGTGACACTTCACGCCGGGCGGACCCAGGGGGCCAAAACCCACGGCCATATCCACTTCGCCACGAGTGATCAGGCTCACCGTGGTTTGCATATCGCCCGATAAAATATCGATGAACACTTCAGGATAGCTTTGCGAAAAAGGCCGCAAGACATACTTCACCACCTCATCGACCATCCCCTGGCCGACACGCATACGGATCGAGCCGCCGCGTTTATGGCGCAAATCACGCAGACGCCTTTCCAGATGGCTTCTGCGTTGATGCGTTTGCGCGTAATCCTCAGCCAGCAATTTCCCCGCTTCGGTGAGCACCACATTGCGTCCACGCCGCTCCAGCAACGGCAGTTGCATATCACGCGCCAGCTGCGAAAGCTGACGACTGATGGCCGCGGGATCGACATCCAGTGCTTCCGCCGCACGACGAATGCCGCCATGGACACCGACTTCATACAAGTATCTTATGGACTTGTCAGGATAGAGCAGCATTGCCATAGGTTTTCATTATCTGTTGTTCTCAGGTCAACAATAATAACGTTTTATACCCATTTTTTAAGCGCAATTTTATCCTCATACTCGGGATTCACTTGGTGAGGACAGAAGTAATGAAAAATATAATAAGTTATTTGCAACAGCATTCAGACGACATTCTCTCAGATATCAAAACCCTGGTGGCAGCAGAGTCACCCTCCATGAACAAGGCAGCGGTGGATCGCTGTGGCGATGTGCTACGTGCCTTGTTTGCTAAGCGTCTGGGTATTGATGCTGAAATCGATGTACAGGAACACTACGGGAACCACCTCAAGTTCACGCTGGGCTCCGGCGAGGATCAAACCGTGGTGCTCGGCCATTTTGACACCGTCTGGGATGAAGGCGAATTGCCGATGGGCGAGGAAGACGGCAAGTTTTATGGCCCCGGCATTCTGGACATGAAAGCGGGCCTGGTGCAGTCGATTTGGGCCGCACGCGCGTTAAAAGAACACGACTTACTGGCAGGGAAACGCATCGTTTTCCTCTGTGGCAGCGACGAAGAAGTGGGCAGCCCAAGCTCCAGCGAGTGGCTCTCCCGTCATGCGTTAGGGTCATCGCAAGTGCTGGTGGTGGAACCCGCCGTGGCTGGCACCGGTGCGCTGAAGGTTGCGCGCAAAGGTACGGGTCAGTATCAAATCGCGATCACCGGCCAGGCCGCGCATGCAGGTAACAACCCTGAAGAAGGTATTAGCGCGGTGCAGGAGATGGCACATCAGGTGCTGTTCCTGCATGGGTTGAACGCACCGGAACGTGGCACCACCGTCAACGTCGGTATTGCGCAGGGCGGTAATCGCATCAACGTGGTGGCGGATAAAGCGGTGCTGGGCATCGATACGCGCGTCACCAGCGAAGAGGAAGCCCAGCGCATTCACGCCGAAATCACCCAGATTCAGCCGCACTTACCGGGCATTAAGCTGAAGATTACCGGCGCACAATCACGTCCACCGATGCGCCAGAGCGCAGAGTCTTTGGCGATCATGCAGCGTGCGCAAGCCGTGGCACAACAGATCGGTTTCAGCGTGGAAGGTCAATCGGTGGGCGGCGGCAGCGATGGTAACTTCACTGCAGCGTTGGGTATCCCAACCTTAGATGGATTGGGCGCGACCGGTGCAGGCATTCATGCGCGTCATGAGCACATCATCATTGCTGATATTGCCTCACGTACCGCGCTGGTAGCGGGTCTAATGCTGGGGGAAAACCATGTCGCAGGTTAATGTTGAAAAAAATAGTGCGATGCAGCCCGCAGGCAAGAAGAGTGAGCAGAGCCCTTATCTGCTGCTGTTTATCATCCTGGTGCTGGCAGCGGTCGCTACGTGGATTATCCCGGCGGGCAAGTTTGATCATGAAACCCGCAATGGTGTGACCTTTGCCATTAAAGGCAGTCTGCATGAAGTGGCGCGCACGGGTGTTTATCCTGGCGAGATTTTCATGGCCATCGTACAGGGGGTGATCAAAGCGGCACCGATCATTTTCCTGATTCTATTTACCGGCGGGCTGCTGGCGGTGATTGAAGCCACCGGCGCGATTGCCACGGCGCTGAATTCGCTGTCACGCAGCACCAAAATCAGCGATACCCGTCTGATCCTGATTTTCGCGGTGATCTTCGCCATCCTCGGCAGTACCGGTGTGGTGCAAAACTCGGTGGTGGCTTTTGTGCCGATTGGCCTGCTGGTGGCGCGTTCGTTAGGTTTACCGCCGGTTATCGGTATGGCGCTGATCTATCTAACCTGCGCGGCAGGTTTCAACGTGGCGTTCCTCGGGCCGGCCACCACCGGTCTGACACAGCATCTGGCGCAGTTGCCGCTGTTCTCGGGCATGTTACTGCGCGGCATCACCAACCTGCTGTTTGTGTTAACGGTGGCGATTTACCTGATCATTACCGTGAAGCGCATGCGCAAAAATGGTCAGGTACGCGTGGACACTGCGGTGGAAAGCGCTGAACCGCTGGCGATTACCGGCCGTCATAAACTGATTCTGCTGACCTGCGCGGTGACGCTGATTCTGTTTATGGTCGGCACGGTGCAGCTGCATTGGGCCACCAATGAGATGTCGGCGATGTTTATCATCCTGTCGATCATGGTCGGTTTGATTGGTCGCCTTTCCGGTTCTGCTATTGCTAACACCTTCCTGTCCGGCTGCTCTCAGCTGGTCAAAGGCGGTTTTATTGTCGGGATGGCAGGTGCGATTTCGGTGGTGCTGCAGCAGGGCAATATCCTCGATCCGATTGTTGGCTTCCTGTCAGACTTGCTGGCACCGGTTCCGCCTGCGATTGCCGCTGTGGGCATGTTTATCAGCGCCGCATTGATGCACTTCGGCATTTCATCCGGTTCGGGCGAGTCAGCGTTGTTGATCCCGATTTTCTCCCCGCTGGGCGATAACCTCGGCCTGACACGTCAGGTGACGGTGCAAACCGTGCTGCTGGGCGAAGGGATAGTGAACTCCATCAGTCCGACCTCGGGTGTGCTGATGGCCGCGCTGGCCACGGCCAATATCTCGTTCGGCAAATGGCTTAAATTCGTGGCACCGGTCGTCGCCATCTGGTTTGCGGTTTGCGTGGTGACGCTGCTGATTGGCGTGGCGATCAACTGGGGTCCGTTCTAACCCAGTGAAAATGAGAAGGGATGCTGACGATAGCATCCCTTTTTTATTACTGCTTAAGGGCAACGTTACGCCTGCAGGAAGTCCCGGAACTCCTCACTCAATTCGTCAAAGAGTTGATAGATTACCTGACCCCCCTGAGTGGTTTGCCCCCGGGCTTCCGCAGCGGCAAGCGCATCAAACAGGCGATGTTTGATGTGAAAACGCCATATGACCGGCACGCGACATAAGATATCAGTCAATGCCCGATAGCGCTCCGGCGTCCAGCTTTGTTCAAAGCGAGTGCGCCATGGGCCAAAGTCAAAATGTGCCACGCTGTCGGCTGTCGCAGAGCGTTGATTGCGTTTCATCTGCGTGGCTTCCATATCCAGCTCACCCTCGCGGATCACCACACCGTAATCCTGCTCGGCACGCGCCGAACAAACGTAGCCGCTTTTCACGTCTGATAACACCTGCTGGGGATCACGCTCCAGCGGTGAACCATATCCGCCACCACCGGCCCCGGTTAATCGAATCACATCTCCTGCCTGGCAACGGATCACATCGCTGTTGCCGAGCATTTCAGGTGCTTCACTCTCCGGGTTTTTCACAAAAATGGCATTGCTGCCCGCTTTTCCGCCAAGGACACCCCAGGAAGCGAAATGGGTGCGATCGCGATTGCGCGCCGTGACGGTGGTATCAGGTGCAAACACCTGAAATTCCATCATTAGCCCGGAACCACCGCGATATTTTCCTGCACCGCCGGAGTCGGGTACCAGACAATAGCGGGTGATACGAATCGGCACTTCCGCTTCGTTAATCTCCACTGGCGTATTGCGCAGAAACGCCACGTTAGCGCCCGATCCTTCTTCTCCGTCACCGAACGGCATGCCGCCCGCCCCGCCGCCCACCGGGCCGATGGAAGCAATCACCGGGCGACCCGAGGTGTTGGTGGTTTTCACGTTCAGAATCGCCAGTCCACAGGCCGCGCAGGCAGGCAAACGGTCAGGGATCGCTTGTGAAAACGCGCCAAAGGTCAATACATGCGTTAACTTACAGGTCAGACTGCGCATGCCGACGGCAGCCGGGTAAAGGGCATTCATCACGCTGCCTTCGGGCAGCACACATTCGACGACGCGATCCAGCCCCGCGTTGAGCAAAATATCGGGATTCAGGGTATAGAGCACATAGTGATAGCCGACCAGCGCCAGCGCGTGACGCGTCATACCGCCGGTCGGCATATTCAATGATGAAAGCAATTGCGGATCGCTGCCGGTGTAATCAAGGATGGCGCGGCCGCCGCGAATTTTCAGCGTCATCGCCACGCGCATCGGTTTGCCGTTCACGCTGTCTTCATCAGCGTATTCCGCGAAGAAATAATCGCCATCCGGCACGCTCTCAAGGATGCGTTCTGCCTGCTGCGCCGCATAATCGAGCAGGGCCACCATACCTTGCTGAAAATCTTCCACACCAAAATGCGCGATCATCTCCAGCACGCGTTTTTCGCCATTGGCCAGCATCGCCAGTTGGGCATGCATGTCACCCATATTCTGTTCTGGCGCACGCACATTGGTTTTGATCAACGTGAGCAACGCTTCATCCAGCACGCCTTCACGCACGATCTTAGTCGGCGGGATACGTATTCCTTCCTGATGGATCTCTGTCAGCGTGCGCGACAGCGAGGCGGGCACGGCCCCGCCCACATCGGTGTTATGAATATGACCACCAACAAAACACACCAGCTTGCCTTGCCAGAACACCGGTTTCCACATCACCATATCCGGGCTGTGTGTCGCAACGTTACCGCTGTAAGCATCGTTGGTCATCGCCACATCGCCGGGGCGATAGTCCTCGATCATGCCGAGTACCGGCCCGTAATCGAGACCGATATACCAGGTGGCACCTAAGGTTTTCGGCGAAGCAAATGCCAGACCTTCGGGGGTGAGCAGGGCGCATGAGAAGTCTTCCGTCTCTTTGACAAAAGTCGAATGCGCGGTACGCACCAGCGTATGGGCCATGCTTTCTGCTGCCGCCACACAGTAGTTAGCCAGAATCTGCAGACCTGAAGTATTAAAAGCCATATCGCGACTCCTTTATTAAGCCGTGTGGGTGAGGTCAGTGAGGATCAGATTGCCGAGCGCATCCACCCGGGCGCGGAAATCGGGTAATACGGCGACAGTGGTGTCGGACTGGGTAATCACCGCGGGTCCGGTAAATGACTGACCACCCGCAAGCTGCTCGCGCTGGTAAAGTGGCACGGTGAGATAACGGCCCGACATCCACACATCAATATGCTCAGCGGGGATCGGTGCTGCGTCAGAGTGCGGCAAAGGTTCGAGTTGCGGCTTCGGCGTGGGCATGCTGACCACCAGACGTAGCGACACCACCTGAATCTGGGCATCACGGTCGCTGTAAGCATATAAATGATGGTGTTGCGCATGGAAGGCTTCACGCAGCGTTGAGAGATTGCCGCTCGCCAAATCCTCACGCTGTAACGGTGTGGCGATCTCAAACGACTGCCCCTTGTAACGCATCTCTGCCGAGAGGCTAAACTGGCCCTGGCTGGCATCACTGACTTCGTGGCTCAGCCATTCGCGGGCTTGCTGTTCGAGTTGCTGATATTCAGCTTCGAGGTGTGGCAAGCTATCTGCGCTTAAATCACCATAAATGATGCGAACAAAATCGTTTTTCACATCGGCAACCAGACCGCCTAATGCACTCAGCACGCCGGGCGTCAGCGGCACCAGCACTTCACGCATGTGCATGGCGCGCGCCAGATAACAGGCCATCATCGGGCCTGCACCGCCAAAAGGCATCAGGGAAAAGGCGCGCGGGTCGATACCGAAACGGGAAACCAGTCGGCTAATTCCTGCGTACATGCCGGACACGGAAACGTTAATGATCGCTTCCGCCGTGGCTTCGATGGATTGACCCAGTCGATCGGCCAGCGATCCTATGGCGGCTTTCGCGGCGGCGACATCCACATTCACCGCGTTGTAGCCCAACGTTGCCTGGCCAAGAATGCCCAATGACACAAAAGCATCGGTAATCGTGGGCTGCGTGCCGCCACGTCCATAACACACTGGCCCAGGCGTTGAGCCTGCGCTTTCTGGCCCAACTTTGAGCACGCCCAACTCATCAACGCGCGCCACAGAACCGCCGCCATCACCAATCGATGTGACGGACACGGACGGAATGTGAATCTGGTAGTCACCGATATACTCACCGGTGTCATATTGCGCTTCTCCGTTGACGATCAGCGCCACATCGGCGGTGGTGCCGCCAATATCCAGACTCATGACGTTCTCACGACCGCACTGGCGTGCCACCCAGGCTGCGCCCATCACACCTGATGCGGTTCCCGACAAGATCATCTGCACGCACTCGGCTTTGCCGCGCTCTGCGCTCATCACGCCGCCATTGGACTTGGTGACTTTCAGCTCAGCCGTCACGCCTGCTTGCGTCAGTGCCTGCTGCAAAGCACCGAGATAATGCGCGACGCGTGGTTGAACATAGGCACCAATCACGGCGGTTTGCGTACGCTCGAATTCGCGGATAGTCGGCCAGACATCGCTAGAGCAGCAGACAAAAAAGCCTGGCACGGCCGCTTCAATCACGGCCTGGACCTGCTTCTCATGTTCGGGATTGCGATAGGCATGCAGCAGGGCAATCACGACTCCTTCACAGCCCGCATCGCGCAAGCCCGCGACAGCGGCCAGCACACTCTGTTCTGCAATCGGCGTGAGTTCTTTTCCGGTCGCATCCATTCGACCGTCAATGCCAAACACATTTTCGCGCGACACCAGGGGTTCCGGACGCAGCGAATGCAGGCTGTACATATCTGGCGTCTTCAGTCTGCCAAGTGCCAGGACATCCTCGAAATAGCGATTGGTGATCAGCCCCAGCTTCGCCCCTTTTTTCTGCACCACGGCATTCACGCCAACGGTGGTGCCGTGGGTAAAATATTCAATATCGGCGGGATCGATTCCATAGCGCTTCACCAACTCCTGAACGCCGTGCAGCACTTCCTGACCCGGATCATCGGGACGAGAAAACACTTTCAGGCTGTGCAACTGCCCCGATGCTTCGTTGAAAACGGCGAAGTCAGTAAACGAGCCGCCGATATCGACACCAATGCGTAATCCCATACTTCCCCCTAATTGGTTTGCGAATGAGCGGATTTATCCAGGCGATCGCGCACCTGGTAGTAGCTGCCAAGCAGCGGCATAAACCAGGTGTTGCCGGTGTAGAGCGGGTGGCCGGGCAGCGGCGATACCCCATAAGGACTTGCGTTGAGCGGTGTATTTTCGATCAGGTGACGGGCTAAACGGTGGCCGAGCCAACTCATCATGGTGACACCGCTGCCGTTGCAGCCCACGGCATAAAAACAGCCTTGCGGCGTCTGGCCGATATGCGGCAGGTAATCAAGCGTGACGGCGACTTTACCGCCCCAGCTATGGCTGATTTTGATATCGCGTAATTGTGGAAATCGTTGCGTCAGATGTTGATGCAGCACGCGCGCAGACTGCTGGCGATCAAGGGCGTAGAAGCGTGCGCGGCCCCCAAAGAGCAGACGAGAGCCATCGGGCGAATAACGAAAATAGTGTGTGACGCGCTGGGTTTCCGCGATGCCGCGCTGGTGCGGGATCAGCGTGCGTCGCAGATCTGCGGATAAGGGTTCAGTGGCAATCTGATGGCTGGTGACGGGTACCACGCGTGCGCGCAAATGGGCCATTTCTGGCCCGGTATAGCCATTGGTGGCGATAATCACCTGACGCGCATTGAGCGTGCCGCGCAGAGAATCAACCTGGTAATGCGCCGCGTGTTTCTCAATGCGACTCACCGCAGAACCACTGCACACCACCACGCCAGCTTTGCGCACCGCATCCAGCAAACCTGCATAATAAAGCGCGGGATTGAGCAGACCAGCACGCTCAATCAGTACGCCGCCGTGATAAGCCGGGCTATCCAGTTCGGCGCGCAGTTCATCGCGCGTTAGCATGCGCGCCTGCACCTGACTCACGCTATTGAGAAGTGCCAACCGCTTTTTCCAGTTCTCCAGATGTTCCGGGCTCCACGCGGCGGCGAGGCGTCCGGTTTGTCGATAATCGCAGGTGATAGCGTGCTGTGCGATCAGACTTTCCAGATAGCGATAGCCGTCAGCCGCCTCCAGCAGCAGGTCGCGTTTCAGCTGCTCATCGCTCTGCCGCAGCCCCTTTTTGGCCGACATGGTTTTGCCCACATTGATGCCGCCAGTGACCTGACCACCGCTCAACGTACTCGCGCCACTGCCCGGCAAGCCGGCTTCCAGAATCACCACCTGATTGCCGTGTTGCGCCAGCGTCAATGCACAGCACAGCCCGGCATAGCCAGCGCCAATAATCACGTATTCCGTTTCGGGCGGAACGTCACTGGGCGATGCATCCTGTGGTTGCCACTGCTCCCACCAATAGGGCGCCGCCTTAAAATCTTCGGTAAAAATCGACTGATGACTTCTCATCACTCTGCCTCGCTAAACATCACTCATGAAATCCAGCGGCTGAAATCTAGCCGTTCCACAATAAGGAATGCCATTCCATAATTTTAACGTGACATGATTTTATCTCTCCTGCAAGCACAAAAATTAAGCATTCGGAGGAAATTGTGATCGGCTCGCGGGCAAAACGCCGAGCGGCAGAGGGCAGGCTGTGCCATATTACGGCACAGCAAGTGGAGACAATGAAGTCAGAAAGTAGGGAGGGTGGAGTATGCAGAGCCTGATTAAGAGCCTGAAAGTGCTGGAGAAGGTGGCCGAGAAACAGCCGATCAGTGTGGGCGAGTTGGCCAAAATGATGTCGATGCCAAAAACCACCGTACAGCGTATTCTCTGGACCTTTCATGAGGCGGGCTGGTTACGATTGATTGAAGGCGACATGCCGCGCTGGACCGTCAGCCCTCGTGTGCTCAGCGTGCGGCCGATCGAGCTGGCGGGCGGTGGACTGTCTGCTGCCGTCCAGGATCCGATGGCAGAGTTGCGCAATAGCACGCAGGAGACGGTGTATGTGTCGGTGTATGACGGCAATGGCGCGGTGGTGGTGATCGACAGGCTGGAAAGTCCGCATCCCGTTCGCGCGGTTAGTCCGATTGGGGATATTGCGCCCATTCACTCCACGGCAAATGGCATGGCGATTTTGGCGTTCTTACCGGAAAGCCAGCTTGAAAATATCCTTACCGGCGAGCTGAGTGCCTTTAACCCTGCCACCATCACCGATGCCGATAAACTTCGCGCAGAACTGAAGCAGGTGCGTGAGCGCGGGTACGCAATCAACCGAGGCTATTATCGCTCTGGTATTTTCGCCATCGGGGCACCCATTTTTGATGCAGCCCACCAGCCGGTCGCCAGTATCTGCATCTCGATGCCGGACTCTCGTTATCATGAAGAAAAAATCGCAGAGTGGGGCGCGCTAACTGTTAAGGCTGCCCAGGCAATTGGCTTCCAGAGAAATGCCAGAGGTTAACGGCATGACGCAATGGCCACACTGCGGTGTGGTCATTTCATCCTAACATCTTGTTTTTGAGTGACATTAATCGACTCATCTCCCTTCGTGCCCTCCAGCTCAATCTCCGTGTGACCTATAGCGAGATCCTCTCACCGGCATATTGACGTCTAATTTTCACTCAACTAACGTAACTAACGGAATGCCATGCCGTAATGTGGAATGATTGAATTCATTCTGAGTCACGTTCACTGACCGTGCTGTTATGCGGTGAAGATGGGGTTAACCATGACAACTTCTGCCACGCTTCCTCAGGTGACACCTGAAATGCAGCGCAAAACGCTGATCGGTGCTGTTGCCGGCAACCTGGTCGAGTTTCTCGACTTTGCCCTCTACGGCCTACTGGCCAGTGTGATTTCACGGATCTTTTTCCCGCAGGATGCGCCATTGACGGCACTGCTCTCGGTATTACTGCTGTATGCATCGAGTTTTCTGGTGCGCCCGATTGGTGGCATCGTGTTGGGATTGGCGGGCGATCGCTGGGGCAGGCGTTCGGTGTTGATGATCACCATCACCGGCATGAGTGTGGTGACCGGTTTGACCGCTCTTCTCCCCACTTACGCGCAGGCAGGCACCAGCGCCACCGTATTGCTGGTGATTTGCCGACTGATTCAGGGCTTTTTTGCTGGCGGCGAATACGCGACAGCCACGGATTACATTGTCGAGAACAGCGATCAAAAACGCCGCGCCTTTCGTGCGTCATTCTCGCCCATAGGTGCCTATATCGGCACGGTGATCGCTATTGGTCTCTACACCTTGTTGTCTTCGTTGATCACGGCGGCACAAATGGAGGAGTGGGGCTGGCGTGTACTGTTTGCCATCGGCCTCCCGTTGGGGCTGGTTGGGTTGCTGATTCGCCGCAAGCTGGATGAGAGCCCGGAATTCCGCGCGGTTGAACGGGCGCGGGTGGAGCAGCGTTTGAATCCGCCAACGGTGACTCAGGTCATTCGCTCGCAGTGGAAAAATATCCTGGTGTTCATGTCGATACTGATGAGTCATACGCTGCCCAACTATCTGATTCTGGGCTTCTTCGCCACGTATCTCACCACGTTTGTCGGGCTAGCCAAAACCGATGCGGCAATGGCGGTGTTAGTTTCTCAGTTTGTACTGATTTTTAGCACGCTATTGCATGGCTATCTCAGTGATGTGGTAGGTAGAAAACGCTGGTTACTGTTGGGCTGTGTGCTGGTGATCCCGGCGATGTTTTTTGCTTTCACCTATGCTGAGCATGGCACGTTAGGCAGTGCCATTATCGCAGCGGTTGTGCCAGTGATGGTTTTCCCGATGGTCACCAGTGGAATGACCATCAGTCTGGTCGATATGTTCCCGGCCGAGATGCGTGCCTCTGCGGGTGCAATGGCGTACAACACCGGTACCGCGTTGTTCGGTGGCACAGCACCGCTGATTGGCGCGGCGTTGATTGGCTGGTCGGGCAGTGCGTTTACGCTGGTGTACTATGTTGCCGCCGTGGCTATCGTCTCATTCATTTCGATTGCGCTGTTTTTCCGCTATCCGCATCGCGCCTCGCATAACGCTTATCAGCTTGCGAGCAGCGCCGCGCAGGGCAATCCTATAGCGGCGCGCCTGCGCCGATAAACGTTTTACATCACGGAGCATCGGTAACCGTTTTCCCGTGGTTACCGATGTCTATTTGATGAGAGGTGAGTGGAGATAAATTTCATGGCTTTAGCGTAGTTAAAAACGCTATATTTTTCAGCCCTAATTTCTCTGCTGGTTATGGGGAAATGATTAGCGGTTGCAGTGAGAAAATAATGTGTTATGGTAACGGCACGATTAATTTACCGGAGTGAATGTCGCGGACCTGATAACAGGAAACAGGGTCTGTCACCAGATATCATAATGATGAATTCTGACTTATCTTTTTTCTCCACCTACAACACCCGCCTTCGTTACGCACGTCACTATCTGCAACAGTAATATTCTGCTTTTAAATTTTTACTGACAGCTGCATTTCATCTCTCTTCACTGCAGAGGGATATTCTCACGCCATTCACTGGCATCGACCAAAATAATAAGGTTTTAAATTATGACCAGGAAGAATCTACTCGCGATTTCCCTCACTGCGTTAATCAGTTCACCGACACTGTTTGCTGCCGACTTGCCGGGCAAAGGTGTGACGGTCTCCCCGGTGCAAAGTACCTTGCCGGAAGAGTCATTCCAGACGGAGCTGATTAACAGAGCGCTGGAAAAACTGGGCTACGAGGTCAAACCCACTGAAGAAGTGGACTACAACGTGGCTTACACGGCGATTGCTGCGGGCGATGCCACTTACATGGCGGTTAACTGGGAACCGCTGCAAAAGGATATGTACAACGCCGCAGGCGGGGATACAAAATTCTATCGCAAAGGCACCTATATCAGTGGTGCCGCGCAGGGTTATCTTATCGATAAAAAGACCGCTGACAAATATCACATTACCGATCTCTCTCAGCTGAAAGATTCGAAACTGGCTAAACTCTTTGATGCTAATGGAGATGGCAAAGCCGATCTGGCGGGATGTAATCCGGGCTGGGTCTGTGGTCAGGTGATTAATGCACAAATTGATGCTTATGGTCTGAGTAATACGGTGCAGCAGAATCAGGGTAATTATTCTGCGATTATTGCCGATACGTTGACCCGCTATAAAGCGGGTAATCCGGTGCTCTATTTTACCTGGACACCTTATTGGGTGAGCGATGAATTAAAACCGGGCAAAGATGTGGTCTGGTTGACGGTGCCGTATTCTGTCACGCCAGGCTCGCAGAAGAATGAAGATACCGCGTTGCCAAATGGCAAGAATTATGGCTTCAAACCAAACAATGAACATGTGGTGGCAAATAAAGCCTGGGCAGAAAAGAATCCTGCCGCGGCGAAACTGTTCGAGATCGTCAAACTGCCGCTTAATGATGTTAATGCGCAGAACCAGCGTATGCATCAGGGAGAATCGTCCAGCGAAGACATTCAGCGCCACGTGAATGGCTGGATTCATGCGCACCAGACCACGTTTGATGGCTGGGTGAAGCAGGCCGCCGCCGCAGCGCAATAACGGCGTTAGCGTCCCCAGGAATCCGCTTCCCGCCCTGCAGAATCGCAGGGCGGGAAACCGCTTTACCGTACTTCATTCACATACATGAAGTGCTCGGTGCTGAAACGATGATGCGCCAGGATCACGGGGATCGCACTCTGGTCAAAAGACACTTCATCTATCACCATCACCGCGTGCGGCAATGCCAACTCCAGCAATGTCGCATCTTCTTCGTTTGCCAACTGTGCCGTAATCTGCTCACGTACCGCTGCCACACGCACATCGTAATGTTCGAACAGAAAGCGATAGAGCAGCGGCGGCAAGTGTTCTGCCGGAGGGAAATCAGGCAGACGCGCAGCAGGCAATATCAGCGTTTCATGCATGGCGGCAATGCCTTTCACCCGACGCGTGCGCTTCAGGCGTATCACGTCATCTCCGGCGGCGATCTGCAGTTTTTCTGCTTCCCGCTCGTTAGCTTGACGCAACTGATAATCCAGCAGTGTCGTTTCTGAATGTAGCAATCCGCCGCTTTTATCGTGCAGGCGAAAATACTGGAAAAAGTGGCTCAGGTTGTGCAGCGGTGCCCAGCCGGTCACCACCGTGCCGGTTTTGCGACGGCGCATCAACATCCCTTCGGTGGTCAACGCGGCCAGCGCTTTGCGCACCGTTCCCACCGACACGCCAAATTTTGACGCCAGGCTGTTTTCACTCGGCAGGATTGTGCCCGCAGGTAGCTCACCCTGCAGGATCGATTCGCTGATATGGCGTTTCACCACTTCATACAATGGCGCGCCTTCCCCTTCGCTTAAACGAGAGAATTGCGGCCTGTTGTCTGCGTCATAGTTTTTTTGCATGTTTCCGATTACCGATTGACCTGCGTCCTTGAATTGCATTATCTATAAACTATATAGAAATACAACAGACGATAATCCTATGTTGCAGAATTCTCGCCTTAACAGTGCGTTAGAGACCATTGCGGATGACACCGCACAGATAACTGACGATATGCAGCGCATGCTGGCCGTGGATACCTGTTTTCCACCGGGCAATGGCTATGGGCAATTTGCCGATCTGATGACACAGCTGTTAGCGCCAATGCACTTTAGCTTTGAGCGTGTTTCAGTGCCGGAAGATCTCTGGCAAGCGCCCGATGGCAGCGCATCCGGCGAGCGAGTGAATTTGCTGGCAACGCTTAACTGTGGCGCAGCCGAAAACTGCAATCTCTACTTTCACACCGATACGGTGCCTGCGGGAGATGGCTGGCGATTTCCTCCGCTGGCACTGACGGTGGCCGAAGGTAAGTTGTTTGGGCGCGGCGCGGCGGACATGAAAGGGACGATCGTGGCGGCGATGGCGGCGATCCGTGCAGCGCAGGCCTGCAATCTGCCGCTGCGTTTCAATCCGGTCTTTCTGCTTTGTACCGATGAAGAGGGCGGGTTGTATCCCGGTATTCGTTACCTCGCGGAACAGCAGCGCTTCGCTGGGCATCTGTTGAGCTTCAATGGTGGCGCAGTGCCACGCATCTGGGCGGGCTGCTTTGGCAGTATCGATCTCAAAATCATTATTACCGGGCGTTCCGCGCATTCTGGCGATCCGCTGCACGGCATCAACGCCATCGAAGCCGCACTGCCGCTGATGAACGCGCTTTATCAACTGAAAGGCGAAGTGGAACAGCGCACCTCGGCAATGCCTGCGCCGCCGCATTATCAGGGCAAACCGCTGACCTCACTGGTGACGCTGGCTGCCGCACAGGGTGGCAGCAAAGGCTCAACCATCCCCGAACGTTTCGAACTGCTGGTCAATCGACGTTATGCCCCGGAAGAGGCGTTTGACAACGTCTGGCAGGAGTTGACCCACTGCATCCAACAAGCGATGCAAGGCAGCCCAGCGCTTGATGTCAGCGTGCAAATGATTGGTCATCTGGCCCCGGTGGCCAATCCTGATGGCCCGCACTGGCCACGCTGGCAGGCCGCACTGAGTCAGGGATTTGGTTTTAAAGCGGAGGAGTTTAAACCCTGGGGATCCTCAACCAGTTCGGATATGGGTTGGGTTCAGCAGGCCGGTATGCAGGAAATTTTACTGGGTGGTTTAGCCCGCCCCGACAACCGCATTCATGCCGCCGATGAGTTCACAACGATGGCAGATGTTATCGCACTTTCGCAGTCCATTCTGGCGTATCTCGCCGATGAGTTTCAGCCAACCCAGGGTATTTAACAAACTAACGAGGAAGAGAAGATGTGCGCGATGAAAGGGTTAAACCGCAGGCAGTTTATCACCAGCTCTACCGCTCTGACCGGTGCAGCCATGTTACCCTGGTCGTTCTCGGCCCATGCCGCAGCGGTAACCAGCGCGACGCCGGGCGGCACGCCACGTAAAGGCGGCGTACTGCGTATTAGTGTCGATCAGGCGGTCAGCGTGCTGAATCCGCATCAGGTGCGCGTCAACCCGGAATATCTGGTCGCGGAGTTGCTCTACAGCGGCCTGACGCGCCTGACGCAGGAGATGAAAGCCGAAGCAGACCTGGCCCAATCCTGGCAGGCGAGTGCCGATCTCAAGCAGTGGACCTTCACCCTGCGTCCGAACCTCAAGTTCAGTGACGGCAGCGCATTGACCTCGGCAGATGTGGTAGCCAGTTTGCAGGCGTTGCTGGATCCGAAAAATGCTTCTCCGGCACTGCACAACATCGGTCCGATCAAAGCGGTGAGCGCCAAAGATGCCAATACAGTGTTGATCGAAACCGATGCCCCTTACGCTGACCTGCCGGTGATGCTGGCCTATCCCGATGCCAAAATCATTCCCGCCAGCATTGCGCAGGGTCAGTACGACAAACTCACCAAAGCCTCGCTGGGCGCGGGGCCTTTCCAGCTGGTTTCTTACGATCCCGAACGCAAAATCGTGGTAAAGCGCAACCCGCATTATTACGACCCGGCGCGTCCTTATCTTGATGGCGTGGAAGTGGTGGTCTATCCCGATGGCATCGCAGAAAGCTCGGCGCTGATCTCCGGTGATACCGATTTGATGCTGAGTGCACAGTCGAGCGAATTTGCGCGTCTCTCCAAATCGTCAGGTGTGCTGCCACTGCGGGTGGCATCCGGTCAGTTCCTCAATGTGAACATGGGCTGCGATCAAAAGCCGTTTAACGATGTGCGCGTGCGTCAGGCGCTGGCACTGTGCGTTGATCGCCCGGCATCGGTGGACTTTGTTGCCGATGGCCTCGGTTCGCCAGGCAACGATACGCCAATCAACGCCTCTTACCCTTACTTCGCTAACCTGGCGAAAAAAGCGGTGGATTACAGCAAAGCCAAAGCCTTATTGGCGGACGCGGGTTATCCCAACGGCCTCGATTTAACGTTGATTGCCTCGGATAAACCGGCGACTCGCACCCAGTTGGGTATCGCGCTGCGTGAGATGGCTAAGCAGGGCGGTTTCCGCATTGACGTGCAGACCATGGCACACAGCACTTACCTCGATCAGGTATGGAAAAAAGGCAACTTCTACGTCGGCTTCTACAACATGCAACCGACGCCGGATGCGGTGTTCTCGCTGCTCTACACCTCGACCGCATCATGGAACGAAACGCGCTGGAACAACGCCGATTTTGATAGTGCGGTCAATGCCGCCCGTGAAACCAACGATGATGCGCAGCGCACCACGCTGTACGGTAAAGCACAACAGTTGATGCATGACGAAGTGCCTTCGCTGATTCCGACCTTCTTCGATTTGCTGGCTGCCAGCCGTGATTACGTTGGCGGATATCATCTGCATCCGCGTGGTGCCGTGTTCCGTCTCGACCATACCTGGTTAACTGACAAAGCGCCTAAGCGTGCAGTGTAAGGAGCGACCGTGACAGCCAGTTATCTGCTTAAACGCCTGCTGCTAATGATCTACACCTTGCTGGTGGTGTCACTGCTGGTCTTTGGCATCACGCAGCTGTTGCCAGCGGACGCCGCTGTCACCTTGCTGGGGCAAAACGCCACGCCAGAGGCACTCGCCGCGGTGCGCGAACGACTGGGATTGGATGCGCCAGCATGGTTGCAGTATTGGCATTGGCTGAGCCAGGCGTTGCAGGGCAATTTTGGTGTGTCGATGCGCAATGGGCTCGAAGTGGGGCCGACGTTGTTGACCGCGCTGTCGCGATCGCTGTTGCTGGCGGTGTGTGCACTGTTGCTGATGCTGGTGATCGCTATTCCGCTCGGTATCTGGGCGGCAATACGTCGCGGCAAAACCGCCGATGTGCTGGTCAGCGTCATCTCCTACATCGGTATCTCCTTCCCCGAGTTTGTCACTGCCACGCTGGTGCTACTGCTGTTTGCTGATGTCTGGCAGATTCTGCCCGCCACCGGCTATGTGCCGCTGAGTGAAAACTTCATCAGCGGCGTCCAGCACCTGATCCTGCCGTCAATCACCGTGGCACTGATCCTGGTGGCGCACGTTTCGCGCATGGTGCGTTCGGAGATGGTCGATGTGTTGCATACCGACTACATCCGCGCCGCCTGGCTGAAAGGCCTGTCGCGCCGCCGCATTCTCTGGCGTCACGCGCTGCGCAATGGCTTGTTGCCGACCATTACCATTGTGGCATTGGATGTCGGTTATCTGCTGGGCGGCATTGTGGTGGTCGAGGAGATCTTCGCCATTCCCGGTATTGGTCGTGAGCTGATTGTTGCCGTGCAGGCACGCGATCTGCCCACCATTCAGGCCGGTGTGATGATTCTCGCCGCGACCTATTCGGTGGTGAATTTCCTCGCCGATTTGGCCTATGTGGTTCTGGATAAGCGAATTTCCTATGCCTGATATTTTAAAACGTTTACTGCGCTCACCGCAGGGCGCGGTCGGGGTACTGATTATCCTGCTGTCGCTGCTGATGGTGGTCGGTGGCGCGCATGTCGCACCTTTTGATCCCGAGTCGATCTCGATTCTGACGCGTTACAAACCGCCGAGTGCCGAGCACTGGTTTGGCACCGATCAAATGGGGCGAGACATCTTCAGCCGGGTAATGGTTGGCGCACGCTCCACCATCGTGCTGTCACTGCTGGCAACCGCATTGGCCATGGTGATTGGTTCAGTACTGGGCACCGCCAGCGCCTATCTGGGCGGCAAGATCGATGAATTTATGATGCGCACGATGGATGCCGTGATGGCGATCCCCAGCCTGCTGTTTGCTTTGCTGATTGTCAGCACTTTGGGTCAGAGCAGCATGAATGCGGTGCTGGCGATCACCATTGCGTTTGTGCCGGGCATGGTGCGTATTTCACGCAGCGTGGCGCTGGCGGCGCGGCAGCAGGATTACATCAACGCGGCGATTGCCCGTGGTGAAGCCGGGCACTACATCATCCTGCGTGAAATGCTGCCGAACATCCTCGCACCGATCATCGTGGAAGCCACCATCCGCGTGGCCTTCGCCATCATGCTGTTCGCCACCCTGAGTTTCCTCGGTTTAGGCGCACAGCCTCCCGAGCCAGAGTGGGGGCTGATGGTCTCCGAAGCCCGCACCTATTTCTTCACCGCGCCGTGGATGATGATGATTCCGGGCCTGGCGATCGCGCTGGTGGCGATTGGTTTTAACTTACTGGGTGACGGGCTGCGAGACGTGCTCAACCCAAGGAGCCACTGATGAGTGTGAAGCCTGAACCGGTGCTGTCGGTGGAAAATTACAGCCTTGATTACGCGTTACAAAGCGGTGAGTCACTGCCGGTGCTGCGCGATATTACGTTAAACGTGATGCCCGGCGAAGTGCTGGGGTTAGTGGGGGAATCCGGGTCCGGCAAAACCACGCTCGGCTGGGCGATCATGCGCTGGCTGGCGGGCAATGCGCGTGAGAAGTGGGGCGACATCCGCCTCAACGGAGAGAGCCTGCTGAGTTTGCCTGCCCCAAAACTGATGGCCTTGCGCGGCGCGAAGATGGGGATGATTTTTCAGGACCCAAGTGCTTCGCTCAATCCTACCCTTACGCTGGGCGAACAGGTGACAGAAGTGCTGCGGCGCCATCGCGGCTTAACGGCACGTGAAGCGCAGGAATTGGGCGAGTCGCTGTTACATGACGTCGAGCTCAAACATCCGGCACGCATGATGCGCCGTTATCCGCATCAGGTTTCCGGGGGTGAGAAGCAGCGCATCTTAATCGCCACGGCGTTCGCCTGTCAGCCGGACTGCATGATCTTCGATGAACCGACCACCGCGCTGGATGTGATCAGCTCGGCGCAGATCCTCGATCTCTATGAACGTCTGCGCGAAGAGACGGGGGTGGCCTCACTGTATATTTCCCACGATCTGGCGCTGGTGGCGAAAGTCGCCGATCGCGTTTGCGTGCTGGAAAAAGGGCGAATTGTGGAGCAGGCCGACACGCAGAGTTTGTTTAGCGCGCCGCAGAACAGCTATACCCGCAAATTGATCTCAGCAGTGCCAAATCCGCAGCAGCGTCTGGTACAGGATGCCGCCGGATCGCAGCCGCTGCTGACGCTGGACGCGCTCACCATCGATTACGGCCAGCAAGGTTTTGTCGACCGCTTGCTTAAACGTGAAGCCAATACCACGCGTGCCGCCAACGCGGTTTCGCTCACCGTGCATCAGGGCGAGATCCTTGGCGTGGTGGGCGAGTCAGGTTCGGGGAAATCCTCGCTGGGCAAAGCGATCACCGGACTGGTGCCGTTTAGCGGTGAGCTCGACTTCTGCGGCTATGCGCTGCAAGGCCGCGCGCAGATGGATAAAGAGTATCGCCGCCGGGTGCAGATGATCTTTCAGCATCCGGACGCCTCGCTGAATCCACGCATGACCATCGGTGAAATCATTGCGCGTCCGCTGCGCTTATACGGTTTGCCGCCGGGAGAAACGGAAGCGCAAGCCGTGGCTCGCCTGTTAGAGGAAGTGCGGTTGCCCGCAGAGTTTGCCACGCGCTATCCGCACGCGCTGTCCGGTGGTCAGAAACAGCGTGTTGCTATCGCACGTGCTTTTGCCAATCCACCAGATTTAGTGATTTGCGATGAAATCACCGCTGCGCTGGATGTGTCAGTGCAGGCCACCATCATCGAGCTTTTGCTGGAACTGCGTCGCCGCTACGGCACGGCCTATCTGTTTATTACCCACGATCTCAACCTGATACGTCAAATCGCCCATCGCGTGGCGGTAATGTATCGCGGCGATGTGGTGGAAGTGCTGCCCGGCGAGAATATGAGCGCGCTGGCGCAGCATCCTTATACCCGCGCACTGCTTGATGCGGTGCACGTTCCCGACTTATCCCAATCCGTTGCTTAACGAGAAACGCATGAATCCTGAACAGTTAATTCATCATATCGATCGCGAGTTCTGCCTCTCTTTCCTGGCAAAAATGGTGCAGCACAAAAGCTACAGCGCCACCGATGGCGAACGTGAGTTAGCCCGCTATATGGCAGAACAGATGGCACAGCTGGGCCTGGAAACCGAACTGCAAAAAGTCCCGGGCGATCGTCTCAATGCTATCGGTCGCCTGGCGGGCAGCGGCGGCGGCAACAGCCTGCTGTTCAACGGCCATCTGGACACCAATCCGGTAACCGAAGGCTGGACGGTGGATCCCTGGGCAGGAAAAATTGACGACCAGTTCATTTACGGCATTGGCGTCTCCAATATGAAAGCGGGCGATGCGGCCTACTTCTGTGCGCTGAAAACGCTGATTGATGCCGGTGTGAAACTGAAAGGTGATGTGATTCTGACCTACGTGGTGGGCGAATTGCAGGGCGGTATCGGCACGCTGGCGGCAATTGAACAGGGCGTGCGCGCCGATTACTTTATCAATGCGGAACCCACTGATCTGCAGGCGCTGACCATGCATGCCGGTTCACTGATGTTCACCATTGAACTCACCGGTGATACCCGCCATCTGTCAAAACGCGAAGAGGCGGTGGATGCGATCAACGCCGCCGTCGAACTGATTCCGCAGATTAATGGCATGGTGTTCAGCGGCGCGAAAAGTGAAGAGCATCTGAAAATTAACCGGGGACATATCGGTACTGCGCACGGCGCACTGGGGCGCGATCTGCAAGAGTGGCGTCCGCCGCAGGTGGCTGACTTTGTACGCCTGAAGGGTTCAGCCCGCTTTGCGCCGGGTCAAACCGTTGAAGGCGTGTTAGCGGATCTGCAAGCGCTGCTGGATACACTGTGCCAGCGCTTACCCGGCCTGAAAGCTGAGCTGTTTGATGACGGTATCCGCGATAAGCCCACCATGTTGCCTTTCGAAGTGTCGCCAGAGTCACCGATTGTCAAAGCGGTGAATCGCGGCTGGAAAACCGTGCGTGGCACCGAACAGCCTACTGGCGTCATCACGCCGCCAGCCTTCTTTGGTACTGATGCTGCACACCTGTATCAGCATGCGGGCATGGAAGGCATCGTGTGTGGTCCGGGCGGTAAATACAACACCATGCCGGATGAGCGCGTCGAGATAACCGAATTCCTTGATATGGTGCGCATTTATCTGCTCGCGATTCTGGAGATCTGCCATCCGGTCGAGGGCGCATAATGAACGCCGCGGCGCTGAGTCGCCTGCGTGCCACGATGCAGCAGGCCAATGTGGACGTAATGATCATCGATCATGGTGAACTGCTGGCCTGGCTGACCGGTTATACCGTGTCAGAAACCTTGTATCGCGCTTGCCTGGTGCCGCTTAACGGCAATCCCTGGATGGTGCTGCGCCAGTTAGATGAAGCGCCGTGCCGGGCGCAATCTCCTGCGCTGGCAGTAGAAAGCTATCGTGACGATCAGGACCCGTGGTTTGCGGTGGCGCACAGTCTGCTCCGACGCGGTTTTCAACGGGCGCGGTTGGGCGCGGATTACACCTCTTATGGCTTGACGGTGCACAGCTGGCAGCAGCTGTCGCGCCATTTGCCGGACGTGCAGTGGTGCGATTTAACCGGTGTGAGCGATCGGCTGCGCAGCGTGAAATTCCCGGCAGAGCTGGAGGCGTTGCGTCAGGCCTCCGCCATTGCCGATACCACGCTGGACGCGATGGGCAAAGCCGTGCAGGGCAGCTGGCGTGTACGCGATGTCGCTGCGCTGGCGGCAGGCGAATTTTTGCGTCTGGGTGCGGATACCGGGGAAACCGGGCCTATCGTCATCGCCAGCGGCGACAACGGTTTTCTCCATGCCAGCGGCCATGAACAGCGTTTACAGCGTGGCGATGTGCTGCACGTAGAGCTGATTCCTAAAGTGAAACACTACAGCGCGCGTCTGATGCGTCCGTTTATTGTGGGGGAGATCTCCACCCAGCGCGCTGAGCTGGCGCTGCAACTTATCGCAATACAGGATGAACAGTTCAGGGCCATGAAACCCGGCGTCAGCGCACGGGAAGTGGATGCGATTGTGCGCGAGGGGTTATTGCGCAATGGACTTCGTACGGATTATCCCAACATCACCGGCTATGCGCTGGGGCTGTATACGCGCACGCCGCGCCCGAGTGATTTTTCCTGTAGCTTCCATGCCAAAGCGGAGTGGTTACTGGAGGAGGATATGGTGTTCCATATGTATACTTCCGCGCAAAGTCTGGCGTTCAGCGAAACCGTTCGCGTGACGCCGCAGGGTGCAGAGCGGCTGACAACGCTGCCGCGCCAGCTATTATCATTGCCGGAACATTGATCAACAGGATGAAGGATGACGCAGGACATTTTACTCACTGATTTAGCCGCTAGCTTTCCAACGTTGGCTTTTGACCTGAAATACGCCACGACCGATAACATCACCGGTTACGGCATTTATCGCGAAGCGCGGGCCCTGCTGCATCCAGAAGCGGCGCGCGCGTTGCAAAAAAGTGTTGAGGTCGCCCGACTGGCTGGCTTCACCTTACTGATTTTTGATGCTTATCGCCCCCAGCAGGCGCAGTGGCATCTATGGGATGCCTGCCCGGATGCCGACTACGTGGTGCCGCCCGCAATCGGCTCGAATCACAGCCGTGGCGTGGCGATTGATCTGACGTTAGTGGATGACGCGGGCAAGGTGCTGGATATGGGCACCGCCTTTGATGCGATGGAAGATCTTTCGCATCCGTTCCATCCCGATGTACCGCCACAGGCACAGCGCCATCGTTTGATGCTCAATGCCATTATGCTGGCAGGCGGTTTTGTCGGTATGCCAACCGAGTGGTGGCATTTTGAGTTACCGGATGCGCAGCGCTATCCGTTGCTGGAAGATCGCTTTGGCTGCGTGGCGCGATAACCCTCACTCTCGTCGGCAGGGATGGGTCGTCCGCTCAGCCACTCTGAGACTTTTGGGCCTGAACAGCAGATAACTCGCCAGTGCCAGACCGCTTACACCCAGCGCGCCATAGGTCAGCACGGCGGAAAAACCGTCAGCCAGCACTTGCGAGGCGATAGCGCGGCTAAGCGAAACTTCAGCGCCAGCCGCTATGCGTTCTGCGAGCGCAACCACATCGCTGGAGGCAGGAAGCCGTTGCCGCAGACTGGAGGCGATCACTGCCACCAGCAGGCTGCCCATCAAGGCGATGTTGATCGCCAGCGTGATTAAACGTGCACTGATATCAATCCCGGAAGCCATGCCTACCCGATTAGCGGCAACGGAACCGGTCGTGGTATTGGTCACCGGCGTATTGGTGAGCCCGAGCGCGGTTCCCGCCAGCAGGGCACCCGGCAGCAAACTCAGTTGGTACGTGATGGCCAGTTTCATCAGCACGAACCCAGCACCGATCGAAAATAATCCGAGGGGAATGACACGGGCAGCGCCAAATCGCAGCACCAGTTTTTCCCCTATCGGCGGCATCAATAAGGTGGGCAAGGTATAGGCAAGCAGGGCAAAACCGGTATCCATACTGCTGAACCCAAGCCCGCTCTGGTAATAAACCGGCAGGTAGATCATCAGCGGCCAGAAACTGAAGTTCATGCCAATCGAACCCATCAAAGCCCCCGAGAAGGAGCGAATGCGAAACACCGAGAAATCAAACATTGGGTGAGGATGGCGCTTCTCCGTGCGAATAAACACCACTGAGCTGATCAGGATCACCAGCATAATTAGCCGGGCTTCAAGACCTCGCCAACCCATGCTGGCACCCTGGGTAATGAGATAGGTCACGCCAACCACGCATAGGGTGAGGGTGATCAACCCAACCCGATCGAGTTTGTTGCTTTGGCCAGGGTGGAATTCATCCACATTTTTCAGTGCGAGCACGAATGTCAGCAGCGCGATAAAGCCGTGCACCAGAAACACCCATTGCCAGCTTAAAACCGCCACCAGCATCCCGCCGATGATAGGACCGAAACCCAGACCAAAGCCAAAGGTTATCCCCCATGCGGCAAAGGCCTGGCTACGGGGTTTTCCCTGCGGGAACTGGTGCGAGAGTATGGCGATCAGGCAGGTTAACATCGCACCGCCGCTTAGCCCTTGCAGGAAGCGCCCGATGATGAGCCAGAATGCACTCCCGACCAGCCCGCACATCACCGAGGTCAAACCAAAACCGACAATGGTGATGAGAAAGATGCGCTTGCGGCCATAGTTATCCGCCAGCGTGCCGGTCGCCATTAAAACGGCGGTGCAGGCCAGCGTATAGGCATTCATGATCCACTGCAGATCGCGAAAATTCGCCTGCATCTCCTGTTCCAGTACCGGCAAAATCACCGGCACGCTGGAGATTTCCAGCCCCGACATCAACGCGGCTAAGCACACCGCCATCAGCGCCAACATGTTCTTCATCCTGAATTCCTGCGTCACGTTAAGAGCGTGCCAGCATGGAAGATTGACGCAACGGTGGAAATCCATGCCGATGCCAGATATCGTCAAAATCGTGCCAACATCATGGATAAGGCTGACATGCAAATCACTTCTTCTCTGCGTTCCCCTCCTGCAGCGCCGAAAAATCGGCGGCTGGTGCTTTTGGCGTATGAATGCCTCTGTACCTTTGAATTTGGTACTGCCGTTGAAGCGTTTGGCCGAGCAGATGACGTCTTCGGCCATCCGCTGTATGACCTGAGCGTGGCGTCGGTGGAAGAGGGCGTGTTTGGTGCGCAGGGCGGTGTGCGCCTGGTGGTGGATGGCGGGCTTGAGTTACTGGAAGACGCCGGAACCATCGTCATCCCCGGCTGGCGCAGCGTGACCGCACCGGCCTCTGAGGCGTTAATCACAGCGTTACAAAAAGCCCATCAAAATGGCACACGGATTGTCTCCATTTGTGCCGGAAGCTTTGTACTGGGTGAAGCGGGGCTGTTAAACGGGAAACGTGCCACCGCCCACTGGAACAGCACCGAGATCCTGGCCGAAAGATTTCCTCAGGTGCAGGTGGAACACGGCATGATTTACGTGGATGAAGGCAGCATCATCACTTCGGCGGGCGGTGCAGCAGGTGTCGATTTATGTTTGCATCTGATTCGACGCGATTACGGCATTGATGTCGCCAATCGCACCGCACGCAGAATGGTGACGCCGCCGCTACGAGAGGGCAGCCAGGCGCAGTTGATCCAACAACCTGTTCCACAACGCCGCAGCAATAGCCTCGCGCCCCTGCTCGACGATTTGCGCAATAATCTGAACGCGCCGTTGGTGATCGAGCAGTTGGCTCGGCAAGCAGGCATGAGCCGTCGCACCTTTATTCGTCGCTTTCATGATGCCACCGGCACCTCGCCGGGCGAGTGGTTGCTCGGCATTCGGCTGGAAAAGGCCTGCGCGATGCTGGAAAACAACGCGCTCAGTATTGATCAGGTCGCTGAGCAGGCGGGGTTTGGTTCTCCCGAAGCGTTGCGCCATCACTTCAGACAACGCTTTAACACCACGCCGACCAAATGGCGCAAGGCGTTCAATGAGCGGTTTGTGATGGGCTGAGTGTTCTTCAGCCTGACGTTCTGCGCAGTTGCCATAAAAACCACGGTGCACCGATAAATGCAGTCAACAGCCCGGCGGAGATCGGCCATGGCCAGGCGATGTTGCGCCCCAACCAGTCGGCAAGCACCATCAACAATCCTCCCATCAACGCGGCGGCGCACAGCTGATGACGTAGCAAATGGGCACCCAGCGCTCTGGCGCACTGCGGTGCCAGCAAACCGATAAAACTCAGCGGGCCGACCAGCAGTGTGCCCGCAGCAGTGAGTAATGCCGTGAGCAGCAGAATTAACAAATTCGTGCGGCGCAAGGCGATGCCCAATGACTGAGCAGTCGGCTGCCCTAATCCTAAAAGCGTTAACCAGCGTTGCATCATCAACGCCAGCGGACACAACACCATCGCGGCAACCATCGCACCAGCGGCCATGCTTGCGTCTATGTTCGCGGTCGAGCCGGTACTCCAGTTCAACAGCATCAGGGCACGCGGGTCGCCACTTAGCATCAGTATCATATTCAGCGCGCTGGCGAGGCTGGTGAGGCTCAAACCAATCAGCACCATCTTCTGCGGGTTAAACCTACTGCGCGCGCCAAACAAAAACAGCAACAGCATGGCGACCAGGCTGCCGACCACCGCAGCGGGTAACATAAACGTCAGGGGCCAGGAGGTGAACAACACGGTCAATAACACCGCGAGGGCCGCGCCGCTGCTGATGCCGGTCAGCTCCGGGCTCGCCATCGCATTACCGGTTAAGCGTTGAATTAGCACCCCCGCACACGCCAGCATCATCCCTGCACAGAGCGCACCGCTGATTCTCGGCCAGCGCCAGACCAGCAATTGCGAAGTGATTGCGCCTGGCGGTGTACGGTTGAACCAGAGAGACGCAGGCAGAATCAGCAGCAAAAGCAGTAACAGCATCCCCAGTTGACGCGTGTTGAAACGCGGGGTAGCGCTGAGCCGCGTTTGCCCGGTCGGCAGATGTATGGCGCGTTGCCGCATCAGCAGTATCAATAATAACGGTGCGCTTAACAGTGCCGTCACGGCGCCTGATGGAATGTCGCCCGCCGCAGGGGAACAGCGTAATGCGAGCTGATCGACCAACAGCAGTAAGGTTGCACCGGAGAGCATGCTGGCAATCAGCTGCTGTGGGAAGCGGCGCAGGCCGCAGGCTTTAACCATCGCCGGGGCCGCCAGCCCGATAAAACTGATAATCCCCACCTGGCTGGTGATCATCGCACTCAGAAACACCGCCACGCCCAGCGCCATAAAGCGCACCTGCACGGTGGCCAGACCCAACGCACGGGCATTTTGCTCGGATAATCCCAGCACCGTCAGCGGCCTGACCAGCAGCAGGCTGGCGATCAGTGCACAAGCCAGCGTTACCGCCAATACCAGGCTGCTGCTCCAGCCGCTTTGCGCCAGTGTCCCGGCTTGCCAGCTAAACAGATCGCTGAGGTAATCGTGGTTGAACAGCACCAATAGTGTGTTCAGGGCGTTGCCGTACAGGCTGAGAACCATGCCAACCAGAATCACGCTCAGCGGTGCGAATCGGCGACCCGCGGTGAGCGCCATCAGGATCAAAATAGCCACCATCGATCCGATCAGCGCCAGCAGCGGCAAGCCGATGACCAGCAGGCCGGGCGCGAAAACCAGCGCTGCGGACATCGCCAGATTGGCACCGGCAGCCACGCCGAGCGTTCCCGGTTCAGCCAGCGGATTTTGCAGCACCTGCTGAAACAGCAAACCGGCCAACGCCAGGCCCGCGCCGCACAGCAGGCTGACAGCGATGCGCGGCAGAAAGCTTTGCTCAACCAGCAGCGATGATAGTGAGACGGGATAGCGTGCCAGCAACGTGGAGTAATTGACGGTGACCAGCGTGAGAGCCGCAATAAAAGCGGCGCATAGCAGCACCATGGCGCTCATCGGTTTCATGATGCGGTTTCCAGTACGCGAGTGATATCGTCCGCCAGCCCAAGCGCCGTCGCGAGGCTGCCAAACGGAAAGAAATGATCCAAACGGGTCACACGCCCTTGCGCCACCATCGGCAAGTGGTGCCATAAACCGTTCGGCTGCCGGGCGCGCATCAAACGTGTCATCGCCGTCGGTAATTCAGTGTAGAAAAGCCAGTCGCAGGGGAGATCGGCCAGTTCCTCTATGCGCACTCGCGCGACGTGCGCAGCGTTAACCGATTTCTGCCAGGCGTTTATCAAACCGAGCTGGCGTAACACCGCATCGGCCAGACTGCCGTTACCGTAAAGCGTTGCGTACTTACCATCCTGATCCAACACCATCACCAGTACGCGCGTGTGTTGAGGATTAATCAGGCGCTGGCGATAAGTGTCCATTGCCGTATCGACCTGTTGCAGCCACTTTGTCGCGTGGGGTGTAACCTTCAGACGTGCGCCCAGTTGCCCGGTCCAGTCATGCAGGGCTTGCCATAGATCACCTGACGTCGCAAACGCGGTGACGGTTTCTACCGGGGCGATGGTCGCCATTTTGGTCATAACGGCGGCGGGGAGTGCATCGCTGATAATTAGAGCAGGGCGCAGGGTCGCGAGCATTTCCAGATTGGGCTCCCAGAAAGGCCCGATATCCTGCACGCTGTCAGGTAACAGCGGGCGCGGAATGCGTTGGCAAAAATAGTGGCTATCGGATATCGCTAGCGGCGTGACGCCCAGGCTCAGCAGCGTTTCCGCTGCCGCCCAGTTGATCGCCACAATACGCTGGCGATCGGGAATGGCCTGGCTCGCACGTGCCGCGATGGGCAGCACGACGAGCATTTTCAGGCAGGTACGACGACTGATATTGAACATCAGAAGTTCAGCTTCAGCGAGCCTATAAAGGTGCGTTCCTGGCCTGGATAGCAGCTGGTATCGCCATCGCAGGTACCGACATAGTGATGATCAAACAGGTTCTGCACGTTGAATCCGACCTGAATATTTCTGTTCACCTGATATTTCACGCCCGCATCGACCAGGGTGAAGTTCTTTACCGGAATGGTGTTGGCGTTGTCGCCGTACATGCTGCCGATATAGCGCACGCCAGTGCTCAGCAACAGCCCATCAAACATGCCCTGATGGAAGCCGTAGTTCAGCCATGCCGATGCCATGTTTTTCGGCACGTTAGCCTGCTGCTTGCCCTGATCGCCATTGTTGCTTTTGCTGATCTCGGCATCGGTGTAGGTATAAGAAGCCAGCACGTCGAAGTTAGAGGTCAGCTGTGCCTGTGTTTGCCACTCGATGCCGCGTGAGCGCACTTCACCTGATGCCACCTGATAACCGGTGGCGAGCCCATCGACGATTTCATTGGTGAGCACGTTGGATTTGGTGATATCAAACGCGGCCAGTGTCATCAGCAGATTGCTGTCCGGCTGATATTTCACCCCAATCTCATACTGATGCGCCTTACTCGGATCGAAGGTGCGGTTATGGCTGTCGGTGCCGCTGTTGGGCACGAATGACTCGGCGTAGCTGATGTACGGCGCCAATCCGTTGCCAACCAGATAAGTTAATCCCGCACGCCCCGTCCAGGCATCTTTGTCCACCCACGAGCTGCTGCCACTGAGGTTGTTCTGCGTGCGCATGCTGATATCGTCATGACGACCACCGAGCGTCACCAGCCATTGATCGGTCAGGTGAATTTGATCCTGCATGTACACACCCAACTGGGCGGTGGTTTGATCGTTGTTATTCACGGCGTTGGTCGGGTCGGCAATATCCAGACCGTAAACCGGATGGGTGATGCTGAGCGCGGGCGCAACAGCGCTGAAGCGCTTGGCGTTGGCATCCAGCCAGCTGTAATCCACCCCGGCCAGCAGCGTATGTGCGACTGACGCCGTGTTGAAATCCATCTGCAACTGATTATCGATGTTGAAGGCTTTCATGTGCTCATCAAAACGAATGGCGTTGCGTGACACGGTGTTGGTGGTGAAGTCTGGATCGCCTGCAAGCAGGTTGTTCAGAATGGTATCGGTCTGACCATAACGCAGGTTCTGGCGGAACTTAATGCCCTCAGAAAGCTGCTGGCTGAACTCATAGCCCACGCTGTACTGCTCCTGGCGGAAGCGGTTGTAGTTGTAATCGCCTAAGAGCGTGTCGGTGGTTTTATTGCCCGGATTGGTCAGGACTGCCACGGTGCCACCGGAGGTATCGCGCAGGTAATCAGCGCGCAGCGTCAGACTGGTATCGGCGGAAGGAAGCCACGTTAAGGTGGGTGCGAGGTACAGGCGGTTATCTTCTACATGCGGGCCATCGCGATACTGGAACTGGGTATCGCTGTCACGTGCCAGACCGACCACGCGATACAGCCACTGACCTTCATCATCCAGTTTATCGCTCATATCAAACTGCGCCTGACGGCGATTGAAATTCCCCAACTGGACTTCCACTTCATGCACGCCGCGCGCGTCAGGCATTTTGCTGACGCGGTTCACGATCCCGCCAGCATCGCCGAGACCAAACAGGGTTGAAGAGGGGCCGCGTACAATATCAATGCGTTCCAGTGCATAAGGCTCGGTGCGGAAGTAGCTGTAACTGTTGTTGAGTTGGCGTAGACCATCACGGTAATCGTTGGTGGTCAGAGCATTGAAGCCGCGAATGTAGATCCAGTCATAACCTTTGGGATCGACACCGTAGGTTTCGGTTTTCACTCCCGGCACATAGCGCAACGCTTCGGTGACGCTTTGGACATTCTGGCGGTCCAATTGCTGACGCGTGATCACCGAGACTGACTGAGGCACTTCAAGCAGAGGTGTATCTGTTTTAGTGGCGCTGGTGGTTTGATCCGGTACGGCGGAAGAGTTGCTCGGGGTTTTGGTTACCGTCAGCGTATCTTCGCCTACTGTCGAAGGCGTGACGGAGACGGTGTCACCATTTTGCGTCCACTCCAGTCCACTTCCTGCCAAGAGTTGACCCAGCGCGCTGTTCAACGTCATCGAGCCTTTCACCGCCGGTGCAGTTTTATTAGCAAGGGATGCCGGTGCAGCAATCAGCTGCACGTTAGCCTGTCTGGCTAATTGGTTGAGTGAGGTCGCCAGTGGTTGCGAGGGCAGTGACAGTGACAGCGTTGCCGCGGCGAAAACGGCGGAAGCAGGCAAGGCCACCGCCAGCGCGACGGCAATATGCGAAGGTCGAAATGCACGTAAAACAGAAAAACCAGCCATTCAGGATCCCCAGAGATAAGATAAATAATAATCATTCTCTTCTGAAGACGGCGCGCAGGGTCAAACCCTGACGTCGATTTTAATTATTTTTTAACGTCATGCTGGTTGCGACCACAGTGGATTGATTTTTAATGCTTTTTATTTTCACCGGCAGAACGCGCGGCAATGCGTTAGCAAAGCTATCCACCCGATTGGTATCAAAACTGCCGCTGATGCGCAGTGCGGCAACAGCAGGCGAATTCAGCTTGAGCGAAACGTCGCCGTAGCGAGCAAACTCCGCCAGTGCCATATCCAGCCGCGTGTCATCCAGTACGATACGATCGTCGCGCCAGGCGGCGATGCGCTCGGCGGGCAGCGTGGAACGAGAAATCAGACGTCCCTGCGCATCGGTGAGCGACCGTTCCGAGGCGTGCAGCACACTGATATGGCGCTGAGCTTGAGGAATGTGCAGATGCTGCATTGCCCGCCACCAGCGGTTCTCCCAGTTGCCGCGTGGACCGACGCGCACCGCGCCTGAACGCACGGCGACATCGCTGCCTTCACCACTCATGGTATGCGGCAGGTAACGGACCCGGAATTCGGTGCCCACTACGGTTACGCGGGTTGGGCCGCTAAGCACCTCAAACGGTTGGTTCGGGTTGTGTGTGACCTGGAAGAAGACTTGCCCTTGCGGCATCTCCACTTCCCGGCGATTGGCAAAGTAGCGCACATTGAGCTGAGTACCGGCATCCAGTGACAACGTGGTGCCGTCGGGAAGTTGCACGGTGCGCATCTCGCCACGTCCGGTGTGCCAGCTTGCGCTGTAAATCGGCGGGGCGAAGGTGTTACGTAGCGGGAAGTAGAGCACGGCTGCCAGTAACAGCAGCGCACAGGTCGCTACTATCGAACGCCACCCGATACGGCGTGCTGGCGCGGGGCGCAGATGCGCAACGGCAGCGGCAGGAATAGCCGCCGTCTGTTGCCACAGCCCGCCCAAATCCTCGTATTCTGCCCGATGGGTAGGCGTTTGCAGCCAGCGTTCGAAAGCCTGCTGCTCCTCTCGCGTCATGCCCTCTTGCTGACGGAGTAGCCAGTGAATCGCCTGTTCGGCAATTGTCTGCTCATCATGACGCGTCATCGTGCCTTCCCTGTCGATTGTTCATCACGCCAGCTGTCGCGGCTGGCACGGCAGGCCAGCATGGCGCGAATGATGTGTTTTTCCACCATGTTGGTTGAAATTCCCATGCTCGCAGCCACTTCGCTTTGCGACTGCCCCTCAATTCGATGACGGATAAAAGCCTCCCGACAGCGCGGCGGCAGGGTCTCAATGGCAGCCACAATATGGTCGATATATTGTTGGTTCTCAAGGCGATTGTCCGGTTGCTCGTAGCCGGGTGCCAGTAACTCATCGGTGTCAGTATCTTGCGAGGGATCATACTGTTTCTGCAGGCGATAGCGGTCGACCAAAAGATTTCTGGCGATATGGTAGAGCAATCCGCGGTGCGAGGAAATCTGTTCCGGGGCAGCCAGCGCGCGGCTGAATGTCTCCTGGGTCAATTCTTCCGCGAGGTGTTTATCCCGCAGTTTACCGCTCAAAAAGCGGAACAGTTCCGTGTAGTAACGCTCAAACGCTGACAAGATGGATTCCCAACAACCGCACAGTGCTGCATGCATGAAAGAGTGGCAGGCTGTATTTGAATGAAAATCGTTATCGTTATCAAGATGGGATGAGTGGAAAAGGTAAAAAAAGCGTTGTTGAGGAAGATTATGGGCGCGATAGGGTGCTGAGTGTGGAATTAAAAGTCGGGTAGGTGACGAGCCGTATCCATCTGTTGATGTAAAATTCGGGCAATAAATATTCCGGAAGGATTGGCAGTATAAAAAATGGTATGTGACTGGAAAACAATACGTTTCACATCCTGCACGCGCGGGTAATCCTGTCCCATCTCAGGCATCTTTGACAATGTTTCAAGGAACTCATCCAATGCATCGGTGTAGCGATCGGCTTGGGCTTCACCAAATTTGAGCAAGGTATAATCATAGATATTGGCAAAGTCACTGTCGGCAAGTTTGGACAGTTTATACACGATGAAGCTTCTTCCTTTCCGCAGCGATCTCACGCAGTGAACGCGGGCTTTCGCCACTTTCTAACCCTTCAACAACGGCATTTCGGACAACTTGATCATGTGATTCCTGTTGTTCCAGCAGCCGTAAAGCCGAACGCATCACTTCACTGGCTGATCCATAGCGCCCTGAATCAACCATGCGCGAGATGAAGTTATCGAGTTGTTCGCCTACGCTAACCGACGTTATTTTTCTCATTGAACTCACCGTGTATTAACTGTTAATACAAAAGAACATAGTTTGCTCAAGTCTTCATCGCCAGTCAAATCGACCTCGTCCTTATGGAATGTGCCACGCAACAGTATGTTTTGCTCAGCCCCTTAACCTTCACTCAACAACTATAATATTCCCAGACGGTCTGCCCGGTATGGGCACACAGATCATGCTGGCTGTTCCCCTTGCTCACTATCATTGGTGCTTTTGCAGAAGGATAACTCATGCGTACTTTTCTGGTGGCGTTGTGCGTCTCGTTGAGTGTTTTGACCTTCCCGGCCCTGGCGGCTGGCACACTCAGTGATGGATGGGAATGGCTGAAGCAGGACGTGTCACAAACCTGGGAGCAGCCACAATATTACGACCTCTATTTGCCGTTCATCAGCTGGCATGCCCGTTTCGCTTATGACAAAGACAAAACCGATAACTACAACGAGTCGCCATGGGGCGGTGGCTTTGGTGTGTCCCGCTACAACGAGGACGGTGACTGGAGCGCGCTGTATGCGATGGCCTTTAAGGATTCGCATAACATGTGGCAGCCGATTATCGGTTACGGCTGGGAGAAAGGCTGGTATCTCGATGAGGCACGCGATGTGCGTTTAGGGTTGGGGCTGACGGCGGGCATCACCGCGCGTGACGATTTCGCCAACTACGTGCCACTGCCGATTGTCCTGCCGCTGTTCTCCGCAGGCTATAAAAATCTCAACGTGCAGTTCACCTATATTCCGGGTAGCTACAACAACGGCAATGTGCTGTTTGCCTGGTTCCGCTATGGCTTCTGACAGGGTGCAGCGTTCACCCACGCTTAAGTGGCTGAAGAGAATCGCCCTGGGCGTGGTTTCTTTGCTGATCATGTTTTTGCTGATTCGCGGCTATCAGTCTGAGCAGGGTGCACCGCTGCATCGCTGGCATACCTGGGCGGCTGACGAAATGACAGTGGATCAAATAGATCACGCCACCTTCGCCGATTATCTGGCGCAGGAAAATGTGATCTTCCAGCAGATGAATCACAACGTCACGGACCAACTGAGCGATGAAGAGAAAACCTCGCTAAACCGCTATTACGCGCAAAGCCCGGTCTATCCGGCAGGATTTGACACCGACTGGAATCGTTCGTTTGTACTGAAACCCATGGGTGAAATTAAAGGCGCTGTGGTGCTACTGCACGGCCTAACGGATTCGCCTTACAGCATGCGTTATCTGGCACAGGCCTATCAGCAACAAGGCTATGTTGCGGTAGTACCGAGATTACCCGGCCACGGCACCGCGCCGGGATCGTTAACCAAAGTTGACTGGAAAATGTGGCTGGCCGCGACGCGTCTGGCCGTGCGTGAAGCCACCCGGATAGCGGGAACCCAGGTCCCGTTGCATCTGGTGGGCTACTCAAACGGCGGCGCGCTGGCGATGAAGTATGTGCTTGATAGCCAACAGGATCAGGCGCTGCGTAAACCACAACAGGTGGTGTTGTTGTCACCGATGATTGGCGTGACGGCATACGCCCGTTTTGCGGGGTTAGCGGGATGGCCAGCGGTGTTCCCGGTGTTTGCTAAAGCGGCGTGGCTGAATATCGTGCCGGAATACAACCCGTTTAAATACAATTCATTCCCGGTACGAGCGGCGCGTCAGTCCTGGCTGTTAACCCAGGCGTTGCAGGAACAGATTGTGCAACTCGCCCGCGATGGCGAAATACGTGGCTTACCCCCGCTGATGACGTTCCAGTCGATCCTCGATTCCACTGTCAGTACCCGCGCGGTGGTGAATGCGCTGTACCGTTACCTGCCGGACAACGGCAGTCAGTTAGTGATTTTCGATATCAACCAGGCGGCCAACTTACGCGCGCTGTTCCGGCCTGCACTGTATTCAGCGGTCAACGACTTACTGCCTGCCGCGCCGCGTCATTACGCCACAACGGTGATCACTAACGCGTCGCCCACCACTTATGACGTGGTCGCCCGCATCACGCCCGCCGATCAAACCAACGAAGTGACGCGTCCGCTGCATCTGGCGTGGCCGCAGGATATGTATTCCTTGTCGCATATCGCTGTCCCATTCCCTCTCACCGATTCGCTGTATGGCCGCGAACCCACCGAGAAAAATCGTTATGGCATCAGCCTCGGCATCATCTCACTGCGCGGAGAAACCGCCAGCCTCACCGTGGGACTCGACACCTTGATGCGTAATACCTCCAATCCGTTTTTCACTTATATGATGGCGCAAATAAATGCACGAATTGCCTGCGGTCAGCAGCCGGATCTGCAGCAGTGCCTTAAAGAGTGATGACTTTTTTCAGCAGCCCGTTGGCAAGAATCAGTCGGGCCAGCAACACCGAGAGCACAAAGGTCAGCACAATCAGCGTGAGTTTGGTGGCCAGCGAGGTGATTGGGATCAACGCGGTGACGATGTGAAACACCGAGTAATGCATGATGTACACCCCGGTCATGGTTTTACTCACGGTGGCCAGCAGGGTTTCTTTGAGGGCGACATGGCGGCGGAAACGCACGCCGCTGGCGGCTAATACCAGTGCGACCACCAACAGGTAAATTTGTGAACCGGTGAGGAGGAAGGCATTGCGGTCGGCTTTAAACAACGCGAAGAAGAAGTGCTGCTCGTACAACCAGGTGAACAGATAGATAAAGGGCAGGGCGCAGGTGGCGACGAGGGCGACTCTTCTCCGATTCAGCCAGTCGGCAATCACCGGTTCACACAATAGCTGGCCGGTGAGGTAAAACAGCAGCCAGGTCCAGATGCGGTACTGCGGCGCGAGGCTGAACACCCGCACGTCGGGATAGAGCACCGACAGCAAATCGTAGCCATAAGAAAACAGCAGCAGGGCACCGACCAGCGCGCAAAACGCCAGCCGATGCAGGCTGAGCCAGCTGAGCAGCGGATTAAAGCTGTAGATCACGATAAACGAGAATACAAACCACGGCTGAATAAGGTAACCGCGCTGATAAGGTTCCCACAGATAGTAAATCGTCATCCAGAAGAGGAAGACGATCACCACATTGCGGATCTTGTTGAGCTGCCAGCGTAAATCCTGCTCGGCATGGCTATCCATAATGCCCGCCACCACAAAAAACAGTGGGGTAGCGATGGTGGAGATAAACGTCAGGAACGCCAGAATCCAGTGGTAATCATAATCGTAGCGATCCCAGGTGTTATACAGCGTAAAAAAGGTCACTGCCGCCATGCAGCCGAGTGTCTTAATGACATTCAGCCCGGTGGTGTTCATGTTGACGTCGCTTTCTCAGCGCGGTGGAAGCAGGCATAAATCACCGGCAGAACCAGCAGCGTCAGTATCGTCGCAAAGCCCAGTCCGAACATAATCACTACCGCCATGCTCTGGAAAAACACATCTCGCAGCAGCGGTGCCAGGCCTAACACCGTGGTGAACGCGGTCAGCAGGATGGGGCGCAAGCGCGACGTGGCGGCATACAGAATCGCGTCATGCTGTGCTTTGCTCTGTTTCTGTTGCTCAATCTCTTCCACCAGCACAATGCCGTTACGGATCAGCATGCCGCTCAGGCTCAGCAAGCCAATCAGCGCCATAAAGCCAAACGGTATGCCGGTGAGTAAAAAGCCAGGCGTCACGCCGATCAACGCCAAAGGCACTGTCAGCCAGATCGCCACCGCATTTTTCAGTGAGCTAAACATCAGCACGGTAATCACAAACATCACCAGATAGCCCAACGGCAACGTGGTGAACACGCCTTGCTGCGCTTCGCTGGAGTTTTCGGCATCGCCGCCCCATTCAATGCTGTAGCCGTGCGGCAGTGTTAGCTGATCAATTTGCGGTCGCACGCGAGACAGAATATCACCGGAAGTGTCGCTGCTGAGCGGGCTGGGATCGGTCATCACCGTCAGCACGCGACTGCGATCGCGCCGCAGAATTAATGGATCTTCCCATTCAAGATTGAAGCCACTCACCACATTGCTGAGTGGAATGTAGTGCTGCTGGCTTTGGCTCCACACCAGCACATTGTTCAGATGGTTGGCATCCTGGCGTTCACTGGCGGGCGGACGCACCACCACCGGCAGCAAATCTGCACCTTCACGGTATAAACCCACGCGGCTGCCGGTGAAATTCATTTGCAACGCGTTATCGATTTCCTGCTTATCCACGCCCAACTCGCGGCCCAGCGCCGGATTGAACTGCGGACGAATCACCTTGCTGCGGTTTTGCCAGTCATTGCGCACGCTGTCGGTGGCGGGATCCTGCGCGAGGATATCACCCACTTCACTGGCAATCAGTCGCATGCGGTCGGGATCGGGACCTTTGATGCGTACCTCAATGGCACTGCCGCCGGAAGGGCCAAACATCACCCGTTTGGTGCTGGCATTCACCTGCGGATACTGGCGGGCGATATAATCATCTACGCGGCGCGACAGTGCGGCGATATTGCGCTGATCGTCCATGCGCACCATGATTTGCGCGTAGTTGCTGTACTGGCGCTGTCCATTGTAAGTGAGGATAAAACGCATGCTGCCCTGGCCGACGGTGGTGACCGTAGACACCACGCCTTGCTGCCCGGTGATCGACTTTTCAATATCGCTGGCCATTTGCTCGGTGGCCTTGATGTCTGTGCCGTAAGGCAGCCACAAATCGACAAAGAAGATCGGCGTATTGGACGAGGGGAAGAAGTTTTGTCTTACGCCACCAAAGCCCCAGATCGCCAGTGCCAGCAGGACGGCCATCACTGAAAGCGTGAGGGTTTTCTGCTGTAGCAGCGCGTTGAGCGTGCGTTGGTAGATCCGGTAGAAACCGCCATCGTACGGCGAGGCTTCAGCGGCGAGCGTTGCCGCGCTGTTCTTTTTAAACAGCCACCATTTGATTAACACCGGCGTGATGGTGAGCGCCGAGAACCAACTCAACATCAGCGAAATCAGCAACACCTGGAACAGCGATTTGCAGTACTCACCGGTGGAATCCTGCGACAACCCAATCGGCGCAAACGCCAGTATTGCGATAATCGTGGCCCCTAACAGCGGGAAGGCCGAGCGCCGGATAACAAAGTTGATCGCCGAGGTGCGCGATGAGCCTTGTTGACGTGAAATCAATACCCCTTCGACGATCACAATCGCGTTATCCACCAGCATACTGAGGGCGATAATCAGCGCTCCCAGTGAAATACGCTGTAGCTCAATGCCCCACAAATACATGATTAGCAGGGTGCCCAGCACGTTCAGCGCCAGCGAGAGCGCAATAATGATGCCGCTGCGTACGCCCATAAAGATCAGCAGCACGCCCACCACAATCGCCAGCGCCATCAGGAAGTTGGTGATAAAGCCGTTGACGGAGTGCGCCACTTCCGCAGCCTGATCGTAAAAGGTGTTGATCTGAATACCGGCCGGTTTTTCTGCCGACATCTGCTGCAGTTTGGCTTCCAGTGCACGCCCCACATCAATCACGTTGACGCCAGGGATAAAGGAGACGCCCATGGTGACGGCCGGGCGTCCGTTGGCATGATAGATGCTGGAAGGGGATTCGCTCAACCCGCGAGACAGCGTAGCGATGTCGCGCAAGCGGGTGGTGGCAGTGTCGCCAACGGGGCTGATAAGCAGATCGCTCAGCTCATCGATATTTTCAAATTCACCGGTAGGATGCAGACGAATCGATTCGGAGCCGGATTTGATCTCTCCTGCGCTGGAAACCACGTTCAGGCGGCTCAGTGCGGCGGAGAGTTGTGCTGGCGTGATGCCGCGCGCCGCCATTTTTGTCAGCGAAACATCGACATCAATTTGCTGCGGGATGGCGCCGCCAATCGCCACCTTGCCCACGCCGGGCACCAGCACCAGTTCTCGCCGCAGCTGTTCAGCGTATTGCACTAATTCAGGATTGCTGAAGTTGTCACCGGAAATGGCGAAGAAAAAGCCGAACACGTCGCCAAAATCATCGTTAATGAAAGGCGCTGCTACGCCGGGCGGGAAGAAGCGTGACGCATCACCGACGCGCCGCCGCAGCTCATCCCAGATTTGTGGCAGTTCGTTAGAGTGATAGCGCGACGCAATATTCACCGTAATTTGCGACAGGCCGTTGGAGGAGATGGAACTGACGCTGTCCAGATAGGGCAACTGCTGCAGGGCATTTTCCAGCGGCAGCGTCACCTCTTCTTCCACCTGCTGTGCGGACGCGCCAGGATATTGCGTGACCACTACGGCGGTTTTAATGGTAAAAGCGGGGTCTTCCAGGCGACCAATATTGAGCAGGGCAAAAATACCCCCCAGCCCTAATAGCAAAATCGCCAGCCAGACGCGAATCGGGTTATCAATAAACTGTTTGGAGATGTCCATTACAGCCCTCGCTCACGCGTCCAGATGCGTACCGGCTGTTGCGCATGTAACTCATTGACGCCTGCTGCGACCACGCGTTCACCGGCTTTCAGTCCATCGGTGATCACCACGCCCTGGTTAGTGACTTCGCCGACGGCGACCCTACGATCTTCCAGCTTGAGCTGATCGCCGCTGCCTTGCACCACCCAGACATGAGGCTCATTGCGCTGGTGGCTGTCGGGGTTAAACACCGCTTCGACCGGAACGACCAAGGCTGCATGATTAACGTTGGCGGGAAGATTGGCCAGATTGATGGTGACAGTACCACTGACACCGCCCACGGCCGGAAAATCGGCAGGGCGCGGCATGGTTAAGATCACCTGCCAGGTCAGTGTGTTGCTGCTACTGCTACTGGTGTGCTCTTTGTATTCAGCCTGAAATTCGCGATCTGGCAGCGTGTTAATGCGCACCACCGGGCGGTACGTCATGTTGCGGATATCCAGCGCGGTGAACAGGTTTTCCGGCACGTTAAACACCACATCAAGCAGGTCGGTGCGCGTTAACGTGGCGATGGTCTGGCCCGCCGCAATCACCTGATGATTACGCACATTGACCGTCGCCGCGGTGCCGCTAAAAGGCGCGGTTAAGGTCATCTGGCTTAACTCTTCACGGGCAATTTGCAAGGCCGCGTTGGCGGCATCGCGGTTCGCGCGCTGCACGTCCATTTCGGCCTGAGAAATCGCCTGGCGCCCGGCCAGCGTCTGGAAGCGTGCAAACTGTCGCTGGGCTAACGTAGCGGCAGTCTGGCGTTCGTTAACGCGCTGCTGCGCCTCACGTGCCACCAGTCTGGCGATCACTTGTCCCTGCGTCACATTGTTGCCCTGGCGAATCTCCAGGGCGTCGATTTGCCCACCCCGTTTAAAGGAGAGGTCTGTGGAATCACCCGATTCAATGCGTGCGGGGAAGATGCGTTGCTGAGCCTCACCGGAAGCCACTACCTCAACCACTTTCACCATGCGCGGCAAAGGAGTAACTTCCGTTTTTTTTTGATCGCAACCTGTTGTTATCAATATAACAATGGCGATCAGCGGAAAATAACGCGTCACGAGTTTGTCCTCAATCAGCAATATTGAATTAATTATTGGCGTTATTATTAGCGAGGTTCTTATTCGCCGAGCATTGAAACGACGGCGTAGGTAAATAACCCCACGGCAGAACAGGTTACAATAGCGATAACCACATAAAGACTCAGGCGCAGCAGACTATAGTCCGGCATCGTTACCTCCATTAACAGTGGGCGAAATAGAGTCATCTCACTGCGCACGGATAGGAGTGACGGTTAAGGTTTATTTGTTAAGCATGAGCATAGCTGTGTATATCCAAAAATGTAAAGTTTGATAAACGCAATAACTTTATCGCAAATCATGGAATTTAAGTCTGATTTGTTTGATTTAAACAGAGCTTTAAACCACGTTAACAACATAAACGCAAAGTGTGGCTTTTCTCGCCATTTCATTAACATAGGGGAGGGTTAATTTATTTTCGTTAAAAACGGCTTATTTATCTTTGGTTTAAAATTACGCTAAAAATTGTTTTTTGATTACGGATGACTTTCCTCATAAAAGCAGAGTGAGTTGAATAGCCTGTGCTACGTTTATAACGTTCATTTCTCTTGTCAAAAGTTTGTCGTATAGATTATTTCCCTGCTCAATTTCGTTGAGCAGCCATTAATGACATGTCTTTCAGTTATAAACGGGACTCACCTCAGGCAGTGCGTGGATGTTTGTCTTTGTATTTGAAGTGGATCTGTTAATAACGCGATGTCACCGCCTTGATTTCCGAAACAGGATTTGAGGAGAAAGCGATGAATACTGCTAAATCGGAAAGGTCGTACTATCAGCTTTCTGTCGATGAAACCTTGAGCCAGACAGAGAGTTCCCTCGAAGGTATCTCGGGTAGTGAAGCAACAGCACGCTTACAACAGTACGGTGAAAATGCCCTGCCACAAAAACCGGGCAAGCCAGCATGGCTGCGCTTCCTCGCCCATTTTAACGATGTGCTGATTTACGTGTTACTCGCTGCCGCGCTGCTGACGGCAGTGATGGGCCATTGGGTCGATACACTGGTCATTCTCGGTGTGGCAGTGGTCAACGCGTTGATTGGTCATATCCAGGAGAGTAACGCGGAAAAATCCCTGCAAAGCATACGCAATATGCTCTCCAGTGAAACGGTGGTGATCCGCGCCGGTAACCATGAAACCCTGCCGACCACCGCGCTGGTGCCGGGTGATGTGGTGGTGATCCGCGCCGGGGATCGTATTCCTGCCGACCTGCGCGTGATCGAAGCCCACAATCTGCGCGTCGAAGAGGCGATACTCACCGGGGAATCCACGGTGGTAGAGAAAACCACCGATGCGCTTGCGGGCGAACTTCCGTTAGGCGACCGCACCAATTTACTGTTTTCGGGAACAACGGTCAGTTCCGGTGGCGGTAAAGGGCTGGTCGTCACCACGGGCGGAGAGACCGAACTGGGGCACATCAATCAGATGATGTCCGATATCGAAAAACACCGCACGCCGCTGCTGGTGCAAATGGACAAGTTAGGGAAAGCCATCTTCCTGATTATCCTCGCGATGATGGCGGCACTGTTTGTCTTCAGTCTGCTGTTCCGCGATATGCCGGTCTCTGAACTGATGCTGTCATTGATCAGTCTGGCGGTGGCGTCTGTTCCTGAAGGCTTACCCGCCATTATCTCCATCATTCTCTCCCTTGGCGTGCAGACTATGGCGAAGCAGCAGGCGATCATTCGCAAGCTGCCGACGGTGGAAACGCTGGGTGCGATGACGGTGATCTGCTCGGATAAAACCGGCACGCTGACCATGAATGAGATGACGGTCAAAGCGGTGATCACCGCCGACCATATCTATCGGGTAGACGGTGACAGCTATGAACCGGTTGGTGCCATTCATAAAGCGGATGACGCCGTACCGATTACCGTCACGGGTGGGTCCTTGCTGGAGCAGTATTTACGTACCATAGATCTGTGTAATGACAGCCAGCTGATTAAGGATGAGAGCGGTTTCTGGAAAATCACCGGGGGCCCGACAGAAGGTGCGCTCAAGGTACTGGCCGCCAAAGGGCAGTTGCCGGTGGTCACCACCGAGTTACGCAGTAAAATTCCGTTTGATTCGCAATACAAATATATGTCGACGTTGTACCGCATTGGTGACGAAGAGCGCGTGCTGATCACCGGCGCGCCGGATGTGCTGTTCCGGCTTTGTCAGCAGCAGCAAACCGAGCACGGCCTGCAACCGCTCGATATCAGCTGGTGGGAAGGCAAGATTGAAGAGTATGCGCGCGAAGGCTTGCGCATGGTGGCGGCAGCCTGGAAACCGGCGTTACCGGGACAAACTGAACTCACCCATCAGGATCTGCAACAGGGCGTGATTCTGCTCGGCATTGCCGGAATGATGGACCCGCCGCGCCCTGAAGCCATCACCGCGATTCGTGACTGTCTGCAAGCCGGCATACGCGTCAAAATGATCACCGGAGACCACCCGCAAACCGCGATGAGCATTGGGCAGATGCTGGGGATTGGCAATGCAGACTCAGCCATCACCGGGCGTGAACTGGAAGTGATGGACGATCACCAGTTGAGTGATGCCGCGCAGGCCTACGACATCTTTGCCCGCACCAGTCCGGAGGATAAATTCCGTCTGGTTCAGGCGTTGCAGAGTAAGCAAGAGGTAGTCGGTATGACCGGGGACGGCGTGAACGATGCGCCCGCCCTGAAGCGCGCCGATGTCGGTATCGCGATGGGCATTAAAGGCACCGAAGTGACCAAGGAAGCCGCCGATATGGTGCTCACGGATGATAACTTCGCCACCATTGCCAGCGCAGTAAGGGAAGGGCGCCGGGTTTATGACAACCTGAAAAAAACCATCCTGTTTATTATGCCCACCAACCTCGCACAGGGGTTGTTGATCATCATCGCCCTGCTGGCGGGGAATCTCATTCCGCTCACGCCGGTACTGATTCTGTGGATGAACATGGCGACGTCGGCCACGCTGTCGTTTGGTCTGGCATTTGAAGAGGGTGAAAAAAACATCATGCGCCGACCGCCGCGCGATCCCAAACTGCATGTGATGGATGGGTTCGCTATCTGGCGCGTGGTGTTTGTTGGCTCAATGATTGCGATAAGTGCGTTTGTGCTGGAAGCCTGGCTGCAGCCGCGTGGCTATTCCCCTGAGTTTATCCGCACCGTGCTGTTGCAGACGCTGGTTACCGCGCAGTGGTTCTATATGCTCAACTGCCGTGTGTCGGACGGCTTCTCACTGAGCAAAGGGCTGCTGATGAACAAAGGGATCTGGATCGTCAGCGCGGTGCTGCTGGTGCTGCAACTGCTGATCATCTACGCGCCATTTATGCAGCTGCTATTCGGTACCACTGGACTGCCATTCCGTTATTGGGTGATCACCTTCATCATCGGTTTCGTGATGTTCCTGATTGTAGAAGTTGAGAAACCGCTCACCCGCCGATTCAGAACGGCTTGAGTCTGCTGCCGCCCGTCACGCTGGTGTCAGCGAGGCGGGCGGTGTTTAAGACGATACATGTTGATTTCGGGCCAAAAGATGGGATTTAAACGTTGCAGGACATTTGCTGTCATCAACTCAGAGAGGAAAGTGTCGCACGGGTTCGACAATCTTCACCGGTTTCTTTCTCTTTGGTTTTGTCGCCCTGCACAGTGCTGGCATAGCTGCCTTGGATTTTTCTGGCTCGGTAGTCTTATTCACAGTGATACAGCACGGGCAGTAATGAACATTCGTATATTGCGCTGCGGCGACGGTTAATGCCTGGCTGTGGTTATACATACTGCCAATAAACGCCCGTGAATCGATACCGGGTAATTGTTCACATCCTGCGGTATGCAACAGCAAGCCCCTGCGGGCGTGATCGCAGACGTAATATTTCGTTGCCTTATACATGGTTTTTATCCGTTTGCTGCGTGAGTCAATGGACTCATTAAAGTTTATCGTATTCAATATCTTGTAAATTTGAACATCTCACTACGGCCTGAAACTCAGTTTGCCCACGATGGCTCGCCAAAGTAAACGGAACGATAATACGTGTACCATTTTTTTGCTACGCCTTCATTGTGGACCAGAAGAGAGCCCAGGGTGATTCTATTTTTCCCAAACATCTCGGTATCGGATTTATTGAGGAGATCTTTTTCTACGGCAATAACCGCATCACGACTGTGAACGGTCACACAGGCTATTTCATCTTTTTTGGTTTTCTACGCTCCGCAAATATACCTCATAACCCGACGCAGACAAAATAATCCCCAGGGCACTGAGTGCTCCAACCTTAGCGGAAGTCTTCATTTTAAATTCCCTTAAGTGCTTCACAAACAGTCTCCGGTCTAACTAGCGGAAAATCAATAGTATTTTTGGTTTATTTGATGAAATGAATTGATGTGTATTGCCGATGTCGCCTGGTCATTATCTGATAATGGTTGGGATAAAATCTGAATATTACGTATCACAAAAAAATCCTGTGAGATTTATTGAAGAGGGACTCGAACAAATAAAACGGGCATTAAAGCCAAAGTACATCAAATATCCTGGTTAATAACTTATTAATGGTAGAGTTATGGCATTCTCATGACATTTTTTCCTGGATTAATGCTGAGGTCAGAAGTATCTGATGATAAAAACTCACAGCTCACTCATTCAGCAGGACTATTCACATTAATCAATGAATCACCGCGATGCTGAAACGCTCGTCGTGCATCTGGTCAGATAAAAAGATCAGTGTGTTAAAACAGCAAATGGTTTAACCTTTAACGACCGTCTGCAGTAGATTTAAAGTAAGCTTAATAAAATCAGTGAGTTGATTGAGGTTTTATTGAGCGGCCTTTTGATTGACTGCGACCTGTTCCAGGGGGTGCCCGGTTAGCGGGCTGAGATTCTACCCGCCAGCGTTTTCGCGTTGGCAACGTGGTGACCCTACGAACCTGATCCGGCTAATACCGGCGTAGGGAGCGGAACACAGGGCGACACTGCGTCCTGATCCCATCTTTGTGCTTGTAGCGGACAGACTCTACTCATCAGGCCCGGCCTGAGAAATTTCGCGCAATCGCAACTGGTGGACCCGCATATGACTGAAGCTGCTTTGATCGACGCTTTGCTGACCTTTCTTCAGCGTCAGGACACAACCGACGACGATTTTAACCGCCTGGCGCTCGCCATCTTCGCTTATCAATTCGAACACAATACCCCTTATCGACGCTTCGCCATGCAACGCGGCCGCACACCCTTTACGGTGAAAAACTGGCGCGCCATCCCGGCGATTCCCATTACTGCGTTTAAGGATCTGACGCTGAGCTGCCATGCCACCGATGACGTCGAAGCGATGTTTATGACCAGCGGTACGACCGGCACGGTGAAAGGTCGCAGCTATCATCCGACACTCGATGTCTGGAAATGCTCGATGATGCAGAATTTCCGCCAGCGCTTTATGGCGGGCGAAGAGCGGATTCGCATGGGCATTTTGTTCCCTGATAATCGGGCGCTGCCCAACTCTTCGCTGGCCCATTACCTGACGTTAGCGGTGGAAAAATTTGGCACCGCCGAGAGCGAAGTGCTGCTGGATGACCGCGGTATCGCGATGGATCGCCTGTTTGCTGCGTTGGAGCAGGCTGAAGCGCAGGGCGAACCTTATGCGCTGCTGGGCGCGAGCTACAGCTTTGTCCATCTGCTCGACGAACTGCAGCGCCAGGGGCGACATTTTGCATTACCCGCTGGCAGCCGAATTTTGGATACCGGTGGATTTAAGGGACAATCCCGTGAGATTGAGGCCGAGCAGTTTTACGCCGAACTCAGTGCGTCGTTGGGCGTGCCGCGCACGCACTGCATCAACATGTACGGCATGACCGAACTGAGCAGCCAGTTTTATGACGATGGCAACGTTGCCTGTCCCTCGGTGAAATCCGGCCCGCACTGGATCCGCACCCGCGTGGTCAATCCGCTGACGGGCGAAGAGGTGCCGGAAGGTGAGATGGGCGTGCTGGTGCACCATGATCTGGCCCACTTCAATTCAGTGTCAGCATTGCTGACCGAGGATGCTGGCCGGGCAGTGGCGGGCGGCTTCCATCTGCTGGGCCGGGTCACCGGAGCGGATGCGAAGGGCTGTTCGCTGTCGATGGAAGAGTTCCTGGCTGCTGCGCAGGGTGCAGTGTGAAAGAGGTCGCGGGTTATCTACCGGGATGTTTATCACCTGAAGGGGTGCAGTGGCGCACGCTGAGTTTTAGCCATCACGGCCAGCATCTGGATGTCGACGTGCCCGATCTGAATCCGGCACAAATTACACTTCTCAGCGCACATCTGCGCGATCACGCTCGCGCTTATCTCACAACGCTGAGCGTGGCGAAGATCGTAGCAATTATTGATGAGGCCATTGCGCGATTGCTGGATCGAAACCATCCACTGCGCCGCAAGGCCGAAATGCTGCTGCCGATTGTCACCGGTTATGACGCTGAGATGATTCGCCTTGGGCTTACCGGATACCTCAAAACTTTTCGACAGCCGCAGCTCAAGCGCTTTTTAGCCGAGGACTTTAACGATCCACAGCTGTTGGATGATTTTCAGCCGCGACCTAATGGCGGCTTCGCACGGGCATTTGGCCCGGACCTGCTCATGCATATCTGGGCAGGAAATGTGCCAGGTCTACCGCTGTGGAGTCTGATTTGTGGATTACTGGTAAAAGCGGGCAGCGTGGGCAAATTGCCCGGTGCTGAACCGCTGATGGCGGGCTGGTTCGCACAACTGCTGGCTGAGATCGATCCCCAACTTGGCGAATGCCTGGCGGTAGTGTGGTGGAAAGGCGGCGAAGCCGAAGCAGAAAAACACTGGTTAACCCAGCCTGACGTGGTGATGGCTTACGGTGGTAATGCCGCGCTGGCTGCAATCAAACAGCAACTGCCTGTGACCACGCGTTTTCTGCCGCACGGCCATAAAATCAGCGTGGGGCTGGTGGGGCGTTCGGCACTGGATACAAGGCAGGGCGTCGATCTGGCGCAGCGCGCGGCCTATGACGTGATGCGCTATGACCAGGCGGGCTGTTACTCACCGCAAATGCTGTTCGTTGAACGCGGCGGGCGCATCACGCCGCAGGAATTTGCGGAGTACATCGCCCATGAACTGCGAGCGCTGGCGCGCAAATACCCGCGTCGCGCGCTCTCTTCGGCTGAAGTGAACAGCGTGGCAACCTGGCGCAGCCGTGAAGAGATTCGCGCGTTGCAGGACGATCGCATCCTGTTCGGCGAGCCAACGGACAGCTGGTCGGTGGTGGTAGTTGATGGCCCCGAAGCTCTGATGCCGTCGGCACTCGGACGCACGCTTAAAGTGGTGGCCGTTGATGAGATTGAGGATGCGATTGCATTGATTTCGCAGCAGAAAATTTATCTGCAAACGGCGGCGGTGGCGGCCACTCCGCGAGAGCTGTTTGTTCTCGCCGCGCGGCTAGGGCAAGCCGGTATCAGCCGTATTACTGCCTTTGGCAGCATGACATCGCCTGCCGCCGGATGGCATCACGATGGCCGCTTTAGCCTGCTGGATCTGGTCACTTTTACGGAAATAGAGGCATCTGCTGAAATTGCCGCTGAGCGCTTCGCGCCCTATGCGGATTGAATCCACGTTTTTACAGGAGGTAAGAGATGAAATTTGCTGATCAAACGATTCTGGTGACGGGGGCGAGCCGGGGTATTGGTGCAGCTATCACGCAGGCTTTCGCCGCTGAGGGCGCGCTGGTGGTGGTGAACTACCTGCGCAGTGAAGCCGCCGCAATGGAAGTGGTAAAAAGCTGTGAAGCACTGGGCGGTTCGGCCATCGCCATTCGAGCCGATGTCACCTCAGCAGAGCAGGTAGCGGCGATGATGGAGCAGATCGCTAACACCACGGGTCGTCTGGATGCGGTGGTGAACAATGCTTTCGCACCCTATGTCTTCGATACCGATAATCGACAGCGCTTCTGGGAAACCTCATGGCAGGGCTACCAAAGCCAGTTTGACGGTGCCGTCGGCGCGGCCTATAACGTCTGCCAGGCTGCGTTGCCGCTGATGCGCTCACGCACACGCGGCAGCATTATCAATCTTTCCAGCGATCTGGTGGCCCGTCCGTCTGTTCCTTACCACGATTACGTCACGGCGAAATCCGCATTAATAGGCTTTAGCCGTTCACTCGCCGCCGAACTGGGGCCGCTGGGGATTCGAGTGAACTGTGTTGCGCCGGGTCTGGTCTATCCCACGGATGCCAGCAGTGCGACGCGAGAAGACGTGCGCGATTTTATCACCGCACAAACGCCGCTGCGCCGAATTGCCGAGCCAGTGGATGTCGCCGGTCCGGTGATGTTTTTAGCCTCAGAATGGAGCGAGTTTGTCACCGGGCAAACGCTGTATGTTGATGGTGGGTTGGTGATGGGATGACGGGGGCCGAACGCTGATATTGTTGGCAGCACGATGGGTTAGCGTTAGTCTGATCACTGATTTATCAATTTGCTAACGCCGCTTAACATAAACAGGGAGGTTTAATGAATGCCGCAACTATCCGTGCCGTCATCGGTGGAACGCTTTTAATGGCGTCGAGCTTAGTATCGGCGTCTGCCGCTCAGCCATTGCCTGTACCTCCAGAACATCCGAACTCACAGCGAATCTCCGTGGAGACGCAAGGAACGGGAACAGATGTCATATTGATTCCGGGGCTGGCGTCATCGCGCGACGTTTGGGCCGATTTATCTGCAAAATTACGCAAGAACCATCGCATTCATCTTATCGAGCTTGCAGGCTTCGCGAATACGGCTGCCATTGCCAACCCGGACGGGAAAATCATGGCACCGGCAGTTGACGCCATCGCTGCATATATTCACGTCCAGCACATCAAAGCCCCGACGATCATTGGCCATTCCCTTGGGGGAGAAATGGCATTGATGCTGGCTGCTCGTCATCCTGACCTGGTGGGGCGCGTGATGATCGTTGATGCGTTGCCGTTCTATTCATTGATGTTCAATCCAGCGGCGACCAGCGAAACGGTCGCCCCGCAGGCCACTGCGACGCGAAATTTAATTTTGGGGCAGTCGCCGGAGCAATTCACGGAGTTTCAGAAAGCATCCATCGCCCGTTTAGCGAAGACCGAGGCGGTGAGGCCAGCACTGGTGGCGGCAGGAATCCATTCCGACCGTAAAACCATTGCCGATGCCGTGTATGAAGTGATGATCACCGATTTGCGTCCCGAACTTGGCCGCATCAGAGCGCCGATTGAGGTTGTATACGCATATGACACGCTATTCGGCGTACCAGCAGCCAGCGTGGATGCGATGTACCGTCAAGCCTATGCTTCTGCACCCGATATCCACTTCAAACGGATCGATGACAGTTTTCACTTTGTCATGCTTGATCAGCCTGAGCGATTTTCCGACGCGGTTGAGTCGTCTTTGAATGGCGATGTTAGCCAGATGCAGCCACAAACTGAATGAGATTTGGGGAGGAACGGCCGGAATAGGCCGTTGTTTCGCTGCATTAGAGCGTAGGGCGCAGATATTGCGCGGGATGCATGTCTGATGTGAAAGAGATGGGGGGATGAGACGGTATGGTCCGCTTTGAGCGCAGGCTGTGTGAAAACTCTGCCCCAAAACTGAAGTGCGCGCATCTACGCAAAATCTGGCAATGCCCGACTGGCTGGCTGAGCCAGATTTTAAGTATGAGCGCAGTTTTCATCCCTGTTTTTGGCACTTTAAGCGACCAAAACAGTTTTCACACAGCCTGAGCGAGGAGTGGACACCTGCATCAAGTAAAAAGGTGCCCGTTAATCTTAAGTGAATAGATTACTTAACCCGCTTCCCCGTTTCGTCAGTAACCTGTTCACCATCCTCTTTCTTAAATGCTCCTTGCTGAGGCTCCTGCAGTATATCCAGTACGACTTCGGAAGGTCTGCACAGGCGGGTTCCAAAGGGGGTCACGACGATGGGACGGTTAATTAAAATGGGGTATTCTAGCATAAAACCAATCAGTTGCTCATCGCTGAATGTCTCTTCTGAAAGTCCTAATTGCTCGTAAGGCTCCGCGTTTTTACGCAACAGAGCACGGACTGTGATCCCCATATCTGCAATAAGTTTAACCAGCTCATCATGAGCCGGGGGTGTTTCAAGGTAATAAATTATGGTGGGCTCATTGCCACTGTTGCGGATTATCTCCAGCGTATTACGTGACGTACCACAGTCAGGGTTGTGATAGATGATTATGTTGCTCATATTAGTATCTCATTACAAAGTGACAGAGAGCCGCAGCGCCAGCGCGGCCAGTGTGACAAACAGCACAGGCAGGGTCATGATGATACCCGTGCGGAAGTAATACCCCCAGCTGATGGTCATATTTTTCTGCGACAGGACATGCAGCCACAACAGGGTCGCCAGGCTGCCTATTGGCGTGATTTTGGGGCCTAAATCGCAGCCAATCACGTTGGCGTGAATCATCGCTTCCTTGATGACGCCGGACGCCGTGCTTCCGTTAATCGACAGTGCTCCAACAAGAACGGTTGGCATATTGTTCATGACTGATGACAGGAATGCAGTCAGGAAACCCGTGCCAAACGTTGCCGCCAGCAGTCCCTTATCTGCCAGTATATTCAGAAGCCCGGAAAGGTACTCCGTTAAGCCAGCATTGCGCAGGCCGAAGACCACCAGGTACATACCCAGTGAGAACACAACGATCTGCCACGGCGCACCGCGCAGCACTTTTCCGGTATTAATGGCATGACCCTTTTTCGCAACGGCGAACAACACTGCAGCGCCGACGGCTGCAATAGCGCTGACGGGGATCCCCAGAGGCTCAAGCACAAAGAACCCGGCAAGCAACAGAACCAGAACAACCCAACCGGCTTTGAAGGTTGCGGGATCTTTAATCGCACTGGCAGGTGCTTTCAGTAGAGTGACGTTGTAGGTTGCAGGAATATCCCGGCGGAAAAACAGATGCAGCATACCCAGAGTGGCGGCGATGGCAGCAATATCAACGGGAAGCATGACGGATGCGTATTCCGTAAAGCCAAGCCGGAATAAGTCGGCAGAGACGATGTTCACCAGGTTCGACACGATAAGCGGCAGGCTGGCGGTATCGGCAATAAACCCGGCGGCCATAACAAAGGCCAGCGTAGTCTGTTTGCTGAACCCCAGCGCGAGCAACATGGCGATGACGATGGGGGTCAGGATAAGCGCAGCGCCATCGTTAGCAAACAGTGCCGCTACAGCTGCACCCAACAGGACAATCCAGGTAAACAACAGACGACCACGTCCGTTGCCCCAACGGGAGACATGCAGCGCAGCCCATTCGAAAAAACCCGACTCATCGAGCAGCAGGCTGATGATAATTACCGCGATAAAGGTCGCGGTTGCATTCCAGACGATATTCCAGACCACCGGAATGTCACCCATATGGATAACCCCAAATAACAAGGCCAGCACAGCACCAATGCTGGCGCTCCAGCCAATACTGAGTCCCCCGGGTTGCCAGATAACCAGGATCAATGTCAGTAAAAATATACTCCCTGCCAGTAACATTTCCGACTCCATCACATATGATTAAAAGAATGTGTTCAATTCATCTCAGCAGGATGATGCCGCTGATTTCTCCAGCCACTGACGAACGTCTTCCCGCAGGCACTGCCAGGATGTCGTGATGGTTTCTGCTGCCCATGCGGGCATATGTGGAGAAAGTCGGTAATGGATCCATTTCCCTTCCCGGCGGTCCAGAACGAGTTCAGCCTCCCGCAGAATTGCCATATGCCTGGAAACTTTGGGCTGCGACTCGGAGGTGGCCCCGCAAAGGTCACACACGCACATCTCGCCCGATTCCCTGAGAAGCATCACGATAGCCAGACGGGTTTCGTCTGACAGAATTTTGAAAAGCTGAACAGGTTGTAGCATTTTCTCTTCCGGTAAATTTAGAATACACATATGATAAATCATATGTATTTGTTTGAACATTATCGATTTTAGAGAGGAAGAAAAAATGGATCAGTTTCCAGCCCTGAATGCTGAGTGTTTCGACAGGCAGATCGCTGAGCGGCTTCAGCATCCGACACCACCACGTATTCTGAGTCTGTATGGGTCAGTACGTGAACGTTCATTCAGCCGTTTTGCTGCCGAGGAAGCGGGTCGATTGCTTATTGCTATGGGTGCAGAGGTCAAAACGTTTAACCCGTCCGGCTTGCCTCTGCCTGATGATGCACCAGAAACTCACCCTAAAGTGACGGAGCTACGTGAACTGGTGAGATGGTGTGATGGCATGGTCTGGAGTTCTCCGGAGCGTCACGGGGCGATGAGCGCAATAATGAAGGCGCAAATTGACTGGATCCCTTTGTCGGAGGGCGCTGTTCGTCCTTCCCTGGGAAAAACGCTGGCGGTCATGCAGGTATGTGGCGGTTCTCAGTCCTTCAATGCCGTCAATCAGATGCGCATTCTGGGACGCTGGATGCGCATGTTCACCATCCCGAATCAGTCCTCCGTGGCGAAAGCCTGGCAGGAATTTGATGAAAACGGGCGAATGAAACCATCATCCTGGTATGACCGCATTGTGGATGTGGCAGAAGAGCTGTTCAAAATCACGCTGCTGCTGAAAGGTCATACGAAGTACCTTGCCGATCGTTACAGCGAACGCAAGGAAAGCCACCAGGAACTGTCAGCCCGCGTCAATCAGGTGAAAATATAGAGTTCCTTGTATTGTAAACCCATCCTGAGTGAACTCAATAACGTCCGCTTTTGGCACAGGCTGTGTGAAAACTGCTGATCACGTTTTGGTCTAAGCAGTGGCTTAATATGATCAACCATTCTTGATAAACCCATGCAGCAGCCTACTTTATTTAATAAAATTATAATCATACGATTAAATATTGCAGGCGCAGGTATGACTCATCATATTAAAGGCCAAGGCAGATATCAGGTGACGTTGCTCCCTGAAGTGCTTGATGATTTTGTCACAGAAGACAACGCTGTCAGGGTTATTGATGTCTTTGTTGATGAATTACAACTTGATGCACTTGGCTTCGAGCGCGTTAATGCAAAACAAACCGGGCGGCCTGGATATCACCCCGCAACCATGCTGAAGCTGTACATTTATGGATATCTCAACCGAATTCAGTCATCCCGCAGGTTAGAAAAAGAAGCCCATCGCAACGTTGAATTAATGTGGTTACTTGAACGATTAACGCCTGATTATAAAACCATTGCAGACTTCAGAAAAACAATGGTAAAGGCATCAAAAATGCTTGTCGGGCTTTCATTGATCTGTGTCGGCAGATGCAGATGTTCACCGATGTAGTGGTTGCCATTGACGGTAGTAAGTTCAAGGCGGTAAACAGCAAATCGAACAACTTCACGCCCCAGAAAACAAAAGGCCACATCGAAAGGGTTGAGCAAAGTATCGCTCTTTACCTGAATAAACTCGATGAAGCTGACAAGGCTGTGGAGCCCGATAAAAGTGCAGGTTCAACCGCTGAAAAACTGGCATGGCTCCAAAAACGACTGAAAGAACTCAAGAAAATCCAGCATGCTGTTATGCAGCACCCTGATAAGCAGCTGTCACTGTCAGATCCTGATTCCCGGCTAATGAAGATAAGCAATGTTAACCGCCAAGTTAGTTATAACGTTCAGACTGCTGTTGATGCTAAATATCACCTGATTGTTGCGCATGAAGTAACGAATACACCAGACCGTGGGCAGCTAACATCGGTGACAAAATTAGCGCAGAACGCTGTTGGCAAAACGGATATTACCGTACTGGCTGATAAAGGTTATTACAGCCGGGGAGATATTAAAGCAACGCAGGACTTAGGTGCCGTAGCCTTAGTGCCAAAAGGCGATACCTCTGGCGCTGACCGTAAAGGTCTTTTCAATCGTTCATTGTTCAAATATGACCAGGAAAAAGATATTTATATTTGCCCGATGGGTAACGAGCTTCAGAACCGATTTACTATGGTTGAGGATGGTTTAGAACAGCAAATGTACTTTAATAATATTGCCTGTCGCGATTGCAGTCAGCGGTCAAGATGCACCACATCAAAACGCGATCCAAGACGGATAAGGCGCTGGGTTCATGAAGCAGAAATGGAAGACATGCAAGCCAGGCTTAATGCATCGCCACAAGCAGCTGTCGTGCGAAAGCAAACGGTAGAGCATCCGTTCGGGACAATTAAAATGTGGATGGGAGCGACTCACTTCCTGACGCAAAGGTTTAAAAACGTCAGCACAGAAATCAGTCTGCATGTACTGGCTTATAACCTGAAAAGGATGATGTCCATCTGGGGTACCGAAGGACTGGCCATTATGCTGCGAGAACGATGTAACTAGCGGCAGTGGCCGCTTTAACTCCTAATAACAGGTCATTAGCACTCAATTTCCAGCACAAAGCCTCGATTTTCCTCTACATACAAATCACTGCGAGTACGGTCCATATCAGGAATATCTTGCATCCCCGGCTAGTGTTAGTCCTCAGATACTGCAAAAACCGAGTTTATACACAGCCTGGGCGCATAGCAGACATCCACAACAGCTAATGTCCGCTCCGAGCGCAGGCTGTGTGAAAACTCATATCTTTAAGTAGCCTAACAATATTTCTCATCTGTGTTTTGAGAAAGCTTTTTAAGTTGACGAGGTAATCTGTGATTTAATTCGGGTGTGTCAGAATTTTTTATTGCGGGAAAGAGCCTGATATTTGTTACTGGAGGATAAAACGGCCGGAACCGTTAGCCGTATTGTTCCTGAAGCTGAAATATCAATCCTGTAGTAACCCATATCGATATCATCCTTTTCAGGTTATAAGCCAATATATGTAGACTCATTTCCGTACTGACATTTTTAAATTTCCGCATCAGAAAGTGCGTTGCACCCATCCACATTTTAATTGTCCCAAACGGATGTTCTACCGTTTGCTTTCGCATGACTACCGCCTGCGGAAATGACTCAAGCCTCGCATGCATTTCTTCCATTTCAGCTTCATGAACCCAACGCCGTATACGCCTTGGATCGCGTTTTGATGTGGTGCATCTTGACCGCTGACTGCAATCGCGACAGGCAATATTGTTAAAGTACAACTGTTGCTCCAGTCCGTCCTCTATTGATGTAAATCGATTCTGAAGCTCATTACCCATTGGGCATACATAAACATCTTTTTCCCTGTTATATCTGAACATTGAGCGATTATAGAGCCCCTTACGTTCAACGCCAGAGGTATCTCCTTTTGGCACTAACGCCACGGCTCCGCTATCCAGAACCGTTTTAATATCGCTGCGACTGTAATACCCTTTGTCGGCAAGTACTGTTATGTCCTTCCGGCCAACAGCTTTCTGAGCCAGTGTTGCTACCAAACCAAGTTGCCCGTTATCTGTTGTGTTGGTGACTTCATGCGCAACAATCAAATGTTTCTTCGTATCCACAGCTGTCTGAACGTTGTAGCAAACTTGCCGATTCATATTATTTGTTTTCATCAACCGGGAGTCAGGGTCGGTTAAAGAGAGTTGTTTATCTGGCTGTTGTGCGACGGCTTCTTGGATCTCCTGAAGCTCACGTAAACGCTTTTTTAGCCAGGCCAGTTTAGTGGCTGTTAACTTATCGTTTGCATCGGGCTCAGCATTCTTGTCGGCTTCATCCAGCTTATTTAAACAATAAGTAATACTTTGCTCAACGCGCTCAATATGGTCTTTGGCTTTCTGGGATGTGAAGTTATTAGGTTTGCTGTTAACTGCTTTAAATTTGCTACCGTCGATGGCTACAACGACATCAGTGAACATTTGCATTTGCCGACACAGGCCAATAAAAGCCCGACAGGCATTCCTGATACCTTCACCGTTATCTTTTCTGAAGTCTGCAATGGTTTTGAAATCAGGCGTTAATCGTTCAAGTAACCACATCAGTTCAACGTTCCGATGGGCCTCTTTTTCCAGTCTACGGGAGGACTGAATTCGGTTGAGATATCCGTAAATGTACAACTTCAGTCGGGTGGCAGGGTGATATCCGGGCCGTCCGGTTCGCTTTGCATCAACTCTTCTGAAACCAAGAGAATCGAGCTTTAGTCCATCAACAAAGATATCAACCACTCTGACGGGGTTATCTTCAGTGACAAAATCATCCAGTGCATCAGGGAGCAATGTCACCTGAAGCCTGCCTTGTCCTTGAATGTGATTGGCCATGTAGGTATCCGCATTATTCATTTGTATGTTTTTAATTTTAATGAAAAAGTCAGTCCGTCGCATGGGTTTATCAAGAATGGTTGATCATATGAAACCATCGCTTAGACCAAAAGGTGATCAGGAGTTTTCACACAGCCTGAGCGATCTGCAGACATTTATGACAGCACTCTATTTGAATCAACGGAGGGGCAGAACACGTCTGTAACAATATCCTGTTAGCTTATTTCTGAGTAGGTCTTTAAGTCCTTTAGGCCAACTGACTATCCTTTTATAGTTACCACAGTTCTAACTATCATTTGCAGAAAAGGAGCACTGAGATGATTTTTACTGACGATAAAATTTTGGGATATGGCAGTTCACATCAGTTTTATTCAGTCGGGGACGAACTTGTTTTAGACAAAAATTACCGCCGCGCTCACCTCCCATTGGTTAACTCGTCCCATCCAGATGTCATAACCAGTGATGAAGACTACTGTATGGGGACGTATAATACCCAACGGCATTCTATAATACTGCCCGTTAGTGATGAACGCCTGCGCCAAACAACAACGTTTATCGAGATTGAGAAGGCTCTTCGCAACGCATCGTTTACAAATAAGATAGTCTGGGACTTGCTGGAAAAAAGGAAAAACCTGTTACATGCGACAATCAGTAGCGGGTTGAACGATAATTGCATAGAACTTGCCATTGAATCACTTCAGACATTTATGGATACACAACCAGTAAAAAAATACAAGCTTGGCGGGATTTTTATGGGGCCAGTCAATACTGGAAGACTTTATCTAAAAGTGTATCCCGAAGCGACCGGTTCGGGGCATATATTCGGTGAGATCCAGTCACTGCTTGGGCTTAAGCAAACAGAGTTTTTCCTTGTAGGTTATTTTAACCTGACAGATCATCTCAATCAGCCTGAAACAATAGAGCTTTCTGAGATCCTCAATCGTTTTTATAATGAAACGCTATGGGAAGATGAACTCAGAGAATTATGGCTTATTTCAACACACGATGACTTGGTCTTGAGCGGTGAAATATCCAAAAAAATTATCAGGTCTGCATAACAGAAATTGATACCGGCCTTTTAGCCCCAGCGGAATAGCTTCTGTAAATCACCATTAAAATAAGCAAGAAACTTCCACGGGTGACATGGAACTGGCTAAGGGCATAAGCGAAGGGCTACTGTGAGCGAAAAGCGGACGCTGTCCTGCAACCATTTTCAAAAATACAGCCAGGGAAATGCAGGTGTAGCGGCAATGCAAAAATCAATTATCATCCGGCATTGAATATTTCAACTCTATATCAGGCGTATCCGTTAAATTCCGCCCTGAGCGGGCCATTAAATACCCGGCAATCTCCTCGACACTTAGGTTAGCATTTAACATTTCAGGATTCTGGAACCAATTATCCGGCCAGAAGATTAGGTCAGATGGATTACCTGCAAAATTACATTCAAGTAATGAAAGTGCGAAGTTTTGCTCGGACTCCTTGCCCTCGCAGACACAGATGAATGTTATTGTTTGAAGCAATTCTTCCCACGTAAAGTCAGGGTAAAATTTATCCAGATTAAAAGCCATCCTGGTAAATCCTCTGGCATTGGTCCAGGAGGAGAAGTCTCTGAAATCAGAAAATGTATAGGGGTGCACAACCTGGTTATTCCATTCGACCATCATAGCCGCCAGATCAGCATCGTCCTGTTCTGCACCTTCATCAATTTTGGAAATTATCATTTCAGCTTTTTTTGCTAGTTCACTAATTTTTTTACTACTGACTTTGGTAGGTTTCATCCTTTCCGGCAGTGGCATTGTTTTAATCCTTGAGCATTCAGAGACATCTTTATTGGTCATCTGATTGGCATATTACTAAAAAGCCCATTTCGAAGCACCTGGTATTCTGTTGAAAGGTTATATCAGCAGCTTAGATCACCCCTAATTATCCTTAAATTGTCATAGTACGTTAACGTCTGCTCCTTGCACTTAGCGGCTCTCAGGACGTGAACTGTCTGCTTAGAACAAACAGAGGGGAGTGCAATGCGCAAAAGAACGCTCATAATTAAAGCATTAACCTTATCGTGATATGGTAGCCTTCAAGCAACAAACTATTTTTATCAGGAGGAATTATGCACGGACCAGATCCATCCAATACACATCCAATGGAGGGATTCCCACAGGTTTGCTTTATCAAAAATACGATAAAAAACCCTAACATCATCGTGGGTGATTTTACTTATTACGATGATCCAGAGGACTCAGAAAACTTCGAGCGTAATGTTCTCTATCATTTTCCTTTTATAGGAGACAAGCTGATCATTGGTAAGTTTTGCGCCATTGCTAAAGGCGTTCAATTCATAATGAATGGGGCAAATCATAAACTTTCTGGCTTCTCTACTTTCCCGTTTTATATTTTCGGAAACGGATGGGAAAACGCCATGCCACAAGCGGGTGATTTACCTTACATAGGCGACACTGTGATTGGCAACGATGTATGGATCGGCTTTGACGCTCTGATTATGCCAGGTGTGAAAATCGGTAATGGCGCGATTATTTCATCACGTTCGGTCGTCACCTCCGATGTGCCTGCCTATACGATTGCGGGTGGCAACCCTGCAAAAATTATTAAGAAACGCTTCCCAGAGGAAACTATAGCGACACTGGAAAAGCTGGCGTGGTGGAACTGGCCGGTTGAAAAGATCACCAAAAATATCACGGCAATAATGTCCAATGATATTGAAAAATTGCGTAATTAACGGTCCTTCTCTGCAGGAATACCGAAGATTAAACTTTAGGTGCGCTATCGGATCATCGTCCGCACTTGCTACCAGGCAGCGAAATAAAGGATTTAAAAACAGTGTTTTCAACGATAGGCTCTTGCGTTGTCTCACATTGACTCAGGAGCGTAGCCAATATGTTCGACCATCCTACCCAACCCGAAGTCGCTGAATGGTTTGCCAGTCTGGGTATTGAAGAAGTGTCATACAGTGTGTGTGGTATCGTCCTCACGAACGAACCGCCTGAGCACTGGTTCTATAAGCGCAACAAACTGCGACCTGAGAGTCTTAAGCTGGAATTGCGCATCCCATCGAGCGGGAACTGGCTGGTCGATTTATCACGTCATGACCAGCTGTTCAATGTTCAGTGGCGTCCTGATGACGACTTACGCATTCAGTCGGCGCAACTGCGCTATCGCAAGTTAATCAAGTGGCCTCGACTGGCCTGCCTTATGGATTTTCCCCAGCTGATTGGGCAACTAGAGACGTGTCTGGAGATCAACTTTCTGCGTCATGCCAATTTCGGCGCGTGCCTGATCGAACCCGAAACGCTGGCGCGGAATGCCAGAATCCGTCAATGGTTAGCTCCCTGCGCTGATAATTTTGGCTGGAACAGCAAAACTCAGCCGGATTAACAATCCTCGTTAAATGCCTTCATGAGTTCACATGCAAGTAGTGATACTGAGTTTAAAAAGTCACTCATGCTGTTCGCTGCTGCCACAGCGCATATCACGGTGGCGTCCTGAAGGGATTGCGACTCATCTACCGCAACTGGCTATCTTTGCTGCCACGGCGGTTATACCCGCTGTGGCTGGCTTCTTTTTTATCTAACGCACTTTGGCACTTCACGCAGTAACGCACCCCAGGCAACGCGCTGCGACGCGCTTCGGGAATCGGTTCCCCGCACTCGTCGCAATACTCTGCACTTTCGCCCTGGTTGAGGTGGCTCCTGGCGCGCGCAATCGCGTCATCCACGGTCGCATCAATCTGCTTTTGCACTGCACCATCTTCAGACCAGCCGCCTGCCATAATTCCTCCTGATTTTCATCGACTGGTCAAAGTATAGTTCAGTAGCTATCAGGCACGATCATGCTCTCAGGCACCGGATGACGGGCATAATTTTCATGATGAATGCGGGAAGGTAATGAAATCTGCTCGCCTTCTGCGGCTTCATACGGCACCTGTTGCAGCAGGTGAGAAATGCAGTTCAGACGCGCTTTCTTCTTATCAACGCCTTGCACCACCCACCATGGCGCCTCAGAAATATTGGTGCGCTCCAGCATCATCTCTTTGGCGGCGGTGTAATCCTCCCAGCGGCGACGGCTTTCCAAATCCATCGGACTCAGCTTCCACTGCTTCAGCGGATCATGAATGCGGCTAAGGAAGCGCATTTCCTGCTCTTCATCGGTGATGGAGATCCAGTATTTCACGATCTGAATGCCGCTGCGCACCAGCATGCGTTCAAACTCTGGCGTGCTGTGGAAGAACTCCTCGTACTCCGCATCGCTGCAAAATCCCATCACCTTTTCGACGCCCGCGCGGTTGTACCAGCTACGGTCGAACAAGACGATCTCGCCCGCTGACGGCAGATGAGAGACGTAACGTTGAAAATACCACTGCGTGCACTCACGTTCATTTGGCGCGGGCAGTGCCGCCACGCGGCAATAGCGCGGATTGAGTCGCTGCATGATACGTTTAATCACGCCGCCTTTGCCTGCCGCGTCGCGGCCTTCAAAAATCACCACCAGTCGATGGCCGGTGCGGATCACCCAGTTTTGCAGCTTCACTAATTCGCCCTGAAGATGCAGCAGCTCCATAAAATAGCGGCGACGCCACGCCATCTCTTGCGGATCGTTATTGGCCGCCAGACCAAAATCCGCTAACTCCATCTCCAGCGATTCGTCATAGCTGTCATAGAATTCCTGTAAAAAGCGCGCATCAAACATATTGTTGTTATTTATTTCGTGTGCAGACATCGTCTTATCCCTGTCGAAGCGAGCGTTACAGTGAAGTCATGATCCAGTAGAGGGCGGCAGAGAGCAGTGCGGCGGCAGGCAAGGTGAGCACCCAGGCCAGTACCATATTGCGCAGCGTACCGAACTGTAAGCCGCTGCGATTGGCGGCCATGGTGCCCGCAATCCCTGAGGAGAGCACGTGTGTGGTTGAGACCGGAAGACCAAAGGCATCCGCCGCGCCAATGGTGCCCATCGCCACCATCTGCGCACTGATGCCTTGCGCATAGTTAAGCTGGCTTTTGCCGATCTTCTCACCCAGCGTGGTGACAATGCGGCGCCAGCCCACCATGGTGCCTAATCCCAAAGCCAGTGCCACCGCGACTTTGACCCAGGTCGGGATAAATTGCGTTGCACCGTTCAGCGCGTTTTTCAGCGCCTGCAGATTTTGCTGGGTGGCAGACGGCAAAATCAGCGAGTGATCGGCTTGCAGACGTTTGATGGTTTCAGCTGCCAGATACATCTCATTACGCACGGCTGGTTTCTGCTCGGCCGGGATAGCCTGCAACGCGCCATATTGCTTTAGCGTGGCGCCAATGTTGCCACTGACCTGCGCCAGCGCGGCGACCACCTTCGTATCGCGTTGGCCAGTGCGCAGATAAGTCGCTAATACATCATCAGGCTGAGCAGGAGTGGGTGTGTTGCTGAACTGCAGCAGTTGTGACTGGCTGCTTTCGGTCAGTGTGATCAGATGTGGAATATCGGACTGGGGCACGGAACGATTGAGAGAATAGGTTACGGGCAGGGCAGCCACCAGAATCAGCATCATCAGCCCCATGCCTTTTTGGCCATCATTCGAGCCATGTGCAAAGGAGACGCCGGTGCAGGACAGCACCATCAAACCGCGGATCCACATCGGTGGCGCACATTCGTGTTTGCTGGTGGCATACAACTCTGGCTTTTTCACCACGCGCTTCATCAACACCAGCAATAGTGCAGCACAGACGAAGCCAACAATCGGTGACAGGATCAGCGCATTGCCGATGTTTAATGCCTGTCCCCAGTTTACGCCGCTCATGGCGCTACGCCCGTGCATCACGGCATTGGCGATGCCCACGCCAATAATGGAACCAATTAAGGTGTGCGATGAGGAGGCGGGCAGGCCCAACCACCAGGTGGCGAGGTTCCAGATAATCGCCGAGAACAGCAGGGCGTAGATCATCACAAAGCTTTCGCTGCTGCCGGTTTGCATAATGAGTTCAATCGGCAACAGGGAGATGATGCCGAAAGCCACCGCGCCAGAAGAGCATAAAACACCAAGGAAATTGAAAATTCCTGACCACACCACCGCCACGGTCGGAGAGAGTGAGCGGGTATAAATGACGGTAGCCACGGCGTTGGCCGTGTCGTGAAAACCATTGACGAACTCGAAACCTAATGCCGCTAATAAGGCAAAACCAAGCAGCATTAATGGCAGTGCACTGCTAAATGTGACCCCGGTTTGCTGTATATCTCCGACTAATTGCGTTCCTGCAAAGAGAATGCCGGCGAGTAAAACCATGCCGAACAGGAAAAGCGGTTTCTTACTGTTTTTTGCAGGGAGTTGAATCGCGGAAGACAGCGGTGAAGCGGCAACATGTAAAGTTTGAGGCGTAACGTAATCACTCATTAGTGAAAATTTCCTATAGATCGCTAAAGCAGCATAAGCACAACGATATGTGCGGCTAACATATAGAAAATTTATGAAAGTTTTATGACAGAACTGTCAAAATTTAGTCATATAAATGAAATTTTTGGGATGCAATAAAATCGATATTTTCTTTTTTTATCATTAAAAACAATTTGTTGCGTGGTTATTCCTCAGTGGTGAATTCACCAGTTTGAGTTTTATTTCTGCCATAAATTTGTCACATTATGATTTGACTGATTACTATAGATTATATTTTCAGCGGGAGATCATTACCGTGCTAATGAGATCTAAGCTTGAAGACCCTGCGTTAATGTTGGCGTTAACTTATAGAACCAGACGACTATTTGTGGCGTCTTTTCAACTCATCAAACAACCATTCTTTGCTGATGGGGCCGGAACTTAACTTCTGAATCATGGCATTATCCGCATAGTTGAGTAGCCATTCTCCGAGTTCCGCCATGCCCGCTTCATAAGAGCCGTGCACCTCAACAAACTTTTCCGACAAAATCAGTAGCTCCATGCGCAGCGCGTTACTGCGGGTCATGAACTCCAGATAGCCTTCGCGATCGGTTTCATAATCGGGGATCTTCGACAGCACAATGACCTCTTCTTCCTGAATGGTGGCCTGCCAGTGTAAACCGCTCTGTCCTTTATGTGCAGAATAATCATGCTGTACAAGTGAATATTTAATTGTTGCGGTTCGCTTATCCGATAATTTCCTTAATCGCTTTAAGTGTATTGCGGGGCATTTAATATCAAGCCCATTCCTCCATAGCATAGCGGTTATGCGGCTGGACGTATTTCTGCCGGGTATGGGCCTGTTTATGCTGCTCCCATCATTCAATGAGAGAGCGACAAATGAACACACTATTTACGCCTATTACCGCCGGACAATTACGTCTTCAGCATCGTGTCGTGATGGCACCGACAACCCGTATGCGCAGTGAAAATGGCGGCGTGCCGGGTCAGTTGATGGTTGAGTATTATCGACAGCGCACCAGTCCCGGTGGGTTGCTGATTGCGGAAGCCACCGCGATTTCGCCCCATGCGAATGCCTATGCCGATGCGCCGGGCATTTTCAATGACGCTCAACAGGCGGGATGGAAGCAGGTGGTTGATGCGGTGCATAAGCAGGGCGGTCAGATAGTGCTGCAATTGTGGCACCCAGGGCGTCAGTCATTGCCAGAACTGTCAGAAGGTTACCAGCCGGTTGCACCTTCGGCTTTGACTGCGCGAGAGACCTACGGCGTGGGCAAGAATGCCGATGGTATTTATGAAGGAAAGTTGTTCCCTGAACCACGTGAATTGCAAGAAGAAGAAATTCCACAACTTATTGAAGCGTATCGACAGGCTGCGATAAGGGCAAAGTCGGCGGGTTTTGACGGAGTTGAGCTGCATGCTGCTAACGGGTATTTACCGGAACAATTTTTGCTGGATGGCAGCAATAAACGTCAGGACAGCTGGGGTGGAAGCCTGGCTAATCGAGCGCGGTTTTTACTGGAGGTGGTGGCAGCTCTGACGGAAGTGCATGGGCCGGGACGGGTTGGCGTCCGAATTTCTCCAAGTGGCATTTATGGTGATATGCATGATAGTGACCCGGCAGCGACGTTCAGCTATTTGGCCGACAAGCTCAATGATATGGCGCTGGCGTATCTGCACATTATTGAGCCGCGCATTGTCGGACCGGAAGACAGGGAAGGCGGGCATTATGAGGAACCGGTAGCCAGCCGACATCTGCGCGAGTTTTACCATGGCACCCTTATCGCGGCGGGAGGCTTTAAACCTGAGGCGGGGGAGAAAATGCTCGAAGCGGGTGAGGCAGACTTGATCGCATTTGGTCGTTTGTTTACCTCGAATCCCGATTTACCTGCAAGGATCCAACATGGCTATCCGTTAGCTCACTATCAGCGTGACGCATTTTTCGGTGGAGATGCTAAAGGCTATACGGATTTTCCTGCCTATGCGCAGTAGCAACGCGAGTTAATCCTTAGAAGAGCGGCCGTCTGGCCGCTTTTGCCTCGATCAATAAACGCCCGCCTCAATCACCTTTCTCCAGGCTCTAAAATCACTATCAAGCCAGTGCGGTTCCGCACTGGCTTATACGCCTTAAATCTGAGAAACCCCTACAGAAGCACCGCCATCAACATACAGTGTTTGTCCGGTCATAAAGCCCGCGTCCTCAGATAACAGGAACTGGATAGTGGCGGCAATCTCCTCTGGTATGCCAAAACGCTTCATGGGTACGCTATCCAGATAACGTTGTTCACCCTCACTGCCTGGTGCGTTGCTAGCTCGAAACAGTTCTGTCTCTGTCGGGCCGGGGGCAACAGCGTTTACGGTAATCCCCTGAGTCGCCAGTTCCAGCGCCCAGCTACGTGTAAAGCTGATCAAAGCTGCCTTTGCAGCAGCATAGGACGTGCGCTGCGGAACGCCGAGGACCGTCAGGCTAGCAATATTGATGACTCTTCCCCAGCCACGGGCTTGCATACCGGGTAAGGCGGTTTGCACTGCTAATAGGGCAGGATGCAAGTTGACGCGTAATACTTCATCCAGCGTTGCCGTCGAGACTTCGGGTAACCATTGCGGACTTACTAAACCGACATTGTTAATGATGCCATCTACATCGAACTCCGCATTGATTTGCTCCAGCTTCTGTTTTGTTGCGAGCGTATCTGCGAGGTCGAGTGAGACAAAATGTCCCGGGAAGCTTTGCTCAGGCTGATGTCGTGCAATACCGATCACGAGATGGCCTGCATCAGCCAGACGCTGGGATAAAGCCAGGCCAATCCCTTTGCTGGCACCGGTAATCAAAAATGTTCTTTGCGGTTGCATATTTTACTCCTGCGTTGAACGACAAAAACCGGCGCAGATGTCTGCGCCGGAGAGGATAAAACGGTTAAAGGTGATTTATGAGGCTGAAGCTGCTTGCAGAGCGACATCGGCTGCACTAATGCCTTCCAATGCCAGGCCGTACCCCGCACCTTCATCAATGATGCGCCGCAGTTTTTGCGTCAGCGCGATGCGTGTATAGCGGCTGGTGAGTGGAGGTAACGCCGCGAGCGATTCTGCCAGCTCATGAGCCCGTGTCAGCAAGGTATCGCGTGGCAGAATTTCATTCACCACACCCCAACCTTTGGCGGTTTCAGCGTCCAATTCCTGACGCGTTAACAGGAAATAGCGGCCACGAATGCTACCGATGACTTCTGGCCACAACAGGTTCACGCCATCCCCTGGGACGATGCCAAAGTCGAAATGGGGTTTGTCCTGGAAAACAGTATCGGGCGTGGCCAACACGATGTCCGCCAGCAAAGCGTATTCCGAGTGCAGGCGCACCGGTCCGTTTAAAGCAGCGACGACCGGCACTTCAATATCCAGCAGATTCATCAGAACTTTTTTGCCTTCGCGGAAAATTTTGTCGTAACCGCGCGGCGTGAAGAAATCAAAACCTTCCGGACTGATGTTCTCCATAAAAGCCTCTCCAGCGCCAGTCAGAATCACCACGCGATTATCGGGATCGGAGCCAATTTGATGAAACAGTTCAACAAACTCTTCGTGGGTATGCCCATTGAACAACAGTGAGCCGCCATCAGTATGAAACATCACTTCCAATACACCGGTGGGCGAGCGGGTAAGGCGTGCGTTGTTAAAGCTGTGACGATAGTTTTCGAAGCGAGACATAGTGATTTCCTTTTGAATGATTAGTTTTCGATTAAGGCATTTAATTTGGTAATGGCACACATGACCGCAGGGCGCGCAGAGACGGCGGCATACCAGCGACTGAGGTTGGGAAGCGTTTCAAAGCTGACGCCAGCGAACTCGCGTCGCCACATCCAGCCGAAATGCGCAATATCCGCGATGGTGTATTCATCCCCTGCTAGCCACGCCGTTTTTTCTAATTGACGTTCCAGCAGGCTGGTGACTCGATTGGCTTCAGTGCTAAAGCGCTGCTGCGCCAATGGTTGAGGTTCACTCGTCAGGCGGGTAAAAAATCCGGCTTGTCCATAAGCGGGGCTTAGCCCTGAGGCGTGGAAGAAAAGCTGCTCAAACACTCTGGCGCGAGTCAGTCCGTTTGCAGGCAACAAACTCCCGTGCTTTTCGGCCAGGTAAACCAAAATGGCAGCAGACTCACTTAGCACTGCACCGTTGTCGCTATCCACCAGCACCGGCACTTTGCCGTTCGGATTTAACTCTAAGAAATCTGCTTCCTGCTGTTCACCCTGGCGGATGTTTACGGCACGCAGGTGCCATGGTTGTGCGAGCTCTTCCAGCAAGATGGCGGGTTTAATACTGTTTGGAGTAGCAAAGGCATAAAGTTCGTACATCATCCGGCTCCTTAGTGACAGTTTAGCTGGGCAGTGACATTTGCCCGCTGTTGTTGATAAGGAGTATCTGCTAAGGTCGGTTGGTAATGGCAGAGGGCCAAAAACCATAATTGCTATTCCCAGGAGGAATACCATGGATCGCTTTCAGGCGATGCAGATGTATGTGCAGGTAGTTGATGCGGGGTCGTTTTCGGCAGCAGCGCGCATTTTGGATATCGGGCAACCGGCGGTATCAAAGACTATCGCCCAGTTGGAAAAGCATCTGGATGTACGTTTACTGCTGCGCACCACGCATGGACTCACGCCCACTGAAGCAGGGCTGCGATTTTATGAGCGTGTACGCATTACGCTGCAGCAGGCAGATGAAGCGGAGATGGCGGCGCGAGGTGCGGACAAAGGGCTTACCGGTATTCTGCGCGTGGCGGCAGCTCCGACTTTTGCCCGATTACATGTGATTCCACATCTTGCCCAATTTATGGAGCAGCACCCGCAACTCAAGGTGGACATTCGGCTCGACGATCGCCCCATCGATCTGATTGCCGAAGGGATCGATATTTGCCTGCGCATGGGCACATTGCAGGATTCCGGCGCGGTGGCGCGCAAAATTGCCACCTCACGACGTTCTGTATTGGCCACCACCGACTATCTGACGCGCCATGGTTATCCGCAGCATCCCCATGACCTCAGCCAGCATGAAGCGCTGATTTTTAGCCAACTCAATGATACCTGGCAGTTTAAGCGCGCAGCTGAAGTCGAAAATGTTGTCCTGAACGGGCGACTTCATCTCAGTGCAGCGGAGGGGATTCGCACTGCCGTGCTGGCGCATATGGGCATCACGGTGGCATCAGATTGGATGTTTTCCCAGGAGATAGCTGACGGTAGCGTCGAGCGTCTGGTCAGCGATTGGGCTTTGCCAGATATTGACCTGTGGGCCGTTTTTCCTGGTGGACGCATGGCGACGGCAAAAGCACGTCAGTTTGCCGCATTTGTTGAACGCGTCATGACTGACTAATCCAGATTCTCCGCTGTCACAATGCGCAGTTCAACGCGGCCGTCCTGATACAGATCGGGTTCAAAGCCCTGTTCCAGATGCCGTATCAGCAGGTCAGTGGCCAGCACGGCGTGCTGACGGGCGTTTTGATCCAGCGTGTAGGAGAGCGCGCCACTTTGCAGCAGATCTTTCGTCACATCATACAATTCGTGGGTGATGTAGCAGCAGCGGCCCAGCAACTGGTGTTGCTGCAATACAGCACTGATATCGCTGTTGTTGTCGCCAGAGTTATACAAACCGACCACATTACTTGATCGCTGTAAAGTGTGATTCAGCAGCGTTCGGATTTTGTGCCGTTCATCTTCCCCCGCCAATACTTCACGCAACTGTAGCCAGGGCGCGCGTTGAGTGATGGCATCACGAAATCCTGAAATACGTTGAATATGTGCGCTGAAATCAAAACGCCCGCTAACCATGATCACGTCACCCTTGTGGGGCATGGTCTGGCTCATTAATAAGCCTGCGGTACGCCCAGCCTGATATTGATTTATTCCAACATGGCAGAATCGATGTGAATTGGGTAAGTCTGAAACCAGCGAAACCACCGGGACACCTTTATCTTTACACCAGGATAAGGCTTCATGAATAACAGGATAGTCATGCCCATAAACAATAATACCGTCGCGCAACTCACCGCTTTTTTTTATCTTTTCCGCCAGTTTTTCTGGTGGGTTTTCACTCACCAGTGTACGAAATAATTTTATTTTACGATAACCCAGTCGATCGGCAATGTTGGCAAATTCATCGGCTAACTGCTGAAAAAACCAGGTGCCATTACTGCTCAGGAATACCTCAATCTGCCAGGGATGCTGCGTGTCATCCGGCAGTAAACGCTGTAACCCGGCCTGACGCGCGGCGCGCAACACTTTGCGTACCGTTTCCGGACGAACCCCGCCACGCTCATTCAGCACCCGGTCAACCGTGGCGATCCCAACCCCGGCCAGTTCAGCCACTTTAATCAGGGTGAGTTTTTTCATTTGTTTCTGAGCCCCAGTAAAATTCATGTTCACTATTTCAACTACGCAGAGTGCGCATCAGGTCACAGCCTGGCGTCTATTTTCCCCGTATTATGCGCAACGTTTCGTGACTGGCAAGATGTTAAATGTTGCGAGACGAAACCACACTCTACATCGTCCAGTCCGGCTTATTAAAAACTTCAATGATGGGAAACCATCAACAAAAACCTTTCAAAGCGAAGGGGGAGTCATTACTCTTTGCTGCGTTGTTAATATTTAATTAATTACGTGATTTGAATGTAAAAACTTACCTCAGTATTTATCTAATAAAAGCCCACCGGGCAGCGTCATTATTTATCCAATAAACCTTATTTATATGGCTCAATGCCAGGCACAAATACGTCTGTTATTTGACCTGGTTTGCAATGTGAAAGCAGGGAAAACATGAAACGCAGAGAATTTCTCACTTCCATCACCGCATTGGGAGTGGCTTCCACGATCCCGACATTGGCGCAGGCCGATGAGGTGAAGGGTGGCCAGCCCTGGGAACCCGGCAAAATCCAAACGCCGCCCGCACCGCCGAGAAAAGGGGGGCTGCAATATCTCACTCAGCATGAATTTGACACGGTAGGCGCCATCGCTGAACGGTTTATCCCAGCGGATGAAACCAGCCTGAGTGGCAAAGAGGCAGGGTGCGCCATCTTTATCGACCGCCAACTCGCGGGTGATTACGGAAACGCAGTGGCGATCTATCGCCTTGGCAAATTCGTGAAGGGCACGCCAGAGCAGGGACCGCAATCCTCGCTCACTCCGGCGCAACGTTATCGCTTAGGGATTGCCGCACTGGATAAGGCGATCCAGCAGCAGTTCGGCAAAAGCTTCCTCGCACTGAGCGGCGATCAGCAGGATCAGGTTCTGACGGCGATGGAAAATAACCGCCTCGATCTGGGGGAAGAGGTCGAAACCAAAGTGTTCTTTGAGCTGCTGCTGCAGAACGTGCGAGAAGGGTTCCTGGCTGACCCGATTTACGGGGGCAACAAAGACATGACCAGCTGGAAAATGATTGGCTTCCCTGGCGCTCGCTACGACTTCCGCGATCTGCTGCCGAAAAAAGGACAGAAGCTCAACATCATTCCTACCAGCCTGATTGATAACACCCTTTAATTTGTTTGCTGAGCAATAAACTATGAATAACGTCCGTCCAAAAGCTGATGTCGCCATCGTCGGCCTGGGGTGGTGTGGCTCTTTGATCGCCGAAGAGCTGACCCGCGCTGGTCTGAATGTCGTTGCCATTGAACGTGGCCCGTGGTTTGAAACCGCGACAGATTTTCCCCCCTCGGTCGATACCGATGAACTGCGCTGGGATACGCGCCGCAGTATGCTGCTGCCGCCCGCCGTCGAAACCACCACTTTCCGTAATAACACCACGCAAACGGCCCTGCCAACTCGCGAGTGGAACCTGAATGAGCTGGGTTACAACGTGGGAGGCTCGGGCACCCACTGGGCTGGGATGGCATGGCGTTTTACGCCGTTCGATTTCGAGCCTTACAGCCAGACAGTGAAGCGTTATGGAAAACAGCAGATTGCCAAAGGGGTGATTCTGCAAGACTGGGGAGTGACTTACGACGAGCTGGAACCGTTTTACGATCGCTTTGAAAAGATCGCCGGCGTGTCAGGCAAGGCCGGTAAGCTGAACGGCGAAGTCATTGAAGGCGGCAACCCTTACGAGGGCAACCGCTCAAGCGAATACCCTTTGCCTGCGCTGGAGAGTATGCGTCTAACGGATATTTTTGCCGAAGGCGCGAAGAAGATCGGCTTGAAACCCTTCATGGTTCCCGCTGGCCAGGCGTCACGCGCTTATGTTAACCCACTGGGTGTGCGTATGGGGCCTTGCACCTATTGCGGCTACTGCCTGTATTACGGCTGCGGTAACTTCTCAAAATCCAGCCCTAACGCCTGTGTCATCCCAGCGTTAATGCAACGTGAGAACTTCACGGTATTAACGGACTCCGCGGTGGTTCGCGTCAATAAAGCGGAAGACGGTAAAACCGCCACCGGCGTGACCTATCTCGATAAGAACAAGAAAGAGTGGGTACAGCCCGCAGACATCGTGATCTTGTCCGCCTTCCAGATGCAAAACGTGCGTCTGCTGCTGCTGTCCAAAATTGGGGTGCCTTATAACCCGGTGACCAAAACCGGTGTGGTAGGACGCGCCTACAGCTTCCAGACGGTATCGGGTGCAGCGATCCACTTCAAAGATGAAAATCTGAATCAGTATATCGGTGCCGGAGCCCTTTCTTCGCAGGTGGACGACTGGAACGGCGATAACTTTGACCATACCGGTCTGGGCTTTATCGGTGGCGCAGGGATTCTGGTCGTGGCGCGTGGCGCGCGTCCTATCGGCAACGCCGATGCACTGCCGCCGGGCTCACCACGCTGGGGTAAAGAGTGGAAGAAGGCTTATACCCACGCGTTCCAGAACACCACCTTCATTTTCGGCCAGGGCACCAGCTTCTCGCACGAAGATTACTATCTTGACCTTGATCCTGAGTACAAGGATGACAACGGCAATGCACTGCTGCGTGTCACCTTCGACTACAACGATAACGATCGCCGTTCAGCGAAATTTATCGAAGAGAAAAGCGTCGAGATCGGTAAAGCCATGGGCGCGGAAATCGTCATCGGCACCAACTCAGCTTCGGGGGCTTACTCGCCGTATAACTTTGCCAGCGACCACACCATTGGCGGTGCGGTGATGGGCAACGATCCGAAAACGTCGGTGCTCAACCGTTATCAGCAGTGTTGGGATGCGCACAACGTGTTTGTGTTGGGGGCGTCTTCCTTCCCAAACAATGCGGGATACAACCCGACGGGCACGATTGGCGCACTGAGTTTGTGGACGGCGAAAGCCATTATCGAGCAGTACCTGAAAAATCCAGGTCCGTTGGTGAAGGTGTGAGATGAAAAAGAGCAAACTCATTGCGGGCGTGGCGGTGATCGCTGCGGCCGTGGCAGCGGGCATGCTGTGGATGAACGGCGATACCTCCGCGGATGATGTCGCCAGCAACAACGTACTCACCAGCCAACCGCCAACGGCGGCAGACAGTGCCGCAATTGAGCGCGGACGTTATGTGGCGATTGCCAGTGACTGCACGGCTTGTCATACCATGCCGGAAAGCAAACTGCCGCTGGCCGGGGGCTACTCCATCAGCACGCCGTTTGGCGGTATTTATGCCAGCAACATCACGCCGGATAGCGAAACCGGTATCGGTAGCTGGACGGAGCGTGATTTCTTCCGCGCAGTCCGTCACGGTAAGGGCAAAGAAGGGGAGCACCTTTATCCTGCGATGCCCTACAACGCTTATGTGAAGCTGACGGATCAGGACATGCACGACCTGTGGATGTACCTGCGCTCGGTTAAGCCAATTCACTATCAGGTGCCGGAAACTAACCTGGGCTTCCCGTATAACATTCGTCTGGCGATGATGGGCTGGAACCTGCTGTTTTTCCGCAACGCAGGTTTCCAGCCAGACAGCAGTAAAAGTGCTGAATGGAACCGAGGCGCTTATCTGGTGGAAGGGCCAGAACACTGTGCCGCCTGCCACACGGCTAAGAACCTGATTGGCGGTGACAGCAGTGATTATCTGCAAGGCGGTAATCTGGGTGAATGGCATGCCCCCGACATCACACCGAACCCGCACACTGGTATCGGAAGTTGGTCTGAGCAACAGGTGGTGGATTACCTCAAGCTCGGCAGTAACCATGTGGCGGTCGCGTCTGGTCCGATGGCGGAAGCTGTGACTAACTCCACACAACACTTAACCGACGCTGACTTGCGCGCGATTGCGGTGTATCTCAAGCAGGTTCCTGCCTCAACCACGACGTTGCCGCAGCCGTTGTCGATGGACAATGGGCAAATGAAGATGGGTGAAAATGTCTATTCCGCCAACTGCACTGCCTGCCATAACAGCGACGGTAAAGGGATTCCTAACCTCGCGGCGAGCCTGGCGAATAACCCTGGCCTGTTAGCGGATGATGCCTCTTCCATTATCACGACGGTGTTGCAGGGGGGACGCGGCGCGGTAACCGCGGGTAATCCAACCAGCGGTGCGATGCCTTCCTTTGCCTGGAAGCTTTCGGACGAACAGGTGGCAGCCGTGGCAACCTACCTGCGTAACAGCTGGGGCAATGCCGCAAAACCGGTGACACCGGATGAGGTGGCAGACAAGCGAGCCCTGCTGCGCCTGCCTCCGCAGATGGCCGCGCATTAATCAGGTCTGAATCACAGGCCGTCCGGACGGGCGGCCTGAATCATTCCCCAAAACTCCTCCAAAATCCTTCCCCAAAACTCCTCCAAAATTCTTCCCCAAAATGAATTCTTAAATTCTGGCGGATCTGACCTTCCGTTCTGTTAATGCACGAGCGTTGTTCATCTTGCGCTTCGGTCATCGTTGTACAGGTCTGTCAGCGCGTAAATCACACCAAACACCATAGCAATGGGGATTAAAACTGGCTAACTGCCTGAACATCGGGCGGAAAAGTGCTCATATGCACGCTAAATCAATACGGGACATAACCATCATGCCCACGCTGACTATGAGATATCGGAGCGTTTCAGGAGAGGCTAATGCGTCCAGGGAATGGGCAGCACGCAAAGCCTGTCTGGCAGGAGGTCCGCTGTGAGCGAATAGCGGACATTCACGGCCATAAATTTAGCAGACAACATGCCCTTGATATATCGTCAAATTAGTGGCGTTTTTCTTTCGATATTCTTTAAACAGATTCAAATTTCATTTGTTATGACTCCTGCATCTTAACGACTACTTTGCCCTTCGCGTGTCCCTGACCCAAATAGGCAAGAGCTTCCTTTGCTTCTATAAAAGGGAATACCTTGTCGATCACCGGCCTGATTTGTTCCGCCTCAATGAGTTTGCCGATTTGGGCGAGCTGATCGCCATCAGGACGGACAAAAAGAAATGAATAAGTGAGGCCTCGATTTTTTGTAAGACGTATGATCTTGCGGCTCATCAGCCCGAAAACTAAACGCAGCAGGACGTTTAGTCTCCGCGACCGGGCGAACGCAGCATCTAATGGACCGATGAGAGAAACAATCTTTCCACCCGGCTTGAGAATTTGAGTGGATTTTTCAATTGAATCGCCTCTGATAGTGCCGAGAACCACATCGTAGCCGCTCAGCTCGTTTTCAAATTCCTGCTTTTTATAATCAATCACTTCGTCTGCGCCAAGATGACTCACCCACCCGGCGTTGTCTGTGCTGGTTGTCGTGGCCACCTGTGCGCCAAGGTGCTTCGCCAGTTGGATGGCAAAACTGCCAATCCCCCCTGAACCTGCCGGGATGAAGACCTTCTGACCAGGCTGCAACCCGGCTCGCTCTGTCAGCGCCTGCCAGCATGTGAGGCTCACCATCGGGAGCGAAGCCGCCTGCACGAAATCCAGGTTCGTGGGTTTTATGGCTGCTGCGCTCTCTTGTACCACTGCAAACTCCGCAAGAGAACCTATTCCCGTGTCGAAAGTGCTGGCGAAAATTTCGTCACCTGGCTTGAACCGCATCACTCGACTCCCCACGGCGATGACAACCCCGGCTAAGTCGCTTCCCGAAATGGCGGGGAGTTTAAAATGCAAAACCGGTTTGAATATTCCGGTTGGGATCATGTTATCAATCGGGTTCAGACCCACAGCGAAAACTTTTACCAGGATTTCATTATCATCGGGGGAAGGGCAATCGATGTTATCGAATCCCAGCTCAGGGAATTTACCATAGCGTTTAAACGTAAGTGCTTTCATCGTCTTATTCTTCATTTATTTTTTCGCATCAAGCTGAAGACTTTTGCGCACCACATTATCCAGGAATGACGCAGGGGCGAATCTGAGAATAAAATTCAATTGACCTGCCAGCCTTCCCGCCGTGTAGCGCACCTTCGGGCGTAAAGTCTGAGCAGCTTTAACCACCACGTCAGCCACCACCTCCGGACTTTCCGCCTCAGCTATTGCTTTGCTCACCACTTTCGTCAGCTTAGCCCGGATTTGGTCATACTCCTGAAGCTTTGCATCCGCTTCGATATTATTGGCTTCAAACTGTGTTTTCATGTAGGCAGGTTCGATGACACACACTCTGATGCCCTGTGTGCGCAGTTCATGATCCAGTGCTCCGGTATACCCTTCGACCGCATGCTTACTGGCAGCATAAAGTGCCACATACGGCAACGGAACGATGCCGAGTATCGAACCGATATTGATGATGCGCCCGCTGCCCTGACGGCGCATATGAGGGATCACTGCGCGGCTCAACCTGACGATGCCCAAAAAGTTGGTGTCGAAAATGTGTTTGGCCTGTTCGACAGAACTCTCTTCCGCCGCCGCAGGAGCAACCCCAAAGCCCGCATTATTAACCAGAACATCGATTCGCCCCTCCAGACGCAACAGCTCCTCAATGGCGGCCTCGACAGAAGCGTCGTCCGTCACATCCAGCGCCAGTAAAGGAAATGGATGCTTTCCCGCCTGAGCGCCACGCCGGCTCGTACCATATACCGTAAATCCTGCGGCTAAAAGTTTATGACCAGACGCTTCGCCGATACCCGAGGACGCGCCGGTAACCAGTGCAACACGTTTTTTTGCCATGCTGAATAAGGCCTTCATGAGATGTTTCAGGTTTCTCATCGCTGATGAGACGACAGGCTGTAATTGATTTATGTCGGATTTACCGCTGTGCAGAACAGCCGGAAGACCGTTCTGCACAGGACACCTCATTGATTACAGTGATTTATATCGTTCTGCGGATTCATCTTGTTTGATGTCTGAAAGCAGAGCCTGACGCGAAGCATCCAGGGTGTCCCAGCGGGCAGCATTATGTAAAGGCGGAATGGTGACCCGTTCACGGCGGTCAAAACCTACCAGTGCGGCATCCACTAATTCGCCCACTTCCATGAATTTTGCCGAGTTAGTGATGTCGATACCCGCACGGTCCCAGATTTCCGTGTAAGTGCCGGCAGGGAGCACCGCCTGGATATAAATGCCTTTAGATGACAGCTCGACATTCATTCCCTGAGACAGGAAAAGCACGAAGGCTTTGGTGGCGCCGTAAACCGTCATGGCAAATTCTGGGGCGAGTCCGACGATGGAACTGATGTTGACGATCGATCCCTCGCCCGCTTGCACAAAGCGTGGTGCCACGGCACTGGCAAGTCTCGTCAGCGCAGTAACATTAAGCGCGATAAGGCTTTCTATTGAATCAGGTGTCTGCTCTGTAAAACTGCCGGACTGTGCAATACCCGCGTTATTGATAAGAATGCCAATCTGCGCGTCTTCACGCAGGCGAGCTTCGACCACAGCTAAATCGCTCGTTTGCGTAAGGTCAGCAGGCAAAACATCTACAGAAATGCCATTTTCCTGTCGCAGACGATCGGCCAGTATTTCTAACTTCGTTTTGTCGCGCGCAACCAAAACCAGGTCGTGGCCCCGGCGGGCGAACCGTTCAGCGTAAACCGCACCAATACCCGTGGATGCGCCTGTAATGAGAACTGAAGCTTTAGTCATAATTTGATCTTCTTTATTAAAGTGTAAACAGAATTCGCCATGTGCGATGTATGAAGAACCGTCACACCGGTGCTTTACTTACTGGTCTCAGTCAGCGACGGGTAATCGGTATATCCCGCTGCGCCACCGCCATAAAGTGTTTCAGGATTGATTGAGGCCAGAGGTGCGCCCGTCTTCAGCCTTTCGACCAGATCGGGGTTGGAGATGAACGGGCGACCAAACGCGAACAGATCGGCTTTACCCTGCGCAAGCTGAGCGGACGCCAGTTCCAGGTCATAGCCATTGTTGCCAATGTAGGTGTTTTTAAAACGCCGGCGCAGGGAGTCGTAATTGAACGGGGATACATCACGCGGGCCGCCCGTCGCACCTTCAACTACATGGAGGTACACGATGCCTAATGCGCTGAGTTGGTCAGCGACGTAATCATATTGCTGCTGCGGATCACTGCACGAAATCGCATTAGCAGGAGAAACCGGTGAAATACGTACGCCGGTGCGGTCAGCACCAATCTCATCTTTTACAGCCGCCGTGACTTCCAGAAGCAGGCGCGCACGATTCTCAACAGAGCCGCCGTATTCATCAGTTCGCTGATTTGCGCCATCTTTGAGGAACTGTTCCAGTAGATAACCATTCGCGCCGTGAATCTCTACGCCGTCAAAGCCGGCGGCAATGGCATTGGCCGATGCCGTTCTGAAATCGTCAATAATCCCCGGTATTTCCTGCAACTCCAGCGCACGTGGCTCAGAAACATCAGCAAAGCCATTGTTCACAAAGGTTTTTGTCTCGGCGCGAATGGCTGACGGAGCGACCGGTGCAGCGCCACCCGGCTGTAAATCGACATGCGAAATTCGTCCTACGTGCCATAACTGTACAAATATGCGCCCACCTTTGGCATGCACCGCGTCAGTCACTTTACGCCAGCCATCGATCTGAGCCTGCGTGTAGATCCCCGGCGTATCCTGATAGCCCTGCGCCTGTGCGGAGATCTGCGTGGCTTCAGTGATCAGCAATCCTGCTGTGGCACGCTGGGCGTAGTAGGTCGCCGCCAGTTCGCCCGGTACCAGCCCCGTTCCGGCCCGGTTACGTGTCAGCGGTGCCATCACGATGTGGTTGGCCAGTGTTAGTGAGCCAAGTTCATAGGGTTGAAATAATGTCTGATTCGTCATGCTTATTCGCCCGTTAATGGTGGGTTGAGGTGTCAATATAATGATGATGATCATAATCTATAATGTCAACTCGTTTGATTACGGTCATCATCAATGTATACTTAAACTCAATTTTTAAGAGGGGCAGGAAAGCATGAAAGTGTCGAAAGAGCAGGTTCGGGAAAACCGGAGACGCATTGTTGAAACGGCCTCAGAACTCTTTCGCGAACGCGGTTACGATGGCGTGGGCGTGGCGGAACTGATGTCAGCGGCAGGCTTAACCCATGGCGGGTTTTACAAGCACTTTGGTTCAAAGGCAGACCTGATGGCGGAAGCGATGAGCTGCGGATTTACGCGTACTGCAGAAAGCACGGCAGGTGTGGACCGGGAAAAATTTATTGAATACTACCTCTCCCGACAACATCGCGATGATATGGGAAAAGGGTGCGTGATGTCAGCACTGGGCACCGATACATCCCGTCAGTCTGAATCAATCAAGGCGACATTTGCCGCCGGACTTGAACGCCAACTCGCCGTTTTAGGAGCTGAAAATGGCACGCGCGCTGACCTGATAGATACCATCGCCCATCTTGTAGGTGCACTGGTGTTGTCTCGTGCCTGCCCAGATAATTCCGCTCTGGCGGATGAAATTCTGGATGTCTGCCGTGCGCGTCTTGTTAATCATGAAGCCATTTAGGATTGAATGCGTTGGGCTTAGGGGGCTTTTTTTCAGCAGTGCATATAAATAAATCACCAACGTCCGCTTCTGGCACACAGCAGTCCTCGGCGAATCCAAGGACAGCGTTGAACGAAGCGGACACTCAGGTTTGCATGACCATTTCTTAATGGGATGGCGATCTACGCGCTGTTACAACAGTCAGTACAGCGCAGACGACCAGGATTGCAGCACTGGCAAAAAAGGTACTGCGATAACCATTGTGATCGAAAAGCAACCCGCCAGCGGTTGAACCTAATGCGATAGACATCTGCACAACGGCAACAAATAACCCACCACCTGCTTCAGCATCATCCGGGAAGACCCGTGCAATCCAGGCCCACCACCCCACGGGGGCCGAAGTCCCTGCCAGGCCCCAGAGTGCAAGTAGAGCGACGACTAAACCTGTAGAATCGCCGTATTCAATCAGGGCAAGTGCTGTAAAAGCCATCAAGGCCGGAATGACGATTAGCGTCGGATAGAACGCGCGCTGCAGAACCCGACCAATTAATATTGTGCCGATGAAACCCGCCGCCCCTATCACCAGCAGGACAAGGGAAATGTATGTTCCGTGTACGCCAGTAACGGTTTCCAGAAAAGGTCGTATGTAAGTAAAGAGGCCAAACTGCCCCATAAACAGCAGACTGCTTGCCAGCATGCCTGCGACTACACCCGGATATCTGAACAGGGTAAACACCTTAAAAGCACTGGCTACCCCGGGTGCACGTGCGGCAGAGGGCATTGACGGTAGCGCATTCCATTGCCATGCCAGAGCAATAAGTGAGATCGGAACAAGGCACAGGAAAGCGCCACGCCACCCTATGAGGGCACCAAGCCATGCGCCCATCGGCGCGGCCACAACGGTCGCGAGCGCGTTTCCACCGTTCACCATCGCCAGCGCTCGCGGTATGTCGCGTTTGGGCACCATTCTGATGGCGGTTGCCGCTGACATCGACCAGAAGCCGCCGACCACTATCCCTATAAGCGCACGACCCAACATATAGGTCAGATAGTCAGGCGCGAGCGCAACAGTTCCACCTGAAACACCCATGGCAAAAGTCAGCGCCAGCAACAGCGTTTTACGGTTAAGGCTCCCGGCGAGTGCTGATATAAACAGGCTGGTTAGAACGGCAAACAAGCCAGAAATGGCAATCCCCTGTCCGGTCATGCCTTCGGTAACTTGCAGATCAGATGCCATGGGCGTCAGCAGGCTCACTGGCAGAAACTCGGAACTGATTAGCGCAAAAGCGCAGACTGACATGGCAAAGACACCACTCCAGGATGAGGGAGCTTCATGTGATGTTGCAGTGCCTTCAGAGGCCTCTGATAGAGCTGAATTCATAGGATAATCTTCATATTTTAAAAATGGGCGACCGCGCACTGAATCGCCTCCGCGCGGTCAGGATGAATGATGAGGAGATGTAAGCGGCGCTCAGCCCGATCGCTTTATGCTGTGGCGGCCAGGTTTTCCCTGAAGAAAGCCGTCAGTTTGTCGAAAGGAATTTTGTCCATCCGGTCGTAGAGATCGACGTGAACAGCATCCGGGATGATCAGCAGCTCCTTGGGTTCAGCAGCTGCTGCAAAGGCGGTTTCGCTGAAATAGCGTGAATGTGCTTTTTCTCCATGAATAAAGAGCACGGGCCGCGGCGAAATTTCACTGATATAGGTCAGGATGGGCATGTTCATGAACGGCAGCGGCGTGGTCTGTGTCCAGGCGTTTCCGGAGTTAACGGCGCGAGGATGGTAGCCGCGAGGGGTCATGTAGTAGTCGTGATACTCAACCAGGAACTGTGCCTCGCCACCCTTGAGCGCATTGTAGGGGGGCTGATATGCCGGTTTCCCGGCTTCAGCATCTTTCCAGCGCTGCTGGCTTAATGCTTCCAGCGTTTGCGCGCGCTGTGTCGGCGTGACGCTGTCGTTGTATCCCCTGGACATCACTCGTGTCATGTCATACATGGTGCTGGCGACAACAGCTTTGATTCGTTTGTCCACCGCTGCCGCGCTCAGGGCCATTCCACCCCAGCCGCAGATACCGATGATACCAATTCGCGCCTGATCGACATTCGGCTGCAAGCCCAGGCAATCCACCGCTGCGCTGAAATCTTCTACGCTGATATCCGGTGAAGCCACATTACGCGGCTCTCCTCCGCTCTCACCGGTGTAAGAAGGGTCAAACGCCAGGGTGATAAAACCGCGTTCTGCCATGGTCTGCGCGTAAAGCCCGGATGATTGCTCCTTAACGGCACCAAAAGGCCCACCCACCGCAAGAGCGGGGAGTTTTCCGGTGATATTTTTTGGCTGATAAATATCTGCGGCAAGCGTGTTGCCGTAACGGTTGCTGAACGTCACTTTGCGATGTTCAATCCGGTCGCTTTTCGGAAAGACTTTATCCCACTTGTCTGTGAGCGTAAGGCCCTTCTGCTCCTGTGCCGCAGCAGGGGACATAACGCTGACGCCCGCGGCCGCAATGCCGGCGGCAGTCAGCTTAAGCAGGGTACGTCGGTGTGCGTCCGGTTCACCGGGCAGTTTCACATCACGGTCATCAACGTTTCTGGTCATGACAGATCATCCTTTCGCGTAAAAGTAAAAGTGAGGTTCAGGGTTCAATTCGCTCAATGCGCAGATTGTAGGGGCCGGGCTGTGAGAGGATGTCCAGACCCTGATCGATTTTTCCCAGCGGCAGAAGATTGCGCGACCAGGTTCGCGGCCTGATGAAGATGGCGAGGTTACCCCAGGGCGCATAATGGGTCAGCTCTCCCGCCACCGGCGTCATACCGTCCGGCGCGCCCTCAGTAACGAGCTTGAGCGGCAGGTCGGACATGCGCTCAATGGTGTCGTAATCATTCATCGTGAGAGAAAGCGGAAGCATCGAACCAAAGTCTCTGGCGGTGGCATTGTCATACAGGGTGGCAACGGCAGTTTTCTTACCAACAATCAGTCTAATCTTCATAGTGTCGCCCTTTGCTTGTGTACGATGCGGCGCAGACTGCGCCAGCGAACCGGAACTTTTCTGTGCCCATGCGGCTGGAGCCAGTATCAGCACGGCGATCAGAATGATGAGTCCGTGCGGCCATTGAAGTGCGTTTTTGGTCGTTTTCATGGCAGTTATCATCCGTAATGCTGCTCGACGTGACTAGCTTATTTATACTGAATAGCCTTATAAGTTATGCTAATTAATCATGACTTTTGACCGGAAGCTGAGCACCATGGCCAGACGAAACCTTAACGACCTGATGTACTTCGTGACTATTGCGCGCGAGGGGAGTTTTACCCGTGCAGCGGCTTTGCTGGGCGTGACGCAGTCGGCGCTGAGCCAGGCGATTAACGGGCTTGAAGCACAACTGGAAATACGGTTGTTGAACCGCACCACGCGCAGTGTTTCTCCGACCGCTGCTGGCGAGCGCCTGCTGAACACCATCGGGCACCGGTTTGATGAAATTGAATCCGAGCTGGACGAGCTGACTGAAATGCGTGATAAGCCTGGAGGAACGGTACGCATTACCTGCGGAGACCATGTACTGCGAACGCTGCTGTTACCGAAAATCACGCCACTACTAAGTGAATATCCGGACATCAGCGTTGAGTACGATATTAACTATGGATTCCGCGATATCGTGGCGGATCGTTTTGATATGGGGGTGCGACTGGGTGATACCATCGACAAAGACATGATTGCAGTACCGATAGGCCCGCCTGTGCGCGTCGCCGTTGCCGCCTCACCTGAGTACTTTGAGAAGTACCCCCGTCCTGAAAAGCCTCACGATCTGCTGAAACATAACTGCATCAATATGCGTATGCAGTCCAGCGGGGGAATATACACCTGGGATTTTATCAGGCAGGGCAGGCTGCAGAGCGTGCGTGTAGAAGGGCAGCTGATTTTTAACACGACTCCACCCATGGTTGAGGCAACGCTGATGGGGGCAGGTATCGCCTCGCTGCCGGAAGAAGAGTTTGCGCCGCATATTGAAGAGGGACGACTGGTCCGCGTGCTTGAAGACTGGTGCGATCCATTCCCGGGATATTTTTTGTATTATCCAAGCCGCCGACAGCCTTCGCCGGCTTTCCGGCTGGTTGTAGACGCCTTACGGTATACAAGACCAGCCGGAACGAAACTATAACCTGCAGACGTCTTCATTTGGTTTTAAGCATTTATGCTAAATCGTTTTATTTTGATTTTTAAAACAATACCTTAAACATATTGATTAGCTTTACTAATAAACTCTTTAAGTATTCATCAGCTAGTCAGGCTAATGTGGTCCTGCAAAAATCTCCGCTCAGCTGTAAACAAAACCATGGAGATCCAAGTAATGAACTATAACCATCTGGGACGCACTGGCCTGAAACTCAGCCCGATCACGCTCGGCTGTATGAACTTTGGTGAACTGACCAACGAGCAGGATAGCTTCAGAATCATGGATACTGCTCTTAACGCCGGTATTAACCTGTTTGACACGGCCGACGTTTATGGCGACCCGCAGTCACCGGACATGGCCAAAGGTTATGGCACTTCCGAGGAGATTATTGGCAACTGGCTGGCGCAGGATAAGTCCCGTCGCGATAAAATTGTGCTGGCCACCAAGGTTTATCAGCCTATGGATACTGGACCTAACGATAAGTATTTATCGGCGTATCACATTCGCCGGGCATGTGAAGCCAGCCTCCGTCGCCTTAAAACAGACCACATCGATCTTTATCAGATGCATCATATTGATCGTTCAACGCCGTGGGAAGAAATCTGGCAGGCATTTGAGCAACTGATCAGGGAAGGCAAGATCACCTATGCAGGCAGCAGCAACTTTGCCGGCTGGGATATCGCTACCGCACAGTGCTCGGCCGCCTCGCGCAATTTGCTGGGACTGGCCTCGGAACAGAGTCTCTACAACCTGACGCAGCGTACCATTGAGCTGGAAGTCATTCCGGCACTGCGCCATTTTGGCGTTGGGCTAATCACCTGGAGTCCTGTAGGAATGGGGCTGCTGGGAGGCGTGCTGAAAAAGATTTCTGAGGGGCGGCGCGCCACGCCAGGCTTGCTGGCGCAAATCGAGGCACGCCGCCCGCAACTGCAGGCCTGGGAAGCCTTGTGTGTAGAACTGGGTGAGTCCCCGGCACTGGTTGCGCTGGCCTGGCTCCTGCACAATCCGGCAGTGGCTTCGGTGATCAGCGGTCCGCGAACTGCTGATCAATTGCAGGAAAATCTCAAGGCCGTTGAACTTAAGCTTTCAAAAAAGGTGCTGACCGAACTCGATGCCATCTGGCCGGGTCCTGGTGGTGAAGCGCCGGGGGCTTACGCCTGGTAAACGCTGTAAGGTATTACGGTGTGTGCGACTTATCCGGCAGATCTGCCGGATAAGCCTTGCGGGTTGGTCCGGACCTGCGACAAACGTTGAACATATCAACCTTCGCGCTATCAGAGCGCCGTGATGACCTCTGCTAATGCCGTTGCCATCTGGCGCCGGCTAGCATATTAAAGACGATATCATGCAGAGAATCACCTTGCTTATATCTGTCCCAGATAATCGCCTTCTGCTCTGGCGTGTAGTTAATCCGAGTTCTTCGTTTCATGGCAACGTCCCCCCTTGATTAAGGATAGCGTTGCATCGAGCCATTGAACTCACAGCACATAGCTGCCATTCACTTCTAAGGTTGTTCACCTATCTTTGTCTCCTGTGCGAGCAGGATTGAAAGCCGGACTGAGCTATAGGGAAACAGATGCGTCTCTGCACGATGGGCGTGGGTCTGATGGCAAAACAATGGTCAGGCAGACAAATGGTGGAAATTCGGATGCCTTCAGAATTTAGTATTGTCACAATCGTTAATCGCCTGTTTTTTAGACTCCCGGCGTTGATTCTGCTAAACCGGGTCCAATTTCAGACTCGATTAAGTAAGTCGTCCAAGCCTGAGCTTTCCTCCTGTCGTTCAGGATCTCGACTTTGAGAGTGATGGGGTTAAAAGGTTTAAAACCTTGACGTGAAGATGATAATTATTATCATTTATGCTATTTGTGAAAGGAGAACACGTGAAGATCTTCTGGACCCTGAAATCCATACCCGAACTGGCCGACCTAGACTTGTGGGAGCGCGGAAGACGATGGCGGGAGGCATATAAATCAGCTTTTCGTCACTGGCAGACCTGGGCGGGCCTCATCGTCTGCGGGGCCTTCGGCTACTCAGGAGCGTATTTTTTTGGTATTGCCGGCTCCGTAATCATGTCCGGGCTGGGCGGCTTTGTGTACGGACAGATTGTCACAAACGTTGTCCTGAAACATTATCGTCACCGATTGCGTGGCGAAGCTGGCTGATCTCCAGGGGGCTACGGCATCCGCAGTTAGCAGGCACGAAAGCAACGGGGCTTCTTTCAGAGCGTTTCAGTGAAACTCCCAATATACAATCTGGTTGCTCAATGGCAAATAAGTCTCCATAAGCGGCTATACAGCAAAACCTGACCCTGTCTGAACCCAACCTTCCGCGAGGATTGATCAATCAATTGCCGGTGAGGGTTTTGTCAGGATTTCTTCTTATGCCATCTGTCATCATTGCCTTTTTCGTACGTATTCTTGACTGCAGCCCAGGCAACTTTATGTGAAACCTCTTCCCGGGAGCTGTCATCCTTGCGGTCTTTTTTATCCTTATACTCATCCCAGGCACTGTTAAAAGCTGCTTGATATATATCCTGCGCATGAGCAGGTAGTACGCTCCTGACGCTCTCTGGCAGGGAATCTCGTGATTTATACGGCATAGTTGCCCTCCTGTAATTTAAGACTTAAGTCTGGTTCACATGCGAAAAATTTCAATGTTCATTTAAGCGAGGCGCGTGAATGATGCAGAGCGATCGAATATTTTCAGGCAATGCACATCGCGCCAAAACGCCCGCTGCTAAACAATTCGAAATTGAAATTAAGAAGCATGCCCTGCTGGATTAGTCATCACGACTATCTCCATACAGGGGAGTGTTGGCAAACCTTATAACATGATCTGATTCTGGCTACAGAGGTATGATGGCAGTTCAGAGATTTGTAAACTATTATCTAATGTTTGGGCGACCTTTGCTTCTGCGCTGGACTTCACTATGCTTCGCACCACTAAAAGACGTACCCGTTTTGATATCGAAAACCAGATTGAAACGCTTGAATCCTATTTGCAGGAAGTCGGCTTGATCATTCGTTCTCTTACAGGACAGGAGGTCGCAGCGGGCAAATCTCTGCTGCATGCGAGACGTTTGTCGGAAGCCAATCGTGAACATGAGCAGCTCCAGTTGGAGCTGGACCAGATAACCGAAAAGAGAAACAAAAGGTTCGGAAAGAAATTAGCTTCCTGACTTTGAACGAGCAAATCGAATGTATTTGCCTGTATGAAAATTTAGGAAGCGGGCGGTGCTGAATTACTCATGCTCAGGATTTAACCACAACTCATATTTGGTGCCGCAATCCATGATAAGTTTTAAGTAACCAGTGAGCAGTTGGCTGAATTCAGGGGAAAGCAGTTTGCCTCTACAGACCAACCTTTGCCTTCTGCTGTCACCATTATCGTTGATGTGAAGTTACGTCAGGGGCGGTGCCGGGTCGTGCATGAGTTTCAGGGGGTACTCAGGCAAACCCCTCTTTCGGTTTTTCTGCTCCGGTTCCCTTATCAGATAGAGTCACCATGAAAAGTAAACTCATGTCGAAATGAAATCATGCCATTAGCGTGAAACTTTATACTTCGCTGCATCAGAGGGTTCGCATAATCATCTAAGCCTGGTATAGACAGCCGATACGTTTTGACGTCTTACAAGACCAATACCCGCATCAAAAAATTTTTTCCGGCTGTCTTTAAAATACTTACAAGGTTTAAGAGGAATCACTCACTATATTCCACTTAGCACGCAAGTCTTTATCAGCTTTAGCTTCCTTTGCGCATCCAGAAAAGAGCATCCTCAGTTACGCGAATAATCGCCGGAATAGTGCTCTCACGCTTTTTCTTTTCAAGCATAGCTATGATGCTATCCCGGCTAATATTCATGCTGCGTTCAACAAGCTCCAGCACCGCCTCACCAATTATGCCAGTCAACAGAGGGGCTGAAGAGAGGTCTGCGTATAGTTTTTTCATTGGAACATCCCTTTATATGATGTGATTATCAGGGATTTATACTGATAAGACCTCTTACCTGCAATAAGAATTTGCTTGAAAAAGGAACAGGTGAAACCCGTTTTTCATAAAACAAACAGGTATCGCTCAAAATCTATGAGCACGACGCAAGCGGATATGGGTCCATAGCTCCCCGAGGTAAGTCGCTCAGAGAGATATTGATCTATAAGCAAATTTTGAAAAGCGTTCACTTCCGATGTGCCTGAGATGACTACAGTCTCTCAGTTACAGGTAGATTGATCGGCCAGCAGCATCAGGGATTCCTGAAGAATTTTTCTGTCGATCTCTTCAGAGCAAAGCTCCAGCCTGACTGCCAGCATAAGCTGAACTTCAGGTATAGAGACAACCCCCCTTGTTTTGAGAACGGCCTGGCACATTGCGCCGATCGCCTCTACTGCACTGGTGAACTTCAGCCGTAACGTTAGCGGAACATGATTTCCACACTCGGTTACAGGGAGTGTGGCCGGCTTGAAGTGTTTACTGCTGGCATTGATATCTTTGGATATGGCCATGTAATTCCTGACTACACAGAAGGCATGTCACTCGTCCGCGATTAACATTGCGCTATTTTGGAATGTAAATGACAAATGGCGTGATGTGTCCTTGCGAGCTATCGCACACCAGCGCTATCGAGCGCGCTTCATTTGACTTAGGAGTAGTGGTGGAAGCTGCTTGGTCAGCTCATGAGAGGTAAGTTGCACCCGCATCGATTCGTCGGCAACAAGCCTGTTGAAGGATAAGGTCTGGCTATTTTTCAGACAGCAGTAGCGTAACACCTTTTGCCGATGAAAAGTGAAATCATTCAGTGATCGTAGTTATTTTTTGGCTGGGGCAGGTGCAAGCTTCCGGATAAACTCATGATGAAAAGCAACTTAAGCGCAAGGCTAAGAACAGATAAACCTTCTGGTATTCAGAAGATTAGGGCAGCTGCACTGCGGCTTTTCAGCCGCGTCGGCAGCCGCGTTGGCTATTTAAAATTCTTCACGGTGAAAATCAGAAGACGAGTGAACTTGTTCGAAGAAGTTTATCGGTAGGGTAGAAACATAATTCATCTTCTAAGCTGCGCAGCAGGTAACCGTTGTCCCTCAGCCAGCGCACCATGTCTGCAATGTCTGCGTACAGCGCCTCCCGGTTTTTATCGGTGATGATAAAATGGTCGAACTCTGAAATGACGTCTCCAGTGCGATGGCTGAAGTTAAGACCGGGACCAGGTGCGTGCAAAGATGACCCTGAAGATTTGAGATAGGCGTTGACCGTTTTCTGCGAGCTACATTCAGCATGCTGTGGAAATTCGATAAGGCTATGTTGACGCACCATTCGGTACACGGCGTCAAAGCTGAGAAGTTGATTGTGCATGGGCTCTCCTGACGTTATCCGATGCGTTGGAAACAGCAGACGACCCACAACATGATGGTTACCGGCCAGCTGCTGCACCGCTGACCACTTATAACGCTGCGCTTAAAAAAGACATATTACAAAACATAGCTCAATTTCAGTTTTACGCGAGAAAGCCTGATTGAATTGTCGCAGCGCCACTTTCTGATTAATACCTCTCTTCAATAAGCACCCTAAAGAGTATCTAGTCCTCAGCGTTACATCCGACAACAATCTCAAGCGTTCTTCGTAAAACGTCAGCCTGTGGTGTACCTTGCACGCTTTCCAGTGCACCAATCAGGCTGAGAATAATAGCTTTACGGGTCACCTGTTCTCCCGACTGAAGGAGGCTTCGAATGACAAATCCGAGTACGGCCGATTCATCCTTGATGTCATTTCCCGCATTGCGAAAGCGTTCAGCCAGTTCAATGTCGGTAATCACGCTAAAAATATCATCTGGCGTTGGCATTCTTATTCGTTCCGTGCTTGATGGATAGGAGTTAATGATCAGACCTAAAATAAGGCTTCAATGCTTACTGTTATTTCCTGGGACGCCAGAGCCTGAAAATAAGGCGCGAACCTTGTCGGATCCTTCATTGTGCTCCCTCATATGCGCATCACCCTCAGAACGGTGTTTTCTGATATCGGTTATGGAAAGCGCAATCAGCGCCTGCCTGTCAGCATCCTCTGATAATCTTTGCATTGAATTCAGCTGATCCATCAAAGCTCGCAGGGATATGCGTCCAGGCCGCTGTAGTAATGCAAATGCTGCTTCTCCGATAATTTCGTCAATAGCTTTCTGCTGGTCACTTCTGTTCATAGGTTTCTCTTTACTGCAAGATGCTTCGATCACGGTGTGAAGATGACATGTTTGGCCGAAGTGCGTAATGCTGATGATCACAACAACACCTGATGGGGGCATTACACCGCCACAGGTGTCATCGTCTGGGTCGCCGATTTCAACCCTCCCGGTCTAAGAGGAGGCCAATCAACTGGTGGTAATGACGTTCTTCTTCAGCGCATGAAGAGAGTTCAAGACGATGAAGCAGTTTGCTACAAAGTGACTTGCGGTTCAGATTGCGACCTTCCTTCAGGATCTCCACCACAATTAGTCCAAGCGATTCCTGCTGAGATGGCAAAGAGGCTTTACTGAAATACTGATTAATGGCTTCAGAAGAGATCGAAGCAGAACGATTCTGGCGCATTTGTTGATCCTCCAATGATAAATTCAAGCGACTTAAAAGTTGTACACGCTTTCTAGAACTTGTACAAGAATTAGTAGTCCCGTGGTTTTTGCTTCCTTTGAAAACAAGTTATTTACACAGGGTTTAATGTTCAGGGCCATGGATAGCTAAGCCAGACATACTTTTCAATCACACTTTAAATCAATCAAGAAGTTGACGCTCACTCGGCCAAATTATGAAAACTGATGAGGTATGAAGATAAGGATTTTTCCTGGAAAAAATTCTCAGGTTTACAGAATGGAATTTCCTGCCAAACTAAGGTTTTAAACGTAAAAATGAGGTCAGGAAATGAAAAACTACACGCTATCAGCCGCCGTGGTATCCGTTATCCTTTGTGGTATTTGTTCTTTTGGCGCTTATGCTGGAGTATTCGGATAAAGCGAATTGTCAGCACCAGCTAAGAAAGTTTTCCCGGCTGGTGTCTGACGACAATCTAACTACGAAGTCCACATTTCTGTTTGAGCTTTCTAAATGAAAACCGCTTAACACATTGATACAAGAAACTTCGACTCGACAGGGGTCCTTCGTCAGGCATTTCCAGTAATAAATGAGTTAAGCCCTCCAAGGGAAACTCAGAATGTGACTTTAATCCGCCTGATCAAGCCGGTACTGATAGCGCTTTTTGACTCCTTGCCCAGACCCGATGGGCTTTCATTGCATCAATAAAAGCACCCATCATCGCGCTGTCTGCTTTCAGACCATCAACAATACCTTCCTCTTCTTCATCGTCCTGCAAGGCGAACTGTGTTTTGAATCGCCTGGCCTCGCCACTCAGGCCAATGACTTTCAGGTGCTTGTAAGCTTCCAGCAGATAGTAGCGGCTGTCGCCACTTAACAGCAGCGCATCAATGTTACCGTCTGGCACAAAAACGGCATCAAACGTCAGCGACGGCAATCCGGCAAACGTGGCATCAACGGGCAAAATTGAACCGTCATCCGCCACCACCTGACCCATATGGGGAGCCAGCAATTTTGTATGTACACCCGCCGCATTAAGCGACTGCAACACGGCCAGTACATCAGCCGACTTCACCCCATCGCTCAACAGCAGGGCAACCTGCCGACCTTTTATCTCCCCACCTGGCACGGCATACAAACTCAGACTGTCATCTTTTTTCAGACCGTGGACGTCGGGAGCGGGTGGGGTATTTAACTGATCTGCAGTCAGTGCAATCCCCAGGTTATCAGCCACACCCTGAGCGAGTGCAATATCGATATTCAACAGGTGGTCTATCACGCGCTCACGTATGTAGGGACGGGCGACTTTACTCATTTCAAAGGAGTAGGCCCCAATGATGTGCTGTTGCTCGACAGGCGTCTGACTTAACCAGAACAATCGAGGCTGAGAGTAATACTCGCCAAAGGAAGGACTGCGCTCGCGTACTTTATGGCCTTCCACGCGCTCCTGAAAGCTCTCGAACCCGCCACTTTCGGCTGACGGCGGCGTTTCTCTCGGCCAGTTATCATTAATCGAATTAGGTTCGTAATTTGCCGGATTGGCGTCGATGTCCTGACGATGCATGCCCTGCCGCTGAAAATTATGATAGGGGCAAACCGGGCGGTTAATAGGAATTTCGTGGAAGTTAGGTCCGCCCAGGCGGCTGATCTGGGTATCTGTGTAGGAGAAAAGTCTGCCCTGCAATAAAGGATCGTTGGTGAAGTCCAGGCCTGGTACGATATGTCCGGGGTGGAAGGCCACCTGTTCGGTTTCAGCAAAGAAGTTATCGGGATTGCGGTTCAACACCATCTTGCCGACAATTTCCACCGGCACCAGCTCTTCCGAAATCAGTTTGGTGGCATCCAGGATATCGAAATCGAAACTGAATTCGTCTTCTTCGGAAATGAGTTGCAGGCCTAACTCATATTCCGGAAAATCGCCGGCTTCAATGGCTTCCCACAAATCGCGTCGGTGAAAATCAGGATCGCGCCCGGTCAGTTTTTGTGACTCGTCCCAAAGTAATGACGCTTTTCCTGCAACAGGTTTCCAGTGAAAGCGGACAAAGGTCGCTTTCCCCTCTGCATTGATCAGACGGAAAGTATGGATACCGAAATCTTCCATGGTGCGGTAGCTGCGTGGGATACCACGGTCGGACATCGCCCAGATAACGTTATGTAAGGTTTCAGGCTGCAGGGAGACATAGTCCCAGAAGGTGTCGTGTGCGCTTTGACCCTGAGGAATTTCATTGTGTGGTTCGGGTTTTACGGCATGCACAAAATCAGGGAATTTATGGGCATCCTGGATAAAGAACACGGGAGTGTTGTTTCCGACTAAATCAAATACACCGTCATCGGTATAAAACTTAGTGGCAAAACCACGTATATCGCGCACGGTATCAGCCGATCCTGCACCGCCCTGAACCGTTGAAAAACGCACGAAGACAGGTGTGATTTGGTCTGGGTCGGACAGGAAATGCGCTTTGGTCAGATCTTTCAATGAGCGGTAAGGTTGTAAATATCCGTGCGCTGCCGAACCACGCGCATGCACGATGCGCTCCGGGATGCGTTCGTGATCAAAATGCGTGATTTTCTCTCGCATAATAAAATCTTCAAGCAGGGTCGGCCCTCGTGCTCCCGCGCGTAAAGAGTTTTGATCGTTTGCAATCTTTGTTCCCTGATTTGTGGTCAGCGACTGATCAGCGCCATTTTATCTGTGAACCTCAAGTTGCTTTAGTTTGTTGTTCTGGGTATCAGGCGCCTTTAAACTTCCGGGGGCAGTAGGTTGTTTGCCGGGTGGTGTAGGTTCTGCTGCAGGCTGATGTGAACCATCTGCAGGTGCCAGAGATCCACGGGAAGGCTGCGACGACTCTGGCCCCTTTGAAGGAGCCTGATGAGTCAATTCTTTATTTTTTACTGGCTTCGACATTGCTATATTCCCATTTCATTAATTGAATGACCCTAATTAATACAGGTCAAAACGAAGAGCGGGGAATTTTAAGTGAATGCTTTTCTCGCGCTTTGCTTATTACCATGGCTTCTTTCACCTTAATGCAGGGGGCAGAAAGATCGCTTCGGTTTAAGTTAAAGGCGGAGGGAAGAGAGTATTTTCCATCGATTAATATATGAGAAGGTTCGTTAATTCGTTTCGCTTTAATTCACAAAGCGAAACGAGAAATTTTATTGCTCAACTTTTCTCCAGAGAGATTCATTGACTTGCGAATCAAGCGGTATAGATTTCACTCACATGCCGCCATGTGTTTTTACTGCACATGACGGCATGTTGTTTATCAGGATGCTCTAATTATTTAAACAATACATCAACCCCCACTTTGTCAGAGAGATCTTTCGCTGGCCAAGACGGTATGGGGTTGTGTGCGTCTGCCAATGCGTCCGAATACAGCAGCCAGCACGCCCTCAATAATCAATACGAAGAAGGTGAACCAGCTGGCTCTGGCGGTTGCAGCGGCGGCTTTCTCTGCAGCTTCACGGGCTTTCTGCTCAGCCTGCTGTTTTAGTTGCTGAAACTGTGCCATGGCTTTCTGATAACTCTCAACCGTCTGGTTAACGATCTGCTCAACTTCCTGATCACTCTTACCTGTACGGGCTTTGATAATGTTTTTGAGCGCATCCCGGTCGGCAGCCTGAAGGGTGTCTGAATGACGATTAATAACCCCACGGATCCAGTTCACGATATCGTTATCCGCATTTTGCGGGTTCTGAGCCGTTTGTTTAGCCTGATCTTGTGCGCTATTTGCCTCACTGTTCACATCCTGCTGAAGCTTATCCGGCTGAAGTTCAGGTTTACCTGTCTGACGGAGGGTGGCCTGTAACTCATTCTGGAGCGAATCTAAATTAATATTATTCTCCTGAAGTTTCTCTTTGGCCATGTTCCCGACAGACGGGGCAACGGCCGAAACACCACTGCCTAGCGCACTGGCTCCGGCACCCAGGATATTAAATGCGCCTCCGATAATCCCAGTTGCCAGTGAAAATGCCAGCCAGAGGGTGATAAGTGTACTGACGCCAAACATCAATAAACCGTGTAGTGCGCCCTCACGTTGAGCCAGTCTGCCAGCGACGTAACCGCCGGCAATGATGGCGATAAGCATACTGACACCGGTCCATATCAGCGCACCCGTCCCTAAATGTTCAAGCGGATTGCGTTCCTGTTGAGGGTCAATGACAGAAGCACCAATCGCAGTGCCGAGTAATCCTAATAAAATATGAACAATAAGCGCGGCGATAACACCCGCAAATACCGCGCTCCATGAGATACGTTTCAGCGGCAGGCCGCCATAAGAATCTGTGACGATTGCACCATCATTTACCCAAGGCTCAGCCATGATATTTCTCCGGTAATTTATGATAATTATCCAACATCACGAAACAGACGTTATGATTTAGCGTAGTCACTAAATAAAAAGCTCACCAAGTTTATTTTGGGGATTGATCTGCATTAAACGAGACGGTTAACAATCTTGTAAGGCGCATCTAACAAAATCTCGATGAGGCGGGATACTTAGAGCGTATATTTCTTTTCCTTTACGACTCTTAACATGAAAACAGAGCTAACCTTTACAAGGCAGCTCATCAAAATGCTGTTTACAGTTTCAGTGATGAATTTTGCCATGGATACATAAACGGTTGTTAAATCCTGCATAAATATCTGATGACTCGTTGTGTTTAGGTGTCTGTAATTTTCCTCTCCTTCATTTTCTTCTGCTTAGCACCAACCGCCTGGCTTGTGTTTTATGCCATGGCGACCAGACTTATTGGGTTAACCGAGCCCCAAACGCTGAGCGTTTTTAACCGCAAGGAGAAACATATGGGTAAGAAAATAGCTGTCCTGATCACCGATGAATTCGAAGACTCAGAGTTCACCTCACCCGCCGATGCCTATGCCAAAGCCGGCCACGAAGTCGTGACTATTGAGATGCAGGCGGGGAAGGTTGTGAAAGGTAAACAGGGTAAGGCGGAAGTCAAAATCGACAGGGACATCGATCACGTTACTCCTGCAGAATTTGATGCCTTACTTTTGCCTGGCGGTCACTCACCTGACTCACTGCGCGGTGATGATCGTTTCGTGAATTTCACCAAAGAATTTGTTGCCAGCGGCAAACCGGTGTTTGCCATCTGTCATGGACCTCAGTTGCTTATCAGTGCTAATGGTGTGCGCGGCCGCAAGATGACCAGTGTAAAAGCCATCGCTATTGATCTGCGTAATGCAGGTGCTGACTTTTATGACAAAGAAGTCGTTGTGGATGACGATAAACTGGTCACCAGCCGTACGCCGGATGATCTACCTGCGTTCAATCGGGAAGCGCTGCGCATTCTCAATGCGGCCTGAGAGACATCTTCATCCTGCTATTTGTCAGGTGGCCGCTTTACAGAGCGGTCACATCCCTTCCGAAGCAGACTGGTTAATACCGGTCAACGTTTGCCAGATAAATCTTTCTCAGAGTTTAGCGCTTCAATGCGAACCAATGCTTTGAATGATGGGGGAAACCCGACAACTTTTTGCTAACTCTCCTCACGAATTGCATGAATAAAGAGGGATGAAAACGATGAGCATCAAGACCAGCGATTTTTTTGTCCAGCGCCTGAAAGAGTGGGGCGTGACGCGCATTTACGGTTACCCGGGGGACGGAATCAATGGGGTGCTGGGTGCGATACAACGCGCAAATGAAAAGGACGATGGCATTGAGTTTATTCAGGTGCGCCACGAGGAAATGGCGGCCTTTATGGCCGCCGGTCACGCTAAGTTTACCGGCGAGATTGGCGTCTGCCTGTCCACGGGCGGGCCGGGTGCGACCCACCTTTTAACCGGGCTTTATGATGCCAAAATGGATCATGCTCCTGTACTGGCCATTGCCGGGCAGGCAGAGGCAACGGCGAGAGGCGCAAGCTATCAGCAGGAGATGAACCTGGATCGCGTGTTTGCGGATGTGGCGAATTTTGTACAGGAAGCGGCTGCACCGGGTCAGGTGCGGCATCTCGTCGATCGTGGCGTGCGTATTGCCAAAGCGCAGAACGGCGTTGCCGTGCTGATCATCCCGAAAGATATACAGGATGAAGAGTGGCAGTCACCGCCTCATCTGCACGGGTTTACCCATTCAGGCAGTGGCTATCATCGCCCCAAAATTATGCCCTATGAAGCCGATTTGCAGCGCGCCGCCGATGTACTCAATGCGGGTAGTAAAGTGGCAATCCTTATTGGCTCTGGCGCACGCGGCGCGGCGGTTGAAGTCGTGCAGGCGGCAAATCAACTGGGTGCAGGCGTCGCCAAAGCGTTACTGGGCAAAGATGTCCTGCCCGATGACGCCCCTTTTGTGACCGGCTCGATAGGTCTGCTGGGCACTAAACCTTCCTGGGAGTTGATGCAGAACTGCGACACGCTGCTGATGATTGGCAGCGGTTTTCCCTGGACGGAGTTCCTGCCAAAAGAGGGGCAGGCATGTGCCGTGCAAATCGATATCGACCCGGCCATGCTCGGCTTACGCTATCCCTGTGAGGTGAATCTTAACGGCGATGCAGCTGAAACCCTGCGAGCACTCCTGCCATTACTGGATCACAAAGAGGATCGCAGCTGGCAGGAAGAGATTGCGGTGCAGGTTCAGGACTGGTGGAAGCAGATGGAAGAGCGAGCGCTGGCACCAGCCAATCCCGTCAATCCCCAGCGGGTGGTATGGGAGATGTCTCCGCAGCTGCCGGATAACGCTATCGTCACTTCTGATTCCGGATCCTGTGCAAACTGGTTTGCGCGCGATTATCGCGTGAAGCAGGGACAACGGGCTACGCTGTCAGGGGGGCTGGCCTGCATGGGCGCAGCCGTTCCTTATGCGATCGCGGCCAAATTTGCGCACCCTGAACGCCCGGTTGTCGCGCTGGTGGGTGATGGTGCCATGCAGATGAACAACATGGCAGAGCTGATTACCATCCAGAAATACTGGCAGCAGTGGACGGATAGCCGTTTGATTGTCTGCGTGTTCAATAATCAGGATCTGAATCAGGTAACCTGGGAGCAGCGCGTCATGGAGGGGAATCCCCGCTTCAAAGCCACGCAACAATTGCCTGATGTGAAATACGCTGAGTTTGCTGAATCACTGGGGCTGGTGGGCATTTATGTCGACAACCCGGAACAGCTGGCCAGCGCCTGGCAACGTGCGCTAAGCGCAGATCGCCCCGTATTGCTGGAGGTCAAAACTGACCCCGAAGTGGCTCCGCTCCCACCGCATATCACCTTTAAACAGGCTAAAGCCTTTATGTCATCGATGGCAAAGGGCGATCAGGGAACCTCGCAGATACTCAAAGATACGGCAAGCCAGCTGTTTTCAAAAAAAAGGTAACGAAAGGCGGTCCTGAAAGGGGGCCGCATCTTCACAAGTCAACGACGAACGCAACATCGGAGGAACAGGTATGACGACAGTCACCGGGGCCAATGAACTTGCTCTGATAGACAGATACTGGCGCGCGGCTAATTACCTCTCTGTGGGACAAATCTATCTCATGGAAAACCCGCTTCTGCGGGAACCCCTGAAGCCAGAACATATCAAACCTCGTTTGCTGGGGCACTGGGGAACCACGCCGGGCCTTAATTTTATTTATGCTCATCTCAACCGCATTATTCGCCAGCGCGACCGTGATCTCCTTTACGTCTGCGGGCCCGGGCATGGCGGCCCCGGCATGGTGGCCAACAGCTGGCTGGAAGGTAGCTATAGCGAAATTTATCCTCACGTCAGTGAAGACGAAGAGGGAATGCAGAGGCTGTTTAAACAGTTTTCTTTCCCGGGCGGGATACCGAGCCACGCTGCCCCTGAAACACCGGGGTCGATTAATGAAGGTGGAGAGCTTGGCTATTCGCTGTCGCATGCGTTTGGCGCGGCCTTCGATAATCCTGAACTGGTGGTGCCCTGTGTCATCGGAGACGGTGAAGCGGAGACGGGGCCACTGGCTGCCAGCTGGCACGGCATTAAATTTCTGAATGCCCAACGAGACGGTGCGGTGCTGCCAATTCTGCATCTCAACGGTTATAAAATCGCGAACCCTACGTTGCTGGGACGCAGCAGTGAAGAAGATCTTCAGCAGCTTTTTAGTGGTTATGGATATGCCCCGCTCTTTGTCAGCGGCCACGAGCCGCTTGCCATGCATCAGCAGATGGCCACCGCGCTGGACACGGCGTTTGACATCATCGCTGATATCCAGCACCAGGCGCGCAGCGGTAATGCAACTGATGCTGTGCCACGCTGGCCCATGATTATTCTGCGCAGCCCGAAAGGATGGACCGGCCCGCGTGAGGTGGATGGCAAAAAAGTGGAGGGATTCTGGCGAGCCCATCAGGTACCGGTTTCCGCTTGCCGTGAGGATGATGGCCATCGCCAGATCCTTGAACAATGGATGCGCAGCTATCAGCCGCAGGAACTCTTTGACCCGAGCGGATCGCTTGCCCCTGAACTGCGCGCGCTGGCCCCGAAGGGTAATAAGCGTATGGGGGCAACGCCCTATGCCAACGGGGGAAGGTTGCGACGTGAACTTATCACGCCCGATATTCACGACTTTGCGCTGGAGACGGGTCAGCCCGGCAGCACACAGGGACAGGCCACCGAACAGTTTGGTCGTTACCTGAGTGCAATCTTCCAAAAGAATCTTGATAACTTCAGGCTGTTTGGCCCGGACGAAACGGCATCCAACCGTCTGTCACCCGTGTTTGACGTCACCTCCCGTACCTGGATGGAACCCATTAAGGATTACGATGAACAGCTGTCACGTGACGGTCGTGTCATGGAGATCCTCAGTGAGCATCAGTGTCAGGGCTGGCTGGAGGGCTATCTGCTTACAGGGCGCCACGGGCTGTTTAACTGCTATGAAGCCTTTATTCATATCGTCGATTCGATGTTTAACCAGCACGCTAAATGGCTGAAGGTCACCCGCAAGCTGGGCTGGCGACAGCCGATCTCCTCGCTGAACTATCTGCTGTCGTCCCACGTCTGGCGTCAGGACCATAATGGATACAGCCATCAGGATCCGGGATTTATTGATCATGTCGCGAACAAGAAAGCCGACATAGTGCGTATATACCTGCCACCCGATGCTAATACGCTGCTGTGGGTCGGGGACCACTGCCTGCGAACATGGGACCGGATCAATGTCATTGTTGCAGGTAAACAACCTTCACCCCAGTGGCTGGATATAGAGAGTGCCATTTCTCACTGTGAGGCAGGCATGGGCATATGGAACTGGGCGAGCTGTGAGGGTGAACCAGACGTTGTTATGGCCTGCGCGGGGGACGTGCCTACCATGGAAACCCTGGCGGCAGTAGATTTACTGAGGGGCTATCTGCCGGAATTGCGTATCAGAGTCGTCAATGTGGTGGATTTACTGGCGTTGCAGACGCAGGAGCAGCATCCGCATGGCAAAGCCGAAGAAGAGTTCGATGCCCTTTTCACCACGGATAAACCCGTCATCTTTGCCTTCCATGGTTATCCAAGTCTGGTGCATCGCCTGACGTATCAGCGCAATAATCACGGCAATTTCCATGTGCACGGATTTAACGAAGAGGGCACTACCACGACGCCGTTTGATATGGCGGTAATCAACGAGCTGGATCGCTATCATCTGGCTCAGTCGGCCATTTTGCATGTGCCGGGCTTAGCTGATCGTCATCCGGAACTCCTCGACGACCTGCAGGAGCGAATCGCTGAGCATCATCGTTATGTAAGAGAGCATGGCGAGGATGTGCCTGAAGTGCGCAACTGGGTTTGGGGCGGATAAAGTCGCTTACACGGGGGATTGGGCCAAATGAAAGCGGGTAAGTATTTACCCGCTTCACTTTAAAGATATGGAATTTATCACGTCAGGGATTTCAGCGTTTGGCCTTTGAATCGGGATCCTCACTCAACGTCAGGAACTGTTCGGTTAACTCCGGCATATGACTGATCAGCCAGTCAGACATCGCCAGTTCCTGCTCGCATATTTGCTTCAGTACAGGGACGCTTTCTGTGTCGCCGACGCGCTTTGCCGCGCTAATCAGACTGGTATAGCTTCCCACTTCGGCATTTTCAAAGACATATCCGGCGATAGCACCTTTAATAACTTCATCATCCGTAAACATGCCACCAAATGCCTGTCCCATCGCAGCCATCTTTCCCATCACATCTTTTACGCTTGAGTGTGCTATTCCATGCCTGTCCAGAATGCCTTCAAGAAGCGTCTGCTGCTGACGCGTCTCTTCAATATGCTGCTCAATGCGCAATTGCAGCTGGGGATAATGTTCAAGTCGTTTTGCCATTTGCTCAAGCATCGTTTCAGCCTGCTTTTCCATGGCATACGCGTCACGCAGCCAGTCATGATAATGCGAATGTGCAGAGGTCGATGACATAGGTATCTCCAGATGGTGGCCGTGTCACTGTTTTTCAGCGATTGATGTCAGTTTCTGATCGGTATTTTTTTCTTCATCCAGCGTCTTTTTCAAAAGCGTGGAGGCTTCTCCAAGCTGAAGCTTGATGGCCAGTGCAATCAGCGTGCCGTACGTCGCGATCTCGTAATGTTCCACTTTCTGGGCGGCGCCAATGAGGCCTGCATCTCTGACGGGACCGGCTTCAGTCGCTTCGATAAGTTCCTGCGCTTCTTCAACTAAACCTTCCAGCGCGTGGCATTTCATACGCACAATCCGCACTTCCTCATGTGCTTCCACGAGTTGATCGAGACGCTCAATCTGACCCTGGGTTTCTTCAAGGTGATGCTGAAAGGCCTCTTTAAGTTTTGGCTCGGATGCAGCACGGATCATTTTTGGCAGGGCGCGGGTGATTTGTTTTTCAGCACTATAAACATCGGACAGGTCATGGATAAATAAATCGAGAAGTGTTTTAACTTTCATAGGGTAAACTCCAGCGAGTTCTTGACGGGTTGGCAATTACCGTAACAGGTAAGTGGGCAAAAAAATAAAATTAATGGTTAGGTAATCAGAAATGTAATTATAAAAAACGCTTCCTTAATTATTAACGATATAACAAGCCTTCTCACGAACTTTGATGTCTGTTCTTACCACCTTTCTTACCTGCTGTGGAAGCTCTCTCACGATCATTTTTGAAATTACCACCGCTTGCCTGACCGCCTTTCCTTCCAGCTTCAGATGCTCTTTTTGGGTCTTCTGCAAAGTTTCCTGAACCGCCTCTATGTTGAGCCATAATACTTCCTCTACATGAACTGTTAACGTGATGATTAAGTGAAAATATGCATATAGCATTTTAATTGTAATTCACAATCAACTTCATGCAAGCGCGTCGGCACCATTTAAATCATAATCTGGAATATGTGCCATATTTGTTGTGGAGAATTGACAGGTAAATGATATAAGCGCAACGATTAAATACTTCAGTTAACTTTGTAACCACTCAGATAATGGCTAAGGCGATCATATGAAAGCAATTATTTACAACGGCCCATTTAACGTAACGGTAAAAAATGTTCCTGATGCAAAAATTGAGCGTCCCGGTGATGCATTAATCCGGATAACCACCACGAATATATGCGGTTCGGATCTGCATATGTATGAAGGACGTACCAGCTTCGAAGAAGGACGGATTTTTGGCCATGAAAACATGGGCGAGGTCGTTGAAGTTGGCCAGGGAGTCGAGCGTATCAAAGTGGGTGACCGCGTGTGTATGCCCTTCAATGTAGGCTGCGGCTTCTGTGAAAACTGTGAAAAAGGCCTGACCGGATTTTGTCTGACAGCTAACCCGGGGAGTGCGGGCGCCGCTTATGGTTTTGCTGAAATGGGGCCGTGGGACGGTGGTCAGGCGGAATTATTGCGGGTTCCTTTTGCCGATTTCAACTGCCTGGTCCTCCCAGAGGATGCGGCGGAGAAAGAAGAAGATTACGTCATGCTTTCAGATATCTTCCCGACCGGCTGGCATGCAACCGAACTGGCGGGGCTGCGTCCGGGAGAAAGCGTCGCCATCTACGGGGCGGGGCCGGTGGGACTGATGGCCGCGCACTCAGCCATCATCAAAGGTGCCTCCCAGGTCTTTGTTATTGATACTCACAGCGATCGTCTGGCCCTTGCTGAGCAATTCGGTGCCACACCGGTTAATGCTGCCGGGGATGAAGCCGTACAGAAAATCCTTGAGCTGACTGACGGCAGGGGCACAGACTGCGGTTGTGAATGTGTTGGTTACCAGTGCTGCAATAAACACGGCCATGAAGACAACAGTGCAACTATGAACAGCCTGGTCGCGTCCACCAAGGCGACAGGCGGAATAGGCGTGGTGGGGGTCTTCGTGCCCCAGGATCCTGCAGCGGAAAGCGACCTGGCAAAAGAGGGTAAAATGCCGTTTGATTTTGGCAGCTTCTGGTTCAAGGGGCAGTCCATCCGCACTGGTCAGGCAAACGTGAAGGCCTACAACCGGCAGCTCGCACGGCTTATTCACCATGATAAAGCCAGCCCTGGCCGAATTATTTCGCATCGTCTGAGCCTCGATGAGGCTCCTGAAGGCTATAAAAATTTTGACAGCCGAGCGCCCGGCTGGACAAAAGTCATTCTTAAACCTTAAACCCGGCTCTTTAGGTTTTCGATAAGCCCTTTACCCTAATCAAAAGGGTAAGGGCTTACCGGGTATGCCCACGGGTATCCACTTCCATTGATGTCCCATCCTGGCGAGCCTGCTTCGCTTGATCATCCCCTCATGGCTGCCAGGCTTATCACTCATAAAAAAGGCCAAAAGGAGAATAACGATGTCACGATTTTTGGAAAAAGTTGTCGTGATCACCGGTGCGGGTTCAGGAATAGGGGCGGCCTCAGCAAAGCGTTTTGCCAGTGAAGGTGCTTCGGTGGTGCTGGTGGGAAGAACCCGTGAAAAACTCGAAACCACGCTGCATTCGCTTCCGAAAGGGGAGCACCTGATCGCGCCTTGTGATGTGTCTGATTCCGTCCAGGTTAAACAGCTGGCGGAACTGGTCGAGCAAACCTATGGCAGAGTCGACGTCCTGGTGAACAATGCGGGGAGTGTCGTTCAGGGAAAAATACATGAAGTGGCCGTTGAAGATTGGAAAAAGCTGATTGGGGCTGATCTGGATGGGGTATTTCATTGCGTCCATTACTTCATGCCCTCATTGCTCAAAACTCAAGGGAATGTGGTGAACACGTCTTCGGTTTCAGGGCTGGGTGGAGACTGGGGAATGAGCGTTTATAACGCTGCTAAGGGCGGCGTAACTAATTTTACGCGCGCACTGGCGATGGATTATGGTGCGGACGGTGTTCGCGTAAATGCCATCTGCCCGGGATTTACGCTGACCGATCTTACCGAAGATATGAAGGACAATCAGGAACTGTTAAACAAGTTCTATGACCGCATTCCCCTCCAGCGGGCAGGGCAGGCTGAAGATATCGCCAGTGCCATCGCCTTCATTGCCAGCGATGATGCGCGTTATATTACAGGGGTGAACCTCCCGGTCGACGGCGGGCTGACGGCGTCTAATGGCCAACCCAAACAGGCTTAATCTATAAAAGGGGAGCCATCAACGTTCCCCTATCAATTCTTCAAAATGCGTGTGAGTTCGGTTATGCAATGCAAGGACGCTTTCCTGACCACCTTGAAAAAGATATCAGGTACATCTTCAGTGCATACATATATGTTAGTCCCTGACAGTCTCAACGCTCTTTATCGGTCAAAGTCACACGCAGAGCCGATATATAGCTGGAGTCGACTCAGTTGGGTGCAAATGCATAAAATTTATATGGTGGTGATGAGTGTAGTGCTCATTTGAGAAAAGGGGGCAGGGACATCAGGAAAGCCATTTTCAGAACGCGTACTGAGACAACAAGGGCGGGTCAACGCGCTGTTCGGGCAATTTTTACTATCTTGCTGAAGTATAACAAAATAGCTTGCTAACTTGTTTATAAAATTTATGATTAATCATGATTGTTCATATCAAATCAGATATTTACTGCAATTTACAAAATCTGTTCATAAGAAAGGCTAAACTATATATGTGTCAACTGAATCTACGGATGTGTTGTCACAACGATTTTCCCTGGTGTTGTCACTATCATATGACACCCGCTTCGGCGGGCTTTTTTTTGCCTCAAAGGTGATTGAGATAGAGGGAAGAGGCTAACCTGAATAAAGGCAGGCATACGGTGTGAAACTTAGTGAGCGAAGGTAAATTTCTGTCCAGGTAAAATCGTCACAACGGAACATTAATAGTCTCTTTAGGTTAAACCGCCAGAAAAAAAGTTTCCTGAATATCTGATCCTGAGTGGCTTGACGCCGGTTCAGAATTTTATGAGATACCAAAAATATGCTGCACCTGTGCTTCAAACGCGCTTTTTGTTCAGTGCGAGTGACCAGGTATTGCGTCCGCATTCGTGGCATTTTCGTTCTTCATATCGAGGTATTTCTTGGGTTGTCCCGCAGCGGTTACAGGCATATAAACCTGTTTCAGGGATTTGGGTGAAACATTGACGATGTGCTTCAGGAAGTACAGATAACCCGGCCCGCACTTCTTCGTCCGGATAAAAGTAGAGGCTGAGCTGGCCATCGACCTCTACCAGCCCCAGCCGTATCTGACCAAGGTGTTCGGCCCCTTTAAGGCGTAACTCCATCAGAAACTCATCTTCTGAAATGTTCAGCCGGTCCAGATTCTCAGAAACGTACTTACCCTCAGCGATTAGCGTTACCACTTCTCCTTCAATCAGAGTTGAGAACCAGGAAGATTTGGTCATTGCCCAGGTGGTTAGGCGATACAGTAATAACAATATGACAAATACCAAAATGACAGGTAGAACGGGGACATCATCGTAAAAAGTCACATCCCCTGAAGCTGATCCTAGTGTCAGGATCACTACAACTTCGAAGAGTGAGAGCTGCTGGACACCGCGCCTGCCTGAAATTTTCAAAAAGGTGAAAACGACGATATATGCAATGAGTACGCGTACAACGACTTCAAAGAGGAAAGTGTAAGGCTGATCGTTAATGAGAAATTTATGGAGGTCGAAATCTGCCATAGTTCACCCCTGAACGTTAAACCTGAATCGAGCCCTGAATCGACTTGGAACGTGAGCTATGTAATGAAGATTACTGATACCTATAAATTATAGCCGGATAGCTTTCAATCAAGGGATTAGCTTGAATAGGAGTGAGTGGGACGTTTCAAACGGGCTTTGGGTTTTAAAATCAAAGTTGAAAAATTAATGAAGGTTTTCTCCTTTAAAGTGATGATTTGGCGCTTCGTTTATTCATTATGGCTAACAATATTTTATTTTTACAACGGTTCGCTTCTATACCTTAAACAGTTCACGAAGCATGATAGAAATGAAAAAGTTTCGCCCGCGCTCAATGCAAACTGATTCAAAAAACCCGCCGACCCATTCACACCCCTCTACAACAAATAGGCTAAAACTTCCCCCTTGATTGAATGGCATTGTTTATCTTGGCGTAAAATAAAAATGAGGATAATTAGTTAAGTCTCTTTCATGAGAGACGCAGGACAAGTTAAATGAATGGTTGTTCACTTAAATGACTTCATTCGACATAGAATGTGTGGGAGGAGATAATACAGGGAAGAAAGTGGATTTCATTAATTTGAACAGTTAATGTCGTTACTTAGTTAATACAGTCCGGCACACCGGCCTAATGCCAGTCAGTTAAGCCTGACTGGCATTTTTTCTTCTGGCTGTCGGATATTTATAGGGTCTCTCTTTCACCACCCTTGGGAACGAGCGCTCCCGTCGTCCCGGTAGTCTGACCATCTCTGCTATCGAACTTACGTCCTTTACCAGTTCCGGGATACGCCCAGGCGATGCGCCTTCAAGTGTCCAGAGCAGTTTCATCACCCACGCTGTCGATTCCCTGAAGCTGAGCTGGTTAGGCCAGTATCCCTTCAGCGTTGAGGCCATTCTTATCATCTGATATCTCACCAGATTGTAGGCCAGCAGCACGCCCCACAGCTCCTGCCTTATCATCTCCGGCTTCCTGCTGCGAAGCGTGAGCCTGCTGTCCTGGAGACCCTGCTTTATTTCACGATATCCCAGCTCTATCTCCCAGCGATGACTGTAGAGATCCGCTATTTCTTTACCCGGGTAACGCATCGCATCCGTCATCGACGTCAGGAACCGCCACGTCCGGCCTTTTATTTCCCGGCTTATCATCCTCATCTCTGTGTGCGCCGCCAGATGTGGCCATTTCTTCCGTGAATGAGCGGAGGTTTTTACCCGGATAAGTATGTCTCCCTTCCCCAGACGACGTACCTCTTCGTACTGCAGGTCTTTACGTGCCGCTATCATCCAGTGACGATTTTCGCCGGCCTCATGCCAGGCGCTAAGCAGACCGAATGACGTGTAGCCCTTATCGAAGAGGGTCAGGCTGTTGTCGCACGCGCGTTCAATGAGACCTTCTGCCAGCACCATCTCATTCTCGTTCTGGCAGCCCATCGCGGCGCCGCTGATAAGATGGCTGGTGAGTTCCATCAGGCAGACCATGCGAACCTGCGGATAAGGAGAGGCGCCTGCCACCGTGCCTGAACGGACGAAAGCCTTCTCATTATCAGGTGTTTCTGGCGTGCGCCAGACAACGCCGTCAACAGCGTACAGCGTCAGACCACACCAGTCAGGGTGGGAAGTCTGTGCATTCCAGAGCTCGCTGCTCTGTTCGAAAACCCGCCGTACAGCGTCGTCCCCCAGCCGCTGCCTTGCCTGCACTACGGCACTGGGCGCAACGAAAGGACGGTTTCCCGGTAAAAGAATATCAAGGCGATTAACGATGGCGTGAAGGGGTTCTTTGCGCTCAAGGGCCATGCCGATGAGACACCAGACCATCATATCTGTAGTGAGTCTGCGCTTACGGAGCGTGACCGTGCCAGCTTCCTCAAGGCAGCGGCTGATGAGCGCAGGGTCAAGAACATCCGCGAGCGTATTCAGAGGATTACGAAGAGAATCGTAACGAGAGACGATATCAAGGGCCTGACTGAGCTGCATAAAAAAATCCGGAAACGAAGCGTTTCCGGATTCTTACACAGCCACTGGATCGTTCAACTGATCCTTAACTGATCGGCATTAGGCACACCGGCCGGACTTTTTTATGACTGTGGCTGACCGATGGGACCCTGGCCCTGAGGACCTCCGGGCACGGATTGCTGGCTTGGTGCGTGAGGACGGCCATCCGGCCCTACTGCAGGACCGGGTTCCTGACAGCCTGCCAGAGTCATCAGACTTGCAACGATAAAAATCCCACCTAAAAAACTCTTCATAACATTCCTTTCCAGAAATCAGGCAACCCAGCGTTGCTTACAAAGCCTGGTCACATCTGTCCACATATGAAAGCGAAGCCGGAAAAGTAAATCCTTTTTACTGCCAATGAGTTCTGATAAAACGCCCTTAAAGCACTTGCTCACTCTCAGAGATTGCAATTACTGTATATATATACAGTTATTTATTGGAGGGCACCGACATGCCCCGCGACTATGAAATTATGATTGCCTTCAGGCAGGCGGTTAAACGCGATGCTGCGGGCCGTTTCACCATCAGCACACTCGATTTTGTGAAAGAACTCGATCGTCTGAACTGGCGCTACTCGCTACGTGCCGCTAACAAGTGGATCGAGATGCACACAACGACCTTCCGGGACATCTCGACAAGTGAGGGGGAGGAACGCATGTTTCAGATCTTTAATCCGAATGGAAGGAATTGAGCAACGTGTGCCACGTTCAATTGGGTACTTTCTGTAGCAGGCAATTGTTTATGCGTTAATCAATGGGACTAAATCGTGAACAGCGAGACATTGATTTTTCTATCTTGCTGAAATAAATGAAAAATCCAGATCAATATAATTACAAAATTAAAAACCGTGATATGTGTCACAAAAAAAGCAAATCCAACAATTTTGTACAGCTTGTTTTGGTTTTGTACAACTTCAAAAATTTCCCTTTTAAAAGCAATTGAATATAAGCGTAACGGGTAACTTATTGTTTTAAAACAGAAACAAGCGAAGCGATAAACATGCATTTTAAATGTGGTTTTATCGAGAATTTCAGCCATATTATTTCTTGTTGGGAACGTTAGCACGCTAAATATTCGACTGATATATAAGGGGGAGACATGCCATCGAGAAGAGGTGGAGCCGGTAATTTTGCTGAGGATGCAGACCGAGCGCGTGAGGCCGGACGTAAAGGAGGAAGCGCAAGCGGGGGGAATTTCAAAAATTGTCCTGATCGCGCAGTCGAGGCCGGTCGCAAGGGCGGACAAATCAGCCGCAGGCGCAAACCGGTAATAGAGGAAAGTTAATCCGCCAGACAGTCGGCCGGTTAGAATCATACCGGCCTTGCTTCGGAAAACAGAAACAGGAGGAAGTATGAGGTTCTCATCCATCCTTGCATCCAGACATTTTGCTGAACAAGTTAATACCTTACTGAGCAGAGGAGGCGGAATATGTCACTGTGCAGATCCTGTTGCCACCCGTGGCACACCTCAAAGTACTTGTGTAAATCTCTATAAAATTCTATGTGTAGAGGATGACACGGTAAAAGCAACGGATTCACCAGAGGTCAGACACAAAAAGCGTTCAGGTGACCGACCGGTAAGATAAGTTGGTGGATGCCTGATTATTAAGCGGCTCAGATAACAATTCTGTTAAGTAACACCCAAACGTCCTGTCCTTTTACGTCCTTTTAGCGCATGCTTTAATCTCTTCCCCGGTGCTATGCCTGGGCCATTCCCCCTCTGACAAGGGGCAAATATGAAATCTCAAAGGTCAAAAACCTGTTGCGCACCGAATTGCGCGGTGACTGGCACTTCTGATCTGATGTCGCTTTCCGACACCCCATCTTCCCGTGCTTCATTCATGAATCATTCACCTATTCGCAGACGAAACATATTGTCTGTTTTTTCTGAGACTGGACGAACATTAATTTCGTTGGGAGTGAACAAATGGAACAGGGTTTTTATTGGGTCCAGAAGGGCGAGACTCAACCTGAAGTCTGGTACTTCGCCGATGGTGAAGGGGGAGGATGGTTCAAGCCAAGCCGAAGTCTGCCCGTTCACCCTGATGATTTTAACGAGCAGGGGTACAATGTCATCAGTGATCGCCTCGAACCCCCGGCAGAATAATGACAACACCTGTACGACCTACCTCCCCCCCTGGCAAAGGAAGTCGTATGGAAACGAGGCATTGCCATTTGAAATGCCCGCCTGGGACGGCCTACATGCGGTAGGTATTTCTCCTGTAGACGCAAACCGAGTGCTTTAACCTGTTTCAGGTTCTGCTTTCGGCTACATGAAATAAGTCGCAGGTATTTAGTAAAAGTAGATCGGGATGCACCAGATAACTTTCAGGTATGGCTGTTGGGTGATGAGTAATCTCTCAAGGTGTTCAATCCCAACGGGTGCTGAGCAATTATCCTGATTACTCTCGGTAGGGGGGCATCGCCAGCAAAAAAAAGCATGAACCAGACGTGAGTCCGGTTCATGCAGAGTGCTGACTACTTAGTTTTCTTTTTATTTGCCCGCTCTGATGCGTCGAGTCACCAGGGCGTGGGTCCCCACTGGGTTTGTACCAGAAACACAATCACCAGAACCAGTAAAGTGGTGACGGCCGGTATGATCAGGTATCGCATGTTCAATCTCCTGTCTGTATGACCACGAGAATTTGAAACGATGAAAAACCCGCCCGTATTCAACACCAACTGCTCAGTGGCATCGGCAGCCTGGCGATGGATACTAATGTCGTGTTATGGCCAGCAAAGCGCCGGGCTTGGCGCTTTAAAACCCGTTCAGATATATCGGTAAACCTATCGCTAACACTGTAATGGCCACGATATTCAGTACAACAACGAATCCTGGTGAAACATCCATAAGTCACCTCAGGTAAACGAGCGGCATTCAGCAAGACACGACATCGGGCTGCTGGCCAGTTGGTCATCGCTGAAATCACCGACACTGCCGTGCTGATAATTCACCTACTGAGCACGCAGCATGTATCCCAGCGTTACCGCACAGGCATTTTGCTCATTAAGCGTAGTGCAGGTCTTCACAGACCAAAAGCGTAGCCGTATAGCGAAGTCAGGGTTTTTTTTACAGGGTGCGGAAATTGACGGGCAGCCCCACAGCTAAACGCCACTCAAACGAGCTGCCGGTTTTCAACCGCGCGGTGCAGGTGAGAGGTTAAGCTAAAAAAAGCCCGCTCAGGGCGGGCAAAAAGCAGTGGCTAAGGAATGTCTCTCTCGTATGAAACGCATCCTGTGTGCTGTGCTGCCAGTCAACGACTGACCCACATAACTTAGACCATTAATTAATGAATGGTAGGATGTGTTAACAAAAGCGATAAAATTCCAGTAATTTACAATAAGTTATTTGAATTAACGACTTATAAACGAAATTTCAGAGATTTAACCGAAGCGGCAAGAGATTGCTGCTAATTATCTCTGGTTTATGTCGGCCTGAATAATGCTCAAATTTAAAACTACTGTGCTTATGGCAACCGGCCCGGTCAAACTGAAATGCCATGTCCACCTCAGATTAAATCCCCTTTGCCAACAACGCGTTTGGAAAAAGTCTTCATCCCCGACTTGATCGATTGTGCTGATTACGATTACTGTTTATATATACAGTATTTATCAGGGCTATCATCATGGAGTTTTTCAGACCTGCGGAAATCCGCGCCATTCTTGAGTTACCGCTTTTCATTGCCAGAGTTCCGTGTGGCTTTCCTTCGCCGGCTCAGGACTATGTCGAACAGCGGCTGGACCTTAATAATCTACTGGTCAGTCATCCCAGCTCAACCTACTTCATCCGGGTCAGCGGAGATTCGATGATTGAAGGCGGCATCAACGATGGCGACATGCTGGTGGTGGACAGCTCCGTCACTGCTGAGCATGGGGATATCATCGTGGCCGCCATCTCCGGCGAGTTTACGGTCAAGCAGCTGATGACAAGACCTTTCCTGCACCTGAAACCGATGAACGCCGCGCACGCCATTATCCCGATCCCCGATGCCGATCAGTTTGAAATCTTCGGCGTGGTCCGGCACTCGATTAAGACGATGGGCCGTTAATGTTTGCCCTGGTGGATGTGATCTCATTCTATGCCAGCTGCGATACGGTGTTCCGACCTGATCTGCGCGGTAAGCCGGTATCTGGTCGAGTTAAGAGGGCGAAGCTGCATTGTGAATGTACTCAGGCAGCCTGGTAACGGCAGCACCGTGCTTCTGAAGGTGGCGGGGATGCTGGAATGGGGTGTGACGATGTTTCACCCCAACCGGATCCTGACGGAAGACGGACTGCTTTTAGAGGATGATTTGCTTGAGGATGTGACCGTTGTGGGGCTGGTGACGCATGTAGTAAGTGCTTTGAACGTGTCGAATTCTTCCCCCGTTTGAACTTCATCGGGCAAAAAAAGGCCCGCATCGGCGGGCGAAATTCGTTACATGGGATAATCTCCATATAAGTTATGACGTTAGGATGATTTGAAAGTTCATATTTTCCGACTAACTTTGTACTTAAACCAAACCGGCGTTGCCTTTACATGATATGAAAGATATAAATTCTCACCGCGCAGGAATGATTGGATGTGCCATCGGATCGGCTGTAGTCGAGCTGGCGGCAAAAGGTGTGCCGCTCAGCAGGGTCAGTATCATCATTGAACTTGAACGTATCGCTACGGAGTCATCAGACCTGCAGGTAAAAGCGTTTGCATTAGATGCCGCAAAGTTGCTTAGGGCAGGGAACGATGAAGTTAACGCTTAGCGTTTGAAAATTGACGCTGGTGTAAGGTGAAAACATTCGGCCCCCTGCTGAAACTTAAGCGGAGGCCCTAAAATGCATGGTTAAGGTTCGTCGATGCGTGAAACTTTCAGATGCGCGCTTTCGCCCTTACCGTAGACTTTGCCACTCACGCGCACTTTATCTTCTGCACTGTAGGTTTTACCTTTGAAAGTGCTCACCGGGGCATCGATGTTGACCGTGCCAGAGCTGTCACGGAACTGATAAGTGTCGCCTTTGATCTTTTTAGCGATATAGCCCTCCAGCGTGACATATCCCCCCTGACGAAAATCTTTGATCAGCGTAACCGGTGTTTCTGCCGTATCTTCCGACCCCTTATACCCGGCATCCTCCTTATTCTGAGGTGGGGGCGTCTTACCTGCTTCATATCCACCCGTTTCGGCATACGCACCGAAGCTCAGAGGTAACATTACTGCAATCCAGGCGACCTTATTCATTTCATTCTCCATTGATGTGTCTTCAGGAGTAAGCCTGGCACAGTGCCTGGAAAGTAAACGGAACGGGTGTGAAATAAATATTTGATCTCAGCGCAGGGAGTCAATGCATGAGAACCCAGATCACAAGATTTCAGGTGAGGTACAAACACCGAATAGGCTTTTTTTAAGCGTATCCCGCTTAAGAAAGTTAGCTCCTTCTACAATATCCGTTGTAATACATTGATATATGAGCAAAGTGACACGAGCGAGACTGAACTAAATTGTACTGTAAAATTGATTCTAACCTTATGAATATAATGAAGTTAATATGATTTTTTAAGGTGTGCCGGATGAATAGGTGGCAGCCGTGGCGACCTACCTGCACAACAGCTGGGGGAATGCGGCAAAACCAGTGACATCGGATGAGGTGGCAGACAAGCGAGCCCTGCTGCGCCTGCCTCCGCAGATGGCCGCGCATTAATCAGGTCTGAATCACAGGCCGTCCGGAAGGGCGGCCTGTGATTCAAAACTCCTCCAAAATTCTTCCTCAAAATGAATTTTAAATTCAGGGAAAACTGGCCGGCTGATAGCGGCTGGCCATGGGGTAGTGATTTCAGGGGCGGTTTCAATGCATCAGCAGCCCGGGCTTCATGCGGCAAAAATACTGACTTACAGCCCCAGATCTGACAGGCCAGGATGATCGTCCGGACGTCGGCCCAGCGGCCAGAAGTACTTACGCTCGCTCTCTTTGATTGGCATGTCGTTGATGCAGGCGAAGCGACGCTCCATCAGGCCATCAGCGCCAAACTCCCAGTTTTCGTTTCCATAAGAGCGGAACCAATTGCCGGAGTCATCGTGCCATTCGTAAGCATAGCGGACGGCGATGCGGTTACCGCCAAATGCCCATAGTTCCTTAATCAGGCGGTATTCGTGCTCTTTCTTCCATTTACGGTCGAGGAAGCTCTGCGCTTCTTCACGATTGTTGGCGAACTCGGCGCGGTTACGCCATTTGGTGTCCAGTGAGTAAGCCAGAGCCACTTTTGCAGCATCGCGACTATTCCAGCCGTCTTCAGCCAGACGAACTTTCTCGATGGCCGTTTCCAGTGTGAAAGGCGGGAGCGGTGGACGAACTTGTGAATCAGTCATGGTAAAACTCCTGTAAATTTAGTTTCAGTCTAAAGATCGTTCTCGTGACTTAGGACTCAGTGAAAGACCTGTTCCAGCAAAAACTTCGCTACTTTTGATGCATTGACCAGAAGGCTCACATCGGTGGCATCAATACCGTTCTGATAAGAGACCTTTCAACAAATACAGGGATTCCCCTTTGGTATCGCGCGGCGTCCTGTCTGTGGCTTAAAGGTAGAACGGTCGTTCTACCTCGTCAATGATTTTTTCTGAAATGAATGCCGGGAGCAGAGAATATTCGGCATTAAAATCGAAATAAGATATTGTTTTTAATTGGTTTTAAATTAACTGAGATTCGCCCGTTTCAGGTTTGAACAGGGAAGGGTAAGGGAACAAAATGTCGCTTATGAATGCGCCAGGGAAGTGCCCGATATACTCAAACGTCGATAAGAAGAAACACCATCGAGCTGTGGGTTATCCCTAGAAAATTAACTATCCCGTTGCAGAAGAAGACTTTGACTGTTGACTGTATGTGCGGCGCGAACGTCCGGGCAGGCGGTGTGGTGACATCGCTGTTGTGTATGATGATGGCTGCGGGTATACGCACAGATTGAAGGCGAGACCGTTTATCGGTCCCGCCTGTCTGAAGATAAATCGAATTCAAAAACGCATTTAAATCTTCATTCAGGGGAAAAGCGTTTGCGATCCTCAGGGCCGGGAGGAGGCTCGTTCCAGCATGAGTTTCGCGATGTCCTGAGCGTTGTCGGCAGCACCCCCGTCGCCCATGACGTATGACATGGTGATCGCGCCTTCCAGCAGGATCAGCAACTGTCGAGCCAAATCATCCGGATGCTCAACGTTCAACTGTTCGGCAAGTTCCAGAGCGTAATCCAGCAACTTCTGTTTATGCATCTTGGCTATCTGACGCACAGGGTCTTCAGGATCGCCAACCTCACCCGCCGTGTTGATAAACGCGCAACCCCGGAATCCGTCGGACTCGAACCAGCTCTTCAGAACAGTGAACATGTTCAGGATACGCTCTTGAGGAGTCTTGCCTTTGTCAGACTCTGTTCTGAACCATTGCATCCACCGTTCGTCGCGCTCTGTTAACGCGGCGGATGCCACGTCTTCCTTGTTCGCGAAATGGCGGTAAATACTCTTTCTGGCGACACCAGAGGTCTTGACCAAAAGGTCCATGCCCATAGCGTGGATACCGTTCTGGTAGATGAGCTCTTCGGCGGTTTTCAGGATTTTATCCCGTGTATCAGTTGTTTTTTTGATCATGGGTTAAAAGTAGAATTATCGTTCTACCACGTCAACGCTTTTATCAAAGAGCCTGTAAAAAAGTCATGCGATCCTTGCGAAAGCTGGAAGGACCCGAAGGAACGGACGTTGATCGGAAGGCTTTGCAGATACCCGTCAGTATGAATGAGGGAGAGGGAAAGTCTTTTTAGTGAATAGCTATTTCATCCCCTCACCGACAACAAGGTCATTGTCCCTTCACTTTCGTAATTAACTTAATCATCACCAATCTTAATTTTGACTAAGGTGTACAACTTGAATCTTCGTGTACAAATATGTTGGTTAATTCGTGTTTAGTTATTTATTCTGGGATCTAAATTGATCATTAATATATATAGGAAAAGTTCTGGATAAGCGAAGCGGCAAATGATGCACGATTGATCAAGAAATGATCGATTTTTTGTTGTTAGCGATGGGAATAACCCTCCTGACGTAGCGAATTATGCATTTAAGCGAAGCGCTAATACACGTCAGGAGAGTGTTGTGATGAAGGCTAGCGAACGTAACCCAGTGTTGAATTATTGATAGTGTTATTTCCGGCGGCTGATCTTTCCTCCCTTCCGGCCAGCTTCAACGGCGCGGTTCGGATCGTTTTTAAAATTGCCGCCACTTACCTGACCGCCTTTGCGGCCTGCTTCAGCAGCACGCTCCTTGTCCTCGGCGAAGTTCCCTGTGCCCCCACGACGTTGCGTCTTTTTCTCTTCCTCTTCAGGATGCTTGTTAGGGTCCGTCATGCGTTCTCCTCATTATATTTGTACCAACATAAAGCAAAAATAAATGTAGCGTTGTTTTTACCATAATCAAGTCAGGATTAATCTTAAGTTTTATTATTTTGCGGACTGTTTGTTTAAGGATAAGTCGATTTTTGTTTATAAGCGGATGAAACTCACTTGAATGATGATTGTTAGCGCACTTTAGATGTTGAGTAAAGAGTGTCGTGAGGTTAAATATAAGCGAAGCGGCAAGGTGGTGATATTAATCCCCTCTCTCAGTTTTGCGTCGATTGGCTTGCGCAGAAGGGCTTACTTGCTACGTTTAATTAAGATGATTGTTAATCCGTTAATTAACGCTTCGCTTATTTCCAGATAATTCCATCAGCGACGGTGTTGAATCGGTTAGCTTGCTAAGCAACTGCATACCATCCCCAAAGGTAGTTCATTAAAAGCACATCAACCAGGAGTGAATGAATGACGAGGGAATCTGTTTATCTGGATTGGCTACGTGATGCACACGCGATGGAGAAGCACGGTGAAACGTTATTAAAACAAGCGATGGAGCGTCTCGACAGTGATTCTTCCATCGGGAGTCACATCGCGCATTATCTTGCGCAGTCACGCGCACAGCAGTTGCGGGTGAAAGAGGTTCTGAAATGCCATGACGATAGTTGGTCGGCATTGAAAGAGGCATTAGGCCGCCTGTCTGTGGTGGGGCAGGCAGCGAGCGATTTGCTGCGTGTTGAGCAGGACGCACGGATGGCCGTCAGCGTCTATGTCTTTTGTAGTTATAAAGTTGCGACTTACACCACGTTAATTGCCGCCGCCAGACAGGCTGATGACCGTGAAGGCGTGGACATTTTTCAGCGGATCTTGCAACAGGAAGGGAAAATGGCGGCCAGACTGCTTGCGGACTTGCCTGAAGCAGCGAATCAATCGATAGACTCGCTGGCTGAAAGTGAAGCATCAAGCGCGGTGTAGTGTTTTCTGCGGGCAGCTTGCTGGCTGCCCGCAGAGAAAATGGCCAGCATTATTAATGATTACACGTTAACGGCAATTGCATAAACGGCAGTAAAAGGCCGCTACGTTTATCCAAACGTAGGATTAAGCGCTACAAACTCAGTTTAATAAGTAAAGCACACTGATCACTCGGGTGACTATTATTGCCAACAATTTAATAGAACTGATCAAATTTTTTAATTGCGCAACTCCACAGGAAGTGAATTGTTTTGCACGAGTAAGTTATATTTAAGTAAAAGCATTAAGGTTAGTGAGCATGCTGACGATAACAGCAGGGATGCTGCCGATGAGAACGCGGAGCGTCTCCATTTCTTTGTTTTAATAACACCTGGATTTCATGACTCACTAATAAAAATCATTGAGGTTTCTAAATGGACATAGTTCAAGGATTTTCACGCAATATTAAATTGCGCAGCAAACTCATTATTTCTTCGCTCATCAATATCGGTATGCTGCTTTTGGTCGCGGTACTGGGTTTAAATTCGCTGTTTATGGCACAAACCGGCGTCAACGGCATGATGAAAGATGATTACCCAACCATTGCGTTGGGCAATCAGTTAATCAATGAGATTAACACTACCATTCAGCGACAGGCTTTGCTGCTCAGCCCAATCAATGCGGAGCGCCGCAGCGCCATCATGAATGAGCTTCAGGGGGCAACCGGGCAAATTACGGAGATTTATCGTCAACTCCATGCACTGTCAACAGATGACGATTCAATTGCTTATCTCAAAATTTTGGATGATAAACGCAAAGCTTATTTAGAAGGCCGTAATGAATTTTTGCAACTCGCTAGTCAGGATCCTAATAAAGCGCTGGATTATTATCTTACAGCATTGGCGAGTAAACAAAAGGATTATACGGTCGAAGTGCAGCGTTTTATTGCACTGCAAGAGCAGCAGATGAATGGTTCCTACACACACTTTATGGATTCCTATCACACCACTAAAATTTCAATGGTGGTGATATTTATTGCGGCGGTTATTCTCTCTGCGTTGATTGGCTGGATTATTATCCGATCCATTACTGTGCCATTAAAAAACGTGATTGCGTTTCTTGGCCGTGTTGCTGATGGCGATCTCAGTACGAGCTTCTATGAAAAACGTAAAGACGAAATGGGCCAGTTAATAAACGCCATTCAGCAGATGCAGGATAAAATGTCGACCATTGTCAGTCATATTCGTATCAGCGCAGAGCAAATCTCAGGAGGTGCCAGCGAAATTATGTCGGGTACACATGATTTGGCCGCGCGCACTGAAGAACAAGCCAGTTCGGTTGAACAAACGGCAGCTTCGGTTGAAGAATTCACTGCCACCATTAGCAACACTCGCAATAACACCCACTTTGCTGCCGATCTGTCTGAAAAGGCGGAAAGCGCCGTGGGGCAGAACGCCACCATGATGAACAATGTGTCGACCAAAATGGCTGAGATCCATGATTCAGCCGGTCGCATGGCAGATATTATCAATCTGATTGATTCGATTGCTTTCCAGACCAATATCCTGGCGCTCAATGCGGCTGTTGAGGCGGCACGAGCAGGGGAGCACGGTCGCGGTTTTGCGGTAGTCGCGCAGGAAGTGCGCGCGCTGGCGCAAAAAACCGCCACCTCATCGCATGAGATTCGGCATCTGATTGAGGAGTCTTCCATGCGCATCGTTGATGGCCGTGACATGGTAGCGGATGCCAACAAACTGATGTCGGAAATGATGAACAACGTGGTGAACATGAAGGAAGTGCTGTCACAGATTAACCAGGCCAGCACCGAACAGGCCGATGGGATCAGTCAGATCAACACTGCTATCAGCCAAATTGACATCACGACACAACAAAATGCCTCGCTGGTGGAGCAATCCCTGGCTGCTTCCGCCATGCTCAGCGAGCAAGCGGCAAACATGGTGAACAGCGTCAGTGTGTTTACCCTGCGTCAGAGCGCATAACCAGAAGTGACAGGCGGTGTTAAGGCCGCCATTACTCTAAATTCTTGCTATTTAACACGGGCACCTGATCAAGCAACCATTGAAGCAATAGCTTGATGTTGGGCGCTTCCTGCCGGGTTTTCGGCCACACCAGATAATAACCGTCACCTGTCGCCACCGGCTGGTTAAATGGCAGCACCAGTAAGCCGTTATTAATCGCCTCCTGGCTGAGCAGCAAGTCACCAATTGAAACGCCGTGTCCACTGATCGCCGCCATCGTGCCCTGTTCCAGCGTATCAAACAGTTTGCCTTGCCACAGATTGATAGCTGGTGCATCAACTGCCCCCTGTGACCACCTCAGCCAGTCGCGGCGATCGTGTGAGGGGTGAATCAATTCACAACTTGCCAGTTGCGTTTGTGCCTGTCGTTCCAGTGCGGGTGCGCAAATCGGAATTAACCACTCCTGAAACAGCAAATGGCATTCGGTGTCTGCACCAAAATGACCGTTGCCCAACAAGATGGCGCAGTCAAAAGGTTCACGGGCAAAATCGACGTTGTCAGTGTCCATCCAAACGCTGGTAATCTGCACTTCAGATGTTGAGTTTTGCTCGCGATAGAGTTGGAGTGCATCCAGCAGCCACCGCATGGTCAGTGTCGAAGGGGCCTTGAGACGGAGTTGATGACCCTGCTGCGTGAAGGCGGCGCAAGCTTGCTCTAAAGAGGCAAATCCGGCCTGTAATTGTGCCGCTAATACGCTACCGGCAGCGCTGATTTCGACCCTGGGGCCTTTACGGACAAACAGTTGGCAATCGAACCACGCTTCAAGGGTGCGGATGTGGCGGCTAATCGCCCCAGGGGTGACGTTGAGTGCCGCAGCGGCCTGGCTAAAAGACCCCAATTGCGCCGCACTGGCAAAGGCGCGCAACGCATAAAGTGGAGGAAGCGTCATAAGGCAAACTCAAAATTGAGTAAAACTCACATTCAACGGCATTTTAAAGCGTTTTTCAATGTGGAAACGAGAAGCCATACTGGCGACCTTCTAATACGTTTCAGGTCGTTACCATGAACCTCTCACTGCTGCTGGCGTATATGCTGGCGATTTTATTGCTGTTAATGACGCCCGGACCTGTGGTGGCGCTGATCACGGGCACGGCCGCGCGTCATGGTTATCGACGCGCTTTTGCCACAGTGGTGGGCACTAACGCGGCATCACTGGTGTTGATTGCGCTGGCTGCACTGATGTTGACGGGTTTGGTCTCTCTCAATCCCTTGAGTTTGCAAGTCGCCGGGGTGCTGGGTTCCCTGTTTATTGGCGTGATTGCATGGCGAGGCTTACGTGCTGCGACAAGTGCAACCGCCCACCGGCCTGCAGCACAGGGGGGATTGCTGAAAGGCTTTGTGGTGGGCATCTCTAATCCAAAAGATATTCTGTTTTTTGCCGCGCTCTTTCCACAGTTTATCGCCATCACGCCCGATCTGAGCAGCAGCCTGATCACCCTGGCGCTGGTGTGGATGGCCTTCGATTTTGCGGTGCTGGCGTTTTATGTCATCACCGTAAAGCGCTGGCTGCCGGGAGCACATCAGCAGCGCCTGGAGCGAATATCAATGCTGATGTTGTTGCTGATCGCGCTGGCGGGAGCGTTCTACAACCTGAGGCATTTGTTGTTATAGCGTGGTATTGAAGATTTTACCCAAAACGCCGATAACGCATAGTGAATGGCTGCATGGAGCAGCAGACTAAAGGGAAAGTAATGAAAAAAGCATTGATAGCGTTAGCGGTTTTAACCCTGGCAGGGTGCGCCAGACCTTATGGATCAGCCGATACCATCATCAATCAGCAAATGGTGACACCGGATGCCAGCAAGAAGCAGACACCGGTGACTGTTACCCGCCTCAAGCAGTTTATTGGAAGTGCCAGCGGTGGAACCTGCAAATTCGTGGTGAACGTGGATGGTCAGGATGTCGCGATGTTGCGTCAAAACCAGTTTGTCACTGCTTATCTGGAAAATGGTCTGCACAAGTTGCGTGTCAGTAATGACTGTTCAGTGATGAGTCTGGGGATGCGCAAGTCGCTGGATATTGTGGCTGACGGCACGCCACAGGAGTACGCCACAGAAGTAGGCTTCTGGGGACAGTACCGCATGTGGCGCACTAAATAAGTTACAGGTCAATCACCCGATTGACTGCGTGAGCAGCACAGCGCGATAAACTGTTCAGCGGCGGGCGCTCGTTTTTTTTGTTTCCACCATCAGGCAATCCTCTTCAAATACCCGCAGATTGAAAGCGTGCACATCTTCTACCTGGACCCGCAGCTCGACGTTGCGGGTATTCATGATGATGTTCCTGCCATTGGCTCACGAGGGCGACTGAAAGACTTCATTTTTATCAGGACATTGTGAATAATTAGCTCTGTACAAATCCATCCGACAGAATTCAATCAAGTGTTGTAAAAAACAGTACAGGTGATGCATGAGTCCGTTTTCCCGCTTTTCCGTTTACTTTGCAGAAGTGGCTCGCAGCGGCAGCTTACGTAAAGCCGCCTAGAAACTGCACGTCTCCGCGTCCGCCATTAACCGGCAGATCCTGCAGGCGGAAGAGAGCTTTGGTACGCCGCTGTTTGAGCGTTTGCCGGATGGGCTGCGGATGACCACCGCCGGTGAGTTGTTGTACGACGATGTGATGCGCTGGCAGCGCGAGTTTCGCGTTACGTGCCAGCGTTTCGACGATATACAGGGGTTTGAAGCGCGGTAACGTCAGCGCGGATCTGGTGCAATCACTGACTAAGGGACCGGTGGCTGATGCGATTGCGGATATTGCACGTGAACATCAGTGGCTGCGGCTGGAACTTACCGTCGACAACAGCCACGCCATCAGCCAATTGATTCGACAGTCTGCGATTGATTTTGGCTTGATCCTGGATCCGGCGGGACAGAGTGGACTGGATGTGTTGGCGTTTGCTGAACTGGATATGGGTATAGTCATGGCGCCCGATCATCCATTGAGCCAGTGCGATGCGCTATCGCTCTGTCAATTGAGCCAGGAGCGGCATATCATTCCTGGTGATTCGCTGGTGGTCCATGAACGGGTCGATGCGCTATACCGCAAGCAGGGCATGGCGCCGGATAACATTATTGCCTGTAACGATATTCGCCTGATACGCAGTTTGGTTGCTCAGGGCACTGGCGTAAGCGTGCTGAGTTTGTTGGATGTGATGACTGAAGTGCAGGAGCAGCAACTGTGCTTTGTGCCGCTGAAAAACAGCGTGATGCGTCCGCTGACGTTGGCCCTTTGTACTGCGCCATCCCGACAGTTATCGCGGGCGGCGCAGAGGGTGATTCAGCGCATCACACAGGTTATCGATGAGATGGCGCGTTAAGCGTCCGATGCCTGTTTCGGAAATTTATTGCGCAGTTTCTGCAGTTTTGCCGGGATATTCATCATACAGAAGGCGTTTTCCTGTCCTTCTTTCTCCCAGAAGTTTTGATGATAGTCTTCGGCTGCGTACCACTCGGCTAACGGTTCCAGCTTTGTCACCAGCGGCTTGCTGAGTTCGGCAGCGGCACGCGCTATCCCTTGTTCAGCGGCAATGCGCTGTGCATCGCTGGTCGGAAACAGTGCGGAACGATAACGTGAACGCACCACGCCGTCTTTGATGTTTTCCTGCGTGGCATCATGTGTCGCGAAGTGGATGTCGAGCAAATCGTCGTAACTGACGAGATCGGGATCGAACTCGATTTTCACCGCTTCGGCGTGACCGGTGGTGTCGCTGTAAACTTGATCGTAAGTGGGTGACGAGACATGGCCGCCGATATAACCACTTTCCACGCTCAATACACCATGGATGGATTGGAAAATCGCTTCAGTACACCAAAAGCAGCCGCCGGCAAAAATGGCTTGTTCACGCATCAGTCTAAGTTTCGGATAAAAAAAGTGACGTTACCTTACACGGCGGTGAAAAGTAACGCCACTGCATTGGCGCATCCTGAATGCCTGTCAGCGCGCTAAGCCGCATTCAGGCTTCTATTGCTGCGTAATCGCCTGTGCCTTCAGGCCATGGCGTAAGCAAATCGAAGCCGGTCTCGGTCACAGCAATAGTGTGTTCCCACTGCGCCGACAGCGAGCGATCTTTTGTCACCACCGTCCAGCCATCAGATAAAACACTGGTGCCTGCTTTGCCGGCATTGATCATTGGCTCGATGGTGAAGATCATGCCTGCCTGCAGCTCAATCCCTGTGCCCGGCGTACCGTAGTGCAGAATCTGAGGCTCGTCGTGATAAATCTCACCAACACCGTGTCCGCAATATTCACGCACCACTGAAAATCCGGCTTTCTCCGCCACCTGTTGGATCGCGGCGCCGATATCACCCAATGTCGCACCGGGTTTGACGACTTTAATGCCCGCCACCATCGATTCGTAGGTGATATCGACCAGACGTTTAGCGCGCACCGATGGCTCACCCACGTAATACATGCGGCTGGTATCACCGTACCAGCCATCTTTGATGATGCCGACGTCGATGTTGACGATATCGCCATTCTTGAGCTTCTTCTCACCTGGAATGCCATGGCACACCACGTGGTTTACCGAGGTACAGGTGGTGCGTGTATAGCCGTGATAACCAATATTCGCGGGAACAACCTTCAGTTCATTGACAATATAGTCATGGCAAATGGCGTCCAGTTCATCTGTGGTCACGCCGGGTTTGACGTAAGGGGTGATGATTTCCAGCACTTTTGCCGCGGCGTGTCCGGCAGCGCGTGCCAGTTCGATCTCTTCAGCAGAATGGAGTTTGATGGTCATTGCGCGATTCCCTGCGAGGTTAATGTAGGCTGGTCAAGCAGCTGCGCTAAATCTGCGCCGCCGTCACGTTCGACACGCATCAACAGGCGCGTCAGTTCCTGAAGGTTGAGGTCAGGATAAAGCTCAGCCAGCATGCCAATCTTCATCCAGTGTTCTGCCTGCGCATTGATGGAACGGCTTAACGCCGTGCTCGCGATACGCAGATTCTCATGCATCAGATCAGAAATTTTTACGATACCCATTATGCGATCCGTATATGAAACATAGTCGTTTTGCATATAGATTACGCTGCGTCCGGATAAGATGAAAGGGGAGATGTTGGGAAGTTTGCCGTGACCCTGTACAGCATCTCCACCTCTTAACCGTTTAAGCCTGCTACGGCGTGACAGGGTGGCGTGATGTGTGGAGGAAAAGATAGACTAAAGAAAAAATACCCTGCGAAGCGGCTTAATATTCGTTGCAGAGTAATATCTCTGGATTTCCCCAGAGCAGGGTGTTGAAAGTTCGGGATTTGAAACCTCAGCTAAAATAAAATAATCCTTTGATAGAGAGATTAATCTAATAATCGAGACGCATCATTAAGAGAAAACCTGGACCGACTTAGCGATGTGACAGAAATACATATGCCGTGATGCATCGCTTATTTGATTGTTTTCTGTGCTTGTTGAACTACGGACAACAGACTGAATTTTTATGCGGTAATCATTAAATTCTATTAATGCGTGCGCTATTGATAAGATCTCTGGGCAGCCGTAATCCTTGTTATCAATTTACGCCTCGCTTGAATGGGATGAAGGATACCTTTACTCAGTTTTCATGTAAGATTTTTGTAAAGATATTTCAGCATGACAAACAGTGATGGCGGGCATAATATGGTGATATTCACCGGTTAATAATGAGCAAAATAGACGCAAAATGGCGGATATTCTCCTTAATGATAATGAAGTTATTCTTTTGAGTTCAGCATTGCTATCCGTGCCAATGGAATGGGCGAGTGCAAATGAGCATAACTAACGAATTGAAGCCAGGCTGCATCACGCTCCAGGCACTTCGTAATCCGGATATCTGCCGTGACGATGTACTGAGTAAATTCACTGATTTGGTCAGTAAAACGCTGGATGTTCCCAGCAGTTTCATCTCTGTCCTTGACGATGATTTCCAATACATCAAAGCTGCGCACAACTTTAACGTCGGTGAAACGTTGCGTGCCGATTCATTGTGCCAGTACGTGGTCGAGGGGGACCAACCGCTGGTGGTGCCCGATACCCAACTGGACGCCTGTTTTTCCGTCAATCCTTTTGTTATAGGTGAACCTTTTGTTCGCTTTTATGCGGGCGTGCCACTAAAGAGCCAGGAAGGGCTGGTCTTAGGCACGCTGTGCGTGGTGGATAGAAAACCACATACCTTTAGCGCTGAAAAGCTGGCGACGATGACGTTGCTATCACAGCTGGTGATTTCCTTTCTTGAAGCCTGGCATTCTGTCGGTTTTACCGATTTGGTTACAGGATTGCCTAACCGACAGCAACTGATTAGAGACCTGCAAGCCTTGCGTAATGCGGGTGATAACACGCGGTATCGACTGGTGTTGATCGACTGCATCGATATGCCGCGAGCCTATGAGCTGGCGCGTTCGTTGGGCATGGCACCTGTCGAAGGGCTCCTCAAAGATATGGCAACGTTACTGCCGCTACGTCTGCGTCCCGGCAAAAATGAACTGCTCTATACCGTGGCAACCGGGCGGTTTGCGCTATTAACTCAACAAGAAAGTCCATTGTGCGCCGAGTGGGTTGCGCGACGCATGGAGGGCGTACGCGCCGAGATTGGCGAAGGTTTATCGGTCGATTTGGCGACTCATACCGGTGAAACCCTCTTTTCGCCGTCAGAAATTTCCGCTCAGGAAGCGCTGCGTCGAGCCGTTAGCGCCTTGCATGAAGCCATTTGTCGCGGGATCCCGTGTATGAACTTCAGTGAGGAAAACGATGAGCGGCGAACGGATGACTTTACTCTCGTCAACGACCTGGCCACTGCTGTACGGCACAATCATGGCTTGTATCTGGTGTTCCAGCCGAAAATCTGTCTGAGCAGCGGTTTACCGATTGGGCTCGAAGCGCTGATCCGATGGCGCCATCCCACCCGAGGTGAACTTTCTCCTTCAGTTTTCATCCCGCTCGCGGAACAAACCACGTTGCTGCAAGAGATCACCGAATGGGTCATTGATAAAACCATTGAGCGATTGAAACGGCTCAACGGGCAAGGTATCCAGTTGCCTGTCACCGTGAACGTTAGCGTGCGCGACTTTATCCATGAAAGTTTTGCTGACAGGCTCGAGAATAAGATGATCAAGGCACGTCTGCCGACGAATCTGCTCGGCATTGAGTGTCTGGAAACTGAGCGCATCATCGAAAGCGCGGCGGCCATTAAGGGACTGGAAATGTTGAAACTGCGCGGTTTTGGTATTGCGCTGGATGATTTCGGCACCGGTTACAGCAATATCAGTTATCTGCGAAAAATGCCTCTGGATGTGGTCAAACTTGACCGTTCGATTGTCGGCGGACTTGCCACGGATACCGCGTCACGCATCATCACCCGCAGCATTATCGCTATGCTCAAAGAACTGGATTATGTGGTGTTAGCGGAAGGCGTGGAAAATATTGAGACGCTCGAAGCGTTAAAAGAGTTCGGTTGCGATCAGGCGCAGGGGTTCTTTCATTCTCGCCCATTACCTGAAAGCGAACTGGATAATTGGTTACGCTGGAAGTTAGGGTGATGCGTCTGTCCTGACTTCATCGGTTCCTGCCTCACCCATTGCCAGAGCACTGGCGCTGGCGGGATCAAATAGTGACAGACTCTCGATTTGTTCCACCATAATCACTTTACGAAACGCTAAAGCTGTTTTGGGTTTCGACATGAAATCAATTTGGTGCTGATGGTACCAACGGCTGTAATTGTGCTCAATGGCGAGATTCAACGTACGTGAATCGCGATAACCGCTGAGCATCGGTATTAATACAATATTGGCCGTGCTGGCATATTCGAAGGTGGCGGCATGAATCATGCCAATGTAGATGCGTCGGGATTTTAGCGTTATCCAGGCTAACTCACCTTCTTCCATACACTGCAACAACATCTGTTCAATACCGTTCGAACGTGACAATCGCTGATAGAGGTCGCGGCGGCTGCTGGCGGTTAATCGCGCGCTGCCAGCCCAGTTTGAGCGATACACACAAAACAGCACGGCAAAGGCGAGCATAATCACGACCGGTGCCTGAATACCCAGGAAGCTCCAGGTCATAAAATCCACATGCCAACGGGCATGCACCAGGCTGGTAAGTGCAAAAGTATTATTGATTGCGGAAGCGGCGAGTAATATCAGCCAGACAATCCCGGTGGCAAACACGCCCTGTAAGACAAAAATACAACCATAAAGGGCAATTAAAAAGTAAACATCCCAGCCAAAGGAACGCTTTATTTTTAACCGACTCGACATGTCCCGGCTGGTGTACCAATAGCCACACACCATCAGCACCATAAATATTGCCGTTCCCACTTAGATATCCTTCAAGGTTTTGACATGATGGGCAAAATCGCGCTGAACTTTGGGACTTAACGGATTAACCGAAGCGTTGCCATCTTCATCAATAATGATCCTGTCACCCTCCTGAATGGATTCATTCATATCTTGCTGGCTCATCACTTGTAGCAATGACTCAGGGCTCTTGAAGAGGGCGATAACAAAGTGAAACATGTTATGTTCCAATTAATTTGGGTAGCGAGAGTATGGCACACTTTTCGATGTGAATTTGGGTTAGTGACTTGAATAAGAGGCGTGTTTTCGAACTTACGGATTAATCTGTCTAAAAAGCTGAAGTAAGCGAGACCATAGGTGAACGGAAAAATTTAACACTTTTAATAATGACTGGCTTAAACGTTCAGCATTCATTTCCTGTCGTTAAAAATAGACTACAATAAGAAAGACATTAAATATGAGGTTAATTATGAAAGAACATCATACGAATGAACAACGTAATAAAGAAGGGGATGTGCATAAGGGACTTCCCGAAGCCGCCCCCAATGTCGGCAATGCGTATGAAGAGGATGACCATCCGGCAAAAGACAACCCTGAAGATCATGGAGAGATTCCGCGCACGCGCGATGATAGTAAAGATCACAAGCATGATCCTTATCAGGATAAATAGTCCCGCTGAGAATTAATCTCACCCGACATTTAAAAAACATCTCTCTAATTTTAGGGTGTGCTTAATCAATTGAAATTGTTGATTAATCACCCTGTAATTTCGAAATAAACGAAGCATGTAGTTTATAAAGTAAGCTTTTCTAGTGGTTAAAATATTTTATAAAATATCCTACGCTTGATTCACAAAATCGGTTATTTTCTGCACCGTATCAATCATCACCCCACTAAACTACTTATACCCAATCAGGGTGAATGGAGGTATATATGTCAGAACGTCCAGATCCAGATGATGTTAAGCCGCTGCCTGGCGACGATTTACCCTTACCCGATGAAGAGGATGATGAGACTGACGATCGTGATTTACCTGATGATCAAAAACCGATGATCTGATTCTCAATTCAGAGCCGCGGAAGCGGCTCTTTTTCGTGATTTGTAAGGGTATTATTGCGGTACAGCATTTCAATCATTGGATGATGCATCATCTTTGATGTATTGCCGTATCGCTTCATGCATGGCTCGGTTACGGTCAACTTCCAGTCCGCGCTCTTCATACTCTTTAGCCATGTTAATAATGACTTCATCATATTTCCCTTTAAAGGTGATGTTATTCACCGCGACCTGTTTAATCATCAGTTCACGCAACACCTCAGTTTCGATTTTTAAACGCTGAACCGTTTCTTCAAGTTCCTTTATTCTCTCTTCGGTGGACATTATCACTCCCTATTAAGTTATGTAGATTAAGCAAGCCACATTATTGAAAAGAATATGGCATTGAAAAGCCTATAACTCAAGCCTCAACATTCGCATCATATTAAGCGAGCCGTAAAGCACAGATACGAGAGCGATAACCTAACATTTGGTTTATATTGACGGCGCAAATTAACGAGCCGCAATGATTGATGCGGATGAATAACGCGGCAGCGCTGGAACCCTCTTATGATGAACATCTTCGCCCTGATACTGGCCATTGCTGTGGTTTTTAGCGGCCTGAGTTGGACATACAGGCTTTGGGCTTTGACGCGCATCACCGTTGAGAAAAACCAGGCAGAATCTTCGCTCATACAGCAGGGTAAAACTCAGCGCCTCCCGAGTTGGCTGGATACGCCCGCATCGCTCTTTCCGTTACTGGTCATCGTGTTACTGGTTCGGGCCTTTGGCTGGGAGCCTTTTCGCATTCCTTCTGGTTCCATGATGCCAACTCTCCTCACCGGCGACTGGGTGCTGGCAGATAAATATTCATACGGGCTTCGAAATCCATTCAATCAGAAAACGTTGCTTGCCACCGGACACCCTAAACGTGGTGATATTGCGATATTTACGTTTCCTCAGGACGAAACACAGTTGTTCATTAAAAGAGTTATTGGTTTGCCCGGTGACAAAGTCATATTCAATCCAGCCGCACAACAGCTCACTATTTTCCCTTTTTGCCAGGACCATCAATCTTGTGCACCTGCGCTAGCCATTCATTACGGTGCGCTCAAAGCGGGCGAATTCGTCGAGACTGCCGGAATGCATCCGGGCTTTTATGCCAGACCGATTGGCGAGGAAAAGCCTGATGAACAGCGTCTACTGATGGGCACTGAAACGCTGGCGGGGGTGACGCATCGCATTTTGCAGAAGCCTGAATTGACTGTTTCAGCATCGGCATTTTTCCATCAGCCAGGTCAGCAGCCTGGAGAGTGGGTGGTGCCGGCGGATAGCTATTTTATGATGGGAGATAATCGTAACAACAGCTATGACAGCCGCTATTGGGGTTTTGTCCCTGAGCGTAATCTGGTGGGCAAAGCGGTGGCGATTGGATTTAGTATGGAAAAACAGGAAGGGCAGTGGCCAACGGGGTTGAGGCCAGGTCGCATCGGGCGGATCCATTAAGAGAAGATGCCAGTCCCTGGCAGAACAAATCCTAAAGCGCTTTACTCAGACTTTGTTGGAGGACGGCGACTTATCTTACCTCCTTTCCGACCCGCTTCAACGGCGCGTTCAGGATCGTTTCTGAAGTTGCCTCCACTGGCTTTGCCTCCCGCTTTGCCAGCTTCTCTTGCGCGTGCCGGATCGTTAGCAAAATTCCCTGCACCGCCTCTGTAGCTCTGTTGTTTCATAGGAAGACCTCATATCAATGTTCCGTGAGAGATAAGGACTAGCTAGTCACTCCATAATTTTAGTGCGCGATTGCGGCTTCGCCAGCGCGGGATAATTAATATTTTGTAGTCTTTATCGCACAAAAAAAGAAATGTTGTCCGATTTAAAATAGCCACTAATCACGATTAAATGGTTTTTTAATTGTTTAAGTAATAAACATGAAAATATTATGTGTTGAAGCCAATTTCTGGGCCGCATTTGGCTTAGAAAAGTTATTAATATCTGTAGGTTACCAATTCATATCATGCTCATCTTTAAGTGATGCAAAAAAAATATTAATCGATCAATCTATCGAAGTAATGATTATTGAGTTAAAAACCGAAGCGGATGATATTGAATCTTCCTATGCGTTTTTACGCCTGTTGCAGGCACTTTATCCTTGTATCCGCGTGTTGGTACTGACCGACATTAATGATGCTGCGCTGCTTAATTTTCTTGCCCATGAATTTCACTCGGTTTTATTTCTGACAAAAAGATCCTCATTAGCCAGCATTGTTCAAAACGTCAGTACACTTGCTGAGAAGAGACCGCATACATCAACACGCAGCCGTGTTCCTTCGCTCTCGCTGCAAGAATTTCACATGCTGAAATGGCTTGCCCGATACAGCAGTCAGCAGGACATTGCCTTGCGTGTCAGACTGAATAACAAAACCATCAGTCACTATAAGCGATCGATTTACACTAAACTGAATTGTGAGAATAATGTTCAGTTTCATCAACGGCTTACGCAATACGGGTTTAATCGAACCCATGTCGATTAATACCTCTACTGACTATATCCCTCGCTCATAACTCCCTGTTATGCCCGGTCAGTAAAGGGTGCTTTTTGCCTGAGGCTTGAGAATTCCGGCCCGCAGGAGGAAGATATTCCCCTTTGCCAGGGCCGGGAATAGCCATGCTGATCACCTCCGAAAACACGCGCACTTTTAATACGGATACCCGACTCGCCTGCACGCTGGCGGCTGTGGCGGGCGCGCTGAACACAGCTGCATTTGAAACCGTCGGTTTTTTCTCTGCCAACATGACGGGCAACGTCTCGTCACTTTCCGATCATCTGGCGAAAGCAAATCTGCATGTCGGATTGTTCTTCCTGCTCATCGTGCTGCTCTTTATAGCGGGTTCTTCTGTCTCGACCCTGATTATCAACTCCGGACGCAGGCGACAAATTCGCGGGATTTATGCCATCAACATCCTGCTGGAAGGCGTGGCATTATTCGCGCTGGGCGTCATTGAGAGTTGGTTCAGCTTTAGTGAATCGGGCGTATTGCTGGTGCTCAGTTTGAGTTTTTTGATGGGATTACAAAACGCCGTGGTGACCCGGATTTCCAACGCACGCGTGCGCACCACCCATGTCTCCGGTACCGCTACCGACATTGGCATTGAATTGGCCATGTTGTTTGATGTGCTACGCCGTAAAGAATCCCCGAAAGATGCGCCGCTCTATATCGAGCGTTTAAAACTGCACTTCTTCACGGTGATGGCATTCCTGTTCGGCGGCGTGCTGGGTATTCTGCTGCTGAACGCGCTGAGCTATAAACTGTTAATTTTGATTGGTGTGATGCTATCTGCCCTCGCTTTGTCAGCATTACAACGTGCCGGACATGCGCTGCACTCCTGAACAATGATTGACGCGCTTCACATATTTCAGCGCGATTTTTGAAAACTGCTTGCTACTTTTTGGCAATGCTAAGCAAGATAACCAGCGTTAAGGATTGTTACTGTTCGGCAGGCAAAACCTGAGGCGCGCCCTTTCTCGATAGCAGAGGGCGCGCCTCAGGTTTTTTTTTGCGCGAAATTCGAGGCGTTTTGCAGGAGAAAGGAAGATGCAATATCAGGAACTGGCAGATGACATTGTGGCTGGCGTGGGGGGAAAAGATAACATTATCAGCGTGATGCACTGCGCAACGCGCCTGCGCTTCAAATTAAAAGAGAGCCAAAAAGCGCATACCGCCGAGTTGAAAAATAACCCAGGCGTGATCATGGTGGTGGAGAGCGGGGGACAGTATCAGGTGGTGATCGGCAACCAGGTTGCGGAGGTCTACCGCGCGTTAACGGCACGCTATGCCCTCGATCATGCCGATAACGTGGAGGACACTACGCCACAAAACCTGTTTGCCCGTTTTATCGATCTGGTTTCCGGCATTTTTACACCCTTTATTGGTGTGATGATTGCGACAGGCATCATCAAGGGACTGCTGGCGTTGGCGCTGGTGCTCGGTGTGATGGACGCGAGCAGCGGCAGCTACAAAGTGTTGTTTGTCGCCAGCGATGGCCTGTTCTATTTCCTGCCGATTCTGCTCGGCTACAGCGCCGGGAAAAAATTTGGCGGTAACCCCTTTGTCAGCATGGCGATTGCCGCAGCGCTGGTACATCCGTTGATACTTGAAGCGATGCAACAGCAGCAGGCAGGAAAGCCACTGACCTTTGTCGGCATCCCGCTGGAAATACTCAATTACAGCTCCTCGGTGATCCCGATTATCTTTGCTGCGTGGGTCTCAAGCCTGATTGAGCGTTGGGTACATCCGCGTTCTCCCGGTGCGGTGCGTAACTTCACTACGCCGCTGGTGTGCTTGCTAATCACCGTACCGCTCACTTTTCTGGCGATTGGCCCGGCAGCCACCTGGCTCAGTCGCTTGCTGGCGGAGGGCTATCTGTGGATTTACAGCCTCAGCCCCATGGTTGCAGGTGCGGTGATGGGCGCCATCTGGCAAATCTGTGTGATATTTGGTTTGCACTGGGGACTGGTGCCGATCATGCTCAACAATCTGGCCAACTTCGGTCACGATACCTTACTGCCATTACTGATGCCGGCGGTATTAGGACAGGCGGGCGCGACATTGGGGATCTTCCTGCGCACGCGTGATATCAAACTCAAAGCGATGGCTGGCTCGGCATTCACTGCCAGCATTTTTGGTATCACTGAACCCGCAGTGTATGGCGTTACGCTGCCACGTCGTCGTCCGTTTATCTTCGGCTGTATCGGTGGCGCGCTGGGTGCCGCCATTCTGGGCTTCTGGCACACCACCATTTACTCCTTTGGCTTCCCCAGTATTTTCACGTTTATTCAGGTCGTGCCCAGCACGGGTATTGATGCCAGCGTGCTGGCGTCCTTTGCCGGTGCGGCGGTCGCGTTAGTTTTCGCCTGTGCCATGACCTATGTGTTTGGTTTACGAGAGTCAGCGCCACAACCCGCTTTGGCTGAACCCGTTGCCGTTCCCGCGCCTGCGACATTAACGCGCCGTGAAAGCGTGGTGAGCCCGATTGCGGGTGACGTATTGCCGCTGGATAAAGTCAAAGATGAAACTTTCGCCAGCGGTTTACTCGGCAAGGGCGCGGCCATTCTGCCGCACGTGGGCCGTGTAGTATCGCCGGTCAATGGCGTAGTTTCCTCCATGTTCCGCACCGGACATGCGATTGGCCTGACGTCAGATCAAGGCGCGGAAGTGCTGATTCATGTTGGACTCGATACCGTCAAACTCGACGGGCAATATTTCCATCCTCAGGTACAAAACGATCAGCCAGTGAAAGTGGGCGATGTGCTATTGGAGTTTGATATCGAGGCGATCAAAAACGCTGGATTCGACCTCACCACACCGGTGCTGGTGAGCAACAGCGATGAATTTATTGATGTAATAACCCTGAACAACAGCGCAGTGAGTGAAGGCTCGCCGCTGCTGGCCGTGCTGAAATAACCAAGGAGCAAGTAAATGACTACACGTTTCCCGGATGCATTTTTATGGGGTGGCGCCGTGGCCGCCAATCAGGTGGAAGGCGCCTGGCAGGAGGGCGGTAAAGGGCTATCGACCTCGGATCTGCAACCCAAAGGTATTTTTGGCGCGCGCGTTGAACGCAGCGGCAATGATTTTGGCATCAAAGACACGGCGATTGATTTCTATCATCGCTTCCCGGAAGACATCAAGCTGTTCGCAGAGATGGGCTTTACCGTTCTGCGCACCTCGATTGCATGGACGCGTATTTTCCCGCAGGGAGACGAAGCTCAGCCAAACGAGGAGGGGTTGGCCTTTTACGATCGTTTGTTTGATGAAATGGCAAAGTACAACATCACTCCGCTAGTGACGTTGTCACATTACGAAATGCCATACGGTTTGATCAAAAAATACGGCGGCTGGGGCAATCGCATCACTATTGATTGTTTTGAACGCTATGCGCGCGCGGTATTCACTCGCTTCCAGCATAAAGTGAAGCTGTGGCTGACGTTCAATGAAATCAACATGTCATTGCATGCGCCCTTTACTGGCGTTGGACTACCGGAAGAGAGCGATCAACAGGCGATCTATCAGGCGATTCATCATCAACTGGTGGCAAGCGGCCGCGCCGTACAAGCCTGCCATGAGATTGTTAAGGACGGTAAGATCGGCAACATGCTGCTGGGTGCGTTGCTCTATCCGCTCAGCTGCCGTCCTGCCGATGTGTTGGAAACGTTGCAGCAGAATCGCGAGTGGTTATTCTTTGGTGATGTGCAGGTGCGCGGTGCCTATCCGGCTTACATGAAACGCTTCTTCGCCGATCGCGGAATCACCGTCAGCATCCCGGATGAGGACAAACGCGACCTGCGCAACACTGTGGATTACATCTCCTTCAGTTATTACATGACCGGTTGCGTCACCACCAATGAAGAAGAGAACCAGAAAGCGCAGGGTAATATCTTGTCGATGGTGCCGAATCCGCATCTCGCCAGCTCAGAGTGGGGATGGCAGATTGATCCGGAAGGTCTGCGTATTCTGCTTAACATCTTGTACGACCGTTATCAGAAGCCGCTATTTATTGTGGAAAATGGCCTGGGTGCCAAAGATGTGGTTGAGGCCGATGGCAGCATCAATGACGATTACCGCATCCAGTATCTCAATGATCACTTAGTGCAGGTGCGGGAAGCGATTGAGGATGGTGTGGAAGTGATGGGCTACACCTGCTGGGGACCGATTGACCTGGTCAGCGCCTCTAAAGCCGAGTTCTCGAAGCGTTACGGTTTCATTCACGTTGATCGTGATGATGCGGGCAACGGCACGCTGGAACGCTCGCGTAAAAAGAGCTTCTTCTGGTATCAGGATGTGATCCGTAGCCACGGCGCGGCATTGAAATAAACCCGCTAACGGGCGTGCTGGCGCCCGTTTTTACGCCTCGTCGGCATCTTCCTGCAACGCTAATGTCTCTTTGCGAACTCGCTCAATATGGATGGTGAGAAACATGCGCTCTTCCGCCGAGAGGGCATAGAGATATTTTTGCTGGATATGGCTGTCGATCTTCACCGCGCATTGATAAGCAATCGGATATTTGTCGCGCACCACATCATGCAATGACTCATCTTCACTGCACACGCCGCGTTTGCCCAGCATGCGCTGGGCAAAAAACTTCAAATGGTTAACGAAGCGGTTATAGCTCAGGCTGTCGGTGCGGTAATCCAGCTGCAACCGATACTTCACGATATGCAAAATCTCCTGCATAAATTGCGTCACATGAGAGACATCGGCAAAGTTGCTGCCCAGTTGCGCGTTGACTAAGTGCAGGGCGATAAAGCCTGCTTCATCGTCAGGCAACGCCACCCCGAGGCGTTTGTTGATCAAGGCCAGTGCTTCCATGCCAATCGCGAACTCTTTGGGGTAGAGCGTTTTGATCTCCCACTTCAATACATTACGAATCGGAATGCCTTGCTGATGGCGTTCAATCGCGAAATGGCAGTGATCGCACAGCGCAATCGAGAGGCTCTCATGCAGCGGCTGACCCAACTGTTGACGTGCGCTGGCGATGATTAACTCGCTGGTTGTGATGACTTCCAGCGGGATATCAGAAAGCAACTCGCTTAGCCTTCCTGTCAGGGTGTCACTCTGCAGTGCGAAGACTTTTTCAATCTGCTGCGCATCCAGCGCATCGCCCACACGCTTCTGAAAAGCCAGCCCGCGACCCATCACGACCTGTTCTTTGCCGTTCTCGCCCAGTACGACCACGACATTGTTATTGAGGATCTTCGCGATTTTCATTTTTATCAGCCCTGAAAAAGAAAAAACCTGACCCACCGGGAGGGCGGCGTGTCAGGTTTTGCCTGCGTTTGTGCGCAGTAACAATCTGGCGTGATCATAAGCCGCTCTGTGATTCCGACAAGCATACTGACCGTTAAATGTGAGACACATCATGTTTTATTGCGTCGCGAAGTGATGGAGGAAAAACAGGGCAATGGCCCCTGAAGCCGCGTCTGCACTGATGTTGTGCAAACTGTAAGGATATTCGTAAGGAAATAGTAAAGAAATGATCAGGTTTTCTTAAAGGTTTGCGTTAAGTCGCCGATAGTACCGTAACGTCAAAATAACAGGAGTTACGTACATGGCCGGGATTTCAACTTTAGGTGTGGGTTCAGGACTGGGTTTAAGTACCATTTTGGATAAGCTGACCGCCGCTGAAAAACAGTCACTGACACCGATTTCGAAGCAGCAATCTGCCGCCACGGCGAAGCTTTCTGCTTACGGCACACTTAAAACCGCGATTCAGGCTTTTCAGACGGCTAACACCAAATTAAAGGATGCGAGTCTCTATACCGCGACCAGTACCACTTCCAGTTCGAGTGCATTTAGCGCGGATACCAATGGCAGCGCGCTGGCAGGAAAATACACCATCAGCGTGGATCATCTGGCGCAATCGCAAACGCTGACCAGCGATGCGAAAACCGATGTCAAAGCGGCTCTAGGCAGCGATGCGGCATCGCGTACCCTGAAATTTGTCACTGCGGATGGCAAAGAGAAGAGCATTTCGTTAACCAAAGATCAGACATCCCTGACAGCGCTGCGTGACACCATTAACAAGTCCGATGTGGGGATCAGCGCCAGTTTGATCAAAGTGTCAGGAACAGAATACCGTCTGTCATTAACCTCGAAGGCGACGGGAACCGACCACGCAGTGACCTCTTTAAGCGTAACGGGTGATGATACGCTGCACGGTTTTGTTGGATTTGATAAATCCGATCAAGCTAACAGTCACATGGTTCAGAGTGTGGAAGCGCAAAATGCCAGCCTGACCGTCAACAATGTGGCAATTCAAAGCAGCAGCAACACCATTGAAGACGCCGTGGAAGGGATTACGCTCAAGCTGAACGATCAGACGACCGGCACTCAGACGTTGACCGTCAGCGCTGACACCAGCAAGGCGAAAAGCGCCATCACCGATTGGGTGAATGCCTACAATTCGCTGCAAGATACGATGGGCAATCTTACCCGCTACACAGCGGTGGATGCGGGTAAAGAACCGGACAGCAAAAACGGTGCACTGCTGGGTGACGGCACGCTGCGTAACATCCAGACCCAGTTAAAGAGCATTCTTGCCAACGCCTCTGGTTCGGGAGTTTACAAAACGCTCAGCCAGGCGGGTATTACCACTGATCCCACCGATGGGAAATTGAAGCTGGATGCGGACAAACTTTCCAGTGCACTGAAAGTCAGGCCTGACGCCATTCGTGATATGTACACCGGCGATGGTAAGAAAACCGGCGTCAGCACGGTATTGGATACCACTTTTACCGCGTTTCTCAGCAGTAAAGGCGTGATTCAGGGGGCGACGGACAGCATCAGTAAAAAACTGAACCAGCTGACCGATCAGTACAACACCACCAGTAAACGCATTGATGACAAAATCGCACGCTACAAAACTCAGTTCACCAATCTGGATAAAGTGGTCAGCGTACTGAATAGCACCAGCAACTATCTCACACAGCAGTTTGATAATATGACCAGCAGCAACAGCAAAAAATAATTATTCCCCGCCAATAGCGGCGTGTCAGGGCACTTTTCGGTGCCCTACTGATTAACATCGTCATCGATTGACGTTGCATCATATTCGCCTAATGGATAAGTAAGTGCTAATGTGTTTGGTGTCCCTATCTTTTGCGGAGTGATTCCATGCGCGACAGTAACACCGAACCTTCTGAACCGGCAGCACCGCCACTTAACCCATCGCTGATGGAACATCTGATCAACGCACGCAAGATTTTCATTACCGGCACCGTGGATGAAAAAATGGCCAAAGAGGTGGTTCAGCATCTGCACATCCTCGCCGCTCTCAGCGATCGACCGATCACGATCTTCATCAACTCTCCTGGCGGTCATGCTGAATCGGGCGATATGATTTTTGATGCCATACGCTTTATCACACCCGAAGTGATCCTGATTGGTTCTGGTTGTGTGGCCAGCGCAGGTGCGTTGATTTATGTTGCCGCCAACAAAGCAAATCGCTATGCGTTGCCCAACACCCGCTTCCTTCTGCATCAGCCTTCCGGCGGCATGCAAGGCCCCGCCAGCAATATGCAGATTTACAGCAATGAAATCGTGCGCATGAAAAATCGCCTCAATCATATTTTCGCGGATGCCACCGGGCAGGCGATTGAGAGGATTGAGCAAGATACTCAGCGTGATTTCTGGTTGAGTGCGGAGCAGGCGGTGGAATACGGTTTGGTGTCGAAAGTGATCGTCACCGAGCAAGAGATCGCTGCGCATTATCTTGCTGCTTAAATAAGCCAGTGCTAATGTCATCAGTATGATTGAAAATGCGATATTCAAAGCACTGGCGGATCCGACCCGCCGTGCCATATTTGAAAAGCTGTCGGTGGGGCGCATGAATGCCACGGCATTGCGCGACGGGATGGAGATCAGCCAATCGGCGATGTCTCAACATCTCGCGGTGTTACGGGGGGCGGGGCTGGTGCGTGAAGAGCGGCAAGGGCGCTTTGTGAACTATGAAGTCGACCCGGTTGGCATGACGTTTCTGGTCAACTGGCTAGCCAAATATCGCGCGTTTTGGCCGACACGCATTGATGCCCTGAAAAGTTTGCTGAAGGATATGGACCAATGAGTAAAGCCGAAAAATCCAACGAACTGGTACAAGAGTATCAACTGGATGCGCCGCCGGAGAAAGTGTGGCGCGCTATCAGTATTGCGGAGTACCGGGAAGCCTGGCTACCCAACGCCGTATTAACGCAGGCTGAACCTATTGCCAGCGATCCTGGAAAATCGATCCATTACCGGTTACGTGATGACGCGCCACCTTACCTGAAGAGTGACGTGACGTTTCTAATCGCGCCCGATGACGCGGGTGGCACCCGATTGACTATCGTCCATCGCCTTGCTGATCTGCACTTGCAGGCCGCAAATGATGAAAATGGTCCATTGATGCTGGCGGCATAGCCTCGGGCTAATTTTTTTAGCGCGCCTTATTCCCAAAACGTACATTTCTGGCGGCCCGAAGGCCGCCAGCTTTACACGGGTTGATCAGCCTTATTAGCATCACGAGATCCTGCCGCGCCTGCACAAACTAACGCCAGCAACACCATCACCAGCACCGGCAACATCGCCATGCGCAGACCCGCGTGTTCACCAATAAACCCCAGTCCTGGCGGTCCCACCAGAAAGGCCAGATAACCAAGCGTTGCGGCGATGGTCACGCGAATCGCGCTGTTTTTGCCATCGCCAGCTGCCGACACGGTCAGTGGGAAGCCGAGCGAAGCGCCAATCCCCCAGAACAACACTGCCGCCGCCGCTAGCCATTGGTTGTTGGAGAAAATCACCATCGCCAGACCCAATGCGGCTGAGAATGCGCTGGCGCGTAATACCAGCACACGGCCCAGGCGATCCACCACATATCCGCCAAGGAAACGACCCACCGTCATGCCCGCAGTGAACCCCGCGTACACCAGCGTGCTTTGCGTGTGATTAAGATTATGACCATCGATCATCAGTAACGGTAGCCAGTCATTGGCAGAGCCTTCTGCCAGCGCCATCGCCAAAATCACCACCCCAAGGATCAGCAGTTGGCGATCGCGCAGCTCGCGTCCGACCTGAGCGAGGAAGCCGCCGCTGTGCGCCTGTTCATGTCGTTCGCTGTCGCTGGAGGCGGGTAAATGACGCAGGGCTGCGGAGACAATTAGCAGGTTCACCAGAACCACGAAGGCAAAGTGCCAGGTGATGCTGACATCAACTGCTGTCATGGCAAGTCCTGAAAGCGCGCCAATCAGCGTGCCAAAGCTAAAGAAGCCGTGAATGGTGGTCATGATCGATTTGCCAATCAGACGCTCAAACGCTGCGCCTTCAACGTTTATCACGACATCGATTAACGCTGTCCCTCCGCCCAGTAACACCAGGCTGGCGAAGACACCGTACGCGCTGTGCAGTAGAAGGGCAGCTAACATGACAGCGACGCCACTCATCAGCAGCACAAAGCCATAACGCATGACACGGCTAGTGCCAAAGTGGGTGATGAGTTTGCCTGCCAGCAGAACGCATAACATTGAGCCACAGGAAAAGCCGAACAGGATCATGCCCATCATTTCAGTGGAAGCATGCAGAATATCGCGCATGTAAGGCGTACGACTCACCCACGAAGCCCAGGTGAAACCGGGTAAAAACATCAGGCCGTAGATCGCCCATTTACCGCGTAGCTGTTGCTGTAAATCCATATTCATCCCCATCCATAAATTATCGGAAAGGGTAACAGAAAGGCTCCCCGCGTGCGCGACGCGGGGAGAAGCAGTGATTAAAAACTCTGCCAGTCGGCGTCATTAACCACCGCTAAACGCTGTGGCTTGGGGTGCGATGGCGTTCGGATGATGGTCTGTGGAACGTCAATGACATCGCTGACATGGAATTTACCGACCAGCTGATTCAGGTTACCCGCCTGCTCTTGCAGCGATTGCGAAGCGGCCGCGGCTTGTTCCACAAGGGCGGCGTTCTGCTGGGTAACATCATCCATCTGATTAACCGCTTGCTGCACCTGAACGATGCCCTGGCTCTGCTCCACGGCTGCCGCAGCGATCTCACTCACCAGTTGACTCACCTGGTGAATGGCATCATTCATCACGTCCATATTGCGGCCCACATCACTGGCTTGCGTGGCACCCGATTCGGTTAAACGATGAGATTCCTCAATCAGCACTTTGATCTCGCGCGCTGCGTTGCTTGAGCGCTGAGACAGGCTACGCACTTCACCGGCAACCACCGCAAAGCCTTTACCGTGTTCACCGGCGCGCGCTGCTTCAACCGCCGCGTTCAAGGCCAGAATGTTGGTCTGGAAAGCGATACCTTCTATGATCGAGACAATCTCAGTCACTTTGCGCGAGCTGCCACGAATCTCGTCCATGGTCGACAGCATGGTGGTGAGCGAGGTTCCATTTTTCTCTGACAGCGCGCTGGCATTGGCTGCCAGCTGGCTCGCCTGATGGGTGTTGTCCGCCGTTTGGCGCACCGTCTCACTGAGTTCCGTCATGCTGGCAGCCGTTTGCTCCAGCGATGCCGCTTGCTGTTCGGTGCGTGAAGAGAGATCTTCATTGCCCGCTGAAATCTGCACCGAAGCGCTGCTCACGGACTGAGACGCTTTACGCACTGAAGAGAGGGCTTCAGAGACGCGCTGCATCAAAATATTGAAGGAGTGTGCCATATTGCCCACTTCATCTCGCCGGCTTTCATCGGCGCTTAAAGTCAGATCGAGGTTCTCGCTGGCTGTCAGCATGACCTTGCCTACCGCGCCCAAACTGCGGCGAATACGCATCACGGTAAACAGCGAGAACAGACCGAAGATCACCACTGTCGCCGCGACACCTGCAACGGTGGCCCAAAAGACAAAATGGAAGGTGCTTTGATTGGTGGCGCGCAATGCGTCGCCCGCAGTAATATTGAGTGCCAACTGAGTTTGAAAATCAGCGATCATCTGACGAATGGCGGCACCCACACCACTATCTCCTTCCAGCAAACTCAGGCTCACTTCATTCTGGTGAGCACGTGACGCTGTGAGAAATGCAGGTAACTGCGATGCCACGTGCTGGATATTATCAAAAGCGACATTAGTCAGGCGTTTGTCTTCCTCATTTGAAATATCGTTCGCCATGTAGTAATCGGTCAGCGCTTTCAGTCCATTGATTTGCTCATCGATCTGTTTTTCTACGGCAGGCATGTTGCTGTCGTGAATCTGGCTATGGTGTTTGTACAGCGTAATGGCCAGCTGGTTACTTTGGTCGATCAATTTGCCGATGTCCTTAATCGAAGGAATGGCGTTAGTTTGCACAAATTCAAAACGGTCCTGAAATCCTGACAGTAGCGAGAGTGCAAGAATCGCCTGCAGGATGATGGCGCCAAACAACATGGAAAGGGTCAGCAAGAGACGCTGGGAGATGTTCATCTAATTATCCTTAATCTAAAAGCACCCCTGGTTCAGGAAAATCAGGGAATAGGGCAGATTAATAACCATCGGCAGAATGCGAGATTTAGTTAATTATTTTTTATTGCACGGTGATGGAGATCAAATCATACGTAGCGAAGGCGCAACATTTTTAGCCATTCTCACGATCTTAAATAGATCCAGTGAAATATGTTGTGCGACAGATTCAGAAATCCTAACAAGCCGATATTGTCGCGAGGTCGTAATCGTTATTATAATAATCATTACGGGCAAAGGTTAAGGGCTAAGGAATGGCGATTTATGTACATAGACGTTTTGATCGGAATTTCAAAAAGGCCAGTCTTCATGATGCTGACCTTTGCCATGCTGCTCCGGAAGTCAAAAGGGGCGAGTTTGAAGCTGACCTAGGGGAGGCGTGATTAAAAAGCGTATAGCACTGAGTAAGGGGAAAAGTGGTGGTGCCCGGTCGGTGATTTTCTTCAAAAGAGGAAACGCACTATTTTTTTATGATGGCTGGACTAAAGGCGAGTTGCATAAGAAAAATGCCAAAGAGATCGAGGATGACGTGTTGGCAACGTATAAAATCCTTGCGAAAGGGTACTTACAAGCGAGTGCGGCAGACCTGCTACAGCTTAAAAATCGTGGGACATTCAGTGAGGTAAACTGCGATGAAAACTACACCAGCAACATTGGATGAGATGATTGAAGATGCGGAAGAGTTGCGAGGATTAGGCCTACTTTCTGATGAAGATGTCTCTCAGATTGCCACGCGAATCTCTGCAAGTGAGTATCGCAAGCGTGTTGCAGCTGTACATGATATGACCGGTCTGGAAATTAAACTCATGCGTAAACAGTATGGCCTGAGTCAGGCATTACTGGCTTATACCTTAGGCATGACAGTGGATAGCGTTTCAAAGTGGGAGCGAGGAGAAATCAAGCCGAGTGGCCCGGCACTGCGTATCTTAAATACACTGGCTGCTAAAGGCCCTGATGCATTTGTTGTTTAAAGGGGAAACTGGACTCCAGTTTCCCCTTTAAAATTATGGCCTTCTAAACAGCGCCATGCTGCGGCCTTCCAGTTCAAAATCCTTCTCTTTGGTAATCACCAGCCCTTTTTTAGCGGTATCGGAGGTGGTGAGTTCCAGCACCCAGCCGCCTTCGCCAAATTGTGGGATGCGGAAGGGCACGTTGCCTTCAAACGGATTGAACAGCATCAGCACATCGTGCCAGATACCTTCTTCGGTTTGCAGATCCGGACGACCGATATAGACGCCAAGCGTGCTGCCCTCATCCCATTGGTCTTCCTGCTGGAAGCCGCCGCCAGCGTTAAACCATTTTATGTCCATACCGTCGCGCCAGTTTTCACGGCGCAGCAACGGCTGTTTCGCCCTTAACGCCAGCAGATGTCGAGTGAATTTGCGTAATGCATCCGCGGACTCCGGCAAGTTTTCCCAATGCAGCCAGGAGATTTCACTGTCCTGACAATAACCGTTGTTGTTGCCCATCTGACTGCGGCCAAACTCGTCACCCGCCAGCAGCATCGGCGTGCCGTGTGAGAACAGCAGCGTCGCGAGGAAGTTACGCTTTTGCCGCTCACGCACCGCATTGATGCCTTCGTCATCGGTCGGGCCTTCCGCGCCGTAATTGTACGAACGATTATCGTTATGACCGTCATTGTTATCTTCACCGTTCGCGTCGTTGTGCTTCTCGTTGTAAGACACTAAATCATTGAGCGTGAAGCCATCGTGTGCGGAAAGGAAATTGATGCTGGCCCATGGACGGCGGCCACGTTGATCATAGAGATCGCCTGAACCGAGCAGGCGTGCAGCAAAGTCGGTTGAGACGTTGTCGCCTTTCCAGTATTCACGCACCGTGTCGCGATACTTATCATTCCATTCGGCCCAGCCTGGCGGGAAGCCCCCAACCTGATAGCCGCCGGGGCCGATATCCCAGGGTTCGCCAATCAGTTTCAATTTCGACAGTACCGGGTCCTGCGTCATGGCATCAAAAAAGCCGCCACGCTGGTCGAAACCTTCCGGTTCGCGCCCGAGAATGGTGCCCAAATCGAAGCGAAAACCGTCGATATGCATCGATTCCGCCCAGTAGCGCAGAGAATCCATCACCATCTGCAACACGCGTGGATGGGAGGTGTTCACGGTGTTGCCAGTACCGGTATCGTTGATGTAGTAGCGATGCTGATCCGGCAAGGTGCGGTAATAGGAGAAGTTATCGATGCCTTTGAACGACAGCGTCGGACCCAGTTCATTGCCTTCCGCCGTATGGTTGTAAACCACATCGAGGATCACTTCGATACCGGCATCGTGGAAGGCGCGCACCATGTCACGAAAGCCCTGAATGCCACGCGGGCCGAAGTAGCGCGAGGCCGGGGCAAAAAACGCCAGTGAGTTATAGCCCCAGAAGTTTTTCAGTCCTTTATCAAGCAAATGCTGATCGTCCGGGAACCAGTGCACCGGTAGCAACTCAACCGACGTGACACCGAGGCTTTTAATGTACTCGACGGTGGCTTTGTTGCTCATGCCATCGTAAGTGCCGCGCATTTCAGGGGGCACTGCCGGGTTCAACTGGCTGAAGCCCTTAACGTGTGTCTCATAGATAACGGTCTGCGACCACGGGATAACCGGGCGATTGCGGTCCTGCCAGTCAAATTCGTTGGGATCGATCACCCGACATTTTGGCGTAAACGGTGCGCTGTCACGTTCATCGAAAGTCAGGTCTTTATCTTCATGCAGCAGGTCATAGGCAAAATGCGCATCGTTCCACTGGATGTCGCCGCGCAGTTCACGAGCATACGGGTCGAGCAGCAGTTTGTTGGCGTTGAATCGATGGCCGTTTTCCGGTTCAAACGGGCCATGCACCCGGTAGCCGTAAAGTGCACCGGGCTGCAGACCGGGAATGTAGCCATGCCAGACTTCATGGGTATTTTCCGGCAGATCAAAACGCGCGATTTCGTGCTGACCGCTCTCATCGTAAAGACACAATTCCACACGCTCGGCGAACGCTGAAAACAGGGCAAAATTGACGCCCTCGCCATCATAATTTGCGCCAAGCGTTTGACCCGAACCCGCGATAATTTCTAAAGGCTTTGCGTTAGACATTCATTCCTCTCCATCCCATGAACAGAAATACAGGCTTGTTATTAACTGGCAATCAGCACCAGTGGCGCGTAAGGCGGTAAGTTATCTAAAGAAAGTTGTTCGTTAAGCGCTAAGGTTGCACCACTTAACAGATTGCGATAGTGCCGGTGGGCCAGTGACTCAGGTAAGGGAATGGACGTTTCAGCCCAGGAAGTGCCCTCCAGCATTAATCGAGGCACCACAACGATGAGGCTGTTTTCACTGTCCTGTCGCGCATAGGCAATCAGGTGCTCTGGATGCGCGCCTGTGGCGTACAACGGTTGATAATCGCCGAAACGGAATAGCTGCGGCTTATCAAGGCGCAGGTGTAATAAGCATGCGATGACCTGCTGTTTGAGTTTGCCGCTGCGCCAGTCAGAGGGCTGAGTGAAATCAGGACGGCTGCGATCAACAAGTTGCGCCTCCAGCACGGCGTAATCGGGCTCACGGCGGTTATCGGGATCGACGAGGCTGAAATCCAGCGCTTCGCTGCCCTGATAAATATCCGGGACGCCTGGTGCGGTGAGCTTAATCACGGTCTGTGACAGGCTGTTAACCAGGCCGGCATCAACGAAAGGTTGAATGGCTGTGACGAAGTCCGTCAGGAATGCTGGGTTTTCTGCGGATAGCAGATGTTTTGCATATTCCAGCACCGCCTGTTCGTAAGTTTCGTCGCCATCCGCCCAGTCAGTACGAAGCTTGGCTTCACGCAGCGCTTTCTCCACAAACGGTATAAAGCGTGCCTCAAGGGTACGCAACCCGTCGTGGTCATCTGGTCGTAAGGTCGTGGGCCACGCACCGGCCAGCGCCTGATACAGCATCCATTCTACCGCCGGTTCGGGGGCCGGGCCTTCGTTCATAGTGAGCACTTTGGATTGATTCAGCTCCCGCCAGCGCGTGACGTTCTCTGCCCAGAGTGCGGGTGCTTCGCTCAGTGAATAGAGTCGGGCACGGGCATCTTCCCCACGTTTGGTATCGTGGGTTGACGTCGTCGAAAGTGCGTCGGGTTGATGATGTAACCGGGTTTGCATCTGCTGGTGGAAGTGTTCCACAGAGAAGGGGTGCGGCAGCGGTTCCGCGCCGACTTCGTTGATGGCAAGGATGGCGTGATTTCGGAAGAACAGGGTGTCTTCCACCGATTTCGCCATCAACGGGCCGGTGAGTTGCTGGAAGCGCGTACGGAATTCAGCGGCATCCGGTTCACTTTGTTCCGAGACCGCACCGAGTAATATGGCCTGCAGGAAGCTGAGTGCAGCGGGAAAAGCACTGAACTTCACCGCTTCCAGTACCTGTTGCAGCAGCGCTTCACCCGCCAAAGGCATGCCCGCCGGGCGACCATAGGTGCGGTAAACCGGGAAGGCGATCAGCATCTCGCGAAGGGCGACATGCAACTCAGCTTCGCCAAAATTGCGCTGTTCTAAATGTGCCACCCCGGTCAATATCGCCAGCAGGCGTGAAAATTCACCAGCGAAGTTACGATCAACCATCAATTCACGGGCGGCGCGCAGACCAGCACTGACATCATTCCGCTCTTCGGTGACGGCTTCATAGGCCAGATGCAACGCATCAATCTGGGTATCGTCGATCAACGCATGTGAAAGCGCAGCGATAAACTCATAGCCAGTGGTGCCGGAAATGGGCCATTCAACCGGAATCTGCTCCTCTTCTGCCAGAATCTTCTCTACCGTGATGTAGCAATCCGCACCTGCGGCTCTGCGCAAACGCTGAAGATAACCCTGCGGATCGGCCAGACCATCAATGTGATCGACACGCAAACCACTCACAGCACCGCTGTGAACCAGTTCCAGAATCAGTGCGTGTGAGGCGTTGAACACGGCTTCATCCTCGACCCGCACGCCGACTAGCCCAGTGATTTCAAAGAAGCGTCGGTAAGAGAGATCTTTTCGTGCGTCACGCCAGTTGATCAGCTGCCAGGGCTGCTGCTGATGCAATTCGGCAATCGCTGCGCGATCGTTGATGGCCAGCACCTCATCGGCGCGTCCTTGCCAACTGGCAGGCGTCAGCGGATAGAAGCTGTCGTAGTAAGCCAGCGCCGGATGGCCAGTTTGCGGATGGGGCTTAATGCTCAATTCGTCGTTTTGCAGCACGCGTTCAAAATCATCGCCGAGGAACGGCAATGTGAGGGGACGCGACCAGTCGATATCGAAATAGCGCGCATACTGACTGTTTTCTCCATGCTCAATCACATCGCGCCACCAGGCATTTTCCAGTGATGCCGCCATATGGTTTGGCACGATATCCAGAATTAAACCGAGGCCGGCCTGCTGTAATGCCGCCGACAGTCGGTTAAAACCGTCACGTCCGCCCAGCGCAGGATCGATCTCATTGGCGTCGGTGACATCGTAGCCATGCGTGGAGTCCGTGGTGGCAGTGAAAATAGGTGAGGCATAGAGATGGCTGATACCGAGCCGCTGCAAATAAGGTAACAAGGTGATGGCGCGGTCAAAGGTCATGCCGTTGCGGAACTGAATACGGTAGGTCGCTGAAGGAATCGTCATGCTTTTTCTCCCTTTGCCAGACGCACCACAATGGCATGTTGCGGCAACACATCATTCTCCTGCGGCCAGGCAAAGAGGGTTTTGCCTGCCATAGTGGGTAAGGGCTGCGCCTGCTTGCTGATATTCAGCGCCAGCGAGAGTTCACCCTGCGGGAACTGCCAGCTCACCGCGATAAAACCTTTGGCCGTTTTCAGCACTTTGCCACTGTGACCGCCCGCCGTGGCGAGCAGCGGCACAATGTGGCGCTGACGCAATGCCAGCAATTGCTGAGTGAACGCCAGCCAGGCTTTGCCTTTCTCACTTTCCAGTTTGCTCCAGTCGAGTTTCGAGCGGTTAAAGGTCTCTTCCGCGTTGGGATCGGGCACGCTGTCGTCATGCCCCGCATGGCCGGTAAACTCGCGGGCGCGTCCTTCACGTACCGCTTTAGCCAAATCGCCATGAAAATCGGTGAAGAACAGGAACGGGTTGGTTTCGCCATACTCCTCGCCCATAAACAGCAGCGGGATATGCGGTGACAGTAACAGCGTGGCCAGCAGCACTTTGGTGCGGTCGGTGCCTGCCAGCGTGATTAAGCGGTCACCCTGCGCACGATTGCCGACCTGATCGTGGTTCTGGATAAAATCAACAAAGGCAATCGGAGGCTGTGCCGCACTGGGCACGCCGCGCCGTTGACCGCTCTGCGGCGAGATTTCTCCCTGATAGGCAAAACCTTCCGTCAAAATGCGCGCGATCTGCTTTTCAGGTACGTCGGCGAAATCCTGGTAGTAGGCATGGGTTTCACCGGTGGCAAACACATGAATGGCATTGTGGAAATCGTCATTCCATTCGCCGGTAAACAGCGGCGCATGGCCCTGTTTGTCACGCGGGTGCAGGAAGGTGACATTGCGTGAATCTTCCGTGGTGAGGTGGATAGGGCGGTCCGTTATCTCACGACGAATACGTTCAGCAATCTCAATCAACGCATGTTTGCTGGAGGTATCTTCGATTTGATCGATGGCATCAAAGCGCAGGCCATCGAGGTGATATTCCTGCAACCAGTAGAGTGGCGCTTCCACGATGTAACGACGTGCGGCATCAACATCATATGCGATGCCCGCGCCCCAGGGTGTCATGCGCTCTTTGTGGAAGAAATCAGGGGCCAGCAGCGGCAGATAGTTACCTTCCGGACCAAAGTGATTGAGCACAATATCGAGCACCACCGACAGGCCGTGTCCATGTGCAGCATCCACGAAGGCTTTGAAATCATCCGGCGAGCCGTAAGCGGAGTGCGGTGCGTACAGCAATACGCCGTCATAGCCCCAACCGCGATTGCCCCCAAACTGCGACACCGGCAACACCTCAATCATGGTAATGCCGAGTGCCTGCAAATAGGGCAAGCGGGTAATGGCGGCCTCGAAAGTGCCTTCGGGTGTGAAAGTCCCGATATGCAGTTCGTACACCACGGTTTCTTGCCAGGCGTGTCCGCGCCAATCCGTGTGCTGCCATGCATAATGACGAGGATCGACGACCACGGAAGGGCCATTGACCCCGGATTGTTGCGCGCGAGCGGCGGGATCGGGCACCACCGTGCCATCCGCCAGTACAAAGTTGTAAGTCGCACCAGGTTGTATGCCGCCCAGTTGCCGTTGATACCAGCCATCGTCCGAGGCTGACATAAGATGATCGCCATCGGCGAGACGCAAGGTAATCTGTTGCTGACCCGGTGCCCACAAGCGGAATAGCACGCTGCCATCTGCCTGAATCTCAGCTCCCCAGGATTTCTCAAATGATCTGAATTCCATTCAATTGCCTCGTTTAACCCTCGCAAGGGCAATGGACGACATCAAGCGGTACACGTTCCGTTTAAAGATGCTGACTGAGTACGATATACAGTGGGACGACAAGAAAGACTGAGAACAGATCATAGTCGATATTTTGCGCTTTTCTGGCGCGAACAGATGGGTTTAGGAAATTATCGACGCCTTACGCTTCGCTAATCAGGAAGGTGAATAGAAGAAAGGCGACCTGATGGTCGCCCCGAAGATTATGCTGGTTTGTGCTGCTGGACCTTGCGGCCGCGTTGCTTACGTAATTTATCAATCAGCTTATGCGCCTCCGCTTTGGTGGCGACTGCAGGTGAAGAGCCTTTCAGCGGTTTACGCGCGGTTTCACTCAACGTTAGCACCGTAATCAAACCGACAATTCCGGCGCCCATCATGTAATAAGCGGGCATCATCGCATTGTGCGTGGTGTCCACCAGCCATGCAGTGATTAACGGCGTAGTGCCGCCGAACAGTGACACGGAGAGGTTAAAGCCTATCGCTAATGCGCTGTAGCGAATATCGGTGACAAACAGGGCCGGTAATGTGGCGGGCATGGTGCCGCTAAAGCAGGTATGCAATAAACCTAATACCGCCAGACCGGCAAATACCAACATCATATTGCCAGAACCAATCAGCATATAGCTGGGAATAGCCAGCAATATTAAGCCCAGAGCCCCTAAGCCAATGACCGGCTTACGGCCCATACGGTCGGTTAAATGTCCCCACATCAACGTCAATGGCATCATAATAAACATAATGACCATGACTAACATGAGCCCGGATAGTTCACTCATGCCCAATACGCCGGTTAAATAGCTGGGCATATAAGCAGTCAACATATAATTGGATACGTTAAATAACAGCACCAGGCCAATACATTTCAACAGCGGTTTACTCTGTACACGCAGCATCTGCAGCAAGGTCAGTTGAGGCTTATTGTGCTCAAGCTCTTCGCGCTTATCCATATGCTCTTTAAACGCCGGCGTCTCTTCCAGTTTCAGGCGAATATACAGGCCAAATAAACCTAAAGGTGCGGCCAGGAAAAACGGAATACGCCAGCCCCAATCCATCATTGCTTGATGCGGTAATAGTGCAATCATGCCGGTGACCAGACTGGCACCGAGCAGATAACCCGCCAGCGTGCCGAACTCAAGGAAACTGCCCATAAAGCCACGGCGCTTATCGGTGGAATATTCTGCGATAAAGGTCGCTGCACCACCGTATTCGCCGCCGGTCGAGAAGCCCTGCATCAGGCGAGCGGCCAGCAACAGGATCGGTGCCGCGATACCAATACTGGCATAGCTGGGAATCAGGCCGATACAGAAGGTGCCAATCGACATCATGATCATGGTGAAGGCGAGCACTTTCTGCCGCCCAAAGCGATCACCTAAGGGACCAAAGACCATGCCCCCGATCGGACGAACTAAAAACGCGGCGGCAAAGGTGCCGAAAGAGGCGATTAATTGCGCGGTATTACTGGCACCAGGAAAAAAGACCTGGCCAATAATCACGGCAAGATAGCTATATACGCCAAAATCAAACCATTCCATGGTGTTGCCTAATGCCGCAGCACTCACAGCGCGTTTTAATAATTTGTTATCGATGACCGTAATATCATCAACGGTTAAGTCAGATTGTTTAGAAATCGTTCCGGTGCTCATAAACCTCCATGAGTAAAAATTAGAGCGATCTTATAGCTTTCGCAGCCGAAAAATTCACCAATGGAAATGAAAGCTATAAGAAGCTGAAGGCGGACACCTTAGGTAAACTTTCTAAGATGTGCAAGTTTGTGACATATATCCTTGCATTAAAGCGTAGCGATGAAGGTATATTCTGTCAAAGTGCTTGAGGGGTGAAATAATTGATTGTGTCGTGGGGGAGGGGGTGGGTTTTATTCTGCGCTATATTATGCGGTGACACTGTGCTAGTGAGTTAATTATGCTGCAGTCATTCACGCCGCATAAGATTCAGCGGCACAAGGCTGGTGAAGGAAAATCATTTGAACAGCACATTCACGATGGAGGTAAATACTGACCCTGTAACGAAAGCATGATGAATAATATTGTCTTGATTTTGAACATCCGCTAACCGCTTTAACGCCGCTTCTGGCGTCGCTGCTTCGACCTCTTCATTTAACTTTTTATAGCTTTGTGAAATGAGCATTACGGCGCTCTCGACATCTGTTCTTTCAACAGTGGCAACGACCTGATCTTTTTTATAGAAAATGTAATCTGGCATGGTCAAATTCCCGTGTAAACATGCAAGTGCAGCGCTTGATACTTGATGTCCACTACTTTAGCAAACCCTGGCTGATTGAGCTAAGGCGGTGAATGCCATTGCGGTTGCGATCAATAATTCTCTGTCCGTTTCCAGCGAGCAAGGATGGGCTCGATAACGTTTACTGCTGATGAACCCATGTTATTAGCAGGAGGCAGTATGCATTACATTATTAGCGGATTGAATAGCAGCGATTTTGCACATTTATACGGAAAGGATGATGAGTACCTGGCACAGTACAGCGCACGCCGAGTGTTAGCTAGCCAAGCCTCGGCTTTGCCAGATCGTATTGGCTTGAAGGATGTTCCACCAGGAGCTCATGCAATCTTGCTTAATCACACCTATCAACCCGCGCAATCACCATATCAGGGAAAACACGCAATTTTCATTCATGAAGGTTGTATGCAGTCCGGCATCTTCTACAGCGAGATCCCGGAATATCTCGCTAAGCGTCAACTCTCACTGCGAGCCTTCAATCTTGAGCACTGCATTATTACGGCAGAGCTGGTGACAGGTGATGAAGTGGAGCCAACCGTTTTAGATCTGCTACAGCGGCCAGAAGCCGTGTATATCCACGCCCATAGTGCGCGATTTGGCTGCTATTTGGCGGCAATCCACAAGCATCAAGACTAACTCTGCCTTTGACGGCCTGCACCAAAGCCATAGCGCTGACGCTGGTGCGCTGGTGTGGTGTAGCCGAAAGCCAATAGCATTTTCCGCCCGTCTCCGTATTAATGACCTGCTTAGCATCCAAAGGGAGCGAAGCAGGTTTTTTCGTTTTAAAGACCTGTCTTCGATCACAATTCAATCTACAGTCACTGGCGATTTTGTGATTGGCTCCGCATCCCCAATCACCGGACAGTTTGCTTCGCAGCGTTTCTGATAGTTTATATTGTACAACCTGGTTTTACAGAATAAAACAAAGCATCTTCTCCTGATAACCATAATCAGACCCTGCGAGGAAAGAATGACTGAACAAACCCTGAAACAGACGGCGGTCTCGGCGCTGGAACGCGAAACCATGCGTCGCGTGATCTGGCGCATCCTGCCGTTCCTGGTGGTGAGCTATCTGGTGTCTATTATCGATCGCGGCAATATCGGCATGGCCGCTCTCCAGATGAATGAGGATCTTGGTCTGAGCAAGGCCGCCTTTGGTTTCGCCAGCAGTCTGTACTTCGTGGCGTATTTCCTGTTTGAGGTGCCCAGTAATCTGGCGATGCAGAAGTTCGGCGCGCGCTTGTGGATCCCGCGCATCATGATCAGCTGGGGCATAGTTTCAATGTGTATGGCACTGGTGGAAACCTCTTCGTCTTTATATGTGCTGCGTTTTTTACTTGGTGCGGCTGAAGCCGGCTTCTTCCCTGGCGTGGTGTTGTATCTGACCTGGTGGATCCCTGCGCGTTATCGCGCGCGTATTATTGCCTCGTTTATGGTGGCGATCCCGCTGGCGAACTTTATCGGCTCACCGCTTTCTGGCTTGATACTCACACTCGACGGATGGATGGGACTGCGCGGCTGGCATCTGCTGTTCATTATTGAAGGATTGCCTGCCGTATTGCTCGGTATTGCCGCCTATTTTGTCCTGAGCAATCGCCCACACGAAGCGCGCTGGCTCAGCGGTGAGCAGAAGCAGTGGCTGGAATCCACGCTGCAGGCCGAGCGCCAGAAGCAAAAAAATATCGGTCATATTTCTACCTGGCAATTACTGAAGCACAAACATATCTGGCTGATGGCACTGATCTATTCTGGCGCATCATCAGCCGGCACCACCCTCAGCGTCTGGTCACCTCAACTGCTGAAATCATTCCATCTTGATAATCTCACCACCGGAATGCTCAATGCGATTCCTTATGGTTTGGCGTCGATATTGATGATTGTGTGGGGAAGAAGCTCAGACCGCACGGGCGAACGACGCTGGCACACGGCATTAACGTTGTTCATGATCGCTGGAGGGATTTTCGCCGCGTTTGTCAGCCTTTCGTTACCGGCAACCATAATTATCATGTGTCTGATTCTGGTCGGCGCTTATTCTATGAAAGGGCCATTCTGGGCACTGGCGGCGGGCTGGATGAGCAGTCAATCCGCTGCGGCAGGGCTGGCGGCGATAGGGGCGATCGCCAACCTGATTGGTGGCGCGGTAATGGTCAATGCTTACGGCATCATCAATGAAAAGACCGGTAGTCACACTTTGGCACTGTTGCCTCTGGCTGCGCTTTGCCTGTCAGGGGGGATTGCAGTAGTGATGATGGGGCGTAATCTTTCGCAAGGCCAGAAGGCGGAAGGTCGCTTGTCGAGTCACTCATCCTGAACTGACTCAGTGTGAGACTTCCGGGCACACTGTGGTGAGCCCGGAAGCTATCTGACACAACGATCAGTTATCGGTCGTCAGTGCGTCTTCACCGTATTGCGCACTGCAAAACGGCTTTGATGCACCCAGTTTTAAAGAGAGTCGTGCGGCACTCTGGCTCATTTGCTGCGTCAGGCCATCATCACGGCGCGATTCCACCAGGCGCGAGGCCGGGCCGGTTAACGCTAAGGCAGCAATCAATTTATCGTTCACGCCAAATACCGGCATCGCGAAGGCGGCGGTATGCGGATCGCGTGCGCCTGAGGTATATAACGGCAGGCGTGGATGCTTATCAAACAGGGCTTCATTGAGCCCCCAGAAGCGCAGCACCTGACTAATCGCAGACTGATCGAGAGGGAAAATCGTGCCGGGCAAACGGCTGTGTCGTAATCCTTCCGAAGCCTCGGCGCGGAATAAGCACATGCGCTGGCCGCCTTCAATCACATACCAACTAGCACTCTCATGGGTAGCCAGCGCCAGTTGTTGCAGCTCGGGCTGTACCACGCTGGCCAGATGGAAAGATTGCTCATACAACTTGCCCAGATACAGCAAGCGTGGTCCCAGTCCATAGCTCCCATTTTCATGGCGCACCACGTAGTTCATTCGTTCGAGAGAATTCATCAGGCGATAAACCGTGGTTTTGTGGTAACCCGACGCCTGCGACAACGCAGTCAGCGTCAGGCTATCGTCGCCTGGACGGAAACAGTCCAGTAGCGCTAGCGCCTTCTCCACCGCAATAACGCCTTCATTTCCCATGCATTCCTCCTGTTTTGAACGACAACGAGTGTACCTGAATTTTTGTGAGTCACCTCGTGTTTACGTCACAAACGCCGATAAGGCTATGGCTAAATCTGCCTCGCCCTGGCTATAGTTGTTTTATATTGTACACACGTGTTTTACAGAGTAAAACAAAGCGAGGAAGAGATGAGCATTCACACTACTGCAATGATCCAACGAAATATCAGCCGCGTGACCCCGGAAGAAGTGCAACAAGCGGCTGAGTATCAGGCGGCGATCCTGGCTGATGTTGCCGGGCGTCGCGGCACGCTGCACGGCCGAATCAAACCGCTTTCACCACAGATGAAAGTGGCGGGTCCGGCCATCACCGTTGAGGTACGTCCGGGTGACAATCTGGCCATCCATGCTGCACTGGCGATTGCCCAACCGGGCGATGTGATTGTGGTGGATGGCAAGGGCGACCTCAGTTGCGCGTTGCTGGGGGAGATTATGGCGACCCAGGCAGAGGCTTCCGGCATCGCGGGCATCATCATTGATGGCGCAGTGCGAGATGCCGATATGCTAAGCAAGCAGTCATATCCGGTGTTTGCTGCGGGATTGAATCCTTGTGGCCCCACCAAACTGATTCCGGGGCGCGTTAATCATCCTATTTCCATTGCCGGAGCTCAGATTCAGGCCGGTGATTTGGTGGTGGGTGATGTTGATGGCGTGGTGGTGATACCGCGTAATGAAGTACAGGCCATCATTGCCTTAGCGAAGAAAAAGCTGGACGGCGAAACCCAGCGCATTGCCGCTATCCGAGCTGGCGATGCGCGCGCGCCATGGCTTGAGAACGCACTGCGCCAGGCAGGTATGCTGGCAGAAGGGGAGACGCTGTGATGGCTAAAGCCCCTGTCATTCTGATTACCGGCAGCGATCTGGCTGCCGACGCGGTAGCCATACTTCGTGAGTTTGAGTTGGTCTTTGCGGGAAAACAACCCACTGAGACGCAGTTGATTGACCTGTGCCACCAGCTCAATCCGGTCGCGATTCTGGTGCGTTACGGCAAGATCAACGCCGCCGTGATGGATGCCGCACCGGCCTTGCGGGTGATCTCCAAACACGGCAGTGGTATTGATGTCATTGACCAGCAAGCCGCCACCGCACGACAGATTCGTGTCTGTTCTGCACCAGGAGCTAATGCCGCGGCTGTGGCGGAACATACCTGGGCATTGATATTGGCCTGCGCCAAATCTGTGATGCCGCTCGATGCGCGCCTGCGTGCAGGATTCTGGGATAAATCGACACACAAATCGATTGAGCTGGAAGGACGTGTATTAGGGTTAATTGGCTTAGGTGCGATCGGCAGTCGCGTGGCTCGCATCGGGAATGCAATGGGCATGCGGGTCGTGGCTTATGATCCTTTTGCGCGTGAATTCCCCCCGGCCTGTGAATTGGTTAATAGCCTTGAATCACTTCTGGCACAGGCTGATGTGGTGTCGCTGCACTGCCCACTGACAGAGTCCAATCGTGAAATGATCAACGCCGACACGCTGGCGAACTGCAAGCCCGGCGCAATCCTGGTTAACACCGCGCGCGGCGGGTTAATCAACGAGGCGGCACTCGCTGATGCGCTGCAATCAGGCAAGTTACATTGGGCAGCATTGGACAGTTTCAGCGCTGAGCCGCTGACCGCGCCGCATCGCTGGCAGGGCATCAGTAACGTGATTCTTTCTCCGCATATTGGTGGCGTGAGTGATGCTTCTTACATCCGCATGGGAACGGTGGCGGCACAGAATATTTTGCAGGCACTGGCAGATACGCCGCTGGAAGAGGGCGTGTCACCATGATCAGTCTGACTCAACCGGAAATCCGCCAGGCCGAGGTGTTCAGCCGCTTGCCCGACCGATTCAGAAAACCCGATCCGGCGAATGCCTGGTCAGCCGCCAATCGCGGTGGTCAGGCTGTTGACTCCTTTCTGGAAGGGCCTGTCTGGCATCCTTCTGGCTGCCTTTACGTCACCGATATCCCGTACGGCAGAATCTTTCGGGTGGATAGGCAGGGCGAGTGGGAGTTGATCGTTCAGTATCAGGGCGAACCCAACGGTATGAAGTTGCTGGATGAGGACACGTTGCTGATCACCGATTACCAAAACGGATTGATGAAACTCTCCCTTAATGACCGAAGTGTCACGCCATGGCTGACGCGTCGCAACAGCGAGAGTTTTAAAGGCGTCAACGATCTGACGTTTGACCGTCATGGCAATCTCTATTTCACCGATCAGGGGCAAACGGGTCTGCACGATCCGACGGGACGCGTATACCGCTTATCGGTGGATGGGCGTCTCGATTTGTTGCTGGATAATTGCCCGAGCCCAAACGGGCTGGTGCTATCGCCGGATGAGAGCCTGATGTATGTAGCGATGACGCGGGGAAATTGTATCTGGCGCGTACCGCTGCAAAAGGACGGTTCGGTGAGCAAGGTCGGGCAGTTCTTCACTTTACACGGCCCAAGCGGACCCGATGGACTCGCCATCAACACCGAAGGCGAATTGCTGATTGCCAATCCCGGATTAGGCCGTCTGTGGTTATTGAATGCGATGGCGGAACCCATCCAAATCATTATCAGCCCAGCGGGTCGCTCAACCACCAATGTCTGTTATGGCGGAGCCGAGCGCCGGCGACTGTTTATCACCGAGTCGGTCACTGGCTCAATCCTGACCTGCGACATGGCTGTTCCCGGTGCCGCGCTGTCAGGTCGTTCCACTCCAGCAAGCTAACAACAACAGGTGCCACAGAGCACCATGGAGCATCGCATGACCCTGCATACCTTACCTGACGCCATGCCAGGCGCGCCCGCTGCGCCTGAGAAAACCCTGAATCCCCAAGAAATGGATCGCAGCGAACACGCGGCGGCTAAAGCATTCAGGCGAATCCTGCCTTTCATCTTTATCTGTTACGTGATCAGTTATCTGGACAGGACCAATGTCAGCTTTGCCGCGCTGGGCATGAATGCCGATCTAGGGATAACGGCGGAGCAGTTTGGTTTTGGCGCAGGGATGTTCTTTATCGGTTATTTCCTGTTTGAGATCCTCAGTAATTTGATTATGCAGAAAACCGGGGCACGCATCTGGATTGCGCGCATCATGATTTCGTGGGGGTTGATTTCGATGGCGACGGCGTTTGTGACGGGGCCAACCAGTTTTGCCGTCGCGCGTTTTTGTCTCGGCATGGCTGAAGCAGGCTTTACGCCAGGCATCTATCTGTTTTTCACTTACTGGTTTCCCGGCACCTGGCGAGCAAAAATCACTGCTGCGTTTTTGGTGGGCATCCCGGTGGCAAACATCATCGGTGCCCCTATTTCGGGGGCGCTGATGCAGATCACCAGCCATGAACACATCCATAACTGGCAGTGGTTGCTCTTGATTGAAGGCGTGCCAGCCGTGTTACTTGGCATCGCGTGTTTGTTCTTCCTCGACGATAAACCGGCTAAGGCGAAATGGCTGACTGACGATGAAAAAAGCCTGTTGCAACGCAGATTGGATGAAGAACAACAGCGCATCGCTGACAAACATGGCGACAGCATGCGGCACGCGATGCGTAATCCGCTGCTGTGGCTGCTGGCATTGATCAATTTTTGTGGGATAGTCGGTTCGATTGGTGTCGGCTTGTGGATGCCACAGATCATCAAACAGATGGGCGTCAGTCACACAGCGACCGGTTTTCTCACTGCTTTACCGTACGTTTGCGGGGCACTCAGTATGTTGTTCTGGGCACGAAGAGCAAACCTTTCACCACATCGCATTCGTTGGATCAGTGGAGCGTTAGTGATGGCTGCCATAGCATTATCTTGCAGCGCGGTGGTGTCAGAACCGGTGCTAAAAATGCTGGCACTTTGCATCACTGTCAGCGGCATTCTGGCCTTTCAGGCATCGTTTTGGGCGCTGCCATCGGGTTTTCTAACCGGCAATGCCGCAGCGGCTGGGTTGGCCGTGATTGTTTCAGTGGGCAATCTGGGCGGTTTCTTTGGCCCTTCACTGATTGGATACGTTAAACAGATGTCAGGCGGCTTTATGTGGGCACTGTTAGCAGTATCGGCAATATTGCTATTCGGCGCACTGGCGGTGGCTCAGGTTCGCGATCCTTACAAAAACGCCTCATGAATGACACAAGATTGCCGCGCCCTTCAGGGCGCGGCAAGGTAACTTAGGTGCCGGTATGGCTCTGATATCCCACCGGGTTACCGTTGTCGTCAAACACCTCATAAATCACGCTCTCACCCACCTGAACCGGTTGCGCTATTGGGAGGGTGACCGAACCAAACGGCGCCACCAGCACATCATCCACTTTAAGCTTATTGGCAATCTGTAATCTTAAGCTCATATACCACGCCGTTGGATTCTCTAGTGTTAGCTGGCGTTCGTGCACGATAAAACGCAGCTTCTGCACATCTTCAGGCTGAGGCACGCCCAGCGCCGCCGGTCGGATAAAAACCTTAAGCCGCAACCGCAGCGGCAACAGGATTTTTTGTTCTGCGCTGCCTGTTTGCCTGCTCAGCGCGGGAATCTGATAAATATTCAGCCAGTAAAGGCTCTCACGATCCTCCGGCAACGACTGGCGTGAAGTGAGCACCAGACGAATTGCACGCTGCTCATCAGGTGCGAGTTTCATCATCGGCGGCATGGCAAAAATGGGTGCACTGCTCAATTCCGGGGACTGCATCAAATCACCGTCATCGCTCCAGATCTGTACCACGGAGGGGGTTTCCGCACCGTTCTTTATATTTAGCGCCTGGCTGCTCTCACCGGCATTAAAAATGATGCGTGTTCTATCCACATTCACCACGGCCATGGCGTGAGCAGCGAATAACAGGCTGCTCAATGCCATTGTGTTACTGAAAACTGACCACCACTTGCAACTGCGCATTGACTGTCCCTGCTGTTACTGTTTGTCCACTTATGGCTTCGAGCGAAGCCAAAAAATCACCGCTGTAAATATTGCTGCTACCGGAAGAGACCAGCGAGGTGAGATCCGTATAGGCATACCAGCCGCGCGTATTCCCGGTGCCGGTGCTGGCGAGGTTAGGTAATAAGTTAATGGCAGAACCACTGGCGTTATAAATTTTGATGCCCACACCCGAGGCCACGCCGCTGCTGCCATATTGATTATCCAGCAGCCAGGTCAATCCGCCGCCGCTGGTGGTCAAACCCAACTGTGTCGCTTGTGACACCGCGTTAGGTTGATTCACCAGTAAGCCCATCGCGACATTGGCGGCAGTGCTGGTGGATGTGCTGGTGCTGGATCGCGCGCCCGATTCGCACTGCAGCGAGATCGAAAACGGTACCTGACTGCTACCGCCTGCTTTGAGCGCGTTCACACTGATGGTTGGCAGCAGCACCACAGACGGGTAATTCTGGACTTCACACAACGCGCCCCGCACATAGGTCACGTTGCGATACGTACTCCAGGCGGCGGGCCAGTTGCCGTAAAACCCGTACCAATAGCTGGCGCTGTCCTGGCCTACTGCCAGACTGTTGGTGTCCAGACCTGGGCCTTTAAATGCAATATAGCCGCGCGGCTGCGTCCAAAGATCGCTGTAGCGATTATCGCCATTGGCGTAATAGCTGGTTGAACTGATTTTGAACATTTCGTACAACACGTTGCTAAACGCGCTGGCCGGAATGTAAAGGTAGGTGCCGTCAGAGTACCAACTGTCGGCGGTAAACTGGCGTGACTTCCAGTAGCGGCTGTAATACTCACCGGTGGTCAGATTGGTCATGCGCACTGCCACGTTTTTCGCCACGTCGTAATAAGCGCCGCTAACCTCGCTGCTGGCATACATGCCAGCATAGGCGCTGTCACCGTTGGTGGCGTACATCTCATACAAACTGCCCGCATCCGCTACTGCACAGCGGTAGAGGATCTGATTCGGGCTGTAAGCGGTGTTGCTGGCGGAGGTGAGAAACGAACCGACTGAACTGGCCAGCAACGATCCTGCGGGCTGAAAGGATGTACCGCTGTTGATGCTGATCACCGATGGCAAACCCAGGTTGCCTGAACAGGTATCACAGGCACCCGTCCAGGACGATGCGGTGTAGCCGGCTGCCAGAGCGGCGGCTGAAAGCGATGAGGTGCTGGTGACTTTGATGCAGTTTGCCCATAACGTCAGCGGCAGCATCAGCAGCACAACGAGGAGATATTTAATTTTCACGAGTTATAGCGTCCTGCAAATACCATTGAGGAGGATAAGCGCCTGTTGCGTCTTTCCGGTGATTTGATAATTGACGGCACAGCGTTGGGTTTTGCCATCCCAGCTGATTTGCAGACTGCCGGAGTCATGTGGAACGCGTGCGTAAAGCTGGTTTCCCTGACCGACAACGCCAATCACGGTGTTGGAGGCATCACGCACTTCGGCGCCCATCGGCGGTGCCATCCCCTCGGTGGTATTCAGTGAAATCAACACCGCGGTGCCGCGTAAGGTGGCAAAACTCACCTGACTCACGGCACCGGCATAAGGAACCACACGCTGGCTTCCGCCGTTTAACTCAGCATCGGCGCGCATGTGCAACGTATTGAGGCTGACCGTGTTTTCACGATAAGGGGTGAGCGAGGGCAGCAGCGCATAACCGTTGTAGTCAATGACGGCTCCTTGTCCGTTTTGTACCGTCGCACCTTGGGCGCCCTCGGCATGGATCAACGCGAACGTATCGCTGGTGTAAGGCCCCGCAGTGAGACCGCCACGATGCAGCAGTAAAGTGCCAGACGTGCCTAAACCGACCTGGCGATAGTGATCTCCCTGGCCGTAGTTGGCGTGGATGGCGCCAAAACGGGTGTTTTGCTGCAGGTTGCCCCCAAAGGAGCTGGCTTCTCCATTGACGCCATTGCGGTAATGCTCCGTTCCTCCGTAGAGCGAATAGGAGAAATCGCGCTGTTCGCCTGCCGAACCTGTTAGTGTCGCCATCGAAGACTGGCTCTGTTTTGACTGGTTGTAGTTGTAGGCCACAGATGAAAGACCCGCACCCCAGTTAAGCGGTACTGAAATATTCACTGAAAGGGTATTTTCGCTGTAGCGCTGCTGACGGCTGCTGTTGAGATTATCGTTGACGCTCACATTGCCTTGCTGGGTATTCCACCAGGTGCGTTGACGCGCCACATTGATACCGTAACTGATATTGCGCCAGCTGTTGCTATAGCCGAACTGCAACTGGGTGATACGCGACTGGTTGTTGTAATAGTCGGCGGTGCTGGCGCTTAAACTGACCAGGCCATACGCATCCATTGATTGGCTGAGTGTCGCCGATAAGCGATTACGCTGGTTGAGCGAGTCTGAGTAGTAGTTGATTTCCGCTTGTTGCTGGCGTCGAACCCCTAAAACATCCTGCAGGTCGCGAAATCCACGAGTCGAATATCGATAAGCGGCCAGGACCAGGTTGGTGCCAGTTTGAAAGGTTTTGCTGTAGCTTAACTCTGCGCGCCAGCCCGAGGTGCGCTGGTCATTTTCGGCCTTTGCCTGGGAAAACGTGGTGTTGAGACCAAATGCACCTGCGCCGGTTGCCCAGACACCTCCCAGAAGCCACGCCTGGTAATCTTCCGCCAGCCGTGAACCGACGGTTGCCGTCAAACTATTACTGACGCCGCGCTGCATCACACCCTCAAAAAAAGCGTTATTCACAGCGTAATATTGGCGCACACGGCCCAGCGCCAGCGAGTAATGCCAGTTGCCCGGACGCACCGAATCAGGAACCGAGGAGTAGGGCACCGTAAAGGTGGCGATTTTACCGTTGGCTTCAATTACCTCGACTTCAAAATCCCCCTGACTGCGGGTGTTGTTCAAATCATCAATGATAAACGGGCCAGGCGGCACCACGGTTTCATAGATGACCTTGTTCAACTGTTTCACAATAACACGGGCGTTAGATGAGGCGATGCCTCGAATTTCAGGGGCATAACCGCGTCTGCCTTGCGGCCACATACGTTCGTCAGTGGCGAGTTTTACGCCATTAAACGGCAGGCTGCCAAACAGCGAGCTGTCTGTGTAGCTATCGCCAAGGGAAAGCTGGCTATTGATCGACGTCAGTGGCCGTTGCACCCAGGTTCGTACCTTGTTGTAGCGATAGCTGCTACCACCCACACTGCTGCTGAGATAGCGAAGATTGCCCTGATGACGCAGCTGCCAGTTGGCGACATTAGTGCCTGCGGTGATCCCGCTCCACAAATATTGATAGCGGTAGGCAGCCGCGCTGTTTTCCGTCCAGGTGTAATTGGTGTTGTGGCGCAGAAATAACGCGGTCATCCCGCCATCCCACTGTTCGGGCGGAATATAACCACGCGGCGTGCGCTTAAGCGCTGACAGGGGCAGCGTGATATTCAGGCGTAACGCGGCGGCATCAAAAGCCCAGCTCCCTTGTGGCGTCCAGTCAGCAAGCGGGGCGCACTCGCGATTTATTGGCTGTGTTGGAACCTTTTTTAACGGCAACATTTTCACCAGGGAAAAGGGTAAGCATGGCTCGACCTCTTTTCCTTGTGCCGGGGGCAAAAATTCCAGCTTCACGCTGGATGACACGAGGGCATTATTGACATAAACATCGACCAGATAATGCCCCGCGGGCAACTCGCTTTGGTTGAATTGCGCGATGTTCTGACCGAAAGCAGAGCCTTTAAACAGCGACGGATCGAAATAATATTCTTCACTGTGCACGGCTGTTGAGAAATAGAATGAAACGGTCAGAAAGAATAAGGGGAATTTTAATTCATTGGGAGTTGATGGGGTAATTTTCACTTATTCTGGCTCCCTGATCGTTAATCGCGTCGAGTCTGACGCTGCCTACACCCTGTAAGCGTTGTTTGGTATGACTGAACCAGCAGGTATGCATGGAGAACGGGGCAACCATTACAGGTTCACACTCATAATTTTTTCCCGCGATACGCAGGGAAATAGCGACGAATGAAGCATGCCAGGGCTGCGCATTATCGATCTGTAATCCGCTGCCTTTTTGGGAATCGATTAGAGTGCGGACTTTAATACCCGATAAAATATTGCCCGGTTTGCCTATTGCCGCAGGGCGATAAAACAATTTCACCCGATTGCGCAGCATGACCGTCATGGCATTCTTATCGGCGGCAGCCTGTGATGCAGGCGGAATTTGCAGCATGTTAAACCAGTAAACGGACTCTCGATCCTGAGGCAGTTTGTCTGGCTGGCTGACGACAATACGCGCGACCTGCCCTGATTTCGGCTGAATACGAAATACCGGCGGCGTAGTGATAAAGGGCACGCGATTAATCTGCTGTGGTTTGGCATCCATATCACCCTCATCAAACCAGGTCTGAATAACATAGGGAATGCTATCGTCGTTTTTAAATTGAATGTTGATGGAGCTGACCGGTGCCGGATAAATGATCCGACTGCCCAGCAGCGTGACGCTTGCTGTTGCCGTCGCTGACATCACGCTGAGAAATAACGCGCCCAGGGCATTGCGTAAATACATACAGACGATCTCATGGCATGCAGCGCACGCCCGGATATCCGAACGTACGCTCATTAATTATTACTGGTAAGTCACCGCGTATTGTAATGAAGCAGCCACGGTTCCGGCAGCGGCGACACCATTGGCATAATATTGCGCGTTATAAGTGGCCGAGGATTCGGTCTCATCGGCGGCAAGCGTCAGGTCGCCATCACCGGTATAGCCGCCCGTCAGGTTAATCACCGCGTCTTTACTGTCCACCAGTTGGACCTCAACATTTTTTGCAGTGCCGGTATTCGCCAGGTTGCCATTGGCCGTCACGTTATTACCGACAAACACCGTTGAAATTTTTGTTGAGGAAGCTGAGTTGCCGGTACAACCGGTCAAACCTACGGTAAAGGCGGTTTGTCCGGCGACATCACCGCTGGCAGCCAGATCGGATTTACTCACGGTGGGCATCAGCACCACCGGTGAGGCCGCATTGCCATTCACCGAGATGGAACAGGTTTCATCAGCCACTTCACCCTGGAAATTAATGGTGTTATCGGACGCTGCAACGGCAGAGGCCGAGAAAAGGGCACCGGTGATAACCAGTGAAAGCAGTGTTTTATGTGTTTGCGTCATTTCGTGTAATCCTTTTACTTAGTGACCCGAGATCAGCTGATTAAGGCTGGTACCGGTCTTTCGTCGAACCGAATCTTTGATGTTGTAAATTTTTTTCATCTCATGGTTCATTGCTATCGAAATGGCAGACAGTGAATTACCTTTCAAGGCTAAATCCAGAAAGGTCACTTCCTCATTCGACAGTGCATTAACTCTCCTTGTTGCGCCTCCTTTTAAACCATAATAGGTGCTGTTAATCACCTTCTTGATATCCTCTAACCGGTCTTCACAATAAATAACGGAGTGGATTCCCTCTCTCTTTATCCAGTGTGCAGCCAGAGCGGCCAGCGGACGATCGGAGACTAAAACGATCGTTAGCCCGGTGGATTTCAGATAATCAATCCAGTTTTTATTGGTGAGATAACGTAAGTTTTCTCGCGAAAAATCAACGAATATACATCCCCGGCAAAACACACTTTCATAGCGGCCAGCGACTAATGAAAGTACACCTTTAATCAAGAAATGATTGTTCCCCGGCCAAATCGCAATTTTTTGTATTGGACAGCGATTAAGAATATCGTTGTTTCGGTTCGTCAGCTGGCAGCCATATTTGCAACTGGCACAGCGTAAGTCCTCTCGTGTGGTATTTTTCATAACAAACTCATCCGCTCCTGTAAGAGCTGCGGATATCCTGGCAGGATAATTGTTTTTATTCAACGAGTTAAGAAAATAAGTCATTTCTTACCCTCAGAAAAGTCTTAGGTTGTACGGGATGGTGATTTTTAAAATTCCATTGTATTTTCTCAACTTGGCATGATCGTCATCGTTTCATACCCCTATAGAGTTAAGAACTTTCTAAATCCCCCAGGATTAATGGTGAAAATCGGCTTTTGGGATCAAAATTTAGATAGCATTAATTGCTAAATAATTGAATGTTCGTCAGTGTTGAGCCTGATTATCTTTGGTGTGAAAAGTGAGATTTCAGGGTTTTTAATTTTTATTTGATGTAATGAAAACTGCCTCTGGTCTGTGGGTTGTGATGCGGCGAGGTAATTGAGTAATGAAGTTCACCTTGCGGAAGGGGATATTTATTTCTCTTAGGATTATTCTTACATCTAATGCAGGGTGGATTTGATCTTAAAATGTCCGCGCGGAGAAGATTTTTACATATCATTAGCAATCTTGTGGCCGCTTTGATTAGTGCAATTAATCAAATCGGATGAAGGTTCAGCTTACTGGCTATGATTTATCTACGAAATATTTTATTTGGCTAAATCAATTGTTAACATCTGGTGTTTATTTAATTGATAAAAAACGACTGTGCATTTAGGAGGACCAGGCGACAAATATTGTCTGGTTGAGGTTACGTTGTGAATTAACGCTGAATTATGAGTCGGGCCAGCGACATTCGTCACTCATGGTTTGTGCCAGTGCGGCGGCAGCATGGGAGAGCTGGTGCTGCTTCAAGCGCAAAATGCCCACTCGCCGCTCAATCAGTGGTGAGACCAGCGGCACACAGACCGCACCCAACTCGCGCATCTGCTGAATGCAGAGTGCAGGTACGGCGCTGGCCCCCAATCCACTGGCGACCATTTTTCCAACGGTGACCAATTGATGACTTTCGTAAGCGACGTCGAGTCTTCTTCCTGCCTGTGCCAGTGACTGCTCAAGCAGCAGACGCACCGCCGAAGGACGCTGCAAGGTAATGAAATCCAGATGCAGCAGTTCACGCCAGCTCAGCTGTGGCTTATCCGCTAACGGGCTATCAGCGGGCACCACGGCAACAAAGCGGTCGCTACCCAGCGGGGTGAAGTGCAGCGCATCGGCCAGTTCGGGTTCAAAGGCGACACCCATCTCCACGCGTCCCTCCTGCACCATCTCCAGCACCGTTTCATTGATCACGTCATGCACCGCGATATTGACGCCGGGATAGCGCTGGCGAAAAGCCTTCAGCACCGCAGGCAGCAGGTTGCCAGCAAAAGAGGGCATGGCGGCAATCGACACTTTCCCCAGTTGCAGCGTAAAACGCAGATGCATCGCCTCTTCGGCATTTTCCCAATCCGCCAGCAGCCGTCGTGCCATGGGAAAAAAGATCTCACCTTCCGGCGTCAGTGATACGTGGCGGGTGGTGCGCATAAACAACGGTCCACCCAACGCTTCTTCTAATCCGCTGATCGCCAGGCTCAGCGCCGGTTGCGAAATCGCCAGACGTTCGCTGGCCTGGGCAAAACTCAAAGTGTGAGCGACCGCTAAGAACGCGCGTAACTGCTTGATAGTCATTTTCATTTTTCTTTTTGTTAACTTTATGTAAAACAACGATTAACAGAATATTAATAAGAAAAGTAAATGAAAGGCCAATAAAAACAAAATTAACAAATCATTTTTGTGACGCGAGGATGGCTTTATTCGGTGAGCTGAGGAGATGTACAGCAATGGCAGGATTAGACAAACGCGTCACCAGTTATCAGCAGGCGCTGGCTGGATTGCAAGACAACATGACGCTGCTGGCGGGGGGATTTGGCCTGTGCGGTATTCCAGAAAATCTCATCGCCGAAATTCGTCAGCAGGGCATTAAGGGGCTGACCGTGGTCTCGAATAACTGCGGGGTGGATGGCTTTGGCCTCGGGCTGCTGCTGGAGAATCGGCAGATCAAAACCATGATCGCCTCTTACGTCGGTGAGAACGCGTTGTTCGAGCAGCAGATGCTCAGCGGTGAACTGGAAGTGATTCTCACGCCGCAGGGTACGCTGGCGGAAAAAGTGCGCGCAGGCGGCGCGGGTATCCCCGCATTTTATACGGCCACCGGCTATGGCACGCCAGTCGCAGAAGGTAAAGAAGTCAGAGAATTCGATGGGCGCCACTACATTCTGGAACAGGCGATACGCGGTGACTTCGCCATCGTCAAAGGCTGGAAAGCGGACTGGTACGGCAATGTGATCTATCGCCACACCGCGCAGAATTTCAACCCACTGATGGCAATGGCTGCCCGTGTCACCGTTGTTGAAGTTGAAGAGATTGTGGCGCCAGGTGAACTGGATCCAGCAGCTATTCATACGCCGGGCATTTATGTCGATCGCCTGATACAGGGCAACTTCGAGAAACGCATTGAGAAACGCACCCTGAGTGAAGGAGGCGCACATGCTCACGCGTGAACAGATGGCGCAGCGCGTGGCACAGGAGCTACGCGATGGTGATTACGTCAATCTCGGCATTGGTATGCCGACGCTGGTGGCCAACTACGTACCTGAGGGCATGGACGTAATGATGCAGTCGGAAAACGGTTTGTTGGGCATGGGGGCGTTTCCCACCGAAGCCGAACTGGATGCCGACATGATCAATGCCGGCAAACAGACGGTGACCGCAAGAAAGGGTGCGGCAATCTTCGATTCGGCACAGTCTTTCGCCATGATCCGCGGCGGCCATGTTGATCTTACCGTGCTGGGCGCGCTGGAAGTGGACGTCAGCGGCAACATCGCGTCGTGGATGATCCCCGGAAAAATGGTCAAGGGCATGGGCGGTGCGATGGATCTGGTGGCGGGTGCGGAAAACATCATCGTGATGATGACGCACGCATCAAAGCATGGCGAATCAAAACTGCTGTCCGAATGCACTTTGCCGCTTACCGGCGTCGGCTGTATTCGTAAAGTGATTACTGAACTCGGCTGGCTGGAGATTGAAGAGGGCGCTTTTGTGCTGCGTGAGTATGCGCCGGGCGTCACGCTCGATGAGATCCGTGCAAAGACGGCCGGGCAATTACGCATCGCCGATGATGTCCGTGAAATGCGTTTTTCCCAGGAGGCATCATGAACGAATGTGTGATTGTGGCAGCCACCCGCACGCCCATCGGCCGTTTTCACGGTGCGCTGGCGTCTCTTACTGCTGCAGAACTGGGCCAGCAGGTGATTGCCACACTGCTGAAACAAACCGCGCTCGATCCCACGCTAATCGATGAGGTCATTATGGGGCAGGTACTCACCGCTGGATGCGGGCAAAACCCTGCGCGCCAGGCGGCTGTGGCGGCGGGTGTGCCTTACAGCGTGCCAGCCAGCACGCTGAACATGGTATGTGGCTCAGGGCTGAAAGCGGTGATTCAGGCCGCGCAAGCCATTCAAAGCGGTGCCGCCGAGATCATTATCGCGGGCGGTCAGGAGAGTATGAGCCAATCCCCTTATCTGCTGCCGGAGGCGCGTGGCGGCTGTCGTTTGGGTCACAGTCAACTGATGGACAGCGTGATCCACGATGGTTTGTGGGATGCGTTTAACGACTACCACATGGGGATCACTGCCGAGAATCTTGCCGACGAATACCACATTAGCCGTGCCGATCAGGATGCCTTTGCCTTGCAATCCCAACAGAAAGCGGTAGCGGCACAGCAGCAGGGCGCCTTCCGTGCAGAAATCACGCCCGTCACGGTGGCGCAGGCTAAAGGCGAGACATTGGTGATCGGTGAAGATGAACAGCCACGCGCGGACAGTTCAGCCGAGCGGCTGGCGCGTTTGCATCCCGCCTTTAAAAAGGACGGCAGCGTGACCGCAGGTAATGCTTCCAGCCTGAATGATGGCGCGGCCGCCGTGCTGTTGATGTCAGCATCACGCGCCGCCGCATTGGGGTTACCGGTGCTGGCGCGATTGACCGGAAGCGGCATTGCTGGCGTGGATCCGGCGGTGATGGGTATCGGCCCGGTGGCTGCGACCAACAAAGCCCTGAAACAGGCTGGTTGGGAGCTGGATCAAGTGGACTTAATCGAAGCTAACGAAGCCTTTGCCGCTCAGGCTCTGGCGGTAGGCAAAGCGCTTAACTGGCAGCCGGAACGGGTCAATGTCAACGGCGGTGCCATTGCGCTGGGTCATCCGATTGGTGCCTCCGGCTGCCGCATTCTGGTGACGCTCATTCATGCCTTGCAGCAGCGTGAGCTGAAGCGCGGTCTGGCAACGCTGTGTGTTGGCGGCGGCATGGGCGTCGCCCTGGCGGTTGAACGCCCGGATTGAGGCGGACCGATTCAAATTATTGGCAATGTCTTTACCTTCAACCCTACAAAATAATAAGGAAGCAACATGAGTGTCGTTATTGCCCTCGCTGCGCTTGGGTTGCTGATGTTAGCCGCCTATCGCGGCTATAGCGTAATTTTGTTCGCCCCGATTGCCGCGCTGTTAGCGGTGCTGTTAACCGAACCGGCTGCGGTCGCGCCGGTGTTCAGCGGTCTGTTTATGGATAAGATGGTGGGCTTTGTGAAGCTCTACTTCCCGGTGTTTCTGCTGGGTGCCATCTTTGGCAAGTTGATTGAGCTATCCGGCTTCTCACGCTCGATCGTCACGGCGGCCATTGCGCTGCTAGGGCGTCGCCATGCCATCCCGGTGATTGTACTGGTGTGCGCACTGCTGACGTACGGCGGCGTGTCGCTGTTTGTGGTGGCCTTTGCCGTTTATCCGTTTGCCGCAGAACTGTTTCGTCAGAGCAATATCCCTAAGCGCTTGATTCCGGCAACGGTGGCTCTGGGTGCGTTCTCCTTCACCATGGATGCACTGCCCGGCACACCACAAATCCAGAACATCATTCCCGGTAGTTTCTTCGGCACTAACGCCTGGGCAGCACCGTGGCTGGGATTGATCGGATCGCTGTTTATTATCGTGGTGGGCTTGCTGTGGCTGGATCGGCAACGCCGTCGGGCACAGGCCAACCAGGAACCCTATGGCACTAACCTGAAGAATGAGCCAGAAACGGCGGAAGATGTTCGTTTGCCGCATCCGCTGATCGCCATTCTGCCGCTGATTCTGGTCGGAGTGCTCAATCTCTGCTTCACCTGGTGGATCCCGTCGTGGTACGGCGCGCAGAGCAGCATCACGCTACCGGGAAATCCCACGCCGATCCTCACCGATATTAAGAAAACCACCGCGATTTGGGCAGTACAGGCGGCGCTGCTCAGCGGCATTCTGGTGGTGCTGATTTTTGGCTGGCGCAACATTCGTGGTCGTCTGGCAGAAGGCAGTCGTACGGCGGTCGCCGGTGCGTTACTGGCGGCGATGAATACCGCCTCCGAGTACGGTTTTGGTGCGGTAATCGCTGCGTTGCCGGGCTTTGTCGTGCTGTCTGGCGTGCTGCAGGCGATTCCCAACCCGCTTCTCAATGAAGCGATCAGTATTACCGTGCTGGCGGGGATCACCGGTTCGGCATCGGGTGGGATGAGTATTGCGCTGGCAGCGATGGCAGAACACTTCGTGCAGGCGGCGCAGGCCACGGGGATTCCGATGGAAGTGCTGCACCGCGTGGCGGCGATGGCCAGCGGCGGGATGGACACACTGCCACACAATGGCGCGGTGATCACCTTGCTGGCGATCACAGGGTTAACACATAAAGAAGCGTATGGTGGCATCTTCGCCATCACCATTATCAAAAGTCTGGCCGTGCTGTTTGTGATTGGGGTGTTTTACCTCACCGGCATTGTCTGAAGGAGGATGAATCGATGCAATTAACGGGAAAAGTGGCACTGGTGACCGGGTCTACCAGCGGTATCGGATTAGGTATCGCGGAGCAACTGGCACTAGCGGGCGCCACGGTGATACTCAACGGTTTTGGCGAAGTGGAACACGCGAAAGCGATTATCACGGCCACCGGGGCAACAGTGGACTATCACGCGGCAGACATGTCCGATCCGCACCAAATCGCCGCGATGATTGAGTGGGCAGAGGCACACTATGGTGCGGTAGATATTCTGGTAAATAATGCCGGTATTCAGTACACCGCGCCGGTGGAATCTTTCCCGGTAGAGAAGTGGGATGCGATTATTGCCATCAATCTCTCTTCGGTGTTCCACACCAGTCGCGCCGTATTACCCGGTATGCAGGCACGTCACTGGGGGCGCATCATTAATATCGCCTCCGTGCATGGGCTGGTAGCATCGAAAGAGAAAGCCGCTTATGTCGCTGCGAAGCATGGGGTGGTAGGGCTGACAAAAGTGATTGCGCTGGAGAACGCGCAATCACCGATCACCTGCAACGCCATCTGTCCGGGCTGGGTGCTAACGCCGCTGGTGCAGCAGCAGATCGATAAACGCATTGCAGCCGGCGAGGATGCCGAAACCGCGCGCCTGGCGTTATTGTCAGAAAAACAACCTGCTCAGGCTTTTGTTACACCTGAGCAGTTGGGAGCATTGGTGCTGTTTCTGTGCAGTGAGGGCGGTGCGCAGGTGCGCGGCGCGGCCTGGAACATGGATGGCGGCTGGCTGGCGCAGTAATGCATCACGGCTTTATCCACGCGGCAATACACTCTTTCATCACGCGCAGGCGCTCATCCAGCGCCGCTTTGGCACTGAGATCCTGCTGGTAGATAATCGACAGCGTTGACTGATTGATCAGATAGAAAAAGCCCAGCGCGGAGATATTGATGTTGAGTTGCATCACATCGATATCCTCGCGCACGTTTCCTTCGACGCGTCCTCGTTGCAGCAATTGCTGGGTGATACTGCTCCAGCTCTGATTAATCTGCACGGTGATGTCAGAATCTTTGAGATGCCGCGCCTTGAGCTGATTTTCGCTGTTGAGTAGGCGAATGAATTCGGGATTTTTCAGGTAATAGTGCCAGGTGAACTCCACCAGCTGCAAAATTGCCTGATCGGCGGGGAGGTGATCGAGCATTAAGGCTGCTTCCTGCTCGCGAATGTCACGATAGGCTTCTTCCAGCACGCGGGTAAACAGTATGTCTTTGTTAGTGAAGTAGTAGTAAATCAGTTGCTTATTGGCATGAGCGCGTTCGGCGATGCTATCAACGCGTGCACCGTCGAATCCTTTCTCAGCGAACTCTGCGCGCGCGGCCATCAGTATCCGCACCTGCTTATCCGTGACATCCTCAATGTTACTCGCAACACGATCAACCAAAGCAGAATCCCCACATATCACTGTTTTACTGAGCATTATAGTGCCTCTTTTTGCGCATAAAACAAGGGCAAAAGATTTTCAACTAACTAGTTGGTTATGTGAATTCGATCAAAGTCAGGTCTCTTTCTGCCCATTATAGTGACGTCATCAACCAGTTAGTTGATTGATTATGAATCAGCGAACGGCGGAGCGTTGAAATAGATGTTGAACGTGTTACTTCCATCACAAACGACTTTGAGGTGAATACATGGCGCAGATTCCAGTGGGCATCATCATGCACGGCGTGACCGGGCGAATGGGTAAAAATCAACATCTCATCCGTTCGATTGTGCAGATTCGGCAGCAGGGCGGTGTGGCGCTGGCCAATGGCGACCGATTGATGCCCGATCCGATTCTGATTGGCCGCAACGCGGAAAAAATGGCTGCGCTGGCGCGGGAATTTGGTATCGAACGTTGGGGAACCAACATTGATGAAGCACTGAATAATCCGCATGACATCATCTTTTTTGATGCAGCCACCACCCAGGCACGTCCGGCTTTGCTGAAGAAAGCCATCAGCAAGGGGAAACACGTTTATTCGGAAAAGCCGGTAGCGATGGGGCTGGATGATGCGCTGGATCTATACCATTTCGCACTAGAAAAAGGCGTGTGTCACGGCGTGGTGCAGGACAAGCTATGGCTGCCGGGTCTGCAAAAGCTGCGTTTGCTAAATGAATCCGGCTTCTTTGGTCGCGTGTTATCGGTGCGCGGTGAATTTGGTTACTGGGTATTTGAAGGCGATCGCCAACCGGCCCAGCGTCCATCCTGGAACTACCGCAGCGAAGATGGCGGCGGCATTATCCTCGACATGATTTGCCACTGGCGCTACGTCATCGACAACCTGTTCGGTGAAATCAAAAGCCTGAGCTGCATCGGCGCAACCCACATTCCACAGCGCTGGGATGAACAGCAGCAACCTTATGACGCCACGGCGGATGACGCGGTGTACGCCACCTTCGAACTGCACAACGGCGCGATTGTTCAGATCAACAGTTCATGGTGCGTGCGCGTGCGCCGCGATGATCTGGTGACATTCCAGGTGGATGGCGTCAACGGTTCAGCGGTGGCTGGCCTTAGCGATTGCTTTACGCAGGCTAGCGTCAATACGCCAAAGCCGGTCTGGAATCCGGATATCCGTCAAACCCATAACTTCTTCGATGACTGGGCCAGCGTGCCGGATACCCAGGTCTACGACAATGCATTCAAAGTGCAGTGGGAGCTGTTTTTACGCCACGTCTGGGGCGAAGGGGAATATCGCTGGGATCTGTTGGAAGGAGCCAAAGGTCTGCAACTAGTCGATCTGGCTCTGAAAAGCTGGAAAGAGCGCCGCTGGGTTGATGTGCCATCGCTGGAACGCTAAGGAGCCGAACATGAGTCGTCCCCATTCCGAACAGCTTTCGCTCAACACGGCGACCGTGCGCCAGCAGTGGGATTTACGCCAAATCATTGAAGGTTGTGCGCGCCATGAGATTCGCGGCATCTCGCCGTGGCGCGATCAGGTAGCAAACATCGGTTTAGCAGAAGCGGCGCGGCTGATTCGTCATCACGATCTGCGGGTGAGTGGCTACTGCAGAGGTGGCATGTTTCCCGGCGTTAATCAGCAAACACGCCAGGCGACCCTGGCCGACAACCAGCGAGCGGTGGATGAAGCGCTGGAATTGGGCGCAGAGTGCCTTGTGCTGGTGGTCGGCGGTTTGCCGCCAGGTTCGAAAGATCTGCCGGGGGCGCGACAGCAAGTGCGTGATGGACTCAGCGCTCTGCTGGAGTACGCCCGCGCGGGCGGCATGCCGCTGGCGATTGAACCGCTGCATCCCATGTACGCGGCGGATCGTGCCTGCATCAACACGCTGAAACAGGCTAACGACCTCTGCGATGAGCTGGGCGACGACGGACTGGGGATTGCCGTCGATGTCTATCACACCTGGTGGGATGCTGAGTTTTATCAGGAAATCGCCCGTGCGGGTCTGAAACGGCTGCTGGCGTTTCATATCTGCGACTGGCTCACGCCTACGCGGGACCTGCTGGAGGATCGCGGCATGATGGGCGATGGCGTTATCGATATCCCCGCCATGCGGGAAGCGGTAGAAGCCCAGGGTTATCGCGGATTACATGAAGTGGAAATTTTCTCCCGCCTGAACTGGTGGACTCAGGATCCAGATGAGGTGCTTAAGACCTGCAAGGCTCGCCATCTGGCGCACGGTTAACCGTATCTGACAGAGCTGAAAAGCTGTTTTCGTCGGTCACAGACATTGTCGAGGAAAAGATGAATACAGATACCCGCAAAATGATTCTGGTCACCGTGCTGTGCGGCCTTGGCTACATGATGTACTCGGTGGATCGCATGACGGTGTCATCAGCCATCGGGCTGATCGCTGGAGAGTTTGGTCTCGGTAAAGCGGAGAGTGGCATTCTGCTCTCCTCCTTCTTTTTTGGCTTCATCGTCTTTCTGTTCATTTCCGGCATTATCGCCGACAAGTTAAGCGGCAAACCGGTATTGATTCTCGGCCTGATGATGTTTTCACTGGCGACACTGTTAACGGGTGTCGCCGGCAGCATGACCAGCCTGATTTTTTACCGCGTGATGACGGGCATCGGTGAGGGCATCTTCTGGCCTGCCGCCTCGCTCGAAGTGGCCAACGTGACCAGCGAAAAACAGCGCACAACGGTCATGTCGCTCTATTGGATGGGGTATCCGATTGGCGGATTCCTTGGCACCTGGATGGGCGCCATGCTCGGTCCGATCTTTGGCTGGCGCGTGGTGTTCTACGTGGCGGGCGCGATGGGCATGCTGGTGGCGCTGTTGTATCTGGTGCTGGTGAAAAATGATCGTAAACCTGCCGAGTTGATTGCACGCCAGGCAGCGGAAAAAGTGCCATTAAAAACCTTGTTCCGCCATGCGCCGGTGTTGCTGATGGCTGCGTTCTATTTCGTGCTGCTGGCAGGCTGGTGGATTGTGCTGCTGTGGGCACCGAGCTATTTGATGCAGGTAAAAAATCTGTCGATTGGTGCCGCAGGCACCATCGCCAGCCTGCTCGGCATTACCGGGGCTTTGGGCGGCTTTGTGCTGGGACGCTACTGTGATAAAGGCGATTTCAAACGCCGTCGCACCATTCTGATGACCATTACTTTTATCAGCGGGCTGGTGATGGCCGCCATGGCATTCAATCTTTCGGTGCCGTTGGTGATTGTGCTGGTGCTGATCCTTGGTTTCCTTGGCTATCCGATTACACCCATTGTTCTCTCGCTCACTGCTGAACTGGTGCCGCCTTCTCTGCGCGGTTCCGCCATCGGCTTTGTGATGAATATGGGGATGGCGGCGGGCGGCATCTCGCCAATTGTGGCGGGTTATTACGCGCAGCATTACACCCTGCAACCGGTCTGGCTGGTCGCCGCCTGCGTCATTATCTGCAGCAGCCTGGTATTGCTGGGGGTGCGTCGCCTGCCTATCGGAAGCCACAACAGTTCGCAGAATGTGATGCCGTCCGGGCATCTGGCAAAACACTGAAATAAGGAACAGAACCATGTCTGTGAGCAATAAAGTGCGTTTACTGGATCGCAACGGTCAGCCCTACAGCTACATCATGCAGGGTGAGCGCCACTGGAGCGTACCGGCGAAACCGCTATTTAACCGTGACGTGTATGCCGCTGCGCATGTGGTTGCCGACCCGCAGCGCATGCAAAATCCACATAGCGATATGGCGATTGACTGGGACAGCACGCTGGAATATCGCGATCATTTAATGTCGCTGGGATTGGGCATCGCGGAAGCCATGGATACCGCGCAACGCGGCATGGGGCTGGATTGGCCAACCGCGCTGGAGCTTATAAAACGCAGCGTTGAGCAAGCGAAAGCGTATCCGGGGGCACGGGTCGCCAGCGGGGCTGGCACCGATCATCTGACGGACTTTTCCCAACTGACCTTACAGGATGTGATTGCCGCGTATGAGCAGCAAATCTCAGCAATCGAAGCCTGTGGCGGCCGTATTATCTTAATGGCCAGTCGCGCGCTCGCCGCCATTGCTAAAGGGCCAGAGGATTACATCACCGTTTACAGCACGCTTCTTCGCCAGGTGCGTGAGCCGGTTATTTTGCACTGGCTGGGGGACATGTTTGATCCCGCACTACGCGGTTACTGGGGCGGCGCGACGATTCACAGTGCGATGGAGGTCTGTCTGGCGGTGATACGCGAAAATCAGGCAAAAGTAGAGGGGATAAAGATCTCACTGCTGGATAAAGATCGTGAAATTGAGATGCGGCGCCAGCTGCCGGCTTCCGTCAAAATGTATACCGGCGATGACTTTAACTATCCCGAACTGATCGCCGGTGATGAGCAAGGCTTCTCGCATGCGCTGCTGGGCATTCTCGACGGCATTGCACCGGCCGCCACCAGCGCACTGCATGCATTAGCACAGGGCGATCGCGCCAGCTTTGAACGGATTCTGGCACCGACAGTGCCGCTGGCACGCCATTTGTTCTCGGCACCCACGCAGTATTACAAGGCGGGCATCGTGTTCCTGGCCTGGTTGAATGGCCATCAGAAGCATTTCACCTTGCTTGGCGGCATGCAGAGTGCGCGCAGTCTGACGCACTACTCTGAAGCGTTCAGACTGGCGGATGAGGCTGGTTTGCTGAATAACGCGGATGTGGCTGCTGAACGCATGTGGCTACTGGCGAAAATGCACGGTATTTAGCCTTTCGACCTAACGCGATTATAGGCTATTTAAGCCGTCCGGATTTCTGACGGAAAAGAAGACTCACTCGGTTAGAGCGAAAAAAAGCCCGCCATTGGCGGGCTTGATAGCAGCGGCTATCGAATAATCTCGTAGGTGACGCGCGTGTAGGTACTGCAACCACGATTGTGGCAGTCCATTATTGCAGGAATATTTTGTTACTGAACATACCGTTTCCTGATGGCTGTATAGCCGTGGGCTTCAAGCGCTGACTCATACGTATTGAATATTGAGCGCCCCCTGTGCTGATGTCGTGATCTGCGCCTGAACCCGCCACGTTGTGTGTATGCGTTCGGGTGTGAGGACGGCTTTGGGCTTACCCGTTGAAACCACGCGACCCTGATCGAGTACCACAAGGTGTTGGCAATATTTTGCCGCCAGATTCAGATCGTGAAGAGCAATCACCACCGTCACGGGCAGCGAAGAGATAAGACGCATCAATTCAAGCTGGAATTGGATGTCGAGGTGATTGACGGGTTCATCCAGCAGTAAAACATCCGGTTTTTGCGCCAAGGCGCGGGCGATTTGGCAACGCTGGCGCTCACCGCCGGATAATCGTTGCCAGCAGCGGTCGACCAAATTTTCCAGTTGCATTAACGCCACCGCCTCGTCAATGGCGCTGGCATCCTCTGCCGTCCAGAACTGGAATGCGCCACGATGAGGTGTGCGCCCGAGACGAATAATGTCAATCACCGTGAGTTCATCATCGGCCTCGGCGTGTTGCGGGACAAAGGCCAGTTTGCGCGCCAGCTGATTGCGCGAAAGTTGGTTCAGCTTTACTTTTCCGAGCGTTATCTTCGCGCCCGAATCAGGCATTAGCCCAGCCAGCGCACGCAGTAGCGTTGATTTTCCTGAACCGTTGGGCCCAAGCAAACCTACGGTTGCAGACTGAGCTGCGTCGAAGGAGACCGTGGTGAGGATGCGACGCGCTTGAAGTTGGACGCTGAGGTCACTGACCGATATCGTCATCGTTTAGTTGCCCTTTCGTTGATAGAGAAGGAAGGCAAAAGCAGGGGCGCCCACTAATGCAGTCACCACGCCAATGGGTAAAACCTGATGTGCGATCAACGTTCTTGACATCAAGTCGGCAAGGATCATGAAATGGCAGCCCGACAGGAATGTCACGGGAAGGGTGATAAGGTGTCGCTGTCCAACCAGCATGCGGGTCACGTGCGGGATGACCAATCCGATAAATCCCACCGCCCCAATTGAGCTGACAATCACCGCCGTGATGAATGCCGTAATCAACAGCAACACCACCCGCACTTTCACAACCGGAGTACCTAACGTTACCGAGACATCGACACCAAATGAAAACGTGTCCAGCGTGCGTGCATAGCACATGATCACCCCAAATCCGCTGACGATGACGATGGCGCACAGAACGGCATCTGGCCAGCGAACGCCGCTTAAACTGCCTAAGAGCCAAAACATCACACCGCGCGATTGCTCCGCATTGGCTGATGTGCTGACGATGTAAGACGTGAGCGCATTGAACAGCTGTGTTCCGGCAATCCCGGCCAAAATGATGCGCCCGGTGTTTTCCCCCATCCCTCGTGAGAGCAATATGATCAAGCCAAATGCCAGGCAAGCGCCGGCAAAGGCACCACTGCCAACCGTCAACACGCCGCTGCCAATACCCAGCAGCATCACCATTACGGCCCCGGTGGAAGCACCCGCAGAGATACCCAACAGATAAGGTTCCGCCAGCGGGTTTCTTAACAGCGATTGCAACACCAGGCCACAAATCGCTAAGCCACCTCCACTGCAGGCAGCCATAAAGGCCCGGCTCATCCGATATTGCCAGACGATGCCAGCTTCAACGGGAGGGAGATCATAATGCGTCAAGCCCACCCCGTTGGTGATCGCCTGGAAAGTGGCGCTCAATGAAATGGACATATCGCCAATGCTGGATGAGAAGATCATCATCACGGGCAGGCTGATAAGGCCCGTGATGAAAATAAAGCCGATCTTAAATGGGTAAGCCCGATTCATACTATTTAAACGCGGCAATCTTTTGACCGATCAGCTCAACCGCATCGACATTGCGCAGGGACGGATTGAGTGACATCGCAGGCACGACCACGATATGACCCTGCTTAACCGCGTTCATTTCTCGTGTAACGGGATCGCTGGTGAGAAAAGCCTGTTTTATGGCGACATCATCGGCTGGATACAGCCTTCTATCCATGCTGGCGATGACGATGATATCGGGCTGAGATTGTGCGATATGTTCCCAACTCACGGCGGGCCATTCATCGGAGGAAACAATGATATTTTTGAGGCCTAGAGTCTGAGTGATCCAGCCCGGCGCACCATCACTGCCTGCGATCCACGGATCGCCTTTAAGGCGTGTGCTTGAGAACCAATACACCACCTTAAGGGGTTTGCTGGTGTGAAGCGCCGCCTGTTGTTGTGCCTGAGCGATTCGTGCAGATAACTTCTCCTTTAAGGCATCACCACGCTCCGTCACATCGAAGATGTTGGCAAGCGCGGTGATTTCATCATAAATCACCTCAATCGAGTAAGGTTTCACGCGCGCACCGTCGCCGTTTGAAGTGGCGGTGACCGATTTGCCCTGACAATCAGCAGGTGAAATCCAGGTTTTGATGCCAGGTTGTTCAAATTGATCGCGAGTAGCGACTTCACCCTGAGGCCCAACATGCCAACTGTACTGCGCCAAAACCAAATCAGGTTTTTGCGCGACGACGGCTTCAAACCCCGGTGAGTTGTCCGCGAGGCGTTTAATACCACTGCCAGCCTGTGCTAATTCAGAGGGGAGAGGGCCGAACCAGACGGCGGTTCCCGCGATTTTACTCTCCAGGCCAAGTGCCAGAAGGAGTTCTGTTTCATGCTGACCAATGGTCACCACGCGTGCAGGTGGTCGTGAAAAGGTTTCCGTTTTACCGCAGTTTTCAATGTTGAGTGGAAAGGCGGAAGCCAGTGCGGCTGAACTGCTGAATACCATTATGAGTGCTAAAAGGCGGGTCGAAAAAGTGCGCATGATTTACCGATTACGTAGTGTTATGTTATAACGTAACATAATGGCAAGTCTGATGTATTCATGTCAATTGATTCTGATACCCATTGTGAGTGTTAAGTGTTAAGGCTATTGAAGCGAAGTCCGTGGCCCGGACTTCACTCTGATCTTAACCCGGACCATCACTTCCTGCCGCCAGCAGAGGCACCACCACATCACTGATCGGTGTCGCGATGCCTTGTGCTTTGCCGCGTCGCTGCACCACGCCATTACGGATGTCCCACTCAAGCGGGCGATTGGCCTGACGATCCGCCAGGATCGAGGTGCCTAAATCTGCCGGGGCGCGATGGAAGCCAGCCATAATTTCCTGCGGCACGTTGTCGCTCAGATTGGCGCCTTCCGCACGCGCCACAGTCAGACACTCCCGCAGATAGGCCAGACCCAGCTCGGTGATATCTTCGCGCTGAAACATCCCGGCGCGGCGATTGGCGAGCACCATTAAACCGGCGACGGCGTTTTGCAACAGTTTGCGCCAGGCAATGGTGAGGAAATCTGCCTCCAATTCGACCGCACAGCGCGAGTCTTGCAGTGCTTGCACAATACGCTGTGCTGGCGCGACGTCGGGCACAGTCAGGCGCGGCTTCGCGCGTAACCACACCGAGGCATCAGGCTCGCGCTGAGCCGGGAACCACACCACAGAAGGCAGTACCGTTGCGCCATTGACTAATGGGGACAGCTGTTCAACTTGCTCCACGCCATTTTGCAGCGCGCACACCACCGTATTCTCATCGCACAACACCGCCAGCCAGGGTGCAATTTCCGCCACCTGGGTAGTTTTGACCGCCACAAACACCAAATCAAAGGGCCTGGCGATCGCTTCAGGATTGCTCAGCACCGGGCCAGGCACCACAACCTCACCGTCTCCGTGGCGCAGCAGCAATTGTGTATGTGCCGTACGCCCACACAGTGTTGGCGTGCGATTCATTTCATGCAGCGCGGCAGCCACAGTGGTGCCGATGGCGCCGGGTCCGACAAGGGCGATGGTTGGAAACTCAGTCATGCAGCTATTCTCCTGTTTATCCAGTGCTGCCCTCAGGGTCAGCGAAAACTCTCTATTACAGCCTGGCATTGTGACTGAATGATGTGCGTTCCATCGGCCAGATAGAAAAATCATAGCGCGGGATAATCACTCAATGCCTGCATTGAAAGGGCGAATTACAGCAGGGCTATCTGTTTCTGTTGCAGCAGTTGCTGCATCTCAGCATCAGGTTCTCCATCAACAATCAGTGTGCTGGCCAGTGACAGATCGCCAATGGCGAACGCCGATGCTGAGTTGAGTTTCTCTTTAGAGACCATCACCACCGTTTCCGCCGCACGCGCCGCCAGTGCACGTTTCACACCGGCTTCTTCGTAATTACCCGTGGTTAACCCTGCGGTTTTGTGTACTCCGGTGACGCCCATAAAGAACAGGTCTGCATTGATGTGTGCAATGGCTTCGATCACCGCTGATCCCACGGCAACCACCGAGTGACGATACAGTTGGCCGCCAATCAGAATCACCTCAACCAGAGGAAAATCAACCAGGGCGACGGCAATACTCGGACTGTGGGTCACCACGGTAAAAGCCAGTTCTTTGGGCAGCAGTTGCACCATTTCCGCTGTGGTTGTACCGCCATCAATAATCACCACCTGACCCGGTTGAATCAGTTGCACCGCTTTTTGCGCGATCAGGCGCTTAGAACTGATTTGCACGTTTTTGCGTGTTTCGAAAGGGGCAATAGCAGCAGAAACCGGCAGCGCACCCCCGTGGACACGTTGCAGTAAACCCTCGCTGGCCAACTCCCTTAAGTCACGGCGAATCGAGTCCTCAGAGACGCTAAAGCGCTGGCTGAGCTCGCTTGACATCACTTGCTGCTCATCGGCAAGAATCGTCAATATCTGCTGTTTACGTTGACTGGAAAGCATAATTCTCTCATTCGTGTTTTTGCTTGTATGTGCACGATTATGCATGATAACGTCTGTTTTGTCAGCCATCGGGAGACCAAACATGCAGCATAAAGTGCGCAATATTCGTGAGCAGTTGTTATCCGACAACTGGTACACCTTAAAAAAATACACCTTCGATTTACAGCGTGCCGACGGCAGTTGGCAACAGCAAAGCCGCGAAGCTTACGACCGTGGCAATGGTGCGGTGATCCTACTTTATAACCGCCATAAACAGACAGTCGTCCTGACACGGCAATTCCGCTTTCCCATCTTTATCCATGGGCATGATGGCTTTTTGATCGAGGCCGCAGCCGGTTTGCTGGATAACGCCTCGCCGGAAACGCGCATTATTGCCGAGGCAGAAGAAGAAACTGGTTACACTGTCACAAATATTGAGAAGGTGATGGAGGCTTATATGAGCCCGGGTTCGGTGACGGAGAAGTTGTTTTTCTTTATCGCGGAATATCACGATGGCGACCGAAAGCATGCTGGCGGCGGTCTGGAGGAAGAGGGGGAAGATATCGAAGTACTGGAGTGGCCTTTCGCACGCGCGATGGACGCGATCCGAAACGGTGAAATCGAAGATGCCAAAACCATCATGTTGCTGCAACACCTGGCATTAAACATTCAATTTGAGGAGAAAGTGCAATGATGATTCTGATCGCAGGTCCGGTTCGCAGTGGCACTCACGGTGATCAGCAACTGATTGAGCAAAATATGCAGAAACTTGATCACATGGCGTTGCAGGTTTATCAAAAGGGCCATACCCCGGTGATAGGTGAATGGCTGGCGTTACCGCTCGCCAATGCGGCGGGTTCGCAGCGGATCGGGGATGAAATCAGCGAAGCCTTCCTTTATCCCGTTGCGCATCGTCTTATTCAGAGTTGTGATGCCATTTTACGCATGCCTGGCGCATCAACGGGAGCGGATCAGGATGTGCAAGTTGGCAAGGATTTGGGTTTGAGTATTTTTTACGATATCGAACAGATCCCCTTGGTTCAGGCCCAGGCAGGATACATATAGACAGATAGGGCAAGCTCTGTTTTGCCGATTTGAACACCAAGGGCGGAGGATAGTGTTATGGAGGAAGTGATGACGGAGAGAGCCTACTATTTCAGCGATCTGCTGGAGATGGATACGGAAGTGTTGCGTTGTGAAGTGCAGGAAGACGGCCAGTTTCGTGTACAGCTGGCGGCAACACTATTTCATCCGCAAGGCGGTGGGCAACCCGCTGACAAGGGCACGATAGGCGATGCCAACGTGCTTCAGCTCATCCAGGACGAGGGTGAGTTAATCCATATCACTGACCGCGAAGTGGCGCTGGGCTGCGTGCATATCCAAATTGATGCGGCACTGCGTAAGCTGCATACCCGTTACCATTCTGCAGGGCATCTGATTGCTTATGCCGGAGAGAAGTTTGGCTGGTTAGGTTACAAAGGCGATCATCGGCCCGGCAATGGACGTATCGTTTTTAAACCGCAGGGCGAACCACAAGCCGTTGATGAAGCGATCATCGCTGAGGGTGTAGATGCACTAGTGGCGCAGGATTTAGCACGCGTGCTGCAGGATGACGCCGGACGCAGAATGGTCAGCTGGGGCGATCTCAAACCTTATGCCTGTGGCGGCACACATGTGCAGCGCACCGGTGACGTTGGCGATATTGTCATTACCCGAGTGAAAGAGAAGAAGGGCGAACTTTCGGTGCAGTATGAAGTGCGGGATTGATGAGCAGGCGGATTAACGCCTGCACTGCGCTACTTAAATTCATCTATTTTTAATTGTGCGAAAGCCTGATCAACATCGCTATACGCTTGTGAGGTGGTATAAGTGCCAGACAGCTGCCAATAAAAAACCGGAGCGCCAGGTTCTTCGCTGCTTTCCGCTACCCGATAGCGAGAGAATTTTATTAGCGCGGCTTCAGTCAGATCATCATTGTCCTGATTTGACGAGAATTTCATCGCGCGGATCAGGTAATAAACGCCCTGGATATTGTGCAGTTCAAAACCAATGATTTTGTCAGAGGAACCCGCAAGACGAAAATCAGACCAGGTAAAACCATCATCATCCGGAACCGGTAAAATAAACCAGTTGCCGTTTTTATTGATGAAGGCAGATAGCGTCTGGCTGGGATGCGAGGTGTTATTGTCAAAGGTCGCTGAGACCAGCAAATCCGGGATGCCATCCTGATTAAGATCGATATTATTCGCCCCTGCCAGCAACCCGACCCGCGTAGCACCCTGCGCACCGAAAACGGTACTTAATGACAGAACGATAAACGCGAAAGTTTTTAATTTCACTGCACGCTTTCCTCACTGGTTAAGACAATATCAGGGATTAACACCTGAATATTGAAAGACAGCATGGTATTGCTGCCTGATGGCCATCATGGCGTATTTTAAAAATTTTGCTCTCCAATCGCGCTGAATTATGGGTGTTTTTTCTGTGATGTGAAAGGGGGAACGGAATAATTAAAAGAAAAGAGATTAACCGACGAAGTGCGTCATCCATTACGCACTTCGTTAGAGGAAAACAGACCTAATGTGAACGTCTTTCCTGAACCATCAACTCATACTTGCGCCATGCCGCCATCCACGAACAGTTCGGTGGCATTAATAAAGCTCGAAGCATCGGATGCGAGAAACGCGACAACCTGACCAATCTCACCGGGTTCACCCAATCGGCCCAATGGCACCTGGGCAGCTAATGCATCGAACAATCCCTGACGTTGATCTTCGGGCACTAAATCGCCCAAACCCGGCGTGCGCACCGGACCAGGGCTCACCACGTTGACACGAATTCCGCGATCTTTCACATCCAGCGCCCATGAGCGGGCAAAGTTGCGCACGGCGGCTTTACTGGCGCTGTAAACACTGAATCCTGCGGTGCCCTGAACCGAAGTGGTGGACGAGGTCAAAATCACCGAGGCTTTGTCGCTCAGCAGCGGTAACGCTTTTTGCACGGTAAACAGCACGCCTCGCACGTTGGTGCCAAAGATACGGTCAAAGTGCTCTTCAGTAATCGCACCGAGCGGTAACATATCGCCGCCGCCAGCATTGGCGAACAGGATATCGAGCCGGCCTGCCTGGCGTGCAATCTGGGCATACACCGCATCCAGATCGCTCAGCACAGAAGCATCAGCGCGGATACCGGTTGCCTGCGCGCCAATCAGCGTCACGGCGGCATCCAGTTCCGGCTGGCGACGACCGGTGATAAACACCCGTGCGCCCTGTGCTGCCAGCGCCTGGGCAGAGGCTAAACCAATCCCGCTGGTGCCGCCGGTGACTAATGCAATTTTACCGTTTAATGATGTGTTCATGAGTGTTCTCCCAAATGGATTTAAGTGTGTAATGACTGCGTTGCAGTGCATGGGAGGCAATGTAACCCTGCGCGGTTTAGTGATAAATGGTGTAAAATCGAAATCACTATTCCTCTGCATGGATAATAAAAATGGACCAGCTGTTGGCGATAAAGGCGTTTGCGCGCGTGGTGGAAGCGGGGAACTTCACCCGTGCGGCCGATTCACTGGATATGCCGAATGCCACGTTGAGCAAACTGGTGCAGGAGTTAGAGGGGCATCTGGGCGTGCGCCTGTTACAGCGCACCACGCGTCGCGTCACCGTCACGCCTGAAGGACGAGATTATTACGATAAAGCACTGCGTATCGTGCGTGACCTGGAAGATATTGATGGCGCATTTAACGCGGTAAACGGAACGCCTCGCGGGTATCTGCGCATTGATATTGGCGGCTCAACGGCGCGTGACGTCCTCATCCCACTGTTACCTGATTTCGTCGCGCGATTTCCTGAGATTAGCCTCGATCTCGGCGTATCAGACCGGGCTGTGGATCTGATTAGCGACAATGTCGATTGCGTGATTCGTGGCGGTCCGCTCGGTGATTCATCGCTGGTGGCGCGTCATCTTGGTAATGCTGAGATGATCACCTGCGCGGCACCCGCTTATCTCAAAACTTACGGCGTGCCAGCCTATCCGCAAGAGCTTAAAAATGGCCACCGCTGGATTAGCTATTTATCCCCGCAAAGCGGACGCGCTTTTCCCCTGCGCTTCATGCAAGGGAATGAGAAACAGGAAATGAAAATCGAGCATCGCATTGGCATCAATGAGAGCAACGCGCATCTGGCAGCTGCAGTGGCAGGATTAGGCATCATTCAGACATTCCGGTACGCAGCAGCGGCAGATTTAGCGTCAGGCGCGCTGGTGGAGATACTGAAGGATTGGCGGCCCGCCAGCTATCCGTTTCACGTGGTGTATCCGCAAAACCGCCATCTGACCCAGCGTTTACGGGTGTTTATCGAATGGTTGCGTGAGGTATTTCCTGCGCGACTCAATGGATGACAAGCACACAGCGATCTGTTAACTTTTTGTTTCTTAACTCCCCCATTTTCACTACAGGCCAGCGTAAATGACACATTCAGCTGCATTTTCCCCGTCATACGAACATGGCCTGTATGCGATCTGCTGTCCGCCACCGCCTCCTGCACGCGTTGTGGTTCATTAAGAACCGGAAGTCTTCACGCTTAAATTTCCAACGTTTGTTTTAGGAGCATTTTCATGCGTTCTTCGTCTTTGGCGTCGCAAGCGGCGACGTCGGGCTTCGTGCTGCTGTGGGGCAGTGCGGCCATCTTCTCTCGCCTTGGTTTAGACAATGCCTCACCGATGGCGCTGTTGATCGTGCGCTTCGGTGTGGCGCTGGTTGCATTAATGCTGGTGGGCATTTTTCGGAGTGGCTGGTTACCCGATGCGGGCAGCCGAAAAACGGTGATGTTTACCGGTCTGATTTTGATTGGTGCCTATTCAGTGTGTTACTTCCAGGCGATGGCCGAGGGGGTGACGCCAGGTTTAATCGCCACCATCATGGGCATACAACCTATCCTGACGCTCTGCATTGTGGAAAGGCGCATGCAGGGCACGCGATTACTGGGATTACTGATCGCGTTAGCAGGATTGATACTGCTGGTGTGGCGCAGTCTGGCGGCATCGCAGTTGCCGTTGAGCGGCATAGTCTTCGCTCTCGGCGCACTGCTGTGTATGACGTTTGGTGCCATCATGCAGAAAAAGGTGTCCCAGCATCCCGCGCAGGTACTGCCGCTGCAATATGCGGTGAGCCTGGCGCTGTGTGCTCTTCTGCTTCCGGTTAAAGCCTTCCATATCGACTTTACGTTGCACTTCTGGATTTCCGTGCTGTTTCTTGGGGTGATGATCTCGGTGGTGGCGCAGCTGCTGCTGTATCGGCTGCTGAGTGCGGGAAGCATCGTTAACGTCACCAGTTTGTTTTATCTGGTTCCAGTGATAACGGCAGTACTGGATTACCTGTTGTTAGGTAATGCGCTGCCGTGGTCGGGGATGATGGGAATGCTGGCTATTCTGCTCGGCATTATGCTTGTATTCCGCGCTCCGCGCCTGAAAACCTTGGGCTAAGATCGAATAGGGCGCATCAATCGTGATGCGCCCTTCATCGGGATTAAACCGTGCCGGTGCCGCCATCAGAACACCAGACTTGTCCGGAGGTGAAGCTATTGGTGGTTTCCGCAAACGTCACGTAGAGCGGCGCGATTTCAGCAGGCTGACCGGGCCGACCCAGTGGTGCGGAAGCACCAAATTTCTCCACTTTCTCCTGCGGTTGGCCGCCACACACCTGCAATGCAGTCCAGTAAGGGCCGGGTGCCACGGCGTTGACGCGGATTTGGTCTTTACCCAACTGCTTGGCTAAAGCTTTAGTAAAGGCCGCAATCGATGCTTTGGTCTGGGCATAATCCAGCAGGATAGCGCTGGGATCGTAGGCCTGCACTGATGACGTGTTAATGATCGATGAACCCGCCGGTAGGTACTCCAGCGCCGCCTTCGTGATCCAAAACATGGCATACACGTTAGTCTTAAAGGTCGCATCAAAATCTTCTGTCGAGAGGGTACGAATCGATTCATTGAACTGCTGACGACCGGCGTTGTTGACCAAAATATCCAGACCATCAAGTTTCGTCGCCGCTTCCTTTACCAGCTGCTGGCAAAAGGATTCGGAGCGAATATCTCCCGGTATGGCAATCGCTTTACGACCTTCCGCTTCAATCAGTTTTATCACCTCTGCCGCATCCTGTTCTTCGTCGGGCAGGTAATTTATCGCCACGTCGGCACCTTCACGCGCGTAAGCAATCGCCACCGCACGACCAATCCCGGAATCGCCGCCGGTAATCAGCGCTTTACGACCGGTTAAACGGCCGGTGCCACGATAGCTGGTTTCACCATGATCCGGGCGCGGTTCCATTTTTGCCGCCAGCCCAGGAAAATCCTGTAATTGTTTTTTAAAGGGAGGTGTCGGATATTGATGGGTGAGCAGCGTTTTATTAGTCAATGAACTCATCTTAATCTCCATGTTCTTCGCTAGTGATAAATTAAGCCTGGCATAAATGTGATATATGTCACGTCAAAAAATGACCAATTGAAATTTTTCAGCTTAAGCGAGGCGTTATTATGGCTGCGGCGATGGAAATAAAAGGCGTGACTGGAATGAGAGGGGAGAGCAGAATAAGCGCAAGACGTCAGTCATATATCGTCATTGCACTTATTCAATTGCCAGTAGAACGTATTGGCATCCTTGTCGTTGAGGCGACTAGCACGCCCGATGCGGCTTAAGAGCCTTTGTTACTGCTTTTTCCGCCTTTTTTCCCGGCTTCGGAGGCTTTCTCAGGGTTGTCTTTAAAACTACCGCCGCCGCTGCTTTGCCCACCTTTTTTACCTGCTTCAGATGCCTTTTGTTTATCATCTGCGAAGTTACCGGAACCGCCTCTATGCTCGACCATAAAATGCCCTCATTCATGCATTGCGATTACATAATCGTGGATAGCGTCACACGTTATGTCCAGACTGCAGAATTAAGGTTAGTGCCACTGTGAATATTAACAAGCGCGGCGGCAGCGTATAAGTGGATTATCGAGTATTTTTTCGTATCTTATTTTTTAAGCAAATGAATTATGAAGGTTAATAATTAATTATTAATATAATCGAAGCGTATTTAACGCTTCGATTATAAATAAGGCCGACTAACTCGCAGGGATTTGAGTGAAATAGGTCCCGCTATAAGGTATGGGCAGGAAATCATGGAAGATTTGCTTTAACGTTTGCTCGGGTTCGACATCCGCGAACAGCTGAGGATAAAGTGTTTTTGCCATAAATTCCGTTGCCGCGATGTGCCAGGGGCTGAGGTAAAAATTCATCCAGATGACGGCGGAGTGGCCGTTACGTAGCGCGGCTAATTCACGCAATCCGTTTTGCTGCGCGGTCAGTTGGGCGAAGCTGCTTTGCACCGCTGGCAATGCCACTTCTGGCCCCAGCTTCAGCAAACCCTGCGCCTCGTTATCGCCAAATCCGGTGGCGAAGTAGTAATCCGGTTGCGCCGCAATCACCATTTCTTCACTCAAGCGACCAAACACGCCGTGCTGCGTTTTAGCCGCGATATTATCGCCGCCTGCGGCGTTTAACAGTTCGCCAAGGCTGCCGTTGATGGCGGTGACACAGCACTCATTACGGCGGCCAAGATGCAACTGCAACAACACTGAAGGCTTCGCACCGTGATAACTGGCCAGCCGATCACGAATCACCTGCATATGTGCGTCATAAAAACGGTTAAAGGCCTGCGCGCGAGCCTGCTGATTCAGCACCTCGCCAAAAATCTCCACGCTGCGACGGGTATTCTTCAGCAGATGCACGCGCAGATCGATTTTCACCACCGGAATATGGGCGGCTTTCAGCATACTCACCAGGCGCAGATCGGCATCATCGTAGCGCGCCAGGCTCGGCAGGATCACCACATCCGGTTTGAGTGCCAGGATCTGCTCAGGATTGATGGCATTCGGGCCGCCTGAACCGAGGGAAGGGATTTTTAACATTTGCGGGAACTGGCGCGCAAAACTGTTCCACGTCTGGCTATCGTACTTTTTCAAATCCTGAGGCCAGGCAACGATATGCTGAAAAGGATTGCCCGATTCCAGCAGCGCCAGCGTGTAGAGCATGCGACTTTCTCCCAGCACAATGCGCTGCGGATGGTCAGGGATATCCACCTGATTACCGTCAATATCCGTGACGTTTTTTGCCAGCGCGGCGCTACTAAGCACCAGTAAGAAGCAGGCCAGAACAATCAGCATTGGCCCCCAAAGGGAAGGGGCGCGACGGGCGCCCGCTTTAACCACAGAATCAGAACTCAACGCTGGCCTCGACCATCAGATTGCGGGTTTCACCTTCACGCACGCGCAAATTGCCGCCGCTGGAAGTGTAATAGTGCTTGTTGAACAGGTTGTTCAGATTAAGTTTAAGCTGTGTCTTTTCACCAAACAGCTGATTGTTCCAGGCGATAAAGCTGTCCGCCACCACGTAATCCGGCATGGTGAAGCTATTTTCAGGATCGCCCGCTCGCGAGCCGACATAGCGTGCGCCGCCCCCGACGCGGAAATCACCGGGAATGCCGCTGATACTGAGATTGTGGCTGAGATAGAGCGCGCCCGAATGACGCGGTGCATTTTGCAGCCGATTGCCATTGTTAGCAGAATTTACGCCATCATCAACAATCTCAGCCTTATCGTAGCTGTAGTTAGCGCTGAGATCCCAACCCGGCAACACTTCGCCGTTCAGCTCAAACTCTGCGCCACTGGAACGTGCTTTATCAATTGCCCGCGTTGAACCGTTAATGCTGAGCGACATGTCGCGTTCATCAATGCGGTACAACGCGACGCTGGCAAACAGCTTTGGCGAGATCTGCCATTTACTGCCGACTTCCCAGGTCGTGCCCTGTTCGGGTTTACCGACATTGCCGTCATCGTCCACATCGGTGGAAGGCGTAAAGGATTTGCTGACGCTGCTGTAAAGCGAGACATCAGGGGTGATTTTATAAATCAGACCCGCTTGTGGCAGGAATTTATTGCCTTCACTGTTCAGTGTTTCCACCACCGGATCGAAGCCTTTGGACGCGCGCTGCTCGTAATGCTGATAACGTCCGCCAAATACCGCAATCCACTGTTCCGTCAGTGAAATACTGTCTTTGGCGTAAACCGAACGGCTATGAATGCGGTTCAGGTTATTGGCGTTGGCGGTGTTTTCCGTGGTGCTATTGGTGACCGGTGACAGGATATCGTATTGCGGATCGGTAAAGTTAAACCCGGTGTTGGATTTTCCTTGATACTGATGCGCGCGATAAGTCTGGTTCATCTCATAATCTGTCCCAATCACCACATCGTGGGTCATGCCCAACAGCTGTTGTGAGCCGAGCAGATCCCATGAAACGTATTTCGTTTTGTGGTTAAAGCCACGGTTAGCATCGGCACGACGCGTCACGACGCCGGTGGTGGGGTTAATGGCGGTGACGCGCACTTCGTTGTTGTCGTATTGACGCTGATTCCAGCCAAAAGTGACGCGCGTGCTCCAGTCATCATTAAACTGCCAGTCATAGTGCGCATTAAGGGTTTTGTTGTGACCCCAGGCATGATTCGCCTTGTCGTCGAGACGATCTTTGTAGCCGATATCCAGCGGCTTGCCATTGATAAAGGCGGTGCCACGGTCGTAGGGAATATCGTATTGATAATCTTCATAGCTTACGAGGAAGCTGGCTTTTTCACCGTACCACTGCAACGAAGGCGCGATCAGCGTATGTTTGTCGCTGCCAAAGTTGCGCCAGTAATCCTGATTCTGCTTTTCGGCGATCAAGCGGAAAGCCAGGCCGTTGCCCAGCGGGCCGGTGACATCGACGGTGCCAGCGCCGCCACCTTCGCTGGAGGAACGGCCGCTGACTTTGGTGTGCCAGTCATATTGCGGTTTTTTGCTCACCACGTTGATCACGCCGCCCGGATTTTGAATGCCATAGAGCAGGGATGCCGAGCCTTTTAGCACTTCGACGCGTTCGGTGGTGGCATCGAAGTTCAACCCCTGGCTGCTGCGAATGCCATCACGATAGATTGACCCATCAGAGTTGCTGCCAAATCCGCGACGCACAAAGCCATCTTCGGTGCCTGCCAGAGTATTGCCCTCTGTGACACCACTGACAAAGCGCATCGCATCAGTGAGACTAGCGGCCTGATAGTCTTCAAGCTGCTGTTGGGTCACCACACTCACCGATTGCGCTTCGTTCAGACGCGGCGTGGGCGTTTTGCTGGCGACGGAACTGCTGGTGGCGTTATAGCCTTGCGGGCGACTTTCCTGCGCGGACACCGTCAGGGTATTACTGCTCTCCGCTGCCAGACTGCCTGCTGCAGTGAAAACGCTGACACCGTATATAGCGGCGATAATGGCCGGATGGCATGTGGGTTTAAAAGCGAAAGTTTTGTTGTTATTCATTTAAATAAACCTGGTGTTGGTGCGGAATTAATCTCGTCCATGAAACGAAGCTAGGATTAAATTATTTTCAGCAGAGAAAAGTGCATGAAATAAGCATTCTCTGTGGATCGTGCGCCTTAACTGAGATGGCGTGATGTTATTAAGAATCATTCAAACATGAAAGAATGTAGTAGTAAACGGAAATAATGGCGTGGATACTACAGCAGGAATAGAGTCCATCAACGCCATTTCCATTTGAGGTTTAATTGTTATAAATACAACAAAAACAGTTAGATAAATAGATTTCTTGCTGTAATCAAACGTTCCACCCCAAAGGAGTGATAGCGATCAGGGTGCTGGATTAAACAAGAAATATCACTACAATACCGTGCCTAAATGGGGGACGAAATCACGCCCTGATGATAAACAGGTAAAAAGATGGCCATAAATAAAATTAAAAATCGGGTTGATGTATTAGGTGAACGCTATCGCGCACGCGCTCCGTCATTATCGTCCAGCCTTCAATCCGTCGCGCGATATATCCACGATAATCGTGAGGCAATATTAGATGCCACCGCCATGGAAATAGCGGATGCGACTCATACCTCAGATGCCACCGTGGTGCGTGCCGTTCAGGCATTGGGATTTGCCGGTTTGCGTGATTTGAAAACCACGTTGAAAGCCTGGTTCGGCCCGGCGATGAATTCAGAAGAGAAGATGAGCGCCACCGTCAGCGAACTGTCGTGTGACATCAATTCGGGGATCGATTTCGTACTGGGTGGCCATAAACGCGCCTGCGATGCCCTCTCGGAACCTCACAATCGGCAAGCGGTCGCGCAGGCTGTCGCGATGTTGATCGACGCGCGTCAGGTCGCGCTGTTTGGCATTAATGCTTCAGGGATTCTGGCGGATTACAGTGCTCGGCTGTTCACGCGCATTGGCATTCCTGCCGTCACGCTCAATCGTTCGGGTATTGCCCTCGCTGAACAGTTGATCACCTTACAGCGTGGTGATGTGCTGATTATGATGGCGCAGAAATCTGCCCATAAAGAAGGGCTGACTACCCTGAAAGAGGCGAAGCGGCTGGGGATGCCGGTGATTTTGCTGACCAATGCCTTAGATTCAGCCTTCGCTAAAGAAGCGGATGTGATTATCAACGTGCCGCGCGGTGGGGAAAACGGCCGCATGCCGCTGCATGGCACCGTGCTGGTGTGCTTAGAGATGTTGACTTTATCAGTGGCTTCAGCGACTTCTTCGCGCACGGTAAAAACCATGAAGCGTATTCAGGATCTCAATCGGTCGCTAAAGCCCACCAGTAAAAAATAGCGCTATTGACTGCCAGTGGTAGTCGGCCTGGCAGCTTTGACCATTCCGCTGCGCGTGACAAGCCATACCGCCAGCACTATCAACAATGCACCGCCCATAAAGCCCTGGTTGATCTGCTCGTCCAGCACTAACCAGCCCCACAGGATGCCAAAAGGCGGAATCAGGAAGGTGACGGTGAGGGTGCGCAGCGGGCCAATATCGGCCAGCAAGCGGAAATAGATGATGTAGGCCAGCGCGGTGCAAATAAAGCCGACGGCCAAAATACAGGCCCAGACTTCAGGTATTTGCCAGTTCGCCGCCGGCGTTTGCGGGGCGCTGAAGGCAAAGAAAGGCAGCAGGAAAAGCGAGGCGCCCAACTGGCTGCCGAACGCGACTTTCGTGGCATCAAGCCCACCGCGCGACCCAATCCAGCGCTTAGCGAGAAAGCCAGCAAAACCATAACAGGTGGTGGCGACCAGACAAGCCGCGATACCGAGCACCAGCGCGTGCGAGAGTACGACTTCGCCAGTGGTGCTGATTAACATAATGCCGACAACACCGGCCACCATACCCAGCACTTTACTCACGGTCAGTTGTTCATTGAAGAACGCCGCACCAATCACGACACCCATTAACGGCGCAGTAGCGTTGAGTATTGCGGAGTAGCCTGCGGGCAGCACGCGAGCGGCAAGGCAATACATCAGGAAAGGTAATCCTGAGTTAATCACACCCAGCAACATTGCCCAACCCAGTTTGCCTTCGAAGCGACGCGGAATGCGCAGTACTGCCATCACAATGATTAAACCCAATGCGCCACATAACACGCGCAAAAAAGCCGTATTTATCGCACCCAGCGCGGGAACGGCAATACGCATAAAAAGAAAACTGGCTCCCCAGATAGCCGCCAGCAGCAAAAGTCGCAACGAGTCCGATGTTCGCATGGTTCAGATTCAATCATTAGCAAGATGGGCTGACATCATAGCAAAAATTCTTAACACTCAAAGCGATGTCGCGGTGCTATGTTACTTCACTGCATCACAAAACAAACGGCGAGGAAATGAATGCATTGGGAGTCTGAAAGGCTGCTGTATCGGCCGATTGAGCGCACGGATTTGCAGGCGCTTTTTCGCATCTATGGCGATGCACGAACACATCAATTCAACCCACGCGGGCCTTATCCAAGCCTTGAACATGCGCGAGAAGTGTTATTACGCAGAATCAAAGACCGCGCTATTCATGGTTTCGATGACTGGGTCATCATGGAGAAAAGCAATCCGCAACATGTGATTGGTTTCGGTGGCGTATTCGTCAGCGAATTCAACGGGCGCAGAACCAACAATCTGGGTTACCGTTTTGAACCGGATGCCTGGGGAAAAGGCTATGCGACAGAACTCGCGCATTGCGCTATCCGCCACGGTTTTGAAGATCTAAAACTGAAAGAAATTGTCGGTGTGGTGAGAGAAAACCACACCGCATCACGCCGCGTACTGGAAAAGGTCGGGATGACTTTCCTCGAAAGGGTGTTTAATCCGCAAGATCCGCCCGCCAGTTTGATGTTCACCATCACACGCCAACAATGGAGAGAAAGAAATGGAACAGGTGATTAGAAAACTCACTGCAGAGGATTACGCACAGTGGAAATCGCTGTGGTTGGGCTATCTCGACTTTTATGTCAGTGAGGTCACGGAAGAAGTCACCAATACGACATTTCAACGATTGGTTGCGGAAGGCGAACCGATGCATTGTCTGGTGGCGGAGGAGCAGGGCAAATTGACTGGGCTGGTGCATTTTATTTGCCATCGCAGCACCTGGACCCAGGGTGACTATTGTTACCTGCAGGATCTGTTCGTCAGCCCAGACGGGCGTAAACAAGGTACGGGTCGCGCGTTAATCGCAGCGGTGAATGCTGCCGCTGAGGCGTTGAACTGCTCGAAAGTGTATTGGATGACGCGCGAGAATAATTACCGAGCCCGGGCACTGTATGATCAGGTCGCGACGAAGACGGATTTTGTGCAATATCGTGTTGCACCCTAATCAGCAATTTCACTCACACCGCTTGTCAATTCTTCCTACCATCCTGTACCATTTGGGAATCGATCATTTCCTAAATGGTATTTCCCCTACCGCAAACTCAAATCTTGATACGAGAACGCGGCCAACCATGCCAGCCCAGGAACGATTATGATTTCGACCTATCCAACCAAAAATTTGACCAATTAGGAAGTAACCATTTCCAATTTTAGGAGTAACGGATGAATGCCTCAGAATTAAAAATAACATCGCGCTGGTCACAACCTGTCACCAACCTGCCTGATTTTTCCCATCATTACGCCACCGTAGACGGTGTTCGCATCCACTACGTTAGCGGCGGCAACCCACAAGGTGAAACCCTGGTGCTGTTAGCCGGGTTCCCACAAAGCTGGTTTGCGTGGCGCAAGGTAATGGCTCTGCTTGGCGATCGTTACTTCATTATCGCGCCCGATCTCCCCGGTCAGGGTGATTCCGATAAGCCTTACAGCGGCTATGACACCACTTCTCTGGCAGAAAAAGTACAGGGCCTGCTGCTGCAACTGAACATCCATCACTACTATCTTGCGGCGCATGATGTCGGTGCGTGGGTGGCCTGGCCGTTTGCCCTGCGTTATGCCAATCAGATAAAAAAACTGGCACTGCTTGATGCCGGCATTCCGGGCGTCACCTTGCCGGATGCGCTGCCTGCCACGCCCGATAAGGCCTGGAAAACCTGGCATTTCGCCTTCCATCTGCTGCCGGATCTGCCTGAAGCCTTAATTGCCGGGCGCGAAGAGATCTATCTGGATTGGTTCCTGAAACGCAAAGCCGTCAGCCCAATGGTTTTTGACGCGGAAGATATGGCGGAATATGTGCGCTTGTTGCAACAGAACGGGGCATTGCGCGCAGGCATGGCGGCCTATCGCGAAGTGAGCGCCTCGGCGGAACAAAACCGTGCATGGCTGCATGATAACGGCAAACTGACGGTGCCGTTGCTGGCGGTCAGTGCCGATCAGGGTTCGATCCCCGATATGGCGATTCCGTTTCAGGAGTTTGCGGCTGAGGTTTCAGGCATCAAAATCGCGCACTGCGGTCACTTCATCCCGGATGAGCAACCGCAGGCGCTGGCTGAAGCACTGCGCGAGTTTTTTAGTTAGTTGCGCAGACTGGCGATCTCCACACGTTGACCACTGGCAGATGAGCGCACCATCGCTTCAATGATCTGCTGATTCTCCAGGCCAAAGCGGAAATCCGGGAAACAACCGGCTTCGCTGCTGAGGCCTTTAATCAGGTCGTAAATTTCGATCACTTTCACATCGAAGTATCCCAGGCCACCGCCAGCGAAATCGAAGCCAAAGAAGCCTCCAAACTGCTCGACCTGAGAACCGGCATAAATGGTTTTAAAGCCGCGATCGTGTTTCGCATCGCCATAACGTGCAATCTTCAGTTCGTTAAAGCGCTCACCGTCCATGATGATGGTGCCTTCGGTGCCCGAGATTTCCCAGGCAATGCCGAACACTTTTCCTGCGGAGATGCGTGAAGATTCAATCACGCCACCGGCGCGGTTCTCGAAAGTGACGAGCGCCTGGAACTGATCGTCGTTTTCCACTTTCAAACGCGCCGCCTGTTTATCTGCCTGGGCCCCATAGCCTGAACCACCACCTGCAGCAGGACGCGTGTCAATAAACAGCTGCTCCTGTCCTACCACGCTCTTGATCGGCCCCATCAAATATTGCGCCACGCTCACCACGTGTGAGCCTAAGTCACCGAGTGAGCCAGACCCGGCCTGTTCGCGCGAGCAACGCCAACTCCATGGCAGCTCGGGATCGTTGAAAAATCCCTGATCGAACCAGCCACGGAAGCGTGTCGGTGTGCCGATGTCACCGCGATCGATCATCTGCTTCGCCAACTGCGCTGCCGGCGTTTTGATGTTATTGAACGCCATGATGGTTTTCACACCTGCTCGCTCAGCTTCCTGGGTCAGGGTTTGCGCTTCCTGCAACGAAACGGTGAGCGGCTTTTCGCAGTAGACGTGTTTACCTGCACGAATCGCGGCCAGCGCCATGTCGAAGTGCATGCTATTAGGCGTGGTGATATCAACAATATCGATTTCAGGGTTGTTCACCAGCGACTGCCAGTCCGCCGTGCTGTGTTGAAAGCCGTAGCGTCGAGCCGCTTCTTCGGCCAGTGCGGGCGTGACATCTGCCAGCGTATGCAGAACGGGTTGCAGCGCCAGGTTACGATACAGTAAACTCGCGCGGCGCCATGCATCGGCATGTGCCTGGCCCATAAAGCCTGAACCGATCAGGCCAACATTCAGTGTTTTTCCAGCCATCAGCGGCTCCTTAAGCGTTTGCAGGTAAAATGTGTTGGGCAACAAAACGTTGTGCGCGAGTCACGGTCTCCAATGGGGGCGCTTTCGCCGGATCCTGCTCGGCTTCCACCACCATCCAGCCCTGATAACCGCTGCGAGCGATAAACTCTGCCAGCGGTCGATAATCAATGCCGCCGTCGCCTGGCACGGTAAACATCCCTGCGAGCACGGCTTCGTTGAAAGTCATACCGCTGGCTCGCACCTGTTGCAGGCGATCCAACCGCACATCTTTTAGATGGATGTGGCAAATGCGGTCAGCGAATTCCTCAATAAGTTGCGTATAGGAGAATCCGGCAGCGGTGGCGTGACCGGTATCCAGTAACAGGCCAACGGCGGGCGAACAGGCATTTAACAGCGCACGAATTTCCGGCAGCGTTTCGGCCACCATCATGAGATGGTGGTGATAGGCGAGGCGTAAACCGTATCGATCAAACAGGGCTTCGGCAAAGTGGGAAAGGCGATCGGCATAGTCGGCGACCTGACTCTCCGGCAACAAACGTCGGGTGCTCAGTGGCACATCCAGCGCGTTGTCAGCCATCCAGCCGCATTCGCCGTACACCATCACGTTGGCGCCATTTTCCTGCAGCAGGGCGGCATGGTTGTGCACCGCATCCAGCTCCTGCTCAACGCTGCGTTCGGTGAGAAATCCGTCATGCCAGCCTGACACCAGTTGCAGTTGATGTTGTGCCAACAGCTGCTTCAATGCACCCGGTTCACGCGGGAATATGCGACTTAGCTCGACGCCCTGAAATCCGGCCTGTTTCGCTTCTTTCAAACAGTGTTCGGCCGAGGTCCCTGCGCCGAGGTATTGCAGCACTTCATTGACCCAGGAGAGTGGGCTGACGCCGAGTTGAGGTGCGGGGTGACCTGTGCGATAAAACGCTTCTTTGATCATCGGTTATATCCTGTAGGGGAGATAGCGATGAAATTAGCGGATGCGATGTGCAGCGGCGAGCGGTTATTTGACGTAAAACCATCAAAATTTGCAGGCTAAACGTCAAAAAAATATTGATGTGATTTTGGATGGAAATTGATGGGTTAACAGGGAGATAGGAATGCAAGTCAATAGAGGTGGCCCTTAGAAGGCCACCCATCAGGACTCAGAACGACAGGGTGACGCCAGCGTAATAGGCGCGGCCCGGTTCGTTGTAAGTTGAAGCACCTTCATCTTCACGATAAATGCGCTTATCAAACAGGTTGTTAATACCCGCATTAGCACGCAAATTTTTAGTGATGTCGTAATTGAGGTTCAAGCCGACGATGGAATATGGCTTGATTTCACGTTGTGAAAGACCTCCAGGTCTTCCCTCAATAACTGTTTCTGCATTTTGGCGCGGTTTTTGGCGGCCATACTGCGTCCAGTTGATATTGGCGCTAAGGCTATCAGTTGCTTGCCACTCTAATTGTGAGTTGATAGTAAATTCAGGAATGACCGATAGAGGATTTCCGGTCTTCTTACTTTCTGAACGGAACATGTAAGTCGCATTAGACCGCCACTCAAGTGTGTCCGCAATCAATGGAATAGTCAGGTTCCCTTCCAGCCCCTCTACAATGGCTTTGCCTCCATTCTCCCACTGAAGCACGTTGTAAGTACCATTGGTGTAGACAACATCAGTACCGGATACAATTTTGTTTTTGTAATCGTTACGGAAGTAGGTGATACCAGCGACATAACCCGCGTGGTTAAACTCTAGTCCCACTTCTTTATTGACGCTCACTTCAGGATCGAGATTGTCATTCCCTAATAAATAACATTGGGATAGGCCAATTGGGCAGCCATTGCCACGTGTTGATAGTAGGTAGCCGGGAGTTGATTGATATAAGTTAGGCGCCTTGAATGCCCTCGCAATACCCGCTTTGAGCGTAAAATAGTCGCCCAATCCTTGCGAAATATTCAGGCTTGGACTCCAGTTAGCACCAAAAGCATCATGATAATCAAAGCGTAAACCCGGAATAATTTCAGTGCTGTCAGTGGCGGCAATATTATCTTCAAAATAAAGAGAACTTATCGTGGCGGAGTTAGTACTGCTGCGCTGAGACGGATCGCCTGAACTACCTGGCAAGTAAAGGTTTGTACTTGCAGATTGCATTGACGCAGGGTCATTAAGCTCATCGTGGTTCCATTCCGCTCCCAACGTCACGGTTTGGTCCACCAATAATTCCAGTGGGAAGTTTATTTCTCCGCCAGCACGATAACTTTCCAGACGACTGGTCGAATAAACATTACTGTTAATCATCCCTTCAACACTTCCGGCAGTGCCTTCTTTCAAGCGAGTGTTATTGGTCTTCTCGTAGTTGAAATTAAGTTTGGATGTGCCCCAATCCCAGATACCGTTATGAGTGACGCCATAGCTCTGACGATATAAGCGGTTTGTTTCACTGCCGTACAGAGATTCAACTAAACCACCTGCACTGCTATTTCCATTGCTGTTCTGCGTGTCGCCCGCATAGATATTGCCCTGACGGCTATAGCCGTAGGAGAAATCAACGATCTGAGTAGGGGTGATTTTCCATGACAGTACACCGTTAATATCTTTATTACGTACCCCTTCCCGTCCCGCAGCATAAGAGCCGTTTTGAGCGGTATTGATATCATAAGCATCCGCATCGGTGCGGTTGATATTGCCATACAAACGCATGGTTAATGCATCGCCAGCCAGTGGGCCACTCAAATTGAAGTTGGCGCGACGCGTGTCACCCTCTTTACTGTTTTCGGGCTGATTGGTGAACAGTGACAGCGATCCATGCCAGTCATTGGTCGGGCGCTTTGTGATGATGTTCACCACGCCGCCAGCCGCACCGGAACCGTAACGCGCGGCGGCTGGGCCGCGAATCACTTCAATACGTTCTACCATCTCCGCGGGCACCCAGTTGGTATCACCACGCGAGTCACGTTCGCCGCGCCAGCTGTAACGCACGGAGTTACGCGAACTGACCGGCACGCCATCTATCAGGATTAAGGTGTTTTCCGGGCCCATGCCGCGAATATCAATCTGACGGTTGTTACCACGACTACCGCTGGCCCCGTTACCGGTCAGGTTGACGCCCGGCATTTTGCGGATGATATCGGAGAGGTCGTTAACCGGTGGACTTTTCTTAATGTCCTCAGCGGTAATGGTGGAAACGCCAGGCTGTTGTTTCAGACCCTGTTCTGCAGTGACGATCATCGATTCATCGTCAGCCAGTTTTTCCGTGGGTTCTGCGGCATAAGCAGGTGAGGTGAGCAAGGCTGCCACAATCAGTGCAAGAGGGCGCTTCCTGACATACAAAGTTACATTCACTTAAATCTTCTCCCTGAAGTATTAACATATGTAAGCAAATGCGCATGATAATGAGAATGTTTCTCATTGTATATGCGACAAACCGGCGTCTCCTTTTTTTCTCCATGATTGGTGCTAAATGCGGGGGAAACGTGAAGAAACGTAAAGCCAGAGTGACGTTTGTGCTTAAAAAACGTTGCGGAGGAAAAGCGTTCATCAAACTGTCATCAATTCCTTGCAAATCAGTAGACTAAAATCAGTGATAACGCACAGTAACTACATGGGAATCCGTTTAGCTTCGAGCCTGCACCAAAAAGGGTGCCTGGGACTCTCATAAATCAAGGAGAAAGTGTGCGCCAGATCATACAAACCTTTACATTCCTGTTACTGATTTCGTTCACTATTTCTGTTGCCAGAGCCGCCGATAAGATGGATTTCTGGCTGCAACCTCAACATGGCGGCAACAGTTTTAATCGCATTCCACCCAATACTGCTTATTTCAATGCTCTCCACACTTACGGTGCCTCTTGGGTGCGGCTCTCCTGGGATAAATGGCCCACCAAACAGCGTGATTTTCTGCTGGGCAGTGCGGATCGCTACCAGGGATTAGTGGCGGAAGATGTCGCCACTTTGAGAAATGTGCTGGATAACGCTGAGGCAGCAGGGTTGAAAGTGGTGATTACGCCGCTTTCCTTACCCGGCATGCGATGGTCACAAAATAACGGCGGACAGTTCGACGACCGGCTGTGGCAAGACAACGCTTTCTGGCAGCAAAGTGCCCGTTATTGGCGTGACCTTGCGGCTGCATTGCAAGACCACCCTGCAGTAGCGGCATACAACATCATTAATGAACCCGCACCGGAGAAAATGGGTGGTCTGGACGAACATGCGTCTGCCGCAACCATGAAAAGCTGGTATCTGCAGCACAAGGGTACCGCGCGGGATTTACCGGAGTTTTACCGCACCGTGATTGCGGCGATTCGCGAAGTCGATCAGCAGACGCCGGTGATGGTCGACAGTGGCTGGTACGCTGCCGCCGATGCCTTCACGTATTGGCCACAGCCGCTCGAAGATAAACGGGTGTTATATAGCGTGCACATGTATGAGCCTTATTCCGCCACCAGTGCACCGAATGCCAAACGCAAAGCGCCCTGGCCTTACCCGGGTAAAGTCCCGTTTGCGGGATTGCAGCAACAGTGGGATGCACAACGCGTGGCAGAATATTTAGCGCTGCCGTTTGAGTGGGCGAAAGCGCGCGGCGTGGCTCGCCATCAAATGGTGGTAGGGGAGTTCGGTTGTGTGCGCACCTTGCCAGGCTGCACACAATATCTGGAGGATGTATTAACGGTATTGGATCAGCAGCAGGCACATTGGGCGTTCTACAGCTTCCGTGAAGACAGCTGGGATGGTATGGATTACGAACTGGGCGACAAGAAAGTGTCGTGGCAATACTGGCAGGCAGCCGAGCAGAATTTACCCGATATCGTTCCACGCCATGCGACTAAAGAGTTTGAGCCTATACGCAAACGCTTAGAACAATAATGTCTTGGTAAGAAGAATACGTTCATAAGCCATGGCAAAAGCAGGCTGCCGAATACCTGACTAAATCTGAATACCTCACCTGAAACCGCGCCATCGCTGGCGCGGTCATCCCCGGCACCACGGGCACTACGTTCTATTCCCGAATTATGGCAATAGATATCCGTTTTTCGCATTTGTGATCGCTGCACATCTTACTGAGAATGGCTCCGGGACGTTCAGAGGATGAAAATTTCTTTCCGCCGTAAGGTGAGAAAGAAGAAAAATACATCGCTACCTCAACGCCTTTTCCCTACAGGGAAACATTTATATATATCAGGAGAAGGTTCCAGTGAAACTCGCCAAAGGTATCACCTTGCTTGCACTTGCATTGAGTGCGCACACCGCGTTTGCCGCCGATCAATCCGTCCCAACTGACAGCTCACTCCATGTTAAGGCCGACCCGGCACTGAAAAGCTTGCTGCCGGCGGATGTGGTTAAGCGCGGCTACATCGTGGCAGGAACCAACCCAAACACGCCGCCGACCACCTTCTATAAAGAAGACAACAAAACCCTGGCCGGACGTGAAATTGACGTGATGAACGCCGTGGGCGAACGCTTAGGGATCCAGGTCCAGTGGCGTGACACCGGCGGTTTCGACAACATCATTCCCGGCCTGAAAACCGGTCGTTACGATGTTGCGCTCTCGAACATTAATGCCACCGCGACCCGCGCCAAAATTATCGATTTCGTGAGCTATTACGATGCCAGCCTGTTGGGCATTATCTCGCGCAAAGATGCCAATGTGGCACCGTTCAAAACCCTGGACGCCGTGTGCGGCCTGGAAGTTGGCGCAGGTTCAGGCACTACGCAGGTGACGCGTCTGGAAGAAGCCAGCAAAGCCTGTGAAGCAGCGGGTAAAAAGCCGATCAAAGTATCCGTATTCCCGGATCGTCCAGCCGGTGTTCAGGCTGTCGTCAGCGGTCGCGTGCCGATGTTCCTTGGCCCGTACGAAGGTCTGCTGTGGCAGGCGAAAGTGATTAAACCTATCACCCTGAGCGGCGAAATCACCGTGCATGACGCGCCTGTTTCTGTGGCTTTCCCGAAAGATTCTGCGCTTGAGCCTGCGGTGCAAGCGGCACTTAACTCGCTGATCAAAGATGGTAGCTACCAGAAGATCCTCGACAACTGGGGCATCGGTTTTGGCGCGGTTAAAGAATCCAAACGTAACCAGGAAATCTTTCAATGAGTGATGTACGTGACCACACCGATGATTTGAAAATTGTCGGCAAACGTTACTACGGACGCTGGCTGAGTGCGCTGGTGGTGCTGTTGTGCGTCGTGGCAATGGCGCACTCGATGATTAACAATCCACGCTTCGAATGGAGCGTGATTGCGGAAAATTTCACCGGCGAATCGATCTTGCAGGGCGTATTAATGACGCTGCAACTGACGGCGATTTCGGTGGTGCTGGGCTTTGCGTTTGGTACGGTGCTGGCGCTGATGCGCCTCTCATCCAACCCCGTGCTGGTGGGCGTGAGTTGGTTCTATACCTGGTTCTTCCGGGGTGTGCCGATGCTGGTGCAGCTGTTCCTGTGGTACAACATTGCCGCACTTTATCCGACGATTTCACTCTCAATCCCAGGCCTGGGCGAGCTGTGGAGCACCCAATCTAATGCGCTGGTGAGTCCATTCAGTGCGGCGGTGATCGCGCTGGTGATGCATCAGTCTGCCTATGCCGCTGAAATTGTGCGTGCCGGTATCCAAAGCGTAGGAAACGGACAACTGGAAGCCGCACGTGCGCTGGGTTACCGCCCCGCGCAGATTTTCCGACACACGGTGTTGCCACAGGCGATGCGCGCCATCATGCCACCTGCTGGTAATGAAATTATCGGTCAGTTGAAAACCACTGCCGTCGTGTCAGTCATTTCGCTGCAGGATGTGCTGTTCTCCGCGCAGATCATTTATCAGCGTACTTATGAAGTGATTCCGCTGCTGCTGGTGGCGACGCTGTGGTATCTGCTGATGACCTCGGTACTGTCGATTGGTCAGTTCTACGTTGAACGCTATTTTGGTCGTGGCGTTACGCGTCGTGAAAAACGCAGTCTGTTTAAATCCTTGCCGGGCTTTAGCGCGCAAAAACCTGAAAGGAGCGTAAGCAATGGCTGAAGCGATCGCCTTACGTAAAGTCACTAAACGCTTCTCTGGCGTCACGATTCTGGATGAAGTGAATCTGGATATTCCCGCTGGTTCGGTGACGGTGATCCTCGGGCCTTCTGGTTCGGGGAAATCCACCTTGCTGCGCTGCATTAACCACCTGGAAAAGCTGGATGGCGGCACCATTCGGATTGGTGGCGAAATCATTGGCTACAAACAAAAAGGCCAGGCGCTGCATGAGTTAAGCAGCAGTGAGATTGCGCGTCAGCGTGCGCAAATTGGCATGGTGTTCCAGCAGTTCAACCTGTTCCCGCATCGCACGGTGTTACAGAACATCGTTGATGCACCGATGCGCGTGAAAAAACAGAACCGCCAACAGGCGACCAGCAAAGCGCTGTCACTGCTTAAGCAGGTGGGGCTGGCAGGGCGCGAAGAGGAGTGGCCGCAGAATCTTTCCGGCGGACAGCAACAGCGTGTGGCCATTGCGCGCGCGCTGGCGATGGACCCGGGTGTGATGCTGTTCGATGAGCCGACATCGGCACTGGATCCAGAACTGGTGGGCGAAGTGTTGCAAGTGATTAAGCAACTGGCGCACTCCGGCATCACCATGGTAATTGTGACGCACGAGATTGGTTTCGCGCGCGAGGTTGCCGACAACATTGTCTTTATGGAAGACGGCAAAATCGTGGCAGCTGGACCCACTCAACAAGTCCTCGACGACCCGGAAAACGGGCGCGTAAGAAACTTTATTGCAACGGTGCTCTAAGCACCGTTTTTCATTTTTGACAGCCAGGAACAGTGATGACGCAAAAACCGGTAATACACAGCGCCCACTGGGGCGCTTTTCATGCCCAGCAATCGGGCGACCAGCTCACTATCGAACCCTTTAAAGGCGATCCCGATCCCAGCCCGCTGCTGCAAAATTTCCGCACCGCTTTAAATCATCCGGCACGCGTCTCGCGCCCGATGGTGCGTCGTGGCTGGCTGGAAGAGGGCCCCGGCCCCGATCAGCGCCGTGGCAATGACGAATACGTTGCTGTTAGCTGGGAGCAGGCTTACGAACTGGTCTCGCGTGAATTGAAGCGCGTGGGCGACACTCATGGCCCGGAAGGCATTTTTGGCGGTTCTTATGGCTGGTCGAGTGCCGGGCGATTTCATCATGCGCAAAGCCAGGTACACCGATTCCTGAACACCACGCTGGGCGGCTATGTGCGTTCGGTAAACAGCTACAGTTCGGGCTCTGCTTCGGTGCTGCTGCCACATATCGTCGGCGACATGAACGAGATTGCGCGACGTGGCGTGAGTTGGGAAGAGATTGCCCAGCACAGTAAAATTGTTATCGCCTTTGGTGGTCTGGCGCTGAAAAACTCGCAGGTGGCGAGCGGTGGATTAAGTGAACACACCGAGCGCGGTTTTATGCATCAGGCCGCGCAACGCGGCACACGTTTTATCTCAGTAAGCCCATTGAAAAGCGATCTGCCCGACGAAGCCAAAGGGGAGTGGCTGGCCTTGCGTCCAGGCACCGATGCCGCTTTTATTCTCGGTGTTCTGTCCGTATTGATTGAAGAACAGCTGACGGATGAAGCCTTCCTGAGTCGCTACACCGTGGGTTGGCCGGAAATGGTTGCCTATATCCGTGGTGAAGAGGATGGCACACCGCGTGATGCCGCCTGGGCAGCAGAGATCTGCGGCGTCAGCGCGGCATTTATCACTGATTTTGCCCGCCAGCTACCCGGTAAACGCGTGCTGGTGACCGTTGCGCATGCGCTGCAACGTTCGGAACACGGTGAACAACCCGTGTGGCTCGGGCTGGTGCTGGCCGCCGCGCTGGGCCAACCGGGTTTACCGGGCGGCGGTTATACCTATGCGCTGGGTGCGTTGGGTCACTACGGTAAGCATCACAACCTGGTGAGTTTCCCGGCTTTGCCGCAGGGTAAGAATGGCATCGATCGTCTCATCCCGGTGGCGCGTATTTCGGACATGTTGCTCAATCCTGGCAAACCGTTCGACTACAACGGCCGTCGTTTAACCTATCCACATATCCGTCTGGCTTACTGGGCGGGCGGTAATCCGTTCCACCACCATCAGGATTTAGCGCGACTCCGTCAGGCATTTTGCCAGCTGGATACGCTGATTGTGCATGAGATTGCGTGGACGGCCAGTGCACGCCATGCCGATATCGTGTTGCCCGCGACCATGACACTGGAGCGAGAAGATATCGGCGGTGCGCCAACCGATCGCCATCTGTTTGCTATGCAGCCGGTCGCGCAACCGCACGGCGAAGCCAAAGACGATTACGCCATTTTTGCTGAGCTGGCGCGCAGGCTGGGACATGAAGAGGCGTTTACCGAAGGTCGCGATACGCGTGGCTGGCTGAAACACCATTACGCGCAATTGCAGCAAAAGCTGGCAACGCATCAGGTCGACATTCCCGATTTTGAACAGTTCTGGCAGCAGGGCGTGCTGGAATTGCCGCAGCTCAAAGACGGTGGACGGATGATGAACGCCTTCCGTGCCGATCCGGATGCTTCACCACTGCCAACACCGAGCGGAAAAATCGAAATCTATTCGGCGACGATTGCCAGCTTCGATTATGAAAACTGTCCGGGACATCCAGTGTGGCGAGAGCCGCAGCAAAAGCCCGATGCCGACCATCCGTTCTGGCTGATCGCTAACCAGCCCGCGACGCGTCTGCACAGTCAGTTGGATTTTGGTGATTACAGCCTGAGCGGCAAACGTGATGGGCGTGAAGTGTGCAGCCTGAATTCGGATGATGCGGCATCTTTGGGTATTCAAGATGGCGAGATTATTGAGCTTTATAACCAACGTGGTCACGTACTCGCCAGCGCGCGTGTGACCGACACGGTGATGCCGGGCGTGGTGCAGTTGCCGACGGGTGCCTGGTACGATCCCGTCGATCCCACCGCGCTGCGGCCGTTATGCCGTCACGGCAACCCGAATGTGCTGACGCTGGATATTGGCACCTCGTCGTTGACTCAAGGCTGCAGTGGCCAAATCACCGTAGTGCAGGTGCGTAAATACACCGGGGAACTGACGCCGGTGCAGGCATTCATCCCGCCGCAAAGTTAGCGTTCTCAATGGGCGGCCGCATGGCCGCCCCAGAACATTAATCTTCTAACTGCAACCACATTACGCGCAGACGATGCCCATCAGGATCGATAGCCGTGAAGGTGTAGCCAAAATCCATCTCGGTCGGAGACTGTACAATGGTGATCTCACGGAACGCGCCCCATTCGTTGTAGAGGAAATCGACGTCGGCTTTGTGCTGCACTTTAAAAGTGATTTCACCGTTGGCCGTAAAATGTTGCGTCTCCACCGGCGGTTGAACGGTATATTTCGACCACAAACCCAGTTTGAATCCATTCTCAAAAACAAACATCGCAAAAGTGGGCGCGACGTTAATTGGCTTGATATCAAACAGCGATGCATAAAAGTCGGCACTCTTCACAACGTTGGGAACGTAAAGAATGGTCATATCAGCAGTGAACATGGTTTTTTCTCCTTGTGTGTTTACCGCTGTAGATTACGAGAGAGCTGTGACAGAAACTGTCAGGAGTGTGGTGTAAACTTTTAGTCGCACTCGCGCTCAATATCCTGATAATGCACGCAGGTTTTATTTTTATTGAACGCTGTAAATGGAGAGATGAAATGGTCAATGACTACTTTGCACCACCCCCAATGGGCATGACGCCGGAACAACACAAGCGGACCATCGCTGTGGCGGCCGCTTTAACTGTGGCGAAGGAATCCGTCAGTGCCTCAACCTCCGCCAGCGGTTCAAAAGCGTCATGGGATCTTCAGGCGGTTGCTAATGAGATCTCCAACCTGGCGGATGCGATTCAGGACGCGCTCGAGCCAGAAGACCAGATTTAACCGCAGGTGACTGCACACATGACGGCTGTTTTGGCCGTCTTGTGATTTTTTTTAAAAATATTTTCTCCAGCCTGCATCCAGTTGTGACCCTCCTTACGTATATCCCGTTGTGAGCAACTCCTTCGCTCCCCTACAACGAGGATTTATGATGAAAAAGCTAATCACCACTGCAGTCATCTCAGGCGCGTTAATGTTCACTGCCACCACCTTCGCAGCCATGAATTCTGATTCTGTCATGGTCGGCGGTGCCGCCATGTACCCGCAGAAAAACATCATTGAAAATGCCCTCAATTCTAAAGATCACACCACTTTGGTAGCAGCAGTAAAAGCGGCGGGATTAGTCGACACGCTGCAGGGTAAAGGTCCGTTCACGGTGTTCGCGCCAACCAATGCCGCGTTTGCGAAATTGCCTGCTGGCACCGTGGATAGTCTGGTTAAACCGGAAAACAAAGCTAAGTTGACCAGCATCCTGACTTACCATGTTGTGGCGGGTAAATACGACATGAAAGCGCTGGAAATGAAAATCAAACAAGGTGGCGGCCATGCTGAACTGAAAACCGTCAACGGTCAGCCGCTGTGGATTATGAGCAACGGTCCTCACAATATTCAGTTAAAAGATGGCATGGGCAATGTGGCCAATATCAGTACTTATGATGTGAATCAGAAAAACGGTGTAATCGATGTCATTGATACCGTCCTGATGCCTAAGTAATTGTCTATACTCGGAAGGCATTTCAATGCCTTCCGGGAAAAACATGGATAACGTTTTGGCTGAACAGCAGGTGAAATTAATGCGGGCGATTGCGCAAGGCGATCGCCAGGCATTTGAACAATTGTATCGACTCGCTTCGCCTCATCTTTTCGCCCTGGCTTTGCGCACATTACGCCAGCGAGCCTGGGCGGAAGAGGTGCTGCACGATTGTTTCCTCACTATTTGGAATCGAGCCGACAGCTATGATGCCGCACTTAGCGCCCCCATGACCTGGATGACGCATATCGTGCGCAATCGCTGTATTGACTGGCTGCGCAGTGGACAGGCGCGTGATGCAATCCTGTCTGAAGAATACACCGATAACGTTTCAGAGGGCGAAGTGGAAGGGCCAGATGAACCCTTTGATGATTCACAGACCGCCCGATTACAACATTGCTTGCAGCATCTCAGCAGTGAGCAGCGGCAGAGTGTGACGCTGGCTTATTATCAGGGGATGTCGCACAGCGATATTGCTGCCTGGATGCAGCAACCGGTAGGGTCAGTAAAAAGTTGGATCCGTCGTGCGATGGAGCATCTTCGGGAGTGCGTGGGCTTATGAAAAACAATAAACATGATGATGCGCTCGCCGCCGAATATGCCCTGGGAACATTACGCGGCAATGCACGGTTGCGTTTCGAGAGGCGGCTGCAACAAGAGCCGGAACTGGCGGCGAAAGTGGCAAGCTGGCAGACAATGCTGGCAGGAATGGACACCCATTTGCGACCTGAAGTCCCGCCTGAACGCGTGTGGAAAAAAATTGCCTTGAGTCTTCCGGCTAAAACCCCGGTGAAACGCGCCAATCCTTATGTTGGCTGGCTGGTTGCTGCGGGTCTTGCGGCATTCACCCTGGTATCGTATTACAACCATCGTCCTGATGAATTCGCACCGTTGGTGATTCTGGGGGATTCGCAGCATCAGGGGCAATGGGTCGTGAGCCGCAGCAGCGATCGCCGTTATCTGCAATTATCGCCAATTAAACCTGTCGCCATTAATGCGTCCAGGAGTTTGCAACTTTGGCTGATTCCTGCGGGGCAATCCCCGGTCTCGCTGGGTTTACTGGCAGACCATGCGGCAACGCAAATTGAAATGGATAATCGCGCCCTGGAAGCAGGGGCAACCCTTGCCATCAGCCTGGAACCGCAGGGCGGTTCGCCAACGGGGCAACCCACCGGACCGGTGCTTTACAGCGGTATGCTGTAAAGCCATTATCGGGCATCGGGATAGCGTGCTTGCTGATAATCCTTCCAGCGCTTAAGCAACTGATGGCGCGTCCCGGGATAGTTTTCATCCTCAACCACAATCTCTTCAATGCGGTCGACGCGGAAATTACGAAAATCCTGGCGCAGTTCGCACCAGCCACACAGCAGACGCACGCGGTCAAAATACCCCAGCACCACGGGCCAGATGACACGAGTGGATGACACGTCTTTAAGATCTTTATAACGCAGCGAGATTTTGTTGCGGGTATGGATTGCCTGACGCAGTTCCGGCAGATGCTGCTCAAACAGGGCTTCTCCCCGTGAAGCGATCAGCAGTGATTGATGATCGATGCCTTGCGATAAATGCGCTGGCATTACGGCATAGATTTTTGCCAGCGCGTGTTGTGCGGCGGATTTCAATTCAGCATCAGTGTGGCGGCTGACCCAGTCAAGGCCCAACGCCAGCGCATCAATCTCATGACGGGAAAACATCAAGGGCGGTAAATGACCGTCGGATTTCAGCAAATACCCCAGTCCGGCGCTGCCCTCGATTTCCACGCCTTGCTGCTGCAGGCAGATGATGTCGCGATAGACGGTGCGCACGCTAATGCTGAGTTGCTCCGCAAGATGCTGCGCAGTCACCGGATAGTGGTGACAACGTAACAATTGCACAAGCTCCATCAGTCGCTGGGTTTTGGTCATGGTGTGTGCCTAAGCTAAGAGTCTGGCAGTCAGGAGCGGTCCAGCCGCACGCACCAGCGTTGACTCCAGCGCAAGTGCGGCGACCTGTAGTTTAATACGGCACTCGCCATCCCGATAGACGCAACTTCGTCTGTAATGTGGTGAACTAAAAGCGCTGCAACGAACGTGATATTAAACGCGTAATAACTGCTGCAGCATCGCCAGATCAGCGGTTGTCTGCAATGCGCTGCTTTGCTGCACCTGTTGCCATCGCTCGCCCGATTCCTGACGCAGTGCCAGACGCAATTTACCTTCAACGTCCACGCCATCGGCCAGCGATTGCTGACGGGTGCGTCGCTGTTGCAGCCGAGTGCCATCGCGCAAGTTAAGAGTGACCAGATGAAAACGCAGTGCGGGATTAATGGCATCTGGCGGAGCGGTGTCGTCAGGCACTCGTCTTACTTTGGCTGCCAGTGGCATCACAGCATGATTAAGATCGCCTTCCGCAAAATCTTCCAGCCGCAGATCGTTATAGATCAGCATTGCGGCAATCACGTATTCCAGACTGAAACGCGCTTCAATCCCATTGGTGGGCGATGTGACGGAAGCGGCAATATCGCCACCTGGCGGGAAAGCTACGCTGATATCGGTGATGTTATCCAGCAGCGCTTCCAGCGAATTGCCGCTGGCTAACCAGCCATCACGCAGAATGCGCGCGGCTTCCGCTGCGCTATGCGTTCCGGCGCAGGTCGGGAAGGGTTTGTACTCCAGACCCGGCGTCACGACGCGCCATGGCACGCCCCAATGCGCGACCAATTTTTCAGGTTGAGCTGCGCCGTTGCTGCTGGCCGCAAGGAAAGCCTCAATCACGCCCTCCTGTTTGCCATCGAAACCGGCCAGCGTCAGCTGTGCCGCCGTAACTGCACGTTCCGCCGCTAAACCCGCGTGGAGCGGTTTGACAGCGGAACCGAATTGCGCACGCAGCCCGCTGGCCTGAGTGGTGGCGATGCCGAGCATGTTGGCCGTTGCGCCGACATCCAGTTTTAATAGACGAGCCAGCGCGGCGGCGGCGGCAATGGTGCCCAGCGTTGCGGTGTTGTGATAACCCAAAGCGTAATGCTGCTGGCTGGCAGCTAAGCCAAGCCGTCCGGCCATTTCCACACCGATGGCGTAAGCATCAAGGAAATCATCAATCGCTGCCGCCTGTTGCTGCAGCCAGGCAAACAGCGCAGGCAAAATCACCACGCTGGGATGACCGCGAAAATCAGCGTGGAAATCATCGTAATCCAGCGCGTGAGCGGCATAACCAAGCAGCAACGCCTGAGAACGTAGGCCGCCGTCGCCATAAACGGTTCGTAGTGCCGGCAAGCCGCTATCCGGCACCTGGCCTTTCAGCACCGGCCAGCTGACAGCGAGAAAATCCTTTACCCCTTCGCGCGCGGCTTCACGTGCAGCGGCATCGGGTTGGCTATGGACGATAAGCTCAGCGAGGGCAGCGGTGATACTCATTGCGGCGCCACACTGTTCAGTGCTGCCACAGCCAGATTGGCCAGATAGCGTGATGTTGGCAGCAGTACATCATCATTGATGCGAAACGCCGGATGATGCAGCGCGTAAGGTTCGCCGGTGCCAATCATCATAAACGCACCTGGCAACTGCTGTTGATAGAAGGCAAAATCTTCACCGATTGGGCTGGCTTCAACGACGCGCGCTTCAAAGCCGCTGGCCGCTGCCTGTTGCAGCGCGAAATCGGCCCAGTGTGCATCATTCACCACCGACGGTGGACCTGCATGCCAGTTGAACTCAACGTTGGCAGCAAAGGCCGCGCCAATTCCCTGCACGATCTCGCGGAAGCGTTGCTCCAGTCGCTCGCGCGTCTCCTGTGAGAATGAACGCACCGTGCCTTCCAGCCACGCGCTGTCCGGGATGACGTTCCAGGTACTGCCGCTGTGAATCTGGGTAATCGAGACCACCGCATTGTCGCCGGAAGGGGCATTACGGCTGATCAGCGTTTGCGCGGCAGAAACAATCTGCGCGGCGATCACAATCGGATCGTTGCCCTGATGCGGCTTCGCAGCGTGGCTACCGGTGCCGATAATTTTGATATCAAAGCGGTCGACGGCGGCGGTCAGTGGGCCGGCTTTGCTGCCAATCACGCCCGGTGGTAATGAAGGGTCGTTATGAATGCCGAAAATAGTTATCGCATCCTGCAGTGCACCGGTAGCAATCACATCCGGCGCGCCCTGGCCGGTCTCTTCGGCGGCCTGGAACAAAATACGCACGCGGCCCGCTAAGCTCGCTTCCTGCTGTTTCAGCAGAATCGCCGCGCCTAAGGCTGCGGAACTGTGGAAATCGTGGCCGCACGCGTGCATCACGCCCGGACGCTCAGAACGGAACGTCACATCAGACTGCTCTTCAATCGGCAGTGCATCAATGTCGGAACGCAGCACGATCAGTGGCCCATTTTCGGGGCCAACTTCCGCCACCAACCCGGTTTTCAGCGGCAGATCCAACACGCGGATCTGGTGCTGATCCAGTTGCTGGCGAATACGCGCGGTGGTTTCAAACTCTTCATTAGAGAGTTCAGGAAAACGGTGTAACTCATGGCGGAAGGCAATCAAATGCTGGCCCAATGCGCTCTCATCAAAACTCATGCTTTGCTTCCTTGTTGTGCGGCCTGACGTGTCATCCACGTATCATGCGCGCTGTCATCCAGCACTTTCTTCATATATTGGGTGATGTGGCCTTTGCCGAGATCGGTGGTGTGCATCAGCTGGAAGCCGCGCTTTTTATACATCTCGATCAGCCAGGGATGGCTGGTGGCGGTACCCAGTGATACCGCTGGCGCCCGCAGTTTACCCAGCAGGATCTCCTGTTCCAGCCGATCCTGCACCTGGCGGCCATACTGTTTACCGGGATAGTCGGGATGGGCACCGAACCAGCCAATATGCGGCAGGCCTAACGGCCCAGGCAGCGGTCCCCATGGATAGCGCACGGTGACCGAGGAAACCATCACGCCTTGTGCGTAAAGCGCATAAACGCCGTGACTTTGCAGGTGGCGCAGCGTCTTTTCGCGATCTGCGGTGGCGGCATCAAATTTGATGCCCAGTGCCAGCGTCGGCGCATACGCGGCGTGCATCAGCGCCTGATAGGTTTCAACCTCATCTTCTCTAACCTGACGAAATTCAAGTGACATAACTATCCCCGGAAAAACCGCATGGAAGCGGTAAACTGAATGCAGATTGAGCAGCGCATAGCGGTTGAAACAGCGCAATTTAGAGCGCTAATTCAAAATACCCAGCGTGCTAAGCAACTCAGAATATCAGTAATGCCTTGCGCTTCTATATGTGAAAAATGACTAAGCTAATGCGAATTTGTGAAAATGAAATGGCGGCTTTTCCATTGCTTATATCGCGATTTACCGTAGTATGCATAAATTACATAGCGCTATAACTATTTGGCATTAACCCCATGAAATAAAATAACTTTTCTCGTTATAGCCTTATTCTTAATCAGGGTGACGACGTGTTAGCGATCAAATCTCCGCGTGCTTATGCACATGAAGCTGGCCTGCGTAAGCGTGCTGGTGAATTTATCAAACCTTATGCCACGCATATCCGCATTTTCACTTCTCCCAATGCCTGGCAAGCGGTTAACCCGGAATTAAGCCAGAGTTTAGAAGCCAACGGTATCCGCTGGGAGTTGGAATATCTGCACGGTGAATGCACCGATGCCGTGATCGAAGCGCTCAAAACCAACGTTGAGCAACAGCAAGCAGAGCTGCTGTTTGCCGTGGGCGGTGGCCGCGTGCTGGATGCTGCCAAAGCGGTGGGCAGCCAGTTACCGGATCTGAAGGTGATTAACTTCGCTACTTTGGCGGCGACCTGCGCTGCATGGTCACCGGTTGCCATCATTTATAACGAGCAGGGCGGCCACGTGCGCAGCCAGCCGCTGGGGAAAATGCCGGAGCTGGTGCTGGTGGACAGTGAAGTGATCGCCTGCAGCGATGTGCGCTATCTCAAAGCGGGTATTGTCGATGCGCTCGCGAAGTACTACGAATTTGCCCCTTACCTGCGCAGTAACCCTCACGATCTGGCGCTCGATCTCAAAGTGATGACGGCGCAACGAGCGCTGGATGTTTATCGCCAACTGGGTGAAGCCGCCGTCAGCGCCAATGAAAAACAGCAAGTCACGCCGGAGCTGTTGAAGGTGATTGATGCCAACATCGTACTGGCAGGCCTGGCCAACAGCGTGCGCGATCAACTTCCCACCCCCGGCTTTGCTCATGCGATTCATAACCGTCTCACTCACCAGCCCGAGCTGCATCATTGGCTGCACGGCGAGAAGGTTGGCTATAGCCTGCTGGTGCAATCGCTGATTGAAAACCATGGTGTGCCTGATGCAGAACTGCTGGCACTGCTGCGTCAGTACGCGATGCCATTGACGCTGGCGCCGCTGACTGGCGACCGCGCGGTGGCAATTCGCACTATTGCAGAACAGATTAAATTCCCGGCGGCCAGCGCTGAACGTCTGCCGTTCCGTATCCATGCGGATGCGTTAGAGCAGGCGCTGCTGGCAACCGAAAACCGTTTCTAACTTTTACTCTTTTATCGACCAGGACAACTTCATGGCTACTGCACAAACACAACGCATCCGCTTAGGACTCTTTGTACAACCGGTCGGGCAACACGTCAGCGGCTGGCGTCTCACGGAAAAGCTCGGCGATCCCACTGACATTGACTGGTTAATCACCATCGCGAAGAAAGCCGAAGCCGGTAAATTTGACCTGTTCTTTGTTGGCGATGCGTTAGCCACCAGCATGTACCGTTTGCCTTCGACCATGGCACGCCTTGAGCCGCTGACCATGCTGTCGGCGCTGGCGGTGAATACCAAACGTATTGGCCTGGCAGCGACGGCATCCACCACTTTTAGCGATCCATTCACCATGGCGCGCAGCTTCTCGTCGCTGGATCACATCAGCCGTGGTCGCGCAGCGTGGAACGTGGTGACGTCATTCTCCACCGACGTGGCACGTAACTTTAGCCGCAGCGATATGCCAAACCACGCCGAGCGCTATGCGCGTGCGCGGGAGTTCCTCGAAGTGACCAACAAGCTGTGGGAAGGTTGGGAAGCGGGGGCCGTGCAGCCAAACAAAGAGACCGGTGAATACTTTGTTAATGACAAAATTAAGTCGATTGATCATGACGGCGAGCACTTCCAGGTACAGGGTCCGCTGAACATCACGCGTTCTCCGCAGGGACGTCCGGTGATCATCGAAGCGGGTTCATCAGCAGATGGTCAAAAACTGGCGGCCGAAACTGCAGAAGTGATCTTCACCGCTGCCGCCAGCCTGGAAGAAGCGCAAACCTTCTACCGCTCGCAGAAAGATCAGGTGATTGCTGCCGGGCGTAATCCAGAGCATGTAGTGATCATGCCGGGCGTAATGCCGATTGTCGGACGTACCCGTGAAGAAGCCAAAGCGCTGTGGAAAGAGCTGAACACGCTGGTGGATATCGAAAACGGTCTGCGTCAGCTATCGCTGCGTTTCAGCATGGATCTGAGCCAGTATCCGCTGGATGGTCCGGTTCCTGAAGTGCCGCTCGGCGAAGGTAATCAGAGCCGCGTCAAGCTGATGACGGATATGGCGAAGCGCGAAAACCTGACCTTGCGTGAGCTGGCCGCCGTGGCAGCCGGTTCGCGTGGCCATCGCGTGATTGTCGGCACCGCAGAAGACATCGCCGATGACTTTGAGCTGTGGCTGAAAGAGGGCGGAGCCGATGGTTTCAATATCATGCCTGCCATCATGTCAGAGCAACTGGATCTGTTCGTTGAGCTGGTGATCCCGGAACTGCGTCGCCGTGGTCTGTTCCGCGATGATTACGAATTCGCTACGTTGCGCGAGAACCTCGGTCTGCCTGCGCTGTAAACCCTTTAGGAGCTGAACATGGTCACCTTATCAAAGCGTGTGCAGTCTGTGTCGCTCTCTGCCAATGCCGCGGCGCGCCAGTTGACGCGCCAGCTGAAAGAGCAGGGCGTAGATATTCTGGATCTCACCACCGGTGAGCCGGATTTTGATACGCCACAGCACATCCGTGATGCTGCCGTTGAAGCCATGAATAATGGTGAGACGCGCTATACGCCGACCAATGGCACCACGCCGCTGCGTAAAGCGGTGCAGGCCAAACTGGCACGTGAAAATCAGCTGGATTATGCGTTGGGGCAGATTTGTATCGCCAACGGGGCGAAGCAGATCATCTTCAACGCCTTCGCCGCCACCTTGAATGACGGCGATGAGGTGATTGTGCCGGTGCCATACTGGCCGACGTTCCCGGATAGCGTGCGTTTTAACGGCGGCGACGCGGTGCTGCTGGAGTGCCCGCTGGAGCAAGAGTACAAGCTGCAGCCGCAGCAGCTGGCGCAAGCGATCACCGACAAAACCCGCTGGCTGGTGCTGAATAATCCCGGCAATCCATCCGGTGCGGTGTATAACGCAGCAGAATTAACTGCACTGGCGGCGGTGCTACGTGACCATCCCAACGTATGGATCATGCTGGATGAACTGTATGAACACGTTCTGTTTGATGGACGTGAACACGTCAGCCTGTTGCAGGTAGCGCCAGATTTAGCCGAGCGCATTCTGCTGGTGGGGGGCGTGTCGAAAACCTATGCCATGACCGGCTGGCGCATCGGCTTTGGTGCCGGTCCGCAAGCGCTGATTGATGCCATGGTGGTAGTGCAGTCGCAGAACAGTTCTGGTGCCTGCGCCATCAGTCAGGCGGCAGCGGTAGCGGCGCTGAACGGCGGCCTGGATTTCCTGCCACCGCAACGTGCGGCCTATCAGGCGCGTCGCGATGCGATTATGGCGCAGCTAAGCCCGGTTGAAGGCATTGAGGTGCTGAATCCCGAAGGGGCGTTCTTTATCTTCTGTCGCTGTGCTGGCCTGTTGGGCAAATCGCGTGCTGATGGACGTACGCTGGAAAGCGAACAGGATGTGCTGAATTATCTGCTGGAGAGCGGCGTATCCGGCGTTGCCGGCAGTGCGTATGGCTTGTCACCGTATTTCCGTTTGTCGATTGCCACGGATATTGAAAGCGTGCGCGAAGCCGCAAAACGCATTGCGGCAGCCTGTGCAGCGTTGAAATAGGGATTTAATCGGTCGCCAGGATTGGCGACCCTACAATATCCATGCGGATCGTTTAAATCAGAAACTCATCAATCGAACCGCCCGCATCTAATACGGATTTGATCGGTGAAGGCGTACGACCCTGGCCAGTCCAGAATTTTTCCTGACCGTTTTCGTCGGTGAACTTATATTTCGCCGGACGTGGAGCGCGTTTCGCTTTCGGTTTGGTTTCGCTCTGGTTTAATTTCGTTAATTCACTAATATCGATGCCATCATTCAGCAGCATCTCTTTATACAGCGCCAGTTTTTCTTCTTTTTCGCGCTGAGCGGCATTATTCGCTTCCGCTTCTTCACGGCGTTCTGCAACCACCACGGCGAACTTTTCCAGCATTTCGTCTAATACCGCAATCTCAACATCACGCGCATGGGCGCGCAGTGTACGAAGATTGTTCAATGCTTTGAGTGCATCGCTCATGAATAACCCTTATTACTTTTATAACGAAGATGAAAGGGCGCATTCTACGTCAATTTTAATCAAATGAAAATATTACCCATAATGCAGAATTGTCCGGAAAATAAGCTTTCAGCAGAGTGGTGTCAATATCGAACAATAAGACATAAAGCAGATATTTCACTCAAGCCAGTCGAGGTGTAGCCGCGGAAAATAGCGGCTACAAGGGGATAAATATATTCTATAGACTGCGATAAAACGGGAAGCAACCGGTGATCAGTGCGACCACTAATAATACAATTGAGTTGATAAACGACCAACGCAGCGTGAACCGTTGTGTCTGTGCATAATCCAGTTTCAGCATGCCGACCAATAAATAGGTCGAGGCGACCAGTGGGCTGAGAATATGAACCGGTTGACCGACCAGGGCGGCGCGAGCCATTTCAATCGGTTCGATACCATAATGTCCCGCAGCCTGCACCAGCACCGGCAGCATGCCGAAATAGAACACATCGTTCGATACCATCCAGGTGACGGGAATACTGATCAAGGCAGTAATCACCGCCAGATAAGGGCCGAGTGCAGCGGGAATAGTCTGCACAATCGCCTGTGCCAGGGCGTTCGCCATACCGGTTTCAGCAAAAATGCCGGTAAACACCGCCGCAGCGAAAATCAATCCGGCTACGGCAAGGATGGCGGGCGCATGGCGGCCGATCTGCTCCTGCTGTTGGCTCAGTTGCGGATAATTGACAACGAACATGATGGCGGTGGCCAGCATAAACAGGTACGCCATGGGCATCACATCCAGAACCAGGAAGGTCATCAATGCAATGGTCAGCGCCCAGTTAAACCAGAAACGCCAGGCCACGCAGCGTTTCTCTTCAAACTGCAGCACGGCAGGTTCCACCGGGACATGCGGCTGGAAACCCAGACGTTTGCGTTCACTTCTGCCGAGCATCACCGCCAGGATAAAAGTCCATGCCACGCAGGCCAGCAGCGGAATCAGCAGCGGGACAAACAGAGCAGAGACGTCAGCCTGAACGGCGGCGGCCGCACGCGCCGTGGGTCCACCCCACGGAAACATATTGCCCAGCCCGGTGCACTGTAATAGCAGAGCGGCAACGCTGAGCTTTGATAATCCAATGCGTTCATATATCGGCATAAACGCGGAAAGCACGATCATATATACGGTCGCGCCATCACCATCCAGGGCAACAATAAAGCCAAGCAGTGCGGTGCCGACAAATATCTTCACCGGATCGCCATCGACTGCAGAAACGATTCTTTTAATAATCGGATCAAACATCCCGGCATCCGTTACGCTCATAAAATAGAGCATCGCGAATATCAACATGACGCCAGTGGGCGCAACGGTACGCAATCCTTTAATCACCATGGCGCCCATATCCGCGCCATGGCCAGATAACAATGCGAATAGCGTGGGAATGAGGATTAATGCGGTCAGAGCGGAAAGCTTTTTGCTCATTAATAAGCCAATAAAGCAGATTATCATAAGCAGACTGATGATCAGCAGCATGACGAAAGTTCCTGTCCAGAGGGATAGAGCACGTTTGTGGGTAGCAAACGCAACGTATTCGGAATAAATAAAAAACAGCGAATGATTATTTATTGTTCAAATTAACCTTCTGCAACCTCGTCAATCTGGCAATATTATCCAGTTTTTTTTTCGGCATGCACAAGGTTAGGTTTACGCGAAAGTTGTGCGGAACCTCTTAGTTTTAATAAATTTAAAATAGCGTACGGTGATGATTTATCCTGGTGTTATTCCCTCCTGTTTATCAATAGAGAGGACGTTGAATAAGCGCGGCGTGACTACCGCGCTAAATAGCTTTAATGGGCACGTTATGGCTTATTGATGATCCCGCGGCGAAGGCTTAATCGGTAACGGCAGACGGTACAGCTTCACCGGATATTCCACGGTTGACGGTTTGCCGCCGGTGGTCGCGGGCGTGCGATTGATCTGTCCGGACGGCATCCACAGTGCGCCGTCGGATACCCACATTGCGTCAATCCATACCAGGCGGGGATCCTGCACCACGGTGGTCACTTTGCCATCAGGCGCGATGCGTTTAATGCTGCGGGTATTGATATCCGACGCATAAATATTGCCTTCGGCATCAATGGCTGTTCCGCCGGTGCTCCAGGTTTCGCGCACTTTCTCCGCATGCTTCGCCACTTCCGCCGCTGAAAGGGCGCTGTCGTTCAGATAACGGGTTTCAATGCGAGCCAGAGGACCCGGAATCGCCTGGTAATAGAGCCATTTGCCATCCGGCGAAACTTCCAGCTGATCGAGGCCGACGCGTTTTTCGCGGCCATCGCGCAGAATCAACTTCTTGCCATCCGCGTAAATTGGCTGGTGATCAATGGAAAGAGGATGGTTATCAAGCACCCGCCAGCTTTTGCCGCTTTTCAGGTTCAGCACCACTAATCCCACCGCGCCGGGATCGGTGATATAGGCGAAATCGCCATTAAAACGCACATCATCCAGATAGCTTGTGGGTTGCAGCGTTGGTGCCTTAAACACATAGCTGTTCACCACTTTGCCAGTGGCCAGATTGATGTGGACCAGCTTGGCGCCACCAGCCACGGCCTGATCGCCGGTACCAATCCCTTTGTTGCCCGAATCCATCACCCATAGATCGCCATCCGGTCCGATACGCAGCGCATTCACGTGGTAAAAATGATGCTCCGGATCGTTAGCGTTCCACTGATTCCAGCTGTCATCGGGAAAGGCTTTCAGCTGATTATTGATCACTTCCGCCAGCTGCAAACCCGCACCTTCCGATTGCGTTAACGAGGCGAACAGGCGGTTGTCATGACTCACGGTAATGCCATTCCACACGCGTGGCGAGGTGGCGACCTGCTCCAGACGACTGTCCTGTTGCGTCGGTAACGTCACGGGCAGCGTGTCTTGTGCCAAAACCTGTGCGCTGCTGGCCAAAGCGATCATCGTAACCAGTGCTTTCAGTGAATGTTTCATCCTTTACTCCCTTGTTAAGCGCCACAAGGTGACGCGAACGGCGTGTTGCTCTGTTGTTAATGTCATTCCATCCTGGCAGCGTAGAGTGATAAATTATATTCTCTGAATTTTATCAATTGATTCCTGGTGGGAATGAATGGAACTGAAAGATCTGCATTATCTGCTGGCGGTGAAGGAAACAGGACATCTGGGTAAGGCGGCGCAATCCCTTGGTATCACTCAGCCCGCCTTAACCAAATGTCTGCAACGTCTGGAGAAGTTTTACGCCACGCGGTTAATTCTCAAGGTGGGGCGTGGGATGCAACTCACCGAAGCGGGACTACTACTTTGTGAACGTGCTCAAAAAGTCGTGCACATGATGCAGGTCACCCGACAGGATTTACAGGCGCTGGGTGCGGGAACGGCGGGCGTAATCCGGTTGGGCGTGGCGGCCACGGCAGCGGAATTTATGCTGCCAGTGCTGAGTAAAGACCTGTTGCACAAAGCCCCCACCGCCAGACTCGAAGTGACGGTCGGGATGAATGATCTGCTGCAAAAACTGCTGCGTGAGAACAAGGTTGATTTGATTCTGGGTTTTCTACCGCAGGGGAACAGCGAATTTATTACCCGCCCGCTGATTGAGGATCCGGTGGTGATTGCCGCCAGCCGCCATCATCCACTGGCCAATATACATCCGACGCCTGAACAGCTTGATGAATACAACTGGTTATTGCCCTCGGATAATGTCGCGACGCGTCAGTGGCTGGAACAACGCCTACGCAGCGGTGGCTATGCGGCGCCGCGTGCACAAATGGAAAGCAATACGCTGTCACCCCTGCGTGCCGTGCTGGCGCAAACCCAGTTATTGAGTTTTATTTCCCGCCGATTATTAAAAGGTGAGGGCGGCGAGTTGATTGAAATTCCACTGCCGTTGGTAATGATGCCGCGTACCTTCGGCTGGCAATTCCGCTCACTCAGTGAACTTTCCCCCGCGTCACGTCTTCTGGTGGATTTGGCGGAAAAACGCTGGCCCTGGTGATCCGTTGAATACCATCACGACGAGAACCTGTGATTTATCACAGGTTTGCTCCAATAATCTGCGTGATAATGTCCGAAAATAACCCACCTGTATTATTAATCATTGAAGAATAAGGAAATATCCAAATGTAAAATTGCCGGATAACCGGTAACAATCTCTTGCAATAGTAATCTTAATGCGTATATTTCTCATTTGCTTTCTTAACGGCATCTTTACGGTCGTTCTGTTTGTGCCAGGACGGCACGGTCGGGAAATACCTCATCCTGATATTCCTTTTCAGCACGTTATTTATGGCTGGATCTAACAGACGTCAGCAGCTATGCCGCCAACACAAAATAACGATAAGTTGATTGAGGAATATTATGTCTTTCAAAGAAAAGCGCGTCAGGGAATCTGGCCGTGCGCCGCAGCGAGCATTGCGTATCTCTGTGCTGGCAATGATGGTGGCGTCAGGTATTGCCCAGGCCGCAGATAGCACCAAAACAGAACAAACCCTGACCGTGGATGCCAGCGCCAGCAGCGATATGCAAGAGCAGGCAGCAAAAGATTACAGCGTCCCGGTCACCCGTGCCGGTACCAAAATGGCATTGACCGCGCGTGATATTCCGCAATCGGTCAGCATTGTCAGCAAGCAGCGTATGCAAGACCAGCAGCTGCAATCCCTGAATGACGTACTGTCGAATACCACTGGTATTCGAGGCGTCAGCAGCGATATGGATCGTACGAATTATTATTCACGCGGTTTTATCATCGACAATTACATGGTTGATGGCATCCCTACCGCTTTCGCTTCTCGCTGGAACCTTGGCGATGCGCAAACCGATATGGCGTTATACGAGCGCGTTGAAGTGGTGCGCGGTGCCACCGGCCTGTTGACCGGCCCAGGTAACCCGTCAGCTTCCATCAACATGGTACGTAAACACGCTGACAGCAAAGAGTTCACCGGGAATCTGGAAGCGAGCTACGGTAGCTGGGACAAACAGCGCTATGTCGCCGATCTCTCTGCGCCGCTGTCGCCCGAAGGCAACGTGCGTGGCCGCGTAGTGGCGGGTTACGAAGATAAAAACAGCTTTATCGAGCGTTATGGCTTCGAGAAGAAATTCATCTACGGTGTGGTGGATGCTGACCTGACCGATAAAACCAAGCTGTCTGTGGGCTATGAATTTACTCAAGTCGACACTGACTCCCCAATGTGGAGTGGTTCGCCGCGTTGGTATACCGACGGTTCACAAACGCATCTGCGTCGCGGGTATAACACCTCACCGGAGTGGGCTTACAATAACAAAGAAAATAAAAAGGTCTTTGTTAACCTGCAGCAGAACTTCGATAACAGCTGGAATATCACCCTTAACGGTACTCATAACGAGATGCTTCTCGACAGTAAGCAACTCTACATCGATGGTTACTTCGATAAGAACACCGGTATCGGCACCTCGCCATATGCTAATTACCCAGTCGTAGGTGGCACTGGATACAACACCGGTAAACGTAAAGTCGATGCCGTCGATGCGTTCGCCAGCGGCCCGTATGAATTGTTAGGTCGCCAACATGAACTGATGGTGGGTGTGAATTACAGCCGTCAGGATAATAAATACTACAGCGCGTGGGCAAATATTTCGCCGGCCGAGCTGGGCAATTTCAATAACTTCAATGGCAACTTCCCGGAAACCGACTGGAACCCTCGTGAGCCGGCATCAGACACGCAATTGGTGCGTCAGAAATCCGCTTATGTCGCCACTCGCATTTCACTGGCCGATCCGCTGCATGTTATTTTAGGTGCGCGTTATACCAACTGGAATCGTGAGACGCTGAGTTCAGAGATGGAGAAGAACAACACCACTCCTTACGGCGGTGTGATTTGGGACTTCTATGATAACTGGTCAGCTTACGCGAGCTATACCTCAGTATTCCAGCCACAAGATTATCAGGATGCTTCGGGTGGTTACCTTTCACCTGTCATTGGTAAGAACTATGAAGCTGGTGTTAAGTCTGATTGGTTGAACAGCCGTCTGACCACTTCAATTTCAGTATTCCGTTCAGAACTGGACAACGTTGCGGAAGCAACTGGGGCGACCAACCCGGATACCGGTAATGCCATCTACGTTGGTAAGAGTGGCGTAGTCAGCCGTGGCGTCGAGTTCGAAGTGAACGGTGCGCTGACGGATAACTGGCAGATGACCTTCGGTGGCACCACCTATGTGGCTGAAGACCGTGATGGTGAGAACTACAACTCACAGCTGCCACGCACCTCGTTCAACCTGTTCACCAGCTATCGTCTGCCGATGCTGGATCAGCTGACGCTGGGCGGCGGTGTGAACTGGCAGTCGAAGACGTACAAAGACGTTGGCGCACCGGACGGCAATGGCACCTGGCGCGCACGTCAGGGCAGCTATGCGTTGGTTGATCTTTTCGCACGTTACGACGTGACGAAAAACCTGAGCGTGCAGGGAAATCTGAACAACCTGTTCGACAAAGAGTATGACGAAAACGTCGGTAGTGGCGGCATCGTTTATGGCGAACCTCGTAGCTTCTCGGTGACTGCGTCTTACCGTTTCTGATTTCAACCAACCGGGCGCGCAGCAATGCGTGCTCTGCCGGGGTTCACGCTGATGTTCGTGAGTCACTGGCAGGGACGGCAAGGATGCCGGCCCGGCGTTATTCGCATCAGACTTGAAAAATTATTAACATCCCGCCGCAATATAATCCCCGTTCGTACTGATCGGCACCACGGTTAAAAACAGTACCAGCGCACATAAGATCAGCAACGCGCCTCCGGCAATACGTACTATCCCCAGTATTTGCTGCGTGCGTGGCGATGACTCAGCCAACCATAACTCTCCCGCGCGATGACGAAAATGACGTACGAAAAGAGCCAGCGCGACCAGTGCCATACCGGTGCCGAGTGCCATGGTCATCACCGCAAACATGCCCCAACGGGTGATGCCAATCACGCTGGCAAACAGCAGCACCGTGAGTGAGCCGCTGCAAGGCCGCACGCCCGTGGCAATAATAATGCCGATCCACGCTTTCCAGTTATCCACTGAATCCGCAGTAATGCCGTGATGATGGCCGCAGCCGTTATGATGCTGTTCATGTTCATGTTCATGTTCATGCTCATGTTCGTCTTGATGCTGATGCTGATGTTGGTACAGATGCTTATTGCGGCCTCGCCAGGCTTGCACCATCATCATCACGCCGAGCGCGGCGATAAACAGCGCGCTGGCTTTTTCCAGATACCAGCGACTGGTGCTGAGATCGCCAGTCGTCAGGTTAAAGCCAACGGCCAGGATAAACATAAAGGCGATGGCGCTGAGGCCCTGCACCAGGCTGCCAAGAAACGGCACGCTAAGCGCGACACCGCGCGGCGGTTGATGAGTGGTGAGCCAGGTGGTGACGATAAATTTGCCATGGCCGGGGCCAACCGCGTGCAGGATGCCATAAATGAAGGTCACGCCAATCAACCACAACCCCGCGCTGTATTGCCCGCTATTGATTTGCAGCAGATGCGTCACCAGCAGGCGGTGGAGTTGGATCTGCGTTTGCAGTGACCAGGCGAGAAACGCCGTCCAGTGGGAAAACAGCAAGGCGAGCGCGGCAAAAATTGCCAGCGCTACAAGAGTAAATCCAGTTTTAGTGGCAGTCATAGCTATCAGATATCGCGGCCCTTAAAACGGACAGCATGCAGGATTTTAGTGCGATTTTATAGGGTGTAAGGCGGAAGTAATCTGGGCGCTGCAATAGCCATTAAACGTGAAAACACAGGTTGGCGATGCTGGAAGCAGCAACCTTGCTCAAAAGCATCAGTGCCCATGTCACCTGCGCAAACGTAACGCTATGAAGTATTCCTCGCAGCAGCCAGGGCGGTTTTGCCCACGGAAGTGAAAATGGCGTCACTCTGCGGAGTGTGAATGCGACCACACAACACATTACGATAGTGACGTTGTAACGGATGGTGGCGCGTTAACGCATGATTACCAATGCTTTCCACCATCAGCTCAACGGCACGGATGGCATTTTCTGTCACCACCTGTTTGATCTGTGCTGTATGGCCGCTGGCAACCTGACCGCGTGCGGCACTGTTAAGCAGCGTGTGATTAGTGAACAGCAGTGTATCAATCTGTCCGACTAACTCCTGAAAACGTGGCAAGGATGCCAGCGGTGCACCGAGGTTGGCAGGAGCGCGCTGTTGTAAAAAGCCGATAAACCAGTCGCGTGCGCTTTGGGCAATGGCGTCATATAGCGAGCCGAGTAGGACGGCTAACCACACAGACTCTTCTTCATTTAGCCCGGGTTTCGGCGTGCTCCAGGGTGCAACGCTGACTGCGTGATTGAGCGGAATCAACACCTCATCTAACACCACGCGATGGCTACAGGTGCCGCGCATTCCCAGATGATCCCATTCATCGACGATTCGGATGCCAGGCGCATTGGCGGGCACCAAATAACCGCCGACCAGCGGATCGACATCATCACTGCTGGCCCAGACGAGAAACCAGCTCAGCCCATAGCTGCCGGTGGAGTAAATCTTCTCGCCACTGATGCGCCAGCCCTCGGCGGTTCTTCGCGCTCGGGTTGCGGGCAAACCGCCACGCGCAGGCGTACCCAGTTCCGGCTCGACGCGCAGCGCATTGATTAACGCGCCCTCGGTTGCCACGCTGCTCGCCACCGTCGCGCGCACACTTACGGGCCAATCAGATTCCTCACTCAGCCTCCGCGTATTGAGATACTGCATGATCAGAATCAGTGCTGCGGAGGGTTCGCCGCGCGCGACTGCCTGAATGATCGCCTGACAATCGCGTAAATCGCCACCACCGCCGCCTGCGGAGACGGGCAAAGCGAAATACAACAATCCAAGTTGTTGCAGATGAGCAAAAGCCGCGCGCGGAAATTCACCGCTTCGATCAACTTCTTCAGCATGTTCAGCCAATCGTTCGGTGAGGGCTGGCAATAATTCAGCGAGAAAAGGCGTGTTATTTGCCATTAAGAAAACCTTGCTTATCGATGAATAACATAGGGTCGATTGTTTCCTGATATGGCAAGGCTGTAAAAGCAATAAAACCGCTTAACACATGCGTAATCGGCATAATTACACAACTGGTTGCGCTGTTAATTAACGATTAATCTGCCTGCTCCTGAAATGAATTATTACAACGCTCACTCTTTCACCTGTATATATTTTGGGGAGTAAAATCATGCCAGAAAATTATTTACTTTCGCGTCGTCGCTTTCTTGGGTATTCCGCCGCAGCGATGATGGCGTCTACTTTACCAGGGCGCAGTTTCGCCGAAGATCAGATGCACAATATGCCGATGTCCGGCGACCTGTTGCAGGGTGGTGCGGGTAAGTGGGCACTGGCGAAACCCACGCACATTCGCCTCGCGGTGAACCTTAATGCCATTTGCCTGGCACCGGTTGTGGTGGCCGATCAACATAATTTCTTCAAAGCTCACAACCTTCAAGTGGAATTCGTCAACTTTGGCAATTCCACCGAATTATTGCTGGAGTCGATTGCCACGGGGAAAGCGGAAGCCGCCATCGGCATGGCACTGCGCTGGTTAAAAGCGCTGGAGCAAGGCTTCGATGTGAAACTCACCGCAGGCACGCACGGTGGCTGCATGCGCTTATTAGCGCGCAGTGACGGTCCCGCCACGCTGGAGCAGCTAAAAGGCAAAACCATCGGCGTTACCGATATGGCGGGCGCAGATAAGAACTTCTTTTCACTGATGCTGAAAAAGCACGGCGTCGATCCCAATACCGACGTGAACTGGCGTGTATTCCCCCAAGATTTGCTGCCAATGGTGTTGGAGAAAGGGGAAATTCAGGCCGCCAGCGGTTCAGATCCGATTATGTGGCGCCTGGCGCAGAAGCCGGGCTATCGCGAAGTCGGTACTAATTTGATGGATGAGTACGCCAACCTGAGTTGCTGTGTGGTGGGCACGCGTGGCAGTTTGATTCGCGAACAGCCAGAGGTGGCTGCCGCGATTACCCATGCCATCCTGCAAGCGCACGCCTATGCTGCGCAGCATCCCGAAGCGATCGGTAGCGAGTTCAACGGTCAGGCGCTGAATACCACGCCGCAGGAGATCGCCAGCGTACTGAAAACCCATACCCATGGGCACTATTCGGTGGGCAATGCCTTCGTCAAAGAGATCGATGTTTATGCGCGAGATTTGAAGGCTATTAACGTGCTGCGGCCAGAAACCGATCCGCTGCTGTTCGCTAAGGGTATCACCAGCAATGTGCTGGTGTGAGGGGCGATCTTATAACGCGCAATTTGATGTGGCGGAGTGATTTATCGCGCATTCATCGAGCAGCGTTGTTGCTCAGGAATGCGCCATAAATGACATCGTGATAAAGAAAACCCGGCGAATCAGGCAATCTTTTGTGATGTCTGAATCGCATTTGCTAGCTTGAAGGTCTCAGCAGGCACCTGATGCGCAAATAACTGCGTCGACAGGTAGCTGCTGCCGCCATCTGCCAACAAAACCACGATACGCTTGCCGTGATTCTCCGGCCGCGCCGCCACCTGTTCTGCCGCCCACAATACGGCCCCGGAAGAGTCACCCACCAACACGCCTTCGCTGAGCGCCAGTTGACGTGCCGACGCATACGCTTGCCAGGTTTCTACGGCGATCACTTCGTCATACACGCGGTGGTCCAGATTCGCCGGGATGCGTTCGGGCGGCTGATTGCTAAAGGCGTGCACCCCGGTGATCTCCAGCGGTTCCGGACGCAATTCGCTGGGTTGTGAACCCACGCCAGGCTCCACCGCGATCACCTGCAGGCTTGGGTACTGCTGTTTGAGATAGCGTCCGGTTCCCGACAGTGTGCCGCCGGTTCCCACTGCCGCAATAAAGATATCCAGCTTGCCGCCGCTGTCGCGCCAGATCTCTGGCCCGGTAGTCTGAACGTGCACGGCCGGGTTGGCGGGATTCTCCAGCTGTAACAAAAAATGGACTTCCGGCTCCGCGGCGGTGACCTTTTCAGCCAGCCATTTGGTGGCGGCGACAAAATCGCCATTGCTGGCTTCATAAAACTCTCGGAAGCCCTCAATGGTGCTGAACGGCACCACTTCAGCACCGTAAGCCTGAATCAGTTGCGTGCGTTCGATGCTAACAAAGTCATTGATATAGACGCGGAATTTGTAGCCCTTAGCGGCGGCAATCGCCGCCAATCCAATCCCGGTATTGCCGCTGGTGGTTTCAACCAGCGTGTCACCAGGCTGAATGGTGCCGTTGCGCTCAGCGGCTTCGATCATGCTGAGTGCGATGCGATCCTTGACGCTGTGATTAGGATTAAACAGCTCCAGTTTGGCGATCACTTCGGCCTTAATCTCTTGTTGCTGAGCATAACGTGAGAGCCGCAGCAGCGGCGTATTACCAATCAGTTCGGTGATTGACGAGGAAATTTTTGCAACCATAGTTCACCTCTGTGGTGGAGTAGCCTGCCTGGGCGCCATGATTGACGCCCCTTGAGATGTGGCAACGTTTCTAAAAGGTGCGCCTTCAGGCGCATCACCATGCCGTTACCATTTCACCGCGCAGCGCTGCCACGAAAGCAAACGGTCACGCACCAGGAATAACAGGGAGATCAGGGAAGAGAACAGCAGCGCCATCACGATCAGCGCCGCATACATATTGGCGTAGGCCGCCCAGCCCTGTGCCCACTGGAGATACCAACCCAGGCCCGATTTCACTCCCATCATCTCTGCGGCAACCAGCACCGAGAACGATGCGCCCAGCCCCATAAATAGGCCGACAAACAGGTGCGGCAATGCGGCGGGTACCGCCACGCGCAGCACCAGGAACATCGAATTGGCGCCCAGCGTGCGCGCCACATCGTAGTAACGGGTATCGACGCTGGAAACGCCGGACCAGGTCAGCACGGTCACCGGGAACCAGGTGGCCAGGGCGATGAGAAACACCGCAGCGGAGAAACTGGAGGGGAAGAAGTAAAGTGACAGCGGCAGCAACGCCGTGGATGGCACGGGACCCAGGAAGCGTAAAATCGGATGTACCCAATAACCGAGTCCTCGCGACCAGCCTATCGCCACGCCGGTCACAAAGCCCACCACGCTGCCGTAGAGAAAACCAAAGGCCAGCAAACGCAGCGAATTGAGCACGCTGTCCAGCAGACGTGGCCAGTCAGTGGCGTAGGCTTCGACCAGTGCGCGCGGCGGTGCAAAGAAGGGCGCGGGCAACAGCGCCAGTTTAACGGTCACGGTTTCCCACACGCCAATCAGCAGCGCCAGCACAATCAACCACGGCCCGCTACGTTTCAACGGAGCCAGCAGCGCCAGACGCGGAAACACGCCAGAGGCTATTGCCAACACGGTGAGTAACAACGCAATCCCGGCAAACAGTTCATGGGTTTGATCGACAAAGCGCGGGGCAGCAAAACCCTGTGGCTTATCCGGTACCGCCACCATCAGCGCCACTAACGCCCACCACAGCAACAGCGCGCCCCAGACGGCGGGTTGCAGGCGGCGCGGTGCTGCACGGTGTTGGGCAATCGTGAGGGTTTCACTGGCCATGACTCTCTCCTTAACTCGACATGTTGCTCATATGCGCCATGTTATTGGCGTGCTGATGGGCGGATTCGGCGGGCAGCAGTTGCGGCACATAGTGTTCGGCAAACTGCTGCGCATCGGTATCCGGGCGAATCACGTTGATCTTCTTCAACTCCTCAACATAGGTCGCGACTTCACTGCGCAGCTGGGCGCCGGTGGAGTGGTGGTGGTGAGTGTGCTCTTTGAGCATCGCGGTGATGTCCTCCACCGGCACCGAACCTGGCACAAAAGGCTGGAAGATTTTGGCGGTTTCGGCGGGATGATCGGCGGTCCACTGCTGTGCATCCACAATTGCCTGGGTAATGGCCCGCGCGGTGGCAGGATCGTCAAGCACCAGTGAACCGCGCAGACCCAGCACGCAGCAGGTCATGCTGGCGTATTCGCCTTTGAGGTTGTTGTCGACTTCCAGCAGGTTGTGCTGTTTCTTCAGCAGCCAACCCTGTGGATCATCGGTGGCCAGTGCCTGTACTTCGCCTTTGCGCAGCGCCTCGCCAAACAGATCGGGCGGATACTGCAGCCAGTTGACTTGTTTATCAGGATCGATGCCCTGTTTCGCCAGCTGCACCGCGAAGAAATTACGAATCGGGCTGGCCTGATCGCTGACCGCGACAGATTTACCTACCAAATCTTTTACATCGCGGATGCCGCTGTTTTGCGGGGTCAGTAAACGCATACAGCCGCCGTGCGTGCCGACGGTCAGGTCGACGTCAAAGCCTTGCTCCAGCGGTTTTAGCCAGCGCAGCGCCATACCAATACCACCATCGGCCTGCCCGGTCGCGATCGCCTGCAGCAGGGCATCGGTCGGGCCGCTGAAGTTAACCGGTTCAACGTTAAGGCCATATTTTTTGAAGAAGCCCTGTTTCAGGGCAACGGAAATCGGCGCCTGACACACCGCCGTTTGTCCCCACGCCAGTTTGATGGTTTTAAGCGGTTTGTCGTCGGCGAACACATTGCTGCTCAACAATGGATTCACCGCTACACCGGCGCTGAATAAACCCAGGCCGCGCAATAATGCGCGCCGGCTCAGAAAGTATTTTTGCATTGCCATTCTGCTTTCCTTGTCATTAAAGATCACGGGCACTATCGCTTAGCGATTTCCCGCCACCAAATAACAATCCCGCATGAGGTCATGCAGTTTTTCTTTATGAAAGATGACGGATAGGTTTGCCGAAAAGGCTATTTCAATCAGGAGAGAGAGACGCTTATGGTTATTTGCTGATGACTGTCGGCACACTATTATTTAGCAGGAGCGAAATATGGCCATGACCTCTGCAGGCGTGAATATTGCTATTGAAAAAGTGAATCACCATTTCACGCTTGAAGGCAGTGACTTACCGGTACTGGAGAATATCAATTTACAGGTGAAGGCCGGTGAATTTGTCGCTCTGCTAGGGCCTTCCGGTTGCGGGAAATCCACTTTATTACGTTTGCTCGCCGGGCTGGAACCTCCAGCCAGCGGTTTGCTGGCGGAAGAAGGTAAAACCATTACAGCCCCTGATCCCTCACGCGTGGTGGTGTTTCAGGACCCCACTCTCTATCCATGGCGCACGGTGTATGACAACGTCGGTCTGGGATTGCAGATTCGCGGTGAGAGCCGCGCAATACGCGATAAACGCATCAACGCGATGCTAGATCGTGTCGGGCTCAAGCAGTTCGCTCGCGCCTGGCCGCATCAGCTGTCTGGCGGTATGGCTCAACGTGCTGCGTTAGCCAGAGCGTTGGTGAATGTACCGCGTTTACTGATCCTCGATGAACCACTAGGCAAGCTCGACTCGTTGACGCGGTTGCGCATGCAGCAGGAGATTGTTGACCTCTGGCAGGAGCAGCAGTTCACCACGCTAATGGTAACGCATGACGTTGAAGAGGCGCTGGTGATGGCGAATCGTGTGGTGGTGTTCAGCCCAAGACCGGCGAAAGTGGTGGATGTGATTGAGGTGGATCTGCCCTGGCCGCGCCGGCGTGATGATCCGCAGCTGGTGGCGCTGCGCAGCCATATATTGAATCTGCTGGGGAATGAGCAGGCGGCCGCTTAAATCGCCGTAGAGAACAGTAATTCACGCAACCAGCGATGTCCGGCATCGCGGTGCGTGCGTTCATGCCAGACCACGATTTTGTTAAAACCCTGGATCGCTAACGGAGGAGGCAAAACCTTCAAACCGGGTAAGTCGTGCGTTAAGCGACGCGGCACCACGCTGATCAAATCACTGACGCGTAAGATCTCAGGTAAAACTAAAAAACTGCACACCGAAAGTGTCACACGTCGCGAACGTCCAACCGCGGCTAACGCCTCATCCGTCACGCCCTTGAAGTTGCCTCCCACGTAGGAAACAAGGGCGTGGTCCTGTGCGCAGAAACTGTCGATCGTTAAATCTTTCTGCGCAGACAGCGGGTGGTCCTCGCGCATGAGACACACATACTCTTCATCGTACAGCGAGCGGGCGTGCAGATCGGGTGGGGCACTGTCTGGCGTGATCAACGCGATATCGATGTCACCTCGTTCAAACTGCGCAGATAACTGCTCGTTGTTAACGGGCAATACCGCCACGCGGATACCCGGTGCCTGCACTCGTAATGCGGCCATAAAAGGCACAATGACCGCACGCAGGGCATAATCGGTGGCCGCGATTTTGATGGTCATTTCGGCGGTCGCAGCGTCAAAGGCTTTGGGCTGCAACAGTTCTGACACTTCCGCCAGGATGGCCTTCACGGGCTGAGCCAACTCCAGTGCCCGCATCGTCGGGACAACGCCGCGCTGCACCCGCGTGAACAGCGGATCATCAAAACACTCCCTCAGACGCGTTAACATGCCGCTGACTGCGGGTTGCGTCAGGGCTAAACGCTCAGCCGCGCGGGTGACGCTGCGTTCATCCAGTAAGGCATCCAGCGCTTTAAGCAAATTGAGGTCGAGGTTGCGGATATCGGTTTTCATCATCTTCCGGCGATAGTGTGACAATGCCTCATCATACGCTGCCACCAGATATCACGAAAATGTATATTAAAAATAAATAATGGCGATTGGTCTTATTTCATAGGGAGTCAGATACTTCACCCACGATTTATCCACGGTGAGGCGAATGAAATGAAAATGAACGCGATTAACTGGCCAGAGGGATTTGTACCGGGCTTTAGCGATAACTACTGTTCCAACGAAGTGATCGTTGCAGGTTTGAGCACCCAGGATATCTGGCCGCTGCTGAATACCCCGTCACTCTGGCCGACCTATTATCAGAACTCGGCGAATGCGCGCTTCTATGACAACAAAGGTCCCGAACTGGAGCAGGGCGTCCGCTTCTATTTCGAAACCTTTGGCTTCCCGGTGGAAGCGCAGGTCACCGAGTACGTGGCACCCATAGCCGGTGAAGCAGCCCGTGTTTCCTGGCATGGCTGGGCGGGTGAAGTGGGTAGCGAGGACCGTTTAGATGTTCTGCATGCCTGGCTGATTGAAGATCTCTCTGACAATCGCGTACGCATCCTGACCCAGGAAACGCAAAACGGCAAACCGGCGGTTGTGCTGGCTAGCGCTAAACCTAATCCGATGATCAATGGCCATCAGGATTGGCTGGATGGACTGGTCGCGGCTGCGAAAGCGCGCAAATAATTAATGCAGGGTCAAAACCTCCATAAAGCGGCCGAAAGGCCGCCTTCACCATAATCGACCCTGCTGCTAGCAATCAATCTTTAGCGAAAATCCACAGATCCTCTTTCGGCAGCGAGATGCGGAAACGCTGATTGCCGCGGAACTCTTTGCCATACGCCCTCAATGCAAAATCATCCCCCTCGGTACGGAACAGATATTCCCAGCGATCGCCTAAATACATACTGGTGAGCAAGGGCAACTCAAGTGCGTTGTCATCAGCGGTATCAGCGATATTCATGCGTTCGACGCGAATCACCGCTGTGCCTTCCTGTCCAACACGCACATCGCCACTTGGTTTACCCCACAGCGCCCATTTTGCCCCGGCAATGCGCGCCCGGCCGCCCTCAACGTGGGTGATTTTGCCGTGCAGACGGTTATTGCTGCCCATAAACTCAGCGGCAAACAGCGTTGAAGGCTGGCTGTACATCTCTTGCGGTGTGCCTTGCTGTTCAATCACGCCGTTATTCAGCAACAGAATACGGTCGGAGATCGCCATGGCTTCGTTCTGGTCATGTGTCACCATTAAGGCAGACAGTCCGAGACGAATAATCAGCTCGCGCAAGAACACGCGCGCCTCTTCACGCAGTTTGGCATCGAGGTTAGAGAGCGGTTCATCCAGCAGAATCACCGGCGGGTTGTAGACCAGCGCACGGCCAATCGCCACGCGTTGCTGTTGACCGCCGGAAAGCTGATGCGGGTGGCGTTTGCCAAGATGCCCGAGCCCCAGTTGATCCAACACCGCCTGAACGCGTTGATTAATCTCTGCTGTGGCCACTTTGCGCAATTTCAGCGGGTAGGCCACGTTCTCAAATACGGTTTTGTGCGGCCACAGCGCGTAGGACTGAAAAACCAGGCCGAGATTGCGCTCTTCAGCTGGGATTTCACTTTTCGGCGTGCCATCAAAAACCACATTTTTGCCGATAGTAATGCGCCCCTGAGACGGTTTTTCCAGGCCGGCCACGGCGCGCAGCAGGGTGGTTTTGCCGCTGCCCGATGGGCCCAGCAGTGAAACCACTTCGCCTTTTTTTAACTGCATTGATACGCCTTTCAATACAGGATTATCGCCGTACATCAGATGCAAGTTATCTACCGATAATTCAATCATGTAATTTCACTCCAAAGCGTAACGCGATGCCGAGGCCGATCACCACCAGCACGATATTAATCAGGGAGAGCGCAGCCACGATATCAATGGCGCCCGCTGACCACAGTGAGACCAGCATTGAACCGATGGTTTCGGTGCCGGGTGACAGCAGATACACGCCCGTTGAGTATTCGCGCTCAAAAATCAGGAACATCAGCAACCACGAGCCAATCAGGCCATGGCGTGACAGCGGTACGGTCACGTGACGCGTGGTTTGTCCCGGGGTGGCACCCACGCTGCGTGCGGCTTCTTCCAGTTCCGGGCCGACCTGCAACAGCGTTGAAGAGATCAGGCGCAAGCCATAAGCCATCCACACCACGGTATAGGCCAGCCAGACGCTAAAAATGGTTTGACGCAGGGAACGCAGCCAAACAATGAAGTTTTCCCTCAGCCAGTCAGCAACGGGCAGGCTGGAGAGCCAGCCATTTTTCAGGGACTGATCGAGCCACATCGGAATGAACAGGAACACCCAGAGAAAAGCCAGACCGGCTAACAGACCCGGCACGGCGCGTGGCACCAGCACGCTGTAATCCAGGAAACGTGTAACCTGATCCTGCTTGCGATGCATGGCGATGCCGACAAACAAATAACAGATCACCGCCACCGCGCCACCGATCACCCCAATCAGCATCGAGTTGACGATGGCACGCAACAGATTGGGTTGATCCCAGATACTGCGGAAGGTCGCGATGGATATTTCATCCCACAGTGAGACGCCGACGCCCCAATGCGAGATGAATGCGCGCATCACCACACCCAGAAGCGGCACGCCGATAGTGACGGTGAGCCAGGTCAACACCACCGCACCGGCAATCCAGCGCCATTTGCCCAGCGGCAGGGCACGCGCTTGTGATGCTTTGCCTTTCATGGTGACAAAACGGTTGGCGGTGCGCATCAGCCAGCGCTGCAGCATCACCAGTGGCACGGTAAAACAGATCAGCACCACGGCGACAGCGGCCATCAGGTGGTAGGAAGGCGTGCCGAGCTTGTTGGTCAGCTTATACAGATAGGTGGCAAGCACCATGTTGCCTTCCGGATCGCCCAATACCAGCATCAGGCCGAACACCTCTAATCCCAGGAAGAACAGCAGCACACAGGCATACAGAATCGAAGGGCGCACCATCGGCAGGCTGACAGAAGTCATCACCTGCAACGGTGAAGCGCCGACCGTGCGCGCGGCTTCCTCCACATCGGAGCTGACGCTGCGCAGTGCCGATGAGATGTAGAGATAGGCGTGCGGCACGTGAGTGAGTCCGGCGATCACCACGATGCTGGTCATCGAGTAGATGTTCCACGGCACCACGCCAAACAGTTGATTCGCCCATTGCGACAAGAAGCCCACCGGGCCGGCGGCAACCACATAGCCAAAGGCCAGCACCATCGGCGAGACAAAGATCGGCACCAGAATCAATGGCTCAATCAGGCGGCGTCCTGGCAGGTTGGTTCTGACCATCAGGAAGGCCAAAATACCGCCGAGTGGAATAGCAATGATCACCAGACCAAACGCCAGAATAAAGCCCGACTCCAGCGCCTTATAAAAATCAGGATCGGAGAAAATAAATCCAAATGAACCGAGCGTCAGCTCTTTCTTTTTGGCAAAGAACGGCGCGGAGAGAAAACTCTGCACCACAATAAACATCAGCGGCACGTAAATAACCAATGCCGTGATCAGAACAATCAATGCACGTGGCAAACTCTGCCACTTTTTTAGTAACCTGCTCATATGCCAACCCTATCAAACACCGGAGGCGAAAGGAGATGTTATGCGCCGCGACGGGCGCATAACGTGGGGAGCATTATTTCCCGGCGGCGGTACGCCACTGTTTAATAAATTCCAGGCGTTTTGCCGGTTCCAGATATTCCAGCAGTGATTCATCCACCGGAATCGGCTTCAGAGCATCGCCCAGCATTTTGGTCATACCGTCAATATCGTTTTTGCCTTCAATATCATTGCGCAGGGAAGGGATGTCCGCCTGATTTGCCAGGATATTCTGTCCCTTTTCTGACAATACATAATCCAGCCACAATTTAGCGGCGTTCTCATGCTCACCATCTTCGGTGATAAACGAAACGCGAGACAGCACCAGGATATAATCTTTCGGGTAAGCGATGCCCAATGCCGGATCGTTCTTCGCTCGGGCTTCGGCATAAGAACCGAGAATATTAAAGCCAATCAAATTCTCACCTGAAGAGACGCGCTCCATCATCGTGCCAGTCGAAGATTGTACCGTCAGACCCCCTTTCGCCATCCCCGCCAGGTTTTCTTTGTATTGCGGATCCACTTTGCTGTCCTGAACCGTCAGCATGAAACCTAATCCTGATTTTTCAATATCGTAAGTGGTCACTTTATTTTTGAATTTAGCCGGATCGGCTGCAATCATTTTAGCCAGTGCGGTGTGAGAGTCAGGCGCGGTGTCTTTTGGGATGAGTTTATTGTTGTAAATAAACACCACCGGTTCGTAGGTCGTGCCGTAAGCTTTATTTTGCCACACTGCCCATTTTGGTATTTTGCTTTGCTCAGGCGAGGCATATTCCGCCGCATATTCCGTGGCCAGCTTTAGCGCGGTATCCATGGATGAACTCCATACCACATCACCGCTGCCGCTACCCGAGGCCTGCTCACTGATGTAACGGTTATAGAGTTCGGTGCTGTTCATGTCGTTATATTCAACTTTGATGCCCGGATACAGTGACTCAAAGCCTTTGATCAACGGGCCCGCTGCTTTGGTGTCAGTGGTAGAATACACCACCACTTTGCCCTCTTTTGTCGCTGCATCAATGACTTTCTGATACTCAGCGGGATAACCTGCAGGTACAGCCGCAAACGCAGAGAAGGAGAGTCCTGCCAGTACAGAGGTTGTTAAAAAACGCAGAGAGGTTTTCATACGGATCCTTTTGGTTACATTTGTTACAAGAATTTAACAGTAACCCATTGCGACCCCGATGCAATCAGAGTGTCAATTTTTTTCAGGATCTGTGAAGTTAGTTAGGTTATTAATCTGATGTTTAAATGGGGGGCTACTTGATTGGCGTTATAAATTAAACAAGCTTTTAAAAGGTGTTATTAATATCTACGATGGAATGATTAAATGCATGAGTGATGTTAAAATGCCCAGTGATAAAATTCATTGATGTTGTTAGGTTGAAAACCAAATAATAAAAAAGGCTGTAATGGTAAAAACACTCATCAATATGGCAATCCATCCATCAAACTGAAAAAAAAACGATTTCATATCATTCATACCCTCATGTTAGTGAGGGCATATTGAGGTTTAAAGATTAACAGAACCTTAGGGAAGTGACGAAATGGCATAAAGGGGCAATGGGTAAAGATCTTCTGATACCAGGGTTAGCCGCGATCACAGCTCAAGAGCGCTATTTAAGAGGTGCGGCCCATGGGCCGCCCGCAAAGCTCAAGCTGACTGCTGAAACCGCAGCGCCACGCCAAAAGCATGCTCAGCGCTGACGATAAGCGCGGATTCCTCTTCGTGGAACGGGATATCGCCCAGTAATAAGCTGGCTTTCACCTTGCGCAGATCCACGCTGCGTAAGCTTAACGCCGCCATGCGTGCACTGCCGTTGTAATCGGGTGGTAATCCAGCGAAACGCTGTGTGACATAGCCGGCAGCCGCGAAGCGCACCGTCGCCACGCCAGCTTTTAATACGAAGGCACCTTCCTGGCAGGCGGTGAGCGCATTAGCCCCAAATAACCGACTGTAAGGTTGTGCTGCCGCCGCAGGATCCTGTGCCACCACCACAAATTCGACAATATCGGTCACGCCGTTGGGATGCTGACGCCATGCATCCTGCCACACCGCGTGTGGCGTCTCGTGCTGGCAAAAGAAACTGCGCCCATTCGGCACCAGCGCCGGTCGTAACGGCACGGTGCGGAAACGCGCCTGATCCTCATTGCCATCCGGCAACTGTACCGGACGGAAGAAGCTGGCAGGCACAGCGCCATCAATGTCCTGGCTCTCAAGATAACGCCATACCGCATCGGCATCGTCGGTCTTCCACACCAACCCGCTCAGGCCAATGGGTGACTGCCACACATCCTGACGTAAACTGGCGCGCCCCGGCTCGAAGCCGAGCAGCTCAAGATAGTTATCACCAAACACGGCCAGATGGTTACTGGATCCGAGTGAATGATGGCCGCGTTCGGTGAGCTGAAACCCCAACCGACGAAACAGCGCACTGGCCTCATCTAACTGATCGGCCACGTTGATCACCACATGACCCAGACGGGGAATCGGTACGGAAATCGCCATCGCTTTCCTCCTTGCTCTCATAGTCACTGCGCCCATGTTGGCGCGTCCGGTTCGGATGCTGACAGTGGCTGCCAGTTGACGTGCGTTTCCGCGCCAAAACCGGCGGCAATGCCGGCAATCAGGGTGGTGATTTGCGTATCGGTGTGCTGATCCAGACTGCGCACGATGCCCTCGATCTCCGCCGTCTGAGGCAGCACATTCCAGCTGTTACCGGCCGTTAAGCGCGTGATGCCCAGCGTCCATTGGCGATGACGACTGGGGAGTGCATAGAGCGCGGAAACGATATGGCTGCCGATCACAATCACATCAATGCCTTCATGTGGCCGTGCGGCATGCGCGCCTTTACCGGTCAGGGTGATGTGAAAACGCTGCGTGGAGTGGGTTTGCCCGGTCATGGTCATCCTTGTGATTGTTCAGGTAAAAATGGCTCGCCCAGTGTCAACATCAAACGGTTTGCCCAGGCAAAGAAAGCGGCGGACTGGATCACATCAAGCAGTTCCAGCGTACTCAAGCCCTGATCGCGTAACGTCTGCACCTGCTGCAGGCTGGCGGCAGCGGGGTAATGGAAAGCGTCGCGACCAGGTCAATAATCGCGGCCCAGCGTGGTGACTGGCCGTGTGCCAACTCTGCGCCCGGTGCAACATTCAGCAGCTTTTGTACTGCCGCATCGTCTTTTGATAATTGGCTGGCTTTACGCGCGTGGACCGAAGCGCAGAAGATGCAGCCATTCACTTTACTGACCACGGTGGCTGCCAGTTCACGCTCGGCACGCGGCAATCCGCCAGCGGTGTAAAAGATGCCCTTGTCGGTCAGCGTACGCTGTTCCAGCAGCGGCAGATGACGTGCCAGCAGACGGAAATAATCGGAGTCGCTGTGGCCATTTTTCTTCAAGGTAGCCTGTTCATCGGCGGTGAATTCGTGGAGCGGTTTGGCTGCCAGCCAGGGTTCCCAGCCTAACTCTTGCTGGGTAAAGGCGGTGAGGGCGGTTTGGCCACTCAACGTCAACGGTGCATCGTGCCACTTGCCAGCCACGGCGTGCGCTTGCACGTCACTCTGCTCGCCGTTGAGCAGGCGTAAGCCGGTCAGTAAACGACTTTGAAAGCTCACAAATGCGATTAACTGTGCGAGGGTGACGATGCCACGTGGCGTCCAGCCAGCGCTTTGCAGGTTTTGAATGTGTTTGGGCGCTGCATCCACCGGGTGCAGGCTGAGCAGTTCGGCAAAGGCGTGACCGGCCGCAAAGCGCGCGTCATGTGCCTTGTTGTTCACCTGTTGCTGATAATGTGCCTGTAAGCGGGTGGCGCCGTGCCAGTCGGCGACCTGCGCGGCGAAGGCAAACCGCCATTGCAGCGGAAGGTCCGCATCATCTTCACCAAACAGCACCTCATAGCTGCCTTGCGTGTGTTGAGTGGCAGCGTGGCGCTCATTGCGTGCTAACGCGAGTTCTGATGCGGGATCGATATCCGCTAAGGCGGCAAGTAAATCAATGGGTTGAGACATCATATTCTCCTGTTAAGCCTGTTCCAGAGCACGTAGCTCTGGGGCGATGTGATCAGCGATTAATTCAATGGAACGCAGAATGTCGGCGTGTGGCGGATCGATTGAGTGCACCTGGAAGGTGATATCGGTGACACGTTGCAAGGTCGAGTCGGCGCGTAATGACGCCAACACCGCAGGTGCATCGCCAAAGTGCGCATCAAGCTGGCGCGCATGGCTTTCCAGCGAATGGCCGGTGATGACGTGGCCAGCAGCCTGGAACTGCTCAGCCTGGCGCCGCAATCCTGGCTCTGCGAGACGACGCGCATAGTCATTTGAATCGGCAACAAACGCGGTGCGTGAGGCGAGGATGCGCGGTGCAATACCGGCCGGCAGCGCGGCCAGATAGGCATCGATCATCGGATTTTGTATCGCCTCCAGCGGCAAATCAGGCTGGCCTGGCGGACGCGGTTGCGTGCGTGACAACATCAAGCCATGGCCAGCGGCGCCCGCTCGCGCCGCACCCTCAACTGAGAATGTGGCGATCCACACGCGCTGTGCCAGCGTTGGCGCGGGCGGGTAGAGATGATTGTCCGGGTGCGCGAGGGTATCGCCTCGCCAGGCGCTAAGCAGCGTGTGCAGCTGGTCGGCAAACACACTGGCGCGTTGATCGATGGTCAAGCCAAAGGGCAGGAAAGAGGTTTTTGTGCCGCCCGATCCCAATCCGACTTCCAGCCGCTCATGACTGAGCAGGTCTAATACGGCGGCGTCCTCTGCCACGCGCAGCGCGTTTTCCATCGCCAGCGTAATAATGCCAGTGCCAAGACGAATCGTGCGGGTGTGCGCGGCCACGTGGGCGAGGAAAACCAGTGGCGCAGGCAGACCGCCTTCCTTCTCATGAAAATGATGCTGAGCGATCCAGGCGCTGTCGAATCCCAAACGTTCGGCGTGCTGAATCTGTTCGGTCGCAAGGCGATAACGCTCTTGCGCCGATACCTCATCCAGCAGGCGAGTGAAAAAGCCAATGCGTTTACGCGTCATGCAGACTCCTTAATCAGCGGACGGATAGCGGGGATGGCGTCAATCAGTGCACGGGTGTAAGTATGCTGAGGTGCGTTAAATAATGTGACGGTGTCATCTTGCTCGACCACTTCGCCCGCTCTCAGTACGGTCACGCTATGCGCAATGCGGCGTACCGTAGCGAGATCGTGGGTGATAAACAGATAGGTTAATCCCAGTTCCTGTTGCAGCTGTTGCAACAACTGCAGGATTTGCGCCTGTACGGTGACATCCAGTGCCGAGGTGGCTTCATCCAGCACCAGTATCGCCGGTTGCAGGATCAGTGCGCGCGCAATCGCCACGCGCTGACGTTGACCCCCGGAGAGTTCACGCGGTTTACGCGTGAGTAATTCCACTGGCAATGCCACTCGCTGAGCCACGGCTTCAACCCGCTGACGACGAACATCGGCACTGAGTTTTTCGAAATTACGCAGCGGTTCTTCGATAATGGCAAACAGCGTCTGGCGCGGATCAAGTGATGCAAACGGATTCTGATACACGAACTGGATTTTGCGTCGGAGTTGGCGCAGCGCTTCACCGCGCAGCGCACTGGCATCAATGCCGTCGATCACCACGCGTCCACTGTCAGCCTGTTCAAATCCCATCAGAATGCGCGCCAGCGTGGTTTTACCGGAGCCGGATTCACCGACCAGTGCGTGCGTGGTGCCGCGTGGCACTGTCAGGCTGACCTGTCTGGCGACCTGTAACTGCTGCTGTTTACCGAGTGAGAACTGCTTGTTGATGGCTGAAAGCTGGATCGCGGGTGTCGAAAACTTTGCTTCAGGTAAAATCGCCAGCGCCGTGTGGTCTGGTGAAGCATCCTGCAGCAGCTGGCGCGTGTAGGGATGTTGTGGCGCGTTAAACACCTGAGCGGCTGGCCCTTGTTCCTGAATCTCGCCGTGACGGAATACCAGCAACCGGTCGGCTCGTTCAGCCGCCAGCGCCAGATCGTGCGTGACAAACAACACCGCGGTGCCCGACTCACGGCGCAGCACATCCAGCAGATCCAGAATGCGTTTCTGCACCGTGACATCCAGCGCGCTGGTGGGCTCATCCGCGATGATAATTTGCGGTCGCAAGGCGAGGGCGATCGCAATCAATACCCGCTGCTTCATGCCGCCAGAAAGCTGATGCGGATACTGCGTCAGTCGCTGTTGCGGATGGCTCAACCCGACTTTTTCCAGCAGTTCCAGTACACGCTGCTGGCGCTCAGACTTGCTGATTTTCTGATGCAGTTGCAGCATCTCACCCACCTGATCGCCGATGGTTTTCACCGGGTTGAGTGAGTTGCCGGGATCCTGCGGCACCAGGCTGATACTGACGCCGCGCAGGCTGTCCATACGTTTGGCTGACCAGTCGGCAATATCGGTGCCGTTTAACACGATCTTGCCGCTGTCGCGACGACCATTTTCGGCCAGCAGGCCAATAATCGCCTGTGCGGTGGTGGTTTTACCGGAGCCGGATTCGCCGACTAATGCCACCATTTCACCTGCCTGCAAGGTGAAGCTCACGTTGTGCACCACTTCACGCCACTGCCCGCGCTGTTGATAGCTCAGGGAAAGATTTTCTATTGCGAGTAATGCACTCATGCGCCACCTCCGGCGATCTGTTGACTAATGCGATTCGCCGCCAGCACCACGGCCACCACCACGATGCCGGGGAAAGTGGTGAGCCACCAGGCGGTGGCCAGGTAGTTACGCCCTTCAGCAATCAGTAATCCCCATTCTGGTGAAGGTGGCGGTGTGCCGTAGCCCAGGAAACTGAGGGTGGAGAGCGCCAGAATTGCCTGACCAAACTGCAGTGCGGCAAAGGCAATTACCGCCGTCAGCGAGTTGGGTAAAATGTGGCGCCACAGCACCAGCCAAAAGCTGCCGCCACTGCCGTAGGCCGCTTCGACATATTCGCTGCGACGCACACGCACCACTTCACCACGCGCCAGCCGGGCAAAACTGGCGATGGAGGCAATCCCCACGGCCAGCGCGGCATGCACTGTGCCAAATTCCAGCAGAATCAGTACGCTAAGTGACAGCAGTAATGAGGGGATGGAAAGCAGCACATCGACAAGGCGCATCAAGGTGTTTTCCGTGCGCCCGCCCACAGCGCCCGCCAATACGCCCAGCGTGGTGCCGCCAATCAGGCCCATCGCCACGGCGGCAAAGGCGGCGGCCAGTGACTGTGAAGCACCGTAAACAATACGGGTAAACAGATCGCGGCCGAGCTGATCGGTCCCGAGCCAATACGCGGCCTGCGGCGCTAAACGTTGCGCACCGGACACCCCTTGGGTCGGGTTGTAATGAGTCAATAATCCTGGCGCGAATGCCGCTAATAGGGCCAGCAGCATCACCGCCCAGGCCAGCCAGAGTCCGGGCTGAATCTGCCAGCTGCGTTGAGTACGAGGGGGGGCGCCGTGTTGGCGAGCGGTAGCGTAATCGACGAGGCTCATCGGCTTCCTCCGGCGATAGGTTGCAAACGGGGATCGAACAGTGGCATCAGCACATCGACCAGCAGATTGATCAGGACAAAGGCCAGTGCAGAGATCATCACTACCGCCTGTAATACGGCGACATCCTGATTATTGACCGCCTGCTGCGTCAGTTGACCGATACCGCTGAGGCCAAATACGGTTTCGGTGATCAGCGCGCCGGCGATTAACTCGCCTAAAAGCAGACCGGCCACGTTGAGCACCGGCAGCAGCGCATTGCGCATCACGTGTCGCCACAGCACGCGACTGGCGCTGGCGCCTTTGGCTCGCGCCACCGCCACAAAGGGCTGCGTTGAGATCTGGTCAATACTGCGCAGCAGGATTTGTGCCAGCGGCGCGGAGATCGGGATCGCCACGGTGATCACCGGCAGGATTAAACCCTGCAACGGCGACGGGTTGATCACCGGTATCCAGCGCAACTGGAAGGAGAACAGCTGAATTAACGCGATGCCGAGCCAAAAGGTCGGCAGCGAGATAAACAGCGCAGGAACGGATTGCAGCAACGAACGCAGCAGACGCAGTGCGGGCAAGCGAGACAGTGCCGCCAGCGCAAAGGCCAGTAACGTGGCCAGCGCAAAACCCAGCACCGCCAGCTGCAGGGTGGCGGGCAGATTGCTGATCAACAGATCGCTCACTGACACGCCAGCCTGTACCGAATAGCCAAAATCACCGTGCAGCATCGCCAGCAGCGTATGGAAATATTGCTGCCACAGTGGGTTATCCGCGCCATAAGCCAGCCGCATCTCAGCGATCTGATCCGGGCTTAAGCCCAGATCCGGGTTCTGAAATTTAATCAGCACCGCATCGCCCGGCAGCACCTGCAGCAGCAAGAACGACAGGGTAAATGCGGCCCACAATACCAACACGCTTTGACCCACTCTTCGCAGCAGAGAACGTTGCATCATCAGCCTGCCTTAGTTTTTTTCCAGCCATGCGCCGTAGAACGAAGGACGGCCCACCGCTTCAAAGCTCACGCCTTTGAACCAGGGAGCACCTGCGAACACTTGCGGCTCTTCGAAGATGGGGATCACGTAAGCCTGATCGAGCAGATAGCGTTGGACATCACCGGTCAGAGCCAAACGTTTAGCCGGATCCACTTCCGCCGAGATATCCACCAGCAGTGCATTCAGCTTGTCGTCGCGGAAGTTTTGCACCTTGTCGCTGGAGCCGCCTTTTTGCAGCAGCGCATCACGGTTAGTGGGGTAGAACTGGCTTTTGATCACATCCGGATCGGCACGACCCACTTCCGAGACCGTCAATGGTGTTTTCAGGGGCTCGAGATTGTCTAGCGTACGGCTGCCCGCATCACCGGCTTTGACTGCCAGCGCTACACCGACCTGACGCCACTGCTGTGCCACCAGTTGCAGGACTTCTTTGTTTTGAGGCTGTGGCAGTGATTCATAGATTGTCAGTGCAAGCTTTTTACCGTCTTTCTCGCGGATACCGTCACTGCCGACTTGCCAGCCAGCTTTATCCAGCAACTGCTTTGCCAAAGCAGGATCATACTTCAGCTTGTCGGACAGGTTGACGTAACCTGCTGCTGAGTTGGCAATGACCGAGGTGGCTTGCGGATAGTTTGGCGAGAAGAGTGTTTTTACCACTTGTTGGGCGTTTGTTGCATGCAGCAACGCCTGTCGCACATTCACATCACTCACCAGCGAGTTATCGGGGCGGAAGCTGATACTGTCATTGATTCCGCGTGTGGGGGCTGCATATATCGGGAAGTTTTGCTGCTGCGCCTGTTTTTCGTCATAGGCTTGCACCTGGCGGATAAAGTCTGCCTGGCCCGCCAACAATGCGCCGATACGCACGCTGTCTTCCGGCGTGACGATAATTTTGATGCCATCGAGATTGGCCGGGCCTTGCTGGGCGATATTTTTCGGCCCCCACTGATAATCTTTACGCGCGGTGAGATCGACTTCACGCCCGAGTTTTTCATCACTGACCACAAACGGACCGGAGCCAATAATATGGCGTGCGTCACCCAGTTGATCGAAGCTTCGTTGCAGGGTGCTCAGAGACACTAAGCCAGATCCGATGGTTGCGGTGCCCTGTAAAAATCCCGGAGAGGGTTTTTTAAAATAAAACTTCACCGTCAGCGGATCGATGACTTCACTGTGGTCGTAGTTATTGATCACTTCCGAAACCGGCAAGCGCAGGGCTTTATTACCGAGACCGTAGGTATCAAAGTTTTTGGCCACCGCGTTGGCATCCAGTGGCGTGCCATCAGAGAAGGTGACGCCCGGACGAATTTTAAAAGTGTATTCAGTTTTATCGGCGTTGCTGCTCCAGCTTTCCGCTACCCAGGGTTCAACCTGCAGCGTCTTTGGATTCTGCCACGTCAGTTTATCGGTGATCTGGTTGAGGATACCGCCGTTGGGGTAGAAACCACCGGCAGGCGGATAGAGGTTGGTATGCGGTTGCTGTTCAAGATACACCAGCGTACCTCCCTTGACCGGAGTGTCCGCCGCGTGTGCGCTAAATATCCCTGTCAGCAGGGCTAAGCTTAATGCCTGCAAGTGAAAATGCTTATTCATGGTGAATTCCTTATGATTCAATAGCCCGGCGGGCGGATTTCATCATCAAATGCCGCACCCGCGAGGAGAACCAAGGAATTGCACTAAGCTTTTGCGAAAAAAATAAAATGAATGGACTTGTGGGAAATAATTAAGATTCTTCGCCGATTAAAAGTGGCGTTAACTCTCTATAATGTAGAGGTTTTATATTTATGGCTTACAGCATGAGGGGGGAGTTTAATGAGAGCATATTGGATCCCGGGTTTAATGTTTATGCTGTCAGCGTGCTCAAGCTCCGTCGGGCATAATTTCGATACCGCGAACATTCAGAAAATACAGACCGGTAAAACCACCAGAGCCGAGTTGATAAATATGTTTGGGCCGCCTGATTCTGAATCCCCTTATCCGGAAGGGCAACGCCTTATGATGTGGAAATACAGCGAAGCCCGTACGCTGGATACTACCGCAGGCAAGACACTTACCGTGCAAACCAGGAATGGCCGGGTATTTACTTACACATTGAGTAAGAGTTGAGGGCAGGGAAACGATATGTTCGTGCTACAGCAGCCCGAATTCTTCGTGTTTTTGAGCGTGTTATTGAACCCGGAAAGAGATGTGAGTAGGCGATGCTAAGAGAAAATTTCAGCGATCTGGTTTATCTGGTGATGGTCGCCCGGGAACGCAGTTTTACCCGTGCCGCCGCCAAATTGGGTGTCTCTCAATCCGCGCTAAGCCATGCCATGCGCGGTCTTGAAGAGCGGCTTAAGACGCGTCTGTTGACGCGCACCACCCGCAGCGTGGCACCCACGGAAGCTGGCGAGCAACTTATCCAGAATATTGCGCCCTTGATGTCAGATATTGAAAAAGCGCTGGTGTCATTGACTGAACACCAGACGCGCACCTCGGGTAATATACGCATTACCGCCGGTGAACATGCGCTGCACTCCACCCTGTGGCCATTAATTAAACCCTATCTTCAGCAATACCCTGACGTGAACATTGAACTCTCCGTCGATAACACCCTGACCGATATTGTGAGCGGGCGTTTCGATGCCGGGGTGAGATTAGGCGAGCAGGTGGAAAAGGATATGGTGGCGGTGCGTATCGGTCCTGACTGGAGAATGCTGGTGGTTGCGACCCCCGAGTATTTTAAACATCACGGTATTCCTGAAACGCCGTATGAATTGCAGCATCACAACTGTATCAATATGCGCTTGCCGACACTGGGTGGATTGTATAACTGGGAGTTCACCAAAGATAAAAAAGAGATTCGCGTCAAAGTGGAAGGCCAGCTTATTTTCAATAACCTCAGTTCGCGTATTGAAGCGGCACTTAGCGGCATGGGGATTTTGTATGCGCCGGAAGATTCTGTGCGGAAATATATTGATGAAGGTCTGTTGCAGTGTGTGCTGATAGACTGGTGCGAACCTTTTAGTGGTTACTATTTATATTATCCCAGCCGTAAACAGCACACCGCAGCCTTCTCTAAATTGATTGAAGCAGTGCGCTATCAGGGCTGACCGACGAGTTACACCTATTGGTGAGTTTTGTTCATAAACCCATCCTGATTTGACTACCTTATCAATCAATCCGCGTGATCCTACACTTTTAGCTGCAATCAATGTGGCCGCCCGTTCCAGAGCGGTCATCACCCGAACCTGAAGCACGGAGCCGACATAATGAGAATGGCTGTTGCCCTCATACTGGCGTTATCTGTCTCAGCTGTTTCTGCAAAGGAGAACACATCGATGATCACTGTCTGGCAAAGTGGTGAAAAACCTTCGGTTAAAGGCAACTCAGAGTATTTCACCGGTACGGTGCGTATTGATGCGCCGTTTCAGGGAAGCGAACCTGCACGTATTGGCGGCGCAACGGTGACCTTTGAACCCTCCGCGCGCACGGCATGGCATATCCATCCGCTCGGGCAAACGCTGATTGTGACAGCAGGTCTGGGGCGTGTGCAGGAGTGGGGCGGTGAAGCACGTGATATCCGTCCGGGCGATATTGTGTGGATCCCGGCAGGCGTAAAACATTGGCACGGTGCTGCACCGGAAAACAGCATGTCGCACATTGCTATCGCTGAAGCTGAAAATGGCCAGGTGGTGGAGTGGCTGGAGAAAGTCAGCGATGAGCAGTACGGTTCCACGGCCTCTCTGTAAGGAGTAAAAGATGACGAAAAGCATCAATGCCTCATTAATGATGTGCGCTGCGCTCGCCTCTTCAGTGAGTCTGGCTGATGAACCCTCCGAGCCAGAACAGAAAAAATATGTCGCGCTACGGCAAAAACAGACTCATCCATTGACCCTGCAACAAAAGAGTATCGCGGTGATCGCGGCCCATGCCGCCACAGGCAATATTGCCAAACTCAACAACGCGCTGAATCAGGGTTTAGATGAAGGCCTGACCCTCAGCCAGTGCCGTGAGGTGCTGGTGCAACTTTATGCTTATGCCGGTTTCCCTCGCAGCCTCAACGCGCTGGGAGAATTGATGAAAGTGATTGATGCCCGCCGCTTACAGGGCAAAAATGATCAGCCAGGCAACGAGGCCGGGCCGGTTCCTGCGCCCGAAAACATGCTTTCCGCCGGTACGCGCAATCAGACGGCGCTGGTGGGCAGTCCGGTGAAAGGGCCATTGTTTGAATTCGCCCCGGCGATCGATCAGTTCCTCAAAGCGCATTTGTTTGGCGACATTTTCGCGCGCGACAATCTCGACTGGAAAAGCCGTGAGTTAGCTACTGTGGGCGCTTTAGCCGGAATGAGCGGTGTCGAGTCGCAACTGCAATCGCATCTGCGCATCAGTATAAATGTCGGCTTCGACAAATCACAACTGGCGGAACTTCAGACTGTGTTTAACGTGCAGGGAGAAGAAGCGATCGCTCAGCGAATTGAAGCGGCGTTGGCACAGATAAAATAATAAATCCCTTGAAAACGCACCGGTATTTATTCCGGTGCGTTTTGCTGTTCAATATAATAACGAAGAGTGTATTCCGTCAGACTTATATCCATTAGTGCAAACCTTTCCCGATTAGTTTATTACGCACAGCCAACCGTTATTCACAACGCTGTTTGATGCGCAACCCTCTGTTTTACATTATTTATTTATCCATCAATATTCCGCGTCCCTCTGATATGCATTAATTACAAATGCATACGACAATAATATGTTTTACCCATTACCCGCCGCCATCACACACTGCTCGCCATCATCATTGAGGAAAAGGATTTGGCGTATGTCATATCGACTGAGCTTGTTAGATAAATCGCCGATTGCCGATGGAGAGAGCGCTTCGCATGCCCTGCATCGCACATTACAGCTGGCGCAGCAGGCTGAGGCCTGGGGCTATCACCGCTTCTGGCTGGCAGAGCATCACAACACTGACCGCCTGGCGAGCCCCTCTCCTGAATTGCTGATCGCCTGGATCATTGGGCAGACCCAGCATATTCGCGTCGGGTCCGGTGGCGTGATGTTGCAACACTACAGTCCTTACAAAGTCGCTGAAAATTTTAACCTGCTAGCTTCAATTGCGCCGGGCCGTATCGATCTCGGTATCGGTAAAGCGCCAGGCGGTCTGCCACTCTCCACCCGCGCCTTACAGCAGGGCATCCATCAGGATGAGAAGGGCACTTTTGCTGAGCAGCTTTCACTGCTGGATAGCTGGCTGGATGTTCCGCCGGTGGGCGATGAAGAGATCCTGCGCGCCACGCCGCAGCCGCCACGTCCGGCAAACCGATTCCTGCTGGGTGCCAGCGAACAAAGTGCCAGGCTGGCAGCAGAACTGGGCTGGCAACTGGTGTTTGCGGCACATCACAACGGTGATCCGCTGTTAATGGAACAGGTGCTTAACAGCTATCGCCAATACAGCAACGGCAAGCAGGCGCTGGTGGCCGTGCAGGTGGTGGTCGCCGATTCCCCGGCGGAGGCTGATTTGCTGGTGGATAACCTGCGCATCTATCACGTCAGTGTGAAAGATGGCCCAAGCGTCAACGTGGGCAGCGTTGAGCAAGCTGAACGTTACGTGCGACAGGGCGGTTATACCGATTATGTCATTGAGCCGCGCACGCCATCGTTGCTAAAAGGGACTGCCGCGCAGGTGCACGCCAAACTGGACGCCTTGCACCAGAATTTCGGCATTGAAGAGTTCGTGATTGATACCCCGATTGCTGAGGAGCAGGCGCGAGTGAAATCTCTCGAACTGCTGGCAACGCATCGACTGGTTGCGGCGTAATTCGGAGATAACCATGACTCACACAAGCGAACAGCAACTGATTGACTGGCGACGCGAGCTGCACAGCTGGCCTGAGCTGTCTGGATATGAGGTGGAAACCACGGCGCGTTTGCGCCGCTGGCTACAGGACGCTGGCTTGCGGTTGCTCGATTATCCGCTGGAAACCGGTCTGGTGGTGGAAGTGGGTCAGGGTGAAACGCTGATTGCGTTGCGAGCTGATATTGATGCCCTGCCGATTCATGAAGCCACCGGCCTCCCATACCGTTCGCGTAATGCGGGTGTGATGCACGCCTGCGGCCATGATGTGCATAGCGCGGTGATGCTGGGCGCGGCGCTGCAACTGCATGCGCTGGGAGATCAACTGCCGGGACGCATCCGTATTCTGTTCCAGCCAGCCGAAGAAAATGCCACCGGTGCGCGCAAGTTTATCCATGCTGGCGTGTTGCAAGATGTGCAGGCGATCTTTGGTATGCACAACGAACCAGGCTTACCGACGGGTGCCTTCGCCACGCGCGGCGGGGCGTTTTATGCCAATGCCGATAAGTTTGTGGTGCGCGTCGCCAGCCCTGAACAGGGAGTGGATGCCATTCTCGTGTCCAGCCAGATCATTCAGGCACTGCAATCACTCACCAGCCGCAGTTTTAACACCCTGGATAGCCTGGTGTTGAGCGTGACGCGCATCGATGCCGGTCAATCTGGCAACACTTCACCGAGAGAAGCCGAGTTTGGCGGCACGGTACGCACCCATGACAAGCAGGTGCGGGCACAACTGGAACAGCGCGCGCGTCAGATTGTCGAGCACATTGCCGCGGCAAACGGTGCGACCGCGACCTTCAGCTGGCATCAGGGCCCGCCGGTGCTAGAAAACGATGCACGCTGGGCGCAGTTTGCCAGTGAGATTGCTCAGCAGGTGGGGTATCGGGTGCAAACCGCAGAACTGCACCTCGGCGGCGAAGATTTTGCCTATTACTTACAGCAGGTCCCTGGTGCGTTTGTCAGCATTGGCAGCGCCAGTGAATTTGGTCTGCATCACGGCGGTTTCAATCCCGACGAAGCACTGATCGCCCCTGCCGCGCACTATTTCACCCAACTGGCGCAGCAGGCCTTACAGCACCTCAATGCACGATGTCGTGACGCCGTTCTGAGTTAGCCCATTTAACCCAATATCCTCCGCTCTGTATGGCGACGAATCCGTCGCCGTCAGGCTATGCCATGGAAAAGAGAGAACACTATGACTGCAAGACAACTGCGACTTGGCACTATTCTGCATGGCGCGTCCGGCAATATGTCCGCATGGCGTCATCCGGCGGCGCAGGCCAATGCCAGCATCAATTTTGACTATGCGAAGCACATCGCGCGCAAAGCGGAAGCCGGCAAGCTGGATTTTCTGTTTGTCGCCGACGGTTTGTTTATCAATGAAAAATCCATTCCCCATTTTCTTAATCGCTTCGAGCCGTTGACGCTGCTGTCGGCGCTGGCGGGAGTCACTGAGCATTTAGGATTGGTGGGTACGGTCTCCACTTCTTACAGCGAACCCTTTACCGTTGCCCGTCAGTTTGCCAGTCTCGATCACCTTAGCGGCGGACGCGCGGGCTGGAACGTGGTGACCTCGCCATTGGAAGGATCGGCAAAAAACTTTTCGCGCCAGCAGCATCCCGAGCACGCGCTGCGCTATCGCATCGCCGATGAGTATTTGCAGGTAGTGAAAGGGCTGTGGGATTCGTGGGAAAGCGATGCCTTTGTGCGGAACAAAGAGAGCGGTCAGTTCTTTGATGCTGCCAAACTTCATACCCTTAATCACCACGGTGATTTCTTCCAGGTGCAGGGGCCACTGAACATCGAACGCACGCCGCAGGGACGCCCGATCGTGTTTCAGGCCGGTGCGTCAGAGGATGGGAAAAAGCTGGCAGCGCGCCACGCCGATGCCATTTTCACCCACCAGCCGACGCGCGAAGAGGCACAGGCTTTCTATAAAGATGTGAAAAAGCAGCTGGTGGCAAACGGACGTGAGCCGCAGGATCTGCATATCTTCCAGGGTGTTGGCGTCATTGTTGGCGACGATGCTGAAGACGTTGAGCGCCAGTACCAAACCACCGCCGCACTGGTGTCTATCAAAGATGCATTGAACTATCTCGGTCGCTTCTTCGATCACCACGACTTCTCACAATACCCGCTTGATGAGCCCTTCCCGGATATTGGCGATATCGGCCAAAACAGCTTCCGCAGCACCACCGATGAAATCAAACGTAAGGCGCAAGAGCACGGTCACACACTGCGTCAGGCAGCACTGGAAGCGGCCACGCCGCGTCCGCTGTTCTTTGGCACGCCAGAAGAGGTGGCAGATGGCTTACAGCTGTGGTTTGAAACCGAGGCCACCGATGGCTTCATTATTCAGGGCGGCACGCCGGATACCTTCGAACGCTTTGTTGATCGCGTCATCCCTCTCTTGCAAGCGCGCGGCCTGACCCGCAGCGAATATCCTGGCACCACGCTGCGTGCCAGCTTCGGTCTGAAAGACCCGGTTAATCAGTTCACACAACAATAAATTAAAGAGAAAACACGCTATGCAGAAAAAATCCCTTATTGCGCTGATGTTGCTGAGTTTAAGCAGTGCGGCTTTGGCTGAAGAAGTGTCGGTGAACGGTCAGCAGATCAGTATCGAAGCCAATAAAACACCGGTGAACACTGCGGCAAATCCCGCTGCGGTGGCGCAAATTCCGGCCGGACATAAGTTTGCTGTGCCAGGCTCATTTACTGTGGCTGTGGCCGCGCAGAATTCTCCGCCGTTAACCGTTTTCAGCGATGACAATAAAACCTTGCTCGGCAGTGAAGTGGATATCGCCCGTCTGGTGGCCGACAGCCTGGGATTGAAACTCAATGTGGTGCCGACCTCGTGGGAAGACTGGCCGCTGGGCGTGGCTTCCGGCAAATATGACGCGGCGATTACCAATGTCACCGTGACCAAAGAGCGTAAAGAGCGCTTCGATTTCGCCACCTATCGCAAAGATTCCCTGGGTTTTTACGTGAAATCCAGCAGCCAGATTAAATCATTGAACAAGGCCGAAGACATCGCCGGGCTGCGCATCATTGTGGGCTCCGGCACTAACCAGGAAGCGATCCTGCTGGCGTGGGACAAAGAGAATCAGGCGAAAGGACTGAAGCCTTTCACGCCGGTGTACACCAAAGATGATGCCGCACAAACGCTGGCGTTGCAGTCCGGTCGCGCCGATGCCTACTTCGGTCCGAATGTGATTGGAGCCTGGAAAGCCGCGTTAACTCATCAAACCAAACTGGTGGGCAGCGTGGATGGGGGTTGGCCGAAAGCCGCTCATATCGCGGTGACAGTGAAAAAAGACAACGGTCTGGTTCAACCGATTAACACCGCGCTCAACGGCGTGATCAAAAACGGTGACTACGACAAGGTGCTGAACCGTTGGGGTGAAGGCGTGGAGCGTCTGGATCACTCTGAAATCAACCCGGCCGGTCTTGGCGACTAAGGAGGCTGCATGAGCCAGCAATTTTTCCGCGAAGTGCATCCTGAAGCCGCTGAGTTGCAGCCGATTATCACCGGTCTGTTTGGCGAGTATGCGGCACGTTACGGCGATTTCTTCAAAAGCTCCAACGAGGTGGAATTAACCGAGTGGTACTTGCCGCCGCGTGGGCTGTTTATCGTGCTGGAGCGTGACGGCGAGATCATCGCCATGGGCGCCTATAAACCTTATGACGACGTAACCGCGGAATTTAAACGCATCTGGACGCGTAGCGATCTGCGCCGTCAGGGATTGGCGCTGCTGATTTTGCAGGAGCTTGAACGGCGTGCGTTGCGCGCCGGTTATCAGCGCGTGTTCCTGACCACCGGATTTCGTCAGCCAGAAGCCGTGCAGCTGTATATCGGCCACGGTTATCAGCCGCAGTTTACGCTACTCGAAGATATGGAAATCTACAGTCAGCCACCTCATGACGGACGTTTACGCTTCTTCAAGGTGATTGATGTGCACAGTGTGGCGCAAGCCAGCTAAGGAGTTGAGATGAGTCAGGAAAAACATTTAACCGTGGTGCCCGCACGCTATCCGGGGCGGATCATCGGGGCATTTGTTGCGCTGTTTATTCTCGCCAGCGTGATTGATTCGGTGGCCTTCAATCCCCGTTGGGAGTGGAGCGTGTTTGCCCGCTGGTTCTTTGATCCGGTAATTCTCACAGGGCTGGGGCAAACGCTATTACTGACGTTGTTCGGCACGGTGCTGAGTTTGATTTTTGGCGGCCTGCTGGCGCTGGCGCGGCTCTCTTCGTCATGGTTATTGAGCACACTGGCGTTTGGCTACATCTGGCTATTTCGCTCGCTGCCGCTAATTGTGGTGCTGATTATTCTCTATAACTTCTCCTACCTGTACGACACGCTGTCGCTCGGCGTGCCTTTCACGGCATTGTCGTGGGGGCATTTCCAGACCATCAATGTGCTGGGGCAGTTCCCGGCAGCGGTGATTGGATTGACGCTGGTGCAGAGCGCCTACAGTGCGGAGATTATTCGCGGCGGTTTCTTGGGTGTCGATCACGGTCAGTTTGAGGCAGCGTCGGCACTGGGTTTGTCCTCGTCCCGTCGTACCTTCCGCATCATTCTGCCGCAAGCTCTGCGCGCCATTATTCCCACCACGTTTAACGAAATCATCAGCCTCGCCAAAGGGACTTCCATGGTGTACGTGCTGGCGATGCCGGAACTGTTTTACACCATCCAGATGATCTACAACCGCACGCAGCAGGTGATCCCACTGTTAATGGTGGGGGCTGCCTGGTATCTGATTATCACCACCGTATTGTCACTGCTGCAGCACAGCGTTGAACGTTGGCTGGCCCGCAGCGTGACGCGTGAACCGCAACCATCGCGCTGGCGTCAATGGCGCAATCGCTCTGTTACCGCCAATGAGGAGCTTTCTCATGTCCGAAGCCATTGATTATCGCAATCTGCATACCACCGGTGCCATCAGCATTACCGGCGTCAGCAAGTCGTTTGGTAAACACAAAGCGCTGGATGACGTCTCGCTGGAGCTGGAACCTGGCTCGGTGACGGTGATTCTTGGCCCGTCGGGATCAGGGAAATCCACGCTGCTGCGTACCATTAATCATCTTGAGCGCGTGGATGAAGGGTTTATTCAAATCGACGGCGATTACATCGGTTATCAACGTCGTGGTGACAAGTTGTATGAGCTGAAAGAGAAGGCGATTTTGCGCCAGCGCATCAACGTCGGTTACGTGTTTCAGAACTTCAATTTGTTTCCCCATCTGACGGTACTGGATAACCTGATTGAAGCACCGATTGCCCATCGTCAATTGTCACGACGCGAGGCGATTGAGCGTGCGGGAGAATTGCTGGATATCGTGGGATTGCGCCATAAAGCTGATGCCTGGCCGCGACATCTTTCGGGTGGCCAGCAGCAACGCATCGCCATTGCACGTGCCTTGATGCTGAATCCACGCGTGATGCTGTTTGATGAACCGACCTCGGCGCTCGATCCCGAGTTGGTGGGTGAGGTGCTGGACGTGATTAAGAAGCTGGCACGATCCGGTACGACGTTAGTGATAGTGACGCACGAGATTGGCTTTGCGCGCGAAGTGGCGGATCAGGTGGTATTTATGGTTGATGGCCGCATCGTCGAGCAGGGCAGTACGCACCAGGTGCTGAATCAACCGCGTCATGAGCGTACGAAACGATTTTTGGCGCGGGTGCTGTAATGGAAAGAGTGATAGTCAGCGCGCTGGCCGCATGGTTGTTCAGCTCGCCACTGTTTGCCGCAGAAACGCTGGATGCAAAAAACAACGAAACGCCAATCCACATTCCGGCTAACCCGCAAGCCATCGCCAAAATTCCGGCCGGATTTCATTTTGTGACGCCGGGATATTTGACGGTGGCGACTTCCGCATCCAATTCACCGCCGATTGGCTTGTGGGCATCAGACAATAAAACGCTGATTGGTAGCGACCCTGATTTCGCCCGGCTGCTGGCCGACAGTTTGGGGTTGAAACTCAAGCTGGTGCCTGCCGCCTGGGAAGACTGGCCGCTGGGCCTCACCGCCGGACGTTATGATGTGGCGATGTTTAATATCGCGGTGACAGAAGAACGGAAACAGAAGTTCGATTTCGCGACTTACCGCGCGGATAACCATGCGTTCGCCGTGAAAACGGACAGTGCAATCACGGCGATCAAAGGGCGCGAGGACGTGGCGGGTAAACGCATCATTGTGGGCTCCGGTACCAACCAGGAGAAAATTTTGCTGAGTTGGGATGCGAAAAACCGTGCACAGGGGTTGGCTCCGGTTCAGCCGATATATCTCAATGATGATGCCTCAGCGACGCTGGCGTTGCTCTCCGGGCGCGCCGATGCTTCATTTGGCCCACAAGCCATGGCGGCATGGAAAGTGGCGTCACGCGGTCAAACCAAAATCGTCGGTCACGGTCCGTTCCGCGCCTGGGTGGCAGTGACGACTAAAAAAGGTAATGGGCTGGATGTGGCATTACAGCAAGCGATCAATGGAGCGATAACCAGCGGACAGTACCAACAAGTGCTGGCACGCTGGGGAGAACAGGAGGAGGGCGTGGAGGCATCACAGGTCAATCCGCCTGGGATTGTTTATCAATAAATAATTTTTTTGTTAATTGAGAGAAAACTCACAGCTTGATTGTTGTGAGTTTTTTCTTTTCAGCGTTGTTGTGAACCTATTCATTCTTTTATTTATTTTTTTTGGCATGAATTAAACGGTAAATCTCGATTTTTGACCGTGAAATAAACTCGCCTTGCATTTAATTAATCGCTTCAGATGGTTTTTTATCTTCTCTTACAAGGATCGGTATTGTTTAGCCTGTCGGTAAGGTGTCATATTGGTGTTTCCAGAGGGAATGTGAGGTTGAAAAAGAGTAAAAAGGATTTTGAATGAGTCTGGCTTAACCTGCATTACCCAATCAACGTATAAAAGATTGGGGTTAACATGTTAGTTGAAAATATAAGAGGTCAACTTAATATCTGCCACGCGCAATCCCTACAGTACAGAGAAATTAAGCGGCCGAGATTGGGGGGCGTTTTCATGGAGTCAAGGGTCAGGAAACTGGAAGAGACGGTTGCCATCATCGCTACAGGTGTTGCCGTTATTACATCGAATTACGCCACTAAACAGGATATGGCTGGAGTCAGGACTGAAATCGCTGAAGTCAAATTAGAAATAGCAGAATTACGGTCCGAGGTTCGTGAAGTGAAAGCCGATGTTGCGTCCATAAAGGAAAATTACGCGACCAAGGCGGATGTACTGGCGATCAGGGGCGATCTGTACCAGGCGCTGAACAAACAAACCAAATGGATGGTTTCAATGCAACTCGTCACGTTAGGACTGGCGTTAACGATCGCCAAAGCGATATTTTAATCCTGAGCACAATGGCGGCTCAGCCGCCGCCATGGCAAAAGTCTCTTACGTTGTGGCTTTACGGATCCAAAGCGCAGCCTCTCCCGCTGGGAGTGGACGGGCAAAGTGATACCCCTGGAACAAGTTACAGCCTTTGTCGCGCAGGTAGTCGAAATACTCTTCACTTTCGATGCCTTCAGCCAGCACGTTTAATCCCATTTCACGCGACAGTTCAATTGTCTTGTGCACTACTATCGCTGCAGATTCGTTGTCAAAAATATGCATGATAAGCGATTTATCGATCTTGATATCATCAATCGCGAAATCACTGATCGATTTCAGCGATGAATAGCCTACGCCAAAATCATCGATCGCCCATTTAATGCCTAATTGACTGAAGTGCTCAATGACACTGCTGATTCTTTTTTGATCGTAAATAAAGGTGGTTTCAGTTATTTCAAACTTTAATCTTTCCGGACTGATTTTGTGATGTGAGAGCGTCAGCAAAGTATCCTGGGTAAAATCCCGATGCATCAACTGCAGTGGACTGATATTGATCGAAAACTTCAGATTGCTGAGATTATACATGCGATCCCAGTCAGACATTTGCTGCAAGGTTCTTTCCATCACCCATTTGCCAATCTCAATAATCAGCCCACTTTTCTCCGCCACAGGAATAAACACCTCCGGCGAGATAAAACCTTTAACCGGATGCTTCCAGCGCAGTAAGGCTTCGAAGCCTATCAACTTTTTATTGGTATCCACCTGTGGCTGATAGTACAGCTCCAGTTGGTTCTTTTCGATGGCGTTGGAAAGCTCCCGTTTAATCAGGTCGGTCTCCGAATAATCACCGCGTGACGTAAACACGGTTAACAGTAGCGCGATAATCGACACACTGCAGTTAACAATATAGAAACCAGGTTCCTCAGGTATGCTCAGCCTGAAAGCCCCACTTTGCCAGGTTAATCCCGTGGCGATAAACAGCAGATAAAACGCCAGGCAAATGAGAGGAAAAATTTTACTGAGGTAATTCGATTGCTGGCGTAGCACCAGCGCGGAACCGATGGTCAGAGCCATCAGATAATTGTATTCCGAGCGCTTAACAATTGAATGATAATTATCCAGTAATAGTAGCAGGATAATACTGAATAAGAGTGCATGCACGATGATGTAAAGGTTGCGTTTTAAGCCACTGCAGAAGGCCGCACTGGTGATGTAACCGCCCAGTAATGTGCTGGCAGCATATAACCAGGCAATGTCATGGTGATCCCTGACAACGTTAAACAACACCATGTAGATCCCGGCCACAATGCTGGATGTCCCGGCGATCAACAAGGTTAAACGCAGTTTCTTTTCCAGGCTATCGCCTTTCAAAATAAACGGCAGATTGCGAATGATTGAAAATCCTGAGCTGAAATAAGAGATCATTAGCTATTCTCAGTTTTATAGTCATAATTATTTAATGTTTTCAGTCAGGTATATTAAGGAAAAGCGTGACGGCTGTCATAACTGTTTTCACGTTATTTACACTCATTCAAGCTGCATTATGATTTGACCTATGTTAGAGGAAATGAGCATTTATCCGGGTAAAACTGGCCGATTGAGGTGACTTAAGTCGATTATTTCCGCCTGCATACGGCGCGTTAAAAGAGGTTGAAAGCTCGCAGCGCATTTTATGATTACCGCGATTGCGCCTACCCTATGGCAAGTGCACACGTTAGAATGAAACCTCAGTGCCTTAAGGTAGTTGCAGTGCCAGAGGCAAAAACAACAAGCGCTGGACACGTATTCAGCCTGGCCTGACCCGAATGTGAAACCCACTTTAAAACGACTGGTTGCAATGAAAATACGCTTTCTATCTGCCAATGAGCTAAAGCTTGCCGAAGTGCGCACCATCCTGGAGCCGGTCGGCGTCGAAGTCATTCCCATCGCCCGCCGCATCGAAGAGATCCAAACAGAAAATGAAGTTGAACTGGTACGTGACAAACTCACCAAAGCCTTTTCCATCATTGGGCGTCCACTGTTTGTTGAGCACACCGGCCTGTATCTGGATGGGTTGAATGGTTTGCCTGCCGGATTGACGCGCATTTTCTGGAGCCGACTGAACGCTGAACGCTTCACTAAACTGGTTAGCGGTCTGGATAGCCCCAGCGTGACCGCCAAAACCGTGCTGGGCTATTGCGATGGTCGTAAAATGTACCAGTTTGAGGGTGAACTGCGCGGCACCATCGCACCAGCGCCGGCCGGACCGCGCGAGTTTCAGTGGGACTGCGTATTCATTCCAGAAGGCCATTCGCAGACCTTCGCTGAAATGGGTGAATTCAAAAACGAAATATCCATGCGCCGCCTGGCACTGGATCGCTTCGCCACCTTTCTTAAAACATCACGGGGACTGGCATGAAACCGGAACTCAAACGCGCCTACGATGCAGGCAAACTGATCCTGTTTGCGGGTGCGGGTATTTCACGCAATCTGGGTTTGCCGGAGTGGCATGAGCTGATTGCGCATCTGGCCAAAGAACTGGGTTACGACCCGAAGATCTTTAATACTTATGGCACACATCTTTCGCTGGCGGAGTATTACAAGCAACGCAAAGGTTCGCTCGGACCATTACGCAGCTGGATGGATCGTGAATGGCATCGCCCGGATATTGACGTGCGCAGCTCTGAAATTCACACCATGATCACCCAAGGTAACTTTTCACGCATCTACACCACCAATTACGATCGCTGGCTGGAGATGGCGCACGAAGCTCACAATGTGCCGTACAGCAAAGTGGCGAATGCGGCAGATTTGGTGTCATTAACCGAAGACAAGCGTCATATCATAAAACTTCATGGTGATTTTGACGATGATACTTCCATCGTGCTGGATGAGAGCAGCTACTTTGAGCGCCTCTATTTCGATTCGCCGCTGGATATCAAACTGACGCATGACGTGATGGGCAACTCGGTGTTGTTTGTCGGGTACAGCATCAGTGACTTTAACATTCGTCTGTTATTCTACCGGCTGACCAAGATGTGGGGCCGTACCGGATTGGCTACCGCGCGCCCCAAATCCTACTTGTTCACCAACCGCAATAATCCGGTGGCCAAAGAGGTGCTGGGGCAGTGGGGTATCGAAATGATCGTTTCAGAAGAGGACGATCCGCGCAAAGCGCTGGCGACGTTCCTGGAAGAATTACTGGCTTAATGAGCAGAAAACGTTTGCTCAAAAAAGTTTGCTTAGAATATACTGTATATAAATACAGTTAACCGAGGTGCATCATGGCAGTCGAAACCAAATATGTTGTTGTCAGAAAGGGTGAAGAAAAAATGACGTTTGCCAATAAAAAAGACGCGGATGCCTGGGACAAAATGCTCGATATGGCGGACGCCTTCACCGACTGGCTGCAGCAGCATCAGCCTGAGCTGGGTGAAGCACAGGCTGAAGCGTTAGGCATGTTACTGGCTGAACAGAAGGATGCGGTGCAGCATATCCTGCGTACCAGCAAATTACCGGATGCGGTAAAGGAAGAAGCGACAGCCGAAGTCGAGACTGAGGCTTCTGCGGAATCTGAAATCTCTGCGGAATCTGAAGCCTCTGCAGAAGCAGACACCGGTAAACCCGAAAAGAAAGTGCGCGCGGTTAAAGCTGCCTGATACTTTGCTGAGAGCTGAGAGCTGAGAGCTGAGAGCTGAGAGCTGAGAGCTGAGAGCTGAGAGCTGAGAGCTGAGAGCTGAGAGCTGAAAGCTGATAACTGGGAGCGACGAGAAGGTCGCTCCTGTTGCCTCACTAAACTCTACAGCTTGATCTGATAACGCGTACTACGCCCACCGCCCGGTAGTTTCTCCAGACAACCTTTCTCCAGCAATTCCGTTAAATGACGCGTCGCCGTGGCTTTACTGACCTTTGCCACTTTTTGATATTGGCTGGCGCTGATACCGTCCTCAAACCCTTGTTCACCACCATCCAGTAAGCGATTCAATACGCGGTTTTGCTCAGCGTTCAATTGGGCATTGTGGTGAATCAGCCAGAATTTCGCTTTGTTCTGTATCCGCGTGACCGATGCCAGCGCCTCTTCCAGACTGTCATTGAGCACATCGAGGAACCACAGCATCCAGGCCGTGATGTCCAAATCGCCACGCTGTGTCTCTTGCAAAATCCGATAATAATCCGCGCGCCGGGTCAGAATCGATGACGACATGGCATATAAACGGATGCTTTGGCTGTCTGCTTGTGCCAGCGCCAAATCAGTCAGCGCGCGCGTAATACGACCGTTGCCATCATCGAATGGATGCAGCGTAACAAACCACAGATGACAGATGGCAGCGCGCAGCAGTGGATCGAGTTGAACCTCGTTATGGCTGTGATTAAACCAGCAAATAAACTGATCAAGCTGCCGTTCAAGCCCGTCGCGTGGTGGTGCTTCGAAATGCACGGTTGGGCGATCGATGCGCCCGGATACCACCTGCATCGGCTCCTCGCCTCGCAAACCACCTACGTTTAAACGCTTAATCGTCCATTCACTCGCCGGGAAAAGCCACTGATGCCACAGACACAGCCGCTCAAACGTGAGAGGCTCATCGCGCTGAGTGATGGCATCCATCATCATAGTGGCCAGTCCTTCAGATCGTTCGGAAACGGGATAGGGCTGCTCCAGCGAGACACCTAATCGCCGCGCAAGGGAAGACCTGACCGATTCGGCGTTAACACGCTCATCTTCAATGGCGGAGGAAGACAGGATGTTGGTGAGCAAAGTATTCAACGTTTGCGTATCGGTGTTATTGGATATGCTTGCGCGGCCCAGCAAAATGCCGCGCTGCTGCTGGAGATAGCGCAATCGTGGCAGGAGTTTTTCCTCTTGCCAGCGAAAACTTGGCCAATCAGGTTTCTGCCATATCCACATATATTGCCTCATATCCTTTGCCAGTGAGCCAAACAGTCTGGTGATTAGGCTCAATTACTGAGCCATAAAGCCGCTTTATTCGGCTCACATAATGAGTTGAATGATACTGCCTAATTGGCTCAAACGCCAGTTCATTCAGCCCACCAACGAATGTAAGCCGCATGAGAAGGCGAAATGGGTGGCGATTTCAGGCTGAAATTTTAGGTGAGCCAGGAAAGGGTCTGTGTGCCAGATGGCGACCTGAGCGCCGCCATCTGGGAAAATGAAGTGACTATCGCTATAGCAGTGATGGAGAGCAGATCAATGGGTGAAAAGTGAAAATGTTCCAGAGTAGTAGATCACCATCCACGCCACATACACCAGCCAAACCAATAGCAATCCTGTTAAGCCTAATTTACCTGTCATGATGCATTCCTCTTGTTATTTGGCGTCATGCGCCCTGTAACGAATAAGCTGACAGGATGGTGAGATAGCGATCTTGCGCCAGATCAAAAACAGCAGGATTTTGTCGCGGAAATGCGCAGACAAAAATTGATCGGGATTAGATATGGGTGTTTGCCCCCGCCTCAACAAACTATTTATCACAGAAATTATAAGGAATTTAAGCGGATAAAAAGTGCCGCTTATTGAACATATTTGCCAAATATCCCGGCATAACCCTCCAGATATTCTAGAGTTAATCGCGAAGTTTAAAAAATACACAATCCTGCAATCGTTTATGGCAAAGGACATTATTTTGAACATCGCAAACCCAATACCCAGACTTTCGTTCTGGAATAAACTATTTGCTCTTATTCTGCTGTTGTTGGGGATTATTCTGGCCGCAGGCGGGGGCTGGCTGGTGGCCGTAGGCGGAAACTGGTACTACGTGCTGGCGGGTATAGGGCTGATCATCTCTGCTGTACTGATATTCATGAAGCGCACCAGCGGTGCAGGCTGGTTCGCGCTGGTGTTTGTCGGTACGCTGATCTGGACCATCCAGGAATCGGGGCTGGATTACTGGCGCTGGGTTCCGCGCTTTGCGCTAATGCTGATTCTTGGCATTGTGTTTGCCTTTCAGTTGCCCAATCTGGCACCGCGCGTCAGTCGGGGTGCTTCACGCGCGCTGGCGGCGGTGCTGATTGTCGCCTTTGTGGTCGCCGCTGCGCTGCCCTTTGCGCCACTTAATGAAACGCCGGCCACCGATGTACCCGCTGCGGGTTCGGCCAACTTCATGGCGGATACCGGTAATGGGAAAGCCTCCACGCCAGACAATGGTGACTGGTATACCTACGGCGGTTCTCTGGCGTCGCAGCGTTTCGCCAATGCCAGCCAGATTACCCCGGATAACGTAAAAGACCTCAAGCTGGCCTGGCAATTCCGCACCGGCGATTTACCCAAAGCGCGTTGGGGCGGTGAAAACACCCCAATCAAAGTGGGCGATACGCTCTATACCTGTACCGCACGCAATATGGTGTTCGCGCTGGATGCCGCTACCGGCAAAGAGAAGTGGCACTTTGATCCGAAGGTCAGCGACAAATCTATTCCGTACACCGCCGCCTGTCGAGGGTTAACCTGGTATGACAGCCAGACCAACAGCCATGCAACCACTGGACAGGAAGCGGCTGTTGCACCGAACAGTGATAACAGTGACTGCCAGCAGCGCATCATTCTCGGTACGCTGGATGCCCGCATCATTGAGTTGAACGCTAAAACTGGTGAAGTGTGCCGCAGTTTCGGCAATCAGGGCACGGTCAATCTCGCGGAAGATATGGGGGAAACCTATGACGGCTATGTGGCCATTAACTCCGCGCCGGTGGTGATACGTGACACGTTGGTAGTGGGACATCAGACGATCGATGGACAGCGCGCATTTGGCCCGCCGGGCGTCATCAAAGCCTATGATGTGCGCACGGGCGCGCTGAAATGGGCATGGGATGCTGCCGACCCGGATACGGCGACACCGAAGAAAGGACCTAATGCCTATAAACGCGGTTCACCGGATGTCTGGACCTCGTTCACCGGTGATGACAAGTTAGGATTAGTGTATCTGCCGGTCGGGAACTCCTCCGGTGACTATTGGAGCGGTACGCGCTCGCCTGCCGAAAACAAGTATTCGGTCTCACTGACGGCATTAAATATCGATACCGGCTTACCGGCCTGGACTTTCCAGACAGCACACAAAGATGTGTGGGATTACGATCCCGGTTCTCAGCCCACGCTGGTGGATTATCCGGATAAAAACGGCGGTAAGACACCGGCAATTATCATGCCGACCAAACAGGGCGAAATTTATGTGCTGGATCGCCGTACCGGTAAATCGCTATTTGGCGTTGAGGAGCGACCAGTGCCCGGTGGCGGCGTCGAGCCGGATCAGCGTTCGCCTACCCAGCCTTATTCGCTATTCCATCATCTGAGCAAACCGGATCTTACGCCGCAGGATATGTGGGGCTTAACACCGGTGGATCAGTTGGTGTGTCGCATTCAGTTCCAGCAAGCCAGTTATAAAGGGCAGTACACACCACCGGAAGCCGATCGTCATTCGATTGAGTATCCGGGTTATAACGGCGGTTCTGACTGGGGCAGTGTGGCAGTGGATCCGACTCGCGGCATCATCATTGCAAACTACAACGATATGCCGAACTACAACATTCTGGTGCCGCGTGCGAAAGCCGATGCGATGGGTTGGAAACCCCGCGATGAAGTCCCGTATAACCCACACGATACCGGTCATGCGGAAGGGGCAGGCGATCCACAAATCGGCGTGCCTTACGCGGTGAACGTGAATGCGGGTTGGCGCTTGCCGTACACCGGCATGCTGTGTAAAGAGCCGCCATATGGTGGCATCCGCGCCATTGACCTGCGTGATGGCCGCACTATCTGGGATCGTCCACTGGGCACTGCACGTCGCAATGGCCCATTTGGTCTGCCAACCGGATTGCCGATTAACATTGGTACGCCGAATAATGGCGGTTCCGTGGTGACATCCAGCGGGCTAATCTTTGTCGCGGCGGCCACCGATGACTTAATTCGCGCCATCGACATGAAAACCGGTAAGGAAGTGTGGAGCACGGAACTGCCTGCAGGGGGCCAGGCCAACCCGATGATCTACACGCAAAATGGGCGCGAGTATCTGGTGATTGTCGCAGCAGGGCATCACTTTATGGAGACGCCGGTGGGCGATTATGTGCTGGCATACGCGCTGCCTGAACAGAAATAACCACCATTCAAAACGGGATTAGGCTGCGGCCTAATCCCGCCATAAACACATTGTCATCACATCCCTTTGGTCATCACGCCCTCAGGGGTTCACCTCTTCCAGGCGACGATTCAGCGTGCGTGGACCAAATACACCAATGGTAAACACCACAATCGCCATCGCGCCGGAAATCACGGCAAACACTGAACTGACACCCATCTCACTCAGTACCCAGGCAATGGTAAAGCCTGACAACATGCCGCTGATACGGCTCACCGAATAGACCAATCCAATCGCTTTAGCGCGGAAACGCGTCGGGAACAGTTCCGCCTGATAGGCTCGGTAGGAGAAGGTCATACAGGTGCTGGCCAGCGACAGCAGCAGTCCCAACGTCACCAGCATCACCGGTTGCGACTGCCAGGAAAACACCGTGCCGACGAGGGCAATGGCCAGCGCGGATCCACTCACCAGCCACTTACGCTCAATGCGATCGGCAAAGGTCATTGCCAGCAGCGGCCCCAACGGGCTGGCAAAAGCGATCAGGAAGGAATAGAGCAAGCTGTGGGTAAAGGTCACACCTTTTGCTGCCAGCAGTGTCGGGATCCAGCTGGCAAAACCGTAATAGCCAATCGACTGAAAGAAGTTGAACACCAGCAGCATGATAGTGCGACGACGATAAGGCGGACGCCACATCTCATTTTTCACTACAGGTTTAGATTCAATGGGCTGCAACAAATGGTTATCAATGGCAGGCAGCGCCGCGCCAGTGGATTTAGCCACGCGCGCTTCGAGTCTGCGTACCACGTCTTCCGCTTCTTTGTAACGGCCTTGCTCAACCAGCCAGCGCGGGCTTTCGGGTAATCCCATGCGCAGGATCCACACCAGCACCGCGCCGATACAGCCAAACAACACCACCCAACGCCAGCCGCTCAGGCCGAGAATTTCCTGGGGGACCAGCTGCCATGAGAGGAAAGCGATGGTCGGAATCGAGGTGTACTGGATGGCCTGCACGAAGGCATAAGATCTGCCGCGCAGACGCGCCGGGATGAATTCGGAGACATAGGCATCAATAGTGACCAGTTCAGCACCAACGCCAATCCCCGACACAATGCGCCAGAACACAATGGAAAACGGATGGTGCTGAAACGCCATAATGCCACTGGCGATCGCGTAAACCAGTAATGAGATAATAAACACCTTTTTGCGCCCGATGCGGTCGGCCAGATTGGCAATCAACAAGGTGCCGAGGAAAACCCCGAGGAACATCGCCGCGACAAACGCCCCCAGGCTATGGGGATCAAAAAAGTTATGGCTGCCGTGGGAAAAAATCCCCTCACGCACCATACCGGGACCGATATAGGCGGTCAGGAACACGTCATACACTTCAAACCAACCACCCAATGCCAGCGCAAAAATAATCAGCCACAGCGGGCGGGCGGCAGGTAAGCGTTCCAGACGCGCAGAGAGTTGCGCACCAAATGCTTTGCCTTCTTCTGGTGTGAAGTTGTCACGCCAGGTCATCGGCGGAGGGATCGACTCGCTCAGCGAAATTTTTTTCAGCACGGTAGGGTACTCCGTTGTTTTTATAATGGTTTGCTAAGGGCTGGCCGGATGGCCATGCCCGATAACACAGGTGATTCAGGGATTTAACGTTAAACCGGGCAGCCTTTCGCACGCAGAATCGCGTTGAAGCGCTCAGGGTCGTTGTTGCCTGCCACGTTGCTGGCGCGGATCTTCTCCTCACGCTGTGCATGTTGCTGTACGCGAGGCAGCAGCACACTCAGCTCATCCTGCGGGATCGCAATCACACCGTCGGCATCGGCCACGATCAAATCGCCGGGTGACACCACCAGTCCTGCACAGTGCACCGTGGTGTTCACTTCACCAGGGCCTTCTTTGGAAGGGCCGCGCAGAGTGTTACCCCGAGCCCAGCAGGCAATACCGCCTTCTGCCCATTCATTCAGGTCGCGCACGGCGCCATCAATCACGAAACCGGCAATCTTTTTGGTGACGGCAGAGGTGCGCATCAAGCCACCGATCAGCGCCTGAGTCAGATCGCCCGAGCCATCGACCACAATCACATCGCCCGGTTGCGCCATTTCGATGGCCTTATGGATCATCAGGTTATCGCCAGGACGTACTTTCACGGTGATCGCCGGGCCGCACAGCATCAGGTTGGCATCGTTGTGATACGCCTGTAAGCCAAGTGCACCAACACTGCGCCCCATGGAGTCGCCAATGTTCGGCACCGGCAAGGCACGGAAGGCATCAATCACGCCCGCATCAATCTGTGCGCCGCGCTCACCGATGAAATAGCCAATCGGCCAGTCTTTGTGGATGGTCATAAGTTAACTCCGGTTTAACACCTGCGGATTAACGCAGGCGGATGGGTTGATCTGTTGGTTATCAAGAAAAGCCAGACACTGACGTGCTGCGCTCTGTGCAACGGCATCCAATGCCTGCGGGGTGGAACCGCCAATATGCGGAGTCACGATCAGGTTGCTGAGCGCGCGGAAGGGATGATCGGCAGCCAGCGGCTCAAGGGTCACCGTGTCCAGCGCTGCGGCACGCAGTTGCCCGCTTTGTAATGCGGCAGCCAGCGCCTCTTCATCAATCAATTCACCGCGTGCGGTGTTGATCAGCGTGGCTTGAGCAGGCAACTGTGCCAGGCGTTGCGCGTTGATCATCAAACGGGTTTTGGGCGTGACCGGACAGTGCAGACTCAGCATATTTGCCAGTGGCAGTAAATCGTCGAGTGAATCACAGCGTTGCGCCCCTTCAAAGTCACCATCAGCCGGAGCAGCGGGATCGAAAAATGCGACTTGCATCCCAATCACACTCGCGAAGCGCGCCACGCGGCGGCCGATTTCGCCAAAGCCGATCAGACCCAGGGTTTTGCCCTGTAGTTCTTCGCCATCACCGCTGCGGGTCCAGCGCCCGGCGGCGACTTCCTGCTGAAAATAGGGCAGACGGCGCGCGCAGTTCAGCATCAGCGCCAGCGTCAGTTCGGCAACAGATTGCGCATTGGTGGCGGGCGTGGTCAGCACCGGAATGCCACGTTCGGTAGCGGCAACCACATCAATATTGGTGACGCCCACGCCGTGTTTGCAGATGATTTTCAGCGTTGGACAAGCGTTGATGGCTTTCGCGTTCAATTCAACGGTGCGCGAGATCACCGCGTCATACGCCACGCTGCTCATACGCTGTTCAACTTCCGCAACGTCATTGGCGTCATCCAGATAATCGACCACACAGCCTGCTTCAGCGAGCAGTTCACGGCCGCCCTGGCCGAGGCTGGTAGTGGTCACGAGAAAGCGATAAGTCATGTCGGTTCTCCGATAGGGTTTACGTCATCCTGGCATCGACAACCGATAAAAAATATTCTGCGAAGGTTATTAATTCATTCCTGACAGGAATAATGACCTGAGACGGAAGCTGAATCGTCACACGCCATAATGTTGGAATTTTGTTAACAAACAGATCGCATGTTGCTGGGATTGTGTTCTGCTATACGCTTTAGGATTTTTACCTAAAAAATCGTTAAAAACGCAGAGTTAGCGGAGCGCAGCGGCCGTATATCAGCAGGCTAAAGACCGAACAAATAGTGTGATCTACTTCAAAAACCTCCCTCGGTACCCTGACACCCCTCAGTTATTTTATCGTCGTTGTTTTGAGCAAAGTGCGCCGCAAAGTTGCACAACTCATGCATTGCGCGTTTTTTAGCCGCACGAAATGATAAATGTAACTAAAGTTATAGAGTGTACCGTTTGGTTCATTAACAACTACATAATAGAACGCTTACATCATGTCTCACTCAAAAGATCTCTTCGCTGTGCTCGGCCGCGTCATGGCGGTGGGTCTGTTCTTCGCTTCCGGTCTCGACAAAATCACCCACTACGCAGACAACCTGCAAACCATGGCGAACAACGGTGTTCCGGCCTTTTTCCTGCCGCTGGTGATCCTGCTGGAAGTGGGGGGCGGTCTGGCCATTGCCTTTGGTTTTCTGACACGGTTCACAGCCATTTTTATGGCGGTGTTCTCGGTTCTGGCCGGATTCCTGTTCTATCAGGGATACAGCCACGCACACCTGATGGTGTGGTTAAAAAATATCTCCTGCGCTGCCGGTTTCCTGATGCTGTGTCTGAACGGCGGCGGTAAATGGAGCCTCGATCATCTGATTCAGCAACGTCTAGCACGTCATTAAGATTTTCACCTAAACCTTTAATTATTCAGGATAAAACCCATGAAAAAACTCCCGACAGTGCTGCTGTGCGGTGGACTTTTCTGTGCCGCGAGCCAGGCCGCCGAACCCGTTAACCAGGTCGCCGTATTAACCCATCACCAGGCGCAGCAGCTGGTGGAGAAAGCTGAGCAGATTATTGGCAGTCATCACATCGGCGGCGCGATTGCGGTGGTCGATCCTTTTGGTCAGCTGATCGCTTATGAGCGTCTGGATGGTGCCACGCTGGCCAACAGCGAACTCGCGCCGAAGAAAGCGCACTCGGCCGCCGCCTTTGGCGTGCCAACGTCCAGCTTCCAGCAGAAAATCGCTGCCGGTAATGTCGGCATGCTGGGTAACCCGGTGGTGGTGCCGCTGCCAGGCGGTGAGCCAGTGAAAGTGAACGGTGTGGTAGTGGGTGCCATTGGTGTCAGCACGCCAGATGGCAACGTGGATGCGGAAGCGGCGCAGGGCGCGCTGTCGGCGTTGAAAGCAGGTTAGCCATGGAAAGAAGACGTTTTTTACAACTGATGATGGCCACACCGGTCATCGTTTCTATCCCGTTGCAACCGCTGTTGGCCGCACCTGCTGATGCCTCACAAGCGCTGCTCTTGCGTGCCAGTGAACTGTTAACCGGACGCCGTGGCCTCGATATCGGCATCTCTGAACGGTTATGGACGCTGCTGTGTGAACAGGATGCAGGGTTTCCGGCTCAGCTAGCGCGCCTGATGACGCGTCTCAACGCGCTGCACAGCGAAGATCGTGAGCAGATCGTCGCGCAGCTGGATGACGCGGATGTGAAAACCGCGCTGACAATTATCTCGCCGTGGTATCTCGGCTATACCGGTCATCCGTCTACGACCAAAGCGGTGGATGACGCGCACTTCGTGACCTTCCTGTCGGCGCTGATGTATGAGCCCACGCGTGATCACACCATTCGCCCAAGTTATGCCAGAGCGGGCGGAGATTATTGGGCCGAAGTGCCTCCGGGCGTCACAGCGCCACCGATGTCCACCTTGATCCGCGAATGGGGCGATCAATCGCCCCTCGCCGCAAAGCAGATTAAACAGCCTGATGCACCCTGGTTACTGATGGTGCAGGGCAAAGCCAAAACCCTCGTGGAAGCCGAGGCGATGCTGGCGCAGCACAATACCCTATAACAAGAATCGAGCAGGTACATCATGAGTGAATTTGATGCTGACGTGGTGATCGTCGGCTCCGGTGCGCTGGGCGCCAACGCCGCTTATCAGCTGGCGAAAGCGGGCAAATCGGTGATTATGCTGGAAGCAGGGCCTTATATTCCACGCTGGAAAGTGGTGGAAAACTACCGAAACGGTGCCAGTAAACGTAACTGGTGCGCGCCGTATCCGAATCTGCCGTGGGCACCGAACTCTTACACCGAAGGTTATATCGATGCCAAAGGAGATGACGATTTCGAATACGTCACCAGCTACTTACGCGTAGCCGGCGGCAGTACGCGTCACTGGGCATCTGCCTGCTGGCGCTTGTTACCCAACGACTTCAAGCTGAAAAGCGTCTACGGCGTTGGCCGCGACTGGCCGTTTGAATACAGCGAGCTGGAGCCCTGGTATGTCAAAGCCGAGCGCGAAGTAGGGGTCGTCGGCACCGCCGATGAGGACCAAAGCGGGCAAGGGCGCGGTCATTATCCGCCACGTTCAGCGGAATATCCGCTGCCGCCGGAAGCCAAGCCGTATATGGTGCAGCGCATGCAATCAAAGCTGGGCCCGATGGGTTATCAGGTGATCCATGAGCCGCACGCCCGCGTGTCACGTCCCTATGATGGCCGTCCGGCTTGCGCGGGTAACAACAACTGCGAACCGATCTGCCCGATTGGCGCGATGTACTCCGGCGATATGCACGTCGATAAAGCGGTGGCGCTGGGTGTGCAGTTGCGCACCGAATGTGTGGCCTGGAAGCTGGAGAAAGGCGCAGGTAACAAGATCGTCGCGCTGCATTATCGCCAGCCTGATGGCAAAGACACGCGCCTCACCGCTAAAACTTTCATCATCGCCGCACACGGGCTGGAAACGCCGAAGCTGCTGCTGATGAATGACGTGGCCAATAGCTCCGATCAGGTCGGTCGTAACCTGATGGATCACACCGGTTTGAGCCTGACGTTCCTTGCAGACGAACCGCTGTGGACCGGGCGTGGATCCGTGCAGCACGGTACTATCGCCAATCGCCGCGATGAAGCCAGTCGTGCACAGCACTCTGCGATCCGTTATTCACTGCGTAACCTGGTGCCCAACGTTGATGTCACTGTGCCGCTGCTGAAGCAAGGCATGATGGGGCAAGCGCTGGATGATGCAATTCGTGACCGTGCCTCGCGCATCATGAACATCAGTACCATGAGTGAAACGCTGCCCAGTCCCACCAACCGCGTGACGCCAAATTACGATCGCAAAGATTCAATCGGCCTGCCGATGCTCAACGTCAATTACCATCTCGATGATTACGTGCGTGGTATGCGCCCGCAGGCGTACAAGGATTTCGCTAACTTCCTGCAGGCCTTTAACGGTGAAGTGATTGAAGCACCGACTGGCTGGCGTAATCAGTATCACATCATGGGCACCACCATCATGGGGGATAACCCGCGAGATTCAGTGGTCGATGCGCATTGCCGTAGCTGGGATCATCCCAATCTGTTCCTCGCCACCACCGGCGTGATGCCCACCTCTGCCACGGTAAACCCTACGTTGACGGGCATCGCGTTGGCACTGCGCATGGCTGATACCATCGCGAGGGAGATCTGATCATGCGCAAACATATCAGACATCTGGCTGCGGCAAGCCTGTTGCTGGCCGGCGCTGTGCAGGCGCAGGACGCCTCGCCGGATCTGGTCAAACGAGGGGAATATCTGGCCACCGCCGGTGACTGCTCGGCCTGTCATCGCGATCCGCACAGCGGCAAACCTTTCTCGGGCGGTTACGCGATTCAGTCACCGATGGGAATGATTTACGGTTCCAACATTACGCCGTCGAAAACCGCTGGGATTGGCAACTATAGCCTGGCGGATTTCACTGCGGTGATGCGCAAAGGCAAAGCACCGGGCAATCATTACCTCTATCCGGCGATGCCTTATACCTCATTTGCCGGGCTGTCAGATGAGGATATCCACGCGCTTTACTCCTATCTGATGCTGGGCGTGCCAGCCGATAATCATCCGGCCCCCGAAACCGATCTGCCATTCCCGTTCTCCTTCCGTCCGGTGATGGCGATGTGGAATCTGCTGTTCCTGGATAGCAAGGCCGTGCCGGGCAGCAATGCGGCATCAGGCAGTGCAGAACGGGGCGAATATTTGGTCCGTACGCTGGCGCACTGTTCCACCTGCCATACCCCACGTAACGGCATGATGGCGGAACAGGGCGATCGTTTCCTGTCGGGCGGTAAGGTTGGCAGCTGGACAGCACCGAATATCACGCCAGATGCACAGGCAGGTATCGGTGACTGGAGCGAAGCGGAGATTGTCACTTACCTGCGCACTGGTGCGCTGCACGGTAAAGCAATTGCCGCGGGTGAGATGGGCACCGCGGTGCAGAACTCGTTCTCCAAAATGCAGCAGAGCGATCTGGAGGCAATGGCGCACTACCTGAAGCAGGTGCCTGCGATTGGCGGCGCGGATCGTAAAGCGCCTTCGGTAGCGCCACAGCCTACACCGCTGTCGGCCATTGAAACCGGCATGAAAGATGAGATCGCCGATTATGTCTCCGGCGATGCGATGAGCGGGGCGCAGCTGTACAACGGAGCCTGTGCCACCTGCCACGCCAGTGACGGGCGCGGAACCCACGATGCTCAGCGTTTCTATCCCTCGCTGGTGGGATCTTCAGCGGTGCTGTCGGATGATCCCGCCAACCTGATCATGACGATTGCGGAAGGGGTCGATCGCCAGACTGGTAACGATCACGCCTTTATGCCGGAATTTCGTACGCAGTTTAGTCAGGCCGAACTGGCCAAAGTGGCGGACTACGTCTCTACCAACTTCGGCAACCCGCAGCATGCGATTACGCCAGCTGACGTTGAGCAAACGCTGAAAGGCGAAAGCGGCAGCTGGCTGGTGCGATACGCGCATGCGTTAAGCATCATCGGTGGCGTCGTTGCGCTGCTGGTGATCGTGATGGCATTGATCCTTTTCCTGCGCCGCCGGAAATAACTTTTACGGGCGGCGTTGACGTCGCCCGCATTCAAAACGGTATGACCCTTTAAGGAGTAACTTCAATGAAAAAGGCTTTATCCCTTGCGCTGTTGAGCGCCGCGCTGTTCGGTTCTGCTGCCGCGCATGCCACCCTGACGCAAACCATTCTTTCCCAGGGCGATGCGCAGAAGCTGATCGCGGCCGCGCAGGAAAAAGCGCACGCGCTGAACGCCAACGTCTGTATTGCCGTGTTGGATCAGTCAGGCCAGCTGCTGGCATTTAACCGTATGGACAATGCACCGGTCGGCTGTATCGATTCTTCCATTCTGAAAGGCCGTGCGGCTGCGTTGTATCGCACGCCAACAGACAAATATATGGATCGCGCCAACGGTAAAGAACCGGCTATCGCGACCTTACCGGGCGTCATTCCGCTCGGCGGCGGCTCACCGGTGGTGTGGCAGAACAACACCATTGGTGCGGTGGGCGTCAGCGGTTCTGCTAACCCGAATGAGATCGCCATCGCAAAAGCAGCAAGCGAGAGTTTTAAATAACGACGTATTTCGTTGCGAAGATATTGATGACATTAAGGTGCACCCTAAAGCACCGGCGGGCGGCCTGAGCGGCGCCCGCGTAACAAAACACTCTGCAGAACCCCATTTCATTACGCGCTCCTCCGACCTGCGCACCCATCAAGTTACTGCACCGGACGCCGATAGTCTTTTAAGCAGGATGTACGTGCACAGGGAGTGGTTCATTTCTAACTGAATAAGTGTCAACCCAGGAGCGCCATAATGGCCAAACACGCATCACCTAAGAAAACAATGAGCACCCGCACGCAGATGCTGCTGACGGGCGCCTTAACCATCACCCTTGGTTTTGCCGTCACCATCGGCGTGTTGAGCTGGCAGTCCAGTAACGAACAAAAGTCACTGGCTGAAAACTATCTCAAGAAAATTGCAGAAACGCAGGCGCTGCAAATCCAGCATGAGCTGAGTTATGCACGAGATGTCGCCCATAACCTTGGACACAGCCTGATCGCGCTGCCTGCGGCAGGGATTATGGATCGAAAGGTGGCTGACAAAGTGATGGAGTCTGCGTTGCGTGATAACCCAGACTACTTGTCGATTTCGGTGACCTTTGAAGAGAACGCCTTCGATGGACGTGACGCAGAGTTCGCTACCCAACCGAATGCCGCACCGAAGGGGCGTTATGCCTACTTTGTCGATCGCGATCAGAGCGGTACTTTTAACATTCATCCGCTGACCTCAATCTTTACCCCTGGTCAGGGAGACTACTATCTGCTGCCGCAGAAGAGCCAGAAAGACACGCTGATTGAACCTTATACCTATGCTTACAACGGCATTCCTACATTGCTGACATCCGTAGCTGCCCCGATTGTCAGTCAGGGGAAACTTTGGGGTGTCGTCACATCCGACATTTCCCTCGCGTCATTGCAAGAAAAGGTCAACAAAATCAGACCATGGGATGGCACGGGTTACGCCATGCTGCTGTCCAGCGCGGGCAATGTGGTGTCCTATCCGGACAAAAACCAGACCAGTAAGCCGTGGAAGGGCGACACACACAACTACAGCACGTCAGTGGTAGAGCAACATGACGCGTTATTGGGTGAAGATGGCATGGTCACCTGGCAGCCCATCGTGATCGGCAACAGCGATCAGAAATGGTATCTCGGCGTGGTCGCGCCGGTGAGCAAAGTGATGGCTGCAGCGCATCGCCAACTGGTCAACGCCGTGATCCTGATGATCATTAGCATTCTGGTGGTCTGCGCCCTGCTGGGGCTGTTATTCAGCCGCAAAGTATTGAAACCGATCGGTGGCGAGCCGCTGGAAGCCGCGACCATTGCGTTGGCGGTGGCGGACGGCAAGCTGGATAACGTCATCACACTGAAAGGGCGCGATAACAGCAGCCTGTTCTATGCGCTGCATACTATGCAAAACCAGCTGCGTGAGATTGTTGGGCAAATTCAGGACGCCAGTTCCTCCGTTCGTCAGGGCGCAGGCGAAATTGCCAGCGGCAACCTTAATCTGGCCTCGCGCACGGAAGAACAGGCGGCAGCCCTGGAACAAACCGCCGCCAGTATGGAGCAAATCACCGCCACAGTGAAACACAACGCCACTAATGCGCATCAGGCCACGGCGTTGACGGAAAACGCCACGCAGATCGCCAGCCGGGGTGAATCGCTGGTGGGTGAGGTGGTACAGACCATGGCGCAGATCGATGACAGTGCGAAGAAGATTGGCGATATCACTGCCATCATCAACAGCATCGCTTTCCAGACTAACATCCTTGCATTGAATGCGGCGGTGGAAGCGGCGCGTGCCGGCGAGCAGGGGCGTGGTTTCGCGGTGGTGGCTTCTGAAGTGCGTAATCTGGCGCAGCGCAGTGCTAACGCCGTGAAAGAGATTGCGGCGCTGATTGAGGAGTCGAGCCAGCGTGTCGGCAGCGGTGTTCAGCTGGTGCAGGACGCCGGTAAGACCATGCAGGAGATGACCCAGGCAGTGAATTCAGTGCGGACTATCATCGGTGAGATCGTGGTGGCATCCGATGAGCAGGCGCGCGGTATCAGCCAGGTCACCATCGCGGTGAATGAAATGGACGGCACCACCCAGCAGAACGCCGCGCTGGTGCAACAGATGTCGGCGGCGGCCAGTTCGCTGGAAGACCAGGCTGCACAACTGGCGCAAACGGTAGGGCGTTTTCAGTTGAGTTGAGCCAGCCGTCTGCGTTGAAGACCTTGTCACAACGGGCCGCGCCTTATAACGTAAGGCGCGGCCTTGTGCTATTTGCTCATGGCCGACAATGACTTCCACACATCGGGAACCCTCATGAATCGCCAGCAACTGTTCGAACACATCAGCCGAACCTACCAAATTGAACCCGACTATCCGTGGAAAAAACACAGTGAATACGCGGTTCTGCGGCATCCGCGCCACCGTAAATGGTTTGCGCTGGTGTTCCCGCTGGAGAGCCACAAACTCGGATTGGACGCAGGCCCGGTGGTTCAGGTGATGAATATCAAAACCCGTCCCGAACTCACCGGTTCACTGCGCCAGCAGCACGGCGTCTATCCGGCTTATCACATGAACAAAGAGCACTGGATCAGCCTGACGCTGGAAAATGGCTTGCCGGATAGCGAGATCATTGCACTGCTGGATGAGAGCTTTAGCTTAACGTTTTAGGTTTTCGCGCCAGGATGACATTGAGCGGTGACATCGGGAACGGCTGCATCCGTTGGACGCGCTCAATATCAAATCCTGCCTGCCGCAATTCCTCGCACAACACACCCTCATTCGTGACGTTGTAACCTCGCATCATTAACGGGGTAAAAAATGGCAGTACCTGCCGTGCTTCCTCTGGCTGCTCAGGGACTTCTGCATGGGCGCTGAGCAGCAATCCGCCTGGCTTTAAGCGTGTGAACCACTCGCGCAGCATCGCCTGTCTGTCCGCCATAAAGTAAAGAAATGATGAACTCCAGATAATGTCCACCTGACGCCCTTCAGGCAATTTCGCCAGCGCGCAACAGCGATCGCTCAGGCCGGCTTTTTCGATATTGCGCTGTGCAACGGTGGCGGTTTGAGGCAGGTCGAGCACGATCACCGAAAGCTGCGGAAAGCGTTGCGCTAACGCAATGCTGATCAACCCCGGACCGCCACCCATATCCAGCAGTAGCGCCGGACATTGAAAATCAGCCAGGGTATCAGCGATTGCGCATGCGGTGTCCGCGCTCAGCGCACGCTGCTCCTGGGCGATTTGATGCAAGGCGGCATCCGCCCACGCGGTATCGATTTGCAAAGGATCCTGCCAGCCGGGTTCCGCCTGCGTCAGCAGTTGTGGCATCCGCTGAGCGAACTGCTGTAACACCTGATGACGATAGCGCCAGGCGTCACCGATATAGCAGTGACTGTCGTGACACAGATAAGTATGGACATTGGGCGCCAGCACAAAGCAGTCAGCTTCATGCGTGAGCAGTTCGGTGCTCCATAACAGGCGTAACAAATGATAGGTCTGATGCGGCTGCCAGTCATAATGTTGAGAGACTTGCGCAGCGGTGGCGGGTAGCGCCATGAAATCAAACAAGCGATGTTCAAATGCAAACGCCACAGCGCCGTTGAGGGCGTGCTGAGCCAGCAGATGATCGAGGGTAGGAAGCGGTGAACGCATGGCAATCTCCTGAACAGGTAACGTAAACATCAGACTAGCCTTTGGCGTAAATGCAATTTATTCTCATTTGTCTGCGATACGGTGATTTAACTCTGCGTGAGGAGAAAGGATGCAAAAACCAGGTGAAATGCGTGTGCGCCAGCATCAACTGTCGCGAGAGATGCGCATGGTGCAATCGGATTACTGGCCGGTGCAGGCACTCTGCGAGTCCTCACAACCCGCTAACGAGCAGCCACAGCTGGTGCTGACTTTTGGTGTGCAGGGAGAATCGCGCTTTAGGGAAAGCAACGGACGTGAGATTGCTTTCAGTGCCGGGCATCTTACCGTGACCAGTTTTCAGGCCAGCCAGGGCGAGCGTTTGTATCGCGCGGGTGAGCGGGTGCAGCAGGTGCGCCTGATTCTCAGTGCGGCGAATGTGCGCCATTATTTTGGTGAACAGGCTGCAGAAGGATTGTTACAGCCTCAGCTTAAGCGCCATCTTTTTAGCCGTTTCGGCCACGCCACCGCGGCGCAACTCAGCCAGGTGCATGAGGATCCGTTGTTACTGGAAATTCAGGCGCTCAGCCTGTTGGCGTTGCATCGTCATCAGCTCCAACCCACGAATACTCAACACAAACTGCATCCACAGAGGGTTGAACGGCTGGAACAGGCACGCGACTGGATGCGCAATCATCTGGCTGATGCTTTCTCGCTGAGTGCGCTGGCGCTGGCGGCAGGGTTAAGTGACCACCAGTTGAAAACAGGGTTTCAGCAGCATTTTCACTGCACGCCGGGCGCGATGCTGTTACAGATGCGCATGGAGCACGCGTATCGCTTGCTGGAGGAGGGATTTCAGGTGGCTCAGGCGGCATGGCAGGTGGGATATCAACATCCGCGCAATTTCAGCGTCGCGTTTCAACGCTATTTTGGACGCCCGGCCAGTGCGATTACCGGGCGCAGAAGAGAATGGTAATGCAGGCTATAAAACGACAATGTCTATTGATAAATCATGCTCGGCTGTTTTTGAAAGGACTGAAGTAGGGTATTGAATGTATGGATTGATATGATTAGAACGTAATAGAAAGAAACAATGAACGTGATGTAACACATTGTTTTCAAATTTCTCATGGAATTTAATTAACTTATGATTGTAATTGTTAGTTATAACATTAAGGCTGCGAAATGAACTTTTCTTTTGATTCAATATTTAGTTATATATCTGATTTGCTTGAAAATAAACCATTATTTATATTAATTGTCACTATCGTATTGATTTTGACACTTTATTATTTTAAAAGGAAGGCAGGTTCAGGTTTTTCATTAGCCTATAGGTTTCATAAATTTTTGTTTGGCACTGGGCTTCAGAACAAAAAAGACCTCATACATGAAATAAATAGCATTGAGCAGTTTAATTTCTTTTTTAATACTCGAGCGATATCCATTTCTCAAAAGAAATCATTTGAAAAATGGATAAAGAAATATGAGCTTGATTTTAAAATCATTGGCAAGCTTAAAAATAACTTGAATATGGATAATTTGAAAATTACTAAGTATTCCTGGCGATATCTGACAATTCTGTTAGCCATTATATTGCTAATTTTCACTTCGTCATTCGGAAGTGCAATTGTAGCAATAAAGCCTGCGGGCCTGATCAACATAAATAATACTGGCTGGTTTTGGTTCAATGAACAAGGAGCTGAAGAATATGATTTTTTTGGTAAAGGGGATTGGGGTTTTACCCCAAAAGATTGTGAAAATCAAAAATCAATTCGAAGCACACTACCATCTAAAACAGTCGAGGTTATCTGCAATTCATTTAATAAAGAAAAGGATAAGATTTACATAAGCAAACTTATAAAAAAACAGAGGTGGTTTTTTGGCGGTCTGACATTCTTAATCGGAGTTATTTTGTATTCTATGTTTAGGCATGCAGTCGTCGTATTAGTGACTTATGAAGTTAGAAGGATGGTTTTTGCCAAGATTCGCAGATATAGAAATCAAAGATCATGGCGACATTTGAGAAGAGATAATACTAAAAACACGAATGATCCTAATGAATCATTAAAAAATTAACAATTTTAAAAACAACGTTTATTGGACGCCCGGCCAGTGCGATTACCGGGCGCAGAAAGCAGGATTAGCGTGAACGACGAGACGGCATCATGCGCAGTAACGTGTTGTCTTTGAATAAATAATGATGCGCCAGTGCCGCAACGGCATGAATACCAATCAGCCAGTAGCCGTAAGGGGCGAGTGTTTCATGCCAGTCTGCAATGCTGTCAGCAAAATCAGGATCGGGATCGCCGCTCACCGGCATCGGAATACCAAAAATCCACCAGGTGCGGCCCATATAGAAGCGCGACAAAATGCCGAGAATCGGCAACACAATAAAGAACAGGTAGATCGCCAGATGCATCAGGTGAGCGAGGCCGGTTTGCCAGTGTGGCGGTTTAGGGACTATCGCCGGGCTGCGATGACGAAAGCGCAGAATGACGCGTGACAGCATCAGCACCAGCACACAACTCCCTGCGCTGAAATGACCAATGATCATGGCAAAGCCCTGCCAGGATCCGCGCGTCGCTAATCCGCGAAATTCCATGGTGCAATAGGCCGTGACGACCAGCAAGAAGGTCAGCCAGTGGAGAAAAATCTGCGAAGGGGCGTATTTGGTGCTCATCATTTATTCCATCAAAAGGCGTAGCAGAAGCGCTAACATAGCGGAAAGCGTACTGAATTAATTCATATTTTGACACATCCCCCGACGAAATGCTTACCGCTGGGCTTCCGATGCCTGCATCAGTTGGCTGAGTAAAGACTGCAGTTGCTGTTGCTGATCAGCACTTAACGTTGCCAGTTGATCACGCTGCGTCTCAGTATGAACCAGCAGGGCTTGCTCAATCTTTTCACGTCCGGCATCGGTTAAGGCAACCAGCATGCTGCGTTTATCCTCGGGATCGGCCACGCGTTCAATGGATCCCACCTCCTCAAGACGATTGAGCCGATTAGTCATTGCGCCAGAAGTAATCAGCAGCGATTTGTACAACTGCGTGGGGGAAAGGCAATAGGGAGGGCCCGCACGACGCAACGTAGCGAGCACATCAAACTCCCCATCGCGAAAATGGAAAGGAGCCAGTGCCTCCGCGCGTCGGGTGGCGAGGTGCTTCATGATGCGCAACATGCGGCCAAATATCGCCATTGACGAGGCATCCAACTCCGGCATGGCGTTGGCCCACTGCTCGATAACAAAATCAACGTGGTCGGTCATATTTCCCCTCGAATGTGTTGCTTTGTGCGCATCCCTCTATCGAAATGCCGCAAAGTATCTTAACGTTAAGATACTTTCGACGCACATGGAGATGCAAAGTGACTCGTACCTTACCTGCTTTAGGCATGTTTGCTTTACTGGTTTTCATCATCGCACTGAATTTAAGACCGATCATGGCCGCCATCGGACCGTTGTTTCCGCTACTGCAACGCGAATCCCACCTCAACGCCACGCAACTCAGTTTACTCACCACCTTGCCGGTGGTGATGATGGGGTTGTCTGCCCTGGTGGGGCCGTGGTTGCTGCGTTGCGTTGGTGAGGTGCGCGGGATCGCTGCCGGTTTGATTCTTTTGGCGTTAGCTTGCCTTGTGCGCGGTGCTGTCCCAACTGCTGAGATGCTGATTGCCAGTGCGCTGGTGGCGGGTATCGGCATAGGCTTAATTCAGGCCTTGATGCCGGCGCTGATTAAACGGCACTTTGCTGCACAGGCCGGCACGCTAATGGCACTGTTTACCACCGGGATTATGGCGGGTGCAGCGCTGGCTGCCGCGACGGCCGCCCCATTGGCGGATGCGCAGGGGTTGGGCATGGCGCTTGCCATACCCGTTGTGCCCGCGATTGTTGCGGTACTGCTGTGGTTAATCACGTTGCGCAATATCGTTCCCGCTGCTCACGTTCATCGTGCTACAACTGCGCGAACGGGCCGTACCTGGTTACTCATGGTGTTCTTCGGAATTGGTACGGGGGCTTACACGCTGGTATTAGCCTGGCTGCCGCCGTTTTATATGCAGCATGGCTGGACGCCGCAGCACAGCGGCTATGTGCTCGGTGCACTGACGCTAACGGAAGTGGTGGCGGGCTTTATCGTGTCGGGCTTAATCCATCGCTACCGTGACCGCCGTTTTCCGCTGTTGCTGGTGCTGACCTCCCTGCTGCTGGGATTAATCAGCCTGATGTGGCTGGGTGGCGCGCTGGCCTGGTTGCCCACTGTGCTGCTCGGATTGGGGATTGGTGCACTGTTTCCGCTATCACTGATCGTGACGCTCGACCATGCGCATTCCCCTGAAGAGGCGGCGGGAATGTTATCCTTTGTGCAAGGCGGCGGCTATTTGCTGGCCGCGCTAATGCCCTTGATGGCCGGCATTGTCCGCGATCGTGCCGACTCACTGGATAGCGCATGGGCCATTATGAGCGTCGGGATGGTGGTTTTAATGGTGATGGCATTGTGTTTTAAACCCCAGCGATAACCGGGCTTGTCTGCTTGCAGAAGGTACAAGGCAGCGCATACCATTGCGAGCGATTAACACAATCAGGAGCTTTTATGTCACCACAAGTGGGTGTAGGCGTTTTGATTTTCCGTGAAGGAAAACTGCTGCTGGGCCGCCGCAAGGGCAGCCACGGTGCAGGGAATTGGTCAGCACCGGGCGGGCATCTGGAGTTTGGTGAATCTCCGGATGAGTGCGCACGACGTGAAGTGTTTGAAGAAACCGGATTAACCCTGACCGAATTGCAAAACGGCGCATTCACCAGTGATGTGTTCCCTGAGGCCAACAAGCACTACATCACCTTGCTGCTGGTGGCACATCACCCGCAGGGGGAACCGCAGTTGATGGAGCCGGAAAAGTGCGAAGGCTGGCAGTGGTTTGCACCTGAAGCCTTGCCGCAGCCGCTGTTCGCGCCGCTGCGCACATGGATTGTTCGCGATGGCTTAGCCGCGTTGCAACATCTCGCACAGGTTACAGCGCGATAATCGCCTCAATCTCAACCTTCAGATCCGGTGAGAACAGCTGGCTAATTTGCACCAGCGAACTGGCGGGTAGATGCCCGCCATAATGTTTAAAGAGTACGGCCCGAAGATCATTAATCTGGGCAAAGGAGGTGATGAAAATGGTCACTTTAATCAGATGGCTCAGCGAGGTATTTTCGGAAGCCGCAATCAGGTGCAGCTGCTGAAAGATAGCCTCAGCCTGTGAGGCAATATCGCCTTGCTGCGCGGGTGTGGCAAAGGCTGTTAAACCTGAAACATATAAGGTGTTGCCATGCTTCACCGCGTGCACATAGGGCGCTTTCACTTCGCCCAGTTCCGGGTAATTTTTGCGTATCAACATCGATTGCTCCTTAATCCAGTTTTAACACCATCACCGTGACGTCCTCATCGGCGATATTTTGCTGTTCCACGTCCTGCCAGCCAAAGCGGCGATACATGGCCTGTTGGTCAGGTGTATACAGCCAAAGTGCAGGGATCGATTTTGCTCGCGCTTCGGCAATCAGGCGGGTCACTAATGCACTGGCCAACCCTTTGCCGCGATGTTCGCGAGCGGTGATCACTTCACCCAGCCAAAATTCACGCTCGGGGATGTCACTCAATTCGTAATGGATGATGCTGGCGGTGGCCATCAATTCGCCCTCGTGCGTGGTGGCAAACAGCGTCATCGTTTGGGCATCAGCGGCATTGCGTGATTGCAGCCGTTGGCGGATCACATCGAGGTCATGCCAGTTAGGTAGCTCGGACCATTCGCGGTGTAGCATGTCAGCAATCTCATCATAGAAATGTGACATTTGGGCCAGACAGTGTATCTGCATCCATTATTCTTCTAGGCTAACAGAGGAGTCAAACAACATAACCGTTAACCTCGAAAGGAACCAGGCTATTCGCCTGGTTCTTATGCTTAGGTTGTCTGGTTGGCCAAAGCCACCGCATCTTCCCCGGCAGGAATGCGCATTGGTGCGTTGGGATCGGTTGCCGCTTGCCATATCGCGGCGGCGACATCTTCGGCTTTGGTGGTGGGCTGCGGTTGGTGCATGCCCGCCATAATCCCATCCAGCATCGGTTGGTAGGCGTCGAGGAAGGTTTGCTCCATGCGCGGCATGGCGTTCTTGCCGAAATCGGTGGTGGGCGCCATGCCTGGCAACACCAGCCGCACATTAACATTAAACGGCTGCAACTCCAGCGCCAGTGATTCGGTAAACGCATTGACGGCGGCTTTACTGCCGGTATACACCGCCAGCAACGGCAGAGATTTCAGCGTCACGGTTGAGGTCACATTGATCACCGTACCGCCCCGTCTGGCGCGGAACTGAGGCAGCACCGCCTGCGTCATGGCGATAGTGCCCAGCGTGTTAGTCTCAAACACTTCTCGTGCCGTTGACATCGGCATGCCTTCCAGTGAGGTCAGCACGCCTATTCCGGCGTTGTTCACCAGCACGTCGACCTCGCCTGCGTCAGCGATTGCCTGACTGATGCTTTCGGCGTTGCTGACGTCCAACGGCAACAGGCGCAAATTTTCCGAAGCCGGGAATAGCTCGGGGCGAGGATGACGCATAGTGGCAATCACTTTCCAGCCGCGTTCCAGAAAATAGAGCGCGGTGGCGTGACCAAAGCCGGAAGAACAGCCGGTGATAAGGATCGTTTTCATCTTTCACTCCTGCATTGCATTGGGTAGATGCTCACTATAGAGTCAGCGAGATGGACTCACTACAATGCAAAGTCCACGTTTCATTCGGAGGAGTCCATAATGATCGATCCCCTTGCTGAGATAGTGTCGCTGCTGCAACCTCAGGCGGCCTTTTCCAAACGTGCACGCGCCAATGGTCGCTGGCGCGTCAATCGCAGTGAAACAGGACAGCCGTTTTACTGCCTGGTACTGGCTGGGCGCAGTCAATTGAAGATGAAAGGGCATGAACCCATCTCACTTGAGCAGGGCGATTTTATCCTGATCCCGGCGGCGTGGGAGTTCTGCATGAGCAGTGCCGAGCCACCCGATGACGATGCGCCTGAAACACTACCCGAAATGCTTAGCCCCGGTGAATTCTGGATTGGCGATCAGCAGCAGCCTGCCGAAGTGCAAACGCTGATTGGTTATTGCCAGTTCGGTGCGCCCGACGCGGGATTGATCGTCTCGCTGTTACCCCAATTTATTCATATTCGCGGGGAGTCACGGTTGACCACGCTGGTACAACTGGTGATGGATGAGTGTCGTGCGCAGCGGCCCGCGCGCCATGTGGTATTGGAACGTTTGCTGGAACTGCTGCTGATTGAGGCGCTGCGTTCGATGCCAATCTGTGATGCTTACCCTGGCGTGATGAGTGGTTTAGCCGACGAACGTCTGGCGGCGGCCATCCGCGACATTCACGCCAACCCGGCGCATCCCTGGACCGTGGCGCAATTAGCCAAAGTTTCCGCGCTATCCCGTTCGGCATTCTTTGTGCGTTTCCGCGCAGCAGTGGGCGTAGCACCGATGGTTTATCTGCTCACCTGGCGCATGGCTTTGGCCAAAAATTTACTGCGTGGCAAAAATATGGCGGTAGCGGATGTCGCAGAACGCGTCGGCTATCGTTCCGCCAGCGCGTTTAGTGTGGCCTTCACCCGTTATGTGGGGCAACCACCCGCATGGTTTGCCGCAGGTCAGGATATTTAGCGATAAAGCTTAAAATTACCTGTAAGGCTGGTGATTTTTTTTTAAGGGCCAATCAAGACAATTGCCACGAGCTCAATGTTGCCACTGTTCGCGCTGGCAATGCGCTCGCCGTATTCGTCATAGGTTTTGCAGGATTGCGCCAATGCGCTAAACGGCATGGTAACGATTTCGTCCTACGCGCGGCTCTTTATCCTGATAATCAGGAAGGACAGGTCGTTTGTGGAGCGATGCTGCATTAAAGTAAAGTCGTCTTAGGGTGCTGATACCGCTTTCATGGTAGAACCACTGTCCTGTATCTCCACAGGCATGAGACATGACCGGCATGTTCGGTCTAGAAATTCAAGTCCTCAGCTGCTTTAGGGTACTGATTAAAAACGCTGTTTAACCCGCAATGTACATTACCCATCCCATGATGCTTAAAGTAGATGTGAGAATATATCCCACACCTTCACCTGTCATATAGCGGCGCATGGTCATCTCAAATTGACCTACTTGGATTTTTTCGCGTTGTTCGTCATCAGTGGAGTTAAGGATGGTGCGAAAAGCCGCAATGCCATTGGTCATAAAAAGTGCGCAGACCGAGGCGATGGTAAGGGTAAGAACATCATGAATTTGCATTGGGGAGGCTTCTGCTCGTCAAATAATTGAGAGTTGATTTTAATGTGTTAGATTAATCGATTCAGTTCACATTTATCTATTATTGCTATCGCTGAAAGGTCCTTAATAGCGGCATCAACCAGGCCACTGTTAACAACATGGGTGTAATCCGCTGCACCTTTAACTCGCCCCTTTTTAAACATCTTGCTGATTTATCATCAGAAACTGACTTTGGAAAGGGAACTACCATCTTTTATGGCAGGCATCATCACTAAATGCCCGCAGCCCCGGATAGTCTGTTTTATATGCCATTCCTGCGAAGCCAGAGAGTTAGTGGAGTTTTTATACTTGACGCCATCACTCGCGTCATTATTTCGCCCCGAGAAAGCACCGTTGCGACGGCAGACAGGATCATCGTTTTAAATGATAGCAATGTGCCGGCTGGGATTAATTCATTCAAACAGGCGGCGCAGAGGTCGCCTGTATAATTGATGTATTACGCCTCTAACCCCGCATTATGCATCCCGCGGCGCAGCGTGAAGTTCACGCCCATGGTCAGCAGGGGATCTGGCGGATTCCACTCTGGCTTCAGCAGTGACAGCAGGTAATCAATGATATCGTTGCGCCACCGCCTGCGGCGCTGAAGGTTCGCCAGTGGCGGCGGATGCGCTGGTGGCCTTTAGCTGCAAATTAGTTAATACCGTTGACTGGCATACGCACGCGATATTTCTTGGCGAGTTGATCCGCGTGGCACACCCCAATAGTGATGGGCAACCGCTGTTGTATCACGACCGGGGGTTCCATCAACTCTCTGCGCTGTAACTTAATGAACGGGAGGGCAAGTGCCTCCCGTTATGTTCAGGGCAACATAATCACCACATCAATTTCCAACAGCAATTCCGGTTCGGCGAGCGCAGAGATCTGAAACAGCGTGCTGGCAGGTAACTCAAGTCCTTCAAAGAAGCGCTGGCGTACCGGATGAATATGCGGCACCAGCGCCAGGTCGGTGACATAAGTGGTGGTGCGCACAATCCAGTCACGCTGTGCCCCCAACCCCTCCAGGAGGCGATCGATATTGGCATATACCTGCTCGACCTGCTGCTGCATATCCCCAACGCCGACCACGTTTCCTTCTTCATCCCACGCGACTTGCCCGGTCGGGAATACCGGCGTTCCGGGACGAATTTTGACGTGATTGTAATAGCTGCGTGCCTTCAAACCGGCGGGATTGATAATGCTCATAACGCTCCTTAACCCTGTTTCGTTAGCGAATGTTCTCGCTTCAAGGCTATCACTCGTGCGCGTTGCCGGGTAAAGGTATCCTGGCAACGCCGCATTGCCGCTAAAGCAACACGGCGGCGGTTACAAACGCTTTTGTGACGCGGCATCGAACAGCATCGCACGCGCATAATTCACTTCAACGGCAATCATATCGCCTGCTGCGGCACCGGAACGTTGGGTGGTAAACAGCATCACCTCATGCCCGAATAAGTTGCCGTGGATGAGCTCGGATAAACCGGTGGGTTCGACGAGAGAAACCTCCAGTGGCAGCGCGTGTGGAGAACCTGCTGAAGCCAGTGCGATGTTTTCAGGTCTGATGCCATAAATGACTTCACGACCTTCAGGCTGATTGGCCCATGCCGGGTTAGCGGACAACAGCGCGCTGTCGCCGATACGCACGCCGTTTGTTGTGACGACGCCATTGATAAAGTTCATGGACGGTGAACCGATAAAGCTGGCGACAAACTTGTTGGCTGGCGTGTCATACAGTTCCAGTGGTGTGCCGACTTGTTGGATAACTCCGTGGTTCAGCACCACAATCCGGTCGGCCAGCGTCATCGCCTCAACCTGATCATGCGTGACATACACGATAGTGTTGTTCATCTGCTGATGCAGGCGTTTAATCTCGACGCGCATCTTGCCGCGCAGTTGTGCATCCAGATTGGAGAGCGGTTCATCAAACAGAAAGACCTGCGGCTGGCGCACGATCGCGCGTCCCATCGCCACACGCTGGCGCTGGCCGCCGGACAGTTCTTTGGGACGACGATCCAGAAGATGTGAAAGATTAAGGATATCCGCCGCTCGCTTCACTTTCTCCTCAATCTCCGCACGCGGACGTTTCTGGATTTCGAGGCTAAAGCCCATGTTGCGTGCCACCGTCAGGTGCGGGTAGAGCGCATAACTCTGAAACACCATTGAGATATCACGATCTTTCGGGGCGACATCATTCATCAGTCGTTTTCCGATGCGGAGATCGCCGCTGCTCGCCAGTTCCAGACCCGCAATGGTGCGCAGTAAGGTGGATTTACCACAGCCGGACGGCCCGACCAACACCACGAATTCACCATCGTTAATCGTGAGGTTGATATCGCGCAGGACTTCAACATTGCCGTAGCGTTTGTCGATCTGCGCCAGTGTAATTTCTGCCATGTTTACCCCTTAACCGCGCCAGCGGTCAGACCCTGAACCAGATATCGTTGAATAAAGGCAAAGAACAGACAGGCAGGAATCAGCGCCATTACGGCGGCTGCCATCATTTCACCCCATGAAACGGCAAATTTGGAGACGAAGCTGAGTAAACCCACCGGGAAGGTCATCACTTCGTTTTTGTTGATCAGCATCAGCGAGAACAGCAGTTCGCTCCATGCCGCGGTAAACACGAAGCCGAGCGTTGCCGCCATTCCCGGTAACGTCAGCGGAACCAGTACCCGATACAGCGCCTGAAAACGTGTGCAGCCCTCGAGCATCGCAGACTCTTCCAGATCTTTGGGAATGGCATCAAAGAATGACTGCATCAAAAAGGTGGCAAACGGGACGTTAAAGGCGGTGTAAATCAGCACCAGACCCAGAAGACTGTTGGTCAGGCCGAGCGGGGCCATCACGCGATAAATCGGGGCGATGATCATCACCAACGGGAACATCTGCGTGAACAACAGCAGCGCCGCCATCACCATCTTGCCGTGAAAGAGAAAACGCGAAAATGCATAGCCGGCACCAGCAGCAATCAGCGTGGTCAGGAAAGCGGTGCTGAAAGAGACGATCAGACTATTGCTGAAGAAGGTGGGGAAATCACTGTCGGTGAGCACTTTTTGAAAGTGGCCTAAAGTGAAGCCGCCAGGCAACAGTGTCACGCCCTGGCTGAACAGCAGCTGATCCGGTGTGACTGAAATCTTGATGATCCAGTAGAGCGGAAACAGGGCAAACAGCAGGTAGAGGCCAACACTCAGGCGATGGCCAATCATGGGTAACAGTTTCATTTCGCCTCCTTATTTCAACAGTTGATGACGAATGCGCAGCAGAACCAGCGCGTAGCAGGTCATCAGCAGTAACAGAAACACCGCCATTGCCGAGGCATAGCCAAAATCGAGTTTGCGATAGGCGGTGGTGAAGATGTAGCTGGACAGAATCGAGGTGGATCCGGCGGGGCCACCGTCGGTCATCACCACGATCAGATCGGCGAAGTTGGCGATCCAGATGGTACGTAGCATCACGGTGATGGCAATCATCGGTGCCAGGAAGGGCAGCGTGACGCGACAGAATTGTTGCCAGCCGCTGGCACCGTCAATCGAAGCCGCTTCATACAGATCTTTCGGGATGGATTGCAAAGCGGCCAGCAAGGTAATGGCAAAAAACGGAATACCAAACCAGACGTTAGCAATGATCGGTCCCCACATGGCCAACTGAGGATCGGACAAGATATTGTATGGCTCGCTCAGTAATCCGAGATCGCTCAGCCACTGTGGTAACGGGCCGACCACCGGGTTAAGCAGCCAGGACCAGGTCAGGCCGGATAGAAAGGCGGGCACCGCCCAGGGCAGAAACACCAGCGCCTGCACCCAGCGACGAAAACGAAATTCGCGGTTGAGCAGCAGCGCTAACGCCAGACCGAAGAAAAACTGCAACAGCAGTGAGCTGAGCGTCCAGTTCAGCGTGTGACCGAGTGCTTTAAAAAAGCGCCGATCGTCAAACATTTCGGCAAAGTTATCCCAGCCCACCCACCCGCTATCCATCGGATTGAGCAGATTCATGCTCTGAAACGCGTAGGAAATGCCGATCGCCATCGGCACAAAAATAAACAAGGCGATCAGCAACAGTCCCGGCGAAAGATAAAACCACGGCTCAGCCAGCCGCAGCCAGCGCGTGTAGCGCAGGCGCGGCGAGCGGGCATCAAGTGAGGTTTCTAACATCATCATTGTTCTCCGCGCGATCGGTGATTACTGCGTGGCGAGCCAGCTTTTCTGCTCTTTGGTCAAATATTTAGCCCAGTCTTTCACCATGTCTTCAGTGTCGTTTTCACCCAGCAGGGTTTCCTGGCTGCTCTCTTTCACAATCACCGAGTTAAAGTAACCCCAGCCTTTCAGATGTGTCGGCATGGTTAAGGGCACATAGTTCGGATCGTTTAACTCTTTAAACCAGCCGGCAAACTGCGGTGTTTGATAGAAAGGATCCTGCTCTGCACCTTTATAAATCGGCAGGGTGCCAACAAATTTTGCCCATGCGAGGTTGTTGGTCTTATTACTCAGGAAGGTGATGAGTGGCCAGGCGAGATCTTTTTGTTTGCCCTGTTTAAACATCGCCCAGCCGGTATAACCAATGGTAGGGAAAGCTTTACCCGACGGCCCGACAGGCATCGGTGCAACGGCAAAATCATCGGCGGCCATGCTGTTTTTAATCGCAATCAGCGCATCGGGGTCCTGATCGAGCATGGCGCACTTGCCGGAATAGAAACCGGAGACGATTTCGTTAAAGCCCCAGTTCACACTGTCTTTTGGCGCGCCGCCTTGTTTGTACATGTCGACCAGCAACTGCGCCCCTTTGATCGCTCCTGGCTGAGTCAGAGTACTGTTGCCGGATTTATCGAAGAAATCCGGTGAGCCTTTCATTGCCGCCATAAACATCATCCAGGCGTTGGTGCCGCCGACGCCGCCGCGCATACAGTAGCCGCTGATGCCGTTACCCAACTGGCTGATGCGTTTAGCATCGCTGGCAAACTCATCCATGGTTTTTGGCGGCTCACTCAATCCGGCCTGCTGGAACAGTTTCTTATTCCAGAACAGGGCGCGCAGGTAGAAGCCGTAAGGGATCATGGTGGCTTTGCCATTGGCGGCACGCGCCATCGCCAGCGTTTTATCGGTTAACTGGGCGGTGCCATCCCAATTTTTCAGGCGCGGTTCTAAATCTTCCAGCATATTGTTGCTGGCATACAGCCCTTGCCAGGTGTCGGGCATTTCCACCACATCGGGTACTTGCCCGCTTTGCAGCATGGTACCCAACTTCTCAAACGCCTGACCCCACGGCAGCGAGATCAGCTCAATTTCCGTGCCGGGATGCTGGGTTTTGTATTCGGTCAGCATCTTCTGCAGCAGTTCAGTGCGGGGCGGGCTGGTAATCACTTCCACCACGGTTAATTTTGCCGCCATACTGCTGAGTGCTGAACCCAATCCAATGGCTAAAACCAGTGCGTTAATCGCAAAACGAGTCGTCATTGCAGCTTCTCCTGGGAGTGAGTGATTATGCGCGGGTTGCGGTAGCCAGCGCCTGTTGCAGGTCGTTCCAGAGGTCTTCGGTCTCTTCCAGACCAATCGAGATGCGGATCAAACGTGGCGAGACGCCGAAATCAACGGCTGAGTTAAATTCGCTGGCTTGATTGATGACTGAGATGGCGGGCATCACCAGACTTTCGAATCCACCCCAACTCACCCCCATATGGAAATAGTGCAAGGCGTTGCAGAAGGCGGGGATATCGATTTGTTCGGTTACTTCAAATGCAAACAGGCCACTGTAACCGCGCAGCGATGACCAGGATTTGGGGGCCAAACCGGGATGGCACACTGCCGTAACCTGTGGATGGGCACTCAGCTTCTGTGCCAGTTCCATGCCGCTTTGGTGGTGCTGCTTCATGCGCAGGGGCAGCGTGCGCAGACCACGTATCAGCAATGAGGCTTCATGCGCCGATAGCTTGCCGCCGAGGAAGGGGCTGATGTGGCGTGCGATATTGCTGATGTGCTGTTGACTGGCAATGACCAGGCCGGCCACCACATCACTGTGCCCGCTGATGTATTTCGATGCCGAGTGCACCACGATGTCGATCCCACACTGCAACGGCTGCTGGAAAATCGGCGACGCCCAGCTGTTATCGATAATGGTGACCGCACCAGCATCACGCGCCAGCGTGGCCAGTTTATTCAGGTCCAACTCGCTCATCACCCAACTCACCGGACTTTCCAGGTAGAGCAGGCTGGCACCCGGCAGCGCGGCACGAATTGCCTCTTCATCATCACCATCGACGAACTCGGTGGTGATACCAAAACGCTGGCAGAAGCCACGCAGGAAGCGATACGTATCGGGATAGACGTGATTGACACACACCACTTTTGCGCCGGGTTGTAGCACGCTGAGAATGGCATTGCTGATGGCGGCCATGCCACTGCCGAACGCCAGGCAAGCCTCGCCCCCTTCCAATGCGGCAACTTTCTCCTGCAGCGCTCGGACCGTGGGATTATCGACGCGCGAATAGAGCGGTTGATCGCTTTCGCCACGGAAGCGGGCAATCATGCTGTCGTAATCGCTGAAGGTGAACAGTGACGATTGGTAGATCGGCGGGGTGACCGCGCCTTTTTCATGGCGTAAATCATGGGACAAAAGCGTTTGTTGCGAGACAGGTTTATCGTTTGGCATTGATGACATCCTTCATGTCGCGTTCAGTGATATCGAGAATTTGATGGCAAATGGCGCGCGCGGCTTCACCATCCCGCTGGCAAATGGCATTGAAGAGATCGCGGTGTAACGGGAAGGAGTCGGCAAACAGTGCCTGCTCCGGTGGTGATTCAAAAAAGGCGTGCATGCTGTCGTAGATGCCGTTGAGCATTTGCAGCAGTAAAGGATTGCCGGAAGCGCGATAAATGCTGGTATGAAAGGCCCAGTCTTCGGCACCGGCTGAGCCTACCGCCAGATGCACGCGCTCCATTTCAATCAACCGCTGTTCAATTTCCAGCAGGTCTTCGGCGCTTGCACGCTGTGCAGCGAGCACACAGGATTCTGATTCGATAATGCGACGGACCTCCAGCGCGTGCAGCATATTGGCGGAGTCATTTTTGAATCGCAGCGAGAGAAAGCTGTCGTTGATGCCGACATCTGCCTGCAAAAACGTGCCGCTGCCTTTCTTACGCAGAATGATGCCCAGTGCTTCCCAGCGTTTTAACGCCTCACGCACGGTGTTGCGGCTCACCCCGAGTTTTTCCGCCAGCTCGCGTTCAGGCGGTAAGCGACTCCCCGGCTGCGCGCCGGATTGCGCCATAAAACGCGTGAGTGCATCAAGAATCAACGTGTCACTGCGCGGTGTGGTTATCGGTTGAAGCTCAAAAGGAGATTGCATAGCGCTGCCTTAATTGGTCCAACATCTCTACCAATTTCATAGCAAGGCGCGTGCCATTATTTTTATGCCTGATTTAATTGACGTTTCTGGGCAGTAATAAGCAGGAGATCTGAGTTTTACTGGTGCAAGGCGAAAAAATATGCACCGGGATGTCACAGCGAGGATATAAAAAAGGCGCGAATTAACGCGCCATTTATAAATGCGGAAATAAATTAGCTGGCATCAAAAATCACATACAGTTTACGCATCGTGTTTTCAATTACCCAGGTCCCTTCAGTATTGGCTTCGAAGAAAAAGGAATCACCCGGTTTAAAATTTAAGGTTGCTTCGCCATCAGGAGTAAATGAACCTGTGCCGTTAAGAAAATGCATAATTTCAGCCTGTTTCACTGAGCGACGATAGGAACCTGCTGCGCATTCAAATATGCCCGTATCGATATCTTCTTTGCCGGGAATCACTTTCTGGATACCGGAAAGGGCAATAGTGCCGCTGCCCGGTAAGCCTTCCACGCTGCCCCAGGGTTCCATTGTTTCAATTAACGCCGGTTGTTCAATTTTTTGCACTTTCATCAGTTCTTTTTCCTGTAAGCAGTGACAAATAGCACTCACCACAATGGCAAAGTGCATTGGGGAAAAACTCAATTCAGATTAAGCGATTGCAGTAAAACCTGAGGGGACTTATTGCCGTGCGAATAACATATTTGAATGATTATTCGCACGGCTTTGGCAGAAACTTTTGTTTCCTCACCATGCTTCACGCTGCAAGTGGGGGGCGGCGTCCATTCACCCCCGATCAGTCATCTGAGTCGGTTCCAGGCGACGCCTGCCTGCACTTTGAAAGGGGGTGAGAGCGCCGCCTAACTCAGCGTTTGGCAGCATGGGCAGGGCTGCGCAACGGTGTTACCCAGAACACGGCGCAGGAAATCTTGCGTGCGCGCTTCTTGTGGCCGCAGTAACAGGTTGTCAGCGGGACCTTGTTCTACAATCTGTCCGCTGTGCAGGAAGCAGACGCGATCGGCCACTTCACGCGCGAACTGCATCTCATGGGTGACCACGATCATGGTCATCCCTTCACGGGCGAGATTGCGCATGACCTGCAGCACTTCACCCACTAATTCGGGATCAAGCGCAGAGGTGGGCTCATCAAACAGAATTGCTTTGGGCTGAAGGGCCAGCGTGCGGGCAATCGCCACGCGCTGTTGCTGTCCGCCAGATAACTGGGTTGGCCATGCGTTGATTTTCTCAGCCAGACCCACCATTGCCAGTAAGTCTTTGGTGCGCTTTTCCGCCACGTTGCGAGATTCACCATTGACGTGAATCGGACCCTCCATCACGTTTTCCAGCACGCTGCGATGCGGGAAAAGGTTGAAACGCTGAAACACCATGCCAATCTGACGCCGCAGGTCGTTAATGCTCTTGTGCTTGTTGTTGACGCGCTGGCCCAGTACGGTGATATCGCCGCCTTCATAGGTTTCAAGGCCGTTGATGCAGCGCAGTATGGTTGATTTACCTGAACCCGAAGGGCCAATCAGGCAAACCACTTCGCCTTCGCTGACCTTGAAACTCACGCCTTTCAGCACCTCAATGGGGCCGAATTTTTTGTGTACCTCATGAATTTCAATCATCTCAAGCCCCTTTCATCTGACGTTTTTCCAGCTTCTTAGTGAGTGCCAGCAGCGGCAGGCAAAGCACCAGATACAGCAGTGCCACCAGCGTGTACACCGTGGTGTTATCGAAGGTTGAGGCAGCAATCAGCTGGCCCTGACGTGTCATTTCCGTCACCGCAATGGTCGAGGCAAGCGCAGAGTCCTTGAGCATCATCACGAGCGTATTGCTGAACGGGGGTAAGGCAACATGGAAAGCCTGAGGCAGCACCACGCGGCGCATGGCTTTGCCATAACTCATGCCCATTGATCGCGCGGCTTCAAGCTGCCCGCGATCAACCGATTCAATGCCGGAACGAAATATTTCTGCGATGTAAGTGGAAAAGCAAAAGGCGATACCAATAACACTGGCCTGAAACGAGGTGAGGGTGATGCCGATATCCGGGAAGACAAAGTAGATATAAAACAGCACCACAATCATCGGCAGACCGCGCGTGATATTAATGATGGTGGCGATCGGCCATGAAATGATTTTCCACGGACACATTTTGGCTGCGGCAAAAATCAACCCCAATGGCGTACTGATTATCAGAGACAAAAGGGTGATATAGATCGTCATTTCAGCCCCTTTCAATAAAAAGGGCAGATACTGGTGGATGCTGCTCCAGTCCATTTTGTTCTCCTGGCTTGTAGTGTCACCCTAAAATCAGGCGATAAATTCATTATAATGAATATCGTTGATAGCAAATCGCTGTCAATCTTTACTCTCATGACAGAGATAGCATTTACTTATTACGCTCATACGAACAAGCTATAGGTGTGATATTTAGTGAAATCAAAGGCTTTATTGCTAATTTGTGAGTTGGCGCATTTTCATTAAATAAATCGTTGACAGCAGGTGTGCAATTTTCATTATAGTGAAAAAGAGCATTATCCCTTTCATTGCACCCAGGAGTGAGCCATGTCTGCCATTCGTTCCCCGTTGATGATCCTCGGCCTTACGGCTGCGTTGAGTTTCAATGCCAGTGCAGCGGTGTTAACCGCGGGTTCTCCGCCATCGAGTGCACCCACTACCTTTCTCAATACCCAAACGGGCAAGATTGAGGGTTTTATGCCGGATGTGGCCGCAGAAGTGGCTAAACGTGAGCATTTGGACATCCAATACAGCGCAATCCCTTTTTCCACGCTGATACAATCTGTTATTGCCGGAAAGATTGACATGATAGTGGCGGGAATGACACCGACTGAAGAGCGCGCGAAACGTATTACGTTCTCTCAACCGGTGACGGCTTTTGGCGCGGGATTGATCGTGCGGGATGACAATAAAAAAGCGTATAACTCCTGGCAGGATCTTAAGGGTGAAGTGGTAGGCACCATGGCCGGTACTGATTATACCCAAAGCCTGATGGCCAGCGGTATTGCGAAAGAAGTGAAGGTCTACGACAGCCCTGCGGATCTGACGCGAGATTTGTCACTGGGTCGCGTGGCGGCCGGGTTAAATGACTATCCGATATTAAAAGCGCAGGAAAAAGCCGGTGGACTAAAAGGCATGCACGTGGTGGATGGTTATAAACCGGAGCATGTTTCCCCAATGGCATTCGGCGTGAAGAAAGGCAACGATGCGTTAATGGCGCAGATTAATAGCGCGTTAACCAGCATGAAAGAGGATGGCACGTTGCAGACGATTAAAACCAAATGGGGCATGCCCTGATTGATGACACCCTTAAGCTCAGCTGACAGGGATGCGAATGGAATTCAGCCGATGAATAAAGAACCGATCATCAAAGGGGAGTCAGGCGCGCAGGAAGCGGATATCGGCTCCCGCGTAAAACGTGTGCGCAAGGCGCGGAATATGACCATTACTGAACTGGCGCTGCTGGCGAATGTCTCCGCTGGCGCGATCAGTCAGATCGAACGCAATCTGACGAATCCGACAGTGCGTATGCTGGAACAACTGCGTCTGGTCTTAAAAGTCCCCCTTTCGGCCTTTCTGGAAGAGGCCGAAGCTCACACTCGTGGTGCTGAGCATTATGTCCGGCGCGCAGCGGAACGCCCGCACTTTAACGTGGGTAAACAGGGCATTTCTAAACAGATGCTTTCCCCCTCGGGCGACCATGATTTGCAGTTCATGTTCATCAACATCCCGGCAGGCGTGCAGTCCGCTGAGATGTTAATGGGGAAGGGGGAAAAAGCAGGCTTAGTGATGGCGGGTGAACTGACGCTGGAGATTGACGGCGATACCGTGCTTTTGACACCCGGTGACAGTTTTCAATTTCAGAGCCATCTACCGCACAACATTTTTAATCCGACGTCCAGTGACGCCACTGTGTTGTGGATCATGCATATTTCCTCTGAGCAACATTTATAAAGATCAGGATTGAACATCATGCGCATCAACGTGAATACCGTAGCAGACAGTGAAACTTTCCCCAGCGCGGTGGATGTCATCGTCATTGGCGGCGGGATTATTGGTACTTCCGTCAGTTATGAACTGGCAAAGCAGGGCGTTTCCGTGGCGCTGTTTGAAAAAGGCGTGATTGGCGGTGAGCAGTCGGGACGCAACTGGGGCTGGGTCCGCCAGCAGAATCGCGATCTGTATGAGCTGCCGATGGCGATACGCAGTTTGCAGCGTTGGGAAGCGTTGAGCGGGGAAATCGGACTCGATCTTGGCTTTAGCCGCCAGGGAATCACCTACGGCACATTGAGTGAAGCGGATGTGGCGCGCTGGGAAGCCTGGGGCAAGCAGGCGAAACAAATCGGCTTTGTTAGCCACTTATTGACGGGCAAAGAGACGCGCGAGCGCATTGGTGAACAGGCCCAATGGGTGGGCGGCGTGTGGTCACCGAGCGATGCGCGTGCCGAACCCTCCATGGCCGCACCGGCCATCGCCACGGGCGCGAAAAATCTGGGTGCTTCAGTCCATCAAAACTGCGCGGTGCGTGGATTGGATATCAGTGGCGGGCGCGTCGCCGGTGTGTGGACCGAGCGCGGCTTAGTGAAAGCGAACCGGGTGATCTGCTGTGGTGGTGCCTGGAGTTCACGTTTCTGCAAACAGTATGGTGTTGAACTGCCGAGCGCCAATATTTTGGGTACAGCGTTTAAAACCACGGTGGCGCCGGAAGTGATTAAAGGGTGTCTGAGCATCGGCGGATTGTGCATTCGCCGTCGTCAGGATGGCAGTTACACCGTGGCACTCTCCGGTCGTGGGCAGATCGACCTGGCTCCGCAAAATATCCGCTATGCCACCAAATTTTATCCGATGTATCGCAGCAAAATTGCCAAAAAACTCAAAGTGCGCATCAACGGCTCTTTCTTTAATGGTCCGGAAGCCGCGGGTTCCTGGTCGAATCAGAGCTTATCGCCATTTGAAAAGATCCGTGTGCTCGATCCCGCCGGCGATCCGTCGATTGTACAGGAAGCGATGCAACTGCTGGTTCAGTTTTACCCGGAACTTGCCGGGATCAAAGTGGATCATGCCTGGGGGGGCTGGATCGACACCACGCCGGACCTGGTGCCAGTGATTGATGAGATGGATACGGTGCCGGGCCTGTTTATCGCCTCAGGCTTCAGCGGCCATGGTTTCGGCATCGGTCCTGGAGCGGGCTTATTGTGTGCGCAGATGGTGAATAACCAACCGCTGTTTACGGATGCTGAACCTTACAGTCTGGCGCGTTTTGCTAAAGGTAATGCGATTCGCGAACCGCAGATGATGTAAAAGCCTGCCAGGTACTGACCGATCGTGGCATCGTTAAAAGTGAAAGGCGGCCTTCAGGCCGCCTGAGCATCGCTGATGGGGGATCACTTAAACATCCAGTCGATGAATCACATTCACAAACTCATGTACGCCACTGTTTATTTCTCGCAGGCTGCGTGACAGCACGCTGATTTTATCCTGCTCGGTCACCACGAACTGTTTCACTTCACCTAACTGCTGCTCCATCTGATGAATCAGCATGGCGTTGTGCTCCACGACTTGAGTGATCTTTTTGGTTGCGCTGGAGGTGGAAGCCGCCAGACGCCGCACTTCATCCGCTACCACACTAAATCCACGCCCCGCTTCACCCGCGCGCGCGGCTTCAATCGCGGCATTTAACGCCAGGATATTGGTTTGTGAAGCAATCAGATTGATGGTTTCCACCACTTCGTTGATGCTTTTCGCCGAGGCATTTAACTGGGTGCCAATATCGGTGGCGGCATTGACCTGCACTGCCACCAGACCGGAGTTGCGGATGGTTTCATCCAGCACTTCGTTGGCGTTATCCGTTATTTGCGAAGTTTGTTCTGAGGTGGTGAGGGCAATATCAGCGACCCGTTTTGCCGCTTCAACCCGCGTGGTGATATCGGAAGCAATTTTGATCACCTTGTACACTTTGCCGTCGGCATCAAACACCGGATTGTAGCTCGCCTCCAGCCAGATACGTTCGCCTGCGGCGGTCTTCCGCTCAAAGCGCCCGACAAAGTGTTGTCCCTTAGCGATTTTGCGCCAGAACTCGGGATTTTCCCGATAAAAGTTATCGAAACAGAACAAGCGATGATGCTGACCGACAATCGTTTTAAGCTCGTAACCCATGTGTGTCAGGAAATTCGCGTTGGCTGTCAAAATATGACCATCGGGCGTGAATTCAATGACGGCCATAGAGCGGTCGAGGGCGGTGATCACTGCCTCTTTATGCTCGAGTTCTTCATGTCGGGCAGTGATATCACTGGCGACTTTAATCACCTTATAGACTTTGCCCTTATCATCGCTCACCGGGAAATACGTTGCGCTCAGGTAGAAACGTTGGCGTTGTTTATTAAAGCGCTCAAAGATTCCTGTGACGGATTCACCTGAGGCCAGCGTCTGCCAGAAAGCAAAGTACTCCGATGACTGGCTGTAGGCCGGGCTGCAGAAAATGCGATGATGCTGTCCCTGAATCTCATGCAGGCTGTAGCCGGTCACCTCAAGGAATTGCGGATTGGCGCTGAGGATTTCACCGCTGGGCGAAAACTCAATCCATGCCACATGTTGTTTGATTGCATTGATATCTTTGAGTACATCGCCACTTTTATAAAATGGCAGAGAAAGGCTGGATTTCTTCACCCCAAACATGTGTGACCTCAGGCGATATTATGTCATTGAACATAATGCGTGCAGCTTTTGCCGCTCCGCTGAATTTCCTCAGCTGAACACTTTTCTTGCGATGTGCTTCTCTGCGCGTACGCAGGCTGGGTGTATTGAGTTTTGATTGCCTGATGTTGTGGTAAACGGACCGGTTACGGTCCGCTTTGATAAAGGTAGCTTAATTATCGGCGCGGTTTCCAGAACATTTAACTAAAATGCATGAAAAAGCGTTTCACTTGCCAGACTGCGGATAAGCAAGGGTTTTCAACCGATCATTTGGTGGTCGCGAGACGATAATGCCAATTACGCCACCCGCGATCAGTGCCACCGCCACCACCAGTAAACCTGAATGATAACTGTGGGTCATATCCTTGAGTTTTCCCAGTACGGGCGGCAATCCTAATCCGACAAAGTTGGCGACCGTATTGATAAAAGCGATGGAGGCCGCTGCGGCCACGCCTGCCAGTTTCTCCGTGGTTACCGCCCAGAATATCGGCGTCAGCGCAAAGTTGAAACCCACGGTCAGAACCAGGAGCAGATAAGCAATCCAGAGATTAGTGGTGAATATTGCCGTCGCCAATGCCAGTCCGGAGAGGATTAACGGCAACCCTAAATGCCAGCTGCGCTCACGTGTTCTGTCAGAGTGACGGCCATTCAGATACATGAAGAGGCACGCCATAATGAAGGGCACCGCCGACAAAAGGCTGATGACGAAATTGCTCTGATCCGCCGCCATGCTTTTAATGATCAGCGGCATAAACAGCGTAATGCCGATGGAGCCAAACGCCTGCAGAAACCACACCAGACTCAACAGCAGCACTGTTTTATCTTTTAGGGCACTCCACCAGGAATGGTTTTTTCCGATTTCTACCCCAGCATTGTCTTGCTGCAGACGTTCACGCAGCCAGGATTTTTGTTTTGGGTTCAACCACGGGGCTTGCTCCGGCGAATCGGGCAGGCGCCATAACACCAGACAGCCAAGAATCAGCGCGGGAATACCTTCAAGAGCAAACAACCAACGCCACCCAGCAATATCGGCGATGCCATGCATATTCAATATCGCACCAGAGACCGGTAAACCAATTATGGATGCGCTGACTGAGCCCATGTAGAAAAACGACATGGCCCGTGCTCGATTGCTTTTGGGAAACCAGCATGAAATGTAGTAAATAATGCCTGGCGCAAAACCTGCCTCAGCCATCCCTAGCAAAAAACGCATCACATAGAGTTGATTGGCGGTGTGAACAAACGCCATGCCAGTGCTGACGATGCCCCAGGTAATCATAATGCGCGCTATCCAGCGTCGGGCGCCAACCTTGGTCATGATCACATTGCTGGGAATTTCGAACAGAATATAAGAGATATAAAACATCCCCACGCCCAGACCATACATGCTGGTGGTGAGGCCGAGATCTGCATTCATCTGGAGTGCGGCAATGGATATATTGGTCTTATCGAGATTAGCAACAAAATAGCAGATGACGATGAAAGGGATGATTTTGCTATTCAATTGTTTAAGGGTAGAGGCATATAAATCGTTGCTCATGATAACGACCTCGTAATCGGTTTGGCCTTCTTCAGGCAGCAGTCATACCGCCCGCCAGGCATGCAGGTAAATAAGATGGAGTTGTTGTTTTTATTATTATCAGGACGAAAAACTGGCGTAGGAACAAATAACAACACGAGGAGTATTGTAGTACTATGAATCTGGATTGTACTACAATATAGATCACAAAATGAGAGGAAAAGTAAACTAATACCAACAAGCAATTTACCGCGCCACATCACATATATGGCGCGAATAAATGCGGCTTAATGCAACTGTTGCGCAATCGCGCTGTACATCAGAGCCGCTTCGAGTGGCTGCGCGCTGAAGGAGGGTTCAGCCTGAGGCCAGATTGACCATTGTACGATGACCAGGTTTTCTGCACGGTTAACCATAATGATTTGCCCATAAATGCCCAGAGCCCAGAGTGAGTGCTTCAGCCCCTCTGCTGCAGTGGGCACGACATGTTGTGCATTGGTAGGGATAGCATTATTCCACCATTGATAACCATAAATACCCTCCGGATGGGCCGCACTGACAGAGTCTTTTGCCTGTGTCCAGATTGCAGCGTCATTCACCCAATTGTCAGGCAAGATTTGCTTACCATCGGGCAGGCGACCCTCGTTGAGAATAAATTCACCAAAGCGACCCCAATCTTCCAGCGTGGCGTTGACACCATGAGCACCCACGTCATGCTTTCCAGCCTGGTAAGCATGCCAGACGCCGTCACTGGCCATGCCATTGGGTTGCCATACGGTTTGCTGCAGGTAAGCAGCCAATGACATGCCTGTTGCCCGTTCCAGCACATCCCCCAACAACCATGCGCCGCCGGAAGAGTAAGACCACTGTTCACCCGCAGGATGCGCGCGTTTCAGGTGAGTGACGATATGACGCACACAGGCATAGGTACCAGCTTGCGCCTCGCACTGAGTCAACTGCGCAAAGTCAGATTTCGGGTTGGTGTAATCCTCATTCCACGCCACGCCGGAGGTATGCTGAATGAGCTGTTTAAGCGTCACGCCATCCCACGCGGTTCCCTTCAGTTCGGGTTCATATACAGTGATGTTGTCATCCAGTGAATGAATTTTTCCTTGCTTGATGGCGATGCCCACCAGTGTAGATACCACCGATTTCCCCACCGAACGCGAGGTCCACAGTGTGCTGTCGGTATTATCCTCGGCAAAATATTTGTAGGCGACTTTGCCGTTTTTCAGCACCAGCATGCCCGCGACATTTTCACGTTTTAAGTAATCAGCGAGGTGATAGGTGTGGCCATTAACCTGATACTGCGCATCGACTAACAGGTTATTGGCACGCGCCAGTGGCTTCGCTTGCCCATGATGAAACACATCTCCCGCATAATTTCGGTAATCATTACGGAAACCGACTACTCGATCTTTTTGACTCCAGCTCAGCATCTGGTGAGGGTCAGGTAACTGATGATCAAAGGGTGCAGGACAGGGCGTGAGCGCCACGCCATCGCACTCTGTCGCAGCAGTTGCATAGCCACTCACAGCTAGTGAGAGAGAAAACAGCAGGGGTTTAATCACGGTGTGACGTTGCATGAAAAGTGCCTTTGTAGTGCAGTTAAGAGTGCGGCGAGTATAGAAATCTATGGGGCGAGGTTAAAATCACCCCATGGGGGAAATTCCCCCCAAATGTTAGACATAGGATTTCAGATGAATGCGCTGCGCTATTCCTTTTCACAAATTGAAGCCTTTGCGGCGATTGCAGAGTTCGGCACGGTTTCCCGTGCAGCAGAGAAACTGAGGAAAGATCGCACCACCGTGCGCGATCTCATCGATTACCTGGAGGATGCCCTTGGCTACTCGTTGTTTGAGCGTGAAGGGCGCAAATTGGTGCTGACATCCAGGGGGGAGCAGTTACATCGTCAGGCGCATTTGCTGGTGCGTCAGGCTCATGCATTTGAAGCTTTCGCGCAGACCTTGCCGGAGTCGCGCATGCAGCAAATCACGCTGGTGTATGACCCTTTTGTCCCGCAGTTATTTTTGCAGGCATTCATCAGTGAGTGCAGCAGGGCGCAGGTGCGTTTAAGTCTGTGGTGCGCTTCGCGTTCAGAGGCTGAAGAAGCACTGAAATCGGGCAAAGCCGACATGGCAATTTGTCAGGCTGTGAACCGCACGCTGGGTAATGAGATGGAGTGGAGCGCGTTAGGCGCAATTGAACTGAATTTTTACGCAGCAAAAGCTTTATTTGCCGGACAGGAAACACCGCTGACATTACTTAACCTCGCACTCGAGCCGCAATTAGTTATGCATGCGCAAGCTGATGAGCAAATCACGCAGCGCCTGCAGCTTTCGGGGCAATCGCTATTTATCAACGAACGGGCCATGCTGAAAAGTCTGATGGAGCAGGGACAAGGCTGGGGATTTTTACCTACGCACTTTCAGCCGCAGAAATGGCATCAGGTCGAGGTGCTGCCTACTGAGGTAGGGCATCAAGGACTGAATATTACGCTTGTGGCGTTGTGGGCGCCTGGTGGAAGAAAGCATCCATTGATCCATCATCTATCTGGCAGGCTGCAACAGCTTTGGTTGCAGATGGGGTGAGGTTAAGCCAAACCCAGCGACGGATCTCTGCCTCTTCAGTCGCGTTCAAAAGCTTCAAATCCTAATACTTATATGCCGATACCTCGCCTGGCAGCTCTATCAAAAAAGATATGCTTTATCAGAGCATTACTGTGAGCGAGGTTAAATTCCTAAAAATGCCTGCCGTAATCTTCTGTGCGCAAACTGGTATTACCTTCCATGACTGGCTACACCTTAAACGTCCTTGTTATTTCTCTTTGCTACTTTTCGCATTCTTGATGCGACCTTGCTGGCCTGCGTTGCTGCTGCATGATGCGCACGGCCTACCTTTAAAGCGACCAGACGCGATCCGTCTGGGCCATCACGGAGTTGATGATGATAAAGCGCAAATCTGCACTTTCCGCTGTCGCCGTAGCCACTCTTGGGGCGCTTTTGGCTGCCTCTCCTGCACGTGCATGGGATAGTCTGACGGTGTTTGGCGATAGCCTAAGCGACAGCGGCAACATTGGTCGTTTTACGGCCGATGGCGCGCAGCATCCGCTATACGATGAAATCCTGGCTGCGCATCTGGGTGAAAATTTACAGCCTTCAGATTTGGGTGGCAGCAACTATGCGCAAGGTGGTGCTGTGGCAGTACCTAAACTGGATCCTGATTTGAACACCCAGGATCAGCTGGCGGCCTATCTGCAATCCACAGGTGGACGCGCTGATAGCAACGGCTTGTACATTCATTGGGTCGGTGCAAACGATATTGCCGCCGCCGTCACCAATCCGCTCACCGCACGTGAAACCATCAGCAACAGCGCAATTTCTACGGCTTCCCAGGTCAAAACGCTACTGGATGCGGGCGCGGGAGCGGTCATCGTGCCCAATGTTCCACAATTGGGTCTAACGCCCTACATGGTGCAGATCGTCTTGAGCACGTTAGGAACATCAGCCATGGTCGCGGCTTTTCAGTCGCTCGATAACGCTGAAACACCGGATGATGCCGCCCGTCAACAGGCGGTGAAAGAGGCCTTTACAGCCGCCGCCGGGCAAATTTCGGGTATCCCTGCGGTACGGGATGTGTTGGCACAACAACTGTACGATGCATGGCAAACACTTAGCACGCAGGTCACCGCACTTTCTGATGGCTACAACCAGCAGGAAGAAGCCCAGCTAGCAGCGCTGAAGGGCAATATCGTTCGGGTAGATATTGCAGGACTGTTTAGTGAGGTGGTGGCGAACCCCGTACGTTATGGTTTGACTAACACCATCGGCATTGCCTGTCCGGTGGGCACCTCTGCAGATGAATGTCGCTCCTCTGATGCCGGTTTTAGCAGCGCACAAGATTATCTGTTTGCCGATCGCCTGCATCCCAGCCCGGCAGTGCACGCTATGCTGGCAGATTATATTCAATCGATTCTTGATGCCCCTGCGCAGGTCGCGGCACTGTCGCAATCCACGCTGCTAATGTCGCGCGACATGCACAATACGCTGGATGGTCATTTGCAACAGCAGCGTCAACAACCGGCCAGCGCAGGCCAGTTCACGGTGTTTGGTGGCTACGCCGGGCAGCACGTTGATTATCAAGGTGATGCCTGGAGCAACGGTGATGCAAACACCACCAATCTGACGTTGGGGATCGGCTATCAGCTAACCGATAACTGGCAAACGGGTTTGTTGTTCTCAAACAGCAATCAGCGCATGGATCCTTCATCAAACTATGACTACAAGCTGCGCGGTAATCTGGTGGCGCTCTACAGTCAGCTCACCTTGTTCGATCAAGGCTGGATCAACGCCGATCTCCATTATGCCGATCTCGATTTCGACAGTATCGAGCGTAACATCAACATCGGCCCTGCCACCCGGACTGAACAAGGCAACAGCAGCGGTAAATTACTGGGCATGCGGGTACAAACCGGCTGGGATTTACCCTTGGGGAACCATATCACGACCGGCCCGGTAGTCAGCTATGCGTTGGATTATGGTCGCGTGGGTGGCTATCAGGAAAATGGCAACACCAGTACTTCAATGCGTTATTCGGACCAAACACTTCATTCGCAGATAGGTTCAGTCGGCTGGCGTATTGATAGCCGGGAGTGGGTGATCAATCCCTGGGCGCAGGTGAGTTATAACCATCAATTTGGTGACACGGATGCCACCGTACGCGCGGGTTTGAAATCCACCCAAACCTCGTTTGAACGCACGGTTGAAGCGGGTGATAAAAACTGGCTGGATGTGGCGGTCGGTGCCAATGTGCCGTTGGGCGATACGGTCAATGCCTTTGCTGGCGTGTCCACCGTCGCCAGTCACAGCGATTACCATCAGGTGACCTGGAACGTCGGGGTGAATGCCACATTCTAGGATGATGTGCCAGCAAGTCGTGGCTTGCTGGCACCGTTTTAGCTTCCCTTAAATTTCATAAATAAGTGAATAAATCAGTTACCGGCTTAAGGTATTCGATCGGAATCATGCGTAGATTGCTCATTTTTGCGGCCGCGATAAGCACTAATGTTCCTGCGATTATTCTGTAAAATCTCGCCCTTACCGCTGCGCTTTCTTTCTGCTATCATTATCTTGGTTAATTCCATTTATCTGTTGGATGTTTAACGTCTCTAATTTCACTGGCACACATCAACACATTAACTATCAGCTACTTATACTCCATGGGTGCAGTTATTTTCTCTTAATATTTAAGGGGTCCACCATGGTAAGTACGTCCAATAACACCTCGCCGCAAAATGCCGTCAACGCCGCAACGGGTACCGTTGTGCAGTTAAAAACCATTGATGAATTACGTGCTACTGAACCGACATCCGCCGGGGAAATCGCTTCGGTGCTGGAGTACACCAAAGGCAGCAAAATGGGCGGAGGGGTGTTTGTTTATGACTCCACCGACACCACCAGTGAAGACGATGGTGGGATTGTTTTTATCACTGCCGGCAAAAAGCGCTGGAAGCGTGTCATACAGGACTACAGCACTGTCACGGTGCTGGATTTTGGTGCGATTGCCGATGGCAAGACCGATTGTATTACGGCCGTAAGACGCATGTTTACCTGGTCGCAGCGCGTGCTGCCCGCAGCCGGCATCCGCTTTACGGCCGGGGTGTTTAGCATGTCAACTTTCGACATCTCAGATAAAGAGATCAACCGTTTTAAAGTCTCGGGTGCCAATGTCAATTTTGGCTACTTTCCGACAACCACGTTGGTTTTCAATTGGGAGACCCAGCCACGAGGGCTCCATTTTTTTAAAGTGAATGCGCGCTATGCAGAGATTTCGGGCATTGTGGTGAAAGGCATGAGCTCAAATAACGGCGGAGACGGCGGTACCGCATTTAATAAAGTCGGCTTTTACGCCAACATTATTACTGGCGGGCAGTTTCTGCGCGTGAGCAGTATGGAGTTTCGCTATCTGGGCGGACGAGCACTGGATCTGATCGATACGCTGGATTGTAAGATTGATCAGTTTTATTCAAGAGGCTGTCAGGACAGCATTGTGTATGCGCGCTGGTCCGATCGTGCAGCAGGTGCCTGGGACCACAGCACGGCCATTGAATTATCCAACTTCAATTTGCAAGAAAATACCCTAAGGCCGGTGTTGGATTTACCGCGCTGCACCCAATCCTTTATTCGTAATGGCTGGATTGAACATTCAGAATTCGCCGGGGATTTAACCAATGGCCAGTGGGTGATTGAGGGGCTCGCAATTGAATCAACGACTAATCCGTTAAAATTGGGCTATTGCCGCGCGTTGATCATTCAGAAGAGTATTCATAACCAAAGCGCCGGGTTTGATTACAGCACCGAAGGTATCGAACCCTGGTCACTGCTGGCGGAAGGTGATCGCGGGCTGATGGAAATATCGGATTGGGGTGCCATCATTCAGGGCTCGCTAAACTATGATTATATTACCTCGCAACACCATATGGATAACCGTAGCGATAAAGAGAAATGGTTCTACATTGGCGAATTTAATTTCTCCGATGAAGGGACGCAGATTCACGTGCGTGTGGTGGGGACATCGCAAATATTATCGCAAAGCGCCACGCAAACTCAGTATTCTGGACGAACGCCAGAAGGGGTGGCCAATATTTACCTTCAGGCGCGCAACAATGCCAATACCATTGGCAGCTGGTATGGCGAAGGTTCCTGCCCGGTGACGAAAGTGCATATTGAAGGCGGTGCCACCCGCACGAAGCTCTACGTTAAATTGGCGCAATTCACTGGATTTGCCACCGCGCTGGTGGAAACCAATGGTAAAGATCGCTACAAGGCGGGATTATGTTTTATCTTCCGCAAAAGCTATACCGCCTGCTCTGAAGCCGATGCGCAAAAGTTCGATGCAGCCCCTGTTGTGGCTTTCCAACAGCACTGGATTGGCAATGAAAAAGTGGGTATAGGCTACAATAACGACAAAGAGTTGCTGTTGAACGGGACGCTTATTCTGGGTAAGCCCGAAGAGTACGAGCCAGGCAAATGGCGTACCCGGCGTTATTTGAAAGTTCGGGTTAATGGTGATGAATGGAGCATTCCATTAAATAGTGCAACAGAGCCGTTTATCTGAAAAAAGCCAGCAACATCCGTTGCTGGCGAATTATCATTGAATAATTTGGTTGAAATATGCCGGGAAATCCGGCAGTGATTGGGCTTGAAAATCAACTCCCCCAACGGCTGCGTAAATAATTCACCGCCTGCTGAGTTTGCGGTTGATTAAGGTAGTTTTCGCGGAACAGAATAGTGCCGTTAATTTGTGGCAGAGAGTCATTAAGGTCGAGCTGTTTTTTCAGTTCCGGCACACCACCATCAATGGTCCAGTCTGGCTCCATTTTGGAGATTTCACCGACTTTATACAGCGCTACACCGATATAGAGCCGGGTGTGCGTGGGTTTGACTACATTGGCCCACCAGTTCGCGAGAACATCATAACGTGCAGCCTGGCGTGAAAATGGCCAGTAGATCTGTGGCGCGATGTAATCTAACAGGCCCATCTGCACCCATTTGCGTGTATCGGCGTAAGCTTCGTCGTAGGCCGCTGCACCGCGCGTGTCTGAGCCTGCGGGATCGTGGGATACGTTGCGCCACACACCAGCGGGGCTGACGCCGAATTCGACATGCGGTTTTAACTGCTTAATGGTGCGGGACACTTGTTCAATCAGCTGCTGAGTATTGTGACGTCGCCAGTCCGCTTTCGAGGCATATCCCTGACCATACTGGCGGAAGGTGGTGCTGTCATTCAGCGTTGAGCCGGGCGATTCCGCATAGAAATAGTCATCAAACTGCACGCCATCGATATCATAATTTGCAACCACCTCGGCCACGATGCTGGTAATCCAGTCGCGGGCATCAGGAATGCCTGGGTCCAGCACAAAGCGATCACCTGCGGTGCGGATCCAGTCACGATGGAGCACAAAAACGCTGGCTGGATGCAGGGAGAGTGTGTTGTTGAGTTCTGCCACCGTCGAGGGTTTCACGTTGGTAGAAACGCGATATGGGTTAAACCACGCATGCACTTTGATACCGCGTTTGTGTGCTTCATCCAGCATAAACTGCAGCGGATCGTAACCGGGATCTTCCCCAATCTTCCCGGTCATCATATCTGACCAGGGTAAGATTTTAGAACGCCACAGTGCCGTGCCGTCAGGTTTCACCTGGAAGAAGACGGTATTAATGCCGAGGCTTTTGAGTTTATCCAGCTTATCGGTCAACGCCTTTTGTTGCTGGCTGATGCGATTTGCCGGGCTGGCATTCACTGAGGCTATGGGTGGCCAGTCAAGGCGCGACACCGTGGTGAGCCACACACCACGCACCGGTTCTGCGCTGGCAACGGGCTGAACAGGATGCGGTTTCGGCGTTACTGTCGGGAACGGGGTGACCAGTGATTTAGGCGGCTCGGAACTGCAGCTGGCTAAAAGCAGTGCAGCCAATAGCGTGGCCATTTTATTCACGGTAGTTATACGGGGAAAACGCGCGGAACAGGCTATGATAAACTCCATTTTTTTCAATTTACTGTTCGAAGAGCCTCATTCTCTTCTCATCAGCCTTAAAGTCAATAAGAGCCCTCGGTAACGTTGTTATGCCATCCATGACGAACGCTGCCCACGGGAACTCACCAAAAACAGGAATACACTGCTATGACCTATGAAGACCTTTACCGCCGCATCGCGATGATTGTTTTCAGCTGTGGACCGCAAGGTGCACGCGAATTAATCGTAAAAGCTGAACTGTTTGCCGATGACGAGGGCGGTGAATACCAGTTCGATTATCTGGATGAAAACGGCGAGCCAGACTGGTTTGAACCGGATGCACAGGCAATTGGTGATTTAACTGAAGCATTGAAAGATTTCCAACACTACTTCGTTGAGCACGATATGACCGAAGGGAAGCCGGTGTGGAATAAATGCGTTGTGGTGATTAACGTGCCGGAAGAGTCGATCAGTATCGATGTGCAATATGAGTAAGGCTTCCGGGCCTCCCAGCCCGGAAATTTCTGGCATTATGAACGCACTGCCACTAACGCCTCGCGCTCGCGCAAAGCGCGTTTACGATGCACGATGCGGCTGGTGATCAACACCGCCAACGTGAGTAGACCGGTGGCTATGATCTCAGAGCGATGCGCCGGCATAAACAGCATTGAGACCAACACTCCCACGATGAACACCATGGTTGCCCAGGTTAAGCCTGGGAACAGCCACATGCGATAACTTAAGATCTCACCCCGTGCCTCGCGCTTTTTGCGCAACACCAGATGCGAGGCCGCTATCACCAGGTAAACCAGTAACGCAATCGCGCCGGAACTGGCTAGCAGGAACTCAAATACTGCTGCGGGTGCCAGATAATTGGCGATCACCGCGAGAAATGCAGCGGCAGTTGAGGCGATGACTGCAACCCAGGGCGTACCGCTGCGCGTGGTTTTTGATGCCGCGGCAGGGGCATCCTGACGTCGAGAAAGCGAATACAGCATGCGTGAAGCCGTATAGAGCGCAGAGTTAAGACAGCTGCACACCGCGATCAACACCACTACATCGACGATTTGCCGCGCGTAAGGAATATTCATCATCTCCATCGCCGTTTGATACGAACCGGCTTTCATCAGCGATGGGGTATTCCACGGCACCAGCGAGATAACAATGAAGATCGACAGCAAATAAAACAGCGCAATACGCCAGATCACGGAGTTGGTGGCCTGCGTTATCTGCTTTTTCGGTTCACGTGATTCCGCTGCCGCGATGGTGACGATTTCCGTTCCCATAAAGGAGAACATGGTGGTCAGAATGGCAGCCAGTACGGCACCGATGCCGTTTGGCATAAACCCGTGCGTGTCATAGAGATGGGAAATGCCTTGTGTGCTGCTACCGGGCATCAGGCCGAATATCGCCAGGCTGCCGACAATCAGGAAGGCGACAATGGCGACCACTTTCAGCAGCGCAAACCAGAATTCGAACTCACCGTAATTCTTGACGCTGAACAGGTTGCTGACCGTCAGAAACGTGGTGATCGCCAGTGTATATTCCCACACGGCAATCTGCGGGAACCAACTGTGCAATATCGTGCCTGCGGCATTGGCTTCAAGCGGAATGACCAGCACCCAAAACCACCAGTAGAGCCAGCCAATGGTAAATCCAGCCCAGCGTCCCAGTGATTTATCTGCATAGGTGGAGAAAGAGCCGGAGTCCGGTGAGGCAACGGCCATTTCCGCTAACATGCGCATAATCAGCACCACCAGCGCACCGGCTGCGATGTAGGCCAGTAACACGGCGGGGCCTGCTTCGGCGATAGCATGACCGGAACCGACAAACAGGCCGGCACCTATTACACCGGCAATGGATAACATGCGGACATGACGCGGCTTTAAGCCTTGCGCAAGCGCATCAGCATTCTGTGAACTCATTGTTTTCTCCAGATTGTCTCTCGGGCTGTGATTTGACACAGCCTGGCTGCAGCAGGTGGATGACCAGCCCGCATACGGGCTGGCTAAGCTGGGGGCCTACGAATCCTGGTGCGCGCTCAGCACATGGCTGAGAATCTCCAGCGCCTGGCTGAATTGCGCATCCGGAATAGTGAGCGGATAGAGGAAGCGAATCACGTTGCCCTGCGGACCACAGGTCAACAACAGTAAACCGCGCGCCATGGCGTGTTGCTGGATGGCCTGAGCGGTTTGCGCCTCGGCAAACTCCACCGCGACCATCGAACCTAATGCGCGGATATCGGTGATCGCAGAGCAGTGGCGACGTGCCTCATTGAGGAATTCGACCAGTTGCGCACCCAGTTTCACTGAGCGCTCACACAGTTGTTCTTCAGCAATAATATCCAGCACCGCATGCGCGGCGGCAATCGCTAGCGGGTTTCCGGCGTAAGTGCCACCCAACCCACCGGGGCCGGGCGCATCCATGATCTCTGCGCGACCACTCACCGCAGACAACGGCATGCCGCCCGCCAGACTTTTCGCCATAGTGATCAAGTCTGGTTTAACGGTGTAATGGTCCATGGCAAACAGCTTGCCAGTACGACCAAAGCCGGTTTGCACTTCGTCGGCAATCAGCAGAATGCCGTGTTGATCGGCCAGTTGGCGCAGGCGAACGAAGAACTCAGCAGGGGCGATGTGGAAACCGCCTTCGCCTTGTACTGGCTCCAGCACAATGGCTGCCACGTCTTGCGGCGCGATGTCCTGAGTGAAGATGTCTTGCAGGCTCGCCAAAGCATCATCAACGCTGATACCGGTCACGTTGTTGGGGTAACGAGCGTGCCACACGGAAGCAGGCATCGGGCCAAAGTCACGCTTATAGGGGGCCACTTTACCGGTCATCGCCATCGTCATAAACGTACGACCATGGAACGCGTTACCGAAGGTGATAATGCCGTGACGGCGTGTGGCGGCGCGCGCAACTTTAACGGCATTCTCAACCGCTTCAGCACCGGTTGAGAAAAAGGCGGTTTTGGCTTTACCGGCTATGGGCACCACGCTGTTGATGCGCTCTGCCAGGCCGACATAGCTCTCGTAAGGCGTCACCTGGAACGCGGTATGGGTGAATTTTTCTAACTGTTCCGCGATGGCTTTCACGATGCGCGGATGACGGTGGCCGGTGTTGAGCACTGCGATACCACCAGCGAAATCAATCCAGCTGTTGCCTTCAACGTCACGCAACGTCGCATTCTCTGCCTGATCGACATACCACTGGCAAAGATTACCGGTGCCACGTGGGAGTGCGTCATCTTTGCGTTGCTGCAGCTGGCTGTTTTTACCTTCCATAACCTTTCCTTAGCGATAAGCGTCTTTACAAATCACGACAAACACGCTTATTTATCCCTGCGCTAAGGTTAGTTGCCAGAGCCACTTTTACAGAAAAGGATGGAGCCAATTGCGGAGTTTGTACGCCGATCATGTATTAGAACGTTTGCAGTTTATGCCGGAAGGGACGTTGCAGCAGCGCCTGTTGGCGTGTATGCAGGCGGCGATTGTTGAGGGGATTTTTCCACGCGCCACGCGATTACCGGCCACGCGCGATATGGCACGGGAGTTATCGGTGTCACGTAATACCGTACTTAACGTTTATGAAAATTTGATGTCACAGGGCTATGTTACCGCGCGCACCGGCAGCGGAACCTGGATCGCCGAAACGCTGCCTGAAGGGTGTTTAAACAGCCCGCGCGGCGATGACCTGACGCTGCCGCTGAGCGTGAAAACGGCGGCGATTTCTAAACGCGGTGCATCGCTGTTGGGCCATGCCAACGCCTCGCCTTATCAATGGGGCGCGTTTGTGCCAGGCGCGCCGGATGTCACGCAGTTTCCGCACAAACTCTTTAGCCAGATTCAGGCGCGATTAAATCGCGAGCCCGATGTTGATCGACTAATTTACAGCAGCAATGGCGGCTGTCCGCTATTGCGACAGGCACTGGCGGACTATCTCAGCGTGGCCCGATCGGTGCGTGCGGATGCGGATCAAATCATCATCACCGAAGGCATCCATCAGGCGGTTGATCTGGTCACGCGCGTACTCTGCGATCCGGGTGATACCGCATGGATTGAAGAGCCTGGCTACTGGGGAACCCGTAATCTTTTACGCATCAATGGGTTGAAAATACAGGCCATGCCGGTCGACGATCAGGGCATTATTCCTGACTTACCGCCGCGCAGTCGGGCGCCAAAAGTGATATTTGTGACACCGTCACACCAATACCCATTGGGCGTTCATCTCAGCCTTGAAAGACGTAAGCAGTTGCTGGATTTAGCCAGCAAACATAAAACCTGGTTGATAGAGGATGACTACGACAGTGAGTTTCGCTTCGCGGGTCAGCCATTTCCCTCGCTGCAAGGTTTTGAGCCCGATGCGCCGGTGATTTACATGGGCACGTTCAGCAAAACGCTCTATCCGGCACTGCGACTGGGTTATCTGGTGGTGCCAAAAGCGCTGGCTCAACCTTTACGCGTGGCGGCGGCGGAACTCTATCGTGGCGGGCATCTGCTGGTGCAGCGGGCGCTGGCGGAATTTATCCAGAAAGGGCATTACATGGCGCATATCCGCCGTATGCGCAAACTCTACAGCCAGCGTCGTCGATTTTTAGCGGGTCTGATTGAGCGTTATCTTGGCGCTGATTTTATGCCGCGCGTCAATCATGAAGCGGGCTTGCATCTGGTGGTGAATTTACCGGCTGGATGTGATGATGTGGCGATTGCTGCACTGGCGCTGCGGCGCGGTGTGAAGGTTAGACCGCTGTCGCAATATTACATGCACCAGCAGGAGCGACGAGGATTGCTGCTGGGTTATGCCTGCGTGGATGAGCGTCAGTGTCAGGATGCGTTTGGTGTATTGAAGGCATGTCTGATGGAGAGCGGGATTTTAGCGCGTTCATAGACGTGTGCGCATGCAATCATAATGTTGGGCGGCCCGGGGGCCGCGTCATTCAGGACTGAGCGATACCGTTTAAACGTTGCACGACATCGGCACTCAACACCAGATCGCCACTGGCGAGATTCTGCTGGAGATGTTCTGGTGATGATGTGCCAGGAATCAACAGAATGTTTGGCGAACGCTGAAGTAACCAGGCCAGGGCAACCTGCAATGTAGTGGCATTCAACTCTTCGGCCACGGCGGTAAGCTGCTCGGATTGCAGCGGTGAGAAACCACCCAATGGGAAGAACGGCACATAAGGAATGCCCTGCGCAGCCAGTTGATCGACCAACGCTTCATCCTGGCGATTTGCCAGATTGTAGAGATTCTGCACACAGGCGATGGGCGTCATTTCCTGCGCATCTTCCACTTGTTTGGCCGTTACGTTGCTCAGACCAATATGCTTAACCAGTCCGCGCTCTTTAAGCTTGATCATCGCTTCGACCTGCGGTTCCAGTGAGCCTTCTGCAGGTGCGTGCACGTCGAGCATCGAACGCAGATTCACGACTTCCATCACCTCCAGACCAAGATGGCGCAGATTGTCTTCTACCGCCTGAGTCAACTCATCGGGGGAGAAAGCGGGCAACCAGCCTCCTTTCGCATCACGACGAGCACCGACTTTGGTGACGATCACCAGATCGTCGGAATAGGGATACAGAGCTTTCTTTATCAGTTGGTTAGTAATGTGCGGGCCATAAAAGTCGCTGGTATCGATATGATTGACGCCAGCAGCCACCGCATCACGTAGTACCTGTAATGCCCGATTCTCATCGGCTGGCGGCCCAAACACGCCTTTGCCGGCCAGCTGCATGGCGCCATAACCGAGGCGTTTAACCTGACGATCACCCAAAGTATAGGTATTTGCGTTGTGAGACATGGAAACCTCCTTCGTCGATGTGTGTACAGATTGTAATCGACGCATGGCTGTGCAACTATCCGGTTAAATCAGGACACAGTGTGCGGAATGGCGAACAATGGCATTGGATATTGCACTGCTACATTCGGTGGTGGCCGTGGCAAAAGCGGGCGGATTTCGTGAAGCCGCCCGCATGACGGGAAGCAATCCTTCTCGTTTAAGTGACGCCGTAAGACGAGCGGAAGAACAACTAGGCGTTCGGTTATTTAACCGCACCACACGCACCGTGGTGCTCACCGAAGCGGGCAGAGCGTTAATGTCGCGCTTGATGCCAGCGATGAACGAAGTTGATGCTGCTCTGGATGCACTGAATAATTTTCGTAATACGCCGGGAGGGACACTGCGTTTGAATGTCCCCGTTAGCGCTGCCCGGTTGGTGCTGCCCTCCATCGTGCCCGGCTTCCTTGAGCGCTATCCCGACATTCAGTTGGAGGTCGTGGCGGAGAGCAACGTGCAGGATATTTTCCGCGATGGCTGTGATGCCGGCATTCGTTACGATGACCACCTTGAACAGGATATGGTGGCATTGCCAATTGGTCCGCGCAGCCAACGTTTTGCTGCCGCCGCTGCGCCTGGCTATCTGGCGAAGCATGGCATGCCGCAACACCCCCGCGATTTAATGCAGCACCGCTGCTTGTATGGTCGCTACGCGACGGGTGTCATTGCCGATTGGGAGTTCGAAAATGGGGATGAGGTCGTGCGCTTACAGCCAAAAGGTCCATTGATTTGCAGTATTGGTGCGGCAATGGATCTCACGGTTTCTGCTGCTGTTGCAGGCGTGGGAGTGGTTTATTTGTTCGAAGACTGGATCAAACCCGCCTTGAATGACGGTAGTTTGCAGCCGATTTTACCTGAGTGGTGGCAGAGATTTTCCGGTCTGTGGCTCTACTATAACGATCGCCGGCTGATCCCGGCACCGTTACAAGCCTTCCTCGACTATGTGCGCGAACTCAATGCGCAGCAGCAGGCGGGTTAACCAGCAGTCCGGACATCAATACGCGAAACGCATCAACCGCGCGCGGAAGCGCAGCTACCGGTTCGCTGGAGGCGGCAATCCACAGCGCGGCATTTAATGCGGCGCCATTGACTAAATGTGCGGCCGCTTCAGTATCCATCGGCTTCACCGTGCCCTCTGCAATCAGTACAGAGAGCCTGTCTGCAGTGGTGCGCAGACAGGCAGTCTGATTGGGCCACTGTGAAGGATCGCCGAGCACAGCGGGACCATCAAGCAGCATGATGCGTTGCACCTCTGGCTCCAGTGACATCTCAATGTAGGTTATCGCTTCAGCCAGAAAGGCATGCCACTTTGATTCAAACTGCTGCCCAGCGGCATGCATCTGCACCAAAATCTCTGCGTCGATCTGGTCGATAACGGCTTGCAATAGGCCCTTTTTATCGCCGAAATTGTGATAAAGCGCTCCCCGCGTCAGCCCTGCTTCAGCGGTCAGATCATCCATTGATGCGGCGTTATATCCTTTCTCTGCGAAGGCCCTTCGAGCAGCCTCAATCAATTTTGCCCGCGTTTCTTCTACCTGTTCTGTTCGCCGTTTGGCTGCCATAGCAACTCCAAAAATTTGCATTGACATACGATGCGTATGTTATCCATATTAATACATACGCGGCGTATGTTAAATCGATAACCGGCTTAGCTACCCGGTTTCACCCTTTTTTCCATCAGGAGTGCGATTATGAACAATCGCAATGCCATTTTTCCAGCGGGACGTCAGGCGCTGTATGAAATTAACCAATATTCTGCCGCAATACGTTCCGGTGACCTGTTATTTGTTTCGGGGCAGGTAGGAAGTCGGGAGGACGGTTCTGCGGAACCTGATTTTGCAGGTCAGGTTAATCTGGCGTTTGGAAACCTGCAGGCTGTGCTGAAAGCAGCGGGATGTACGCTGGGTGATGTGGTGGATGTCACCAGTTTTCATACCGATCCTGAAAACCAATTTGCCATCGTGAATGAGATACGTTTACGGCATTTTGGTGAAGCGCCGTACCCAAACTGGACGGCAGTGGGGGTAAACTGGTTGGCGGGGTTTGATTTTGAAATCAAGGTGATCGCGCGAATTCCTCAATAGTTCAGCGTGCCGCACAGGGAGGTGTGTCTGTTGAATCAGCGCACCCGGCGAACAATCTGCAATACTGCCAGGGCAATGAGTGCAGAAATGGCTGCCTTAATCAGCAGAAGGGTGAAATCGTATTTATCCATCGCTGTTTCACCATCACCGGATACGCGGACTACATGGCTAATGAGTCCACCGGGAATCAACACGATGCCTGCAATAAGGATGATAAAGAAAATAAGTATTTTCATTTGAATACGTCAAAAGAACCAATCCCATAGCATTCGAGCGGCAACGTTTTACCATCTCGCGACAGCTTCTTGTAATCCATGGTGCAAACCTGCATCAGCAACACTCCTGTCATCAATGTCCGGTGAATGGCAGCGCAGAATGAAGGCGTTTATACCAGTCAGGATTAGAGGGAGTTTACACAAAGGTATATGGCTATTAAGTGACAAGAAGGGAATTATTCGACCGATCAATCGGTTATCAGAATCATCCTGGAAATAGGGTGCGGGATATTTATAATTAAAGATGGCAGGCAATAAAAAAGCCGATGACTGTTGCCAGTTATCGGCTTTTCGTTTGAAGCGAAATTACGCGTTCAGCATCTGATTCGCGGTTTTCTCCACCAGCGCCAGCAGGACTTTGATGTCTTCCAGCGTCACGGTTGGGTTCAGCAGCGTCAGTTTCAGGCAGGTAACGCCCTGGTTTTCAGTCACGCCAACGTTAGCGCGGCCTGAATCCAGCAGAGCATCGCCGATGCGCTGGTTGAACAGAGCAATCTGCGCGGTATCGGTCAGTTGCTCTGGACGGTAGCGGAACAGTACGCTTGCCAGCTGTGGCTGCATCACCAGCTCAAGGCGTGGTTCTGACGCAACAAACTTCGCCACTTCCTGTGCCAGCGTCACACCATGGTCGATGATCGCGGCATACTGTTTCTGGCCCAACGCTTCCAGACCCATCCACAGTTTCAATGCATCGAAACGACGCGTGGTCTGCAGAGATTTTGAAACCAGGTTAGGAACACCCGCTTCTTCATCGAACTCAGAGTTCAGGTAAGCCGCCTGATAACGCATCAGCTCGTAGTGACGCTCGTCTTTCAACAGGAATGCGCCACAGCTGATGGTCTGGAAATACTGTTTGTGGAAGTCGAGAGTCACCGAATCCACTAACTCCAGGCCGTCCAGATAGTCACGATACTTTTCAGACAGCAGCAGTGCACCGCCCCAGGCTGCATCGACATGCATCCAAATGTTGTGCTCAGCCGCGATGCCCGCGATTTCGCGAAGTGGATCAATCGCACCCGCATCGGTAGTACCAGCCGTCGCGACAATCGCTAGAATCTGCTCGCCATTGGCTTCGGCCTGTGCCAGTTTGGCTTTCAGGTCGTTAACGTCCATGCGTGCGAACTGATCAGACTTCACCTGCACCACAGAATTGTAGCCGTGGCCAAGCAGCGCCATGTTTTTCTGTACCGAGAAGTGCGCGTTCTCAGAACACAACACTTTGATCTTACGCAGATCGCCAGTGATGCCGTCCAACTGCACTGAATGACCTTGACGCTGATAGAACGCATCACGCGCCAGCATCAGACCCATCAGGTTGCTTTGGGTGCCACCACTGGTGAACACGCCAGCATCGCCTGCTGGATAACCCACCTGTGCACGCAACCATTCGATCAGTTTGACCTCAATGATGGTGGCAGATGGGCTCTGATCCCATGAGTCCATACTCTGGTTGGTGGCGTTAATCAACACTTCGGCAGCCTGGCTAACCACCAGGCTAGGGCAGTGCAGGTGCGCCACACATTGTGGGTGGTGCACTGACAGGCTGTCTTTCAGGAAATACTCAATCGCGCGTTCAATCGCGGCCTGGTTACCCAGGCCGTTTGGATTGAAGTCGAGCGTGATACGCTCGCGCAGTTCGGCAACGCTTTTGCCTTGATACATCTCAGGCTGTTGCAGCCACTGCACAACCGCGGCGCTGCTTTGGGCAATCGCCTGCTGGTACGCCTCAATGCTTTGTGCAGAGGCGGCCAGAATCGGGTTTACTTCAGACATTTACTCTTCCAATCAAACAGGTTTGACACCAGCGCCAATCAGCGCCTGCTCAAATTTATCCAGGAAAATCGCCAGCTCTTCGTTGGTGATCAGCAGTGACGGCAACAGACGCAGCACTGCACCGTGACGACCGCCACGCTCCAGAATCAGACCTGCTTCGAAGCACTTCTTCTGCAGCAGTGCCGAAAGTTCACCATCAGCCGGCAGGCTACCCATATGGTCAGCCGCTTCGTTTGGTTTAACGATCTCGATACCGATCATCATGCCCAGACCGCGGATGTGACCGATAACCGGGAAGCGTTTCTGCATCTCAGCCAGCTGTGCTTTCAGCCATTCACCTTGTTCAGCCACTTTACCGGCGATGTTCTGCTCGGTCAGGACTTTCAGGGTGGCCAGACCGGTTGCCATCGCCAGCTGGTTGCCGCGGAAGGTACCAGTGTGGTGACCTGGAGACCAGGCGTCGAACTGCTTTTTGATACCCAGAACAGCCAGTGGCAGACCACCGCCTACGGCTTTAGACATCACGATAATGTCTGGCTCAATGCCTGCGTGTTCGAAGGCAAAGAATTTGCCGGTACGGGCAAAGCCTGCCTGAACTTCATCAAGAATCAGCAGAATACCGTGTTCCTGAGTGACTTTACGGATGCGCTGCAGCCACTCGACCGGAGCAGGGTTCACACCGCCTTCACCCTGAACGGCTTCAAGGATAACGGCTGCAGGCTTGCGTACGCCGCTTTCCACGTCGTTTATCAGGTTTTCGAAGTAGTAAGTCAGGGCTTTCACACCCGCTTCACCGCCGAGACCCAGTGGGCAACGGTACAGATGCGGGTAAGGCATGAACTGCACTTCTGGCATCATGCCGTTAACGGCTTCTTTCGGTGACAGGTTGCCAGTCACAGCCAGCGCACCATGAGTCATACCATGGTAACCACCAGAGAAGCTGATCACGCCGCTACGGCCAGTGACTTTCTTCGCCAGCTTCAGTGCTGCTTCAACCGCATCCGCACCGGAAGGACCGGTGAACTGCAGGCAATATTCTTTACCCTGGCCAGGCAGCAGCGAGAGCAGAGATTCTGAGAATTGATCTTTAAGAGGTGTCGTCAGATCAAGAGTATGTAACGGCAAGCCGCTGGTAATGACATTTTGGATGCTCTGCAGAACATCAGGATGGTTATGACCAAGTGCCAGCGTCCCTGCGCCAGCCAGGCAGTCAAGATATTGTTTATTCTCGACATCTGTGATCCACACGCCGTTGGCTTTGGCAATCGCTAAAGGCAACTTGCGCGGGTAGCTCCTGACGTTTGATTCAAACTCAGCCTGACGGGCTAAGAAAGCGTCGTTGTTTCCATTGAATGCGTTGGCACCAAAATTATCAATACGGACTTTATCCGTCATCATATCTCTCCTTCAACCGGGGCTCGTGATGGCTGGCCGATTGACTAGTTGAACAAAAAAGTATCAGTGGTTTAAAAAACGCGGCCAATATAGAGCCTTTTGACGTACATCACAATGATTTATTTTGTTTAGATTTGTTTATTCTTTTCATATAGGAATCAGGGCGTTGCCCACTAATTGGCCGGCTATTTTAGCGCCAGCAGATGAAGTGGTTATTAAATAATCGTGTTAATAAAAAGACTTATGCCCGCCAGAGCAATCCAGGGACCAAAAGCAAGGGGTTGATTAAGGGCACGTTTGCAGACCAGTTTGGCGATAAACAGCGCACAAATTGCCCCGCTACAAGCCAGTAATAGTACATAGGGTAAGAGTGCCCAACCCAACCACGCGCCTAATGCTGCCACTAACTTTGCGTCTCCTAAACCCAATGCCAGTCTCCCGCTAAAATATTGATATATATAGCGGATTAGCCAAAGCGCGCTGTAACCCATCACCGCACCAAAGACGGCATCATGGAGTGAGCCTGGTAGCCATTCTCCTGCCTTTAATAATAGTCCAAGCCATAGCAAAGGCAGGGTGATTACATCTGGCAACAAATAATGCTCGTAATCGATGATCGCGACGGTCAGCAGTAGCCAAAACAGCACGAGTAAGGCGAGCAATGATTTATCAACCGGGAGGAGCGCGACAAATACCAGGCTGATTGTTGCACAGGCAGTTTCTGTTAACGGATAGCGCAGGCTGATAGCACAACGGCAAAAATGACACCGACCGCGTAGTAACACCCAACTCACTAACGGCATATTGTCTCGCCAGCGCAAACATTTTTTGCAAACAGTGCAGTGTGAAGCCGGTTGCCTTAAATTCACGCTATTGCCGGGCTGTAAAAGCTGCAGAGGCACGCGATAAATAACGACATTAATAAAGCTACCGATGCTCAAGGCTATCACCGTTGCCAGCAACCACAGTATCCACTCCATGTTGACCTCTTGTTCCTTTCCGGTTTTATCGAAAAGAAACCTACGCCTGAAGCGCGAAGGAGGCGAGTATAAAAGGGTAATTACGGTGTTTTACATCGCGTTTCACGATCGGTGTTCAGGCGATGAGGAGCAAATGCCGATCGCGACTGAACCGTTACCGCTTCCCCGTTGGGAGGAGGTGTGCCAAAAACTTTTCAGCAGATAAACAGGTGGTGCAGAGCAGTGGAAATGGGACGGCGTCCGTGGCGAGGAGGGATGCGTTTAGCGCAAGGCGCACAGCTTACCGTGCTAACAGCAACCCATGCATCATGACTGCTGTTTGAACATCTGGATAGCTTCCTGCACGTTGCTGGTCGCCAGGGACATCACACGGTCATTATTGAGGAACACGTCATAGTGACCCGCATTGTAGCGGAAGACATAGAGGTCTCCGCGGAAACGTAACCCTTTGGTTTTCACCCCAATATGATGGCGACGCAGGGCGGCCTGCGCCAGTCTGTCAGCTCCGGTGTTCATCTTCATCCCCTCCAATCGTTTCAACGCCAATATCCCGACATAGAGTATGGTTTGAAGCTTAGCTTAACCTTAAGAACAGCGCTGCGACTTTGCTAACACACTGTTTAATTGTCATTTTTCCTTCATCTTCAGATTTCAATTTTTGGTGTTCAGAAAAGCTGCAAACGAAATGTTTCACGAGTTTAGTCATCTTGATGAAACTTTGTTGACGACTAAATAGCGGCACATAACGGTTGAACGTACATCTTCTACCAATCCTCAACATTTAAGAAAAAAGCCACCTTGCGCGTTACCCATTTAATGTTCAGTTAAGTTTTCATCCGTATTTTGTTCTACAAGCAATAAGACAGGTGTGCTTAAGTTTTTTGCTGTAGGTTAAAAAATTAACACTTAGTGCCATCTAATTTTTTCTGTGTAATCTAAGTTTAAACAGCAAGTTACTGAAAGTTGTTATGGATCTGAATCACTGCACACTGCAACTGGTCCTGTTGCAGGCAATTTTAGGTGTAAAACGTTAAGGTAAACTTATGACTTTTCTTCCATTCTCGCGCCCCGCTTTGGGCGAGGAAGAGTTAGCGGCAGTAAAAGAGGTTTTTGAATCAGGTTGGATCACCACCGGCCCGAAAAATGCGGCGTTGGAACAAGCCTTTTGCCAGTTAACCGGCAATCAACATGCGATTGCTGTCAGTTCCGCCACGGCAGGCATGCACGTCACCCTCCTCGCGTTAGACATCCAGCCGGGTGATGAGGTGATCACACCTTCACTGACGTGGGTATCCACCATCAACATCATTACGCTGCTGGGTGCAACGCCAGTGATGATTGATGTTGACCGCGATACGCTGATGGTCACGCCTGAGCAAATTGAAGCGGCCATCACGCCACAGACGCGTGCCATCATTCCGGTGCATTATGCCGGTGCTCCTGCGGACATTGACGCCATTCGCGCCATTGGTAAACGCCATGGCATCGCAGTGATCGAAGATGCGGCACACTCTGCAGGTTGTTATTACAAAGGTCAGCATGTCGGTAATAAGGGCACGGCTATTTTCTCTTTCCATGCCATTAAAAACATGACCTGCGCGGAAGGTGGCTTAATTGTTACCGATGACGCTGAGTTGGCCGATCGCATGCGCAGCCTGAAATTCCACGGCTTGGGTGTTGATGCTTATGACCGTCACACGCATGGCCGTAAACCGCAGGCTGAAGTGATTATGCCTGGGTTCAAATATAACTTGCCGGACATTAGCGCTGCGATTGCTCTGGTTCAGTTGAACAAACTGCCCGCCATCAATGCTCGCCGTGCAGAGATTGCCCAACGCTATTTAAAAGAACTGGCTGATACGCCATTCCTGCCATTGTCTCAACCCACCTGGGCGCATCAACACGCCTGGCATTTGTTCATCATTCGCGTTGATGAAGCACAGTGTGGACTCAGCCGCGATGCGTTGATGGAAACGCTGAAAGCACAAGACATCGGCACTGGTTTGCATTTCCGCGCGGCACATACCCACAAATATTATCGCGAACGCTACCCACAACTTTCCTTGCCAAACACGGAATGGAATAGCGACCGCATTTGCTCAATACCGCTGTTTCCAGATATGAGCGATGACGACGTTAGCCGCGTGATCAGCGCATTACGTCATATCGCTGGAGTTTGATTGACATGCTCGAAGAAAAAGATATTCGTAAAGTCTCCGTGGTGATCCCGGTTTACAACGAAGAGGAGAGCCTGCCAGAGTTGGTGCGTCGCACCGATGCGGCATGTGCTGTGCTGAATCTCGATTATGAGATTTTGCTGGTGGATGACGGCAGTAGCGACCGCTCAGGTGAGATGATCGCCGATGCTGCTGACATGCCCGGAAGCCATGTGGTCGGCGTATTGCTGAACCGCAACTATGGACAGCACTCGGCAATCATGGCGGGTTTTAGCCATGTATCAGGCGACCTGATTATCACACTGGATGCGGATTTGCAGAATCCACCCGAAGAGATCCCCAATCTGGTGCAAGCCGCTCAGCAGGGGTATGACGTGGTCGGTACTGTGCGTCAAAATCGTCAGGACAGTTGGTTTCGTCGCCGCGCTTCCCGCACCATCAACCAGCTGATTCAACGCGTCACCGGTAAAGCGATGGGTGACTATGGCTGCATGTTACGTGCTTATCGCCGTCACATTGTCGATGCCATGCTCAACTGTCACGAGCGCAGCACTTTTATTCCTATCCTGGCCAACACCTTTGCGCGCCGCACGATTGAGCTGCCTGTCGCCCACGCCGAGCGCGAATTTGGTGATTCGAAATACAGCTTTATGAAGCTGATCAATTTGATGTACGACCTGGTGACTTGCCTGACCACCACGCCACTGCGCCTGCTGAGTATTGTTGGCAGTCTGATTGCATTGGCCGGTTTCGCCTTCTCACTGGTACTGATCGTATTGCGTCTGTTCCTCGGTGCCGACTGGGCCGGAGACGGGGTGTTCATGCTGTTTGCGGTGCTGTTTATTTTTGTCGGCGCGCAATTTATCGGTATGGGCCTACTCGGCGAATACATCGGCCGAATTTACAACGACGTCCGCGCTCGTCCGCGCTACTTCATTCAACGTGTTATTAACTCGCAGAAAGATGTCTCCTCTGTACAGGAAATTGAGCAATGAAAACTATCGTCTTCGCCTATCACGATATGGGCTGTGCAGGTATTACTGCGCTGTTAAATGCGGGTTTCGAAATCAGCGCGATCTTCACTCATGCTGATTCTGCTAATGAGAACCACTTCTTTGGTTCTGTCGCCCGTTTGGCGGCAGAGCAGGGTATCGCGGTGTATGCGCCGGAAGATGCTAACCATCCGCTGTGGGTCGACCGCATTAAATCCATGGCACCGGATTACATTTTCTCCTTCTACTATCGCAATCTGCTCAATGACAGCATCCTCAGCAGCGCGCGCCTGGGCGCTTTCAACCTGCATGGTTCACTGCTGCCTAAATATCGTGGGCGCGCGCCACTTAACTGGGCGTTAGTGAATGGCGAGACTGAAACCGGCGTGACCCTGCATCGCATGGTAAAACGCGCGGATGCAGGCGATATCGTGGCACATCAGCGTGTCGCCATTGATGAACAAGAAAACGCCTTAACTCTGCATCGCAAACTGACAGCCTGTGCTACACAACTGCTGGAGCAGGCACTGCCAGCGATGAAACGTGGTGAAATTGCGGCAATTCCTCAGGATCACAGCCAGGCGACGGTGGTGGGACGTCGCACACCAGAAGACGGTCGCATTAAGTGGGAGCAGTCTGCACAGTCAATCAACAACCTGGTCCGTGCGGTCACCGATCCATGGCCGGGCGCATTTGCTTTCGCGGGAACCGTGAAGTTTGTCGTGTGGAAAGGGCGCGTACATGCTGATGCGCCAAAAGCGAAGCCAGGCACAGTGATTTCCGTTGAGCCTTTCCTGATTGCTTGCGGGGAGGGTGCACTGGAAGTGGTGACCGGACAAAGTGAAAATGGCGTCTATATGAACGGCAGCCAGTTGGCGCAGAGTCTGGGGATGGTGCCGGGCGCACTGTTGTACTCTCAGCCAGTTGCAGCCGTTAAACGTCGTACGCGTGTACTGATCCTGGGTGTAAACGGATTTATCGGTAACCACTTGACCGAACGTTTGCTGCAGGATGACAACTTTGAAGTTTACGGTCTGGATATCGGCTCTGATGCTATCAGCCGTTTCCTCGATCAGCCGCGCTTCCACTTTGTTGAAGGTGATATCAGCATTCACTCAGAGTGGATCGAATATCACATCAAAAAATGTGACGTGGTGTTGCCACTGGTGGCGATTGCTACGCCAATTGAATACACCCGCAACCCGCTGCGCGTGTTCGAACTCGATTTTGAAGAGAACCTCAAGATCATCCGCGATTGCGTCAAATACAAAAAGCGCATCATCTTCCCTTCCACGTCAGAAGTGTACGGCATGTGCACCGATAAACACTTCGATGAAGATCACTCCAACCTGGTGGTGGGGCCGATCAACAAACAGCGCTGGATCTATTCGGTTTCCAAACAGCTGCTGGACCGCGTGATTTGGGCCTATGGCGAAAAAGAAGGGCTGCGTTTCACGCTGTTCCGTCCTTTCAACTGGATGGGCCCGCGTCTTGATAACCTCAACGCTGCGCGTATTGGTAGCTCCCGTGCGATCACCCAATTGATCCTCAACCTGGTGGAAGGTTCGCCGATCAAGTTAATCGACGGTGGTGCACAGAAGCGCTGCTTCACTGACATTCGTGATGGTATTGAAGCTTTGTTCCGCATCATTGAGAACAAGAACAACAACTGCGACGGTCAGATCGTCAACGTCGGTAACCCGGAAAACGAGGCGAGCATCAAAGAGCTGGCGGAACGTCTGCTGGCAAGCTTCGAACGTCATCCGCTGCGCAACCAATTCCCGCCGTTCGCCGGTTTCCGCGAAGTAGAGAGCAGCAGCTACTACGGTAAAGGTTATCAGGACGTCGAGCATCGTAAGCCGTCAATCAAAAATGCGCGTCGCTTGCTGGACTGGACGCCGACCATTGAGATGGATACCACGATCGATAACACGCTGGATTTCTTCCTGCGCACCGTTGAGTTGCAGGATAAGCCATGAAGAAAATTGGTTTGCGCGTAGATGTTGATACCTGGCGTGGAACCAAACTCGGCGTTCCGGCGCTGCTAGAGCAGTTTAGCCTGCATCAGTTGCAGGCCAGTTTCTTCTTTAGCGTTGGGCCGGATAACATGGGGCGCCACTTGTGGCGCCTGATGAAACCGCGCTTCTTATGGAAAATGCTGCGCTCGCGCGCAGCTTCACTCTACGGGTGGGATATTTTGTTGGCTGGTACGGCCTGGCCAGGACGTGTGATTGGCCGCGGTCTGGAGGAGATCATCAGCGCCACAGCCGATCATCATGAAGTCGGTCTGCACGCCTGGGATCACTTTGCCTGGCAAACCTGGGCAGGCGTGTGGTCAGAAGAGAAGTTGCTGGAACAGATTTCGCGTGGGAAAGCCGCACTGGAAGCGATTATCGGTGACGCTGTCACTTGCTCTGCCGTGGCCGGATGGCGGGCGGATGGCCGCGTTGTCGCCGCTAAGCAGACCTTCGGTTTCAGCTACAACAGTGATTGTCGTGGTACTGGACCCTTCTTGCCGCGTCTGCGTGATGGCAGCTTAGGCACGGTGCAAATCCCCGTGACATTGCCTACCTGGGATGAAGTAGTCGGACAGTCGGTTAGCGCCGCTGACTATAACGATTTCATTCTTGAGCAGATGCTCGCAGCCGAAGGATCGCCGGTGTACACCATTCATGCTGAAGTTGAAGGCATTATCGGTTCTAAGGCGTTTGGCGAGTTATTAACCCGCGCGGAGCAACAAGGCATTCACTTCTGTCCTCTGAGCGAGTTGTTACCTGACGATCTCAGCACACTCCCGCAGGGCAATCTGGTACGTGGACATATACCCGGACGCGAAGGCTGGCTGGGCTGCCAGCGCTAAACGTTAACAGGAAACTTTATAGGAACCACGGATGCGTACAGGCACCAAAACGGCGCTGCTGCTGGCGCTTTTCGCGCTTTATTATCTTATCCCGATCGAATTCCGCGCTTTATGGCAGCCGGATGAAACCCGCTACGCTGAAATCAGCCGTGAAATGCTGGTCAATGGCAATTGGTTGGTACCGCACTTCTTTGATTTGCGTTATTTCGAAAAGCCCATAGCGGGTTATTGGGTCAACAATATCGGCCAGCTCTTGTTTGGCCATACCAACTTCGGTGTACGCGCCGGTTCGATTTTTTGCACCACGCTCAGTGCAGTGCTGATTTATTGGCTGGGTCATCAGATGTTTGCCAGCCGGAAAATCGCTCTGACCGGCAGCATCATTTTTCTCACTTCGCTTCTGGTGTATGGCATTGGCACTTACGCGGTGCTGGATCCTATTCTGCTGTTGTGGATGGTTGCCGCGATGTGCTGCTATTGGCTGGTGGCGCAAGCTTCTACTACGCAACAGCGTCTCTGCGGCTATGTGCTGCTGGGCGCAGCCTGCGCGATGGGCTTCATGACCAAGGGCTTCCTTGCGCTGGCGGTGCCGGTATTGGCGATAGTGCCCTGGGCGATTTGGCAAAAACGCTTCGGCGAGCTATTACGCTGGGGACCTTTGACGATCATCGTTGCCGCACTGCTCAGTGCGCCGTGGGCGCTGGCCATTTATCGCCAGGAAGGGGATTTCTGGCATTACTTCTTCTGGGTTGAGCATATTCAGCGCTTTGCAGAGAAAGATGCACAGCACAAAGCCCCCTTCTGGTATTACCTGCCGGTGTTGCTGGCGGGATGCCTGCCATGGCTGGCGCTGCTGCCGGGCTCACTGATGGGCGCATGGCGCCAGCGTCGTCAACATGCGGGAGCCGTTTACCTGTTAAGTTGGGTGATCTTGCCACTGCTGTTCTTTAGCATCGCTAAAGGCAAACTGCCGACCTACATTCTGCCGTGCTTTGCACCTTTAGCACTGTTGATGGCGCATTACGCCCACAGTGGTTCTGCACAGTTAGTGAGGGTGTTTAAAGTTAATGGCTGGATAAACCTGCTGTTTGGCGCCATAACCACCTTAGTCCTGTTGGTGGTGGTTGCGCCATGGGGATTGGCGCACAAGCCCGTTTATACCCATGATGAAATACTGCCGTTAATCTGTGGCGCACTGGCCTTTGCCGGCTGGGGCATTATGGGGTGGTTCAGTCTCAAACCGGGTGCCTGCCGTTGGCAACTGGCGGCGCTTTGTCCGTTAACGCTGGCGCTACTGATCGGCTTCGCGATACCGCAGAAGGTTCGTGATTCCAAACAGCCGCAGAGTTTTGTACAGGCTGTGCATCATCAACTGGCAGAAAGCCGTTATCTGCTGGCTGACAATCCTGGCATCGCGGCTGCGGTGGCGTGGGAAACTGAGCGCAGTGATATCACTTTCTATGATGCCAAAGGCGAACTGCAATACGGTCTTAGCTATCCCGATGCGAAAACGCGCTATGTTGATGGCGCAGCATTTGCTGACTGGCTGCGTGAACATCGTCGCCATGGCAAAGTGTCCGTAGTGATGATGCTCAACTCGGGCGAGAACGGGCCTGACCCTGCAATACCAACGCCGGATGACGTTTATCGTCAAGGTCGACTGGTCTATTACGGTTATAACGCGACACCATGAACCTGTTGCTTATTCTTCTGGTCAGTTTGTTGAGCTGCGCCGCCCAGCTTTGTCAAAAGCAGGCGGCGTATCTGGGGATGCGCCACGGCAAGAAGCAGCTCATCTTGTGGATTGCGCTGAGCCTCTTTTTGCTCGGCGTGGCGATGTTGCTGTGGCTACTGGTATTGCGTGTGGTGCCGGTCAGCGTGGCCTATCCGATGCTGAGTCTCAACTTCGTGTTGGTGGCCATCGCAGCTAAGTTGATCTGGCGTGAGACATACACCTTACAACAATGGTTCGGTACGCTGGCGATTGTTGCCGGGGTCGCGCTGATGGGGTGCCACCTATGAAAGGGGTGATCCTCGCGCTGTGTAGCGTGCTGCTGGTGTCGCTGGCGCAATTGGTCCTGCGTGCCGCGATGCTACATTTCCCGCCATTGACTGCAATCCTTAGCCCGCAATTCTGGCAGCATCTGCAGCCGCTGCTCCTGCTCAGTCTGGGACTTGGTGCGTACGCATTATCGATGCTGTGCTGGATGCTGGCGCTGCGTCATATGCAGCTTAACCGCCTCTATCCGTTGCTGAGCCTGAGTTATGTGCTGGTGTGGCTGGCAGCTATTTCGTTGCCAATGTTCGGTGAAGCCTTCCGCTGGAGCAGTTTTGCCGGTGTTATATTGATTGTGTTTGGATTGTTGTGCGTTTCACTGCCGCGCAAACCTTAGCCGCAGAACGTTAGATGTGACAGGCGAGCCCCATGGAACCAAAGCGGGGACCACATCTCGTAGACGAGCTGCATTGCGTGACGCTGTCACTTTATCAGGCGTAAATGCTTTTCACTGAGGTCAGTGAGCGAGGGTGCACCCAGCATGCCCAGATCGCGACTGACTTCATTAGTGATAAGGTCAATGGCCCACTCAACGCCCGATGTTCCGCCTACTGCACTTGCATAGTTAAAAGGCCTGCCAACAAAGCAGGCCTTTGCCCCCAGTGCCAGCGCTTTAATCACATCAGTGCCACGCCGGATGCCGCTGTCCATCATCACCGTCATATTTCCCGCTGCGGCGACAATCTCGGGCAAAACATAAATCGGCGGGATCACCGTATCCAACTGACGCCCACCGTGATTCGAGACCACAATGCCGTCGATGCCGATGGATTTACAACGTAATGCATCGTTACGACTGAGAATGCCTTTAATCACCATCGCGCCCGTCCAGCGCTGACGAATATGTTCGATATGCTGCCAGGTGAGATGGCTGCGCCCACTGAAGTCACGCACGGCATTTTTGGAAAACAGCGGTGCGCCACGCACTGCGTTGTTGTTCTCGAAATAAGGTATGCCCGAGGTCAGTAAGGTTTTCAACAGCGTGCCGTAAAGCCAGCGGGGATGAGTGACGCCTTGCCACGCCAGGGCCAGACTGGGGCGGAATGGCGTGGAAAATCCGGCGCGCACGTTGTTTTCCCGGTTAGCTTTGACCGGCGTATCCACCGTCACGACCAGTACGGATATGCGCGCACGCTTGACGCGATCCACCAACGCATCAATCTCTTCCAGCGTCTTTGGCAAATAGGCCTGGAACCACATTGCCGGATTAGCCGCAGCCACGTCCTCCAGTGGAATCAACGAGGAACCGCTCATAATAAAGGGCACGTTCTTGCTCGCCGCTGCCCGCGCTAAAGCAATATCGCCCTGAAAACCGGTGATGGCAGAGATGCCCATCGGCGCAATACCCACAGGCGCCGCATAGTGATGCCCAAACAGATCTACCTCAGTATTACGTTGCGACACATCGACCATGTTTTCCGGTATCAGGCCGTAATGAGCATAGGATTGCTGAGTGTGATGGAGCGCAATGTTGTCCTCAACACCACCGGACACATAAGCGAACAGCGGATGGGGCAGACGCTTTTGGGCATATTTCTCGAAATCATTTAACGAGAGGCAACGTTGGTACAGTTTGCGCATGGGCTAGCCATTCAGCTGTGAGGATAAAGAAGAGAAAAGTCATGCTATTGCAAGAAGGGGATCTGGCAAATGCTTTAAATGGCATTGCATATCTGAATAAAGCATATGGGCGCACCTTAGTGCGCCCATCGTTAATTAATGTTGTTCCCAGGTATGATATTCGCCATCACGTCGGCCTGGAGCCGTTTCAGGCAATCGCAGCAGGCCTACAACGGAAATCACCCCCAGTACCGCAACATACAGCGCCAGGCCATACCAGTGCCCATCGGTGGCCTGCAGGATTTTCACCGCGACTAAGCCAAGCACGCCACTGCCAATTAACGATCCCACCTGCCAAATCACTGCAATGCCGCTGCAGCGAATATGCGTCGGGAACTGTTCCGGGAACCAGGAAGCCTGTGGGGCGTAGCACATACTGTGGCCCAGCGTCAGCGCGACAATCATCGCAATTTGCGTTAGCCAGTAGCTGTTTTGGGACAGGGCATAAAAGAACGGCACGATGGAAATCAAAATCAGCAGTGCACCCATCATGTATACCGGTTTGCGACCGATCTTATCGGATAACGCCCCCATTAGCGGAATGGCAAACACCTCGAGAATCACCGCTACAATCATGCTGTTCATCAGTATGCCGGCGTCGAGATTGTTGGCTTTGCCCCACGCCAGGATAATCACCGTGAAGAGGGCAAAGGCGCAAGCTTCAATTAATTTAGCCGCCACACCATTGATGACTAATTTCGGATTACCGCGAATCACTTCTTTTAACGGACGCGATTCGGCGGCCTTGGTTGCGCGAATGGCGGCGAACACTGGCGATTCATCGATGCGTAAACGAATAAACAAACCCACGATGACCAGCACTGCACTCAGTAAGAAGGGTACGCGCCAGCCCCAATCCATCATTTGTTCCGCGCTCAGGGAGGCATTAAGAATCGCGAACAGTGCCAGCGGCAGCAGGAACCCAACCGGCGCACCGATTTGTACCCAGCTGGCAAAGAAACCACGACGTGACGCTTGCGAATATTCTGCGGTCATCAGGACCGCGCCAGCTTGTTCGCCGCCCACGCCAAAACCTTGCAACAGACGTATGGCGATCAACAACACCGGTGCCCAGATGCCGATCTTTTCATAGGTTGGCAGCAAGCCAATACAAAAAGTACCGAGACCCACGATCAGGATGGTGGCCACCAGCGCTTTTTTACGTCCCACTTTGTCACCAATATGGCCAAAAACAATGCCGCCAATCGGCCGGGCGAGGAAGCCTACCGCATAAGTCGCAAATGCGGCGAGGGTGCTGATCAAAGGGTCGTGGCTGGGGAAGAACAGGTGGCCAAAAAACAGCACTGCAGCCGTGCCATAGGCAAAGAAATCATAATATTCCGCCGCGGTACCAATCGCCGATGCGCTAGCGACACGACGAATGAGTGAGGTGTGATTTCCCTGTGCCGTTTGGGTCTGAGTAAAAGTGGAAGATGCCATAGTCAAAATCCTGCAGGTTTATAATTTTAGACTACCATACAAGGATGTTTGTTGGTTTGTTGCGCGAACGATCACAAATTTACGATGGCGCGAATTTACATCCTCGCTTTGATTCCTGCCTTCGAGAATCGACAGCATATCAATTTTGAGTCAATTATTTCCGACCCGCTACAGCGCTGCGCTTATTAATCTTCATAACATTAATATTCAAAATAGAATGGATCTGTTTCACTGGGAAATCGTTTTTTCTGTTATCTGCGAATATCCATAATAAGAATATATAAACCTCAATAAACTCAGTAATGAATGGACTTTAAATTTAGACTAATGCATTGATATAAATGAAGATGAATGCATTAAGTTACCCCGCGTTACCTGCTGATTTTCAAGGGTTAATTCTTAATTTGACTTAAACCTTCCTGTTCACCTTAACTCCAGCTAGACGTTTTCTTTACGAAATGGTGAGATAACTCGACATAATGCACTCTCCATTCTTGTTCTCACGTTTATTAAACCAATCGTCATGCGCGGTATTAGTTTTTGCCGCGCGGAAAATATTATTTTCTCTCTGGAGGAAAGGGTGTTATTTAAATTAAAACCGCTGGTTATCAGTTTGCTGGCTGCACAAGGCATTATGATTCCTGCGATGCAAACCAATGCCGCCGTGATTCAACCCTTTGACCCTGCGAAAAATGACAACAAAGTGGGGGTGTTTTGCGTGTGCAACGGCAGCACACAATCGCTAACGGGGTTGCCGCAATTTACGCCGGGTAAAAGTGGCGAATTGCAGGTCTCCATTGGCGAGTTACAGGATCAAGGCCGATTGGTGACAGATAACAACTTATTAGGTAAAGAGAGGTTGAGTCTGGGGGCGCAGGATTTCACGATCTCCGTGCCTAATGAGGATCACCGCTCTTACAGCAATTTTCAGACTTACAACACTGCCGCGTTAAGCAATCTCGCCCCGGTCGATAGCAGCACCCTGGTCACCGATTTCGAAGAGGTGAAGAATCAGCAGTACATTGATGCGCGTGTTACCTCAGTGAGTAATGGCACTATCAACGTGCAACCAGGCACTGAGGGAGCCAGCACGGTGGCAAATGGTTGGGAGATGGCGGCAAAGCAGAGCCGCTTATTCACTGCCAGCAACAAAGGCAACATGAACTGGGATTCGGATAACCGTGTCACATTCACCGCGACGCAGATTCCTGCCGTGTCGCGGTGGGGTCTGAATGTGGACAATCTGGTGGCGTATAACGGCGCATTCAGTGTGACCAGCCTCTATGGCGATACCACCGACTTTAACGTGACGTCGTTGACCGATCTGCAAAACTACAACGACTGGCTGATTGAGCAATTGCAGAATGGCCAAATCAGTTCCGCTGACTACAACAACGAATTTAATAAAGCAGTGACGCTCAGCAGCGGGCAGGTGGTGTGGGGAGTGAATACTCCGGATGACGATGAAGCCTTTCTGCCAATAGGCGAACGCGTGGTGCTCAGTGCTGACGGTGCGAATGCGCGTGCCACTATTGAGGCAGGAAAAACCCTTGAGGTGGCGAATGCCAATGGCGGGGCCATGCGTGCGGACAATGGCGCTACCGCAACCATAAACGGCAAGCTCGCCAGTACCGGCAGCGGAATCACCGATAATGATGCTCTGGTATTAACCAATGGCAGCAGCGGCATCAACAACGGTGTGATTAATAGCGGTTTCTTTAATAACGCCGATGGGAGTGGCATTGATAACAGCACGCTCGGCATTAACGGATTAGCGGTAAATGCCAGTGATAGTCACTTTATCAACAACGGCATTATCAACAGCGCGGGATCAGCCGTTGTGCTGGATAACAGCGAAGGGGTGAATAACGGCACCATCAATCTGGTCGGCGACAACGGCAGTGCAACAGCGGTGACGCTGAGCGGCGATGCGAGCACCTTTACTAACAACGGCACAATCTATCTTGGTCGTACGCCGCAAAATCATCCCGGTGATGCAACGTCTGACATTATGCTGGATAGCGCCACCGGTATCCTTCAGTTGGGTCGCAACAGCGTAGTCAACAACGGCCACATCATCATGGGTTCGGGCGTACAAAGCGGCGCGGCGATGAGCGTGTCTGGCGGCGCGGATGCCGTCACCCTGAATAATGGCGTCATTGATGTCAATGGTCGCGGCACTGGACTGGCGGTGATGGACTCTGGCAGCGGCGGTCAGGTGGGCAATGCCGGAGTGATTAACCTGAATGGCGATAACGGTACCGGCCTGTTGGTGACGGCGAATGACGGTGCTCTTTCGCACGCCTGGTCGAGTGGCCCAATCAATATTGCTGGCAATGCAAATGTCACGGAAGGAACACGTAACACCGCAGTATGGGTGAACGGTATCGATGGCGTCGCTTCGGCGGAGATCAGCGGACCGATCACCTTAAACGGAGTTGGCGCGATTGGGATACGCGCGGAAGGCAATGCCACGGTGAATGTGTCGCAGGCGGCTCTACCCACGGGTAATAGCGGTGCCGATCAAATCACCTTTCTCGCTATGGGGCCGAACGCAAAAATTTTACTGCCCGAGAATGGCCACTACGGCGTAACGGGAGATAACGCATCCATCTTTCGTGTGCAGGATGGCGCGAGCTTTGATGGCAGTGGCATGACGTTAATTTCAAACGGCAACCTTTCCACCGCCGTCCTGGGCAGTGGTGATAACACCACGGTCACCACTGGCAATGCCATCTTTAATCTCGGCGAAAATGGCATCGGGTTGCGTATTGAGGGTGCTGCGCAGGGCACAATTGACGCTGCTACCACCGTCAATATGAATGGCATACATAGCATCGTGGCACAGGTACAAGGCAATCGTACCGACCTCAATGGCAATATTACCAACTCCACAACGCTGCCTTACACCAACACGCTGCTGACTAACAATGCCAATATCTATGGCTCGCAGGATCGGCAGATTGGTTTTATTGCCAGTAGCTCTGGGCAGCTGATCAATAACGGTGATATCGCGCTGGAAGGCAGCAACACGGTGGGGATTGGCTCGCTCGGCGGGAATGCCACCAACAATGGCACTGTGTCGATCACGAATGGCAGTAGCGGGCTTTACACCGAGGGTTATACCTATTCGGTTGGCGCTCGTGCGACCAACAACGGCACGATCAATGTCTCCGCCGGCAATGCCAGCGCGACACAGCCTTCCGTGGGCGGCGTGGCTTTTGGGGACGCAGCTTATTTCTACCAAAATGGCACCATCAATCTGCACGGTGAACACGCGGTAGGCGCGCAGGCGGGCAATGGCGGTACGGTAGTGATTGGTGAAGGCAGTCAAATTGCATTCCATGCTGCCAATCAAATCGGTTATCAGGCGCTTGAAGGCTTTAGCAGCATCAGCAACAGCTCCAATCTGACGACGGATGCGGAGAACATCTCGTTACTGAGTGCAGGTGACGGCGGCTATATCAATAACCAGGGTACCGTCACCGTCAATGGCAACAACAGCCGCGCGGTTGCACTGACGGATGGCGGCCTTCTGGTCAACAGTGGTTCGATTTCCGCTTATAAAGGTGTGGCTTTGGATGCCTCATCAGGAGCGTCAACTTATTGGCAAAACAGTGGACAGATCTATTCCGAAGGGACCGCTGCCATTCGTGTTGGCAATGGCGGTTCGCTTGACATTATTGGTGATGGGCAAGGCGAACAGTACAACAGTTATAGCAGCAATATCTGGTCCAGCGGTGACGCAGACACGGTGTTGATTGATAACGGTGCCGCAGGATTTATCGCCGATCATGTGGAATTGAGTGGTGCCCGCAATCTTATTAATAACCGCGCTGAAACCAGCAATATTGCACTGAATTATGTGCGACTGGACGTCAATGGCGGTAATGGCATTCGCTCGGCAACGTCGTTCGGCTATGACGACCATGTTTATATCAACGTCAGCAGCAACAGCCTGACCAACGCGCCCGGCATCGGCTATCTGTTTGCTAATGAAGATGGTTCTGTCACCCACAACGATTTGACCCTCGGTCCCAATTACACCATTTTCCTTTCGGGTGCCAATACTACCGGCGTACGCGCTAATACGACCGGCAGAGTGATCAACGAAGGCTTTATCGGTGTGTATGACTTTAGTAGCGGATCGGCGATTGTCACTGACACCGCCAGTGAGGTGATTAACCGGGGCAGTATCGTCTCAAACAGTAAAGTCTCACCGGTGATTGATCTGCGCGGAGGGCAAACACTGTTTATCAACCAGGGGCAAATCAGCGCCACCTTCCCGGATATTGAGGTGGTGGCGGGCGGCGCGACCAACGACCGCATTGCACTGATGTCAGGCAGCGTGGTGGGGGATGTGAATACGGGGGCCGGTAACGACATCGTGCAGGTGTCCGGCGGCACGCTTAATGGCAGCGTGACAATGGGGAGCGGCACTAACCAGGCGCTGGTGGAGAAGGTTGATCTGGCCAATACCCGGCACATCACCACGCAGAATGGCGCAGGCAGCACGCTCTATTTTAATGACATTAATGCGCGCGGCGGGTCATTTAGCGCCGATGACCTGAGCAAAGGCACCAACCTTGGCGGTGGCTGGAGCACTATTAACTTCAATAACACCCAATGGACGTTGACCGATAACCTGAAACTGGCGCACAGCACCATTAATATCGGTGAAGGTTCAACGTTGTATGCGGGCAACGGCGTCAATCCACTGCTGAGTGGCGCCACCGACGGTTCGCTGGTAGTGAATAATGCCGGTACGCTGGATCTGACTAATGGCAATGGTGTTCCCGGCAACACGCTAACCATCGATGGCGATCTCAATTCAGCTGGCGGACGCGTGAAGCTCAATACGCAAATTAATACAGGCGTTAGTGACAGTGTGCGTGTGAATGGCAATACCAGCGGCACCACTCTGCTGAATGTTAACCCGACGGGGAACCGTCTGGCGGTGATGACGCCTGAACAGGGCATTGCACTGGCGCAGGTAAACGGCAATGCCAGTGCTAACAGCTTCGCGCTGGCAAAGGGCTATGTCGCCGCGGGTCCTTATCAATATGGTCTTTACAGCGGTTCTAACGGAACCGGTCAGGATTTTCGTCTCGCGAGTAACTTTGTCAGCGATGCAGCAGGTAATGCGGTGCGCCCACAACTTACGCCTCAGATGCCATCTTATATTTCTGCGCCGGTCGGGCTGGCCTACTACAACATGGCGGTGATGGACGATCTTCATAAGCGACTGGGAGAGCTACGTCAGGATTCGGGCAGCAGCGCGGGCAACGGTGGTGAGATGTTTATCCGTTATCTGGGCTCCAATCTCACCTACAAGACGGATCGCAGCCTGAGTCAAAACGGCTACGATTTCGATCTTGATTACAGCGCAGTGCAACTGGGCGGCAATCTGATTCATCTTCAAGGCGCCAGCGACAGTTTGCGAGCCGGGGTGGCCTATACGCGCGGTAATGCCCGTATTCGTCCTGATGCAGCGGACGGTTACAGCTCGACCACTTTCGATAGCGATACCTTGTCGCTGTACGGCACCTGGCTGCGTGACAGTGGCTTCTATGTTGATGGGGCACTGTCATTCGACTGGCATCGTGGCGATACCGATATTGCGCGGCAAAAAGAGGTGGGCAAACTGAAAGGCAATGGTTGGGGCGCCTCACTGGAAACCGGCTATCCGTGGCAGTTGGGCAATGGCGTACGTCTCGAACCGCAGGCGCAGTTAATGTACTTGCAACTTAACATGGATGCTCTGGTGGATCGAGATAACACACGCGTCAGTTGGGGCAATTACGATCAAACCATTGGCCGCGTGGGCGCGCGTTTGGATCGCACCTGGCAAGATACAACCGGCCAGCAATATACGCCTTATCTGCACACCAGCTATACGCGTGGTTGGGGAGGGGCGGCCACTACGCGAGCGAGCATTAACGGCGGCGCGGACAGTGTCAGTTTCGACAGCGGGAAGTTCGGACAGATGTGGGATGTGGGCATCGGTGGTACGGCCGCGCTAAAAGGGAATCTCTCATTGTATGCCGAGGCCGACTATCGTCAGGAAATTGACGGTAACGGTACGAAAGGCTGGCGCTATAACGGCGGGGTTCGCTGGCAATTCTGATCGCGTTTACCTTACGCCAATACCCATTGGCGTAAGGTTTTTCTTATTTCCTCTCTCGAATGTTTAAATACATATACGCCGCTATTAATCAATATCGCCCACCTCAATTTAGGGTTATTCGAACCCATCTTCGCCTCTCACTCTTTAAATTAACGCTCCCTTTTGATGTTTAACCATCAAAATAAATCAGCCAGAATGCTTGATATCACATTTCGGAAAATGAATTTCAAATAAAAATTAACATGAAATAAAAATACCGATAGCGTCATTTTCTGTTTTGTTCTGCTGTATTTCCAAATGCGTTTTTACCAGGAGAGGTTATGGAAAAAGAACTGTATATCTCGACCAATACCGCGTCAGGCCCGAATAGCGTGACGCGAACTGAGCCTTTTGTGAAGATTATTGCGCTGGTGGCAACGCTCGGCGGATTATTATTTGGCTACGATACTGGGGTGGTATCGGGTGCGCTGTTATTTATGCGCAGTGACCTGCAATTAACGCCCTTCACCACGGGCCTGGTGACCAGCTCGTTACTGTTTGGAGCCGCATTCGGCGCTTTACTGGCCGGACATTTCGCCGATGCCATGGGCCGGCGCAAAATCATCATCACTCTGGCGTTTATTTTTGCCCTTGGCGCAGTCGGTTCAGCCTTTGCGCCGGATGTTGTGTCGATGATTATGTCACGACTTTTCCTCGGCATTGCCGTGGGCGGTGCTGCGGCGACTGTGCCGGTGTATATCGCTGAAATCGCGCCAGCCAATAAACGCGGCCAACTGGTGACCTTACAGGAGTTGATGATTGTATCGGGTCAACTGCTGGCGTATGTCTCGAATGCAACCTTCAATGAAATCTGGGGGGGTGAACATACCTGGCGCTGGATGCTGGCACTCTCGACTGTTCCCGCCGTGCTGTTGTGGCTGGGCATGATTTTTATGCCAGAAAGTCCGCGCTGGCTTGTCATGCGCGGCAATGCCCGCGAAGCCAGGCGAGTATTGGAGAAGACCCGCGCAGCAGAGGATGTTGAGTGGGAGTTGGAAGAGATTGAAGAGACCATTGAAGAAAATCGTCAGAAAGGCAAAGGTCGATTGCGCGATCTGCGCACACCCTGGCTACGTAAGGTGTTTCTGTTGGGTATTGGTATCGCTGCCATCCAGCAGTTGACCGGCGTGAACACCATTATGTACTACGCCCCGACCATGCTGACAGCAACGGGGCTGAGCAATGATGCCGCGCTGTTTGCCACCATTGCCAACGGCGTCATTTCCGTGTTGATGACCCTGGTCGGGATTTGGATGATAGGCAAAATCGGTCGTCGACCGCTGGTGCTGGTGGGACAGATGGGCTGTACGGCATGCCTGTTCTTTATTGCCGCCGTGTGCTTCTTCATGCCGGAATATCTGGCAGGCGGAGAGGTCAATCTGCTGCGTGCCTATCTGGTATTGACTGGCATGCTGATGTTCCTGTGTTTCCAGCAAGGCGCACTTTCCCCGGTGACCTGGCTGCTGCTTTCGGAGATCTTCCCGGCGCGCATGCGTGGGATCTGCATGGGCGGCGCGGTGTTCGCACTGTGGATGGCCAACTTTGCTATTTCAATGGCATTTCCGATATTGCTGGCTGCTTTTGGTCTTGCAGGCGCATTCCTCACCTTCGCGATCATCGGTATTGGTGGCTCGATGTTTGTGCTGCGCACCATTCCGGAAACGCGAGGGCGTAGTCTGGAACAGGTCGAGCATTACTTCTTCGCGCTGTATGACGGCAAGCCTTAGGATGGATTCGCGAGCTTGATGTAAATCACTCAACGATGACGCAGTATAAATCCAGAAGATAAATTACTATCAAAACACGCAAAACACTGCAGCAAAACAGAATAACCAAAACACAATGCGCTGATAATCATTTCAGGAAATAACATGAGCCAGAAAATAAGCTGTGACCGTTTTTGTATTAATCGAAAAATTGCGCCGAACTTAACTGTTAATCAGTTTTTCACCTTGGTGAAAGATTTAGGGATAAATAAGGTCGAGATTCGTAATGATATGAAGGGCGGAAGTGTGACGGATGGTTTAGGGGGCGAGAAAATTCGTGAATTGGCAAATCAACATGCGCTGACCATCGAAACAATCAATGCGGTGTATCCCTTTAACCAGTTATCCGCTGAGATATTGGAAAAAACACGGGGTTTATTAAAAGACGCACGTGAAACCGGGGCGAAAGCGCTGGTGCTGTGCCCACTCAATGACGGAACGGTGGTCTCAAGTGAACAAACGGTTGCCGCTTTAAAAACGCTCGCGCCGCTGTTCGCCGAATACGGCATTGAAGGGCTGGTGGAGCCGTTGGGCTTTCCGCAGAGCTCGCTGCGTTCTGCGGCGCTGGCACAACAGCTGATTAAACAGGCGGGTGTGCCATTTAAGATCGTGCTCGATACCTTCCATCATCATTTGTATGAAGGGGCAGAGCAGGACTTCGCCGAAGGCGTTGACGTTAACCACATTGGGTTGGTGCACCTGTCTGGCGTAACGGACACACGTCCAGTTGCAGAATTGACTGATGAAGAACGCATCATGCTCAGCGCTGATGACATGTTGCAATCGAAACGACAAGTCCAGCGCCTGGAGGAGAGAGGTTACACCGGTACTTACGCGTTTGAACCCTTCTCGTCAGTGATGGAAGCGTGGAGCGAAGCGGATATCGCGCGTGAGATTCGTACCAGCATTGACTATCTGAACCATTAATTTTACTCGTACAGAAGAACGAAGGAACAAACCATGACGCTGAATATTGGTGTAATTGGCACTGGCGCAATCGGGCGCGAACACATTCGTCGTTGCAGTCAGGTGCTGCAACACGCTCGCGTGGTTGCACTGAATGACATCAACCGTGCTAACTGCGAGCAGATCCTGACCGATTTCGCGCTCAAAGCCGAGATCTATGACAATGCACATGACCTGATTAATGCTCCCGATGTACAGGCGGTTCTGGTGACATCATGGGGCCCGACACATGAAGAATTTGTGCTGGCAGCGATTAAAGCCGGGAAAGCGGTATTTTGTGAAAAGCCGCTGGCGGTGACGGCGCAGGGTTGTATGAACATTGTGGAGGCGGAGATCGCGAGTGGTAAAAAGCGCGTGCAGGTTGGCTTCATGCGCCCGTACGATAGCGGCTATCGTGCATTGAAAAGCGTTATTGATAGCGGAGACATTGGCGAACCCTTGATGCTGCACTGCGCACACCGTAACCCGGAAGTCGGCGATGCCTACACCACGGACATGGCGATTACCGATACGCTGATCCATGAACTGGATGTTCTGCGCTGGTTGCTGAAAGACGATTACGTCAGTGCTCAGGTGATTTATCCGCGTAAAACCCGTAAAGCCTCATCGCATCTGAAAGACCCACAGATAGTGCTGCTGGAAACGGCGAAAGGTGTGCGTATTGACGTCGAAATTTTCGTCAACTGTGCCTATGGCTATGATATCCAGTGTGAAGTGGTGGGTGAGACCGGGATTGCGAGCTTACCTGAGCCGATGTCCGTTCAGACGCGAAGCGCGGCTAAACTCTCCACGGGAATTCTGACCGACTGGAAAAAGCGCTTTATCGATGCCTATGATGTGGAATTGCAGGATTTCATTAATAATGTGTTGTCTGACAACATGACGGGCCCATCGGCCTGGGATGGCTATGCTGCGGCGGTTGCTGCCGATGCTTGTGTTGCCGCGCAGAACAACGGTGAGATTGTGCCGATTACCATGCCACCACGCCCTGCGTTTTATCAATGATGGATACACGGGTGCACCAGATGCGCCCGTGTCAGTAGCCAGCGTCAGAAAGTGTGCTTGATTTATCGTTGGAGATTCACCGCTAAGTGCTGTATAAATATTCAGTTCATTTAAAGCGAGATGGCTTGTTTTGCCTTCTAAAAGGGCTACTTTTTCAGACTTGAATTGAATGTTGCCCACATTTAAATGTCGAAATTTCAGGAAAGGTTGAGTTTTTACTTTGAGGAGGCATCATGTTGAAACGGTTGATGCCCGTTGACGGTTTAAACTTCGTGAAGTCAGGAGATCATATGCCAAAATTTCTGGAGCGTTTTCTCAGCATGCCGGGGCGATTGATGCAATCAATCAACCAGCAGGATATTGAGCAGTCAAATGACAGTAAAATTATCACTGATGCGAACGGTAATGCCTGGTTAAATATGAGTAATCCTCAGGTCCGCGATTCCATGCAGGCTCGCATGAAGGAATTGGCCGCGAAACGTTAAGGATTAACGATGGGTCCGTTGGTGATTATGGTGGTATTGGTCTGTGGCTTTTGGTTTACAGAAAATCATTATCAATCACGCATACGCCAGGCCAGAACTAATGGCTGGACATCGTACTTTTATGTTGCCATGCATGGTTGCAAGTTTGTCATTCAGGGATTTTGCCTGGTTCTGTTCATCTACCTGTTTTTACTCATTGTTAGTCTCATTATTTCAATCCCCCATCTGTTTGTGTCCACCTATGGCATCCAAGACTTCTATTCGTGGTTAACGAACAAAACGGCTCTCTCATATCCACTGTTTTTCATTCTCTCTTTGTGTGCAGGGTGTTTTATCGCCTGGAGGGCAGGTGATGCCGCACAAAAATCATTGCGTGACGAACGCGTCCGTCAGGCCGCCTATCGTGAAATGGCAGCCCTGGATGCGATTGAATCCCTGCTGGTTCAGGCTATTGATGAGGACATGTTGATTTTCGTTACGCTTAAATCACGCAAGGTCTACATTGGTTATGTCGCCGCACCTCGTATAGAGCACAGTCTCACCCAGCACCTGTCTATCATCCCTTGTATCAGTGGCTACCGGGATAAGGACACGTTGTATTATCACGAACAACATCGTTATTACGAACTCTATCTGAAGAAGGGGATTACGGCGGACTCAAAGGGATTGAACCTGCAACATTTCCGACATGTGATACCAATGAATGAAGTAGAGGCCATTTCGTTATTTGATACCAGCACTTACCAATGTTTCGATGAATTCATCAACAACAAGTCTGAACACCTCTCTGACGAATGACGCTGTCACCCTAAGCTGACACTCACCGCACCACGACCTGCTGCCGTAGCCTCTCCCTCACGCCGCTTTCCGTGTAATATCGCCGCCTTTGATGTTTGCAGGGATTTTACATAATGACGGATTTAACCTTGAGCCGTCGCCAACCCTCTGTTTGGTGGGGCGCGATGATTATCTGCGGCACGGTGGTGGGTGCGGGTATGTTCACCTTGCCAATTGTGATGGCCGGTGCATGGTTTGGTTGGGCGCTGCTGCTGTTATTGGTGACGTGGGGCGCGATGTTGCTATCCGGTTTGCTGTTTATGCGCACCAGCCTGCATTACCCACAGGGTTCGGGATATGACACCTTAACTAAAGACCTGCTGGGTCGCGGTTGGGCAACGCTTAACGGTCTCAGTATTCTGTTTGTGCTGGGCATCCTGACCTATGCCTACATTTCCGCCAGCGGTCCGGTGTATCAGCACTCGCTCAACCTGGCGGGGTTGCCGCTCTCCACCGCCGGTGCGAAAATCACGCTAACGCTCTGCGTTGCCGCCGTGGTGTGGCTCGGTACCACTGGCGTGAGTCGTTTAATGACCTTCTGCGTACTGGCGAAAATCCTGCTATTGATCCTGCTCTTTGGTGGTTTGCTCACGCAGGTCAGTTTGCCTTCGTTGATCAGCGCGGCGCCAGTTGGGGAAAGCTATTGGCCTTATGCTCTCGGCGTATTACCGTTTTGTCTGGCGTCTTTTGGTTATCACGGCAATATCACCGGGCTGGTGAGTTATTACGATGGTAACAAACGGCATATCACTCAAGCGCTGGTGCTCGGCACCCTAATGTCGCTGGCACTCTATCTATTCTGGGTTACCAGCACCATGGGCAATTTGCCGCGCGCGGCATTTCCTGCAATCGTGCAGCAGGGTGGCGATATCGCCGCGCTTATGGCGGCGCTGAGCAATCATCTGCACGTCAGCGCACTGGCATTGATGATGTCGATCTTTTCGCATTTCGCTGTGATTGCGTCCTTTCTCGGCGTTACAGCCGGTCTGTTTGACTTCATCGCCGATCGTTTAGGCTGGGGCAATTCTCCAGCTGCACGGCTGAAAACCGCCTGCCTGACCTTTCTGCCACCCTTGATGGCGTCATTACTCTGGCCACATGGCTTTGTCGCCGCGATTGGCTTCGCAGGACTGTTTGCTACGCTTTGGGCCGTGTTTATCCCGGCAATGCTGGCATGGAAAGCACAACAGCGTTTTGCCGGGATGCCGCGTTCCACGCTTCCGATTGTGCTTGTGATGATTTTCGGTGTGCTGAATATCGTCGCCTGGTTACTGAGCTGGGTGGGCTGGCTGCCCACCTTCGGTGGCGCTTGATTTAACGCAATTCAATCTCACCTGCTGATTGAAGGGGGTGTTTATTGGGTCATTCAAAGCCAAAAGAAACACCGATTAAAATGCCATTGAACGCCAGCCTCGTGGCGTGTCATTGCCGGTTCGTGCGGCCAGTGATTGTGCCGCACGTTGTGAACGCGCCATTACGGCTTGCTGGTTGATCTGAGTAAATTCGCCATTTCGCAGCAAATGCGCACCGTCAACAAATACATCACTGACTTCATGACCTAATGCGGAATATACCAGCGATGAGACTGGGTGGTGGATGGGTGTCATCGCCGGATGCGAAGTATCAACAATAACCACATCCGCGCGCTTACCGACTTCTAATGAACCGACCAGATGATCAAGACCAATGGCTCGGGCACCATCAATGGTGGCCATCTCCAGCACCTTCTCCGCGGTCATAATGGTGGGATCGCGGTGTACCCCTTTTTGCAGGAGTGCGGCAACTTTCATCGCCTGAAAAAGGCTGTGATTATTGCTACTGGCAGGGCCGTCGGAGCCGAGTCCCACCGTCAATCCAGCCGCCAGCATTTCAGGTATGGGAGGCACGCCGGACGCGAGATATAAGTTACTGCATGGATTGTGCGAGACGCGTGTGTCGTGATGTTTTAGCGCGCGGATATCACGAGAACTGCACTGCACACAGTGCACGGCCAATACATCAGAACCAAGGAAACCGATATCACTCAGGAATTCGGTGTCTGTTCCCTGAAAACGCAGTTTGGCTTGTTCAATTTCAAAATCAGTTTCCGCCACATGCGTAGTGATGAGTACGCCAGTTTCATTGGCTAGCTCACGGGTACCGCGCAGCACTTTCTCATCCAGAGCCCAAATCATACTGGGTGCCAGGCCCACTTTGACGCGGCCGTCGGCTTTATGATATCGATGAATAACCTGACGTGCGTCTGCCAGCGCGGCTTCCGGCGTTTCGATAAGTGCTTCAGGGATGCCATGTTCAGCGCCAGTGGTCAGGAATCCACGGCATACATGACCGCGAATACCACTGACCTCAAAAGCTTCAATGACTTTTGCGGTCAAACCCGGCCGGGGATGAGCATACATAAAATCGACCAGAGAAGTGACGCCTGAGCGCAGAGACTCCATGCAGCCGTGCAGGGCTGCGGCATAAACATCCTCTTCCGTTAACGCGACAGCACTCGGTCCGGTCATACAGGTAAACCATTTTTTCAGCACCATGTCGTCGCCCAACCCTTTTATGAGCGTCTGAAACAGGTGCGTATGCGTGTTGACCATACCCGGAATAATAATGCGTTGACGGCAATCGATAACCTCTGCCTCAGGATATTGCAGGCTGAGCGTCTCGCGTGTTCCGATGGCACGGATATGCTGGCCTTCAATCACCAAACTGGCTTGTTCCAGGATTTCACGCTGTGGGTTCATGGTGATAATCCAGCCGTCGGACAATAAATAACTCATCAATCACACTCCAACTGCTGTTGTAATTGCGATGCCTGAACGACAAAACCGAAGCACTGTTGCACGTTGTACAGCGTGGCGTCGCGGCAATAAGAGGGTGAAGTGGTTGCGCTGCAATCCTCAAGAAGCAGGCAGTCATAACCCCGGAAGTTAGCGTCTTGAAGGGTGCAAAGCACACATTGATCGAGGTTCACGCCAGCAAACAGCAGTGTTGTCATGCCAAGGTTACGCAGAATGCTGTCGAGTTCGCTGTCATGAAAGCCGGACATACGATATTTGTTGATGCGGATATCGCGTGAGTCCGGCGTTAACTCTTCAACAATTTCAGCCGCCCAACTGCCGGCTTCCAGCACAGGCGCACCGGAAAGGGGGAGAGGATCACCTAAGCCAACGCCATCGCCATAGGGGTTATAAACATGCAATAGCGCAGGGCTGAGATTGAGCTTATCGGGTCGATTACCCCAGTTAAGCCAGATCACCGGCACCTCAGCTTGACGCAGTACCGGTAGCAAATGTTGTAGCGGCGCGATGGGCGCGCGTGCAGGCGTGATATCAACCCCGATGTGGCCAAGCCAGCCATTGGGATGACAAAAATCGTTCTGCATATCAATCACGACGATCGCGGTGTGCTGCAAATCAAAAATCACAGACCTTTCGCCAGTGCTCAGCTCGACCGGGCGTGAAACTTGCGTTGGTCGACGTGTATCAATGAGTTCTTTTGAAACACGCCATTGGTTAAATCGGTTGCTGCCCAATACGTTTAACCCCATTTCAGGCTCCCGTCAGAATACGCAAATCTTCACTGTCTAATGTGACAGGGTCACCGCTGCGAATCAGTTCGGAAAAGCCCTCGTTTGGTGTCATGACCGTCAGCGTATACAGCTTTTCAGTTCCCGTATTACGTATGGCATGATCGTTACCTGGATGTAACAGCAGTGAATCACCTTTCCTGATCACCAACTCGTCATCATTACAGCGCGCCACGCCTTCGCCATGAAGAACATAGAAAAACTCATGGGCAGTGGCATGTTCATTAGGAGGCGTCGCGCCGCCGACGTTAAAGATCTCTACAACAAAGATATTCTCAATGCCATCGAGGGTTTTATCGCACAGGATGGCGAAGTAGTTGGTGCTGTCCGGACTAATACGGAAAGCCTGAACATCTTTCAGATTATTGAAACGAAACGTTTTCATCATTATTCCTTTCGATAAGGCTGCGTCAGTGCGCCGGGTTGTAATGTGCGTCCCACGACACCTGACATCGCCAGAATCGTGAGCAGATAAGGCAGAGCGAGCAGCACCTGCGGTGGCAGCGTGTTTTCAAACAGCTGTAAAGAGAGTTGCAGTGCATCAGCCGCACCAAAGATAAAGGCGGCGAGCAGGGCTTTTAGTGGGCTCCAGCGGCCAAAAATCACAATAGCAAGCGCGATAAACCCTTGACCACTGACGATATTGTCGCGAAACAGGCCAATTTGCGCGGTGACCAGATAGCCACCTGCTAAACCCGCTCCGACACAGGAAAACAGCACGCCCCAGGTTCGGATTTTCAGTACGTTCAGGCCGGCAGCATGTGCAGCTCGCGGGTTTTCTCCAACGGCGCGCAGCGAAAGACCAAAGCGCGTATGAAACAGACAATACTGTGCCAATACGGCCAGAATCAGCGTGAGGTAAAGGGGCAGCGGCTGCTGGAACAGAATCGGTCCAACGACGGGAATGGATGAGAGCACCGGAATATGCCAGGGCTCCAGCATAGGAATGGTTGGCGACGACCCATTGCCCATCACCAAGGCATAGATCCACGATGCAAGCCCGGCAGCGAGAATATTAAACACAATGCCAACCACGACCTGGCTGGCATGTGCGCGCAGATAGAGCGCGGCCAGCACACAGCCAACGATCAAGCCGCCAACGCCACCCGCGATAAAACCCAGCGCCGTGGAACCACTTTCAACCGCCATCATGTAACTGGCCAGCGCGCCAAGTAAGATGGTGCCCTCAATGCCAATATTGAGCACGCCGGAACGTTCGGAGTAGATTTCACCTAGCGCAGCAAGTAGCACCGGTCCGGCAAGTCGTACCGCGGCGGCAAGCCAGCTGATAAAGAACGCGGTATCGAGATTAGCCAGCAAATTCATGATTGCTCCTCCACAAATGGACGGCTGGATCTGCGTAAACCCGGTAAGTTAATGCGGTAGTAGCGCAGCAAATCACCGGCAAGGATTAGTAACACCACCAGACTTTGCAGGATCAACACCACCGATGTGGGTAAACCGGTTTGGCGCTGCATGGCACTGCCGCCCACTTCGAGCCCGCCGTATAAAATCGCAGTAGGGATCACCAGCAACGGATTCAGACGCGCCAGCAAAGCGACGACCACGCCGATAAAACCCACCCCTCCGGAAATGCCATCCATTAAGCGATGTTGAACGCCAAGCACCGCACACAACCCGGCAAGCGCAGCTAATCCTCCGCCGAGCAATACGGCCCCCATCTGACGACGGTTAACATCAACTCCGCTATAGCGTGCAGCACGTGGATTCAGGCCAGCAATTTTTATTTCAAAGCCCGCCGGCGTGGCACGCAACAGCCAGTAAACAAACAGGCTAGCGACCAGAGCAATGGCGATTCCCCAATGCGCACGCATACCGTTCATCACAAAGGGTAACCAGCTATCGGCGGGCAAACGTGGCGTTTGTGGAAGGTCGCCCGGGGCACGCATCGGTCCGGAAACAAGGAATTGCACGATGAATAACGCAACGTAATTTGCCATTAATGAAATCAGGACGTCGTTGCCGCCGAATTTGACGCGAAGCGCACCGACCCATCCGGCCCAAATGGCACCCGCTAGAAACGCGGCCAATAAAACCATCGGCCAATACAACAGAGGGGGGATGGCCCACGGAAAACCCTGTGGTGTACCTGAAAGCGCGATCCAACTGGCTGCTGCAGCGCCCAGTAAAAAGCAACCCTCAAAGCCGATATAACCCAGTCCAGCTCGCCATACCACAATGGTCGCCAGCGCGATGAGCATGAGTGGCGTGGCCTGGACTATGCTCAGACCAAGACTGCGCAGAGAGCCGAATGCTTCATTGAACAGGAAACCATAAGCTGATAGCGGGTTACCGCCGAAGGGGATAAACAACAATCCCACGATAGCGAAAGCGGCGATAATGCCGCAGATACTGGTCAGCATCAGCGCGCCAGTCGATTCTGCAGGGGCGAGACGTCTCTCAAGCAGCTTCTTCACGTTCGCCTCCTTTTTGCAGATGAGCGCCCGCCATAAGCTCACCCAGTTTTTCTGCTGTTGCTTCATGAGCAGGTAGTTCGCCCGCGATTTGTCCGCTGTACATCACGGCGATGCGATCGGACAGGTTAAGAATCTCTTCCAGTTCTGCGGAAATCATCAGAATGGCGCAGCCGCGATCGCGCGCCGCAATTAACCCTTGCCACACGCTCTCAATCGCTCCGACATCCAATCCACGTGTCGGTTGTTCAACCACCAGTAAGCAGGGATCGCTCGCTACTTCTCGTCCTAGTATTAATTTCTGCAAATTTCCGCCAGAGAGTTTTCCCGCTTCGAAATCCGCATCGGGTGTGCGTACAGCGAAACGTGCAATAATATCGCGGGCATGCTGGCTGATGCGCTGTCGGTCCAGCAACCAACCACCTGCCCGAGTGAAACGGTGTTGGCGGCCTAACAAGGCGTTGTCAGTGATTGATAACGCTGTGACTGAACCGACGCCACGACGATCGGCGGGGATAAATCCCATCCCTTTATGACGACGGACTGCCGGGGAATCCTCGCTGATATCGGCCCCATTTAACAAAATGCGCCCGGCCTCCAGCTTGCGCAGATTGAGTAATGCTTCAGCAAGCTCGGACTGGCCGTTACCTTCGACCCCAGCAATGCCCAGAATTTCTCCGGCTGCAACCTGCAAAGAAACGCGCCAGATTTTTTGCTGACCGCTGGCATCCCGGACCGCAATATTGTCGACATGCAATACCGTTTTACCCGGCTGACAGGGGGATTTCTCCACGCGAAGTATCACATCACGGCCCACCATGCGGCGGGCCAAATCGCGCTCTGAAGTGTCATTGATATCGACCGAATCGATCATCCTGCCGCCGCGCATCACCGAAACATGATGGGCGATAGCCATGATTTCATACAATTTATGTGTCACGATCACGACGGAACGCCCTTCAGCGCACAGTGATTTTAACGTGGCAAACAGGCCTTCTTTTTCTTGTGGCGTAAGCACTGCAGTGGGTTCATCAAGAATCAGTACCTGGGCGTCGCGGTACAATAATTTGAGGATCTCAACGCGCTGCTGCACGCCAATGGGTAAATGTTGCACGCTCGCCCAGGGATCGATGGCCAGACCGTGTTTGTCAGATAGCGCCTGTAACCTCTGAGCCGCGGCTTGCAGATTGAGCGCACCACTACGATTCTCTTTCAACCCCAGCACCACGTTCTCGACCACGGTCATTGGCTGTACCAGCATGAATTCCTGGTGAACCATACCGATGCCGCAGTGGATGGCATCACTTGGATCGCGAAAACGCCGGGGTAATCCATCCACGACAATCTCACCTTCATCTGCCTGATACAGGCCATACAGAATCTGCATCAAGGTGCTTTTACCTGCACCGTTTTCTCCCAGCAAGGCGTGGATTTCACCGGCTTTTATGCTGAGTGAAACGCCATCGTTGGCCACGACGCGAGCAAAGCGTTTGGTGATGTGATTGAGTGCCACGCGAACAGGTGCTGTTGCTGTCATAACAAGTTCCCGCCGATTAAACAGTTGGTTTCAACGCGCCACTGTCGAGCTGCTGCCAAATGGTCTGGAATTTAGCCCATGCATCCGCGCTGACGAGTTTGCTGTTGTAGTGTTCATTGCCGCTGACCACCGACCAGGCTTTACCCACCGTTGGATGCCATTCATCACCCCCTTTGAAGGTTTTATTGGCGACTGACTCTCCGACTTGTTCAACCATCCAGTCGAGGTTCTGACGGAAGCTGCACGCGACATAATCTGGTGCGACATCACGCTGATCGACATAACAACCGATGGCCTTCACTTTACCCGCGGCAGCGCCTTGCATTGCGCCTAAGCCGGTCACATCAGCGGCATGCCAAATGACATCTGCTCCATTGCCAATCATGGTGGTGGCCGCTTCACGGCCTTTGGCGGCGTTGTCATAATCGCCAGTGACCACACCCATACCTTTGATGCCGGGGCGGGTCTTTTCTGCAGCCTGAATGAAGGCCCGCATCATGGCTTGCTGAGTGGGGTTATCGCCTCCGCCAACAAAGCCGACGGCTTTACCTTTATCGGAGATCAGTGCCGCCAGTGCCCCTGCAGCATAGGCGCCTTGTAAATACGCGAGGTTGACGTATTCAACGTTACCAGGTGATTTCTCACCAGGTTTGAACGTTGAGGCGAAGAAGTAGGTTTCTGGGTATTCCGGCGCAATTTCGGCAAATGCGGAACCGTATTCGAAGCTGTGACCAATGATCAGGGTGTAACCATCGTCAGCGTAACCTCGGATCACTTGTTCCATTTGAGCTTGCGGTACGCTTTCACTGTAGGCGACGCTAAAACCGGCCTTTTTCAGGCTCTGTAATCCAGCAAATGCCAGTGAACTCCAGCCACCATCGGCAACAGAGCCTGGCAGCAGCAGGGCAATTTTTATGGTGTTATTCGCAGCCATTGCGCTGCGCGACAGCATGGGAGCCAGAGCCGGTAACAACAGCGCGCCAGCCACTAATTTCGCAAATTTTCTGCGGGATACGTCTGCCATCATGTGTTCTCCTGGTGTGGTTTTGTTGTATTAATTACCGGAAGAGCATTATCTTAAAAGCATCATTTTTCGCACTTACCGATGACTTAAAGGCAACGCAGAGGAAAGCATGCTTCAGCACCGTTTGTTTATCTATATCGACCAAATAGCGCGCAGTGGTTCGATTCGCAAAGCCGCTGAGCGTTTACATATTTCGGCCTCAGCCATTAATCGCCAACTGATTGCGCTGGAAGAAGAGCTAGGCACACCCTTGTTCAAGAGACTGCCACGTAAGATGGTGCTAACCGCAGCGGGCGAAGCCTTGATTCATCACGTGCGTCAGAGTTTTAAAGAAATTGAAATAGCGCAGATGAAGATTGAGGAATTGAAAGGACTGCGGCGCGGTGAAGTCACAGTAGCAATGATGAGCGGGCTGGCAGCCAATCTCATCCCCCTTACGGCGGCGGAGTTTCGCCGTGCTAATCCACGAGTGAAATTGCATCTTCAGCAACTCACCACGGGTGAAAACATCACCAATGCAGTAGCAAGCGGTAAAGCAGATTTGGGGATTGGGTTTGATTTTGAACTGCAGCCTGTGCATCGAAAACTTGCCAGTGTACCGGTGCGACTGGGGGCCGTGGTGGGCACCGGTCATCCACTGGCTGAAAAAGCCAGCCTACGTCTTAGTGACTGTCTGCCTTATCCCGTGGTGATTGCTGATAAATCTATGGTCATCAGGCCATACTTGAATGAGGTTTTCGCGCGAGCATCGATCAATCTGCAAACAGTCATCGAAACTAATTCCATTGAGGTGATGCGCCAGTCAGCGATGATGGACCAGACGCTGACTTTCCTGACACCGATTGATATCGAATCAGATCAACGAAGCGGGCGATTGATCTATATCCCGGTCCGTGAGCTTGCGCAGCATACACAGACGCTGATGTTGATTGGTCACGATCGCGGAACAAGCGCTATTGGTAGCGTATTTGCGGAGACACTAAAAGGTATGATGTCGACGTTGCGTTAGCGTTGAGGGCATCCGTCTGTTTGCCCTCAACGTCTGCTTAAACCTTCTTTGATCGGAAGGCAGTTTCACCTTTGAGGAAGTCCAGGTTAAACGCTTGCACCTCACGAACCAGGGTGATTAAGGCTTGTGCTGCACGGTCGGTGGCAATCTGACCCCGTTCCGCATCTGCAGCGGCTGCATTGCCTGTGGTGCCTGAGAGATGAAGGTCTTGTGCCATCCAGCCGAATCCTATACCGCCTTCAGGTTTGAGTATCCCGCCACTGGCCTCCAACGCCACTGAGGTTGAGACGAAATCATCAGCATATGCCATCTGCACCAATTCGGGATGCAGATGCAGCATCATACTGGTCTCTGATTCTCCACCGTGAATGCCGTGCTGCATCTCTTTTTCGCTATACAGGTCTGATGCATCAATTGTCCGGAACCAGCTGGCCCCAACGGCAAACATCCCCAGTTCGATGCGCAGTTGACGGCAAACAATCTCCATTAATTGCGGTTGGCCGCCGTGGGAATTCCAGAAAATGATTTTGCGAATGCCCGCCCGCCAGGCGCTTTTTGCTACTTCAAACCACACTTTGCCCAGCACTTCATACGGCAGTGAAAGCGTACCAGGATAAGCCAGGTGTTCGTCTGATTTGCCAATCGGCAGGGCGGGTAACACCAACATTGGCAGGTCGTCGGGCATGAGTTTAACGGCGCGTTGAATTATGCCCGCATTTATGGCGGCATCCACGCGTACCGGCAGATGTGGACCATGCTGCTCAACGGCTCCAATCGGTAAGACAGCCACTATGTTTGCCATATCGAGTTCACTAAATTCCCGAGTGGAAAGATCCCACCACCAGGGCGAAGACGGTTTTACCATGTTAACCTCCATTTTTTAGCTCAACATAGCGGGTTGCCACTGCAATGGAAGCAACAAAATTCGTACTGATCGTTGCCTTTAAGTCATCCTTCCTGACAAGGTGCTCTTCAAAATCTCACTGAAAGCGGCACACGTTTTGGCTTTGCTGCTGTCATGATCAGGCCCCTGAAGCAGGATAAACTCTGCCTGCGGAAGCGAAGGTCATTCCCGGCGGCCCTGCGGGCCGCCTTCAGTTTCATTTTTGATTCTTGTCTGTAAACGCCTGGTAATTTTCCTTCGTGACGGTCTGATAGGGCACCCAGTTATAGGCTTCGGTTTTCTTGCCGGTTAGCATATCGCTTGCCACATTAACTGCGCCAATGGCCTGGCCTTTCGCATCCTGGAAAATGGTCACCGCCATTTTGCCATTCTTGATGAATTGCAAACCATCCGGTGTGCCATCAATGCCAGCCACTAACACATCGCTCTTCTTCAGCTGATCCAGTGCCATAATCGCACCGATTGCCATCTCATCGTTGTTAGCAACAATGGCGTTGATCGAATTGCCATCCTGTAACCAGGAGAGGGTTTTATCGACGGCTTCATTGCGTTGCCAGTTAGCGGTCTGCTTTTGAATGACTTTAAGACCTGGATGGGCGCTGACATAATCTTCAACGGCTTTAGTGCGTTGGCGAGCTTCCTCGGTAGAGAGTGAACCCATCAGGATGGCGATGTTCCCCTGGTTGTTCATGCGTTTTGCCAGCGCTTCAATCTCCATTTTTCCACTCAAAGCAGAGTCGGAGCCAACGTAAGCCATCTTACCGCTCAGGGGCACTTCAGGTTTACGGTTGACGAAAATCAGAGGGATGTTGGCTTTCTTTGCTGCCGCAATCACAGGCATAACACCTTGCGTGTCTACCGGGTTCACGATAATCGCGTCGGCACCCTGATTAATAAAATCATCAACCTGCTGGATTTGCAGTGAAACATCGCCTTTGGCATCGGCAAACTGGCTATTCAATCCTTTCTCTTTCAACTGCGTTTCCATTTGACTGCGAAGGATTGAAACAAAGTTAAGATCCAGATTAGCCAGAGCAACGCCCACCATATACGTTTTGGCTTGCACGACAAACACACTGAGCAAACCACAGGCGATTATTATTGCTTTGATTATATTCATGTTTGTATCTCTGTAAGGTGGATAGGGCATTTGTGCACCCGGGTGCAATAAATTGCGTATCAACACACAGTGCTGTGTATATTTTTCGCTGTGACCCTGAGCGCTTAACATTACTTTCAGATGAGGTTAGAAATTAGTCAACGCGCTAAAAATTGATTCCTTCATCTGGATCACAAAATTTGGGCGAAGCATCCTAAAAAGAGAATAGAAATGCTACCGGGTGCAAATTTTTCTGGCAATGCTCCGTTTGTTTATGACGGGCTTAAGTTACAACATCCAATAAAATCACTGAAAGATGCGCATCAGTAAGCCACTGCGTCGATTGAAGCTAAACAGCAGTTTATCGCGCGCATCTAAAGATCTGTCATCGGGGGGCAGTTAAAGATTACATAGGTATTGATAAACTTCAGCATCGCGTTTATCTGGCGTGAATCGAGAGCACTGCCGGCATTGGTGAGAGATAACCCGATATTGCTTCAACAACCCAAGTTCGTTCAGGATGCGCAGCCAACCCCTTGAGCCATAACACTTCTGCTCATAGATTTTTTCGCGAATGCTTTTCACGTCCACACGTAGTAGGGAGGCTTCAAGATTGCTGTAATCCGGATGCAGCTTGTTCTTCCCTACCTTTTTGAACAAGAAATTACGCACATAAAATGAGGCCACATTTGCCTTAACCTGAATGAATATATCATCCACTTTTTCAACAAATATGGTGTAAATCATGATCTTGAGATAAAGCATAAACACCAAATTGTCGCTATCTGATTGGTATTTTACTGAGAGGGTGCCTAACTCAACCACTTTGCGTTGTTCCAGGCGCAACGCGTCAAGTTCTTCACGAAACAACGTGGCACAAGGGATGTTGTTTTCATGGCGGCCTATCACGCTGATGGTGCCCAAAATATCTTGTTCTTTTCTCGCGAGGAATAGGGTGCTGTTAGGATTAAGAAGACCTTCGTTGTAGAGGAAAATAGAGCGGCTGTCTTTAACTATGCCAGTGCGGCGATACTCGCCGTTGGTCATTTCCATTCCTTTGAGAAACTCTATAAAACCGGTGGCAGGTGCAATGCTGATCCTGTCATCAATATCATTAAGTATTTTGCAGATTTTATGCGTTCTCTTATTAAGTACGCCATCAGATATCGCACTGCTAATAACTGATTTCCTTGATAAATACACGGTATACCTCAACCTATCCACGTTAAAGTATCGCTAATATAATAAACAAAAGTGAACAATGGAATTACTTTGAGATGAAAATTTAGATCCACTTATGTGTTTTGCTAGTTGGATATGGCTTAAACGAAGAATTGGACTGATTCGCGAGATAAATGTGATGAAGCCCTACATTTTAGTGGGTTTACATATTAGCAGGGTTTATTGATTTTGGTGGTGGCGAGCGGAGGTTATAGGGTTGCCCGGCAAAAAAGTGCCGGGCACTACATGGCTAGTCTTCAATACTGCTTAACAGCGCATTTTGAATGATTTTCTGGGCTTTGAGTGGATTTTGTTCACTTTGCGCCGCTTGCAATGCGGCAATATCCAGCTTATCCAGGGCACGGTAAATATGCTTCAGGAATCGAATCGACAGATTGGCGGCTTCAACATGGTCTTCGCGGAAGGGAAATTGGTCCAGTTGCCATACGCCATCCCAATTATTGATTTTGAGCACATAGAAGAACTCAAAAATTTCTGTCATGTGCACTGTGCCGACAACGAGATCGTCATCCCAACCACGTAAGTTATCGTTCACGTCCATCCCAAACAGTCTTCCACGATCAATAATCAGCTGGGCTGAGTCCGCTGGTGATTCACCGGCAAATAGCGCGTGGCCAAAGTCCAGCAACACGCCGACGTTATCGAGTCCAATATCTTCAATCCCTAGTAAGGTGCGTGCAGCGGAATCCCAGGTCATTTTAACGCGTGGTTCACGCGGTTTATACTCGATGGCAAATTTGACATCAGGATTGGCACTCGCCAGTTCGCGCATGCCATCAACCGCCAGTTTCCAAAGATTTTTATGATCAACCTGGAAGGGATAATCCCATCCATCTTGTCCCGGCCAGATTTTCACATAATTAGCACCCAATTCCCGCACGACTGTGGCCGCTTCATGCATCAGGTCGAAGGCCTGTTTGCGCAGTGCGGGATCAGGATTAGTAAAGGCACCGCGAGAAAAGCGGCGCAGATAGATTTCAGGCGTCACGCCAATCGCTTTCAGCCCAGCCTGGCCTAAGGCTTCTTTAACCTGAGCAACGGTAACACCTTCAGTAAAGGGATAGGGCACATCAACATACGATAAGTCTTCAACACTGCCAGCCAGTTTGATCTGGTCTAGCGTGCTGAGCGCCGGACCGTATCCGTCGACGGCATAACGATCTATGTAGTTAGCAAAATGCCACAAACCGGCACCAAATTTCGGGTAGGTGTAACCACTCATAAGACATTCTCCTTAGGGATTAGGGTAATCCGAGGCGCTACAATAATGTATGAATATATATTCACTAACGGTTATATATTCCATTCTGCGCCTTGAGCTTCTTGCTTAACCAGCATTGAGTGAAAAAATTGAGGGTGGCCTCACACAAAATTTGTGTGTCTGAAGTGATAAAGGAATCGGGAAAGACATTATCCGTGCACAATTAAAATCAACAGGTGCTACCTTGCTTAATCCTGCGGCAATCAGTTTCCGCCACTCCAGCCTTAAACACGTTAACCTGAGGTCATTCATCATGATGTCTCCCCCAATTCAGCTTGGCCCGACTAAAGCACCGATAAAATTTACCCAGGTTGAACCCGTTTTTCTCTCCGACGAAACTATGCTGGAGCGAAAAAATAAGGTTATACAAGGGATGGTCGACGGCGGTTTTGATGCGCTGGTCATTTATGCAGACAAAGAACACGGCGGGAATTTTGAATACTTAACAGGGTTTATCCCGCGTTTTGAAGAGGGGCTGTTGATCGTTGATGCCAATGGAAAATGTACCGCTATTCTCGGGAATGAGAATCTCAAACTGGCTCGCTTTTCACGCGTATCTGTCACGTTGCTTCACTGCCCGTTGTTTTCGCTGCCTAACCACCTGTCTCTCAGCGTGAAGAAATAGAGCGCACTGATAGCGAACATCAGGGCTTAATTTGATTACGCCCGCTGCGTTTTGCCAGATAAAGAGCTTTGTCGGCGTCCTGTTTCAGCTGGTCTGCTTCGCCTGTTTTACCAGTTGACGTCAGCGTGCTGTAGCCAGCGCTGATGGTCACTACGCCAGCTGGAACATCTGAGCTTTCATGTGCAATGCCGGTTTCTGCAACAAATCTGACCGCGCGCTCAGCCACTTTTTTGGCATCAAAGGCTGAGGTGCTGGGCAGAATGATCGCAAACTCTTCACCGCCATAACGTGCCACGATATCGCCTTGATAATGCACGCTATCCTTTAACGCCAGGCCGACATCCTGCAAACACTCATCACCCGCAACATGCCCGTAGGTGTCGTTATAGCGTTTGAAATAATCGATATCGATCATCACCAGCGAGAGCGGCTCAGCGTGCTTTTCTGAACGAAGCAGGGCTTGCTCCAGCAGAGCATCGAACTGACGGCGATTCGCCAGCCCGGTCAAACCATCGACCAACGCCAGGGATTGCAGCGTATGGTTGATGGTGGTCAGTTCATCACGAACATGGGTCAGTTCAATTTGATTACGCACATTGGTACCCACCTGACGCAATACAAAGACGCCCATGCCGGTAATGGTTAAGAGCAGCACAATGTTGAGCAAAACATTCGTCAGGTTGGCCGTCATCCACTCCATGCGAAGCCGGTCACGGTCATAGCCAGCCGTCACAATCAGTGGATAACGCTCTAGTCGAGCATAGCCGAACACACGTTCAACACCGTCGAGCGTCGAACGCCAGGTCGCGCTGCCGCTCGACGCCGATTTAAGCTCGGTTTGAAACAGCGGGCTGCCGGAAAGGGTCCGGCCAATATAAGAGTCAGGAAAAGGGCGAATATAAAGGGCCGTGGCATCCGCCAGGATCAATCCCAACGCATCTTTATCGCCAAGCGTGTAGTAGCTGTAGTACTGCCGGAAATAATCCACTTTGACCGTCGCAAGGGCGACACCAGCAAAATTCCCCGCATTATCATTTAGGCGTACCGAAACAGGAATCACCAGATCACCGGTGGAGCGACTGCGGATGACATGGCTGATATGGATATCCAGACTGGGATGCGTCCGATGCCAGACAAAGTAATCACGATCGGCGTTACTGGCATTGGTTGGCGTGAAGTTGCCCGATGAAGCCACCCAATGTCCCTTGGTATCGTAAACAAACAGTCCGTGCAGCTGAGGGAGCTTGCTTTGCTGGTCTTTGATTTGATGCAGGAACTGCGGTGTTGCAGCAAAGCTGTTGCCGTTTTGACGTAACTGGCGCACAGCATCCGCGAGGGTAATATCAACCTGTAAAAAGGCATCTTCAGCTTGTTTGGCTAATGAGAGCGAGAGATTGCGTGCATCCTCTTCTTTTTCTGTCAGGTGTTGCTGCCAGGAGTGCCAAAGAGACCAGGCATTAATAGCCACCACCAGTAAACTGATGGAAAGCAGAAATACGGCCATACTTCTTCCAAGAGAAGTCTTTAGCAGACGAGGGGTGCTATCTGAGAGGACACTTTTACGCATTGATACTCTTTGTGCATGCTGAAAAGGTGGGCAGAGTGGATAGGGATATTACAGGATTCATGTAACTGTCATAAGCTGAGTAAAGAAAATTTTATGCATTTGTGGAATAAATCTGATGAGCGAGAATTGGCGCCGTAGAAGTGAGCATCAGAAAGCCCAGCATGATGTGTGGTGTGCATCAAAACATACAATTTAACATAATCATGATTATGCGCACTTTGATTGTAGTGGCTAAATTCAGATGTCCGCCTCGGGGGTGCGGACGATTTCCTGGACTCTCAGGAGATAAGTTATGTATTCCGAAGCGGATCGCCTTCGTGCAATCGAGCTGTACTTTAAATATGGCAAAAAGATCGTAGCCGTTGTTCGTGAGCTGGGTTATCCCACAGAACGTCATCTCAGACGCTGGATAGAAGCATGGAAGGCAGGTGACGGTACTATAAAGAGTGTTAAGCGCAAACCACGCTACTCCACTGCGCAAAAACAGGCTGCTATTGATCATTATCTAACACACGGGCGTTGCCTGGCCTTCACGTGCCGTGAGCTGGGCTACCCCTGCACCGCAATACTCAACTGCTGGCTGGATGAACTTCTGCCGGGAAAGCGTCGTATCATGACCAGCACCTCAAATCCTGCAGCGCCCTTTACATCAGAGGTTAAGCGTAAAGCCGTTGGTGAGCTGTGCACGCGTAACAAACCCGCCCGGGAAATCGCTCAGCATGTGGGTGTCAGCCGCCAACTGTTGTATATGTGGAAGGATGAACTTGTTGGTGACGAGGCCTATCGTTCAATGCGCAAACTCAAAACAGCATCCGAAACAGAAGATATCGATAAGCTGCGAAATGAGCGGGACAGGCTCAGGCAGGAAATCCAGCGGTTACAGATGGAACACGATATCCTGAAGAAAGCGGATGAAATAATAAAAAAAGACCCGGGCATCAGCGCAGGTCTCCTGACAAACAGGGAAAAGACTAAGGTCGCTGATGCCCTGAGAGAAACATATCCGCTGTCGGCGCTGCTAAGCACACTGAGGCTCGCCCGTAGCAGCTATTTTTATCACCGCGCTGCGCTGCAGGCCGGTGATAAGCACGCTGTTGTTCGTGTGACCCTGGCCGGTCTCTTCCACACCAACTACCGGTGTTACGGCTACCGCCGCCTGCACGCCATGCTCCGTCATGAAGGCGTCCGGCTCTCTGAAAAAGTCGTACGCAGGCTGATGTCAGAAGAAACACTTGTTGTGAGCAAAGCACGCCGCCGACGCTACAGCTCGTACTGTGGAGAAATCGGCCCAGCCCCTGATAATCTTCTTGCGAGAGACTTTAATGCAGTGCTGCCCAATCAGAAGTGGCTGACGGATATCACGGAGTTCCAGCTGCCTGCGGGTAAAGTGTGGCTGTCACCGGTGGTGGACTGCTTTGACGGTAAAGTGGTTAGCTGGTCGGTAGGCACAAGGCCAGACGCAATGCTTGCAAACAGCATGCTGGAAAGTGCGATCGAGACGCTACAACCCAACGAACGCCCGATCATACATAGCGATCGTGGCGGGCATTACCGGTGGCCGGGGTGGTTACAGCAAATATCCTCCTCGGGGCTCACTCGTTCAATGTCTCGTAAAGGGTGCTCGCCAGATAATGCGGCATGTGAAGGGTTCTTCGGGCGGCTGAAAAACGAGATGTATTATGGTCGCAACTGGTCTGGTGTAACGCTTGAAGACTTCATGAAGAAGGTGGATGGTTACATCCGCTGGTACAATAGTCATCGGATCAAGCTGTCGCTGGGTGGAGTGAGTCCAGATATGTACCGGCAAAAACTGGGGTTATTATAATAAATCAGTCCAGGAAATCGTCCGCACCCCCCTCTGGCTATTTTGAGAGGTCCGCTTTATCGTCCTTTTTTTCAGGGTTTCCCGGCTGAGGACGCAACTGATGACGGCTTACGGTTCGGAGTGCTTTACGATGAATGAAGTTGACCGCCTCAAGATCCTGCAGGATGTCATTGATGGCAGGCTCACCACTTCGCTTGCATCACAACGACTTGGCCTCATGGACCGCCACTGCCGGCGTCTGCTTGCGCGCTACCGCGAGTCTGGTGCAGCCGGTCTAACCGATGCACGGCGTGGAAAGCCCGGCACACATCGCATCGATGAGAGTCTGCGCCACCACATCCTGACGCTGCTACGTGTAAATTACGTGGGTTTTGCCCACAAATTACCGCAGAAATGCTTCAGGTACTTTCCGAGATTGATAAGCGGCTTACTTCACCCAGTCTTCCAGCACCAAACCCGGTACCCTCGCAAATTCCCTGGTATTATTTGTCACCAAGATAACGCCGGCCGCAATGGCATGGCCGGCAATCGCCGTGTCATTTGGGCCTATCGGTGTTCCGGCTGCGCTTAGGGTGGCCTTAATTACAGCAGTGGCGTCCACCGCCGCCCGATCCCAGGGCACAATCGCATCAAGTCGGGCGCAGAATTCGTCAACCAGTTGACCATGACGCGGCGAGGCTTTCTTTCCAATAGCACCAAAGCGCATTTCTGCGTAAGTAATAGCCGAAACTACAATGCGATGGTTGCGCAGCACCGCTTGTTCAAGCCGTCTGATCACGTCCTCCGGTTGCTCGCGCATAATAAACGAACAGATACAAGTATCCAGCATGTAGGTTTTGTTCACAGATCAAATCTTCCCTCATCACTGACAACATCCCCGCGATCCATCATAAAATCCGGGTCCGCTTTCTCAAGCTGCATAAATGAGCCCCAGGTCGGCCGTACGGGACGCAGTATGATGCTGTCACCTTCCCGGACAATCTCTAACTCACTCACCCCTTCAAAATCCATATCGCGTGGCAAGCGAATGGCGCGGTTATTGCCATTTTTAAATACAGAAACAGTTCGCATGATCAATCCTCCTGAACGGACTTCCGGCACGGTGCCGTCTCCGGCTTTATGTTTTGAGCTTTATCACTCAGCATATGTCTAGTATATGCCCAGCTTTGACATATGTATATGCCCTGTTCTCTTCTTTAGAAAAACATCAGAATGTGACATACGAAGCCTTAAGTTCCGGGTGACATTAGCAACACGAAAGACATTTCTTGTTTTCATTTTTACCACTGTGGGTAAAGAAACGTGAAGTAACTTACGCACGCGCACGGTTCCACTAACCTTGGTAGTACGCGATCTTTAACCTGCCGGGGAAACCATCATGTCGAAGACGAGTTTACTGCTGAAGACGCCACTGCTGCTGTTGACCATTTGTTCAATAATGAGCCTTAACAACGTTCGTGCGGCTGAAGAGCCCCTGTTCCAGCCTTTATCGCCGAAGGTCTCAGACCTCACTCAATATCGCTGGCACAACCGCCCTCTGGTGATCTTTGCCCCATCAAAAACAGATCCTGCTTATGTCGCGCAGATGGCGATGCTGGAGAAGCAGAAAGCGGAACTGGCCGATCGCGATATCATTGTGTTCAGTGATACTTCACCCACAGCCAATGGCACTTTGCGTAAGCAACTCAATCCGAAAGGATTTGAAGTGGTGCTGGTTGGAAAAGATGGTGGAATGAAACTACGTGAAACAACACCTCTGAATACTGAGGTGTTGCTCTCAACCATTGATAAAATGCCCATGCGCCAGGCCAAACTCAATGAATGAATTGGACGGGTTCACTCGACGTCCAGCAGTGAGCCCGTCTTATAAAAACGTTTCCCGGCGATGTAATGCAAACTGCGCATCTCGTCTGGTGCGTCCTCGAATAACCAGCGCCCTTCTTTAAACACCCGGCTATCCGCCCAGGCACCCTTGATTTCACCGATGAACAAATCGTGGTCGATCTGATTTTGTTCGATAGGTATCAACTCGCAGTACAACCAAGCCGCACAGCCAACCACCAAAGGGAGATGACTTTCCGGTAACTGGAAGAACTCGACGCCAGCTGTGGCTAGCTTATCTGACTGCTCAGTGCGGGAATGCGTACCGAGATAATGAACCATCTGCGCCTGGCTGACGGTTGGGACATGTATAACGAATTTCAGGCTTTGCTCAATCAACTTACGCGTGAAGGTGGATTTATCCAGCACAACCGTCAATTTTGCCGGTTTGAACTCTAATCCACATACCCAGGATGCAGACATCACATTGTCAATCCCGTCATGGCGGGAGGAAACCAAGGTCGTTGGGCCATGGTTGATCAGGCGATAGGCTTTTTCCAGCTCAACAGATTCAATATTGGCATTCATAGATTCATTTCATCGCTCAAATTTCAAAGGCCTTTATTGTCGCCTGGTCAATTCGACTTTGCCAATCTCCAGCCATCATCAGGGCAAATCCACTGCACCCCACGAGTGCAGTGGTTGCTCCATCTTAAGCGTTTATGACGGCGTCATGGCTGTGCCAGTGCCTGTAACGCTGTAATTCAGCATGGCGCGTTTCTTGCGTGTAACAAAAGGTTTCCCACCGCTGACGTTGCTTTCCCATTCATCCAAAGAGGTCTTTGCTATGGAATTGAAATGGTTTGAAGATTTTCTCAGTGTTGCACGCTGTTATAGTTTTACCCGTGCCGCGGATGAGCGGCATATCACGCAATCGGCGCTCAGTCGGCGCATCCGGCAACTGGAAGAGTGGCTGGGTGTGCCGTTATTCGATCGTAAAACCTATCCGGTTACGCTCACGCCAGAGGGACAAACCTTCCTCGCAACCGCCAGCGAAACGGTATTTTCCATGTCGCATCTGCGCAATGATCTGCACCAGCGCTACAGTTCGCGCACTGCGGTGTTACGTTTTGCGATGCTAAATACCCTTTCTCTGACGTTCTTCCCTGACTGGATACAGCGATTAAATCTGCAGCCCAATCTCAGCTATATCCGCCTGTGTAATCAAAAACCGACTTTCGCTGAGCACATCTCCACCTTACACAGCGGTGAAACCGATTTTCTACTGACTTACGCGCACGATGCGGTGTCGCTAATACATCAGCTGGCGGCGTATCCCATGGTGCAACTGGGCCGTGAGCGTGCCATTGCCGTGTGTCGCCCGGATAGCAGTGGCAAGCCACTCTATCCGGTGCGCGCGGATGGCGGTCCGATTCCGTGGTTGAGCTATGGACAACATACCTTCTTTGCTCATGCGCTGGCGCAAATGCTCAGCAAACGCCCGCTTCCTCTTGAAGCGGTATATGAAAATGGTATGTCGGTGAATCTCAAAGCCATGGTCCTGGCCGGTGGCGGCGTGGCGTGGTTGCCTCTGAGTCTGGTACATGAAGAACTGGCCAGCGGCAGTTTAGTGCGCGCCGATGACAGCAGCTGGGATATGTCGCTGGCGATTCGGCTCTATCGTCAACCGATTCTGCAAAATTCTCAGGCTGAACAACTGTGGCTGCGAGCATGTGCCAGCGAGACGGCTAATGCGGCCTGACATAAAACTATGCCGTTTTGGAATGGGGAGTGTGAATTGCTCATTGGCCTTACGCTGATGATTTACTCCATGCTGGGGCTTCAGAGAGACGAAAACCTGATCAATCAAGCTGGGGACTATCATGGAAAACAAAGCGTTAGTCTGGAAGTGGGTAGAAGAATATCAAGGGGTATTTTGTGAACTGAGCGATCGCGTCTGGGGCATGCCGGAAATTTGCTATACCGAGTATCGTTCGGTGGCTGAACACACCGCGATGCTAAAACAGCAAGGATTCCGCGTCACAGAAAACGTGGCCGATATCCCCACGGCGGTGATGGGTGAAGCCGGTGAAGGCGGTCCCATCATCGCTTTCCTCGGAGAATATGATGCCTTGCCAGGGTTGAGTCAGGAAGCAGGCGTGGCGCGTTATTCTCCACTGCCGGGCAACGGCCATGGTCATGGCTGCGGGCATAACTTGCTGGGATCGGCTGCCATGCTGGCGGCTACTGCGTTGAAGTCCTGGCTTGAAGAGAGCGGCACACCGGGCCGCGTTCGTTATTATGGCTGTCCGGCAGAAGAAGGCGGTGCGGCCAAATCCTTTATGGCGCGTGCTGGCGCATTCGATGGCGTCGATGTCGCCATCACCTGGCATCCAGGCGCGCATCATGAAGTGGCGAAACCGCTTTCTCTCGCTAACACCCGCATGGATTTCGCTTTCCGTGGCCGCTCATCACACGCTGCGGCTTCACCACATCTTGGGCGCAGTGCGCTGGATGCCGCCGAATTGATGAACGTTGGCGTACAGTTCCTGCGCGAGCACGTGCCGCAAGATTCCCGCATCCATTACGCCTTCCTCGATGCCGGTGGTGTGGCTCCCAATGTGGTACAGGCAAAATCTACCGTGCGCTATGCCATTCGCTCGCGCGATGTCCACGCGATGTTTGAACTGAATGAGCGGGTCAAGCGCGTGGCTCAGGGTGCCGCCATCATGACCGATACCGAAGTGGATATCAGCATCATGAGCGCGGTATCCAACCTGCTTGGCAATCGTCCGTTAGAAGAAGCGATGCAGCGGAATCTGGAAGCGCTTGGTCCGGTGCCATTTGATCAGGCTGACCTCGCCTTTGCAGCTGAAATTCAGGCCACGCTAACAGCGGAAGAGATTGATAACTGCTACCGCAAAACCGGTGTGAAACCCGCCGATCCTAAACCCCTCAGCGATTACATCATTCCGCTCGATACCCACGGAGAGGTCATGATTGGCTCGACCGATGTCGGTGATGTCAGTTGGGTGATCCCGACAGTGCAGGCGCACGTACCCACCATGGCTATTGGAACCCCTGGTCACTCATGGCAACTGACCGCGCAAGGCAAAATGCCGGCCGCACACAAAGCGCTGGGCCATGTCGCGAAAGTCATGGCCGCGACGGCGGTGGACGTGCTAACCGACAAAATACTGATGGCCCAGATGAAGAAAGCCCATTTCGAGCAGGTCAGTGAAAAACCCTATCACTGCCCTATTCCAGCTGAGGTGAAACCACCCATTCAGCCGCGCCCGGATACTCTGTAACGCCTCAGGAGAGATAGATGAAAAACAAGATGTTAACTGCCGCATTGACGCTGGCAGCGACCTGCTGCGCTTCAGCACAGGCCGCAACGCCCGCCGATTCTTTAGTGATGGCGTGGAACATTGATGCCATCAGTACCTGGGATCCGGCGCAGATTGGTGAAGTGGTCACCAGTGAAATCTATTCAAACACCTGTGACACACTGGTTGATTTTCGTGTCAGTGATGAAACGCAACTCGATCCCGCATTGGCCAAAAGTTGGGATGTCTCTGCCGATCGCAAGACCATCACCTTTCATTTACAGGACAACCTGAAATTTGCCGATGGCTCAGCCGCAACTGCCAGCGACCTGGCGTGGTCGATGCAGCGCGTAGTGAAACTGGGCTACGGCAATGCAGCCGCTATCAAGGAGTATGGCTTTGATAAAGATAACGTCGACTCACGCATTAGCGCGCCCGATGACAAAACGCTGGTGATGAGCTTCGATAAAGCTTATCCCACCAATCTGGTGTTGCAGGCGATTGCCGCCAATAACGTCTCTTCCCTGCTTAACCGCAAAGAAGTCGAAAAACAGGCAGTGGATGGCGATCTGGGTCACAAATACCTTTCCACTCATACCGCCTGTGTTGGGCCTTATCAACTGGTGCGCTGGAATGCCGGTGAAGGTGTGGTGCTCCAGGCCACCCTAAACTACTGGGGAAAAGCGCCGGTACTGAAGCGCATTCTGATTCGTCATGTGGCTGAAACCGGCACTCAGCGTCTGCTGGTGACGCAGGGCGATGTGGATATCGCTCGCGATCTCTCAGCTGACGATCTGAAAACGCTGGATCAGGGCGGCAAAGTGAAAGTGGAAAAAGTGTTGAAGCCACAGCTGTTTTTCTGGACCTTCAATAATGAAGACCCCATTTTCCAAAACGAAAAAGTCCGTCTCGCTATGCGCTATCTGATCGATTACGACGGGTTAGCGAAGAGCGTCATGCCTTATCTCGGCGTGCCGCGCGCCAGTTTCGTTCAACAAGGGTCGTTTGGTGCGCTGGATGCCAAACAAGGTCAGCCTTTCCATCTCGATCTGGATAAAGCCAAACAGTTGCTGACGGAAGCCGGTTATCCCAATGGTTTCAGTACGGCGGTGTTGTTTGGCACCCTGCCGCATTCGGCGCCAATCGCGCAAAGCGTACAGCAGAATGCCGCCAAAATCGGCGTGAAACTCAATCTGGAACGCATGGCTAACGCGCAGTTGTTCAGCCGGGTACGTGGCCGGGAATTCCAGAGCGCAATGATGGCGTGGCAAACCTCGGTGCCCGATGCCTACGGCAATGCCTCGCGTCTGGTTTATAACCCTGACAATCGTAAAGAAGCGCGTGCCACGCAATATCCAAGCTGGCGTGCCGCTTATTACGATCCGCAGATGAATCAGAAAGTAGAAACCGCACTGTTAGAACCGGATGACACCAAACGCGCTGCACTCTATGGCGATCTGCAGAAAGAGCAGATGCAAAAAGGGCCTATGGCGATCATGTTCCAGATGTACAACACCGCGGGAATTAGCCCCACGGTGAAAAACTGGACCTGGAACGGTTTTCGCGTTTGGTACGGTGCCGCAAGTAAATAACGGAGGTGGCAGATGTCACAGGTCATGATACCCGTTGCACACAACCCCCCTTCCGCTGGCTGGCGTCTGATAAGACGCCTTGCTCGTGGGCTTATCTCGATTGTTTGCACGCTACTGGGGTTAGCGGCCCTGACCTTCTTTATTGGTCGCTTACTGCCTATCGACCCGGTGGTCGCGATCATCGGCGATAACGCCAGTCAGGAAGCCTACGACAAGATGTTTCATCAGTTGGGGCTGGATCAACCGTTGTGGCACCAATTTGCCGACTACGTCTGGCAACTGCTGCACCTCGATTTTGGTATCGCTCTGACCACCAGCCATCCGGTGGCGCAAGATATCGCGCGCGTCTTCCCCGCTACGCTGGAACTGGCCACCGTGGCGGCCATTATCGGCGTCGGTTTCGGTATTCCGGCGGGCGTGCTGGCGGCAATGTACCGCAACACCTGGTTCGATCATCTGATCCGCTTCGTGGGGCTACTCAGCTATTCCACCCCGCACTTCTGGCTGGGTCTGATGGGATTGCTGCTGTTTTACGCCACGCTCGGCTGGATTGGCGGACCAGGACGCATCGATTTTATCTACGAGTTCGATTTACATCCGGTGACGGGATTCTGGCTGATCGACAGCGCGCTGAGCGGAAACTGGGAAATGTTCCGCAACGTGTTTGGTCACATCATTTTGCCCGCGTCGATTCTTGGCTTGAGCGCGCTGGCTTACATCAGCCGTATGACGCGTAGCTTCATGCTGGAACAACTGTCGCAGGAATACATCATTACCGCTCGCGTGAAGGGTTTGTCGTGGGCGCGATGTGTTTGGGTGCATGCTCTGCGCAATATCGCCGTGCCCACGCTGACAGTGGTGGCCCTTTCCTGGGCCTGGCTGCTGGAAGGCGCGGTACTCACCGAAACCGTATTTGCCTGGCCCGGTTTTGGCCGCTATCTGACCAACGCACTGCTGGCGGGCGATATGAATGCGGTGGTGGGCTGCACACTGCTGATCGGCGCAATTTTTGTCGCAATCAATCTGCTGTGCGATCTGCTTTATCGTCTGTTCGATCCGCGCACGCGTCAGGAGGAAGCATGACCGATTCCGTCAACAAATCGATGCGCGTTAATCCTTCGCGTCACTTACGCGCCTGGCTGCGCGATCCTGCGCCACAGTCACCGTTTCAGGCGCACATGCAGCTGTTATGGATTCAGTGGCAACGCTTTTGCGCTAACCACTCAGCGCTCTTTGGTTTGCTGGTGCTGTTGATGATTGCTGGCGCGGCGGTGTTCGCGCCCTGGTTAGCCACTCACGATATCTATGCCCAAAACCTCGCCTTCCGCCTGCAACCGTTTTCTGCTGAGCACTGGCTGGGCACCGACGAATTGGGACGAGATATTTACAGCCGTCTGCTGTATGGCGCGCGCATCACACTATATATCGCAGGCTTAACCGCGCTGATCATCACACCGATTGGCTTACTGGTCGGCACCAGTGCAGGTTATCTCGGCGGTTGGGTCGATACGCTGCTCATGCGTCTGGTGGATATCTTCCTTGCCTTCCCCAGTTTGATTCTGGCGCTGGCGTTTGTCGCGGCATTGGGGCCAGGCATCGAGAATGCGATCATCGCGATTTCTCTCTCCGCCTGGCCGCCGATTGCCCGCCTTGCGCGCGCCGAAACTCTGGCCATCCGTAAGATGGATTACATCGCGGCGGTACGCTTACAAGGGGCATCCGCCTGGCACATCATCGTGCGACATATCATCCCCATGTGCCTGCCTTCTGTCATCGTGCGCGTCACCCTTAACATGGCGGCGATTATCCTTACCGCCGCTGGACTGGGTTTCCTGGGGCTTGGCGCTCAAGCGCCTAGTCCGGAATGGGGCGCAATGCTGGCTTCCGGCCGCGAGTTCATGCTGAACAATGGCTGGATCGCTGCCATCCCTGGATTAGCAATATTGTTCACCAGTCTCGCCTTCAACCTGTTGGGTGATGGCCTGCGCGACGTAATGGATATCCGCCATGAATAATCTGCTTCAGGTGAAAAACCTCAATATCGTATTTCGCAGCGCGCACGGGGAGCACCGCGCGGTACGTGACGTCTCTTTTCATGTTGGACGTGAGAAAGTGGCGATTGTCGGTGAATCCGGTTCGGGAAAATCACAGACCTGCCGTGCATTGCTACAGCTGACGCCCAAAATCGGTCGCGTCACCGCCGATCAGATGCATTTCGGTGATATTGATCTGCTCAATAGCAGTGAAAAGCAGATGCGCCAGATTCGCGGAAATCGTATTTCAATGATCCTGCAGGATCCCCGCTTCTCGCTTAATCCGCTAATGCGCATTGGCGATCAGGTGGCGGAAGCGTTCAGGTTGCATCGCCGGGTGAGTAAACGCGAAGCCAGAGATCGCGCGCTAACGATGCTGGAATCGGTGCATATTCGCGACGTGGCGAAAGTGGCACGCCTCTATCCCCACGAGATTTCTGGCGGTATGGGCCAGCGCGTGATGATCGCGATGATGCTGATCCCCGAGCCGGATTTGATCATCGCCGACGAACCCACCTCCGCACTGGACGTGACGGTGCGCCAGCAGGTGCTGAACATCCTGAATGAACAGCTGGCGCGGCGTCAAACCGGCCTGCTGTTTATCAGTCATGACCTTAATCTGGTCTCTCGTTTCTGCGATCGCGTGCTGGTGATGTACGCCGGGCGTATTGTCGAAGAGATTCGTGCCGAACGTCTGGAACAGGCGCAGCATCTTTACACGCAGGCATTACTTGCCAGTCAGCCACGTCTGCATCATCCCCTTGATACGCTGCGTGTGCCGACCCGAGATGCCAGCTGGCTCACCGGCCCCTGTTTTCGTGATGGAGTCGCATTATGAATCCCATTCCAACCGCACAACGCAGCATTGAAATGGTGGATGTCAGTATCGCATTCGGTCAGGGAGCACATCGGCGACAGGTGGTTGATAACGTTAGCCTGACGCTGGCACAAGGAGATTGTTACGGCCTGATTGGGGAATCGGGCTGCGGAAAATCCACCATTTTACGCGCACTGGCTGGCCTGAATCACGATTATCAGGGCCATATTCTGTTCAATAATCGTGAACAGCAGCCGCAGCGAGATAAAGCCTTTTATCGCCAGGTGCAGATGGTGTTTCAGGACCCTTACGCCTCGCTCCATCCGAGAAAAATGGTGTGGGCCAGTCTGCGTGAACCGCTGAAGCTGCATGCTATGGACCACCATGAAGCGCGCATCAGCGATGTGCTGCATGCGGTCGGACTTTCCAATGCCTACCGTTATCGTTATCCCCATCAACTTTCTGGTGGTCAACGTCAGCGTGTGGCCATCGCGCGGGCCCTCATTCTGGAACCTTCCGTGCTGTTACTGGATGAGCCGACCTCAGCACTGGACGTCTCAGTTCAGGCTGAAATCCTCAATTTACTCAGCAGCATGCAACGGCAGCGCAGCCTCACTTATTTAATGGTGACGCATGATTTGGCGGTCGTGACACACCTTTGCCGTCGCATCGGCATCATGCATCACGGCAAATTGCTGGAAGAACTCAGTGCGGATAGCGTGCGTCAGGGCGGAGCACGGGAAATCTATACCCGCGAGTTTCTGGCGGCGAGTGAGGCGTGAACCTCTGATCCACACTAAAACGATGAGGCTTTGCCATGTTTGAATCACTTCAGCAACAACTTGAAGGCCAGGCCACTGCCGTGCTGCTGGTGGCGCAGGGTGATGAAATCCTGTTCAGTTACGGCGATGCTGCCCAGCGTTACCCCTGCCACTCGATGCGCAAAAGCTTTCTTAGTGCGCTGATCGGCTGCGCAGTGGCAGAAGGCCGTTTTGATCTCTCCTTAACCTTGCAGACGCTGGGAATCGATGACCGTGAAGGACTGAGCGTCAGCGAGAAACAGGCCACGCTATACGATCTGTTGACCGCCCGTTCTGGCATTTATCATCCGGCGAACTATGAAACCGCCTGGATGCAGCGTATTAAACCCCCGCGCCACCTGCATGCGCCAGGCGAGAACTGGTGCTATAGCAACTGGGATTTTAATGTGCTGGGCAGTGCCTACCGTCAGCTCACGGGAGAGGAGATCAACCAGGCGTTTGCGCAGCGCATTGCCGACCCGCTGGGGATGCAGGATTATCGCGTTGATCAGGACAGTTGGCTGGAACCCGGAGAATTTTCTGATCACCCTGCCTATCCCTTTACGCTCTCAAGTCGCGACCTGCTGCGATTCGGCCAGCTCTTTCTGCAGCAGGGGCGCTGGGGCGATCGACAAATCATCCCGCAACAGTGGGTTCGCACCAGCACCTTGCCTGTTTCGCATGCGGGCGATCGCGGGGGCTACGGCAATATGTGGTGGATCACGCGCGATGGCGTGGCCTGGCCAGAGGTGATCCTGCCAGCGGGCAGTTACTCAGCGCGTGGTGCAGGAGGTCACTTCTGCCTGGTGATGCCGCAACAGAATAGGGTGATCGTACATCGTGTTGACACCCGCACACCGGGGCAAGAGGTGAATCGTTTCCAGATTGGCTCGTTGTTGCACAGGCTGCTCACCGTATTGGACAGGGAGACATCATCATGACGCTCATCGAATCTCTGGCACAGTGGTGTGCCAATCCACCGCCCTTTACTCTTCGTGCTCGTGAACTGGCGATTGACGCCATCATTGATTCCCTGGGTTGCATGGTAGCTGGCCGTAGCGACTTTTCTACCCAGGCGGTGCAGCAGGCATGGCCTCAGATACCCCGTAGCCAGGCGCTCGATGCGTTGTTCAACGCCACGGCCGCTCACGCTATCGACTTTGACGACAACTTTGCACCGGGCATGAGTCACGCATCGGCCGTGTTGGTACCGGCCCTGCTGGCCGTGGCGCAAAACAGCGACGGCGCATCGTTGATACACGCTTATTTAATTGGTCTGCAGGCACAAGCCTATATAGGCGAAGCCATCGGCTATCAGCACTACACTGCTGGCTGGCATGGTACATCCACCGTGGGTTGCATTGGCAGCGCGGCAGGTGTTGCTGCCCTGCTCGGCCAGGATGCAGCAGGGATTGCCCGTACGTTGAGCATTGCGGTAAGTCTGGCCAGTGGGGTCAAAGGCCAGTTTGGCACGCCTCTGAAACCGTTTCATGCCGGAATGGCGGCGCGCAATGCCGTTGAAGCCGCGACGCTGGCGCAAACCGGCATGCAAGGTCGTCTGGATATTCTTGAGTGCGCACAGGGTTTTGCGGAACTCTATGCCGGTCTGTTAAGCCAACCGTCGCTGCCCGGCGCTGAGCAGCATGTCATTGAACAAATCGGTGTGATGCCGAAAAAATATCCGTGCTGCGGGTCTACCCACCGCATTCTCGATGCGATTGCCGATATCCAGCAACAGCAAACATTGCAGATTGACGACATTGAAAGCGTGCACTGCCAGGTGGGGATCGCCAACTGGCGCAATCTTGCCTACCACCAGCCGAAGGATGAAATGCAAGCGCGCTTCTCAATGCAATATTGCGTTGCCATGATGCTCAGGAATGGCACGTTGAGCGTGCAGGACTTTACCGCCGCCAGCGTAAAACAACAGGCAGATGCACAACTGTTGGCGATGATTACCCTTGCGCCCTGGACAGCGGAACAGGAGGCTGAAGACAGAAACTTGCCGCATATCCTCACTTTGCGTTTCAGGAATGGTCAGGAAATTGTCCACGCCAGATTGCGGGCGCGTGGTGCGTTAGACGAACCTTTCAGCACCGACGATCGCCAGGCAAAGTTCTTAGATTGTTGTGCAGCGCTACCCCAGGCAGAATTGCTTTATCAGCGCCTGAAGGAATTAGCGCAGCAAGCTGATTTAACGTTTATACGTCAGCTTATGGTTTAACCCTGACAGTATGGGTAGCAGCCATCGTTGGATGGATCCCGTTCATCGCAGGAGAATACGCTTCGGGAGCAGCGGTGAATCGGATCGGTAGAACAACACCGAATCACCGCTAAATTTATAAGCTCGGAAAATATTTTCACTTCTTTGGCAATATTCACATCGCTCATTCGTCTACCTCAGTACGAGCCAATATCGGCTACTGTAATGAGGAATAACAACAATGAGAGATTTCGATATGCGCAGACAACACCGCCGTGACCACCATTTTGGTGGTCATCGCATGATGAAACCCTTGTTGCTCGGCGTGGTGATCATCGCGGCACTTGGGCTGCTGGTGATGTCGCTGTGGAATGCCGTGCTGCCAGCCATCATCGGCGTGAAGGCGATTGGGTTCTGGCAGGCGATCGGGCTACTGGTATTGTGCCGCATACTGTTTGGTGGCTTAGGTTTCCGCCCCGGCATGTTCGGTATGGCACGTCGTCGCATGCACGAACGCTGGATGCAGATGACCCCAGAACAGCGCGAAGAGTTTATGCAACACCGCCGTGAACGTTCGCACCGTGGACGCCGCGATCGCTGTGACTGGCATGGCCGTCGCGATGATGCGCGCTCACCCTCCGACGAGGCTCCCGCTAAATCGTCAGACGCAGAGTAAACGACATGGCGCAGGATTCTCTGCTGATGTCCGCGTTGAACGCCTGTCGGGCAAAATTGAGCGCATTTATTCGCGGCCGCACCTCGATCCGTGAAGATGCCGACGATATCCTGCAGGAAGTGACCTATAAGCTCATGCAGGTTGAGCAACCGGTGGAAAATGTCGCGGCCTGGTTATTCCGTGCCGCACGCAATGAAATGACCGACCGGGCGCGAAAGAAGCGTGAACTGCCGCTAGCCGATCTGATGAACGGCGATGAGGAGGCGGATTTTCCCGAAGATGAGCTGGCTGAAACGCTATTTGGCGTGCCGGAAACGCCGGAAGATGAGTATCTCAAAGCACTGCTATGGGAAGAACTGGAGGAAGCCTTAGCGGAACTGCCACTCGCTCAGCGCAAAGTGTTCGAAAAAACGGAGTTGTTGGGTTACAGCTACAACGAGCTGTCTGAAGAGAGCGGCATCAGCGTCCAGGCGCTGTTATCACGCAAACACAAAGCGGTGCTTTCTCTGCGTACGCGATTGCGCAGTCTTTATGATGAGCTTACCGCTGAGTAATGAAAACATGGCGTTTTACTGACTGAATCGTAAACAGAATGGCTGCTACTTATCGTAAATAGCAGCCTATATTTCCAGCTACCACCAGACCGCTTCTTCCCTTGGTTGCACAATGTTCACGGCTTGTCCGATGACCGGTAAAGATAATTTAATTTTTTGCTCACGCGCCAGCGCCGCTATTTGTATCAGGGGGTCATTCCAGTGATGGAAAGCAAGATCGAAGGCCGCGTTATGAATGGGCATTAACCATTTTCCCTTTAGATCCTGAAACGCACGGATGGTATCCCCTGGCATCATGTGAATATCCGCCCATCGGCTGTCATAAGCCCCATTTTCAAGGCAGGCAACATCAAATGGACCGTATTTATTACCGATTTCTTTAAAGCCCGGAAAATAGCCGGAGTCACCGCCAAAAAATAAACGAAATTCATCGGTGATGATGCTCCATGAACACCACAAACGTTTATTGCCGTCAAACAAACCACGTCCGGAAAAGTGCTGCGACGGTGTGGCGACAAAATGCACCTCGCCCACCTCCGTAGATTGCCACCAATCCAGTTGGGTGATCTTCTCCTCAGCCACTCCCCACTTCGCCAGCAAATCGCCGACGCCCAGCGGAGCGAGGAAATAGCGAACACGATCTTTCAACTGCATGATCGTCTGGTAATCCAGATGATCATAATGGTCATGGGATAAAATAATGCCCTCAATAGGCGGTAAATCGCTCAGCTCGATGGGTGCAGCCTGAAAACGCTTTGGCCCGAGCCACTTAAAGGGAGACGCTCGCAGATTAAATACTGGATCAGTAAGCCAATACTTGCCTTTCAATTTGAGCAGCAGCGATGAATGCCCCAGTCGAAACACACTGTTGTCGGCTGCAATGGCGAGCGCCTCGGACGTGATGGGCTGCACAGGTAATTGCTGCTGAGGTACCGTTTCTTTTGGCTTGTTGAACGCCAAATCCCAGAACATCTTCATATATTCGCTGAATTTCAACGGCTGCCGGGGAGCAGCATTGGTGAAACGCTTGCCATCGAACTGTGCGGATTGCGGATAACCCTTGATGGCACTGCGGGAGATGCCTGAACAATTCAACATTGATCTTTTCCTGGCCGGATACGATGGCTCACAATACCGTGTTTTAGTGAACCCTATATGGCATAACGGGCGGTCTGGTCATGATATTCAACCTTCAGATGACTTTTCATTTCCTGAGCGCTAAAGTCACTCTTTTGTTTGATTTTTCGAGGGAAAATGAAACCTTTATTTGTATACGGCACCTTGCAACCAGGTCATTCAAATGCGCATATTCTGGACAGTATCGGTGGAGAGTGGCTGCCCGGAACGGTCAACGGCATCTTCTATGAACGCGGTTGGGGCGCGGCAGCGGATTTTCCCGGCATTGTGCTGGACAACAATGCGGGCCTTGTCAAAGGCTCACTCTTCTTCTCAGAGCATCTGACCGCGCACTGGCCAATGCTGGATGAGTTCGAGGAGGGCTATGATCGTGTTGATGTTGAAGTCACCACCCTCGAAGGAGAGAAAATCACAGCGTGGATTTATCAGTTACAGCCGCCACAGGCCTAATCTGCCCTGCTCTTTTCCAGCCAAAGCAAGCGCAATACCCACGATACCTTGCGAAATGAGAATACATCTGGCTACTGTGGCACAGGTATTCTCTGCGGTATGGGTTGCAGCACGCTCGCACTTAATAAGCCAGGCTAAAATGAATGCAAACCGCATCAAGGAGCATTCAGATGAGCAAACTCTGCACCGCCTGCAGTACTTCTTATGAAGATGATCCAGGCATCTCAAATTGCAAAATTTGCGAAGACGATCGGCAGTTTGTGCCTGTCAAAGGGCAGCAATGGTTGGCATTCTCGGCTCTGCGTGCCACACATCAAAATAAATGGCAGCAGCATCTAAAGGGATTATTCAGCCTGCAAACTGTCCCGAGTTTCGCCATCAACCAACGTGCTTTTTTACTGCAAAGCGCGCAGGGGAATATTCTCTGGGACTGCATTGCGAATCTGGATGACGCCACGGAATCATTGATACACGCACTCGGCGGTATTGATGCCATTGCCATTTCTCATCCCCATTACTACAGCACCATGCAAGACTGGGCTGCGGCATTTGATGCGCCCATCTATTTGCATGAGGATGATCGGGAATGGATTATGCGCCAGAGCTCGCATATTCATCTCTGGCAAGGTGACGAATTGGATTTACTGCCCGATGTCACGTTATTACGCCTGGGTGGGCATTTTAAAGGAGGCTGTGTACTGCACTGGTCGCAACATGATGGCGTGCTGTTGAGTGGTGATGTTGTGCAAGTGACACCCGGTGCAAATTCCGTGTCATTTATGTGGAGCTATCCCAACATGTTGCCGCTTTCAGCAGCTACGGTGAATAAGCTGATTCACCGACTGGATAAGGTCACCTTCTCGCAGATTTATGGCGCTTTTGCCGGTCGGGAAATGACACAGCAGGCACAATCCATTGTCAGACAGGCAGCTAAACGTTATATCCGCTGCCTGCAATAATTAACCTGCCAGCCCGGTATTCACCCGTTTACCGATTTCTTTTAGCTGAGAATACTTTTCCAGCAAGGACGGGCCATCATCAAGGCTCATGGCAAACATCCATAAATAGGTCATGACCGAATAAATATGGCCTGCGCTCATACCGCCTTTTAACGCCATCACGCTGATCGTGATGCCAAACAGCAGTGCGGAGGCAATACCAATCGACAAATAGCCAATCGCTTCGCGGTCAGACAAACGAATCCGCACTTGCGCCAGAAAGTGATAATGGCGATTAAGCTTCTGTTTGCCTGCGGTACTGACAAAACCCACTTCCCGCTCCAGTCGATCATTCATCCGCCCGATAAGCGATTCATTTTTTCGTGTGTAGCCCGGCAAGAATCCGGCAAACAGCAGCAAAACCGCTAAACACGCCAATCCGGCCCAGGGTTCAATGGTGAGTAACATCACCACGGCACCACACATCGAGGCCGCGGAGGTGATCAACATCGGAAGATGCGTTTCAAAAAAATCCACAAACTGGCGTGAAAGCGTCACCCTTGCCGCAATGGCGGAATGGCTGTGCGCCTCTTCACGCTGAGCGAGGATCACGGGCACTGCCAGACCGGCATAAATGCGTGCAAAAGTGCGGGTGTCCATGGTGCGGCGCGCTGCGCCAATCAACCACATAATCATCACTAAACCGGCATAAAACAGGCCGTGAAGTGCGTTGCCATGCATGATGGCGTTGATCGCGAAACCCGCCAGCAACGGGTAAAGCAGGTAAACCACATTTTCAGCGATCACCAGCATCAGGGTTAGCAGTAATTTTTTCTTATTACGTTTCGCCAGCACTTTCAGTGTATTAAGGGCGCTGCGTGAGGCCCCGCTTGATATATTTTCAGGTATGATTTGCATTAGATTACGTTCAAATTGATACTTTTGAGCGGTTGCTCAAAAGTGGCAAAAGTGTATTTGAGCACTTGCTCAAAGTCAACGGCGGTGGTGATGAAAGAGACAACAGCAGAATTGCGTGAAAAGATTCTGGATACAGCGGTGGCACTGTTCATCGAAAAAGGTTTAGAGAATGTGAAAACCCGCGAACTGACGACACAGTTGGGATTATCCCGTAGCCACATTTATCACTACTTTTCAGGCTGGGCGTCATTGAGTCTGGAGGCGTGCGCGCGCTTCGCACAAAAAGATCTTCAGGAATTTACGCAGCAAATTGGAATGCTGCCCTTTCATGAAAGACTGGAAGCCTTTATTGCCGATTATCTGCCGCTGGAACCGGATGCGGTATGGCAGCTTTACAGCTCACTTTGGCGAAAAGCCACTACGGAAGTCGACTATGCCGAACTGGCCACTCAGGTAACAAAGCAGTGGCATGCACTGATGACCGACATCATACGTGATGGGATAAATGCAGGTGTTTTTCGTCAGGCTGATGCAGAACAGGTAGCGCGGCAGCTCAGTGCTATGCTGAACGGCTATGCGGATTTACTCATTGTGGTGCAGGAAGCTGAAGCGCGGGAACAGGCAATCAGCGATCTGCATGCCTTTATTAAACTCGCGCTTTGAATAATAGAAATTTTTCGATTCAGGACGTGGTCACTGAACTGTCCGATTTGGCGACAAAATAGTTATCGTGTTTTTCAATCGTGACGCCGCGTTCACGCCAGTATGCTGCCATATTGAAAAACGCATCACTGGTTAAATTGAAGCCAATAATAACTGAAGGGTGTTTACCGCTACTCAGAAACGAGTTTAACTGCTCCATATCCAACGCTTTAACAGACTCCATCATCTTCTCCCGATCTATAACAAGATAATCTGCTTCAACAGATTATCTTGTAAGTCTCTTGATGCACAATGCAGTTATATTAATATTACAATCTGCAAAAAATCCGATGAAGGATTGCGGTCACCCGCTTTAAAACCCGCAGATTCTCTGATTAATGAGATCGATCTCAGCTCTGAAGAGTGCAATTTACCCTTAAAGCGAAACGTAAAAACTGCGGGTTTTCTTGATGATTGCTTGCTGGATATATCAACAACGCACAACGTCACTCACCGATATTAATTATTATTTGCTATACATCGGTGCTTTTTAGACCGGACGAAATTTCGACGAACGAATCAATCACGGATGTACAGACGTCCAGACGTATATTATAGTCCGTCTCCTACGTTACCCAGGGACTCGTACTATGAACAAATTACTCGTTACCACCCTTCTCGCCGCTGCGGTTTCACTGCTGAGCGCCTGCGACAACAACAAAGACAATGCCATCAAAGTCGCCATTAACACCGGTCCTGACGAAGCGCTCTGGCAGACCGTTAAACAGGTCGCTCATGATAAATATCATCTGGATGTCGATGTGGTGGCATTTAACGATTATGTACAACCGAACGAAGCCCTGTTCAATAAAGATGTCGATGCCAACGCCTTCCAGAGCCTGCCTTATCTGAAGATGCAGTCGAAAGAGCGTGGCTATAAGTTCGACGTGGTCACCAACACGTTTGTGTTCCCTATTGCCGGCTATTCCCGCAAGATCAAAGCGCTCGATGCACTGCCAGATGGCGCGACCATCACCATCTCTAACGAAGCGACCACTCTCGGTCGCAGCCTGCTGCTGTTACAAGCTCAGGGACTAATCAAGGTGAAACCTGAAGCCGGCCTGCTGCCTACCACGCTGGATATCACGGATAATCCGAAGAAGCTTAAAATCGTTGAAGTGGATACCCCGCAACTGGCCCGCACTCTCGACGATCCGCAGGTGTATATCTCCATCATCAATAACAACTTTGCCGCGCTGGTTAACCTCTCCGCGTCGAAGGATGGCATGTTTATGGAAGGCAAAGCGTCGCCGTATGTGAATGCGATTGTGGCGCGCGAAGATAACAAAGACAGCGCGAATGTGCAGAAGCTGAAAGAGGCTTTCCAGTCGCAGGAAGTGCTGGATAAAGCTAACGAGATTTACAAAGGCGACATTATTAAGGGTTGGTAATAGCCGCTTAATAAGCCGCGCAACAGGCGTGTTGCTCGGCTTTTTATTATTTAAAATCCACTGCCATCAATTCAGCGATGGTTGAATCCTGTGTCGAGGTCACGCAGCGGTGCAGGTAATCAGTAAATTTCGAAGAGGGCGGCATGCCTAACTCCAGCAACTTCTCATTGCAGAACACCACGTTGAGTTTGGAGAAATGGCCGTAAAGATTCATGGCGCGCAACACAATCCGCTCATTGCACGGCCCAAATAACGACGCGAAGTTTTTCTTACTTTCGGCCAGTTCGCGATAATTCACTTTCTGATAACTCTCGCCCACGGGCACATTGCCTGAGGCTTTCGCCATCGCTTTATCAATCTCCGCGAAGGTGACACTGCTGTTGAGGCCCGCCGAAATGTGAATAATGCTTTTATCGACGTTTTCAGCGGTCAACAACAGCTCCAGCGCATCTGCACAATAATCCACAGGCACCACATCAATACGATCGTCCAGCTCACACATAAACTTACCCAATGTCAGTGCCATGCGGAACACCCAGAAAATACTCGGCGATGGCGTGCAGCCATGATCGGAATGGCCCACAACAATAGAGGGACGCGCAATAACCAGCGGCAGTTCGGGCAACATCTCGCTCATCATTTTTTCCACCGTGGCTTTACTCCAGGTGTACTCAACTATGTGCTGATCGCGCAGCGTATTCAGTTTGCTCTCGGTCACCAGGGTGTTAGCTTCCGGCGCACAAGACATTGCCGTTCCGACATGAATAAAGCGCTTAAGTCCGCTGACCTGATTCATACGACTCGCGAAGGTGAAAGCTCCTTCAACGTTAACTTTCCAGATGTAAGGATTCGCCCCAAACGAAGCCACAGCCGCACAGTTGAGCACATGTGTAACGCTATCCAGACGCGGGTCGGCAGTAAACCGCTCTGGTTCCGCGAGATCGCCAATAAGAATATTATCTGTGGTCAGTGTATCCAACAGATTTTGTGCCACGCCAAATTTAGCCAGATTGGATTGCAACCGACTCAGTCCTTCGGCGGGTGAATCACCGCGCACCAGCAGTAACAGTCGATTATTCTCGCTTTTCTTCAATAAGTTAACCGTTACTGCTCCGCCTAAAAATCCGGTTGCGCCAGTAATTAAAATCGTATTCATAGTATTCAGTTATCAGTTGGTTTCTGGACGAAAACGGTCCATTGAGCGTGGCTTCGAATGTATGCCAGCGAAGATAAATGGCGAATAAATGCGATCTGCACAAGGTGAGGGAAAAAGCGGTCCAGTTAGCTTTCGTTTATCTCTGATAACCCTCCGTCATTTTATTTCTCACCGTTCGTCTATTCTGAGATTAAAAAACCGCCGCGATATAAAAATGTCGTAAAAATTTCGCCGCCAGGCGTAAAAATGCAGGTCACAAAACCACCACCCGCTATTAACCATTCGGGTAAACAGGTATGTTCGCCGTCATAGACACAGCCATCGCCGTTCCACGCTGATAAGAAACAGGAAATATATGAGTCAGACCGAGAAACAGTCTCTGCCTGCTGGCATGTTGGCCGCCGCAGGGATCGTGTTTGGGGATATCGGTACCAGCCCGCTTTACACCCTGAAAGAGTGCCTGTCGATCTTACCGGATGGATCAATCTCAACCACTGCCGTGATGGGTTTTCTGTCACTGATTTTCTGGGCGTTAACCCTGATCGTTACCCTGAAATATGTCTGCTTTGTCATGCGTGCCGACCATGATGGTGAAGGCGGTATTTTAACGCTGATGTCACTGGCGCGTCGTAACGTCGGTCCGAAGATTGGTCACATCATCATTCTGGCCGGTTTGACGGGTGGCGCCTTCTTTTACGGTGATGGCATCATCACGCCGGCGATTTCGGTGCTCTCCGCCATTGAAGGGATTGAGGTGGTTTCTCCGCATCTCGACAAATACGTGGTCCCACTGGCGGTACTCATACTCACGCTGTTGTTCTTCATCCAGAAACACGGTACGGAAAAAGTCAGTAAGGTGTTTGGGCCGGTGATGTTTATCTGGTTTGTTTCGATTGGCTTACTGGGCATTCGTGGTATCGCACTCAATCCCACAGTATTGCAGGCGCTTAACCCCAGCTATGCCCTGACCTTCTTAATGACGCACGAGGCTCTCGCCTTTGCCGCGATGGGCATGGTGGTGCTGGCCGTCACCGGTGCTGAAGCGCTGTATGCGGATATGGGACATCTCGGCAAAGCGCCGATCCGCCTGGCGTGGCTAGTAATTGCCATGCCTGCCCTGGTGCTCAATTACTTTGGCCAGGGTGCACTGGTGATTGCGGATGCGAAGACGATCAATAACCCGTTCTTCAACCTCGCGCCGGGCTGGGGACAGATACCCTTGATTGTGCTGTCAACGCTCGCCACGGTGATCGCAGCCCAGTCGGTGATTACCGGCGTTTACACCCTGACGCATCAAGCGATTCGTCAGGGGTTTCTGCCACCCATGCGTATTGTGTTCACCTCGCATACTGAATCTGGCCAAATCTACATTCCCGTGGTGAACTGGCTGCTGTTTGTTGCGGTAACGGTGATTGTGCTGGCGTTCCGTCAGTCCTCGGCCCTCTCCTCCGCTTACGGTATCGTGGTGACCGGCACTATGGTGATCACCGCCTGTCTGGCCGGCGTGGTGGCGCTGCGTAACTGGAAATGGCCACTGCCGCTGGCGGTGATTTTCCTGCTATGTATGCTGAGCATTGACGTGCCGCTGTTTGCGGCGAACCTGATGAAACTGCTGTCAGGCGGTTGGGTTCCGGTACTGATGGCGCTGACCATGATGGGGTTGATGCTGATCTGGAGCACCGAGCGTAATCGGTTAATCAAAAAATTGAACAACGATCCGGAAAGCCTGCAGGCGCTGGTGAAATCACTGGAAACCAATCCGCCCAGTCGTGTACCGGGTACTGCCATCTTCCTGGCGCGTAAAGAGTTTGAGATTCCACAGGCGCTGCTGCATAACCTCAAGCATAACCGGGTGCTGCATAAGCGCGTGGTGTTGCTGAACATCCGCACGACAGATACGCCACGCGTGCACAATCAGAAGCGCATCACCATCACCCAACTTTCGCCGTCCTTTTGGCAGGTAACCGCGGCATACGGCTGGCGAGAAGTCCCTTCAATGGCGGAGGTTTTACACCTGTGCGGACTGGAAGGTTTTGGCTGCACGCTGAATGAAGCGTCTTTCTTTACCTCACACGACACCCTGGTGATGAAAAAACGCCGCGGACTGGCAAGAATAAAAGGCGGCATCTTTCACTTCTGCCAACGCAATGCGCTGCGTGCGCATGAGCAATTTAATATTCCACCCAATCGCGTTATCGAACTGGGTGGACAACGCGAGTTTTAACAAAATGGGGCGTGCATGACGCCCCAATCAACTTATTGCCCTGCCACAAATGTAACCAGATGAAAGAATATTCCCGAAAGTTTAACGGAGTTGTGCCTGAACTTTTCTTAACAACTAATTAGCAATTAAAGCTAAAACGCATAACCTCAAAAGGTGTTTATTAAGCCTACCGGCACTCATTACCTGCCGTGCGCAACTGTCGGAATGTATAAAATCACCATCAACAATAAAATGCATAGCTTCGAAATCGGCTCAGCAGTTATTTTGAGGAGTAAGACCATGAAAGAACTTATTAATGACGTTATCTCTATTTTCACACCGCAAAATGTTAAACCCGTTTTAGTCCGTGCGGATTTGACCCATCGTGAATTATCATCGATTCATCCTGTGGGCTTTACTTCCGTGAGCTGGGCCACTTCGATGGAAGAACTGACTGATGCGATTGTGAAAAAAACGCTCGCTGCAGGGGCCGTGGGTTATCACATCACTGATGTTGAATCCCATGAGCCGGGCCACGATGGTCAACATGTAATGGCGGCTACCGCAACCCTGTACCATATCAATAGCAAAGTGGCGTACGGCTGATGTTAACCACCCCCTTCGCTGTTGCATTTAAGCCTGCCACTCTTGTGACAGGCTTTTATCTGCAAAGTATTCGGCGAGAAAATCAATAAACACTTTCATGCGCGGCGATTCCGATGTCCGTTGCGTATACACCGCCCAGATATTCGCCTGCTGATACCACTGCGGTAAAACATGGACCAATTCGCCAGTGCTGAGATAAGGCGTTACATCCCATGCCGAGCGGAGCGCAATCCCGTGTGACTTCAACGCCCAGTTTAAAATGACCTTGCCACTGTTTGAAGAATAATGGCTATTAAGGCGGCACAATACCTGTTGCTCACCGTCAGTCAGCGCCCAATTGCCGAAGGAATTGTTCTTTTCATTAATAATAAGACAGCTGTGATTAATTAAGTCATCCAGCGAATTGACGGCACCTGAACGGGCTAAATATTCAGAGGATGCGCAAAGAATACGCCGATTCACGGCCAGTTTACGCGCAATATAAGAGTGATTCAGATTATCGCCGACCTGAATATCCACATCGGTACCGGACTGCATCAGATCAATCTCTCGATCGCTCAGAATTAGTTTGATATTTAAAGACGGATGCTGAGTAATAAACGCCGAAATGGCATCTGAAAGATAGGCCTGACCAAAACCCAACGAACAGCCGACGGTCAACTCACCACTTAATTCACCACGCCATTGCTGAAAATTGCTTAGAAACGCATCCATCTCTTGCACCACTTGCCGCGCGCCCTCCAGCGCTTTCTCACCCTCCGGTGTGAGTCGCATCACGCGGTTAGTACGGAAAAAAAGCCGCGTGTCGAGTTGCTTCTCAAGAATGGCAATACGCTTACTGATGTACGAGGGAGACTGGCCCAGCTCCACGGCAGCACGAGCAAAGCCGCCATGGCGCGCCACGCTGATAAATACATAGAGATCTTCGACAGAGGGCCAGCCCTGCAGCGGTTTCTGGACATTTTTTCCAGCAAGCAATAGCTTCATATCATCACGCGGTAAGCCAACATCGAGCGGTTATAGCACAGAATCGAGAAAGCCCTGAAGCTGCATTAAAAACACCTCAGGGACTTCTTCCTGAGGAGAATGTCCGCAAGGCAGCGCACTGCCCTGCACATTGATGGCCTTGTCCTGCCAGGTGACAACTACATCGTATAGCTGACCGACCGTGCCCTTTTCCCCCCACAGCAACTGCAATGGGCAAGCGATGCGTTTGTCGCTGTCCTCTGCATCGTGCTCTAAATCCACCGTGGCGGCCGCGCGATAATCTTCGCAGACGGCGTGGATCATCTCGGGTTGCTGATAGCAGCGCAAATAATCATTGAATACCGCTTCTGAAGTCGCCCCCGCTGTCTTGAGTTGACCATCAATATGTTTTCGCAGGAAGAAAGCCGGATCGTGTCCGATCATTGTCTCCGGCAGTGGATAAGGCTGGATCAGAAAGAACCACCAAAAATAGCGCGTAGCAAACGCCTTATCGGTCTGCGCATACATGGTGGCAGTCGGGGCGATATCGACGAAAGTGCCGCAAGCCACTTTCTCCGGATGGTCAAGCGCCAGACGATGACCCACCCGCGCACCGCGATCGTGTCCGACAAACGCCACACGCGAAAGACCCAGTGCATCAATCAACTGGCTGATATCTTCAGCCATGGCGCGTTTTGAATAGGCCAGATGGCGTTCGTCGCTGGCGGGTTTGTCGCTGTCGCCGTAGCCGCGCAGATCAGGCAGGATCACCTGGTATTTTTGCGCCAGCTGCGGAGCGATTTTACGCCACGCCAGATGATTTTGTGGATGCCCGTGCAGCATCAGCAACGGCGGTCCTTCGCCCCCGATTGCCACGCGTAGTGTGATACCGTTGCTCAGCGTGACCGCTTTCAAGGCAAATCCGTCGATAAACGGCGATGCGCCGCAATCCTTGATATCACTCATGCTGTTGGTCCTTTAACCCGCTGCAGCCAGGGGCGCTGAGCAAAGTGCCGATGTTCAAACTGCGTAATGTCAGTCTCGTATTGGAGCGTCCAGTCTACCGCGCTGCCGCCGCCCATTAACATCTCACGTTTGAGCGCGCTGACCTCAAAATGCAACACCTGCTGATTGAAGGTGAGGGTCTTATCTTCCAGAGAAACCGTAATTTGGTTGTGTTCTGCATCAGCGCTAGCAGCGCTGAGCTGCTGATACGCCTCCTCACTTAGCGTTAGCGTCAATACGCCGTTGCGCTGGCAGTTATCGTCAAAGATGCCGGCAAAACTGGTGCCGATGATGGCGCGAATGCCCAGCTGATTGAGTCCCCACACCGCATGTTCGCGACTGGAACCACAGCCAAAGTTGGGTCCTACCAGCAAGAATGCCGCGTTCTTTCCGGCAGGCTGGTTGAGGATAAACGCGGGATTCGCACTGCCGTCGGGCAAAAATCGCAGGTCAAAGAACACGCCCCGATCCAAACCCTGGCGATCGATGCCTTTCAGAAACTGCTTTGGCATGATCACATCCGTATCAATGTTGGCCGCCGGTAAATGGGCAATGCGTCCGGTGATGCTGTGAAAAGCGTCCATATTAAACCTCTACTGTCGTGAAGTTGCGTACATCGACCAGATGACCGGCCACCGCAGCGGCGGCGACCATCGCCGGGCTCATTAAATGGGTTCGTGCTCCTGCACCCTGGCGGCCCGCAAAATTGCGGTTGGTTCCTGAAGCACAGCGATCGCCGGGTTCCAGGACATCTTCATTCATTGCCAGGCACATTGAGCACCCCGACTGCCGCCACTCAAAACCTGCATTGATAAAAATGTCGGCTAAGCCTTCAGCCTCTGCTTGCTGACGCACCTGTGTGGAGCCTGGCACGATGATCCCGCGCACGTGTCGGGCGATTTTGCGCTCGCCAATCACCGCTGCTGCAGCGCGCAAATCTTCGATTCTGCCGTTGGTACAGGAGCCAATAAACGCATGGGTGATGGCGATGTCAGACAGGCGCATGCCAGGTTCCAGCCCCATATATTTCAGTGCGGCTTGTATTGCCTGCTGTTTAATCAAATCGGGTTCGTATTGCGGATCAGGTACACAGCCGCCAATAGCACAGGTCTGATCCGGGCTGATGCCCCAGGTCACTTTAGGTTCAAGGTCGCTGCAATCCAGCTCAATCGCACGGTCGAATTTGGCCCCGTCATCACTGCGCAAAGTCATCCATTCGGCCTTTGCCTGCTCCCACAATGCACCCGTTGGCATTTGCGGTTTGCCCTGGATGTAGGCGAATACCTTCTCATCTGGCGCAATAATCGCTCCGCGTGCACCGGCCTCGACAGCCATATTGCACAGCGTCATGCGCCCTTCCATACTCAGCGCGTCAATCGCCGGGCCGTCAAACTCGATGGCATAACCGGTTGCCCCTGAGGCGCCAATATCTTCAATCAACGCCAGAATGATGTCTTTAGCCGAACAGCCATAAGGCAGCTCACCCGTTACCGTGACGCGCATGGTTTTCAGCGTGCGATAAATCAGAGTTTGCGTAGCGAGAAGATGTTCAATTTCTGACGTTCCGATGCCGAAACCCAACGCACCAAATGCGCCATAGGTGGTGGTGTGGCTGTCACCGGCGGCAATCACCATACCGGGCATGACCAGCCCCTGCTCATGCGCAACCACATGCTCGATGCCCTGGCGCGGGTCCATGACATCAAACAGTTCGATGCCAAAATGGGCGGCATTTTGACGGAAGTAATCCACCTGCAGCTGCCCGCCGGCATCGGTCATCGCATCGTCACGCTCAGGACGCGTGGGATTTACGTGATCGACATTGAATAAGATAGTCGCCGGACGACGTACCGGGCGATGATGTTCACGCAGCCCGCTAAAGGCCTGCGGGCTGGTGTATTCGTTGAGTATTGATCGATCAATATAGAGCAACACATGCCCTTCATCGTCTAACTGACGTACCACATGCTGATCGATCAGTTTTTCATACAGTGTTTTGTTAGCCATGCGATTGCCCACATAAAAGTATCAACAAGTCATTAGAGACTCTAGGGTAATACAGTTGTGGTTAAGACTATGAACACAGTACGTGAAGTGATGGTTTATGAAGTGTGTTTAATGGGCGACCTCACAGCCGCCGATAGAAGTATGATGCTACTGCAAGCGTTCGAAGCGATAAGGTGCGGGATCGATAAGCGGCGTATGCCCGGTCACCAAATCTGCGGCTAACTGCCCGGCTGCGGGTGATGTCCCGAAACCATGCCCTGAAAAGCCCGTCGCCAAAGTTAGCCCAGGTATCGATGCCACTGGGCCAATCACCGGGTTCGAATCCGGGGTAACATCTATCACGCCAGCCCATGACTCCGCCATCTCCGCCTGCTGGAACACCGGCCACGCCGCGCGCAGGTTGCGCATCGCTTCCTGGTTCAGTGCTGGATTGGCAAGAGGGTCCAGCGTGCGGACCTGCTCAAAAGGTGAACGCCGATCGTTGCGCCAGCGACGTGCCAGTGCAAGATCCTTCACAAAGTATTTGCCCAGCGAAATCCGCAGGTTGTCACGCGCCTGCCGTAGCTGAGGCATATAACGTGTGCCGATCAATAGATGATCAAGCGTTATTGGCGCATCCAGCGCACCGCGTTGAGTGATGATAAAGCCACCGTCCTGGTGTTTTCGGAATGAGAAGTCAGGAGCGCCCACCGCTATATTGGCCGGTCCTTCCAGCGGTTTGGTACGCATCACCGAACAAATCAGCGGCAGCGTCGGCAGATTAATACCGTGATTGCCAAGGAAACGACGCGACCAGGCACCTGCCGCCAGCAACACCTGGTCACAACGAATCTCACCGCGTTCGGTCATCACACCACTGACCTTGCCGTTGCTGGTGACCAGGCCACGCACCGCACAGTGATCCATGATAATCGCCCCCCTGGCGATGGCGGCATTCGCCATCGCGCTGGCCGCCAGCGTGGGTTCGGCTCGCCCGTCGGAAGCAGTGTAAATCCCGCCTGCCCATTTCTCCGCACCGCCTGGCACTTGTGCTGCAATTTGTGCGTGGCTGAGCAAGCGCGTATCCAGGCCAGCGGCACTAACCCCGCTTAACCATTTTTCATGCAGTGACATCTGCTGCTCGTTGCGTGCCACAAACATAATGCCAGCCTGACGATAGCCTACATCGCTGCCAACCCGCGCGGCCATCCCCGCCCACAGACGATCGGCGGCCTGCGCCAGCGGGATATCCTCCAGCGCACGGCTGGTTTTACGGATCCAGCCGAGATTGCGGGAAGACTGTTCGCCCGCAATCCGCCCCTTTTCCAACACCACGACGGGAATATTGCGCTCCGCCAGCGTCAGTGCGGCGGTCAACCCTACCATCCCGCCGCCAATAACGACCACCGTGGTGGCATCCGGCAACGTTGGCGAAGGCGTAACCGGAGAAATAACAGGTGCCATAGCGCGTCTCCCACCCTTACAGGGCTACGGTAATTTCCTGAACCTGAGCGTTACCGGCCCCGCGATAGGCCGTAACTTCCAGTTCAACTTTATAAACGGTCGATCCCAGCGGCGGGCAAGTCACTGTCGAGGCGGGATTAATTCCGCGGAACTTCTCACCAATGATCGCCATCACTGCAGGTACATCCGCCGGATCCTGAATAAACACGCGCGAGCACACCACATCCTGTAATGAGGCATCGATGGCTGCCAGTGCGGCTTCGATATTGGCAAACACCTGCAAAGTCTGCTCGCGCAGGTCTTCGGGAATTTCTTTGGTTTGTGGGTTGCGACCGGCAGTGTTGGAGACATAAATCCAGTTATCCACGGCCACGATGCGCGAATAACTCGCCTGCTCTTCAAATTTCGAACCGGTTTTTACTTTAATGATATTGGTCATGATGTTTTCTCTATTAATGAATGATTTAGCTTAAAACCGGTGATTCCCACAGGTTGAGTTTGACGCCAATGCCTTTTTCCAGTGCGTTGCGATACAACACCGTGCCCCAGGCCACATCTTCCACCGGCATACCACCGACAGACATGATGATGATCTCGCTATCGTTTTGGCGGCCTGGCGCCTCGCCGGCGACGATCTTGCCGATATCTTCCAGTTGCTCCGCCTGCAGCTGCCCTTCAGCGACCATATCCATAAAGCGCACACCGATAATCGGCACGCAGCGATGCGCAGGCTTGGGAACTTCATCAAACCAGGCATGATAGAGTCCGGTGTTATCCAGCACCTTGCGCACATCGGGTAGTTCCATGCCTTCATCGATATTGCACAGCGCGGGCATGGCGAGGAACGCGCCAGCTTTCACCCATTCACGTTTCACCAGCGGATAAGTGGCGGGATCACCGACTTCACCTGAGCTGCAATAAGTGACAATGTCACTGTCGCGCACTACCGCTTCCAGCGAGTCGACAATTTCTATCTGCTTAATTTGCGGATAGGTCTCCTGCACCCAGGTAATGAAGTTATCGAGGCTGCGCTGGCCGCGTCCTTTGACTTTGATGGTGTCGATGTGTGGGCACACAGCAATAAATGCCGCTACAGCGGTTTTTCCCATCACGCCCGGTCCGAGCAAACCGATCACGCGAGAATCCTTTCGCGCCAGATGACGTGCGCCGACGCCCGGCACCGCCCCGGTGCGATACGCCGACAGCAGATTGGCTGACATATGCGCCAGCGGCGCGCCGGTATCCGCATCATTGAGGGTGAACATCAGAATCGAGCGTGGCAGCCCTTTCTCACGGTTGGCGATGTTGGAGCCATACCACTTGACCCCAGCCGTGCCGAAATTGCCGCCAAGGTAGGCAGGCATCGCCATCATGCGGCGATCGGCAGTGGGTTTTGGCATCGTCGGGAACGGCGAATTTTCCGGGAAGGTCACCATCGCGCCGTGTGAATCATTGTTGGATCCGGCCATGCGATAGTCGCCGTGATACAACAGGCCAAACATCTCTTCCATGGTATCGACACAGGCGGCCATATCGGTCACGCCCGCACGAATCATGTCTTGCTCCGACAGGTAAATAAAATCAATCCGGGTTGAATCACTCATAAGTCGCCTCATCAATCAGTCTTTTGGTCTATTTCCCGCCGTGGCGAGCGCTGCCATAACTAGCGATTTCACTGGCTAAAACCGTCTTAGGTGTCGATGGTCTTCGCTGGGTGAAATAGAAATAGCGCGTCAGTTGTCGAGCTGTATTGAATATTTGCGACATGACGAAATTCGTGCGTGGCACAGCCCTTGCATCACACAGACAGTAAATAGCCCGCAGCGGAGCCCGCCATGACACAATTGCCTCTCTATCGCCACAGTGGATTTCAACCCGAGCAGCCATGGTTTGTGCTGAACGCCGCGCAGCATTATTCGCTGATTGCGTCAGACAACCCGGCTATTTCCCATTTCTACAGTTTTGATGTGGCGCAGAGTGCCAGCATGACGCTGGCGATTCCCGACGGCTGCGTGGATATCGTGTTTGATTGCGATGCGCAGCGGCCTGCAGCACGCGTGTGTGGCACCACGCTGGAAGCGCGCGGTGCCGATATGCAGCATAACCACCACTATTTTGGTGTGCGCTTCGCACCGGGCATCATTCCTGATTTCCTCGATGTGATGGCAGAAGAGATTCCCGATCGTGAGTTTAATTTCCTCGATGTGGTGCCGGATGCACGGTTAGCCTTTGAACAGATCGTGCAGACGCGCGATTTTTCGCGGCAGATTGCTTTGTTCAACGCCAGTTTCACGCCGCGCCTGGTGCGCAAAGCTTCCGCCGTCACATCCTTGATCATCCACACCATGCGCCAGCAGAAAGGCAACATTCGCATTGATCAACTGGAAGCGCTGACCGGCTACACCTGCCGCACTATCCAGCGCCAGTTTCGCCAGGATACCGGGATGTCACCCAAGGCTTTTAGCCGCATTTTGCGCTGCCAGTCGGCGCTGGGCAGCATTCACTTACAGCAGGAAGTATCGTTTAGCGATCTGGCCTTTGATCTTGGATTTAGCGATCAGTCGCACTTCCTGCGCGAGTTTAAAAAGTTTGTCAGCACCACGCCCTGTGATTATCAGCGGCGTATTTCGCATGATGCCTATTTCCATCGTTTGCGTTTCCACTGAGCACTAAAAGGGTGCAGCGTTGCACTGTGACGCTGTCCGATTTTTTCTATCCGCCAGATGCTCAGCTGAGAAATGATGCCGCTATGTTACCGGCCTCAGGCGGCACAGATTGCCTGAGAACTTTCTCTTAGCGGTTGAGGGCTTTGGCGATGAATAAGGATTCCGGCTTACGCAAAAATACGTTGGGTTTGTTTTCTCTGGTCTTTTTTGTCGTCGCGGCAGCCTCGCCGCTGACAGGCGTGGTGGGCGGCTTGCCGGAGGCGATTATTTCTGGCAACGGCGGTGGCATTCCGGTGTTTTATATTCTCTCGTGTATTATTTTGATGTTATTCGCCGTGGGCTTTATTGCCATGAGCCGTCATGTCAATAATGCGGGGGCCTTTTATACCTATATCTCTAAAGGAATCGGCGAAAACTGGGGCGCTTCCGCGTCAGTATTAGCGTTGATGGCGTATATCTCTATTCAGATAGCCATCGTCGCAATGCTGGGATTCTTCACGCAGTTATTTATTGAAGAGCACTTTTCAGCCCATATTCCCTGGTGGGCATTGAGCATGCTATTTGTGCTGGTATGCTGGGTATTGAGCATTAAACGCGTCGAAGTCGGTGGAAAATTACTCGGCATATTAATGCTGGCGGAAGTGGCTATTGTGTTACTCACCGACGTGATGCTGTTAATCAAAAAAGTCGGTCCTTACAGCTTCCAATCGTTCGAGCCGTCAGTGTTTATGCAGGGCAACCTTGGCATCGCCTTTATTTTCACCATCGCCGCTTTTATCGGTTTTGAATCTACCGCCATATATGCGGAAGAGTGCCGTGCCCCACATAAAACTGTGCCGCGTGCCACAGTTTGTGCCTTGTTACTGATCACGGCATTTTTCTGTTTCACCAGTTGGTCACTGGTGCAGGCATACGGTTTTGATCAGATTGTCGCGATTGCCAGCAAAGATCCCGGCAACTTCGTGTTTAACATTACCCGACAATATGTTGGACAGTGGGCTGTAGAAACCATGTCGGTATTGCTGATCACCAGTTTATTTGCAGCGGCGCTGGCGTTTCATAACAATATTTCACGGTATTTGTTCAGCATTAGCCGTGATGGTCTGATCTGGAAAGAGTTGTGCAAAACTCATCCCACTAACGGCACGCCACATAATGCCAGCCACGTTCACAGCGTGATCATGCTGATGCTACTGGCAGGTATGGGCAGCGCGGGATTGGACCCGATGGTGCACATCTTCGCTATCGGTTCTGCCGTCGCCACACTGTGTATTTTGATTTTACAACTGGGCGTTTCCGCTGCCGTGATACTGTTCTTCCGTCGGATGGAGAATAGCGAAAATCCATTCACCGTATTCTGGGCACCGTTACTGTCAATGGTGTGCATGAGCGTGACGATTATTTTGGTGGTTAATAATCTGCAATCCTTAAGCGGCAGTGATTCCAGCGTGGTGAAGATGATTCCCTGGTTCATTGCTGGCTGCGCATTGATGGGATACGGCATGTCGCTGAAACGCAATTTTAAAGCTCGCGCTTAGTCATCGTCGTGGTGCGCAGCCATGCGCACCCAGTTAGCAAGTAAATATTTAACCTGGCGTTATGGTGTTTTATTTGACCTAAGTCGCGATGCTCGCTATAAAGAATAACCGCGCAGTACTCACGGATATATCTCCCTACCTTTCGCATTCATTGCTTAAATTCCCGCCATATTGGTTTTATGTAAGTTAAGTAATTAACACCAATACTTTATTAACTAAAAACAAGTTAATCTTTTCGTAACAATCTTTTAATTTGCAAACCGAAATTTTAACGTTCACCTGCAAAGTACAAAGATCAGGATCAGAATGACTCACTCTAAAAAAATCGTGTCTGCCCTTTCACTGGCAGCGCTGCTTGTTTCTTCAGTGGTCCACGCTGAAAACGCACCAGAAAAAACCGATGTTCTGTTGATTGGCGGCGGCGTCATGAGCGCCTCACTGGGAACCTGGCTACAGGAACTGCAACCAGGCTGGAAGCAGCTGATGGTTGAGCGTCTGGATGGCGTCGCACTGGAATCGTCTAACGGCTGGAACAACGCCGGTACCGGTCACTCTGCGAACATGGAACTGAACTACACGCCAGAGCGTGCAGACGGTTCAATCGACGTGAGCAAGGCGCTGGAAATTAACGAAGCTTTCATGATTTCCCGTCAGTTCTGGACCTCTCAGGTACAGCGCGGCGTAATGCATGACCCGCGTTCATTCATCAACTCCACCCCGCACATGAGCTTTGTCTGGGGCGATAAAAACGTTGAGTATCTGACTAAGCGTTACGATGCACTGCAGAAAACCACCCTGTTCCAGGGCATGAAGTTCTCAACCGATCACAAGCAGATTGAGCAGTGGGCTCCGCTGGTGATGGAAGGTCGCGATCCTAATCAGAAAGTGGCAGCCACCTGGACGCCAGTCGGTACTGACGTTAACTACGGTGAAATCACCCGTCAGTTGATTGGAAGCCTGAAGAAAGATCAGAACTTCAAATTAGAAACCTCTTCAGAAGTTACTGATTTCAAACGTAACAGCGATAATTCATGGCACGTCACCATCAAAGATGTGAAGAGCGGTGAGAACCGTTCGGTTGACGCGAAATATGTGTTTATCGGTGCAGGCGGCGCGGCCATCAAACTGCTGCAGAAAACCGGTATTCCTGAAGCGGATAACTACGGCGGCTTCCCGGTCGGTGGTTCGTTCCTGATGACCGAGAATCCAGAAGTGACCAGTCGTCACCTGGAAAAAGTGTACGGCCAGGCTTCAGTCGGTGCGCCACCGATGTCTGTTCCACACATCGATGCCCGTAATCTGGACGGTAAACGCGTGGTGCTGTTTGGGCCGTTCGCGACCTTCTCCACCAAATACCTGAAAAATGGCTCACTGTTCGATCTGTTAAGCGCTACTACCACCAGCAATATCATGCCGATGACTCACGTCGGTATCGATAACTTTGACCTGGTGAAGTACCTGATTGGTCAGGTGATGCTGAACGACGACGATCGTTTTGCCGCGCTGAAAGAGTACTACCCGAACGCACGTAAAGAAGACTGGAAACTGATCCAGGCGGGTCAACGCGTACAGATCATCAAGAAAGATGCGGATAAAGGCGGCGTGCTGAAACTCGGCACCGAAATCGTGACCGATCAGCAGAAAACCGTGGCGGCCCTGTTGGGTGCATCACCAGGTGCTTCAACTGCTGCGCCAATCACCCTCGACGTGATGAAGAAGTTGTTCCCGGAGCAGTTTGCTTCTCCTGAGTGGCAAGAGAAGATCCGTGGCATCATCCCAAGCTTCGGTCAGAAACTGAATGGCAACACCGCATTGACTCAGCAGGTTTGGGACAACACCGCAGCCACGCTGCAGTTGACTAAACCACCGGTCATCAACATGGGTGATCAGTCAGTTGCCCCTACGCAGGCTAAGCCCCGCGCAGAATCCGCTAAGCAGGATATGGCGCTGTAATTCTCCCTCGCGCTAATGAAGAAAGCCGGACAATGTCCGTAATGCCAGTCAGTTAAGCCTGACTGGCATTTTTTCTTCTGGCTGTCGGATATTTATAGGGTCTCTCTTTCACCACCCTTGGGAACGAGCGCTCCCGTCGTCCCGGTAGTCTGACCATCTCTGCTATCGAACTTACGTCCTTTACCAGTTCCGGGATACGCCCAGGCGATGCGCCTTCAAGTGTCCAGAGCAGTTTCATCACCCACGCTGTCGATTCCCTGAAGCTGAGCTGGTTAGGCCAGTATCCCTTCAGCGTTGAGGCCATTCTTATCATCTGATATCTCACCAGATTGTAGGCCAGCAGCACGCCCCACAGCTCCTGCCTTATCATCTCCGGCTTCCTGCTGCGAAGCGTGAGCCTGCTGTCCTGGAGACCCTGCTTTATTTCACGATATCCCAGCTCTATCTCCCAGCGATGACTGTAGAGATCCGCTATTTCTTTACCCGGGTAACGCATCGCATCCGTCATCGACGTCAGGAACCGCCACGTCCGGCCTTTTATTTCCCGGCTTATCATCCTCATCTCTGTGTGCGCCGCCAGATGTGGCCATTTCTTCCGTGAATGAGCGGAGGTTTTTACCCGGATAAGTATGTCTCCCTTCCCCAGACGACGTACCTCTTCGTACTGCAGGTCTTTACGTGCCGCTATCATCCAGTGACGATTTTCGCCGGCCTCATGCCAGGCGCTAAGCAGACCGAATGACGTGTAGCCCTTATCGAAGAGGGTCAGGCTGTTGTCGCACGCGCGTTCAATGAGACCTTCTGCCAGCACCATCTCATTCTCGTTCTGGCAGCCCATCGCGGCGCCGCTGATAAGATGGCTGGTGAGTTCCATCAGGCAGACCATGCGAACCTGCGGATAAGGAGAGGCGCCTGCCACCGTGCCTGAACGGACGAAAGCCTTCTCATTATCAGGTGTTTCTGGCGTGCGCCAGACAACGCCGTCAACAGCGTACAGCGTCAGACCACACCAGTCAGGGTGGGAAGTCTGTGCATTCCAGAGCTCGCTGCTCTGTTCGAAAACCCGCCGTACAGCGTCGTCCCCCAGCCGCTGCCTTGCCTGCACTACGGCACTGGGCGCAACGAAAGGACGGTTTCCCGGTAAAAGAATATCAAGGCGATTAACGATGGCGTGAAGGGGTTCTTTGCGCTCAAGGGCCATGCCGATGAGACACCAGACCATCATATCTGTAGTGAGTCTGCGCTTACGGAGCGTGACCGTGCCAGCTTCCTCAAGGCAGCGGCTGATGAGCGCAGGGTCAAGAACATCCGCGAGCGTATTCAGAGGATTACGAAGAGAATCGTAACGAGAGACGATATCAAGGGCCTGACTGAGCTGCATAAAAAAATCCGGAAACGAAGCGTTTCCGGATTCTTACACAGCCACTGGATCGTTCAACTGATCCTTAACTGATCGGCATTAGGACAATGTCCGGCTTTTTTTGTGTCTGGAATAAGGTCAAATCGCATAGCAGACACTCAACCTTCTGCGTGCTAAAATTGGGTATCATTGAATGAGGCAAAGACATGAATAAATCTGCATCATTAAGTGTTGCTAATCAGGTACGTGAACTGGCTAAAGTACACCACGTAACGGCTGACCGTGATGGTATGAGTCGCATGGCTGTTGCAATTACTCGCCTGGCCGATGACATCGTAGAACTTGATGTCATCGAACAACTTCTGGTTAATCTGAAGAAAAAAGGCATTTTAACCAAGGCAGAAACGCTGGAGATGCAAGGCGACTATCTGCGTGAGAAAAGACAAATTAAACAGAATTTTTCTGCATGATTTTTGATCCTTTCGGCGACTATGAAACAGCGGGTTATTTACAGAATGCCTTACATTTAAAAGATCCTGATGAAGTTAAAGCTTCTGAACATCTTTCATTCGAACTGAGTCTGGAAGATGCGCTGCTGTACCTATCAACGCTAAAACACGTAAAATATTCTTCCATACTTAAAGTTCACGAAATTCTTTTCGGTGACTTCTATCACTGGGCAGGAAAAGACCGAAACGAGTTAGTTCCTCACCTATCGATCTTTAAAGGCGCGCGTGAAGACGAACACTTTACGGTATTTGAATATCCACATCTTATTCAGCGTGCAGTGGAGTATGCGCTTAAGCTTGCCAGTGACAGGGACAAATTTCGACAAAAGCCAGGAGAAGTGATGGGGCAGCTGGCTTTTGCTCACCCTTTTCTTGATGGTAACGGACGTACAATTTTGCTAACTTTCATGGAATTAAGTTTCCGTGCAGGTTTTTCTGTCGACTGGTCTAAAACAAATAAAGACGATTACCTTCGCACATTGAGTAGAGAAATTCGTGAACCTGGGAAAGGACATCTGGATCGTTATCTCCAACCGTTCATTATCGAGATTCATAGCAGGGACGAATGGCCTTTAACCATCGGTAGTATTAAAGGCCTGGATGGATTGGATAAAGGGCAAATCAGTTATAGCGACATTGACGATCCGTTAGTCAGGAAACATTATAAAAGCTACCAGTCACAACATTTAGATAATAAATCTTAATGGCTGTTATTCATCCCCCAAACCAGTGCCTGTCTTGCATGGGCAATACGCGGTTGGCGCAGAGCGCTGGGTAACCAGATAAGGTGATAACGAATTTCCGTATCCCCCACCGGCGCGTCCAGCACCACCAACTCCCCTTGCGCGATTTGCGCCTGACATAAAAATGCTGGCATCACCGACCAGCCAAATCCGCCGCAGAGTAAACTTCGCAAACCACGTAAATCCTGCCCAACTACCGCAGGTAACAGCGTCTGGTATTTAATGCGATTTTTATCCAGCCAATGATCAATTAATGACAGTTTCAGGTCATAAGCCAGCAGAGGTTCTTTAATCAAATCCGCGGAAAAATCTGCACTGTTGTGTAAGCGAGCCGCCACGACCGGTGCAGCCACAGCAATCACTCGGTCTTGAAAAATCACTTCCCCCTTTAAACGTTGATCGGTCACCGGATGTGCCGTCACGCCAAGATCACAGTGCCCTTCAATCACCATCTGCGCAACGAGCGGACCATCACCGCTGTGCATATGCACGCGAATGCCGCTTTCAAGCAGTGGCAGCAATTCAGCCGATAATTTCTCCGCCATAAAATCAGCATGTCCAATAATCTGCAACGTTCCACTCACATCCATCGATCGGGCACGCGCGGATGCTAAAGCGGACTCTGCGGTATCCAGAGAGTTGCCTATATCAGCGGCCAAATCGTCGGCAGCGGCCGTCGGCATTACGCCATGGGCCTGACGTTCAAACAGCGGTCGACCCACTGCGACTTCCAGGCCGCTAATATGTTGCGAAACCGCAGGCTGCGTCAGATTCAGTGCGCGCGCCGCACCGGAAATTGAGCGCTGGCGATACACTTCCATAAACGTTCGTAAGCGAACCAGTGACATAGTGCTCCATAAATTATTTTATACCCCTGCCAAAATAGCCTTGTTAGCCGTCAAACACCAGCGCGAGTAAGCTGCCCACATCTTGAAACGCACGGGAAAAATCATGTCACTTCAGCAAGAATTACTGCATGTGCTGCACACAATGAAACAGGCTCATCTACAGAACGAACCTGCTAGCGCCGAACTTCGCCGCGATCGCTTATTACGCAGCGTGGCATTAATTCGCGAGAATCATGCCGCGTTTACTGCGGCTATCAGCGCCGATTTTGGTCATCGCAGTGCCTATCAAACCCAGGCGGCCGACCTGATGACCACCATCAATATGTTGCAGCACTCCGCTGAACATCTGGAGCAGTGGATGCAGCCGGAGATCGCCGAAGTCCCGGTTGCGGGTATGCAGGCGCGTATCGAAGCTCAACCTTTAGGTGTCGTTGGCATTATCAGCCCGTGGAATTTCCCGATTAACCTGGCATTTGGCCCATTGGCCGGTGTGTTTGCTGCGGGTAACACCGCGATGCTGAAACCTTCTGAGCTGACACCCCACACCTCCGCATTACTGGCGGAGTTAGTGCCGCGTTACTTCGCCGCCGATGAACTCAGCGTGGTTCTGGGTGACGCCAGCGTGGGACAAGCGTTTAGCGCTCTGCCATTCGACCATCTGGTCTTCACCGGCAGCACCGCCGTCGGTAAGCATGTGATGCGTGCAGCGGCAGAGAATCTGGTGCCTGTTACGCTGGAACTGGGTGGAAAGTCGCCGGTGGTGATTGACGCTGATGCGGATGTGGCAATGGCAGCAGCCCGAACCCTGACCATAAAAACCTTCAACGCCGGGCAAATTTGTATCTCACCGGATTACCTATTACTTCCGTATGCCGCTGAAGCGGAATTTATCACCGCGTCACAGCAGTTCATGCAGCAGACGTACCCAACGCTGCAAAGCAACGAGGATTACACCGCCATAATCAGTGCTCGTCATTATCAGCGATTGATCGATCTGATCGAAGATGCCCGAGCTAAAGGAGCCCGGATCGTTAGCCTGGCCCCTGCGGGTGAGCCGGACTTTGATGCGCAAAGCCGCAAAATCGCGCCGCATTTGATCCTCAATGTCACCGAAGAGATGACGGTCATGCAGGAAGAGATTTTTGGCCCGCTGCTGCCAGTCAAAAGCTATAACGGAGAGGTAGAGGAAGCGATTCGTTATATCAATGCGCATCCACGTCCACTGGCCGCCTACTATTTTGGCCACGATGAACAGCGTCAAAAGCTGATGGCTCAGCACACCACTTCTGGCGCACTGGTGATAAATGATGTCATGACCCATGCTTCTCTAGACAGCCTGCCATTTGGTGGCGTGGGCGCATCCGGTATCGGCGCGTATCACGGGGTTCATGGATTCCGTCGTTTCAGCCACGCCAAGCCGATTGTGATCCAGGATGAGGCGGGCACCACAAATTTACGGCTGCGTGCGCCCTATCAGGACAAAAGCGCAGCATTGACTGCATTACTGAATAACCAACATTAATCGAGGACAGACAATGAAAATTTTGATGGTTCTGACATCACATGACGCGTTGGGCAACACCGGCAAAAAAACCGGGTTCTGGCTGGAAGAGTTCGCCGCACCCTACTTCGTGTTTAAAGATGCGGGTGCCGAAGTGGTGTTGGCTTCTCCGGCGGGTGGACAACCGCCGCTGGATCCAAAAAGTGATTTACCTGAATTTCAGACTGCTATGACCGAACGTTTCAAATCCGATGCGGCGGCACAGCAGGCGCTGGCCAATACCGTGAAGTTGGCAAGCATTGATCAGCAGGATTTCGATACGGTCTTTTATCCTGGCGGCCACGGTCCACTGTGGGATCTGGCGGAGTCAGCAGACTCCATCCAGTTGATCGAATCTTTCGATCGTGCGGGTAAGCCGATGGGTTTTGTCTGCCATGCACCTGGCGCATTGCGCCATGTGAAAGCTGCGAGCGGCGCCCCGTTAATTCAGGGTAAGCAGGTCACCGGCTTTACCAATAGCGAAGAAGCAGCCGTTGAGCTGACCGACGTGGTGCCTTTCCTGATTGAGGATGAGTTCATCAAACTGGGCGCGCATTATCAAAAAGGCACGGACTGGGCACCGTTTGTCGTACAAGACGGTCAGTTGATCACCGGGCAAAATCCGGCCAGCTCAGAAGATGTGGCGAAAGCGCTGCTGCTGCAACTGGCAGCACAACAGCCTTAATCGCGTTAAAGCGCATCACTGCTCTGGCGGTGATGCGCCCTCGTCTTATTAACCCTCCCATTAATGAATTTTGCTCATAGGTGCTAGTAGACTGGCGCACCTAATCAATCCCTTCCGCCTTTGTTAAGCTACCCCGCAGTCCCTTTTCCATCACTGTATTCAAGCCCTGGCACCGCACAGGCCCCATCCTTTTCTTATAAAAAGACACTATGGATATCAAAACTGCAACGCATCCTCCGGATATGAAAACCGGCATCGCTTTTATTATTATTCTTAGCGCGCTGATGGCATTTACCTCGCTCTCAACCGACATCTATCTTCCGGCGATGCCCGCGATGTCAGCCGCGTTACACGGCGATTCGGAACTGACGGTCACCGGATTTCTGATTGGCTTTGCCATCGCGCAGCTAATCTGGGGTCCGATTAGCGATCAACTCGGCCGAAAAACACCGCTATATATCGGGATGATTATCTTTGCTGTCGGCTCAGCGGGATGCGCACTCTCCAGCGACATGCCTCAGATTGTCTTCTGGCGTGTCATTCAGGCCGCTGGCGCCTGCACCGGCCCGATGCTGGCGCGTGCCATGATCCGCGACCTTTTCAGCCGCACGCGTGCTGCGCAAATGCTGTCGACGCTGATCATTGTCATGGCAATTGCCCCTATCGCGGGGCCATTAATGGGTGGGCAAATCATTCGTTACTCGCAATGGCCGGTGATTTTCTGGTTTCTGGCGGTAGTCGGCGCATTGATGTTCATATCACTGCTCTGGCCTCCTGAAACACTGCCGGCAGAAAAAAGGGTAACGGCGTCACCTCGGCAAATAATGGGTAATTATCGCGCATTGTTGCAAAATAAAAAATTTATACGTTTTACCTTATGCGTGACTTTTTATTACGTTGCCGCTTACGCCTTTATTGTCGGATCGCCCGCGGTGTATATCAGCTATTTCGGTATCGATCCGCAACATTATGGTTGGCTGTTCGCCATTAATATCCTTGGACTGGTGACGGTCAGCACCGTCAATAAACGTTTAGTGCAAAAGGTACGGCTTGAGACGCTGCTGAAATCCGCCTCTTTTATCGCCGCACTGATGACTTTCGTGATGTGTTTTGTACTGAAAACGCATCCGGCAGCGTTGGCAGGATTGGTCATCTGCATCTTCATTTTCTTCTCAATGAACGGAATTATTGCCGCCTCCGCTACCGCAGCCGCGCTGGATGCCGTGCCGAATGCCACCGGTTCAGCCTCCGCGCTAATAGGTTCATTGCAATACGGCAGCGGGATTGTTTCCTCACTGCTGCTGGCAGGGCTTAACAACGGTACGCCCTGGATTATGGTGAGCATTATGACGGTATTCACCCTGCTCAGTTTTCTTAGCACGCTTGGCGGAGGAAAAGCCCAGCCAAAAATGGCAGAAATTTAATGCTGAAGTGAAATGTTAAATATGACATTAAACATTTGGTGCGGTGAGCCCAGCATGCAATTGCTAAATTCAAAATAGTCGGTAACGTCGTGGCTTCCTCTGCTAATAAAAATAAGCGAGCTTAATTAATGAGCAACATCCAGTCTTCATTCCTTTCTTACACCGTGGACAACGAGACATTTGAAGGTTATTTAGTTTACCAGGCTGATAATAACACTGCTCAACCGGGCATTGTTATTGCGCCCAATTGGATGGGGGCCACTACTGATGCTGCTGAACAAGCCAAAGCCATTGCCGCCCACGGCTATGTGGTGCTGGTAGCTGACCTGTACGGTCAGGGTCAACGCCCCACTAACGGCGAAGAAGCGGGTGCGATGATGATGGCAGTGAAAGACACCCCCGCCGAAGTGGCGCGCATGCAGGCAGCCCTCAGCGCATTGCGCACCCAAACCACCGCCCCCGTCAACGCGGATAAGGTTGCGGCTATCGGTTTCTGCTTCGGCGGCCATTGTGCGCTTGAACTGGCACGTAGCGGCGCGGACATCAAAGCGGCCGCCTCTTTCCACGGCACGCTGGATACCCAGGGCGCTTATGACAGTCATACTATCCAGGCTTCACTGCTGGTACTGGACGGCGCGGCCGATCCTCTTGTGCCGCGCGAGCAGCTAGCCGCCTTCGCCAATGAGATGAACAGCAAAGGCGTTGACTGGCAGCTGGTGAGCTTTGCCGGTGCGGTGCACTCCTTCACCGATCCAAAAGCCGATAATGCTGGCGTATCGCAGTATCATCCGGAAGTGACGCAGCGTGCCTTCAAACGCCTGTATCAATTGCTGGATGAAGTGTTTTAATGACGCGGCGGGAGGATGACTAGCCTCCCGCTATTTCCCCGTCTTTCAGCGCACGCGTAAAATCCCGCCATCAATGGCCGCTACACTGGTTTTGCCACAAAACGCCATCGACAGATCAAACTCGTTACGGATGATGCTTAGCGCTGTGGTCACCCCTTCTTCACCTAGCGCCCCCAATCCATACAGCATACTACGCCCGATGTAGGTGCCTTTGGCGCCTAACGCTATGGCTTTTAATACATCCTGCCCGGAACGAATGCCGCCATCAAAATGCACTTCTATTCGATCGCCGACCGCCGCCACAATTTCCGGCAGCAGTGTAATTGACGAAGACACGCCGTCCAGCTGACGCCCACCGTGGTTGGAAACAATCAACGCATCGGCACCCGCTTCGATCGCCAGTTGCGCGTCAGTGGCATCCATTATGCCCTTCACAATCAACTTGCCGCCCCAGTGCCGTTTAATCCATTCGATATCTTTCCAGGAGAGCCGCGGATCATACTGTTGTGCCGTCCACTCCACCATCGAGTCAATGTTATCCACACCGCTTACATGCCCGATAATATTGCCAAAATTACGATGCTTCGTATTCAGCATCTGCCAGCACCAGCGCGGTTTAGTGGCAATATTGAGCACATTGCGCAGCGTCATTTTGGGCGGCGTGGAGAGGCCATTCTTGATGTCTTTATGACGCTGACCGAAGACCTGTAAGTCCATGGTCACCACCAACGCGCTGCAGTTAGCCGCTTTAGCGCGATCGATCAGATTTGCCACAAACTGCCGGTCACGCAATACATAGAGCTGGAACCAAAATGGATGCCCCTGCGTGGCCTGAGATACAGCTTCCAGCGAACAGATGCTCATGGAAGAGAGCGTAAAGGGAATACCAAATTTTTTGGCTGCGCGTGCCGCATGAATTTCACCATCGGGATGGATCATGCCGGTCAGTCCGGTGGGGGCAATCGCCACCGGCATCGCGACATCGTGCCCCATCATTCGGCTTGCCGTGCTGCGTTCCGCAATATCCACCGCGACACGCTGACGAAATTCGATGCGGCGTAGATCAGCTTCGTTGGCGCGATAGCTATATTCCGTCCAGGAACCTGCATCGACATAGTCATAAAACATCTTTGGCACACGTTTTCGCGCCAGTTGCCGCAATTCTTCAATACAGGTAATGGTCACTTTTCCACCTGATAAAAAAAGCGGCCAAATAAAATAACATTTAGCCGCCTGCGATCACGCAAATACACACACAGATAACTTACGATTTCTCGTAGTCGGTATAGGCATTCTGTAGCACGATATGATCGGCAATATATTTTGCATCATGCCACACGCCATAAATAAAGGAGGAGGCGCGATTCACCAGATTCGGTAAACCAAGGAAATAAACACCCCGCTCCGCAGAAATACCACGCTTATGGAAAGGCACGCCTTTCTCATCAAATGCATCCGCCTGCAACCAGCTAAAATCAAATTTAAACCCTGTCGCCCAGATAATAGAAGTGATACCGGCCTCGGCCAGGTTTAATTTCGTTAAAGGATTAATCAGGCAGTCTGGATCGGATAATAATGCCCAGGCCTGTGGCTCCAGCGGCAGATCCAGACCATTACGCTCGATATAAGCATCGGCATCACGTAGTACGTCGAAATAAGCTTTATCACCTTCTGCAATATTCTCAGCCAGGCCATCAGCAAAGCTCAACACGCCGTTATCCCATTTCTGAGTAATACCCACCAGGGTAATGCCCATATGAGCCAGACGACGAAAATCAACCGTTTTACCGCCTTCATAGCCGCTCACGGCAAAGGCAACGTGCTGTTTTTTCGGCTTGATTTTCACTTCATCCCACAAGCCTAAAGCACCCAGCCACCAGCAGTAATCTCGGTCACGATAAGAGCGTGGTGGACGATAATGTTCGCCGACCGACAGATAGACTTTGCGGCCCGTTTTACCCAGCTCTTCAGCGATTTGTGAGCCTGACGCCCCCGCGCCCACCACCAGCACGCCGCCTTCTGGCAACTGCTGCGGGTTCTTATAGGAAGAGGAATGAATCTGATGCAGGTTGGCACTGTCCGGCACGATTTGCGGGAATGAAGGCTTCTGGAACGGCCCTGTTGCCGCCACCACATTATCTGCTTCAAATTCTCCAATAGAGGTCAGCACTTTGAAGCCGCTACGTCCCGGCAGACGTTCAACCTGATGCACTTCAACGCCAGTGCGCACCGGCGCATTGAGCATTTTGGCATAATCTTCGAAATATTGAGCCATGCGCTCTTTAGGAGGAAAAGCTTCCTGAGAAATATTATCGAATTTCATTGAAGGAAAACGATCGTGCCAGGCGGGGCCATTGGCGACCAGTGAATCCCAACGCTCTGAACGCCAGCGCTCTGCAATGCGGTTACGCTCAAATACAATATGCGGGACACCCATCAATGAAAGATGTTCACTCATTGCAATGCCCGCCTGACCTGCACCGACAATTACGGTATTAATTTTTTCTACTGACATGTGGAATCCCTAAATAGATTTTAACGCGATGGGTTATTCATCATCGTAATCATTGTTCGTGTTAACGCTAAGCAAGCTTTTTTAATTCAGCGCTTCGGTAAAACCAAAGCGCACAGATTCATGATTAGTGGCGGGCTTCAACGTTTAATATCTTCCCAAGGCCCAAAAACTTATTCGCAATAATCAGCATGGCTGCCGTTACCGCAATATAAATCACTGACAGCGCGGCCAGCGTTGGGTCGGCAAATTCACGCACATAGTTGTACATGGCGACCGGCAAGGTTTGTGTTGCCTGGGTGGTAATAAACAGCGACGCGGTAAATTCATTAAAAGAGAGAATCGCAGCAAACATCCAGCCACCAAACAGGCCCGGTAAAATCAACGGCACCGTAATGGTCCACACCACCCGCAGTGGCGAAGCACCCAGACTGGCTGCCGCCATTTCAATACGCTGTTCGAGGTTCTTGAGCGAAACGTAGACGCTGCGCAATACAAATGGCAGCACCAGCACAATATGGCAGAAAATCACCAGCGGATAGCCGCGCCCGAGGCCCAGCTGTGAGACCAGCATCAGCAGTCCTAAACCGATAGTGAAATGCGGGATAAACAGTGGCGACAGTAAAATGCCTTCCAGCACGCGCTTACACGGAAAGGAATAGCGCTCAATGGCAATCGCCAGCGTTGCACCAATGATCACTGCCAGCGAAGATGCCCACGCGGTGACGATCAGTCCGGAATAAAAGCCGTGACGAAAATCATCGTAATTCACCGCTCGCTCGAACCAGCGCAGCGACCACCCCTTTGGCGGGAAGAACAGCACCGCAGTGCTGCTGAACGAAGAGATAAACACCACAATGGTGGGCAGCATGACAAAAATGAGGATGGCGGCCACCAGCAAACGTCCGGCCAGCGTCACCAGTTTATCGTTCATCGAACGGGTCATATTAATGTTCTCCCATAGCGTGCAGGAAGCGGGTCAGGCGTTTCAATGTCATCAGCAGCAGGATGGTCAGAATCAAGCCGGCAATACTCAGCGCGGCGGCAAACGGGAAGTTCATTGACGAGAAACCAAGTTGATAAACCATGGTTGCCACGGTGCTCACACGTCCGCCACCAATCAACTGAGGCGTGGCGAAGGCACTGAAGGTCCAGGCAAATGCCGTGGTCAGACTGGCCACGATACCCGGGATTGATAAGGGAATCGTCACCGTCAATAAGGTACGAACGGGTCCGGCACCGAGACTGGTTGCTGCTTTTTCATAGTCAGGGTTGATATGTGACAGCGCAGTGGCCAGCATCAGCACCATGATCGGCATGGTGACGTGCACCAGTGCTACCACCACGCCGCTCTGGGTGAACATAAACTGAATCGGTTTTGAGATGATGCCGAGGGCCAGCAGCAGGCTGTTCAGGAAGCCACTGTTTCCCAACACGATAATCCACGAGTAGGTACGCACCACTTCACCGAGAAACAGCGGCGTAATCGCGATAATCAGAATCGTCGATTTGATCCAAGTGGTGCGCGTGCGCACCAGCGCATAGGCCAATGGGTAACTCATCAGCAGGCCAAAGATGGCAGTTTTGGCACTTAACATCACCGTGTTAATAAAAGCATCGGCGTAAATGCTTTTCAGCAGTCCGTTAAAGTTAGCCAGGGTAAATCCGCCCACGTCGAGCGAACCGGGAATATAAGCCCGCACGCTAAACTGCATCACCGCGAACATGGCCACAACCAGTCCGAGTGCTGTCAGTGTGGCGGGAATAATGAACCAGGGTAAGAATGTCGGTTTTCTCGTCATAGACGTTGCTGCCTGAATAAAGTGTTGCTTGTGGGCGGCCTGGTGGCCGCCCGTGATGAACCAATCAGTGAGACATGATGTTTTCAGAGAACCACTGGCGCCATTCGGCTGTTTTCTCGGCACGCAGTTGTGGATCGGTGTTGATGGTGGCATTCCACTGCGCTGGCGTGGTCAACATGCCAGGCAATTTCGCCAGTTCTGGATCGATATGCGCGTTGGTCACCGTTGGGCTGCCACGATAGATTTTCGCCACCTGCTCCTGAATTTCCGGTTTCAGCGCGATATTCATAAACTTGTAGGCCAGATCGGCGTGTTTGGTCCCTTTGTTGATGCCCACGGTGTCCACACCCAAAATGGCACCCTCTTTCGGTATCGCCAGTTTGATGTTCACCCCTTCGGCCATCATGCTGTAGGCATTCATCGACAGCATCACCTGCACTGGTGTTTCACCGGTGGAGATCAACTGCTGGCTGTTGGCGTCATCGGTATAGAAGGATTTGATGTTCGGAATCAGCGCTTTCATCTTCGCTTCGCCCTGCTGCCAGTGTGCGGCATCAGCCCCGGAGAGTTTGGCGGAAACGGCAATGATATGGCTTGGGTCCCAATCTGGCAGGGCCAGCGTGCCCTTCAGCTCTGGTTTCCACAGGTCATTCCAGCTGGTGAAGGTTTCACCTTTCGGTACCAGATCCGGGCGATAGCCGATGGTATAGACATAGCCCCACACGCCAAGGTGATACGGGCTGACCTTCGCCTGCTCAACCAGATTCACCGCGTTAGGAATTTTGCTCATATCGAGCTTTTCAAACAGGCCGCTGTTGGCATACAGATAGCCGACGTGCGCGGTGGTAAAGGTCACATCCGTCTCCGGAGTGCCACCCGCCAGCTTGGCTTTGTTCAAACGGTCAATGGTGCCGCCGGTGACAAACTGCACCTCGACGCCGGTTTCTTTGGTGAACTCTTTGGCGATGGTTTCATCAATCAGGTCTTTAAAGCTGCCGCCCCAGGTGCTGACAATCAGCTTGTCGGCGGCCATTGCATTACCTGCAGTTAATACACTCGTCGTCAGCAACGTTAAGGCAAAAATCTTACGCAACATATTCTCGTCCCCAATGAATGAAATGGCTGTAACAGCAATGTGAAACGCGATGCACCAAAACAGTGCTATCGGACTCTTCTGGTGTTGCTGGGATAATGCCGTCGCGAGGTGATTCGGTAAAACAGCCTTTTCCTCGCCCTTGCATCAGAATTTCTGAGGCTAAAAAGGACGCTGCTTTACAACGGATTTTCTTAACCAGTGATGAGGCAGAAGCGAATGGGCGTGACAGAGCGGTCAGGCGATTATGCTGTTAACCGGCCTCTGGCATGATTAATGCAGGGTCATCGGGACTATTAGAATGACTGGCGCGACATGATCGCGTCGGCGATCCCAGGAGAATCTGCATGCTCAGTCGCATCACCCAGCGTCAGCTGGAATACTTTGTCGCGTCAGGTGAGGCCGGAAGCATTATTGGTGCCTCGGAACGTATTCACGTTTCATCACCGTCGATTTCCGCAGCTATTACACATATTGAATCTGAGCTGGGGGTGCAGCTGTTTGTCCGCCACCATGCTCAGGGCGTCTCCCTGACGGCTATTGGTCATCAAGTGTTAAAAGAGGCCAAGCTGATTCTGGATCAGATGAACAATCTCTATACCATCGCCTCTGAGTCACTCAACAACGTGCGTGGTCCTCTGCGTGTGGGCTGTCTGGATACGCTGGCACCGATGCTGACGCCGGAACTGGTGTTTGGCTTTGGTCGCGCATTTCCTGGCGTACGTATCACCCTCGTCGAAGGCAACCACGAGCAATTGCTGAAGCAATTACGCTCGGCAGATATCGACATCGCCCTCACTTATGATTTAGTGCCGGCCAATGACGTGGCGTTTAAATCCCTGGCGCAGTTGCCGCCGTATGTGATGGTGGGCGAACATCATCCATTGGCGACACAATCGGCGGTAACCATTCAGGACCTGGCAACGATGCCGATGGTGTTGCTGGATATGCCATGGAGCCGCGAATATTTCCTCGGCCTGTTCAGTGAAGCGGGTGTGGCGCCGAATGTGGTGATGCGCTCGAGCAATATGGAAGTGGTGCGCGCCATGGTGGCCAACGGCGTCGGATTTGGCATTGCCAACGTGCGCCCGAAAGCGCACCTGTCACAGGATGGCAAACGGCTGATCCGCGTGCGTCTGGCAGGCGTGAACAAGCCGATGCAACTCGGCTATGCCACCATGGCTAACACCCAGCAATCCATGGTGGTGAACGCCTTTGCCGAACGTTGCCAGATGTTCATCTCCGATCAATACATTCCGGGCATGGCAGCCCCGAGCTATTTCGACCCGCAAGTGGTGCGCGTGGCCTGAACCCGCTTAGTAACCGCGTTCCGGGAACACCTGATTGGATACCGCTTCCCCTCGCGCAGCACGCTGAATATTTTCAGCAACCTGTAACGCTGCGCTGGCCGGAATGGCGACCGAGGCCAGATGGGGGGTAATTAACACATTCTCCATACGCCACAGCGGATCTTCCGGCGGCAACGGTTCGCGGTCAAACACATCCAGCGTGGCTTGGGCAATATCTCCCGATTGCAGCGCGCAGGTCAGCGCAGCCTGATCAACAATCGCGCCGCGAGACACATTAATAAAGGCCGCCCCCTTTGGCAGTTGCGCCAGCCGTTGTTGGCTGAGCAAACCGGTGGTACTCGGCGTTAATGGCAACATCACGACCAAAATGTCGCTCTGATTGAGGAAATCATCCAGCGATGCCAGCCCGCTGCTGCATTCAATACCGGCAATGGTTTTTTGTGAGCGTGACCAGCCGCGCACAGCAAACCCCTGCCGTGCTAATTCCTGCGCCGCAAAAGCCCCCAACTCTCCCAAACCCATCACGCCAACCCGTACGCTTGATGGCACCCGAGGATGAAGGTAGTGCCAGCGCCGCTGGCGTTGCGCCCGTTCAAATGCCGGGATGTCGCGCGCATAGCGCAGCACCGCGAACAGCACATAGCCAGCCATCATCCTGGCCATATCAGGATCGGACAGGCGGATAATCGGGATATCCGGCAGGTCATCGCGACCTACCAGCGAATCAACACCCGCACCGAGATTCACCAACAGCTTAAGATTGCGGTACGGGGCAAAAAAACCGTGCGGCGGTTTCCACGCCAGCGCGAAATGCACGTCATTGGCGTCCAAAACCTCCTCTGCTCGGCAAATTGTGACACCGGGGAGATGTGGGGCCAGCAGTGCTGACCACTCGGAGAAACTGTCAAACTCGCTGTAAAACACCAGAGTTGTCATGCCACATCCGCCTTAATTAGCGTAACCACCGCATCAATGGCCAGTTCGTAGCCCAACACGCCGAGTCCAGCAATCACACCGGTTGCCGCTTTTGACACCATGGAGTGATGGCGGAACGGCTCACGCTTCCAGATATTGCTCATGTGCGCTTCGATGATCGGGCCATCAAACATCAGCAATGCATCCAGAATTGGCACTGAGCTGTAGGTCAAACCGGCGGCATTGATGATCAGCCCAGCGGCGTTTTGTCGCGCTTCCTGAATCCAGTCGACCAGTACGCCCTCATGGTTACTTTGACGAAAGTGCAATTCCACGCCATGTGATGCTGCGCGGCGCTGGCAACGTTCACCGATGCTGACAAAACTTTCGCTGCCGTAGGTGCCGTTTTTATCCAGGCCGTACAAATTGGCATTGGGTCCATTCAGAAAATAGATTTGCTGTGACATGAAAACTCCTGATTAAACGTGCGGACGCGTTGCGGCCATTGCCGGATGAGCATCAAAACCGGCGAACCATGCGGCAGTCAGCGGATAGCTATCACGCCAGTTAAGCGTTGCGAAACGAAAATCGAGATAGCCCAGTGCACAGCCAATCGCAATCAAACCAATATCATCAGGCTGCGGGCTGAATTGCGAAACCTGTCGTTCGATTTCTGCCAGAGCGGCGGTGACTTTTTTTAACTGCGCGTCGGCCCAGTTTTGCCACTGTTTCTCTTCCGGACGCGCGCTAAATTCATAGCGTGCCAATAAAGCGGCATCGATTAAGCCATCGCCCAATGACTGTCTTGTCAGGCTTTGCCAGCGTGCATCCCCGGTTGCGGGGAACAGCGCGCCTTGTGACAGCGTGTTCAGATATTCACAAATGACGCGGCTGTCATACAGACAAAGTCCATGATGGGTTCGCAATGCGGGCACTTTCGCCAGAGGATTAAATGCCGCGATGCGTTCATCCCGTTCGACAGGATGTGCCGCCGAATCCAGCCACGCGATCGCGTCAGCTAACCCCAGCACCTGCGCACAGACCATGACTTTACGTACATACGCCGAGGTGCTGGCGTAGAAGAGCTGCATCATGGCGCCACCTTTAACAGCACTTTGCCGATGTTGGCGTTGGCTTCAAGAATGCGATGGGCGTCGGCGGCCTGTGCCAGCGGTAATGTCGTATGAATGATCGGGGAAATTTTTCCGCTCGCCATCAGTGGCAACAGGTGTTTGCTGATGTTTTGCGCCAGCCGTGCTTTCTCTGCGGCGCTTTTGGGACGCAACGTGGATGACGTCAGGCTTAACCCTTTGCGCATCACCAGCTGTAAGTCGAGCTCAACTTTCGCCCCCTGCATAAACGACAAACTCACGTGGCGTCCGCCTGGTGCCAGAGCGCTGAGGTTACGCACCACGTAATCGCCGCCTACGTTATCCAGCACCACATCCACACCGCGGCCCTGGGTTTCATCCTCAATAACGGAAACAAAGTCTTCGTGATGTCGGTCAATGGCACGACAAACCCCGAGTTGCTGTAGCGCGGCGATTTTATCGGCACCGCCTGCGGTGGCGAATACCTTTGCTCCGCACGCCTGAGCGCATTGAATCGCAAAGGTCCCGACGCCGCTGGCAGCACCATGGATCAATACCGTTTCCCCCGGTTGCAGACGGCCCAGCTCAAACAGGTTATGCCAGACGGTAAATGCGGCTTCCGGCACGCCAGCGGCATGATTCAGCGGCAAGGTATGCGGGACGATCAGGCAGAGTTCGGCACGCGCGACACAATAGTCGGCGTATCCGCCACCGTTGAGTAACGCCATCACGGCGCTCCCGATTCTCGGGTATTCGACACCCGCGCCGAGTGCGACCACGGTGCCTGAGACTTCCAGCCCGAGAATATCGGTGGTGCCTGGCGGTAGCGGCATACCGTTACGCTGCATAATATCCGGGCGATTAACGCCGGCACAGCTGACGCGAATCAACACTTCTCCAGCCGCCGGTTGCGGCACAGGACGGCTGACTGATGCCAGTACTTCAGGACCGCCGGGCTGGCGTGCTATTACGGCGTTCATCATTTCAGGTAACATCGATTATCCTTGCTTCGCCGCGCTAAACGCACAAACACCTTCATCATCAACGCTCACGCCCACCACACTGCCTACCGGCCAGCGCGTCAGGGATTCGAGTCCCGATTGGCGCGCAAATAATGCCGCGCTGCCCAGTGCTGGCGCATCAAGATGTACATCCACATGATCACCCTGGAAAACATGGGTAATCACCGTGGCACTGAACAGGGAGTGGGGGCTCAGCGGTGCCAGTTGCAGGTTTTCTGGGCGCATGTAGACATCAAGACGTTCGCCCACATGGGCATTTACTCGCTCTGCCGGCAGGCGCAGTTTATTGCCACCTAGCTCAATAACGGCGGTGCTGTCGCGGCCAGCGTAATGGCCTGGCAAGATATTCACATCGCCGACAAATCCCGCGACAAAAGGATCCTGCGGACGGCGATAGATGTCATCCGGGGTACCAATCTGGCGAACGTGTCCAGCAGACATCACCACTACCCGGTCACTCATGCTCAGCGCTTCGCCCTGATCGTGGGTGACAAATACCGTGGTGACGCCGAGTTTGCGCTGAATAGCTTTTAACTCAACCTGCATCGATAAACGCAGATTTTTATCGAGTGCGGAAAACGGCTCATCCAGCAGCAGCACTTTCGGGCGAATCACCAGAGCGCGCGCCAGGGCAACACGCTGCTGCTGCCCACCAGAAAGTTCACGCGGCTTACGCTGACCGTAGCCCGCCAGTTTAACCAGCGCTAATGCCTGTTCTACACGCTCAGCGATTTCCGCCTTGGGCACACCGCGCATACGCAAACCATAGCCAACATTCTTCTCCACGGTCATATGCGGGAACAGTGCGTAGTTCTGGAAGACGATACCGATTTCACGCTGGTAAGGAGGGATCTCGGTGACCAGATCGCCATCAATAAAGATCTCTCCGCCATCTGCTTCGGCAAAGCCTGCCATCAGGTTTAACAGTGTGGTTTTGCCACAGCCTGATGGGCCGAGCAGCGTAATAAACTCACCCTCTTCGATGGTTAATGAAATTTTGTGTAGCGCTATGGCATCGCCAAAGCGTTTAAGTACGCCATCCAGTTGCACGGCAACGTTGGCTTTGTGGGCTACAGGATGCAGCACATCGGGCTGCGGGAACGGGGTGACTTCTGCACTGACCATGGACTCTCCAGAAACGGGCTATCTTTGCTTACCACCAGCATACGGTGAATGCGTGCATCATGCGGTTAGTGCTTCCTGAAGCTGGTGTTTGGAAAAGTTAAAGCAGGCAAATTGACTGGGCGCGGCCTGATAACCGCGCCCTTCAGCCTGATGTGTGATTGATGAAAACAAGAACGAGATAAATGAAGGGTGCGGCTCAATAAGCACGTGCAATGAGTGACAGTGTCACTTTATAGACACATCCACTCCGCTAACCTCCGCAACATGGCATCGCAGGCGGTTAGCTGTTCCAGGCTGATAAACTCATCGGGTTTGTGCCCTTGCGCCATACTGCCAGGACCGCAGATAACACTTGGGATACCAGCCTGATGGAACAAGCCGCCCTCGGTGCCAAAGGCCACCGTGCTAAAGCTGTCGGTACCGGTCAGGTGCGCAATCAAACGCGCTGCGGGACTCTCCGCGTCAGTATATAAACCGGGATAACCACTGATAGATGTGAAACGAATCGACGTGTCGCGATTGACGGCCTGCATAAGGGGCAACAGGTCGCGCTGTGCGTAACGCTCCAGTTCGTCTGCTACCTGTTGCGCATCATCTTTGGGTAAGGTGCGAACTTCAAAATCAAAACTACATTCTGCAGGCACAATATTCAGCGCCCGCCCGCCCTGAATCACGCCGGTTTGCACGGTGGTATAAGGCGGATCAAAACGCGCATCCTGATTTTCCGCAGCAGCCAGTCGCTCACCCATCTCGGTTAGTCGATGAATCAATTTCGCTGCGTACTCGATAGCATTCACGCCTTGTGGCGCATAAGCAGAGTGGCACGCCGCGCCCTGCACTTCACATCGCATGCCCAGTTTGCCTTTGTGGCCTAAAACCGGTTGCAGCTCGGTGGGTTCGCCGATGAGGCAAATGTCCGGCTTTTCCGGGCGCTGCGCTAACGCATCCAGCAAGGTTCTGACGCCGAGGCAACCCACTTCTTCGTCATAAGAGATCGCCAGATGCAGCGGCTGAGTGAGAGGTTGTGCCAGAAAATGCGGTACGGCCGACAGCATACAGGCGATAAATCCCTTCATATCCGCGGTGCCGCGCCCGTAGAGTTTGCCGTCATGCTCGGTCAGCGCAAAAGGCGGAACGCTCCACGCTTGCCCATCTACAGGCACCACATCGCTGTGCCCTGAGAGCATCACGCCGCCCTTGCCTGCGGGACCGAGCCTCGCATACAGATTGGCTTTGCTGCGCTCAGCGTTATGAATCAGTTCGCAGTTCACACCCAGATCGGTCAGATAGCGCCAGACAAAATCGATCAGCGCCAGATTGGACTCACGGCTGGTGGTATCAAAGGCCACCAACTGAGCCAGTAACGTACGGCTGGTCACCATAGAAGCTCCTTGCATCACTCGTCGCCGGGTACGCCATAGCTGGGGGCTTTGGTGGGATCCAATGCGCGGATCACGTAATCCTGCATCTGAGGCTGATAAGCCTGCCACAGGGTGTTGAGCTCCTCGATGGGATCGGCCTCGGTCCAGTCAACGCGCAGATCAACAATAGGCCAGACTGGTTCAGCTATTATCGACAGCGCAGCCGAATGTACTGGCCCGGCCTCACCTCCCGCCTTCATACCTGCCTGCATGGCACAGATCAGGCGATCGGCGAGGTGCCCCTCGCTCCGCTCAAAGGCGTTTACCATCGCGACGATTACCTCGGGATTGGCGAGTAAATTTCCTGCCGCCACGCAATCCACACCACTCAACGCATGGTTCACTCCCAAGGTTTTTTCTCCGCTGAAGCAGGCACTTTGCCCATCAGCCGCCAGCACGGTGACCTGGCGATATTGATGATATTCGTCAGACGCCAGCCCGGCGGCTAAGGCGGCCTGAGCAGATTTTCCCTGCTGCAACTGGTCAAGAATGCGCGGGCCCAGCGCCGGTAAGGTGATGTTCTGTGTGGAAACGGCGCCCACCTGGGTGCGTAACCAAGGGCAGCGCGCGCCGACGGCAATACTGGATGAGCTAATGGCGATACCCATCTGACCGGTCTCGGCACAGCGTCCTACAATTGATAACGTCATGATCAGGCTCCTGCTTGTGGCTGCCAGTCGTCCGGGATAACCGCGATTACATCAATTTCCATCAGCCACTGCGGCTGACCCAGCCCTGAAATCACCAGTCCGGTTGAGATCGGATACACACCCTTCAGCCATTTACCCACGACCTGATAAACCGGCTCACGATAACGCGGGTCAATAATATAGGTGGTGGTTTTGACGATGTGTGACAGGTCGCTGCCCGCCTCTTCCAGCAGCTGCTTGACGTTTTTCATCGCCTGATCGGCCTGTGCAGCCGGATCGCCAAGCCCAATCAGATTGCCCTCGAAGTCAGTGCCAATCTGACCGCGTACGTAAACGGTATTCCCGGCACGCACAGCCTGGCAAAGATCGTTGTCGAGGTTTTGGTTAGGGTACGTTTCTTTGGTGTTGAATTTGCGGATGCGTGTATGTGTGCTCATGTCTGCCTGCGGAGATGAATGGATGTCCCGCAAGGTATACCGCGCGACGCGCAGCAGACAAAACAGCATTAACCGAGGTGTTGGTTAAGTAAATCCTAACCCGTTTATTTCGTTATGCAGGCAGGCATCTGCCATCAATAATTTGAGGGGGCCGTACCTTTCGCTACGGCCTTAGTGAATAATGTGAAGAGTGATGCATTACCCTTCACTGATTACCATCGCTCAAGCGTAAAGCTCTGCTTTACCCGCCGAAGAGAATAAGCGCATTTTGTGAGCGACAACTTCTCTCGCTGCCGCCATCGGTTTCAGGAACAATTCACTGGGTTCATGACTGCCGCGTTTAATCTCATCTTCGAGCGCCACAAAGAATGCTTTCTTCATATCGCTTGAGATATTAATTTTTCCTACACCGTGCTGAATAGCTTCTGCCACTTCACTGTCTTTATTGCCCGACCCGCCATGTAATACCAGGGGAATATCCACCCGTGCAGCGATCTCTTTGAGTCGTGGGATATCCAGTTTCGGCTGTTTGCCCACAGGATAAAGGCCATGTGAGGTGCCAATAGCGACTGCAAGGGTATCAACGCCTGTTTCTTTGACGAATCGCGCGGCCTGGTCAGGATCGGTATAGAGGATCTCACTGTGCCCCCCTTCTGAACTGCCTTCAGCAACACCGATGGTGCCCAACTCCGCTTCGACAGAAACCCCTGCTGCATGCGCTATTTCCGTCATTTTTCGCGTCAGGGCGATGTTGTCTTCAAATGCCAGCAAAGAGGCATCAATCATCACCGAGGTATAACCGGTCTGAATCGCTTTGATATTGTGTTCCAGTGACTGACCATGATCCTGATGAATAACCACCGGCACGCTGGCTTTGGCGGCTAATTCGCGTAAATAAACAATAAAGGCATCACCACAGAAATCATGCTCAACCGGATGCACTTCAAGAATCACGGGGGAACGTAACTCTTCTGCAACCTCAATCACCAGGCGCGCGAATTCTGCTGAAGCGATATTAAAAGCGCCTACGCCAAACTTATTATTTTTAGCCACGCTCAAAAGATTCTTCATGTTGATTAACATCTTTCACTCCTTCAGTCAGGGTCTGATTAACGTCTTTTTTGATGACACGTAGGATCACTGCCGTGAATAACGCACCGGCAGCAATTGCGAAGATATAAGCCAATACATGTGTAATCACATTGGGGATAAACAGCACGAACACCCCACCGTGCGGTGCGCGAGAAGCACAGCCGAGCCCCATCGAAAGTGCCCCGGCCAAGCCAGAACCCGCACAGATAGCAGGAATCACACGCAGAGGATCAGAAACAGCGTAGGGAATGGCCCCCTCGGTGATAAATGAGAGCCCTAATACATAGGTGACTTTTCCGGTTTCACGCTCTTGCGCGGTAAATTTACGTTTGAATAACGTGGTCGCCAGCGCAATACCGATTGGAGGAACCATGCCCGCTGCCATGCAGGCCGCAATGGGTTCATAGATTCCGGTCGACATTAATCCGATAGCAAACATGCAGACGGTTTTATTTAACGGTCCCCCCATATCAAATGCCACCATGATGCCAATCATTAAGCCCATCACCGCAGCATTCATATTTCCCATGGTTTGCAAGAAGGTGGTTAATGCCTCTAGCAACAATTTGATAGGCTGACCAATAACCAGAATCATCAGTGCTCCGGTCAGCAGCACCGTCAATAATGGTACGATCAGAATAGGTTTGAGCCCGGCCAGTGCTTTTGGCAATTGAATATATTTTACTACAAATAACGTGATATACCCGGCGAGGAACCCTGCAAACAAGGCACCTAAAAAACCCGCACCGGTATGCACCGCTAACATGCCGCCTACCGCGCCAGAAACAATACCGAGGTTACCGCTGATGGATTTGCTGATCCCGAGGGACAATATCGGCAGCATCAGCGCGAAAGCCGCGCCGCCTCCGACATCGGATAACATTTTGGCGATGGGGCTGAAATTCGCATCACCCGGCGTAGCGGCCGTGATGCCGAATGAGAAACTGAGTGCAATCAATATTCCGCCGGCCACCACAAAGGGGATCATCAGATTCACGCCGGTGATCAGATGGATATAAAGTTGAGAGGCTAATGACTTTCCACCAGAGAAATTGGGGGCATCATCAATCCTGACTGAGGAGGTCTCCCCGGCTAATTCGGGTTTTAGTGCACCGTTCACAATATTATTCAACAAGCCAGTGGCATCCTTGGCCGCACGTGCCACCGGAACTTTGAATATACGCTTTCCTTTAAACCTTCCGGTATCAATCATTTTATCTGCCGCAATCAGCACCGCGTCGGCATTATTAATATCCTCGTCAGTGAAATGGTATTCACTCTCCACTGCTCCATGGGTTTCCACTAAGATATCTATGCCCATTTTAGCCGCGCTCTTTTTCAGATTCGCTTCAGCTATATAGGTGTGTGCTACGCCTGTTGGACAGGCGGTAATTGCAATGAGTCTCATGAGAAAACTCCAGATAGATAAGTTTATAATCCGGTATTGTTGACAATTAAGCGGTACAACGCTTCACGACTCTCAGCCTGCATAAGTTGCTCAACAATTTCATCATCACCAAGTGCGACTGATACACTGGCTAATACTTTGATATGCCCGATGCCGCTATCCGCGTTTCTGACGGCAAACAGAATAACCAGCCGGACGGCAACCTCATCTTCTGTTTCCCAGTCAACAGGGTGCCGTAATTGGGCCACCGCCATTCGCGTTTCGCGCACGGCTGGTGACTTACCGTGGGGGATGGCAACCTGATTATCAAAGCCGGTTGGGCCAAGTTCTTCACGTGCCAGGACATCGCGAATAAAGAGGGCTTTATCGCTAATAATATTCTCTGCAAATAGCAATTGTGACAGATACTCGATCACCTCTACCTTATTGCCTGCCACTAAATCGGTAACAACACAGGAGCGGCTAAGAATATCTGAGACTACCACCTTATCGAGCATCATCACTCTCCTTTATAATTTTAGTGAAAATTATCTTTTCAGAAACTCTTGCAATATCTTTTTTTGAAAAAAGCGCTGAGACATAGGCAATGGGTAACTCAACGCCTTCTAATTTGATGGTTGATACAATGAGATCGCAGTTTTTTATGCCTAACGTGGCACTTAACTGGCTTCCAGGCACAATGTCGACGATTTCCCACTCAGGGAATGCACGATTAATACGGCTGGCTAATAGCTGAGAGGTGCCGACGCCGCTGGAACAAACAATAATGATTTTCTTACAGGCACTGAATTTCTCTAACGCAGTCTGAATATAAAGCGTAAGGTAAGCGACTTCATCGTCAGAAGTGGCCGGATAATCAAAATTCACGCTGAGTTTTTCCGTGGCACATCTGACAGTTTCAAACGCGCGGCCAAATTCCAATTTGATGTCCTCTAATAGAGGATTATGAATAGCGATGCCATATGCGAGGCGGTTGAGCATCGGCTTAATATGCTGAGCCAAATCACGGCGTAGTTTTGCGTCCAGGATAAGATTGAGACCGAGCTCCTGCGAGCAGGCAGCGATAAATCTGCTAGCATATTCATCTGCTTCACTGTGTTGCGGTAATGAATTTCCTGCATCAGCCTTTAATACATGATGGCCGGATGAAATAATATATTGATAGATATAACTGACTTCGATTTCTGGCAGGCGTAAATTGTACTCTTGTTCCAGCCATGACACGGCTTTCTCTGCGATCATCCACTCTTTACAACTGTGTCGATGAAAGCTTGTGATCGTGGGTTGCTCCGCTAAACCAGAGACGCGCTGAATAGTGACCAACAGATGAGAGAACAAATTAGTGTAGTAAGGCTCACTGATGGCTATTGAGAGTTCGCTTTCAATAAAGCCAATTAAAGAGGTACAATTTTCGACATTCACTTTCCCAAACTGATCCACTAATTTTGTGCGAGAAAAGCGGTCAATGCGGCTATCTACCATTTGATAGTGGCTGAATACACTATTAGTAATAATCTCTTTTAACGCCATCCGAATATTCAGGTCGTCACCGCAGAGATGCGTGCCGGAGTGGTCTTTCACCATCCTCAAAGCAAAACCAGCAACCCAAAGCTCAACTTTCTTCAGGTCTTCGACAATGGAAGAGCGACTCACGTAATACTTTTCGGCCAACGCACTGATGGAAATCGGCTGAGGCGACTGCGTTAATAAATCCGTCGCAATGCCTACTAAACGCTTGGTCGTAAAAATCTCACCCTCTATTCCTGTCACACTGACATAGACACGATTAAATGGCGAACCGCCATCATAACGCAGCCCAAGGCCTGGCTTACTTTTAATGTGGCTATTCTGATCACCAAGAGACGTATTAATCACTTCAATATCACGACGTAAGGTGCTCACTGAGATCGCAAATGATTCCGCAACACGATTAGCGGCTACCCAATCATTTTCAGCCGCAAGATAATCGATAATTCCGCTTTGTCTCTTGTTCAGTGTTGTCATTATTGAAGACCCTGCGCCATTCCATGAATAGCTTTATAAAAGGTTTTGATCCTGGCTTAAATACTAAATGATGGACAGATTGTGGACATATCGTTGAACACTTAAATTTCTTTTTGTGGGTGTTCCCGATAAAAGAAAGTTGTTGGCGTACTCAGGAATTGCGGATGAAGGATTAATAATGACGGGGTTATCAATTTGAGAAATCTTGTCGCTTTAAAGCGTCTCTAAATTTTAAAAATGTGACATTCAAACTGGCAATGCATCGTTTCCGCACTACACCTTTCAACCTGCCGAATCAGGTGACATTAATATCGTTAACCAAATAGTTCAGCTGATTTGCGAAAATCTGACCGCCATTACGCGGTCAGATACAGAGAGTGACAGCAGGCTATGCACGCATTAACGACCTGACCAGCTCACCCGCAGGCATTTCACGTGCCAGCGCCGCTCCCTGCCCAGCCCACTGCGCGCCAAAGCCGTGGTGCTGTTTCGCCGCAGCGACAGCGGCAAGCGCTTTGCCCAGCGAATAGGTCAACGGATAATCCGGTACATCACTGTTGGCGAAGTCACGACTAAAATCGCAGAAATCATTGCGTAAACAGCGCGCCTGACGTCCAGAAATCGCAGCAGTAAGTTCGGTGCCGGTTGCTCTGGCCTGTTTCATTGCCGCGCGATATGCCGCGTTTGCCGCCGATTCCGGGCATAACACAAAGGCGGTACCCAACTGCACACCGTTTGCGCCCAGTTGCAACATGGCAGCGATACCTGAACCCTCCATGATGCCACCCGCCGCAATCACCGGATGCGCAGTTTGCTGACGGATCGCCTGCACCAGGGTGAAGGTCGACATTTGATGGTCGAAAGCCTGAGGATCAAAATGTCCTCGATGCCCGCCTGCTTCAATCCCCTGCGCCACGATGAAATCAATGCCGCTGCGCGCGATGGTCAATGCTTCTGCCACACTGGTCGCGGTGGCCAGCAACACGATCCCACGCTCCTTGAATCGTTGAATCACTGCCGCGGAAGGGATGCCAAAATGAAAGCTCACTGCTGCCGGGGCCGCCTGCTCAATCACACTGAGCATCGCGTCATTATTCAGGAAGGTTTGATAGATCTCCGAGAGAGCCGAAGGTAACTCGGCTTCATAACGCACAAACAACGGCGCAAAGCGATTAATCCACGCTTGCTCGCGTTCAACGTCGCGTACCGCTGGCGCATGGCAAAAGAGGTTGACGTTGATGGGGCCTCGGGTGAGCGCCTGCGTTTGCGCGATCATCACAGCTGCCTGTTCCGGAGTGGAGGCCCCCACACCGATAGAACCTAGCGCACCGGCATTGGTGACGGCGGCGGCCATTTCAGGGGTGGAGACGCCCGCCATCGGTGCCTGAATAAGCGGGTATTCCAGCTGAAGCGCCTGACACAGGGCGTTCGTCATGTTGCTATTCCTTTGATTTTGCAGTTGGGCAAACCTAAAGTCCCCTTCTGCGGCAGAGAAATCAACCCCAAATGTAGACCAGGAACCTCAACAGCACAGCGTGCAACGTAGAACGGTAAACCAAACGAGGGAATGAGACTAATTCGCAGGAGATAAACAGAGAGGGCAAGTTGCGCCCTCTGGAGAGTTAATAATTGAATTTACGTTTCTCTTCATCTTTTGCATTGGGCGCGGCAATTAAATTCCACAACGCTTTGCCGAGACGCAACAGACTTTTACCCGGTTTGATGTAGGAATTTTCAATGATGCCATTACTTACCGCGCAGAATATCACATCAATTTTCTTCACACTTCCTTTGGCGCGATGCCTTCCATATGCCTTATGCGGGAGTGCCGTGCGCGCTATCAGATTACAGGTTGACCCTTTCATTTCAGCCTCACAGTATATCCGTGAATTCGTAAGGGAATAATTGCACCAGCACGCAATGTTGGTCAACCTGACACCAAAGTGGAAATAATATAAAAATTCACATCAATATAATGTTTATCACCCACTGCCACGTAAAAATCAGCGTAATCAACAAGATAATTAATTAACAATTCATTCATATCCTTTTCTTATTTTTGTGAAATGGGACATGATTGATGTTTTTCTTTATACCGAATCTCACGCTTTGAAATTCAGATAAGCGGTGAAAATAATAAAGCCCATCCCGCATTGATAGCGTGTGGGCTTTACATCAAAAAAGTGAGGATTATTGAATTAATCTCTCAACATCCCGCCGTCGTTTGCGATAATCGGCGGGCGTTTCACCATACTGTTTTCGGAACCAGGAAATAAGATGTGAAGCATCAGAAAAACCGCATGATTTCGCGACACTGTTAATACTCACATTACTGCTGGTCATTAATTTTCGCGCATGCTCTAGCCGCATTTTACGCCAGTGAACGGCTGCGGTATCACCGGTGCTGTGCAAAAATGCCTGGTTCAGCTGACGAAGGTTAATCTGCATGGCATGCGTCAGGGTTTGCAACGGCTCAGGCGAAGACAGATGCTGCTGCATGTACGCAACGGTGCGCTTCACCAACTCGTCATCATAGTTTTTTAGCTCCCCGCCCATGCTGGAGCGTGCTGTGGAGACTTGCCGCTTTTTACTCTCTTCCATCAACAGGTACTTCTGCACTTTCTTCGCCCGCAACTCACCACAATGCTGCAGGATGATATCCATGGCCAAATCGCGCGCGGTGCCAACCGGACAGGAAATGACCCCGCCGTCACTCAGGTAGGTTTGATCGATCACCGGCGTCACCGAAGGGAAGCGCTGTCGAAATTCATCGCGCGTCGTAAAGTGAATCGCACACTTCTTGCCTTCCAGCAAGCCAGCCTGGGCCGCCATAAAGGTCGCACTGCAAAGGGTAATAATGGGGATACGTCGCGCCTGTAGTGACCGCATCGTCTCCAGCAGCCACGCTGGCGAATCGCGCGTCTCATCGAGCAGGCCACCGGCAAACACCACGTAATCCCACTGATCGTCCAGGTTAAAAGGCGCGGTTGGCGTAATCTGCAAGCCACAGCTGGACGTCACGGGCTGATTATCGCTGCTCATCCACTCCCACTGACAGAAAATCTGACGACTGAGGAAAGACACATCCGCCGCAAAGCGGATGGGTTCGATCAGTTCTGACACGCAGTGCAGCGTGAACTTGTTGATCAGCACAAAGCCGATGCGAATGTCAGGCCGCAGCGGCAATGCCGGTTCGTCAGTGGCTGGATTCGGATAATTGTCCATCTCCACTGCACCTTACCGTGAGAACACCACGGTGCGATTTTCATACAGGAACACTCTGCGCTCGGCATAACACGAGACCGCATGTGCCAGCGTTAAGCGCTCGATATCGCGCCCTTTATCCACCAGATCGTCAGCGTAATCGGCGTGACTCACCACCTCGACTTTTTGGCTGATGATTGGCCCTTCATCGAGATCTTCATTGATGAAGTGCGCGGTGGCCCCCACCAGTTTTACCCCTTTGTCGTAGGCCTGGTGATAAGGCTTAGCGCCTTTAAACCCGGGTAACAAGGAGTGATGGATGTTGATGGCACGACCCGACAGCTTCTGACACATCTCCGCCGACATCACCTGCATGTAACGCGCCAGCACCACCAGTTCCGCTCCCGTCTCCTGCACCACCTGCCAGATTTGTTGCTCCTGTTCCGCACGATTCGCCGCAGAGACAGGGAAATAGTGGTAAGGCAAACCATGCCAGGCCACGATGGGCTCCAGCAGCGGATGGTTAGAGATCACCGCTTTGATATCAATCGCCAGCTTACCGGCGCGATGGCGATATAACAGATCGTTGAGACAGTGATCGGTTTTCGACACCATGATCACCACCGGCACTTTATAGCCGGGTTCGGTGAGTTCGAATGACATGTCAAAGTCAGCCGCGCGCGTGCTGAATTCATCACGAAATGCCGCCGCATCAAAGCTTTCGGTCTGCGGTTCAAATACAGTGCGGATGAAAAATCGCTGCGCGCATTTGTCATCAAAACTATGCTGCTCATTGATGTAACAACGCTGTTCCTTAAGAAAGCGCGTGACTACGTCCACGCTGCCCAGTTTACTCGGGCATTGGGCGGTCAAAATCCAGTTGGCATTACTACGACTCATAAAAGACCCTCACATCATTGGCAACTGAGCCGAATGGCGGCGGCCTGCAGGCCACCGCGTAAAATGGGCGACGATGTCACCTCAGGACAGCACGCTAATGCCATATTCCGCGCCGGCATCCAGCAGCCAGCGATAGCTGTAGTCCGCAAAACTGCGGCGCACCACCAGTTCCCAACGATCTTCTGTTGGGCGACGCAGGATCACCGTGATGGTGGCAAAGCAGGTCATCACACCTTTACCTACCGGGAAATTCTGCGGATGAACGTCATACACCACCGATTTTTTCAGCAGATTGATCACCTGTTCACCGCGCAACTCCAGCAAGGTTTGCCCGCCGCCAATGTTCACAATCGCGTAGTGCGCATCGCCGAGCGCAGCGCGTAACTGCTGCTCAATGGCATACTCTTCACCCTGCGGCACAATCAGCAGCCACTCGTCCGGTGACATCCACTGCGCGCTGTATGCACCGGCTTGCGTCAGGGATAAAGGCTGCGCGGGCAGAGAGAGCTGTAATACGGCGCGCAGCGCTTTATCCAACTCGATAGCCGATCCGCGCAGCGTCAGATGACCGAGGTCTGCGCGCTCGCGCAATGTGATATCCGAGGCGCCCGCTACCGTGGGAACACCCGTTTTGATATAGCTCCACACCAGCGGAGATTCGCCCATCTCCGGCGTCGCAGGATGTGCATTAAAGAGGTTGGCAGTGAGGGTCTCAGACATTCTGGCGCTCTCCTTTTGGATCGATAAACACGGAGCTAACAATTTTGGCTTCAGTGAATTGGCCGTCTGAACTGGCAAGCCAGACGGTTTCGCCCATGCGGTGATGTCCGCGTGTCACCACGGCCATGGCAAAGCCGCTGTCCAGCGTCGGGCTGTAGTAACTGGAGGTGACGTGGCCATACATCGGCACAGGCACCGCGTGCTGTGGATCGAACACCACCTGCGCACCCTCTTCCAGCACCACTTTAGGATCTTTCGGTAACAGCCCCACCAGCTGTTTACGATCCTCGCGCAGCACATCGGATCGGGTGTGCGATCGTTTACCGATCCACGAGAACGGTTTGTCGTTACCCACGCACCACTCCATGCCGAGATCGTGCGGTGTCATTGATCCGTCGGTGTCCTGACCGCCAATAATGAACCCCTTCTCCGCACGCAATACGTGCATGGTTTCTGTCCCATAAGGGGTGAGGTTGTATTTCTTGCCGTGCGCGAACAGTACCTGCCAGACATGCAACGCATAGTTGGCTTGCACGTTGATTTCATACGCCAACTCGCCGGTGAACGAGATGCGGAACACGCGAGCCGGAACATCCGCCACCTTGCCTTCACGCCAGTCCATGAACTTAAAGCTGTCTCGCGCTAAATCGATATCGCTGAACTCCGCCAGCAGATCGCGGGCTTTAGGCCCGGTGACAGTGATGGTGGCCCAGTGATCGGTGACCGAGTTGAAGTAAACCTGCAGTTCCGGCCACTCGGTTTGATGCCAGAGTTCCAGCCACTCCAGCACGGTGGCGGCATTGCCGGTGCTGGTGGTCATCAGGAAGTGATTCTGGCCAAGGCAGCTGGTGGTGCCGTCATCAAACACCATGCCATCGTCGCGACACATCAGGCCGTAGCGCACACGGCCCACCGGCAGTTTGGCCCATTTGTTGGTGTAGACGCGTTCGAGGAATTCACGCGCATCCGGCCCCTGAATATCGATTTTGCCGAGGGTTGAGGCATCGAGCACGCCAACGCTTTCCCGCACTGCGCGACATTCACGTACCACCGCCTGATGCATCGTCTCCAGTTGCCCGTTGACGCGCTGCGGGAAATACCAGGGGCGCTTCCACTGCCCGACATCTTCAAATATCGCACCCTTTTCCACGTGCCACTGATGCAACGCGGTAAAGCGCTCCGGCTGGAACAGCTCGTTGCAGTGGCGTCCGGTCACTGCGCCAAAGGCCACAGGCGTGTAGTTGGGGCGGAACATGGTGGTGCCAACTTCAGGAATGCTGTGATTCAATACCCGCGCCGCAATCGCCAGGCCATTGATATTGCCCAATTTGCCCTGATCAGTGCCGAAACCCATGACAGTGTAACGTTTGATATGTTCAATCGATTCAAAGCCTTCACGCGTAGCCAGCTCAATGGAAGCGGCCGTTACGTCATTCTGCAAATCGACAAACTGTTTCGGTGCGCGCATGGTGGTTTTCATGTGCGGCACCTGATACAGCGCCAGCGCCGGGCCATCGCGACGCGCCCGTGTTTGCGGCAGCGCCATCGGTTGCGGTGTGCCTCCGGTTTCTTCAGCAGCACGTTTTCCCGCCTCGAAACCGCTGCTGAGCACGTCAGGCAAGCTATAGATGCCCTGCGCGCCTCCCACTACCCTCATCCCTTTTACCTGGGGCGCCACAAAACCGAGGATATCGTCACGCCACTGCGGGCGCCCGCCGGTATGTGATGCGAGATGGATGACCGGACTGTAGCCACCCGAGCTGGCGACGGTGTCGCACACCAGACGCGTGGCGCTACCAACCACCACAAAGCTCTCACTGTTGATGCGGGCGATATCGACACTGCGCACGCGTGTTGCGCCTTGCGCTTCGATTACCGCGCTGCCGGTCATGATGGTGATGCCTTTGAGACGCGCCTGTTTCACCAACTCGCCGTCCGGACTCAGACGCGCATCGGCAATTGCCACCACTTCACGCCCGCTATCCAGCCAGTCCAGCGCTGCACGGTAGCCGTCATCATTGCTGGTGGAGACCACCAGTTTGTTGCCCGGCACGACGCCATAGCGATGGATATAGGTGGAAACCGCACCCGCCAGATAGTTACCGGGAATGTCGTTGACGCTGTACACCAATGGACGCTCATGCGCGCCGGTGGCCAGCACCACCCGCCCGGCACGTAACCGGTGCATACGTTGACGCGCCTGTTTGTGCCCCTTGATAACTGGCGCAGTGATCGACAGGTGATCGGTGCGACGCTCTAGCAGCGTGACAAAGTTGTGATCGTGATAGCCGTTGGCGGTGGTTTTTGCCAGCAGCTGCACATTGTCCAGCGCCTGCAAGGTTTGCAGCACATCGCGGGCCCACAGCGCGGCACCTTTCTCATCAATGATTTCGCGGCTATCCAGCAGACTGCCGCCCATCTCTTCCTGCTCATCCACCAGGATCACGCGCACCCCACTGCGCCCTGCGGCCAGCGCCGCAGCCAGTCCGGCTGGACCAGCGCCAATCACCAGCACATCGCAGTGCTGATTGAAGTGATCATAAATATCGGGATCGGCGACGGTTGGGCTGCGACCCAGACCGGCCCCTTTACGAATGTATTTTTCGTAGGTTTTCCACATCGATGCCGGCTGTTTAAAGGTTTTGTAGTAGAAACCTGGCGGCATAAAACGCCCACCGATTTTGCCTACTACGCCCATCAAATCGCGATCGACATTCGGCCAGCCGTTGGTGCTGACGGCTTCCAGCCCCTGATAAAGCGCTTGCTGAGTGGCACGCACGTTGGGGATCTGTTCCTGCTCTGCGCCACCGAGCTGTACCACTGCATTAGGCTCTTCCGCGCCAGCCGCAACGATGCCGCGTGGACGGGAGTATTTGAAGCTGCGATTGACCACATCAATGCCGTTGGCGATCAGCGCTGATGCCAGGGTGTCCCCGACAAAACCTTCCAGCGTTTTGCCATTGAAAGTGAAAGTGATTTTGCGGCTGCGATCGATGCGACCGCCCTGTTTGAGGCGATTGACCTGGCTCATGATGCGCCTCCGGCCTGCACTTTTACGTTCTCATTGGCCGCTTCTCGTGCTTCCTGGCGCACCGGTAAGGTCACCACTTCTGCCTGCACGTTTTTGCCTGGCTGCTCACCGATTTTGTAGGTTTCCAGGATCTCGTAGGTCACGGTATTGCGCGTGATATTAAAGAATTTTCGGCAACCCACCGCGTGCACCCAGAGTTCGTGATGCACGCCGCGTGGATTATCACGGAAGAACAAATAGTCGCCCCACTCTTCGTCACTGCAGGCTTCCGGATCCTTAGGGCGCGCCAGATGTGCCGGGCCTTTGGCATGAAACTCTTCTTCTTCGCGATGCTCCTGGCACCACGGGCAATAAATATGAAACATGTTGTCTTTCTCCCGAACAATAATCAGTGCGCAACGGCTGCAGCGCCGTGCTCATCCACCAGAGCACCGGTGTGGAAACGGTCAATAGAGAACGGTGCCGCCAGAGGATGCATCTCACGTTTAGCCAGACTGGCGGCAAACACATGCGCCGATCCCGGTGTCGCTTTGAAGCCGCCGGTGCCCCAGCCGCAGTTGAAGTAGAGGCCGTTCACCTTGGTTTTCGAGATGATCGGGCTGGCATCTGGCGTGGTATCTACAATGCCGCCCCACTGGCGGTTCATGCGCACGCGCGAGAAGGCCGGGAACATCTCAACAATCGCCTGCAGGGTGTGTTCGATAATCGGATAGCTGCCGCGCTGGCCGTAACCGGTGTAACCATCAATGCCCGCACCAATCACCAGATCGCCTTTATCGGACTGGCTGATGTAACCGTGTACGTGGTTCGACATGACGACCGTGTTCACCACCGGTTTGAGCGGTTCGGAGACCAGCGCCTGCAAAGGATGAGATTCCAGCGGCAGTTTGATACCGGCCATATTGGCCAGCACGCCCGAGTTACCCGCCACCACACAGCCCACCGTCTTCGCTTCGATATCACCGCGATTGGTGTGCACGCCGTAAATCTGGCCATCACGGATCATCATGCCGGTGACTTCGGTCTGTTGCAGGATATCCACGCCATGCGCATCTGCGCCGCGAGCAAAGCCCCACGCCACCGCATCATGGCGCGCCACACCGCCGCGCGGTTGCCAGGAAGCGCCCATGATCGGAAAACGTGCGCGAGCAGAGCAATCCAGCAGCGGTTCAAGATCCTGTACCCCGCGAGTATCCAGCACTTCACCGTCAATGCCATTCAGGCGGTTGGCGTTGACGCGGCGCTGGATATCACGCATGTCCTGCAGGGTGTGTCCAAGATTCAACACGCCACGCTGCGAGAACATCACGTTGTAGTTCAGCTCCTGTGTCAGCCCTTCCCACAATTTCACGGAATGCTCGAACAGTGCGGCAGCTTCATCCCACAGATAGTTCGAGCGCACGATGGTGGTATTACGCGCGGTGTTACCGCCGCCCAGCCAGCCTTTCTCGATCACTGCTACATTGCGGATACCAAACTCTTTTGCCAGGTAATAAGCCGTCCCTAAGCCATGTCCGCCCCCGCCGATGATGATCACGTCGTAGGACTTTTTCGGCGTGGGATTGCGCCACATGCGCTGCCAGTTTTCGTGATAACTCAGTCCGTGGCTAATCAGCCCGAAACCAGAAAAACGTTGCATACTCGTCTCCTAAAACTCCCGGCCTGAGCCGGGAAAAATGGTCAGGCAATGGCTTTTTTGGCGATAGCCTGCGGTGAATGTTCGCCATACACCGGATGTCTGGCACACAGCTCTGATACGTTGAAACGCACCCAGGCTTCGATGTTGTCGCTGTTCTGTTTCAGCGCCAGCACATCAAGGATGTCGCAAATCCAGCCCGCCAGGGTCTCGCACTCTTTCTCGCCAAAGCCGCGCGTGGTCACGGCTGGCGTGCCGATGCGTAAACCGGAGGTCACAAACGGGCTTTGCGGATCGTTGGGCACGGAATTTTTATTCACGGTGATATGCGCGCGGCCCAGGGCAGCATCGGCTTCTTTGCCGGTGATCTCCTGACCAATCAATGAGACCAGGAACAGATGGTTGTCAGTGCCGCCTGACACCACGTCGTAGCCGCGTTTGATGAACACTTTCGCCATGGTTTTGGCGTTATCGATCACCTTGGCCTGGTAGTGAATGAAGTCCTGCTCCATCGCTTCACGGAAGGCCATCGCTTTGGCAGCAATCACGTGCATCAACGGGCCGCCCTGCTGGCCAGGGAACACCGCGGAGTTGAGTTTTTTGTACAGCGCTTCATCACCGTTCGCTGAAAGAATCAGACCACCGCGCGGACCGCGCAGGGTTTTGTGCGTGGTGGTGGTCACCACATGTGCATGCGGTAACGGGTTGGGATAACAGCGCGCAGCGACCAGACCCGCCACGTGCGCCATATCCACCATCAGCCAGGCGCCAACGCTATCGGCGATTTCGCGGAAGCGTTTCCAGTCAACGATGCGCGAATAAGCGGAGAAACCGGCCACAATCAGTTTCGGATGGTGCTCCTTTGCCAGGCGCTCCACTTCCTGATAATCAATCTCACCGGTTTCAGCATTCAAACCGTATTGCACGGCGTTGTAGTGCTTACCGGAGACATTCGGTGCGGCGCCATGGGTTAAGTGACCGCCGTGCGCCAGGCTCATGCCGAGAATGGTGTCGCCGGGTTTGATCAACGCCATAAACACCGCGGCGTTCGCCTGAGCACCGGAATGGGGCTGCACGTTGGCGTAATCCGCACCAAACAGCAGGCAGGCACGTTCAATCGCTAAACGCTCGATGGTGTCGACATGTTCGCAGCCGCCGTAGTAACGTTTCCCCGGATAGCCTTCAGCATATTTGTTGGTGAGCTGGCTGCCCTGCAGCGACATGACCTGGGAGCTGGCATAATTTTCCGAGGCGATTAATTCGATGTGTGTTTCCTGTCGCACCAGCTCACCCACTACGGCGGCAAACAGTTGTGGATCGGCACTGTTCAAATCATTTGCATTCATTGCTACACCCTCATCAGGATTAGTGGCCAAATTCAGTACGTTTTCACACTACTGAATATCGCCGGGTGTAAGCTTGAACGTTTGCGACATTTAATATGACAAAATCGCGACAACCCTTATTTATCAATGATTTAATTTTTGAAGGTGATTTGTATTGTTTGAGGTGCATCACGATTGGATAAGAAAATGTGATGTCTGATTGGAAAGGCTTAAATCGGGCGGGCGGAAAAAATTAAGTAAATCAGTGGGTAATCATTTTATGCAGCAACAATGAAATAACGAGAGCGCTGAAATCAACGCCCTTCAATTGCACTATCAATATGAATAAAGAATGGATCGACATGCTGCTGATCGCGCAATGCGGCCTGCTTGCGTGCCAGGCTGGGAGGATAACCAAAGGCATCGCGGAAATGGCGGGAAAAATGCGCGGTATCGGAGAAGCCACAGCGCTCGCCAATTTCTGTCACTGTTTTCGCGCTGTACAGCAGTAGCCAAAGACCATAACGCAGTCGTAAGTCACGCGCGAAGCGTTGCGGACTGACACCCAGCTCATCTTTGAATTTACGCTCAATATTGCGCCGCGAGGTATTGAGGCGTTGCGCGAGTTGCTCAACCGAAATCACCTCGCCCATATGTTGGGAGATCACATCAACGGCACTACGCACCATGCGATCTTTTATTTTTTCGAAGATCACCGGTTGCGGCTGCGGATGATGCGTGGTGCGCGCTTCATCAATCAGCATGATATGCAGACTTTTTATCGCCCATGCGCGGCCCAGATGGCGTTCAATCAGATGCGCGGCAACATCCGCCGCCGCCACGCCACCGGCACAGGTAATCAGCTTGCCTTCATCGACAAAGATGCGATCGGCTACCGGGGTGATATCGGGAAAACGCCGCTGTAAATCGCCATGGTGATACCAGCTGACACAACACTCTTTTCCTTTCATCACGCCAGCCTGAATCAATGCAAAGACACCGGTACATAAACCGACCAATGGCGTGCCAAACTGCGCGGCGAGGCGAATATAATCCAGCGCGCGATGATCGGTTTTGTCCTTCTCATCCTGCACCCCGCCAATCACCACGATGTAGTCAAAATGTTCCGGGTTCTTTAGGGCTTCACAGGGCGAGATCACCGCGCCACAGCTTGAAGTGGCTTCACTGCCTGAGCTGGACATAAACGTCCAGCTACAGCGCAGCTGACGGCTGCGATCGCCTTCATCGGCGGCGAGACGCAGGCAGTCAACAAAAGCCGCAAACGGCAGCAGCGTAAAGCGGTTCAGCAGGACGAAACCGACCGACAGCGGCGTCGCCTGTTCATTGGGTTTGTTACGGGAAGTCATGGCAAGATCCTCGCTCCATCATTGCGATGCCGCCGCAAATGCACCCGGTGTAATGCCAAAATGGGCGCGGAATTTCTTGATGAAGTGGCTTTGGTCGAAGAAGCCCACTTCACTGGCGGTGTGTGCGGCATCGAAGCCCTGCGACAGCAGTCGTTTTGCGCGCATCAGACGAATCTGCGTGAGGTATTGATGTACCGATAAGCCGGTCAGCTTCTGGAAGGTGCGCATAAAATGGTATTCGCTTAGCCCGGCGACGGCGGCGATTTCACTGACCGCCAGCGGCTGATGGTAATCGCTGTGCAGATAATCGATCGCCTGCCGAATATCGGCGCGTAACGCATGCCGCTCACCGCCTTTTAACGTGCGTTCGCCGTGTTGACGGATTAACGTGCTCAGCACCTGAAACAGCGCACACTCTTTTTCCACTGCGTCCGGACTTTCTTGCATCACGGCGGAAGCCTGCAACATCTGCTGCGCCAGCAGCGGATCGTAACGCATCCCTTCCGCACCAAAATTGAGTTCACCTTTGCCGCCGATTTGTGACTCCGCAATCTCATTGACCAGTGCGGCAGAAGGATAAAACGCGCAGTAATCCCAGCCTTCCTCACGCTGGACCGCTTCACCGGTGTGCACTTCTCCCGGCAAAATCACCATCACCGTGCCAGCGGCGGCAATGCCCTGTTGACGGCAAATGCGGGTACGTTGTGCCCCTCGGGCAAACGCCGCGATCACGAATTCGTCGTGGAAGTGTGCCGGATAACTGTGCTCGTAGCAGCGTGCGCGCAGGATTTCCATGCCGCCGTGCATACCACGGTCACGCCACAATTTGATGTCATCACGTTTTTCCTGCATCACAAATCCTTCGCTGATGTACTCCGGGAGCAGGATTTTACTATAGCCTTGCGCATCGTGGCTTAAAATTGGTGCATCTGTTGAGAAGGTTTTGGAAAATTGTCATGTCGTTGAATAGTCACACCCTGCCGAAACACAGCGATCCACTGAGTTTTCGCGCGGGTTTTATCGCCTGTTTACCTACCGTGCCCGGTTACCTGAGCATCGGTTTTGCTGCGGGTGCCATTGGCACGCTGGCCGGTTTCTCCGTATTGCAAACCGCGCTGCTGGCGACGCTGCTCTACACCGGTTCGGCGCAGTTTTTATTTTATTCGCTATGGGCAGCAGGCGCGGAAATGACCTCGGTGGTGCTTAGCGTGATGCTGGTTAATCTGCGCTATTTGCTGATGAGTTCAGCGATTAGCGTGTTCTTCCGTGGCCAAAGTGGCTGGCAGAAAGTCGTCAGCGGCCTGCTGCTCACCGATGAGACCTTCGGCGTCGCGGTACAGCACGGCAGCCAGCACGGCAAAATCGCCTTTGCCTGGATGTTTGGTCTTAACCTGCCCGCCTGGCTGAACTGGGTTATTGCCTGTGTGATTGGCGCTTATGCCGCATCTGCCGTCCCTGAATCGCTGATGGCCGGATTGAGTTTTAGTCTGGTATCGATGTTTATCGGGCTGATTCTAATGACGTGGTTTGCCAGCCGACGCAAATGGCTGGAGACGCTGGCGATTGTGGTTGCGGTGCTGGTGACCTATTTTTCTGCGGGACATCTGGATCTCAGCGTAGTGGTGATCATCGCCGCCTCGATTGCCGCCAGTCTGGCCACGCTGCTGTTACGCATGAAATACAAGGAGGGGAAATAACATGGAGCGTAATGTCCTGTTGACCATTGTGGTTGCCGCGCTGATCACAGCGGTGATGCGCGTTGGCCCGATTCTGCTGCTTTCCCGCTTCCGACTCGCCCCGCTGGCGCAACAGTGGCTGAGCTTTATCCCGGCGGGCATTATGGCGGCCATTGTCACGGCCGAGTTGATGGAAAAGCCGGCGTTAACCGCTTCAGGTTTGAGTTTATCGTTACTGGCGGCGCTGATTGCGGCGATCACCGGCATCGTGACGCGCGGTTTGTTCGCCACCGTGCTGGCTGGCATGGTGGCGTATACTGCGCTGCGTTATGGGTTTGGTTTGTAACGTGAAACATCGGGTGCGGAATGAATTCCGCACCATGATATCAACCCGCCTCTGCTGCAGGTGTCCGTTTTCCCTTCAACATATTTCTCAACGCTGGTTCGAGATATTTAGTCATAAACCAGGCCAAATAATAGAGCCCTGCGGCGACCACAATCGGCATGAGCAGCATGACTGTTTCACTTTTGATCTGCACATTCATTTTTATCAGTATGGCAATCATGAGGTTTTCATGTATCAGATAGTAGGCGTAACTGGCAAAACCTATCGCAGTGAAAAATCGAACGGATAACAAACGTTCCAATTGTTTTGAATAAAAACTGGCAATAAAGAAAAGCATGACCAGCAGTAAGGGAATGACCGTTAGGGCGCCCGCATTTTTAACGTAGTAGCTGAAGTTAATGAGCATCGCGACAACCACAACCGCATAATGAAAGCCTTTGTCACGGCCATGCATTCTTTCATACACCAGGCAGCCGATCATAAACCACGCGTAGTGAATAAAACCAAACTTAGAAATAACATCAATGAAAATGGGATGACCTAAAGATTTTAACACCGAGGAGGCGGACAGCAGTAACATCGGCACCAGCAAGCCCGGCAGGCAATATTTCCGTCCCAGGGTAAAATAGATGGCACCAATAATCAGATAGAATACCGCTTCAACGTACAGCGACCAAAATGAGCCCGCCATCGATTTAAATTCAATACCGGTTATTTGTGCCAACGTTTCAGGATTGGTGAAGATCAGCCCAGGTAGCAGATTCCTGACATAGGGCGTCATAGCGGACCATTCCGGGAAAAAACCACCCACAGCATAGAGTAACAAGCTGGCAATCAGCATCGCCGGAAACAGTCGCAGCCAGCGTTTTTTCAGGAAGCTGATATAGCTCTCAGACTTATCCAGCGTCATAAATATGACAAAGCCGGAGATCATGAAAAACAACTCAACACCAAGCCAGCCGAAAGAAAAAACTGGAATATGTTGTGTGAGGTTTACATAGGGCAAGAGTTCTGGCCAACGTGCATAGGCGTGGTAACCAATCACCATTAAGATGGCAAGACCGCGCATTCCGTCAAGATGCTTGATGCGTGCGTGCATAATTCCCTCAGGAAAGATGTCCGGATGTGTAAATTCAACTTAGCACTGACAATTATTTACTCACAATAAGACTTATTCTGATTAAAACTTTTCTTAATCCACGTTTTTTAATGCTTCAAGGCATCAAGCATTAATTTCCACTGGACTTACCAATCCAGGATGGAGCAAATCCTAATCCTATTATTACCCGGCACTTAAGACCATTCACCTTCTTAAAAAACCTTTGACTGGATATTGAACAAACCCGTTTTAAGTAAAGCTTAAACGGGTTTGTTCATGATTCTCCAACAGTGGAGCTAATGAATTTAAAATGACATATTTAAAAAAGCCCGATTTATTCCGGTGGCAACGCCTGTAAAATTCGCTGCGCGTCATTCGCCGTCAGCGAGTAGTCATAAAATTGTTGATAAAACGCCTGCGTAGCACTCACTAAATCTAGTTGTGGGAACAACGCCGGATGCAACTGTTTTGCGGCCCATTGAATCTGTAACGCCACCTCGGTGCCATAACGATCCCACGGAAACACTCCTGCCGGATTCTGCCACACACGATGTTGCTGGACGGCTTTCACACTGGCAAACAACGTCTTAAAGTCGGAATCTGCCAGCGATCCGGCGCCCGCACCGATGATAATCACATCAGGATTCCAGCGAATCACGTCTTCAAGGGAGATGGGCTTCATATTGCCGACAATGCCTGCAGCGACATTTCGACCACCGGCGAGATTAATCCAGGTATCAATCAGCGTATCGCGCCCATCGACTTTCAATGGATGCAGCGACTGGATGTGCAACACCCGTGGTCGTTGTGCCTCACTTAAACCCGCCGTTTTCCCGCTGATGTCAGCAATGTGCTGATCAAGGTAGCGGTTATAAGCTTCTGCTCGCTTCGCCGCCTCGGGCGTACCCAGCACTTGCGCCGTCGTGATCAGTGAACGCTTCATCGAAGCAAAATCATCGAAGTTCATTGCCAGTACCGGAATACCTGCAAGTCGATACGATTCCGCATCAGGATCATTCGCTGGCACAAAGATAGCGTCAACATGGCGCACCACCAGTGCTTCACTGGCAAAGGTTTTCCCCTTCGCCTGCAGTGCCTGATTGAGGGATGGCTGAACCTTAAACATCCACGGACGATCGGCGGGATGATTCACCGTCGCCACGATGCGATCCCCCGCGCCCAACGTCATCAACAACGAGTGATGCGCAAACCAGGCGTCAGCAATATGCATCGCCGGTTGGCTGATTTCGACATGATGGCCAGTGTCATCGATCACCGTTTGGGCTGAAGCCAGTGTACTCACCATCAACATCGGTAATAACCGACGCCACATTTTGCTCATCATTCACTCCCTTAGAAGTTAAGTTGCATGGAGACCTGCACCATACGCGGCGCGCCGAGAGAAGCGCTGGCATAGCCTGCACCGCTGTAACCGTTCAGACCACCGGGCACGATATTGGTCCAGTAATGGCGGTTGGTCAGGTTCGTGACATCAAGTCGGAAGGTGGTGGCGGTATCAAACAGCCGGGTCTTGTAAGCTGCACCGGCATCCAGCGTGGTATAGCTGCCCACCCAACCGTCATTTTGATTGTCGGTAGTGCGACGACCAACATAGTGAATGCCGCCGTGAATATCGGTACCGCTGAACATCGGTAAATCGTAAGCGGCAAACAGGCTGGCGGTATAGCGAGGCAAGCCGACAATCTGTTTGTCATCGGTTTGTGTGCTGGCGGTGTCCAGCAGACGCGGATCTAACCAGGTCATGCCGCCAAACAGATGCAGACGATTGGTGAGGTCACCATCCGCCATCAATTCCAGCCCACGGTTACGCTGTTCGCCATCGATAGCGTAATCGCCGCTGGCGTGGGTGTAGGCAAACGGGCGTTTAATCTGGAACAGCGCGGCGGTCAGCAGCAGTTTATTAACCGCCAGCTTGCTGCCCACTTCCACCTGACGGCTACGATACGGCGCCAATATCGCACCGGCATTGTTGGCCGTGGCCGGTGCGGTGTCCCCTTGTTGCAGACTATCAGCATAAGTGACATAAAGCGTCATGGGATCAATCAGCTTATACACCAGGCTGGCGGAACCGCTGAATCCACTATTAGCAGAATCACTGCTGCGACTGCCCGTTTTGCTGTAGTTGGACGAACTCAGCAGGCTCTCACTGCCCGCCAGTAACAGGCTCCATTGCGGGGAAAACTGCAGATTATCGCTGAGCAGAAATGCATGCTGGCTGGCAGTGGCGGAATGATAGCGGTCGGTAAAATCAGGGTAGTCCGGTTCAGCGAAAGCCTGGGGATTATCCAGCGAAGCGCTGCCCAGGGTCGAGGAAGCACCGTTGCGGGGGTTGTAATTCTTCCAGACAAAACCGCGCAGCCCGGTTGAAATTTGATGATGAATCCAACCGGTATCCACTTCCCCATTTAAATTCGCCATGTAGCTATTAATCGTAAAGCGGCTGGCGGTGGCAGATGAAGTGGTGGCGGTGTAGTCGCCGTGGCTGTCGGTGAAGGTGTTGGTTACCGCCGTGGATTCGCGATCGGCAATCTGACGTAAAACGCCGATTTCACCCTGCCAGTTTCCGTCGAAGTCATGTTTGAGATGCAGGCCAGCAGTCAGCGTGTGATTATCATCACCCGCATAAGATTGCCCCAGGTGCGCCGTTTTCGGATTGGGCGCAGAGGGGAATGACAACCCCTTGCCAAGCGCAAATTTGCCCGGCAGGCCTTTGTCGTAGAAATGGTAATAGCTGAAGTTGGTTTCCAGCACCGTTTGATCGGTCAGATTCGCATCGAGTGCCAGGCTGAAAAGCTGACGGCGAACTTTGCTGCCTTTCACATAGCCATCGCCCTCATCATCAAGGAAATTAAGGCGATAACGCAGACGGTCGTTGCTATCCAGCGGCCCACTAAAATCACCGGCCAGCTGATGGCTTAACCCGGTCCCCGCGCCCACAGTAATGGAGTGCTGCGGTGTGTCACTGGCGCGTTTGTTCACGAAATTGAACAGACCTGCCGGATTGGCCGGACCATATAAGGATCCGGCGAGACCATTCAGCACCTCAATCTGATCAAACTGTTCAGCGGCGTAGTCGGTGGTCGATACCACATTCAGCCCATCGATCATGCTGTTCTGCACCACACTGCCCTGCATACCCCGCGTTTGCGGGCGTGCCCCATCCCCCTGCACCGATGGCATGTAACGATAAAGATCGCTGACGCTTTTCAACTGCTGGCGCTTCATCAACTCAGGTGACAGGGTTTGCACCGACCACGGCGTGTTGCGCACTTCCTGTTTACCGAGATTGCCCAGCGTGGCTTTTTTATCGGTTTCTGCAGGGGGTTGATTCGGCGAGGCAGTCACTGCAATGGTCGGTTGCTCGGATGTGGCATACAGCGGAACGGCGTACAATAACATGGCACTGGTGAAACCTGTTTTCACCAGGGTGATACGCTTGATAAACATGACATTTCCAGGATGACTGACGAAAGGATGCGCGCATTAAGCTAGCGCTATATTTTCGATTATATATCGATAAGATTTGCCAACCTCTTGTTTATCAGCGTTATATTACTGAACCGTCACTGTTTTTTATCAGGCGAAAGGTCCTGGGCCGACGGATTCTCGCATCATCACTTCACCCGAGAAGCGCTGGCGATTGCGCATTTCGCCCCCGTCGAGCATCGATATCAGCCTTGCAAGCGTTTCCTGAATCATCTCCGTCACCGGCATTTTCACGCTAGAGAGCGATGGAACGGTGAAGGGGGCCAGCGGAATATCATCAAATCCCAGCACGGAGACCTGAGCCGGAACCGCAATGTTGTGCGATGCCAACGCTTTTAACGCTCCTACCGCCATATCATCATTACTGGCCACCAGTGCGCTAAACGGACTGCCCTGGTTTAACAAGGTTTCTACCGCCGCTACGCCGTTTTGCGCCTGCCACTTCCCTTCAATAATCAACGCTTGCTGAACCGGAATCTGGTGTTTTGCCAGCGCCGATTGGTAGCCCGCCAGGCGCTCACGGCCGGTGGGCGAATCGAGCGACCCGGTAATAAAGGCAATGTCACGATGCCCCAGTTTGATTAACGCTTCAACGGCGTCGGCGCTGGTGCGTTGTTGATCGGCGTAAATACAGTAGCTGTCGTGTTGCCGCAGACGACGGTTGATCACCAGAATCGGATGCGAGTGCTGATCGATGATAGCGTCCATTTCTTCAATGGTGAGAAAGCGCGGATAGATGATGACGCCGTCACAGCGCAAATCGAGCAAAAATTGAATCGCAGCACGCTCCTCTTCCGCACTGTGTTTGCCATCCACCAATAGCAGTTGTCGCCCCTGCTGCTCCATCAGTCGGGCGGAATGCTGCATGAGCTCAGTAAAATAGCTGCCGGAATAGAGGGTGTTGGTGATCACCAGGCCAATAGTCTGGCTCGACTTGGTTGCCAGATTTCGCGCCAGTAAATTGGGGCGAAAGCCGGTTGCCGCGATGGCCTTAAACACCAATTCCCGCTTCTCTTCGCTGACATAACCGTTGCCGGACAGCACACGTGACACCGTGGCTTTCGATACGCCTGCGACCTTCGCCACCTCAACAATGGTTGCCATATTTCACTCTGATTTGCGCTCGTATCGCTAAAGTGTACCTAAGTCGCGAATTATGCGGAGAATTTTTTCACCGTAATGTTTGCCCGCTCCTCACTTCGTTATCGATCACTATCACACTTTTAAACATCAAATTTTAAACTCCTTGCCTGGTAAGGATTTCATATTCATGATTTTGTGAAACCGGTTTCTCATGACTCGCAATAGATATGCGGGCAAACGTACCCCTACTCAAAAAAATCAGAGACCTACAATCCATGGCTAAAAATTATGCTGACGTTTCACGCGACATCGTGGCTTCGCTCGGCGGCTTGAACAATATCGAAGCCGTTACGCACTGCATGACGCGCCTGCGTTTCGTACTTCGCGACACTGCCCTGATCGATAACGCCACGCTGAAAGCGATTCCAGGCGTGATGGGCGTGGTACATACCGATACGCAATGCCAGGTGATCATTGGCAATAACGTTAATCTCGCGTATCAGGAAGTGCTTAAACTCGGCACACCGAATAGCGACAACAGCACCCCAGTGAAACGCAAAATCACCCTGCGTAGCATTGGCGCGGGCATTCTTGATGCGCTGGTGGGCACCATGTCGCCGCTGATCCCGGCGATCATCGGGGGATCGATGGTCAAGCTGCTGGCAATGGTGCTGGAGATGAGCGGCGTACTGGAGAAAGGTTCGTCTACGCTGGTGATCCTGAATGTGATCGGTGATGGTGCCTTCTTCTTCCTGCCGGTAATGGTGGCGGCTTCGGCAGCGCTGAAATTCAAAACCAATATGTCATTGGCGATTGCGATTGCCGGCGTACTGGTGCATCCCAACTTTATTGATTTGATGGCCAAAGCGGCACAAGGCCAGGCCGTGGAGTTCGCCTATATCCCGGTGACGGCGGTGAAATACACTTACACCGTCATCCCGGCGCTGGTGATGACCTGGATCCTGTCGCACATCGAATACTGGGTGGATCGCTTTACCCCTGCGGTCACCAAAAACTTCCTCAAACCGATGTTGATTGTGCTGATCGCCGCACCGATTGCCATTCTGCTGATTGGCCCACTCGGCATCTGGATTGGTAGCGGTATTTCTGCGCTGGTTTACACCATCCATGGCTATCTCGGCTGGTTATCCGTAGCGATTATGGGGGCGTTATGGCCACTGCTGGTGATGACCGGCATGCACCGTGTGTTCACTCCGACCATCATTCAGACTATTGCGGAAACCGGCAAAGAAGGCATGGTAATGCCCTCTGAAATCGGCGCCAATCTGTCACTCGGTGGATCATCGCTGGCCGTAGCCTTTAAAACCAAGAATCCGGAATTGCGTCAGACCGCTTTTGCCGCAGCGGCTTCAGCGATTGTTGCTGGGATCTCGGAACCCGCTCTCTATGGTGTTGCGGTGCGACTCAAACGACCACTGATCGCCAGCCTGATCAGCGGATTTATCTGTGGCGCGGTAGCCGGCATCGGCGGGCTCGCCAGTCACTCCATGGCCTCACCCGGCTTGTTCACCAGCGTACAATTCTTTGATCCGGCTAATCCGATGAGCATTGTATGGGTCGGCGGTGTGATGGTGTTGTCGGTGGTGCTTTCATTTGTTCTGACCCTGATTCTTGGCTTTGAAGATATTCCGGTGAGTGAAACAGCGCAGCCTAAACCGGTTGTGGATCCTGCTAAAGCCGTCAATGTGAATTGATTAACTGAGGTTTTTTATGTCTGAAGTGACATTTCCAGAGGGATTTTTATGGGGCGGCGCGTTAGCCGCTAATCAGTCGGAGGGGAGCTATCTGGCGGGCGGTAAAGGCTTAACCACGGTGGATATGATCCCGCAGGGCGAACACCGTATGCCGGTCAAACTCGGGCTGGAACCGCGCTTCACCTTGCGTGATGATGAATACTATCCGAGCCATGATGCCATCGATTTTTATCGTCGCTATAAAGATGACATCGCGTTGATGGCGGAAATGGGCTTCACGGTGTTTCGCACGTCCATTGCCTGGAGCCGCATCTACCCGAAAGGTGATGAGTTAACGCCAAATCCTGAAGGTATCGCTTTCTATCGCAGCCTGTTCGAAGAGTGCCAAAAATATGGCATCACGCCGCTGGTGACGTTATGCCATTTTGACGTACCGATGCATTTGGTTACCGAGTACGGTTCATGGCGCAACCGCAAGATGATTGAATTCTTCGCCCGCTATGCCCGCACCTGCTTTGAAGCTTTCAACGGGCTGGTGAAATATTGGCTGACGTTTAACGAGATCAACATTCTGCTGCACAGCCCGTTCTCTGGCGCTGGCCTGGTCTTCGGACCAAAGGATAATCGAGAGCAGGTTAAATACCAGGCGGCGCATCATGAACTGGTCGCCAGTGCGCTGGTGACGAAAATTGCACACGAGATTGACCCCGAAAATCAGGTCGGCTGCATGCTGGCGGGCGGCAATTTCTATCCGTGGTCATGTAACCCTGAAGATGTCTGGGCGGCGATGGAAAAAGATCGCGAGAACCTGTTCTTTATCGATGTGCAGGCGCGCGGTGCTTATCCTTCCTACGCAGCTCGCGTGTTCCGCGAGAAAGGCATTGAGATTGAGTGGCAGGACGGTGATGCAGAACTCCTGCGTCATACCGTGGATTTTGTCTCCTTCAGCTACTATGCGTCGCGCTGTGCCTCAGCCGATATGAACGAGAAAAACAGCAGTGCGGCGAACGTGGTGAAATCGCTGACCAATCCGCACATTCCCCGTAGCGCCTGGGGCTGGGGCATCGATCCCTTAGGCCTGCGCATCACCATGAACATGATGTATGACCGTTATCAAAAGCCGCTATTTTTGGTGGAAAACGGCCTGGGGGCGCGCGATGAAATCGATGCCAACGGCGAGATTCATGACGATTACCGTATCAGCTACCTGAAGCAGCACATCCAGGCAATGGGCGAAGCGATAGCCGATGGCATCCCGGTGATAGGTTACACCACCTGGGGATGCATTGATTTGGTCGCAGCCTCAACGGGCGAGATGAGTAAACGCTACGGCTTTGTTTACGTCGATCGTGATGATCAAGGCAATGGCTCACTGGCACGCACTCGCAAAAAATCTTTCTGGTGGTATAAAAAAGTGATTGCCAGCAATGGCCGCGATTTAAGTGAATAATCTTTGCGATTCACTGCCGGGCGATGTCAGTTCGCCCGGCATGTTTATATAAATACCGCATTAAATTCTCTATTAATGTTTGGATCTGATTATCCTGCCAGAGTAAATAGTCCGCGTTTTCCGCTATTGAACACCTGTACTCTTTTATAAATGCCGATGGTACTATTTACGGGTTGAACCCAGCGGAATAGCGGCATGTTACGTTTTGAACCTCGTCTTCACCCTCGTGAAGTTTTATTTCTGCTTTTGGCTCAGCTTAAAGCCGCGCTGATCTGCATCGGTTCGCTGGCACTGTTGATATTGCCGCTATCCCTGCCTGCTGCTGCGGCGCAAAACCCCGCGACGAAAGATGACAAAGCCAACCGTATTGTCAGCGGTATCATTAGCTTCACCCGCTGGCCGGCGTTGCACGACGCTCCACAGTTGTGTGTGTTCAATTCTGCGCGCCATGTCAATTTTCCTGCCAGCGCCACCGCGACATCGCTGCCCTTTAGCGTGGTCTATCTCAACAGTGAAACCGAGTTAGCCAGCAATCGCTGTGATGCCGTCTATTTCGGCGATCAGTCGCCGCAGCAACAGACCGAATTGCTCAGCCTGGAGAAAGGCCACGCCGTTCTCTCTCTGGCTGAAAATAATACCGATTGCGCCATTGGAGCCGCTTTCTGTCTTATTTTTAATGCCGATCATCCGATGTTTGCCGTAAACCTTGATTCACTGGCTCGCAGTGGCGTTCGCGTGAGTCCGGATGTGTTATTGCTGTCGCGCAAAGGAAGCCAATAAGATGAAATTTGAAAAAATCAAAAATGAAAAATCATCTATCCGCATCAGGCTGCGCAAGATCAGCATCATCAACTCCGCCGTTATCTTGTTGCTGTGCTGGTTGCTGCTGACCTCCACTTCGTTACTTTTCATCAAGCGTTATGAAAAGCGCAACCTGGAGCTGATTGCCGCAACGCTGAGCAACAGCCTGACCGCTGCCACCGTATTTGAAGACAGTTATGACGCCCACAAAAAAATTGCCATGTTGGGCAACGAAGGCATGTTTGCTACGGCGAAACTGGTAACGGACGATCAAACCGTGTTGGTTAACTGGCAAGATCAACAGCAGCAGGATGGCTGGTATGAGAACTTCTTACGCGAATGGATCTACGCGCGCCCGCTGAGCGTCAATATTAATCATGCGGAAAATGTCGTCGGGACGTTGACGCTGGCGGGTACGGTCAAAGGGGCGACGGATTTTATCCGTTACTCAGTGATGATTTTATCCAGCGGTATGCTTTGCGTACTGATTGTTGCCTTTATGCTGAGCGCTTTTCTGCATCGGGGAATTTTGCAGACGCTACGCAATATCACCAGCTCGATTCATTACGTCATCAGCTCGGGTGATTTTTCGCTGCGTATTCCCGAAAGCCCGACCAAAGAGTTTCAGCTGTTTTCGGACGATCTCAACTCGTTGCTCGCAGAGATGCAATCACTACAGGCTTCGTTACTGCGTGATAACCGGTCGTTAGCGGCGAAAGCGTTGGAAGATCCGCTCACCGGACTGGCCAACCGCGCCGCCTTTGTCACGCAGTTAACCCGATTGCTTGATGGCCAATTCGCTCATGAGCGCTTTGTGTTGCTGTTCCTGGATGGCGATCGATTCAAGAGCATCAATGATAACTGGGGACATGCGGCGGGCGATGAGGTGCTGAAAGCCATCGGTTCCCGCCTGCTTGCACTGGCCTATAAACAGGATATGGTCGCGCGCCTCGGCGGTGATGAGTTTGCGATGTTAATAACCAGCCGCGCGACTGAGAAACAGCTGCTGCAACTGACAGAGGAGATCAGGGAAGCCATTGCGCAGAAGATTATGATCGCGGAAGGCACACCGATAACCACCTCGGTCACTATTGGTTACGCCTGGTCGCAGCATGGCGATACGGTGCAATCAATTCTGGAACGTGCAGATATGCATATGTACAAAAACAAAGGGATAAGTAAGGTACGGGTATGAAAATTAAACTCTTTCTGCTGCTGTGTATTCTGGCTTGTGCGGGCTGTCAGTCAAAAGGTCGTTTCTCCGCCGCACAGATTGCGGCGATGCAAAGCGCAGGTTTTACTGAAAATATGGAAGGCTGGGGATTAGGTTTATCCGACAAAATCCTGTTTGGGGTAAATGAGTCTGAACTCACCGCGGCCAGTAAAGCCAATATCGCCAATATGGCGAAAAACCTCTCAGCGACGGGCATTCAGCATGTCCGCATTGACGGTCATACGGATAATTACGGCAAGGCGGATTATAACCAGCAGTTGTCACTGAAACGTGCTGATGCTGTGGCAACACAATGGGCGTTGGGTGCGGATGTACCGCGAACCAACATCACCACCCGAGGTCTGGGCATGAGCGCCCCCATTGCCAGCAATAACAGTGCACAAGGCCGCGCGCAGAATCGCCGTGTGGCGATTGTGATTACCTCGCCTTAATCTCACCCTGGTCGAGCGCATAACGGTATAAGCGCTCGACCGCCAGATTCTTCATTTTCACTTCGCACATAATGTCGAAGTCAGTAAATGATAACGCCCAGTCGTTTAAATCCTGATTAAAGTAGTATTCAGAATGCGCACGCAGTTTGGTTTTTGCCACCGTTAAATCGTGCTGATCCGGGAAGCCATGTTCTGGGATTAATCCTTCCTGCGCAATCGAATAATGTAATACCGGACGCACACCGCGCCACGATTCGATAATTAACGGGATACGCGCATCATCCGCTTTGATAAATTGATTCTCTTTCACCCAGTGATGGTGAATATCCAGCACCACCGGACAGAGATCGCGCGCCTGTAATACATCATCCAGCGAACAAGAGATTTCATCATTTTCAACCGTCAGCATATTGCGTGCTTCAGGAGAGAGGTGCTGAAACGCCGCGCGAAACCCCTCGATGCCTTTTTTGCCGTTCATATGGATATTGATTTTGAAATCCTGGAACTGGCGACCATACCCCATTAACACGGCACACAGTGCATGATACTCCACATCCTCAATCGCCCGATCCACTACCCCTTCATTATCCGAAGCGAGAACGGAATATTGTCCGGGATGGAATGAGAGACGGATGTTGTTTGCGCGCGCTATCTCGCCACACCCGGCAAACAACGGTTTTAAATCGGGCATTAATTCGCTGTAGATGGCGGTGGCCTCTGGCACGGTATACAGCGGCAACAGGTCGCTGCCAATCCGCATCATGCGCATCGCATCCGGCAGTTTTGCCAGTTGCTGCAGCGTGAGGAATTGGTTTTCGAGGTTGTTGGTTGCCAACTGCGCCAGTAAACGCGCTTGTTCCTCGCGATCAAGACTCAGGAAACGCGTACGCGTGGTGATTTTAAACGGAAACGGCTGCTTAGCCTGTGCATCGAAGTACTTACACGCAAAACCCAATTTCATTTCAGTCTCCCTTAGAGCAGGCTGAAAGTGTAGCTTGCTCCAGGGAAAGTGCACGGACAGCGGCAGGGCTGCCGCTGTCCGTGGGCTTATACGCTTGGGAAAGTGATATTGCTGCCCGGTGCTTCGCGATGCAAATGGATAAAGTTCAGGTGACGTTCGTACTGATCGAGAATATCGATAATCACCTGCTCCTTGTTGTAGTCCATCAAATCGTTGCCCTGGCTACCTTCCAGAAGGAATGTCTCCAGACGGTAATAGGTCGATTTACCACTGCGCGCTCGATAGGTAAAGCCCGGCACCGAATACTGCTGCGGCCAGATCTGATACACGAAGTCTTGCTCTTCACCCAGCAGCACGCGCAAATCCAGATAACCTAACGGATGGCCCTCTTCCGGCTCCACGCGGTCCAGTGAAACCCGACCGCCGCGCAACTCCAGTTCTTTCGCTACATCCTGCATTGCCGGGAACAAGACGTTCTCCATCATTTGCTGGGTGTAGCGTGTGCCTGGATAGTTCATCAGACGCGACAGACGTTTCTTCCAGCTCAGGCGATCGTTGCTGGCCGGAATGTACGGTGCCGTTTCACGACTGGCGCTGGCGCGGCGATGGTCTTCCACTTTGAGAGACTTATACAAACCGGCCATCACAAAGAAGATCACAAAGCTGAACGGCAGTCCCATGATCACCGTGGCATTCTGCAGCGCAGAGATACCGTTGGTCATCAACATACCCATGGTCAGAACACCAATCGCCACTGACCAGAAGATACGCAGCCAGTTCGGTGCATCACTGTTGATGTCTTTCAGCTTCGAAGTGAAGTTACCCAACACCAGTGAACCGGAATCCGCTGAGGTGACGTAGAACAGCATGCCGGTAATGGTCGCGACCGAAGCGCTGAACTTAAACGCCGGATACTGCGCCAGCAGGCTGTAGAAGCCACGTTCTGCATGCGCCATCACTTCCTGAGCAAAGCCGGCATCACCGTGGATAATTTCATACAGCGCGGCGTTACCAAAGACCGACAGCCACAAAAGCGTGAAGGTGAACGGAATAATCAGCGTACCGAGCACGAACTCACGGATAGTACGACCGCGTGAAATGCGCGCCAGGAACAAGCCAACAAACGGGGACCAGGCGACCCACCATGCCCAGAAGAACAACGTCCAGCTGTTCATCCACTCTCTTGGCTGTTCAAACGCAAAGGTGTTCAGCGTCATGCCCATAAAGCGGTTGATGTAATCACCGACATTGAGCACCAGTGCATTCAGCAGGAAGTCGGTTTTGCCCATGAACAGCACAAACAGAATCAGCCCCAATGCCAGCGCAACGTTGAGTTCCGACAGAATACGGATGCCTTTATCCACGCCAGAGGTCACGGAAATGGTGGCGATAATCACCGACAGCACAATCAACGCCGCCTGCGCGGTAAAGCCTTCCGGAATATCAAACAACACGTTCAGGCCATAATTGAGCTGAACCACGCCAATCCCTAAGGTGGTGGCGATGCCGAAGATGGTCCCCACTACCGCTGCAATATCCACGGTATGGCCAATCGGCCCGTTAATACGTTTGCCAAAGATTGGATACAGCGCAGAACGGATGGTGAGCGGCAGATTGTAGCGGTAGCTAAAGTACCCCAGCGCGATCCCCATCAGCGCGTACATTGACCAGCCAGTTACGCCGTAGTGGAACAACGTCCACACCATGGCTTGCCGGGCGGCTTCCATGGTTTGTCCGGCGCCTTCAGGCGGTTGCATGTACTGCGTGACCGGTTCGGCCACCGAGAAGAACATCAGATCAATTCCGATACCGGCCGCAAACAGCATCGCTGACCAGCTTAATAAGCTGAATTCTGGTTTGGATTGCTCTGGCCCGAGCTTGATGGCGCCGTAACGTGAACAGGCCATGTAGATAACGAACACGATATACAGCGTCGCGGCCAGCATGTAGTACCAGCCAAATGTAGCGGTAACCCAGTTAACCGCAGTCTGAATTAAGCTGGCAGCCAGCTCGCTGTAAAAAATAGTGACAAGTGAAAATGTCAGAATCAGTCCGGCTGAGGTGTAGAACACCACAGGATTGATTCTGTCTTTTTCACTGGCAGGTGGATTAATCATCGATGACCTCTGGTTAATTTCCTGTAATGACTCAATGGATTAGCGTGACCTGTCTGCCAGGCCTTGTTGTTATCAGTACCCCTGTTGTCCCTCCCTGTAGTGCTTTCTTCTGACGATGAGCCGCATAGCCCGGATCACCGCTGCGCTTTTGTAACAATCGAAGCACAGTATCCTAACAAAATTCTTTTTTATATTGAACGTGCAATCAAAAAAAGTTTAAATAGTCCTCTGACATTGTGGTGGAGCTGGAGTCATGCCAAAGGTGGGAATGCAGCCGATTCGTCGTCGGCAGCTGATTGATGCAACCCTCGATACCATCAACGAAGTGGGTATCAACGACGCAACCATTGCGCAAATTGCGCGCCGGGCTGGCGTCTCAACCGGCATCATCAGCCACTACTTCAAAGACAAGAACGGTTTGCTGGAAGCAACGATGCGCGACATTACGCGTCAATTACGTGATGCCGTGGCTGCCCGCTTGAAACCATTGGCTGGCGCGAAGACCGAAGCGCGCCTGCTGGCAATTGTCGAAGGCAACTTCGATGACACCCAGGTGCACAGCGCAGCAATGAAAGCCTGGCTGGATTTTTGGGCCAGCAGCATGCATCAGCCGCAGCTCGGTCGTTTAGAGCGCGTCAGCAGCCGTCGTTTGTTTTCGACACTGGCTGCCGAGTTTCGTCGTGAGTTGCCACGTGAGCAGGCACGCTTAGCGGCACACGGTTTGGCATCCCTGATTGATGGCCTTTGGCTTCGCGCCGCCTTGAGTGGGAAACCGTTCAATCTGGATGTGGCCAAAACGCTCACCACCCAATTTATCCGTCAGCAACTTGCTGGCGCACTGAATCACTGAGGAAGGAGAAATCATGTCCCGATTCACCGAACAGCAGCTGTATATCGATGGTCAGTTCATTGCGGCGAGCGCAGGTAATACATTCCAGACCATCAACCCGGCCAATGGCGAAGTACTGGCCGAAGTACATGAGGCGGAACAGGCAGATGTTGATCGCGCCGTCGCTGCCGCGCAAAAAGGCCAGAAAGTTTGGGCCGCGATGACCGCCATGGAGCGCTCACGCATTCTGCGCCGTGCCGTCGATATTCTGCGTGAGCGCAACGACGAGTTGGCCGCGCTGGAAACCCTCGACACCGGTAAGCCGCTGAGCGAAACCCAATATGTTGACATCGTGACCGGTGCTGACGTGCTGGAATATTACGCCGGGCTGATCCCGACGCTGGAAGGCCAGCAGATCCCGCTGCGCGACACGGCGTTTGTTTATACCCGCCGTGAACCGCTCGGCGTGGTCGCTGGTATTGGTGCGTGGAACTACCCGATTCAGATCGCTTTGTGGAAATCCGCGCCTGCGCTGGCAGCGGGTAATGCGATGATCTTTAAGCCGAGCGAAGTCACCCCACTTACAGCATTAAAACTGGCAGAAATTTACACCGAAGCGGGCCTGCCTGCCGGCGTATTCAATGTGCTGAACGGTCGTGGCGCGGTCACTGGTCAACTGCTGACTGACCATCCGGGCATCGATAAAGTCTCTTTTACCGGCGGCGTGGCCAGCGGCAAAAAAGTGATGGCGAATGCCGCAGGTTCCACGCTGAAAGAAGTCACTATGGAATTGGGTGGCAAGTCACCGCTGATCGTTTTTGATGATGCCGATCTCGATCTGGCCGCTGACATCGCCATGATGGCCAATTTCTACAGCTCGGGCCAGGTCTGCACCAACGGTACGCGCGTGTTTATCCCGGCTAAATTCCAGGCCACGTTTGAAGCGAAAATCGCTGAGCGTGTTGCACGCATTAAAGCGGGTGATCTCAACGATCCCGACACCAATTTCGGTCCGCTGGTGAGCTTCCCGCATCGTGACAACGTGATGCGCTATATCGAATCCGGTATCAACGAAGGTGCGCGTCTGCTGTGCGGCGGCAAACGCCTGAGCGGTGCCGGGTTTGATAACGGTGCCTGGGTTGAACCGACCGTATTCACCGATTGCCGCGATGAGATGACCATCGTGCGTGAAGAGATCTTCGGGCCGGTGATGTCGATTCTGACTTACGAAAGCGAAGAAGAAGTGGTACGTCGCGCCAATGCCACCGATTTCGGTCTGGCTGCGGGCGTAGTCACGCAAGACCTGAACCGCGCACACCGCGTGATTCACCAGATCGAAGCGGGTATCTGCTGGATCAACACCTGGGGTGAATCTGCCGCCGAAATGCCGGTGGGAGGTTACAAGCACTCCGGTATTGGCCGTGAAAATGGCCTGATGACCTTGCAAAACTACACCCAGGTGAAGTCGGTGCAGGTCGAGTTATCTCGTTTTCAGTCCGTATTTTAATTGAGCTTTAACCTGAGGAGCGACTAATGGAATTTGATTACATCATTATCGGAGCCGGATCCGCAGGGAACGTTTTGGCAACAAGACTGACCGAAGACAGCAGCGTGAATGTGCTGCTTTTAGAAGCGGGTGGCCCTGACTACCGCTTCGATTTCCGCACGCAGATGCCAGCCGCGCTGGCTTATCCGTTGCAGGGCAAACGCTATAACTGGGCGTATGAAACCGAGCCTGAGCCACATATGAATAACCGCCGCATGGAGTGCGGACGCGGTAAAGGTCTGGGCGGATCATCGCTGATCAATGGTATGTGCTATATCCGCGGCAACGCGATGGATCTCGATAACTGGGCTCAGCAGCCTGGGCTGGAAAGCTGGAGCTACCTGAACTGCCTGCCCTACTATCGCAAGTCAGAAACCCGCGATATTGGCGCCAATGATTATCACGGCGGCGAAGGCCCGGTCAGCATCACCACCTGTAAGCCTGATAATAATCCGCTGTTTGCTGCGATGATCGAAGCCGGTGTTGAAGCAGGTTATCCGCGCACGGAAGATTTGAACGGCTACCAGCAGGAAGGCTTCGGTCCAATGGATCGCTTCGTCACGCCGAAAGGTCGTCGATCCAGCACCGCGCGCGGCTATCTCGATACCGCCAAAGTTCGTCCGAACCTGAAAATCGTTACCCATGCCACCACCGATCGCATCCTGTTTGAAGGCAAGCGCGCGGTGGGCGTGGAATATTTGCAGGGATCGGGCAACACGCCACATCAGGTGCATGCGCGACGTGAAGTGTTGCTGTGCGCCGGTGCCATCGCCTCGCCGCAGATTCTGCAACGTTCTGGCGTGGGCGCTGCTGCACTGCTGAACAAATTCGACATTCCGGTGGTACATGATCTGCCGGGCGTCGGCGAAAACCTGCAGGATCACCTCGAAATGTACCTGCAGTACGAGTGCAAAGAACCGGTGTCACTCTATCCGTCGTTGAAATGGTGGAACCAGCCGAAAATCGGTGCAGAGTGGCTGTTCAACGGCACTGGCGTCGGTGCCAGCAACCACTTTGAAGGTGGTGGCTTTATCCGCAGCCGCGAAGAGTTTACCTGGCCGAACATTCAGTATCACTTCCTGCCAGTAGCGATTAACTACAACGGCTCTAACGCCGTTGAAGCGCACGGTTTCCAGTGTCACGTAGGTTCAATGCGTTCACCGAGCCGTGGGCATGTGCAGATTAAATCGCGCGATCCGCGTCGTGATCCGGCTATTTTGTTCAACTACATGGCGCATGAACAGGACTGGCAGGAATTTCGTGATGCGATTCGTATTACGCGCCAGATCATCAATCAGCCCGCGCTGGATAAGTATCGCGGCAAAGAAATCAGTCCAGGCCTCGATTGCCAGACTGATGAACAGTTGGATGAGTTTGTGCGAAACCATGCGGAAACCGCCTATCACCCCTGCGGCACCTGCAAAATGGGCAGCGATAGCATGGCGGTGGTTGATGGTGAAGGTCGTGTGCATGGATTGCAGGCGTTGCGCGTGGTAGATGCGTCAATTATGCCGCTGATCATCACTGGCAACCTGAATGCCACCACTATTATGATCGGTGAAAAGATCGCGGATAACATTCGTGGACGTCAGCCGTTGCCGCGCAGCGAAGCAGATTATTTCGTCGCTGGCGATCTGCCGGTGCGTGGTGAGCCGAAGCGCGCCTAACCGTATATATCAGGGTGGCTCTCGTCACCCTGCTCTTCTTTGGCTAGCTTTACAGATAAGCCATAATCAGCCGCTGTAACTCAAGCTTAATGTCATCTGAGCCCAGTTGATCACGTCTTGCGGCATCATGCACCCCCTTTTACAACTTAAAGCAGGGAGGTTCGTCATATTCTGCAGTGACTGACGCTCCCTTCTTTCCTGTAGACTGATGACGCACAATAGCCGGCATTTAGCGTATTGATGCAGCTTTAAAGTATGTTGTAACTAGTAACGTGTTCTTTTTACGCCTTGTGGTAAAACTCATTCCCAATCAATCGCCTGTAAAAATCGTTCAAGAATGGCATTATGGCTGCGCCCTTTGCGTGTCACCACGGCGATCTTACTGGTGAAGTGGAAACGTTCCGGTGCGATGGCGTGCATCATCTTTTTCTCCACCCACTGTGCGGCATAATGGTCAGGCAAGAAACCGATAAAGCGGCCGGTGAGAATCAAAAAGGCAATGCCTTCGCGGTCGGTTGCCGTGGCATTGCAATTGAGTTTCTGGTGCATGGCAATCGCTTCTGCCGTCATGCGAAAAGCGGGTGCGATGGCATCACATCCCTTCAGTTGCGCTTCATCTGGCTCGAGGGAAAACAACGCATGGGTGTTGCTACAGTAAAGCTGCGACCGCTCATCATATAACGGCATGTAATCCAGGCCGGAAATCGGCGAAGTGACTGGCAGCGCACCGACGTGCAAGCGACCATCCATCAGCCCTCTTTCAATCTCTGCGGCCGTCATCATGCTGATATTCAGCCGAATATCCGGACCTATCTCATGCAGTTTCTCCAGCGCATGGGTAATTTTCATGCGTGGTTGCGTGACCAGATTATTGATAATCCCGATATTCAAATCCCCGCGCAGCTGCTTATGCATCTGATTAACCTGCAGGCGAAACTGCTCGATAGCCGCCATCATACTTTCGCTGTGTCGCAGGATCTCACGCCCTTCTTCGGTCAAGGCAAAACCCGCCCGTCCGCGTTGACACAATCGCATGCCAAGTCGCTTTTCAAGATCGCCCATGTGCAGGCTAATGGCCGATCGCGTCATGCCCAACAAACTTTCTGCTGCAGAGAAGCTGCCGCTCTCATTCACAGTTTTAAACAGGCGCAATAATTTGAGATCAAAGTCGGTGACCTGCGCGAGCGATTTGCTTTTCATATAGGTGAGTAAATCAATAACTGAAGATGAATTAATAGGGATTTAACTTAACTAACCGTTAAATGCAAACTCTTCATACACCTGTCTGGAGAAACATCATGTCTGATGCTGTCAACACTACCGATCTCAATCTGCAAGCGCACTGGATGCCGTTTACTGCCAACCGGAATTTCCAGCGCGATCCCCGTATCATTGTCGGCGCTCAAGGCCGCTGGCTGACTAATGATAAAGGACGGCAGATTTTTGATAGCCTTTCCGGTTTATGGACCTGTGGCGCGGGCCACTGCCGCAGTGAAATCCAGCAGGCGGTGGCGAAACAACTGGGTACGCTCGATTATTCGCCCGGCTTCCAGTACGGCCATCCGCTGTCATTTCAGCTGGCAGACAAGATTGCCCAGCATATGCCGGGTGATCTAAACCATGTGTTCTTCACCGGATCGGGCTCGGAATCAGCAGACACGGCGGTGAAGATGGCGCGCGCATACTGGCGCATCAAAGGCCAGCCGGCGAAAACCAAATTTATCGGACGCGCGCGAGGTTACCACGGCGTAAATATCGCCGGAACCAGCCTGGGCGGCATTGGCGGCAATCGTAAGATGTTCGGTCAGTTTATGGACGTTGACCATATTCCACACACGCTGCAAACCGATCTGCCCTTCACTGCTGGCCAGGCCGAAACCGGCGGTGTGGCCTTGGCTAATGAGATGCTGAAACTGATTGAGCTGCATGATGCTTCTAACATCGCCGCCCTGATTGTTGAGCCTCTTTCCGGCTCTGCGGGGGCGATTATCCCACCGGTAGGCTATCTGCAACGCTTGCGTGAAATCTGCACCCAGCACGATATTTTACTGATCTTCGATGAGGTCATTACCGGTTTTGGCCGCATGGGCCGCTGGAGCGGCGCTGAGTATTTTGGCGTCATGCCCGATATTCTCAATTTCGCCAAGCAGATCACCAATGGCGCGGTGCCGCTGGGTGGCGTGGTCGCCAGCAGCGAAATCTACAACACCTTTATGGCGCAAAAACTGCCAGAACACGCGGTTGAATTTGCTCACGGCTACACCTACTCTGCCCATCCGGTGGCCTGTGCGGCGGGCCTGGCGACGCTGGAGTTACTGGAACATGACGCGCTGATTGCGCAATCCGCCGAGCTGGCACCGCATTTTGCCCATGCACTGCATGCGCTGCGTGATTGCCCGAACGTCATCGATATCCGCAACTGCGGTCTGGTGGGTGCCATCCAGCTTGCTCCGCGCGACGGCGATGCCACCATTCGACCGTTTGATGCGGGCATGGCACTATGGAAAGCTGGTTTTTATGTGCGCTTCGGTGCCGATACGCTGCAGTTTGGCCCGATGTTCAATACACAGCCTGCCGAGTTGGATCGCTTGTTTGACGCTGTAGGTGAGACGTTGCATCACATAGCGTGAGGAAAATGAGTTGATTGGTCATACTTAACAACATCTTCTTCATACTCTCTGCCGATTCTTCTGATTCAATACCTTTTTGCATTCAGTCTGGATCGGCCATGCTCCGTCGCCACTTTCTTACCGGTTTACTGCTCTCCCCCTTAGTCGCACGCAGCGGCTTTAGTCTGGCCGCTTCCGCGGCAAAACCCGCACAGGTATTGCCCTTGTGGCCAAAACAACCGCCTGGTGGCGGTGGACCTTTAGGGGCGATGACGTTTAGTGCCAAAGGCGCGCAGCGGAATATTGCCATGCCGACGCTCACCGTCTTCAAGCCTGTTCAGCCGAAGGGACGCGCTGTACTGATTGCGGCTGGCGGCGGCTATACGCGTATCGAAATGGGCAAAGAAGCCTGGCCCGCTGCCGCGTGGCTGGCGGCTCAAGGCTACACAGCGTATGTGCTGAGTTATCGCCTGCCGCAGGAAGGCTGGAAAGATGGTGCGTTAGTGTCACTTCAGGATGCACAGCGCGCACTGCGTATCGTGCGCCACCGTGAGAACAATGTCAGCGTATTGGGCTTTTCGGCTGGCGGGCACCTGCTGGGAATGGCGGCGAACCGCGCGGATTTTCATGCTTATCAGGCCAGTGATGCGTTGGACAATCTCCCCGCGACGGTCGATCGTGCCGCGCTGATCTATCCCATTATCACGCTAGAGCCGCCTTACACGCACACCTCCACGCATAAAGTGTTGGTCGGGAAAGACGCATCACTCAGCGCGGATACCGCCTGGTCGGTTCAATCCTACGTTAATCCGCAATCACCGCCGTTTTTCCTGGTTCAGGCCGAAGACGATCCTGTTTCCGATCCGCACAATACTTTGATCATGGCTGCCGCGTGTAAGGAACAGCATGTGCCGGTTGAGATGCATCGCTATCCCAGCGGGGGGCATGGTTTTGGATTGGGTAAGCCCGGCACACAAACGACTGAGTGGCCGGGGCATTATCTGCAATGGTTAAACGCTTAACGCGGCGGAAGGTTGAGCCAGGCCCGCCAGCAACGTCTCCGAACTGGCCACCGCACCAAAAATACCGCCCTGCATGTGAATCATGCTCAGTGCCGCTTCGTGGTGTTTTAGCTCGGTCGCGGCGCAGCAATCGGACAGCACCAGACATTCGAAGCCGCGATCGTTGGCTTCGCGCAGCGTGGTATGCACACAGACATCGGTGGTAATACCCGAGATGATAAGATTACGCATCCCCCGACTGCGCAGGATCAGTTCAAGATCGGTGGCATAAAAAGAGCCTTTGCCTGGCTTATCAATGATGGTTTCACCCGCCAGTGGCGCCAGCTCCGGGATAATTTCCCAGCCCGGCTCACCGCGCACCAAAATGCGACCACAGGGACCCGGCGCACCAATTTCCGCCTGCATCCGCTTTGAACGCCAGCGTTTATTGGCCGGCAAATCACTCAGGTCAGGACGATGGCCTTCACGCGTATGGATGATCGGGAAGCCTAACTCCCGCATGCGTGCCAGCACGCGCTGCAAAGGCGCTATCGGAGCGCGGGTCAGTGCGATGTCATACCCCATGCTCTCGACGTAGCCGCCCTTGCCACAAAAATCGGTCTGCATATCGATAATGATCAGTGCGGTATCCGCAGGCGTACACCGCCCATCAAAGGGCCAGGGATAAGGTGTTGAATCAATGGTGAATTCAGGCATTTTTCTGCTCCATCAGGCTCGCTGCGTTTTCACGTTTCAGTTTGACAATCAAAGTGTAACTGGCAGCAGCCGTCACCAGGCCAATCACCGCTTCACCAAACTGCGGGAATTCAATGTGGGCAATCACCGCACACAAGCTGCCAACCGCCCAGGCGGCAAAAGCGCTACCGCGCAGACGACAGGTTTTGCGCTGCTCGCTGATTTTTGCCATGAAGATCAGGTCAACGATCATGACCGCACCAAACGGCGGTACCACGATGCCGAGCAAACTCAGCCATTCGAGGAAGTAGGACCACACGCCCGCCAGCGCCAGCGCTCCGCCGATCGCCCCGAGAATCAACGTCCAGACTCGCATCTTGCTGCTGAACAGATGGCTGAAGCCAACGGCGCCGTTGTACAAACAATGGGTACAAACAGAGCCGAGGTTAATGAAAACAAACAGGAAAGCGATGATGGAGAGTAACGTGCCATGGTTCATCAGCATTGGCAGGAAATTACCGCCATTATTGACCGGATCAATCGCCGCGCCCACCGCTACAATCACCACACCGAACAGATATGAGATGACGTTCGCCATAGGAAAGGCGGAAAACGCGGCGATAACTGCTGATTTGCCGTCTTTCGACCAGCGGGTAAAATCCGCGGTCATGGTGCCCGAATCGGCGAATCCTGCCACCACCATGGTCACCGCCGTTCCCATGCTCATGGCGCCGACTGCACCAGTACTGCCTTTGAACTGAGTGATGGTGCTGAAATCGTGATCCTGCCCAATCAACCACAGTGCGACCAAACCGAGCACCACAAACAACGGTGCGGCAATCATGCCCAGGATCGACAACGCACGCACGCCGAGGAAGGTGACGCCGGTATACAGCACCATGGCGATAGCGGTCACCGCGAGTGCGTTCCAGCCAAAGGTTTGGTTAATGACTGTACCAGTTAAACCCGTTTGAAACGCATACCAGCCAATCACGACGGTCGAGAGAAAACCGGAAACGAGGATATAGCCTTTAGTGCCAAAGGTACGCTTTGCCTGCAGGGCGAAGTTCATCCCGGTGTTACCTGCAAACCAACTCAGTGCGCCAACATAAGCGAACAGCACCAGATTGCCGAGCAGGATGGCAATCAGCGCGGGCCAGAAACCCAAATGCCAGGTAATAATGCCACCAAACAACGCGTTGGTAAGGATCATCGGGAAACCGAACCAGACAGCTGATACCGACCGCGTCGAGTGACGGTGACTTAAAGGTACCGGTTCGTGTTCAAATTCCTGCTCCAGCGCAGGGGAGGATTTGTTACTCATGGGCAACTCCGATTAAGTCAGGATAAAGGTGATTCCACGGTTGGATGCGCTCGAAAGCGGCACTTGCCGCCAGCACCAGGCCATCGTCCAGATGACGACCCACGATTTGCAGACCAATCGGCAAGCCACTGGCGGTGAAGCCCGCAGGGATTGAGGCCGCCGGTTGGCCAGTGAAATTGAAGGGATAACAGAACGACAACCAATGATCGCTGCGCACCATGCGCCCATCGATGATTTCCGGTCCCTGCATATTGAGCGGGAACGGCGGCACTGCCAGCGTTGGCGTCAACAGCAAGTCGTAACGCTGCATAAATCGCCACAGCTGATTGCAGATCTTCTTGCGTGCGGTATTGGCGTCGGTAAAGTGTTCAGCGCGCCATTCGCGTTGCAGCATGGCGCTCAGATGAGGTGACATGCGTGAGCCCAGTTCGCTTTGCATCTGACGCATGCCTGTGAGATCGCTTTCAAAGGCCACCAGCGCGGCAAAGGTGGCGCCTTCATCGGCAATCCCTGGATCAACCTCTTCTAATTCCGCCCCCAGTTCACGGGCGAAATGTCGAGCGGCCTTAGTGACAACGTCACGCACCTCTTTATCGACGGCGATGTAGCCAAAATCGGCACTAAACGCAATGCGCAGCCCGTTTAAGGGTTTTTCCAGAGAAGAAATCCAGTTCACGTCGCTGCAGGGAATGGAGTGACGATCGCGCATATCCGGGCCTGCCATCACTGACATCATCAGTGCGCTGTCTCGCACCGTGCGTGTCATGGGGCCAATATGCTCCAGTGATTCCCAGCTAGAGACGCCGGGAAAGCGTTCATCGCGGCAGCCAGGCCATAACGGCACCCGCCCCATCGAGGCCTTGAATCCATAAACGCCGCAGTGCGCCGCTGGAATACGTACCGATCCGCCGCCGTCACTGCCCAATGCCATCGGGCAAAGGCGAGCGGCGAGCGCCGCGCCGGATCCGGCACTGGAACCGCCGGGCGTTTTGCTCAAATCCCAGGGATTGCGCGGTGAAGGAAACAGCGGATTGTGCCCAACGCCGCTATAACCAAACTCGGGCGCAGTGGTTTTCCCCAGCAGCACAGCATCAGCAGCCAGCAGGCGCTCGACGGTGATGTCGTCATCTTCAGGAATGAAATCGGCATAGGCTGCCGAACCGGAGGTGGTTTTCACACCCGCCGTGCAAATGAGATCCTTTACCGCCAATGGCACACCCGCAAAAGCCCCCAGCGCTTCACCGCGTGCACGCTTCGCATCCACCACTGATGCCTGCTGTAACGCCAATTCGGGTGATGCCGTACAAAAAGCCCGAATCAGTGGTTCGCGTTTTTCCATACGATCCAACGCGGCTTGCGTCAATTCGCGGGCAGACACTTCGCCATTGCGGATCAACGCTGCCAATGTAGTAGCATCCTCATCCAGTAAAGCCTCAAACATGATTCATCTCCCGATTTGGTCACTTAACGGGATTAATGCAGTTTGCGTGCCAGAAGGTGCCAACAATCAGCGGCGAGGAGATAACGCCTGATGGGATACGGACTTGGATACAAGATCGAATACTTATGTTTCGTTTTAATGCATTCGGTTTAACAGGAAGCACAAAAATAGCGCAGCAATGCGCCATTTTGGTCATCACCGATGCAGGCTGCTTTCAGCGTTGCTAAATGTCACTGGATGGATAAAACATCATCGGAAAATACAGCGCCACGTCATGCTGTTGTAACCTGCGTATTATTCGATTTTTAATTCAGTAAACATTTCATAAACGACATCACGAATAGGATAATACTTATCACGGCTAAAATGAGAAATGTGTCAGGGTGTGCGAGGTTAAGTCAGGTCTCATTTCCCATTATTTTATCTGAGGGCGAACGGGTGAATTATTTCGATGTATCCATTCTGGCCGTAATACAGGGGTTGGCAGAGTTACTGCCGGTTTCCAGCTCTGCACACGTCATTATGACGGAGAAACTCCTGGGGCTGGACCCTGCGGCCCCCGATATGACACTGTTGCTGGTGATGCTGCATACCGGCACGATGTTCGCGGTGATTGTTTACTTCTGGAATAACTGGCGGGAGACCTATTTCAGTTCGGGCCGTGCATTTAATAAGAATGTATTTTTAATTATTCTCGCCACCGCAGTGACCGGCGTAGTGGGTTTGGCGCTGATGAAGCTGATTAAATATTTCTTTGCCGCAAACGCCGACACGTTTGAAATAGAGTCGTTGTTTAGTAATAGTAAAATAATCGCCAGTGGTCTCGCTGCCGCAGGCTTATTAATTATCCTCTCTTCACGCCTGAAAGAAAAAGATCGCGGCGAACTTTCGCCCTTAAGCGCTGCAGGTATTGGTTTCGTTCAGGGTTTATGCCTGCCATTTCGCGGTTTTTCTCGTTCTGGCGCCACGATTTCTACCGGTCTTTCATTGGGTGTGGCCCGTAAACGTGCGGAAGAATTTAGTTTTGCGTTAGCCGTGGTGCTGACACCGGCGGTGATCGTTAAAGAGGGCCTGCGTGCTTTCAGTTCAGGCTCTGCTGGTACGGTCGCAGTGAGCAGCGGCGTGCTTCTGCCCAGCCTGGTGGGCATGATACTGAGTTTTGTCGCCGGACTTCTGGCGCTACGCTGGCTTTCCCGCTGGCTGGAGCATGATCGCTGGCATCTGTTCGGTGGCTATTGCTTGTGCGCTGCGGCACTGATTGGTTGGTTGGGCTGACTCGCGGATTGAGCTTCTCTGAACCTCAGCAGTGAAATCATTGGCATGCTGCTTGCAGGTTGTCTATACAGGTAGGTAACCTCGAATGACAGACAGGGATAAAGATGAAGCTCAATCCAGAACAACTGCGCGCAAAAGCGAGACGCACACTGCCCCATTTCGCTTTCGACTATATTGATGGTGGCGCAGAGGGGGAAGTGACGCTCAATCACAATAGGGCTATCTTTCAACAGTGGCGATTTTTACCCTCAGTATTACGCGATTCCAGTCAGCGGAATATCGGTGTTGCCCTTGGCCGCACGCAGTTGGCTGCCCCCCTTCTTGTTGCTCCCACTGGCTATAACGGCATGCTGAGAAATCAATCCGATCTCATGCTCGCCCGCGCTGCGGCTCAGGCGGGCATTGGCCATATTCAGAGCACCGTTTCAACCGCTTCTATTGAGGATATACAAGCGACTGGTCATCAGGAACGTTGGTTTCAACTTTACGTCCTTAAAGATAAGCAAGTAACTGAGAATTTGATCAGTCGCGCCAAAGACGCAGGCTGTACTGCTTTGGTGGTGTCCGTTGATGCGGTGCATTTTGGTCATCGTGAGCGCGATAAGCAGCACTATCGACGGCCCATGAAACTCTCATTCCCGGCACTCTGTGACGTGGCGATGAAACCGGGCTGGGTGCTGCGCACTCTGGTGCCACACGGTATGCCGGGCTTCGGCAATCTTAAGCCTTACCTGCCCGCTGAACAGCAGCAAGGAGCCGGCGGTGCCACTTACTTCGCTCAGCAAATGGATCAGACCCTGAGCTGGGAAACGCTGGCGTGGATTCGTTCACTGTGGGACGGCGCGTTGTATGTGAAAGGCATCATGACCGTTGACGATGCCCTCATGGCGCAAAAAATCGGTGCTCAAGGCATTGTCCTGTCGAATCATGGCGGCAGACAACTGGATGGCACCGCCAGCCCGATGTCTGTGCTTGCCAGCGTGCGTGCGGCGGTCGGTGATGAATTTATCATTCTGATCGACAGCGGTTTCCGCCGCGGCACCGATGTGATTAAAGCGCTGATCCTCGGGGCTAATGCCGTATTGATTGGACGGCCCTTATTGTATGCGGTGGCCGCAGGTGGCGAAGCACTGGCGAACGAGGTGATCACTGCGCTGGTTCAGGAAGTTGACCGCACGCTGGCCCAATTAGGCTGCAACACCCTTGCAGACCTGCGGCAAGAGATGCTGCAGATCAGATAGAGGCCAGATATCCCCCATCGACATACAGAATCTGCCCGGTGATATATCGGGCAGCCTCCGAGCTAAGAAAAACCACACTGCCGGCCAGATCGTCGAATTCACCAAATCGACCAAGCGGGATTTTTTTCTGCATCGCGTCGCGCCACGCGTCATCCTGATAAAACACCTGAGTCATTTCCGTTTCGAAGTAGCCGGGACCGATGCCATTCACGCGGATGTTATGCGCCGCCCATTCCGCGCTCAGCGTGCGCGTCATCCCCGCCAATCCTGACTTGGAGCTGGCATAGGCAACGGCGCCGGGCACGCCCACACAGGTGGTCAGCGAGCACACATTAATGATCGCACCGCCGGATGCCGCAGAAACCATGTTTTTCGCCACCGCCTGAGCACAAAAAAATGCGCCCTTGAGGTTAGTGCCAACAATGGTATCCCACAACGCTTCATCCACTTCGAGCGAAGGGCGAATCTGTTCGGTGCCTGCATTGTTAATCAAAATATCCACCCGCCCCGCAGCGGCTAGCGTCTGTTGGATGCTTTCAACCTGAGTGACATCCAGAATCAGTCCCTGTGCCTCTACGCCAGAGGCGCGCAACTGCGCCACCGCGGCTTTTAGTGTAACCGCATCACGACCGGTGATCGTCACACGCGCACCGGCCTGAGCCAACGCCTGTGCCAGCGCATAACCAATGCCACGTGTCCCGCCCGTGACCAATGCGTTTTTACCTTGTAAGGAAAATGACGTCATGACACTCATAATTTGATTACCGTTTTCAGGAAGGCCGATTTGCCCTCAATCAGCGTCTGATAGGTTTCAGGCACATCATCCAGCTGCACCGGTGGCGCGATAAGCCTTGTTAAGTCGTCCGCCAGCAAGGCCATGATATCCAGTGCCGCCTGCTGTTCATGCTGGAAGACACTGCAACCCACCAGCGTGATCTCCCGCTCCACTAAAGCATTCAGATCAATGCCGTCCGTATGGTGAAATATTCCGACCATCGCAATGCGACCACCCGAAGTTATCCCTGCGATCAGCTGCGAGAGTGCGGCAGGAAATCCTGAGGCTTCAACACCCAAGGCATATTTTTGGGGCGTGGACAGCGGCACGACAGAAGCGATCAATTTATAGCGCTGCGCATTCGGTTCGATTAACTGCACCTGACATTTTTTCAAGCGATGCAGAAGTAACGCTGTCAAACCTCCGATGGTTCCGCCGCCCGTGACACACACAGCATCACCTTCTGCGGGATTGAGTTGATTCACCACTCGCAACGCCACGCCTAGCGGTTCACTCAATACCGCTATCTCATCAGGAATCGCATCGGGTACCGCCAGCAAACTACTTAGCGGCAACGCCACCTGTTCAGCAAAACCACCGTCAAACACTTCTCCAACAAAGCCCAGGGACTCGCACAGGTTCATTGCGCCCGACGAACAAAATGCGCAATGGCCGCAATACACGCGCGAATCAGCCACCACGCGCATGCCTGGCTGGAAGCGATCGCTTTCGCCGTTGATTTCACTAATGACGCCGAATAGTTCATGTCCCGGTGTTACCGGAAGATGAGCAATCCACTTTCCAGTTTTGAAATTATGTAAATCGGAGCCACAGATTCCTGCTGAGTGCACGTTGATACTGGCCCATCCGGCGGGCAAATCGGGTGAGGAGCGCTCTTCAACAGTGACCTGACCAATACCTTTGAGGCGTACCGCTTTCATCTCAGTTCTCCGTGATCAGGCTGTTGATCCAGTGGGTGAATTCATCCTCTCCGCCGCACGCCAGCATCACGGCAACCGAGAAGCCAATCGCTGAGCTTGTCGGATTATGGTTACTGGATGAGCCGGCACGTAAATTCATCACCAGCGTCGGACAGCAGAACAACGCCAGCCGCATAATCTGTTGCCAGTTGCCGGGCAGCCAGCCTTTCTCCTGCAGGGCTGCAAGCAAAGGCTTCCAGTAAAGCTCTCCTTTACTGGTCAGAAATGCGCGGCGTAGCGGGCTGAGTTGCCAGTCATGTTCAACAATCAGCGTGTTGCCATCGCACCGCACATTGACCTGATAGCGGGCGGCGGCATCGTCAGGTTCATACAACCAGCACGGATGCGCATAAATGTTATGGAACGTGGCTTTAATTTCAGCCAGTAAAGCGGGAATATTGCTGCCCGCAAAAGCAGGGTCGAAACTCACCAGTTCAGGTTCACCGTGCTGCGTTTCGTACCATACGTTGGCATTGTGTGCATCACCATGTGCCACCACGACACCGTGAGACGCCAGCGCAGCAGGTTTCAACACTTCTCCCGCAGCCAGGAACAGCTGGTGAAGAGTCTGGGGATATAACACGCCGTTGACCTGCCAATGCATCTGGCTCAGAGTTTCCCAATCGAGCTGCACCTCACCCAGCGTGAAGCGCTGCCTAATATAGAACTGCGCTACTCGTCCACCCAAGTCATCCGGATCACCCTCGGAAACCAGTCGATTCCAGAACAATTGATGAATAGATTCAGCTGCCACTTCTGCCGCCGTTGCCATACGCAACGTGGGCAGCGTGTGAGCGAGAATATCGCTATCGGCGCGACGCTGAGCCTCAATAATCGCTGCTGATTGCTTCCAGTCCGCTGTGGATTCCACTGCACGGCACACATCCGCCAGACGCTGATCGTTGCGTAAGCTGTACAGCAGAATTTGTCGCCCCGGTTCACCGCAGGTGTAAACCGGCACATCGACAGCGAAGCCATGCTCACGCAGCAGTTCAGCGCGGTAATACTCATCAATGGTGTGCTCTTCCCCTTCTTCGTGATGGAATTTGAAAAACAGCGTGCGCCCATCCGCGAGCAGCACGCGACCATTTAAAGAGTTCAGGCTGTATTGATCGCGGTTGATCTGCAGGCTGATCGCCTCGATCCCGGTGACATCTGCGATCAACTGCTGAAGTTTCTCGCTGGCACGTTCCCACTGGTTTTCTTTGGTTAAACGACGCGCTTCTGCCGCAAGTGGAGGACGCAGGCGATCATTCATCGCGCCCACCTTTCAGTAAGGTCTGTCGGATATCTGACACCGCCAATGCATGGCCGGGGAACCCTTCATATTCCGCAAAGCGTTTGGCTTTAGGAGCCAATTCCTGATAGCCCCGGCTGGTGACATAAGCGATAGACATACGCTTCATATAGTCAAACACCGAGAGCGGTCCTGCGGTTTTCGCCGCCCCGTTGGTTGGTAACACCGCATTAGGCCCGAGCACGAAGTTACCCAGCACAATCGGCGAATGCTCTCCCAGCAGAATTTCACCCGCATTGCGGATTTTCATCATCACATCCATCGGTTCGTGTGCCAGCACTTCGAGATGTTCCGGGGCGTACGCGTTGACGAATTCAATCGCCGTGGCGAAGTCTTTGGTGAGGATCACGCCACCGTGGTCGCCACAGAGTACGCGCTGGGAGAAATCTGCCCTTTTTTCACCGATCTGCTGCCAGTAGCCCGGTAGCGCGGCGATGGCCTCTTCCGCCACGCGACGGCTGGACGTCACCAGATAAGCCGAGCTATCCGGGCCGTGTTCGGATTCAATTATCAGATCGAGCGCCGCCAATGCCCCATTCACCGAATCATCCGCTAAGATCAGGCTTTCGCTAGGACCCGCAGGCACACCGGGATCGATCAAATGCGCAAGCTGACGTTTGGCCGCTACCACCCAGGGACTGCCGGGGCCGACAATCTTCAAACATTTCGGAATGGATTCGGTGCCGAACGCCACTGCCGCCACCCCTTGTGCACCGCCACATTTATAAACGTGCTCAATCCCCACCAGTCGCGCAGCAACCAGCGTCGCATCATCCACAGTGCCATCCGGGCCTGGGGGCGTAATCACAATGGGCAGCGGCACACCGGCGACAATGGCGGGAATGGTTGTCATCAGCAACACGCTGGGAAATGAGCCCTTACCGCGCGGGACATAGCAGGCTACGGCATCAATCGGAACATGGCGATCACCGGCAAAAGCGCCAGGACGCATCTCTTTCCACCACATCTCCTCGGGCTTCTGTGCTTCATGGAACGCTCGGATATTCTCCACCGCGAAACGGATCGCGTCGATCACCTGCGGATCAACGCGTTCGAATGCCGCATCGAACTCCTGTTCGTCAGCCTTGATGGTAAAGGTTTCTGGCTGCACGCCATCGAATTCACGGGCAAAGCGAATTAACGCCTGATCCCCTTCAGTTCTGACTGCTTCAATAATCGGCTTCACCTTCTCGGCAAAACTCGACAGGTCAGATTCGGTGCGTTTGAATAGCTGCTCAGGTAATACGTCAGACGTTGACAGATCATGAAATGAAACGGCCATAGTAAATCCTCAATATTGTCAGTGCGTGAATTCGTGTTGGTGAATGCGGCTCAGCACCTGATGCTGCAGCTCGATAAATTCAGGTACGCGATTGATCCCCTCATGACGGGGGCGCGGTAAGTTCACCGCGAAAGTGGTATCGATTTTTCCTGGGCCCATCACCACAATGCGGTCCGACAGCCTGACGGCTTCTTCAATATCGTGCGTAACAAACATCACCGTCAGGCGATGCTTTTCCCAAATCTCAATCAGTAACTGCTGCATCTGGTGACGCGTCATGGCATCCAGCGCGCCAAAAGGCTCATCCATTAACAGAATTTTGGGGCGATACGAGAGCGCTCGGGCGATGGCCACACGCTGCTTCATCCCTCCCGAGAGTTCACTGGGCCAGCGATCGGCGGCATCACCCAGTTTCACCAGTTCCAGATGCTGCTGCGCGATTTCCCGGCACTGGCTGGCTGGTGTGCCTGCGGCTTTCAGGGCAAATTCAATATTGCCGCGCGCCGTCAGCCACGGCAGCAAAGTGTAAGATTGAAACACTACGCCGCGGTCCAGTCCTGGGCCGGGAATCGGTTGCCCATCCACCAGCACATCGCCGCTGTCAAAATCGTCCAGACCGGCCGCAATCGATAGCAATGTACTTTTGCCGCAGCCGGAAGCCCCAACAATCGAGACAAACTCGTTGTCGTTGAGCGTCAGGTCGATACCGTGCAACACGCGGCGTCGGGATTTGCCCTGTGCGAAGCTCTTCTCCAGTTGATTTATTGTTAAGCTCGCCATCAGGAACGTCTCCGGTTGTAGCGGAATAACACACGCTCAGCGGCGCGCATGATTTGGTCGGTAATCAGGCCTAGCAGCCCTAATAACAGGATGTAGCCAATAATAGTGTCGGTCTGGAAATAGCGTTGCGAGACCACAATGCGATAGCCCAGACCCGAAGTTGAAGCCACCAATTCGGCCAGCACTAACCATGTCCATGCCCAACCGAGGCTGATGCGCAATGCATCCCAAATTGCGGGTAAAGCTGAGGGAATGACAATTCGCAGTAAGATTTTGCGATCGGATAAGCCAAGGGTACGACCCAGCCCGACGAAATCAGGTGGCACGCGTTTGATGGCATCGATCATCATCAGCACCTGCTGAAAGAAGGTACCAATCCAGATCACGAGGAATTTCTGAATATCGTCAGTACCCGTCCATAAAATGGTGAGAGGGACAAACGCCACCACCGGCATATAGCGAATAAAATCGACCAGAGGTTCAACTATGGCTTTAAACAAACCGTAGCAACCCGCCAGAACACCAATGAAAATGGCCATCGCCGAAGAGATAGCGAACGCAATCACCATGCGATACAGGCTGCTGGCAATATCACTTTGCAAAGTGCCGTTCTGTGCCAGCGTCACCATCTGATGCCAGACGCGCTCAATGCCAGGCAGAAAAATAGGCTTGATGGCCCCTGAGGAGGTGGCCAGCCACCAGGCCAGAATCAGACACACGAAAACCAGAATCGCGATAGTTAAAAATTGCGCCCTCGTTGGCTCTTTACCAATGGTTAATAGGTGACTCCGACGGCGTTTTTTCTTCGCCTGCCGATTAACCCGCTGCAACTCAACTGAACTCATGCCCCCTCCTGTTTTCATGCCTCTCCGCTGACAGGTGCGGCAGAGAGGCGCTATTAACGCTTACTGCTGATTGGCAAACTCTGCATCAATGATTTGAGCAGGCGTCACCGGTTGGGTCACAATTCCGGCCTCGGTTGCCGCTTTTAAAATATGCGGGAACGTCTTGCTGGTAAAATCATGTGAAAGGTAGGCTTTGTTTTCACTCAAGGTGAAATATTTAACCCCATCAAAGGCGGTATCTAAATCCGCAGGCGTAGCCCCCACAGCTTTAGAAATAATGGCGCGACCTTCAGTGGTATTGGCGTTATAAAAATCGAGCGCCGCACCCCAGGTTTTAATTAATGATTTGATTTCATCCGGGTGGCTTTTAATAAAATCATCACGCACGACCAGCACATCACTGATTAATCCTGGATCGGAAGATCCGCTATACAGCATTTTAATACTCGGGTCTGATTTCTTCGCCACGCTGAGATACGGCTCGTAGGTGACTGCTACGGGTACTCTTCCAGCCAGGATGGCACTACCAGCCGAAGCTGCAGGCATCGGCACCGGTTTAATATCACTAAAGGATAATCCTGCCGATGCCAGCGCGCTGCGCAGCAAGATATCGCTGGTGGTGCCCTCTTCATATGCGACCTGCTTGCCTTTGAGCTCCTTAACGCTGCCGACCTCTTTGCTCGCCAGGATGGCGTCTGCCGTGTTGCTCTGATCCAGCACCAGGACGATTTTTACCGGCAGCCCGGCGGAGATCATCCCCATAGCGGTGTGGGTAGCAATATTGGCGGCATCAATCTGACCACTCGCCAGCGCCGCATTGATATCTTTATCTTCGGCGAAGTTAATCACTTCAACCTTGTTCAACCCAGATTTGGCAAAAAGGCCCTTTGCCGAGGCTATGTGCCACTGGCCGTAGCCCAACCAGGGTTCAACCCCCATTTTGATAGGCGCTGCTTCCGCTGCATAAACAGAGTGTGCCGCGAGTGTGAATAAACCTAAGCAGCAAACATGAGAAACTGATTTCTTCACAGCATGGAGAGAAAACATAGTTATTTCCTTCTGTTATGATTATGGGGTGTTAGCGACAAGTGATACACTCATGTATATACAAGAGTATGCAAGAGTGGTGCCAGTTAAATATCCGCTTGTGTCCGCAGTCATTAATCTTTTCTGCGCCTTAACGGTGCACGCCAATAGTGCACTGCACTATGGCAAACAATATCCTGCTCATTAAGAACGTCGAATAAATTAAAAGAAAAAAGCTGGGCGGGTCACAACAAATTTTGGTGGGAGTAGAAAGCCGGGATGATTTAAATGCTACCCGAAAAGGGAAACAGCAGGTTTTCCTGCTGTTTCCTGGATATTAGCGCTGGGGATAAAATTAACTTTGTGCACTCATTAAGCGCACAGCAAAACCAAAGAACAACATGCCCGTGAGCATATTCCCCAGTTTTACCAGACGAGTGCGGTTTTTCAGAAAGCGAACCATCACGTTGCCCGCCATCAGCAAAATCAGGTAATAGCTCAGGCTGATCAGTTGAATCATCGAGCCCAGCACTGCAAAGGCAGGCGCAGTGTGAGTGACTGCTGGATCAATAAACTGGATGAAAAAGGAGACGTAGAACAGAATGGCTTTCGGGTTGGTCACGCCCAGCAGCAGTGCGCGCAGGAAATAATTTTCTATTTTAACGGCTTCAGCAGGCTGGTTACCTTCGCGCTTGCGCAATGCACCCAGAATGATTTTTACGCCTAAGTAGAGCAGGAACATCGCGCCCAGATACTTCACCACCATAAAAATGTGCGGACTGGTGCGAATCAGCGTCGCAACACCGGCCCAGGCAAGGAAGATCAGAATCAGATCACCCATCATCACCCCTGCTATCGCCTTAGACGCCGCTTTAGCACCGCGGCTCATCCCGGTACGCAGCACGTATAAACTGTTTGGGCCGGGCAGCAGAATAATCACCAGCGCACCCGCCAGAAACGTCCAGACATTAATAATTCCTACATCGTGCAACATAACAACCACTACTCCACCGCCATGCAGGTTGATTCGCCCGATGGCTTTTGTTTTGATTTGACAGGTGAAAATTGACAGCGGATCGCGCTGCAATTGGGCCGATATAGTAGCAGATGACGCTGTGCCATGTCGTCCGACGACTGCGTATCACTGAAAGAGTCATAGGCGCCTGCCAATTAGCGCTATATAATCCATTGCATTACGCTGCAGGGATAACTCATGAACATAACGCTTAACCGCCTGATTCTGGCAGGCTTACTCACCTTCACCTCTTTGAACACCTTCGCCAGCCGTGTGGTGACCGACCAAATTGGTCGTCAGGTGACGATCCCCGATCAGGTCGATCGCGTGGTGGTGCTACAGCACCAAACGCTGAACCTGCTGGTGCAACTCAACGCGACCGATAAGATCGTCGGCATCCTCGCGAACTGGAAGCAACAGTTGGGTGATGGCTACGCGCAGCTGGTGCCTGAACTGACACAGAAAGCCATGCTGGGCGATCTTACCCATGTGGATTTAGAAAAATTGGTGGCGCTGCATCCGCAGGTGGTTTTTGTCACTAACTACGCGCCAAAAGAGATGATTGACCAGATTTCGGCGCTGGGCATTCCGGTATTGGCTATTTCCTTACGCCATGACGATGCAGGGGAACAAGGCAAGATTAACCCCAGCATGCAGAATGAGAATCAAGCTTACGATCTCGGCATCAAAGAAGGGATTACCTTGATTGGTGAGGTGGTGAATAAGCAGCAACAGGCCAAAGCGCTGATTGCCGCGGCGTTTGCCGGACGTAAACTGGTGAGCGATCGTCTGCAAGGTTTAACTGAGCAACAGCGTGTTCGTGCTTACATGGCCAATCCGGACCTCACCACTTATGGTTCTGGCAAATACACCGGTTTGATGATGTTGCACGCGGGCGCCTACAACGTTGCGGCATCGACCGTTCAGGGTTTCAAGCAAGTCAGCATGGAGCAAGTTGTGGCATGGAATCCTCAGGTGATTTTTGTCCAGGATCGCTATCCTCAAGTGGTGGATGAGATCCAACAAGATCCACGCTGGCGCACCATTGACGCGGTGAAGCATCATCGGGTCTGGCTGATGCCGGAATATGCCAAAGCCTGGGGATATCCAATGCCAGAAGCTATCGGCTTAGGTGAGCTCTGGATGGCGAAGAAACTCTATCCGGACAAATTCCGCGATATTGATATGCAACAGCAGGCTGATCGCTGGTATCAGCATTTTTATCGGACCGCCTATCATGACAACGCTGCACATTCTGGCAGCCGGTAGTCTGCGCGGTGTCTGGCCGGATCTGATAGCAGCCTTTCATCATCAGTCTGGCCTGACGACCGACACCCACTTTGGCCCTGCAGGCTTACTTCGGCAGAGGATTGAACAAGGTGCACGCTGCGATCTGTTTGCATCCGCCAATCTTAAGCACCCGGCCACGCTGTTACAGCGCGGTCTGGCAATGCGCACCGGAAAATTTGCCGCTAACAGCTTATGTTTGACCGCAAGACGTGACGTTGTCACCGAAAACGACACCTGGCTTACACTTTTACAACGTGACGACCTGCGGCTGGCAACATCGACGCCGTTAAGCGACCCTTCCGGCGATTACACCTGGCAGCTGTTTGACAATATCGGACAGGTTTATCCAGACTGCGGTGAAAGGTTGAAACAGCGCGCGCGTCAGCTGGTGGGTGGCATCGATAGCCTGGCTGTCCCCACGGGCGAACTGGCAGCACAATGGTTAATCGACCAACAGCACGCAGATCTCTTCATTGGCTACGCCAGCTATGCTCCACGTCTAATAAATCATCCGCATTTGCAGGTATTGAGCATCCCGGAACCGTTCAACATTCAGGCGGAATATGGATGGGCGACTTTCACCCACTCTGCTAATCCCCTTGCCGCCTTTCTCAGTACAACAGCGGCCAGAGCCATTCTGCAACAGAATGGTTTTGCCTGAATGCTGTTCAAAAACGGTCAACGTAACAAACTGCGCACGACCATGCGTGCGCCGAGCAGTTCGACTCTTAAACGATGAATAATTTTGCGATAGCGGCTGGTTCGCTGTTGAGTTTCCAGCACACGGCGCAGCAAAATGCAGTAATCCATCACCAGTCCTGGCGTCCACGTCATGCCTTCTGCGCGGCTGCGTACCAGACTCAACAACCAAAAATCGGGGTTGAGGATGACCCAAAGCCCTTTCAAACCGTGTTCACCCAACAAGCCTTCAGTAGCAACGTCCAGCGCCTGCATTACGCTGGTCGAACAGTTACGTGATGTGAGGTTATAGCGGGTATCGGTTGCATTCGCGCGCCAGTAATTGCGCAAGGCTGCCTGATTGTAATGCGTGAGAACCAGACGTTTATCCGGACGACACCACCTTTTGATCTCACTTTCCAGTGATGGCAGCAAACAACCCTCAACGTCGAACTCCTCTTTTGCGCGCAGCGTTTTCAGGAAACCGCGCAAGCTGCGTGAAACGTCATCAACCGGGTAGAGGCTGATATAGAGTTCATCACCCATCTCTAACGATGTATGGCCGGTTGATACTTCACCGCGATGGTCAATCGCTGCGACCCAACGGTCAAACCATGGACGACGTCCGGCGACATCGCCCGAACCCAACGGCGTCCAGATGTAGACATTGAGCGGCACACTGGTATGCCCAGCCTGCAGCGGCGGATGTTCATAATTCAATCCATGCGGCGCACGCAGCCCTTTGCGGGTAAAGATAGGCAGTGCGGTGACACTGGTGTTCTCTGGCAGCGCATGAATTTGCGCTCCCATAAACAAGAGATTGATGCCCCATCCCGCCAGCATAAGTGCAAAACACAGCGGCACGATCACATGCGGAGCCAGCGGCCAATGGATGGCAATCAGGAGGCTGAACAGGATTTCCGCGCATCCGAGGCTGAATTTCCGCGTCCATCGCCGACAGCGCATCAGGCTGCATGAAATGACACGGAACCCGCCATCCAGTAAAAAAATCAAGGCAAAACCCAGTGAGAAGCAGAGGCTGCTATCATGCGGTGCAATGAATACCAACAGGCCAAACAGCATCAGCCCTGCAGATTTCATCAAAGGTGGCCAGGCAATGCCGGCAGGCGAATAGATTGCACTCATCGCTTCCGCCAGCCCTTCGACCGCAAGGAATACCCCTAACACATGCAAGGGGAACGATAAACTTCCATGTTGCAACAGATCCATCAGGATCCCGGCACTCGCACCAGCACACAGCAGGCCCAGCCCGGTCAGATAAGGCCAACCCGCTCTTAGCGCCGGTCCACCCATCAACAGAAATAATAGTCGCAGCAAAGGTACTCTCCAGCGGATAACACAGCTCAGCACGGTCTATAGACGCGGGCAAATAACAGGAGTTCTGTTACGCCTCGGCAATTCTGACTTCGTTTACTGATGGTTGTGACTGTGAGGGCACTCTACGTGGCGAAGATTAAAATTGGCTTAACGATAAAGTAAATATTGGCTTATTTTTTGAACAACACAATGCTGAATTTGTGGCGATTTCAGGCTGAAACCGCCACTGACTCGTGGGGCCAACCCATCTTAACTGATTGATTTAATTCATTGTAGTTATCGCTCCGCAGATGATTATGCGGCTGGCGTAGGTTTCACACTGCTGCGTGTCGTTGAATCAGCAGTTTTATAAAACTGTTAAGGCAGGGATTGCGGTTATCGCTGCTCCAGGCAACGGCAAGATTAACCTGCGGCGCATCCGCCAGCGGTTTGAAGACAATGCCGTCCATTTTGAGTTGTTGAACCGAAGAAGGCACCAGCGCCACATAGCTGGCATCATTCACCAGGCTGAGCATGGTGTGTTGCAGACGAACCTGCAGACTGACCATAGGTTCAAAACCATGAGCCCGGCAATAATCCATAATTACCGCGGTTAACCGGCTCCCGGCGCTGGCGGAGGTCATCACAAAAGGATCGTCGCGCAGATCTTCGATCTGCAATTTCCGACTTCTCGCTTTAGGATGTGTGCGCGACATGGCCACACATAAAGGCTCGGTTAACACGGTCAATGTCTGCATGCCCACGCGTGCAGTTCCTTCCACCAGTACCGCTAAATCGACTTCACCTGCCAGCACTTTATCCGGCAGGTCTTCAGTGACCGCCTCTTCCAACTCCAGAGCAATGTTGGGGAAGTGATGGCGAATCAATCGCACATACTCCGGGATCACGCTATGTGCAGAGTACATAGTGAAACCCACGCGCAATAAACCCGATTTGCCCGCGGCGGTGTCACGCGCCAGTTGTTGCGCCTGCTGGAGTGATTCGAGGATCTTACGTGCATCCTGGTAGAAGCTCTCACCGGCGGGCGTCAGCATTAGCTGGCGCGTATTGCGTTCCACCAGCTGTGTACCCACCGCTTTTTCCAGTGCAGCGATGTGACGACTTAAGGACGGCTGTGACAGATGCAGACGCTACGCGGCACGGTGGAAATTTTTCACTTCTGCCAGCGCGATAAAGTACCGCAGCGGCTTCATATCAAGCATGATTCATTTTCCGTATCAATCCCGGCCAAATTTGCTATTGGATCTGCATCACTAAAGGCACTAGAGTCCTTCAGCTTACTGGGAGGACACAATGATAGCGACGTTTCTGATTCTTTTGCCGGTTTTCGGCTTAATTGTGGCGGGATATGCTTGCCGCATGCTAGGTGTATTAGGGCCAACCTCGGCGACGGAACTGAATAAATTTGTGGTATGGCTTGCGCTGCCTGCGCTGCTGTTTGACATCATGGCACACACGCCGTGGCACACCATTTATCAACCGGGATTCTTCTGGGCGTTTGCCCTCTCCTGCGCCGCCTCATTTGTTATCGTCTTTGCCTGCCAAAAATTCAAAGGCAAATCCACTGCCGATGCCAGCGTCGATGGCGTTGCCGCCGCCTATCCCAACACCGGTTATCTGGGTTTTCCGCTGTTGTTACTGATTTTTGGTAAAAGCAGCCTGATCCCCACCACCACGGCGACTATTGTGGTGGCGTGTATCCTGTTCGCGATTGCCATCGCGATGATCGAGATTGGTTTGCAGAGTGAACGTGAATTTCATCGACTGGCGATTAAAGTACTGCGCGCCATTTTAAAGAACCCGCTGATTATCTCACCGCTGTTGGGGGCAGCTTGCTCCAGCGCGGGTTTGACCATGCCCGGCAGCGTTGAAACCTTCCTGAAACTGCTCGGCGGTGCGGCCAGCCCTTGCGCGCTGGTGTGTTTAGGGGTGTTTCAAGCCAGCCGACAAAAAGCCAAAGCCAGCGAATTGCCCACCGCGGCGAAAATGAGTTTCACCACGGTGGGCCTGGTCGTGGTGGCCAAGCTGGTGATGCAGCCGCTGCTGACCTGGATTTTAGCCGTCTGGCTGTTTCACCTGCCGCAGGATCTCACCAACATGGCGATTCTGCTGGCGGCACTGCCCACCGGCACCGGGCCCTTTATGCTGGCTGAGTATTATCGGCGTGATGCGCAAATCACTTCTGGCGCGATCCTCATCTCCACGGTGCTGTCGATCGTTACACTGGTGGCGATCATGCACTTTATGCAAGTCACGCCCATCGCCTAGCGCGTCATTTCGCCGCTGAGCGTTGATCTCCAGCGGCGTAAATGGTGCACGCCGCCTCTTCCTTCTCACGATACTGCTCGCAATTTGCCAGAGCTTCATGGTTCGCATCCTGCTGGGTGCGAGCCCAGTACGCGCGGCCCCACACACCTTCGCCGTTGGTCGCGAACGCTTTCTCATAGCCGAGATCTGACAGATAGTGTTTGAAAGCCTGTAGACCTGATGACGTTAATCCTGCCGGTGCAGCAAGCTCGGCCTCAGCAAGGGACACGACACCATGGCTCGGCAAATGTTGCTGGCTAAGAAACGACGAGACGCTGCGCCACCAGAATCCTTCCGGTGCTGAAATCAGTAAATCATGCCCATCGTTACCGTAAGCCGGCAGAGTGATCAGCTTACCCTTAGCCTCTGCGTGATGGTAAGCCTTGAACATCTCCTCGCCAAGCTGGGGTGAAAACGACTGATCATTGGCAGTGTAAAGCCAGAGTGTTGGGATTCGTGCGGTTTGACCATAAGATTTCAGCGTCGCCAGCAGTGAGGTTTTATCACAAACCTGGCCTTCACCCATGGCTCCGCGTCCACCTGAAAAGCTGATGATAGCCTGTACACCCGGTGGATTCAGGGCACTGGCGGCGAGCACGCTGAATCCGCCAGATGATTGGCCGACCAGCACCGCTTGATGTTTTGCCGCCCAGGGCTGTACCCGTATCGCCGTCAGTGCAGCAAGGATATCGTTTCGTGCCATCTCGCCTGCCAGTGCATGCTGCGGTTGGGCACAGCTGTTCCCTTGATAATCGTTACGGCCGGTGGATTGACCATAGCCCTGTCGCATCACCACCACAGCGGCATAACCATGTCGGGCAAAGGTGATGGCGGCAGCTGAGAAACGGTTCGGCGTGAGATGCTGGCGATCGCTTTGCTCGCTGCCATCGGTGCCGTGGGTGATCAGCGCGATGGGAAATACACCGGGTATGTCGGGTCGTGTAACATACGCATCCAGCACCGCGTGTTGCCCGTTGGGGAAGGTTATGGTTAATGAGAGCGGCTCACGTATCAATCCCGCGAGTTGCGAAGCGCCGCCTGTCTGTTCGGCGAGACTCAGGCAACTGCTCCCCAATAGACCGATGATGAGAAAACTGCGGATAAAATACCGGCGCATCAGTTAATACTCCCTTATTAACACCAGGTGATGTTTACCGGGAGATACTATCACCTAATCTGGAGTTAAAACCTGTACAACGCCCTGCTTGAGATCAAACCCCATATTTTATGAAGCCAGCTGTTGCTGCACCGCATCAAGAAACAGTCGCAGCGCGGCGGGTTGGCGTTCGCGCGACATATACAATCCATAAATGCCGAGGGTTTTCGGCGTAAAGTCCGGCAGTACACATTGCAACTGACCGTTAGCTATCCCGGCGCGCGCCTCCATTTCTGGCACCATGGCCAGCCCACATCCGGCGATGGCGGCATCGCACAATACCGATGAGATGCCGGCACTGAAATTGCCGCTTACGGCTGTGCTCAGGGCATCGCCATTGGCATCGTTGAACTGCCAACTCTGCCCGGCAAAGCGGCTATAGTGCAGGCAATTATGCTGGCTTAAATCCTGCGGCGTTTCAGGATTGCCATGCTTGCGCAAATAATCGGGTGATGCGCACACCACAGAAGCACATTCGCCAAGACGGCGGGCAATCGCGCCCGGTTCCGGATTGTCCGTGATCCTGACTGCTACATCGATGCGCTCTCCCACTAAGCTCACCGGCTGATTGTTGATTTCTAATTCAATTCGCAACAATGGATAGCGCGCCAGAAATGCCGAGATCATCGGCCCCAGAATATGGGTCGCGGTGGAGTGCGCACAGGCGACGCGCAATGTGCCCTGCGGTTCTCCCGGTTCACCCTGTCCGGTTATCTCATCGGCCAGCCGTGCCAGCATGCGGGTTTTTTCCAGCACTTTTTCCCCGGCCGGGGTGATGGTCAGGCGACGTGATGAACGGTGTAGTAAACGTGCGCCTGCCCATTTCTCCATTTCATCCAGATAACGGCTGACCATCGGCCGGGAGATATCCAGCGCCCGCGCTGCGGCGCTCAGGCTGCCTAATTCGCAAATGCGATTAAATACTGAAGCGGCTGTGACTCTGTCCATCTGCTCTCCATCTGATCGTTTTATGAAACTGATCATCTCTATTTGCGGGAATTCTAGCAGACAGCAAAATCCTTACAATGATGTGCTTACCAGCCATGTTGGCACTGAAAGGAAAATGAGATGAAGATGAAGTCACTGACGTTGGTGCTCGCACTGGCAGCCGGCCCGGCGTTTGCTGCCCCATTGCAATTGGCAGTTTACAATCCACAGGAACAAGGGGTGTTTCCGGTATCGTCAACGCTGATTACCGGGCCACATGAAGCGCTGCTGGTCGATGCACAGTTCAGCCCGAAAGATGGCGAGAAACTGGTGGAGATGATCAAATCCAGCGGTAAAAAACTCACACAAATCCTGATTACCTCAGGTGACCCTGACTTCTACTTTGGACTGGAGCCCATCGTCAAAGCTTTCCCTCAGGTGAAAATTGTCGCAGCACCAACAGTGGTTGAGCATATCGAAGCCACTAAAGCCGCCAAGTTAGCGTATTGGGGCCCGAAAATGCCGGGTGGTGCGCCTACCCAACTTTATGTACCACAGACCACCCATCAGACTTCGTTTAGCGTGGATGGTGAACGTATTGAACTGCGCCATGCGGGGGATAAATCCGCTTATCTGTGGATCCCAGCCAATAAGGCCGTGCTGGGTGGCACCGCCGTGGCAGCGGGCATCCACGTCTGGACCGCAGATACGCAAACGCCAGCCAGCCGTGAGCAGTGGCGCAGCGTGCTCAAAGAAATTCAGCAGCTTAAGCCGAAAGTCGTGATTCCAGGACACTACATTGGCGCTCGTCCGGCGGGCGATGGCGCGGTGACATTTACCCTTGATTATCTGCAAACCTTTGAAAAAGCACTTCAGCAGCACAAAGGGTCAGCAGAAGTGATTGAAGCGATGAAAAAAGCCTATCCGAATTTGCCGGATGAGAGTTCACTGGAGCTGAGTGCGAAAGTTAATACTGGCGAGATGAAGTGGTAGGCAGCCAAGGGTAAAAGCCGCCATTAGTGATGGCGGCGATATCCTTCTTAAACTTCCATGCCCGCGCGGTATTGGCCCCACCTCAACACCGAGTTCACGCCAATCGACAGGAAAGGCTCAGCTGGCGTGCGGTTTGGACCCGGTGATTGGGTGAGGAAATCGATCAGTTCGTTTTTCTCACCTGCGATCATATCGGCAATCAATTTGCCGGTTGCCGTGCCGCGCGTTATGCCTAATCCGTTACAGCACAGCGCACCATAAACATTCGGTGCCAGTTTGCCAAAGAAGCCTTCGTGGTTTTCCGACAGGCAAATCGCGCCGCTCCAGGTGTATTCAAAATCCACCTGCGGCAGCATTGGGAAACGGCGTTCAAACGATTTGCGATGGTTTTCCAGATACTGCTTAAGGTATTTCTCGCGCGGTCGTCCATCCGGGTGGAAACTAAAACTGTTACGCACCAGAATACGATTATCCACTGTACGACGAATGGTGCTGCCAAACGGATGCGCCGGAATCACCCCCCACACCGCTTTGCCACCCAATCGTGCCTGCTCTTCTTCAGTCAACTGACGTGACAGGCTGCCGTAAAGGAAAGTCGGTAGCAAACGGCGCTGCAGGAAACCAAAGTGCGACGCAAAACCGTTATTAGCCAGGATCAACGTATCAGCGGTGATGCTCCCTTTGTCATGCACCAACGTCACTTTGTCACCGTAGTCAATCGACGTGATGGGTGTGTACTCGTACAGCGTGACGTTCGCGGGCAGATTATCCGCCAGACCTTTTACCAATGCTGAAGGCTGCAACAAGATGGTGCCGGGAATAAACAGCGCCTGCTTGTAATAAGAAGTGCCAATGTGATCCGGTAGATCTTTACCCGAGATCATTTCGGATTCGCGCCCGATCTTTGCCAATCCGCTATGATAGGCTTCGAGAATCGCTGTGCCCTGCTCACCGACTGATGCCTGATATTTACCGGATTCGGTCATCTGACATTCGATGCCGTGTTCCTGCACAATCTGACGCAGATAGTTTTGCCCTAATGTATTCAGCTTGAGGACTTTATTCGCAATGGTGACGTCGCCAATATAATCCTTCGCGCCGATATCATGCGGTACATCGATGGCAAAACCGGCGTTACGTCCTGCCGATCCATATCCCACTTCCTGCGCCTCAATCAGCACCACTTCATCATTGGGGAAATTGAGCGCTAATTGTCGCGCAGCTGCCAGACCTGTTAAGCCCGCCCCCACAATCGCGAAGCGTACTTTTTTCTGACCAATATGCGCCGGGCGTGGCGTACGAGCGGCACTGGTATGAAACCAACCCGGCATCGAATCATCGGCAGGCAGTGAGGTGATCTTTTGCAATTCCGTTACTCCAATACACGTTTTCATTGTTTGTACTGGCGGATTGCCCGTACAACGTAGGGTTTTTTAGCGGTGTAAAGCGTAAGTATTTAATGCATTTCACGGGTATTTATCATGTATACCTGATGTATAAAGTTTTACTGAATCTCATGAAATGTTGTCAATATGTTCACGATACGATTGTGTTATGGATCGCAAAAAATCGGGGGTTCAGGCGCGGGGATTGGCATGAAAGTGTTAGAGGGATCCGGTGTGCTCAACTTACGCCACAGCACCGGACCTGAAATAAATTTGGTGGCCTGAAAGGGGGAATACTCATTACGACGTCACAACGCTGACGCGTGAGAATGGGGCAACTAGCGCTGATGGGATCCTTCAAGCGATTGCAGCAAGCCCGACAGGTGGCTATCCAGTGCCATCAGCACTTCAGGAGAGAGCCCAGACAAAATCTTTCTTTCGTTATCAACGTGTTTTTCTACCGCACGGTCGATTAACGCCAGCCCGTCCTGACTTAATTGCACCAGCATGCTTCGTGCATCCTCTGCATTTACCTGTCGGGTAATCAGCCCTCTGGATTCAAGACGTTTTAGGCGATGGGTCATGGTGCCCGAGGTGACCATTAGCGTCGAAAACAACTCGGTGGGACTCAGACTGTAAGGTGCTCCGGCACGGCGCAGCGTTGCCAGCATATCAAACTCCCACATGCTCAATTCAAACTCGGCAAAGGCCTCTTCAAGTCGCTGTTCAATCAGCGCCGTGCAACGCTTGAGACGTCCAATCGGCCCCATCGGGCTGCAGTCTAAATCTGGCCGCTCGCGCTGCCACTGCTGAAGGATGAGATCGACGGCATCAGATCGGGTTTCAGATAGATTATTCATTTATCTTGACTTCAAGGTAATAGGTGGACACACTAATTTTATCTTGAATTGAAGATAAAGGCAAAATGATGCAATCCTCTTTCTCACTTTCGTACTGGCGTGATGTGATATTGACTGCCCTGGCCCCGGCTATCTGGGGATCGACCTACATCGTCACAACACAATTTCTGCCACCCGACCGTCCTTTTACGGCGGCGCTGATTCGGGTACTTCCGGCAGGGGTATTGTTGTTGCTGTTCACTCGTCGCCTGCCCGCCAGCCGCGATATTGGACGGCTCATTATTCTTAGTGCGCTGAATATCGGTGTTTTCCAGGCGCTGTTGTTTGTCGCTGCCTATCGACTGCCTGGCGGGCTTGCTGCCGTCTTAGGCGCGATACAACCGCTGCTGGTGATGTTACTGGCATGGGGAGTTGAACATCGGGCGCCAGCAAGAATCACTTTATGGGCAGCGCTGGCCGGGGTTGTCGGTATGGCCTTGCTATTACTCTCTCCACAAACGGTGTTCGAACCCGTCGGCATTGTGGCAGCGTTGTTGGGCGCGACCTGTATGGCCACAGGCGTATGGCTGACACGCCGCTGGAAAATGGATTTGCCGGTGATGGACCTCACTGGCTGGCAGCTGATACTGGGTGGAATAATGTTGCTACCCGCAGCGTGGTTGATCGACGCCCCACTGCCCACACTGACGCTGCCGCAGTGGGCGGCTTATGCCTATCTCTCCCTGGCCGGTGCATTCGTGGCATATGGGTTATGGTTCAGGGGAATTGGCCGCCTGCCCAGCGTTGCGGTGGCATCGCTCGGATTACTCAGCCCGATCACCGCCGTGCTGCTCGGCTGGATAGTGCTATCTCAGGTGATGAGCGGTACGGCTTTTGTCGGACTGGTCATCGTTTTAATCAGCGTGTTGCTCGTGCAGCGCACATCCCTTCGTGGCAGTTAAGGTTTCACTCGACATTTTCCAGACGTCGAATCCACCATCCTCTCTCCTTTAATGAACCAGCCGGTTTTGTTAATATTTATCGCCGACAGAGGAGAGAGTGATGCGCACGCTAACCGAACAAAAGAGAACTGACATTATCAACGCCGCTTCAGCCGTGTTCCTGGAACAAGGATATGAGCGAGCCTCAATGGATGGCGTAGCAAAGCAGGCCGGTTGCTCGAAGGCGACACTCTATAATTACTTCGCTTCTAAAGAGAGCCTGTTTGAAGCCGTTGTCAGATGTTTTAGTACAAATTTTCTGATGCGTGCGGCTGATGAACTTAACCACCCGGAGACTCAATCCCTGTTGTTAAGTGAGAAGTTGCAGCGTTTTGGTGAAGGTATGCTGGGCGCGCTGACATCAGACTGGAAGGCTCTGCAGTTGTACAGAATGGTGGTCGGTGAAGCGGGCCATTCCGATATCGGCGTGCTTTTTCATGAGTCCGGGGTACGTGAGAGTATGAACGCCCTGACGGCGGTAATGGAGCATCACGTCGCCAGCGGGGAATTAATTGGCGGCACACCAGCCTTACGCGCCAAACAATTTTCAGCTTTAGTAAAAGCTGAAGTCGATGAATTATTCCTTCAGCGAACGTTGCCGAATTATACCAAAAGTGAGGTGACGACTATGGTGCAAAACGCCGTTTCGTTGTTCCTCAGAGGTGCTGCTCACAACATCTGAATTCTGGCTGACAGAATGCAAATAAGCGCCACCACCACAATGGTGTCGATAATCAGCAGCATCACTAAGGGTTTGCGGCGCGCCCCCCAAACCCTGACCGCATAAAAACGGCTTTGTTTTATGCTTGATTGCCATAGATAAATTAACTCCACGAGATTGCGGATGGCGCGGATGAGCAAAAATACAATTGCCGCAAATCCGGCCATCATTCCACCAGGTCTCCGGTAAACCTTTCACTCGACACTAACGAACGTCTTTCATTCACCTCTCTGCCCCCGCATCACGATGTCACACCCTGAAACCTCTTCTTGACAGATTTATGCTAACTGATATTAACTAAACCGTACAGTTCATTTATGTCTTCTATCGGAGAGTATCAAGATGAGTCGTTTGTTCAGCCCGTTGTGTCGTAGCCTTGTATTAGCGGCCGCTTTTACCGCTGTCGGTTGTTCCTCCACCAGCCCGGTGAAATATGCTGGTATCGCGTCAGCATCACGCATGTCGCCGAATACGTCTGACGATAGCGATCGCATTCCCTTTCGTTATGCCGCTCCCGTAGACTGGAGCAAATATCGCAGTATCAGCATTGAACCGGTCGACATTTACAGCGGCAATGATGCGCAATTCAATGACTTGTCTGTGGATGATCGTCGTCAACTCGCTGAATATATGCGTAAGAAGTTTGAAGACGTGCTAGCGGAGAAATTCATCACCAATCCCCCTGCCGGGGCGGCTCCTGCGCTCAAATTGAAACTGACGCTGACCGGCGCCGATACCACGCCGCAAGTGATTGGTACATTCACAAAGTTTGATTTAGCCGGCGGCCCTTACAATATCGTTCAGTCGGTACGTGGAGGGCGTGGCTTGATGAGTGGCTACGTGAATTTCGCCGTGGAGGTGAAAGATGCGGGATCGAATGAACTCTTACTGGCGTACGTTGCGGAACAATATCCAAATGCGATGAACGTGGGTGCGACTTTTGGTTCACTTAGTGCAGCAGAGACAGGAATTGATAAAGGGGCTGAGCAACTTTTAGAGAAGTTACGCCAGTAAATCAAACGGTAAAGGCTGCCAGCCTCTGTTCGGCATGCTGGCAGCATCAATGATCAGTGCCGATTATTTCTTCTTATTTAACATCGATTTTAAATCAGCAAAGGGATTATAGGTTGCTGCTTCTACATCGTTCTGCGCATCTTCCCCGGCCACCACTCGGGTGCCGTATATGTCAGCTTCGGTGTACTTAGAGTGCTCATGGTCGTGACAAAAGAGACACAACAATTCCCAGTTACTGCCATCTTCCGGGTTGTTAGTATGATCGTGATCGATATGATGCACGGTGAGTTCACGCAGGTTGGAGTAAACAAATTCACGTGAGCAGCGTCCACAAACCCAAGGATAGATTTTTAATGCTTTCTCACGGTAGCCGCTTTCCAGCCGTGCATAGTTTTTCGGGATCAGAGCCATTGCCAATGTTACCTGTTTCGCAGAGATATTCGGGTGTTAGTGCTGCCAATATAGCGCAAAACCTTCGCCAGGCGTGTGCTGATTTCGCCGTGCTGTTTCAGGGTTGCTGCAGTGAATGCTGATTAACCTCGAACAGTGCGATTAGATGATCAGCGACTGCTCTGACACGTCTGGAACCCGCTAAATCGGTATGCATCACCAGCCATAAACCTTGTTCGACGTCGATGTCCAAATCGATACATTTAAGCCCCTTCTGGCGCGCCATAAAATGCGGTAAAACGCCCAAACCCAGGCCAGCGGAAACCGAAGCAACCTGCGCAACCAGCGTATTGGCTTCAATTTTACAAGGCCTTCCTCGAAGTGTTCGGCTGATCCACTTTGCCGCGGGTAGCTGCTGATGAGATTCAGACCAACCTACATACTGCGCATCACTAAGCGAAAAGCCAACGCCCTTAACGCTTATTGCATCGAGATAAGGCTGAGAACCGTACACGCCAAATCCTACTGTACCGATACGCTTTAAAGTTAAATTTCCTGCATCAGGTTTAACCATTCTGATGGCCAAATCGGCATCACGGCGATGCAGGTTGAGAGATTGAATGCCGCTTAGCACCTCTATCCGAAGGTCCGCATGAGTTTCCAACAATACAGGTAGCGAAGGCAGGATAAAATGTGTGGCCAGATTATCTGATGTCGCCAACCTAACGAGCCCCGAAACGCTCCCCTGAAGTTTAGCCGTTTCGCCAAATGCAATGACGGCATGTTCCAAAGCCTCTGCTCTTTCCAACATGGCTTCACCATCATCGGTAAGTCGATACCCATTCTGGTGTCGGCTAAACAGCGGCATAGCCAAAGTCTGTTCGAGTCTGTCCAGTCTTCTCGACACCGTTGCTATGCCCATGTCCATTGCATTTGCCGCACCGCTTAACGTGCCCGCGCGTGCTATAGCCAGAAAAATTCTTGCGTCATCCCAGTTGAACTCAGTTTTCATGATTTTCCATTTATGGAAAACGGCTCTCCGTTTTCGTGTCTTTTTTATCAATTTAGAGAAGATGATACTGCAGCTCAACACAGGAGATAAATATGCAATCACGAAAATTGAGTTCCACGAACAACACTGCACTGACTCAAAATTCAACGTCATCGCGCACATGGTTAGCCGTTATAGCATTAGGCGTAAGCGCATTTTCCATCGTCACCAGTGAGCTTGCGCCGGTTGGCATGCTGAGTTCACTGGCAGCCGATCTTCATCAGACCGAAGCAGGTACTGGCCGGGTGGTAATGGCTTATGGCTGGGTTGCTGCTGTGGCAGCCCTGTTATCCGGGGCAATACCCACAACAATTTCCCGGAAAGGCCTGCTGGTGGGGCTGATGCTCATTCTGGCGCTTTCCTGCATGGCGGCGACTCATGCTACTACGATGAACACCTTTATGAGTGCTCGCATGGTCGGTGCACTCGCACATGGGGCGTTCTGGGCGTTAATCGGAACAGTAGCCGCTCAACTCGTCCCTGTTGAAAAGCTGGGGCTAGCAACGTCTGTGGTTTTTGGCGGTGTTTCTGCAGCCAGCGTACTGGGGGTGCCATTATCGAGTTTGATTGCCGACTTATCTGGTTGGAGAACCGCATTTATGGCCATTTCAATGCTTTCTCTCGCGACAGCTTGCGCCCTGTTATGGACGCTTCCTGGCTTGAAAGCACCTGGCACCCTATCCGTCAGTATTTATTACCGTATTGTCAAAAATCCAATTTTACTATCACTCTATGCTGCTACAGCTTGCATCATCACAGCCCACTTCGCCGCTTTTACTTATCTTGAGCCTTTACTAACTAAAGAGCTGAGTGTGCCGTCAACCTCTGTTTCCCTGCTGTTACTGGTTTCAGGCCTGTCGGGATTGGGCGGCAATATCGTCGCGGGTAAACTGATTGACCTACATCTTAAAAAACTCATCATCGGCTCACTGATATTATCTTCGCTCTCAATGTCCGTGCTGGGCATGCCTTTTATCGCATCACTACCCGTCACAATGACTGGCACTTTACTCGCCATTTGGGGTGCAGGTATCGCCATTGTTTTCGTAGGACTACAAACCTGGCTGCTACGCAGTGCCGCTGATGCTACGCAACCTGCGTCAGCAATCTATGTTGCGATTTTCAATGCAGCTATTGGAACGGGTGCGCTGGTCGGTGGCATGTTGTTATCCGCTGTGGGCTTGAAAGAGATGGTTCTGGTTGCATCGGGTATCATCCTGGCAAGCGTTGTTCTGGTCATAAGGTTAAAAGAGTCGGTAAGATAACTGAACTGGCAATCTTTGCTTCTAGAAGAAAACTTTACCGCAAGGCCCTGACCGTTTCTTTTTTCTGGTTCGGGCCAGACCATCAAATTAAAAGGCATTTAAACTGACCTATCAGGTGATATATGGAAAATTTTTCAGTTAAAGTATCCGCCGTTATCGAGCCAGAACATTTACAACCCATTGATGCTGGGCTGACGGCATTTAATACGGATATGACAGGTTACAATGACCATTTGCCGCTATCAGTGGTAATACGTTGCAATGAAACGCAAGAGGTCTTGGGAGGAATACTCGGGCGTACCTATCTTGGGATACTGTTTATCGACCTTGTTTATTTACCCTCAGAACTGAGATCGAAAGGTTTAGGAGAAAAACTTCTTACACATGCTGAAGAAGAAGGCAGAAATCGAGGCTGCATTTCAGCTTTTCTCTATACCATTAGTTTTCAGGCTCCTGAGTTTTATAAAAAACACGGCTGGGAGGAGTTTGGCCGCATTGCCTGCCTACCGGCAGGCGCAAGTCGCATTTTCATGAAAAAAACGCTTTAGAAGATTGGTACACATTCGCGACTGCTGATAAGTTGCTGTTACCTCTTTTGATAAGGAATATCGAATGCCTGAATATTTTTTTTATAAAAAAGGAAATCAGATCGTGGCGCTGCGAAAGTCAGACATTAAAGGAGCTACTCTGTTAACCCGTCAGGGATTCGAAAAACAGTTTGAAGAAGTCAGCGCGGCCGATGAAAAGGCAGCACTTTCACGTTTTAATGACATCCGTAAAGAAAAACACATAGATCAGCATAATTTTCGAGCGGGGGCTATCACGATGCCATTCATTGGGATATTAACTGCTATCGCTAATCTTTTTTTCCGGAAAAAATAACCGGCGCTAATCTGGCTTAAACTTTCCATACATTTTAAGAACGCTCAATTAAGGAATTCCGTGTTAGCCAATATCCTTGTTGCTCTCGTCGCCGTGATTCACATCTACATTCTGGTGCTGGAAATGTTTCTGTGGGAGACGAAAACGGGCCGGAAAGCCTTCAAACTCAGCGTCGACTTTGCGCGCGAAACCCGTGTGCTCGCGGCCAATCAAGGCCTTTATAACGGCTTTCTGGCGGCGGGTTTACTCTGGGGGTTATGGCTGGGAGAAAACGGAGTGCCTGTCACTCTGTTTTTCCTCATCTGTGTGTTGATTGCCGGAATCTTCGGCGCGATGACCGCCAGCCGGAAAATTCTTTACGTGCAGGCCCTTCCAGCTCTGATTGCCTTGATCGCAGTACTCCTGCGCTGATACGACGATTTATCAGGATCTCGAACCTCGCCGTGATCAGCCTTCGTATTACAGGTATAATCCGGCCAGGTTTTAACGGATTTTAGAGACGAAGATGACAAAACTCACCTTACAAGAGCAGATGCTCAAAGCTGGATTAGTTTCCACCAAGAAAATGGCCAAAGTGCAGCGCACTGCCAAGAAGTCTCGTGTGCAGGCACGTGAAGCGCGCGAAGCGGTGGAAGAGAATAAAAAAGCGCAAATTGAGCGTGATAAGCAGCTAAGTGAGCAGCAGAAGCAAGCCACTTTGTCCAAAGAGTACAAAGCGCAGGTTAAGCAACTGATCGAAATGAACGCGATCACCGTTGCCAAAGGGACGATTGATTTCAACTTCACCGATAACAACTTAATCAAAAAAATCGCCGTGGATAAAACCACGCAAACACAGTTGATCAACGGCCGTCTGGCAATTGCGCGCCTGGCGGCGGATAGCAGTGGCGAAAGCAAATACGCGATTATTCCCGCCAGCGTGGCTGATAAAATTGCGCAGCGTGACGCAGATAGCATTGTATTGAACAGTGCATTGAGTCAGGAAGAGCAGGATGAAGACGATCCGTATGCAGACTTCAAAGTGCCTGATGATTTGATGTGGTAATACATGCCGCCCGTGTCAAAACGGGCTGGCATGACGCGCAGTGATGTTCTCCCCGCTAATGGGATGGACAAAATGCAATTCACTGGCGTGCAGCATCAGCCGGGGTGTTTTTTCCGTACCCGGCTGCAGCAATCCTCCATACAGATCACAGCCAAGAATCGGATGGCCCAATTGCTGGCAATGGATACGCAATTGATGGGTGCGGCCCGTCTCTGGCAATAGCTGCACCCGCGTAACCGGCAATACCACGCCATTATCCCCTTCACGAGTTAACCGTTCTATTACCTGATAGCGCGAACGCGCAGGCTTCCCCGTCTCGGCACAAATCGACATCAACGGAAACAGCGCCGGGTCTTTTGCTATCGCGGCGTCAATCACCCCTTCATCGTGGTTGAGATGCCCGCATAATAGCGCCGTGTAGACTTTAGTCACGCTGCGCTGGCTAAACTGCTGGCACAACAGAGCGTTGATCGCTTTGTTGCGCGCCACCACCATTAATCCGGATGTCCCGAAATCGAGGCGATGCACTAAGGTGCAGCCGGGGAACAACTTCACCAACCGATGGTGTACGGAATCCAGATTTTGCGGATTTTTACCTGAAAGGCTGAGCAGCCCCGTGGGTTTATCGATCAATACCAGATGCTCATCCTGATAGTGAATCGAGATCTCTTCAGAACACGGCGGAGCTATAAAGGTATCGTTAATGGTGGACATCGGACTGCCAGGCTGGGAAGTGGGTGCGGATGATAACCAATTTTCATCGGGCTGACGAATTTTGCCCTCTTCTCACAGGCTCGCGCTCGCACAGCAGAAATTTATCGTCCAGACTTACAGCAAAGGCGTAGTCTGCGCAGGCAATGTGCTTTACACTGCGCGCTGCAAAAAACTGATTAGATTAACGATTAAGTAGGCGGTAATGGCGATGAACGGAACGATCACAACCTGGTTTGAAGACAAAGGTTTTGGATTTATCAAAGATGAAAACGGAGACAACCGTTATTTCCATGTGATTAAGGTCGCCAACCCTGATCTGATTAAAAAAGACGCGGCAGTGACGTTCGAACCGACCACCAATAACAAAGGTTTATCGGCCTTTTCGGTGAAAGTGATACCGGACAGCAAATACATCTTTATCGCCGGTGAGCGTCTGAAGCTCACATCGATTAAATCCTTCGTGGTTTACAGTGAAGAAGAGCCGGTTGATACCCGCATTGATAAAGAAAACACCGTACTGTCGGTGGGCCTTCTGATGAACAACATCAAACCCAAGACAGACGTAAAGCCTGATGAAATGCGCTCAGTGAAAAAACTGGCGGTGACCACTTTCCAGGGGACGACGCTGATCTTTACTGAAGATGAGATCGACATTGATGCCGCAGTGAAAATGCTCAAAGTTTAAAGGGGAGCTGATAATGAATAACAATATTCCACTGAAGTATTATGACATTGCTGAAGAATACGCTTCGGAATCTGAACACGATGTGAGCGAAGCAGAACTCGATGCACTGGCGCACTACTTCCAGCTGTTACTGACTCGTCTTAGCAATAACGAAGAGATTAGCGAAGAGTCGCAGCAAGAGATGGCCCGTGAAGCGGGTATTCAAGCGGTGCGAATCGATGAGATTGCCAATTTTTTGAATGAGTGGGGCAACGAGTAAGCCCTGTTGTTTAAAAATACTCTGCGCATTTCAAGGCGGTCAAAAGGCCGCCTTATCGTATCAAAATCGACAACCCTGAAACTACAGCTTATCCCCTTCCGGTGACTGCACCAGATCGTCCGCTTTTAACCCCTGCGGCGCGATAAAGATCTCCATATTTTCGCGTGACAGTTCCCAATGTTCGAACACCAGATCCACCACCTTCTGCTCATCTCGCGCTTCAATCGCGCTGATAAAGGCATCGTGATGTTCGGCGGCTAGCTGCAGGCGCCGTTCCATGTCTTCATTTTGCGGGCGGAAGAAGGTGTGGCCGATGCGGCAATGGTCGATCAGTAAGCGCCCCAGGCTAGGCTGTAAATAGGGATTGGCAGCCATCTCGCCCATGATCTCATGGAAACGATTGTTCTCCAGTGCCAGCGCTTCGGCATCACGCGTCTGCACCGCTTTACGGAAGCGCTTTTGCGTCTCTTTCAGCGATTTCAGCTGGGAAGGTTTAAAATTCTGTACCGCCAGGCGACCGGTAGCGGCGTAAATCATCGGTGCGACGAGGAAGAAATTGCGCAATGTGGAATGGCTCATCGGGATGACGCGCACGCCGCGTTTTTCGACGATTTCTAAGTAACCCTCTCCTGCCAGTCGCTGGAAAACTTCACGCACAGGCGTGCGAGATAAACCGTATTGTCCCGTCAGGCTGGCTTCATCCAGCAACTCGTCTGGGTCCAGTTCCATGGTCAAAATTAGGCGTTTTAAATCTTCGTATAACGCTGCTTTTCCCGATCTCAAAGTGACCTCCTGTGATGACATTCCGCATGCGATTCCTGCTTAACCTACAGAAAAAGTGTGTATACAGCAAAAATAATTATGGGATATTTTTTGCATTCTGCGGTGGATCACAGAAAAGGGAATGATGATATTACAAGGAGTTACAGAAGAAAAAACGAGTCGTCATCTGCAGAGAATTATCCTATATCCAGGGCATACCCGCCATCCGTGGCGGGCATTAAGCTTACTCAGCAGGCACATCAATCCAGATGGTTTTCAGCTCGGTGTACTGATCAAGTGCGTATACAGATTTATCACGTCCACCAAAACCAGACTGTTTATAACCACCAAATGGCGTGGTTGCATCACCTTCACCGAAACAGTTAACCGTCACCGTTCCCGCACGCACTGCACGTGATACGCGAATAGCACGGCTTAGTTTGCCAGTGTAAACCGATGCCGCCAGACCGTAATCAGTGTCATTTGCCAGTGCAATGGCTTCGGTTTCCGTTTTAAAGGTGGTGACACACAGCACCGGCCCGAAGATCTCCTCGCGGAACAGTGCGCTTTTCGGCGTCACGCCATCCACAATGGTCGGCTGCACGTAAATACCGCGATCGGTGAATCCGCCCTGAATGATGCGTAATCCTTCTTTGCGCGCGGTTTTCAGATAGTCACTGACTTTGCAGAAATGATCGGTGGTGATCATGGTGCCCAGACGATTCTCTGGATCCAGCGGATTGCCCATACGCCATTCACCGATCTGCTCCGCGATCTGAGCGAGTAATTTATCCTTAACCCCTTCCTGCACCAGCAGTCGGGAAGTTGCAGAACAGTTTTCACCCATATTCCAGAATGCGCCGTTTAACACATTGGCGGCAACGCTGGCCAGATCTTCGGCATCATCGAACACCAGCGCCGGGTTTTTCCCGCCGCATTCCAGCACAATCTTCTTCAGATTCGATTCCGCGGAATAGTGCAGGAAACGGCGTCCGGTCGCCGTTGAACCGGTGAAGCTCACCATATCAATATCAGGATGCAGGCCGATGGGTTCCCCCACCTCTTTCCCGGTACCGGTGACGATGTTGAGCACGCCGGCTGGAATACCCGCTTCATGCGCCAGTTCAGCCACGCGCAATGCCGTTAGCGAAGTTTGCTCCGCCGGCTTCACAATCACCGAGCAGCCAGCAGCCAGCGCTGGGCCGATTTTCCACGCCAGCATCAGCAGCGGGAAATTCCATGGCAGCACGCAGCCCACCACACCAATCGGCTCACGAACGATCATCGCCATCGCCCCGTTGCCGGTTGGCGCGGTCTGGTCGTACAGCTTGTCGATGGCTTCAGCATGCCAGCGAATCACGTGAATCGTCTCTGGCACGTCGACTGCCAGGCATTCGCTAACCGGTTTGCCGCTGTCGAGGCTTTCCATTACCGCCAGTTGCGTGACTTCGTTTTCCAGTAAGTCAGCCAGCTTGAGTAGTACGGCTTTGCGCTCGCCGGGATGAAGCTGGCTCCAGCTGCCGGCTTCAAAGGCACTGCGTGCGCCCTGTACCGCCAGGTTCACATCCGCGCTTTCACAAGCAGCGATGTGCGTCAGAATCTCACCCGTCGCAGGATTGGTGGTTTCCAGTGTTTTGCCGGAGACCGCCGCAGTAAAACGTCCGTTAATGAACGCCTGATCCGGGAACCGCAGTTCTCGCGCCACGTTCACCACATCGCTCAGCGTTTGTACCTGTTTCATGCGCACTCCTTAAAGCACTGCAACGGCTGCCACATTGCGTTTCACACCGTCGATCACGGCCTGCAACTGCGCTTTCTCATCTTCTTCCAGTCCCTGCAGTGGTGCGCGCACCGGGCCTGCTTTCAATCCTGCCAGTTCTGAACCGTACTTAATGGACTGGACAAATTTTCCGCCATCCAGGAAGTTCATCAGTGGCATCATCGCAGCCATGATCTTACGTCCTTTATCAAAATCTTTTTCCACGACGCAGGCGTTGTACAACGCGACGTGCTCACGTGGAATGAAGTTAGAGCCCGCACACACCCAGCTACGCGCGCCCCAGGCGAAGAACTCCAGCGCCTGATCATCCCAACCACAAGAAAGCGCGATGTTCGGGAATTGACAGGCCAGCAGATGCAGATTGTTGAAGTCGCCTGAACTCTCTTTAATCGCCACCACATTTTTCGAACGGCTCACTTCGCGGAAGTAAGTTTCTCCCATGGAGATGCCCATACGGCCCGGATAGTTGTACAGCATGATCGGCAGCTGAGCGGCCTTGTCGACAGTCAGCGCATGGTGGGCGTTTTCCAGTTCGGTTGGCAGCGCATACGGCGGTGACGTCACCAAAATGGCATCGGCTTTATGCTCACGAGCGTGGGTTGCGAAAGCCACCGCGTCTTCAGTGCGAATCGCGCCGGTACCCACAATCAGTGGCAGACGATTGCCAATCACTTTACATGCATGTTCAACCAGAGACAGACGCTCTTCTGCGCTTTGTGCATAATACTCACCGGTTGATCCACCGATGATAATGCCGTGCACGCGCGCTTCGATCAGCGATTCGAGGACGTTGGCGAACGCCGCGAAATCAACGCTGCCATCTGCTGCGTAAGGGGTAATTGCCGGGGTGTAGATACCTTCAAATGTCATCACGAAATCTCCAGGTGAATTCAGGACCAAATGCAACGCCGTATGGTTGCGTTTGTTAACAATTTGCATATCGCATGGAGAGAGGTCAATCGGGATAAGTTTTTTGTATACGTGAAAAATACAAAGGAAATACTATCAGATGGAACATTCCTACCAGGAATTAACTTATATTCACTATTAATCAACAATTTAAATTATTTTTAGTGACGTAATAATTTTCTAAATGAATTCAGATAACGATCACATTCCACAACTATCGTCCCCTCTGACGTATTTACACTGCGCGTCAGGCGGCATAGTTTTATGCTGGTTTTAACCTGAATTTAACAGGTTAGCTTGCACCGGCATTTCAGGTGAACATTGTGTAGAAGAGGTAGCGGGTGATGCCCCAAAAGAAAGCGACGCTCATAGGTTTGATTGCCATCCTGTTATGGAGCGCGATTGTTGGATTAATCAAAAGTGTCAGCGAAGGCTTCGGTCCGATCGCTGGAGCGGCGTTGATCTACAGCTGCAGTGCCATATTGCTGCTGTTCAGCGTCGGATTTCCCAACCTGAAAAAATTCCCCCGCCGTTATGTGATTATCGGCAGCGTGCTGTTTGTCTGCTACGAACTTTGCCTGTCGCTCTCACTCGGATTTACCCATAGCGGACGGCAGGCAATTGAAGTGGGCATGGTGAATTATCTATGGCCAAGTATGACGATTGTGCTGGCGGTGATTGTTAACCGGCAAAAAGTCAGCCCGCTGATTATTCCGGGCGTGATTTTAGCCGTGGCAGGAATATGCCGCGTACTGGGTGGTGATCAAGGGTTTTCGCTCAGTGAGATGACGAGCAATATAATGGAAAACCCGTTAAGCTATGGCATGGCATTTACCGGCGCCATCATTTGGGCCATTTATTGCGTGGTCACCAAAAGAATTGCCAACGGTAATAACGGTATTACGCTGTTCTTTGTTTTAACAGCATTAACATTATTGGTTAAATACCTTATTTCGCCGCAACCCGAATTTGCACCCTCTTTTAATACGTGGATTTCACTGGCGCTGGCGGCGATGGCGATGGGATTCGGTTACGCGGCGTGGAACGTCGGCATTTTGCATGGCAATGTAACGGTATTAGCTGCCGCGTCTTACTTTATCCCGATCATTTCGTCGATTTTAGCGGCCTTTATTCTCAGTTCGCACCTTACCCTGTCGTTTTGGCAAGGCACGGCGATGGTCAGTCTTGGGTCATTAGTCTGCTGGTGGTCAACACGTACCGTTGCCACCAAAAGTGTCAGCAGTAAGATTTCTGAATAATGCTTCGGGAGGCATGGTCGCCTCCCGCAAAAAAGCCACATCAAAATGATAAAGCTCTCAGTTGTATTTATCCGACTATCCTGCACCGGAGGAAATGATATATGAAACAATCCCGTTAGCGTTATCGACGCACTTCTTTTTTAATTTCTGTTCTGAATAACATTTTAATCACCGCTACAGGTTTAAATTTATCTGGCGTCCTGATGATGTTAAGCACCCATCGCAGATTGTGCTTAATTCAGTCGCATTGGCGTAGTGAAGTTCCCTCACGCCGAAAAGAAACAGGAGTAAAACATGTCCAATAACATGTCTGTTGAAGATGTTCCTATCAGCCGTTTCCACCGCTTATTAACGGTGCGCTCAGGCGGCGGCTCTTTCGTCGATGGCTATGTGCTCAGTATTATTGGTATAGCCATGACGAAAGTGTCGCCGGCCTTGGGTCTCAGCCCATTATGGGAAGGTCTGATTGCGGCTTCCGCCCTGATCGGGATTTTCTTTGGTGGCTTCATGGGTGGCGTACTGACCGATCGCCTGGGTCGCCGCATGATCTACTTCGTCGGCCCCACCCTCTTTATTGTCTGTTCGCTGGCGCAGTTTTGGGTACAAAGCGGAGAAACGCTCTTTGCCTTACGCTTTATGACGGGCGTCGCAGTGGGCATTGAATACCCGGTTGCTACCGCTTTTCTGGTTGAGTTTATGCCGAAGAAGTCGCGCGGTCCCTGCCTCGCCACGCTCACCATTCTGTGGTTTGCCGGGGCGGCCACCGCGTATCTGGTGGGTGAAGCTTTGCTGAATTTTGGCGGTGTAGAAGCATGGCGTTATACGCTGGCGAGCACGGCAGTCATCGGCGCGCTGCTCTTCATTGTCAGAATGGGCACACCTGAATCACCGCGCTGGCTGATTAGCAAAGGACGACATCAGGAAGCAGAAGCTGTTATCCGCCGCGTCTATGGCGACCGTTTTAGTCTAAAAAACCTGCCCGCACAACCTGAAAACAATCACCTGTCATTTGGTAGCTTGCTGCATTCTGGCTATGGCAAACGCATGGCGTTTGTGACCATTTTCTGGACCTGCTCGGTTATTCCGGTGTTCGCCGTATACGCCTTTGCACCCAAAGTTTTGCAGGCGCTACATCTCAGTGGTGATTGGGCATCATACGGTTCCATCGCGATTACTCTGTTGTTCGTGGTGGGCTGCATGATCGGCACGCGTTTGGTGAACTCACTGGGACGCCGTAAGTTGCTGTTGCACAGTTTCTTGTGGTCAGGTCTGGCACTGCTGTTACTCGGTGCCTTGCGTGATGGTCCTTCAATGATCATCCTGCTGATGTTTGGTGCTTACGCCCTGTTTATCGGCGGCGCGCAGGTGCTGCAGCTGGTCTATCCAAATGAGATCTTCCCGACTGAAATTCGCGCCGGAGCCGTCGGCATTGGCACCTCAATGTCGCGCATTGGCGCGGCGGTGGGAACATATCTGGTGCCGATTTCACTGCAAACCATCGGCATTGGTTCCACGATGTACATTGCTGCAGGCATTACGTTTATCGGCCTGATCGTGTCGTGGTTCCTGGCACCAGAAACCGCATCGCGCAATCTGGATGATGCAGCCTCACTGGAGGAAGAAAGCCCAGCACCATCCGTTTCTGGCAAACTCTCTAAGCATTCGCACTAAGTAAAAAGGGGCCATTTCGGCCCCTACTCCTTAACCAATCTCTCCACCACACGCCGCCGTTTACGAAACGAGCTGGGCGTTTCGCCATACTGCTTACGGAACCAGGCAATCAAATGTGAGGCATCGGCAAATCCCGTCGCGGTGGCAATCGCATTGATGCTGTTACTGGAATCCGCCATCAGCTTGCGCGCCTGCTCCAGACGCATACGCCGCCAGTAAACGGCAGCCGAATGGCCAGTGCATTTAGTGAAAATCAAGTTGAGCTGACGGAAGGTAACGCCTGCAAATTCAGCCACATCGGCCAGTGGAACCGGTGAATCGAGATGATGTTTCATAAATTCGATGACCTTATTCACCAGCTCGTTTTCATACACATCCGGCTCGTTAAGCGTGTTCTTTTGCTGTGTCTTTTTGATCGGTGCAGCGGGTTCTTCCACCAGCAAATACTTTAAGACTTTCTGTGAACGCACCAGCCCACAATGCTGGCGGATCAGATCGGCAGCGAGATCGATCGCCGTGCCACCGGGGCAGGAAATGATGCCGCCATCCTTGATATAGGTCTTGTCGATAACCGGAATCGCTTTCGGGAATCGCAGACGAAATTCATCGCGCGTGGTGAAATGAATCGCGCAATGCCGTCCATCCAGCAGGCCTGCGTTGCCTGCGACAAAAGCGCCGCTACACAGCGTGATGATCGGAATATTTCGCGCATGCAAGTCGCGTAACGCCTGTAATAGCCACGGAGGCGACTGGCGCGTTTCTTCCAGCAATCCTCCCGCCACGACAAAATAATCCCAGCGTTTGGTGAAATCGAGGTCAGCTGTTGGCGAAACCGGTAATCCGCAGCTGGCCGTGATCGGCTGGTTATCACAGGTCATCCACTCCCAGCGGCAAAAGATTTGGCGACTGGTAAACGATTCGTCTGCCGCAAAACGCAGTGACTCTACCAGCCCCGCGACAGAGGCCAGGGTAAAACTTTTCATCAGCAAAAAGCCGATGGTGAGATCCGGTTTCGGTTCGCCAGGTTGCTCGGCGAAAGCTGTTTGCGGCATGTTATTCAGGTTCCTGCAATCCACCCAGTTTGCTTAATAAGCGCTTCAAATCGGCGATATCCTGGCTGTCGAGGCCGGTGGTGATCATCTTTTCCGCGCTTTTTGCCTGCTCAATCATGCGATTCAGCATCACTTCCCCTTCTGCGGTCATCGACACCCGTTTACGACGACGGTTGTTCACATCTGTCACTACATTCAGCAAACCACTTTTATTCATGCGATCAATAACATAGGTGCCGGTGGCTTTATCAAACCCGGCACGCTGACCCAGCGTTTGCTGATCACAGGCTGACTCCTCAGCCAATACCACCAGAATCGCGTATTGCACGGCTGACAGGCCGGTATCCACACATTGAGACCAGCAAAAAGTCGAGTGTTGTCCGGCACGCCTTACAAGGTGCATTAACGAACAATCGCCGTGCGGCCACAAGGGGGCGGCAAGAATTAAGTCAGGATTTTGTGACATCGGTGCACTTGACTCCTTAAATCGTCGAACTTATAGTTCGAACACAAACAGTTTGAACTTAAACTATATAATAATTCGGGATACATATGAAGCTAGTTATCGGGATGACTGGCGCAACGGGTGCAGCAATCGGCGTCCGAGTGCTGTCTGCGTTGCGTGAACTTGAAGTCGAAACCCATTTAGTCATCTCCAAATGGGCGCGCGCCACCATTCAAATGGAAACATCTTACAGTGTACAGGAGGTCGCTGCCCTCGCGATCAGGACTTACAGCGAACACGATCAGGCTGCGGCCATCTCCAGCGGATCATTTCGCGTGGATGGCATGATCGTGGTGCCGTGCAGCATGAAAACCCTGGCCGGGATTCGCAGCGGTTACGGCGACGGCCTCATCACACGCGCTGCTGACGTGACGCTCAAGGAGCAACGCAAGCTGGTGCTGGTGCCTCGCGAAGCCCCGCTCAACGCCATTCATCTGGAAAACATGCTGGCGCTCACTCGCGCGGGCGCGTTGATGCTGCCGCCAATGCCTGCCTTCTACAACAACCCGCAGTCCGTTGACGACATCATTAACCACACCGTTTCTCGCATTCTTGATCAGTTCGGCCTGGATAACGACATTACCCATCGCTGGACGGGTCCACGATCTACCCTGGCTTAAGGAGAGCCTGATGAAATATTACGGCGATTTACGCAGCTTTATCACTGCCCTCGATGAAATGGGCGACATCATGCACGTGCACCGTGAGGTGGATGGTGATTTCGAACCCAGCGCCATCACGCGCCGCAGCTATGAAATCCAGTCACCTGCGCCGCTGTTTCACAATGTTGCCGGGGTCGCACCGGGTTTTCGTCTGTTTGGTGCGCCTGCGGCATTATCGTCGCGCAGCGATATGCCCTACGCACGCGTCGCGATGTCACTGGGCTTAGCCCCTGAGTCCAACGGCCCGGAGATTATCGAAGCTCTATCCGCTGCCCGCTTTAAGCCCGGTATTCCACCTTTGCGCGTTAAGTCTGCTCAGGCAGAGTGCCAGCAGAATATTTTACGTGGCGATGCGGCGAATCTTGACCGCTTCCCTATCCCGTTCGCTCATGACAAAGACGGCGGTCGTTACGCCAACACCTGGGGCACGCTGATTGTGAAAACCCCGGATGGAAAATGGGTCAACTGGTCGATCGCTCGTGTGATGAAGGTGGATGGCAAGCGCATGGTTGGTCTGATTGTACCAAGTCAGCATATTGGTCAGATCTGGACGCAGTGGGTAGCGCGCGGTGAGCCGATGCCTTATGCACTCGTGCAAGGTCCTGCACCGGCGATCTCATGTGTGTCAGGGATTCCGATCCCAGCCCACGCGGATGAAGCGGATTACATTGGCACTTTGGCGGGAGAGCCAGTGCCGGTAGTGAAAGCCATTAGCCTCGATCTTGATGTGCCCGCGACGGCCGAAATTGTGATTGAAGGCCATGTCTCGATTGAGCGTGATTGTCAGGAAGGCCCCTACGGCGAGTACGGCGGCTACCTCGGCGAAGGTTCTTCGGCTCAGCCCACGTTCCACGTGGAAACCATTACCCATCGCGACGATCCGATCTGGCCGATGTCGATTACCGGTCGCCCCACCGATGAATCGCACACCTTATGGGCGATGGGCTTAGCGGCGGATGCGCTGACTTATCTGCGTGAAGCGGAACTGCCAATCAAAACAACCTGGATTCCGGAAGATTCCACCGTTCACTGGTTGCTGGTGGTGATGCCAGAAAACTGGCGCGAACTGCTGCCGGGTATCAGCAGTGAAGAGTTGACCCAACGCATTGGTGAAGTGCTGTTCAAAACCGATGCGATGGTATTTATCCCGAAAGTCTACGTGGTGGATGATGACTTTGATCCCACCAACCTGCGCGAAGTGGTTTGGGCATTGTCAACGCGCGTGCATCCGGTCGGACGTCGTGCCGTGTTTGATGACCAACGTGTCATCCGCCTTCCGCAGTGCTACGACGAAGCAGAGTACGTTGCCGGAAAAGGGGCGAAAGTGGTGTTTGATACCTTGCAGACCAAACGTCATCTGCATGCGTCGTTCGCGCAAGGCTATCCGGAAGAAGTACGTCAGCGCATTCTGGATAACTGGCCGGAATAAATAATACACACCAACCGTAGCGGCCACATTTATTGCGCATCTTCCAGTGCCACCCTGGCTTTGAATACGCGTGATAAATCACGCCGCTAAGGTGCTCAACGCCTCTTCTACTCATGAAACGTAGCGACGCAATATATTGCCAGTATTGACGTCTCATGCATGCGCTAAGAGCCGCGCCGCTAGCGCATAAACATCTTGCGATACATCGATGGCGTCATGCCCGTCACCTTAACAAAAGCCCGTCGTAGAACATCGTTACTGCGGTAACCACAGGCGGCCGGAATGGCTTTCAGCGGCATTGATCCTGCTTCCAGCAACTTACGCGCTTGATCAATTCGCGCATTCTCCAGCCAATTGCCCGCCTGTACATCCATATGCTGACGGAAAAGCCTCGCTAAATGCCGTGTGCTAATTTGCATATGTGCGGCAAGATCATCGAGTGAACTCACCTGTGCCAGATTGGCCAAAGCCCATCTCTGCATCTCCTGAAACGCACTGCGCCCACCCAGCGAAAGTGGTTGTTTGCGAACAAAATGCCCTTGATTCACTGGCCGTTGAAAGAACATCACCAAATTGGCAGCGATATCCTGAGCCAATTCGCGCCCCAAATCTTCTTCCACCAACCTCAGGGCAAGATCGAGCCCCGACGTGACGCCAGCGGCGGTACGCAATCGTCCATCAGCGATATAAAGCGCATCGGCCTCCACCTGCGCATCCGGTACCTGTTCCATCAGTGCGTCAGCGCAGGCCCAATGGGTCGTCACTTTTTTACCACTCAGCAACCCGGTTTGTGCCAGCAGCAGCGCACCGGTACAAATCGAGCCAAAGCGCTGGCTGTGATGGCATAGCTCAATCAGACGAGCGGTTTGCTGCGCAGTTAGCTGCATATCCCGCGCCTCAGGTGCCCCCGCGATCAGAAACGTGTCAGTTTGCTGGATATCGTGCAGTGTGATATCCGCCATCAGGCGCACGCCCGAGGAACAACGAATATGTTCCCCTTCCAGTGACATGACTTGCAGCTGGTAAACGGCACGATTGAGCAGTCGGTTAGCTTCGGCAAACACATCCAACGGTCCAGAGACATCGAGCAATTGCGCCCCCGGCACCGCTAAAATCGCAAGATGGTGATTCATGCGCTATTCCCGTCTGTAAAAGTCTTAATGTCTTAAAAGGTCGCTAAAAGCTTATTTAAGACATTCTGCCTCGGCATTAAGCTGATTGCAACTTAACCGAGCGGAGAACCTCCCATGAAATTTTCCATTAACGGCATCACTATTCCCGATACTGCAATGACCCGTGACGCGACGACGTTCGTCCGTGATACCGAATCCGATTTGCTGTTTCACCACTCCAGCCGCGTCTATTACTGGGGCGCACTCGCAGGACGCCGCTTAGATCTTAAGGTGGATGCTGAGCTGCTTTATGTCGGCTGTATGTTCCATGATGTTGGCCTGACGCACGAACACTGCAGCTGCGACAAACGCTTTGAGGTGGATGGCGCCGATGCGGCGCGCGATTTCTTGCAACAGTATGGTGTAGAGCAGGCCGATATCGATAAAGTCTGGACCGCGATTGCGCTGCATACCACCCCGGGCATTCCGCAATTTATGGCCCCGGAAATTGCGTTAGTCACCGCTGGCGTGGAAATGGATGTATTGGGCATCAACTATGATCACTTCAGCGATGCGGAGCGTGAAGCCGTGGTAGAACAGCATCCACGCCCAGCCCAATTTAAGGAGGAGATTATTCAGGCTTTCTACGATGGGATTAAAAACAAGCCTGATACCACCTTCGGCAATGTCAAAGCCGAAGTCATTGCCGATAAGCAGCCTGGTTTTTCACCAATGAACTTTTGTCGCGTCATCCGTCAGTCAAGCTGGGTGGGATGAGTGGGCTGGCGCAGCGAACTCGCGCTGCGCCATACTTCGTTGTTCGCCGAAGCATCTTCATCTCCACTCGCTACACTGCTGCCATCACTGACTGATGGAGCTGAACCATGATTGCTGTCCTGTTTGAAGCACGCACCCAACCTGAGCACCAAGCCCGCTATCTTGAACTCGCCGCACCACTGAAATCTCAACTTACCCGTTTGCCTGAGTTTATTTCAGTAGAGCGATTTTCAAGCCTCAACGATCCTGGAAAGATCCTGTCCCTCTCCTACTGGGAAAACGAAGAGGCCGTGCTGGCATGGAAGAGAAATATCTCGCACCAAAAGGCTCAACAGGAAGGTCGAAACAGCTTGTTTTCTTTCTACCACATCCGTATCGCCGCTGTACTGCGGGAATATGCGCACGAGGCAAGCCAACATGTTTGATATTCACGTGATGCTCAATAATATCCCAGGCGAGTTAGCCGCATTAGGTTTGACCCTTGGCAAGCATGGTGTAGGACTTGAAGGAGGCGGCGTGTTCACGGTGGGTGAACAAAGTCACGCGCATTTTTTAGTTGTGCAAGGGGAGCAAGCCAGACAAGTGCTCATGGCGGCCGGTTTTCAGGTGGTTTCAGTACAACAGCCGCTGATCCGCAAGCTGAAACAGGATCGACCAGGACAGCTTGGCGAAATTGCTGACGTGCTAGCACGCAATGGCGTTAACATTCAGCTTCAATACAGTGACCACAACAACCAGTTGATCCTGATTACCGATAATCCTGAACGTGCAGCAGAGGTAACCACCGCATGGCAAGCCGTAGCAGCCCCATAATCACCAATGAGACGGCGGAACAAGGCTTGCAGCAGGCGATGTCTGCTGTGGCTGCCGCTCTGGCCGACCCTTCGCGTGTCAGCATTTTGTGCGCGCTGATGGATGGCCGTGCCTGGACAGCCACAGAATTAAGCGGCGTCGCCGATATCGCCGCTTCCACCCCCAGCGGACATCTGGGCAAACTACTGGATGCCCGCCTTGTGACGTGTTTATCTCAGGGCCGCCATCGCTATTTCCGTTTGGCGGGCAGCGAAATTGCGCACCTGCTTGAAACCCTTATGGGGGTATCGATGCAGCCACAGCGAGCACTGGTTTCCGCTACACCCCTCCATCTGCGCCATGCCCGCACCTGTTATGATCATTTGGCAGGTGAACTGGCGGTTGAGATATACAGTTTTATGCAAGAAAACGAGTGGGTTGTTGCCGATGGTAGTGCTCTTACCCCCTTAGGCCAACAGCAGTTAGAGAGCATCGGCATGCAGCGAAATCTTCGTAGTAAACGTAAACCTTGTTGTGCCTGCCTCGACTGGAGTGAACGCCGCATGCATCTCGGTGGCGCAGCGGGAGCCGCGCTTCTTAGTCTGCTAATTGATAAACAATGGCTAAGCCGCACGGCAGGCTATCGAGAGATAAATGTCACACCAGCCGGGAAAAAGGCGCTTCAACGCCTATTTTGCGTGCAGTTGTAAACATCAAAATAACACGCTCGTCACAAATATAACCTTTATCAAATCAGCAAAATTTAATCATCGATCATTTTATGTACTGGTCACTTATCGTTGCTAATATAGTGACGCAACACACAGCAATGCGTTGCCTACGAGAATTTTTCCTTGGTTTAATTACCCCGCCCGCTTAGCGGGCTTTTTTTTGTCCATGTATGCCCCATCCCAATAGCTGAGGCAGATGTTGAGTCAATAAAAGGAGCGTTTCCTCTCATTAAGAAACGCTTGCTCTGCCGGCGTTGATGGGCGATTTAGGCGCTGATTACGATGTGGATAGCGACCAAACACTTCAATAATCTGCCGATGCTCTAACTCACTCTGATAGTAAGACGATCCTTTCAGCGCATCGAACAACACTTCGGCTTGTTGATGGATAACACGAGACTCGGCATGCATCCAGGGCATCAAGAGAAAGCCTTTTTCATCCAGGTTCAGTGACGCATAGCCCGGAATTTTCACCGCTTCCTGCGCGAGCAATAGCGCCATGCCATCCTGCTGCCAGGCGAGAGCACTGTCCCGGTGAAGATTGCGGGAGAATTGATCCAGCACGATGATTTCTGCCAATCGTCCCCGAATGTCTTTCCGCCAGGCCGATAGCTCACCGCGACGAGCCGCTTCCCAGCTATCATAAAAACCATCTCGTATCGCTTCATCAAACCCGTCATTCTGTTTGAACCAATAGCTTTCATGGCGCGCGTTAAACCAGAATGCCAATACGGTTTCATACTCCATTCTCTTCCCCACAGATAATTCCCCTAATCACCATCAAGGTTAGGCTAAAATCGTGGTGGTTATCTGTTAGACTCGCGCGGGCGCAGTATGGATAACGAAACCACTGAGGTGAATGCATGAGTAATCAACTGGATGAGCGACTACAAACCGAGCTGGATAGAATCAACGTAGAAGAGCAGCGTAATGACCGCCCCTACTTTGATATCTCCTTTATCAAAAATTATCCCGGTTTATTCAGCCTGATGTGGATACTGTTTGTTCTTACCATGGCGCTGCTGTTGTACTCCGACTCTTTCGGCACCATCGAATATGTGGTTTGCATTCTGATTTTTGCGGTGTGTAATTTCTTCTTCTTCTTCCATGTCAATCCGTCGTACAAAGCGAAGGATATCGATAAAGGTGCCTGGAAGAATTGCTACACCGGCGACTGGTATATGGAAGTCCATGTTCGGGACGATTTTGTCGATGAACTGCTGGGCAGCGCCATTCTGACCGAGAGTGAAAAAACACGGCTAAACGAGATGCGCGCCAGAAAAGGCTATCTGTACTTTGCTGATATCTATCGTTTAAGGCATTAAACCCTTATTGCGCGCCGCTCCCGCGACGCGCTTTCAATGCTATTTCACCACCGGATGCTTAGCAAACTGCAGCGCCTGCATAAATTTGTCATCCAGATGCAGATGCTGCCGCACCAAATCTGCTGGCGTACTGGCTAACCATTGATTCAATGAAATATCCGCGTAGTAATCGCTTTTAAATAATTCTAAAAACCGCAGCGGCTTATCACCGATATTTTCAATGTAATGCCCCATGGCGAAAGGAACATAGCCAACATCGCCCGCGCGGAAATCGAAGGTCCGAGCCTGCCCCGATGAGGCAAACACGCCCATGCGCCCTTCACCTTCCAGATAGTATTGCCACTCATCGTTGTTTGGATGCCAATGCAATTCCCGCATAGCGCCGGGCTCAAGTTCCACCAATGCAGCGGCGACGGTTTTTGATATGGGGAAATTACTGGTGTCGGTAATGCGTACAGTGCCACCCGGCAGGGTAATCGGTTTTTGCGCCAGCATTTTATGCGAGAAATTCAACACAGATTTCACGCCACCTTTCACAGCTGCAGAATCCCCGCCCTCCGGCGCTTTCCCGGCAAAAATATACTCGTCGGCCGGTGATGGCAGCGTGTTGAAAACGTTCGCTGATACGCCAAAATTTTTGGCGAGCACTTCAGGCGGAATGTGTTTAAACCAGTCGCTAAGCAGGAAAGTACTGTCCTCATCAAAGTTACCGTTATCAAAGGCCAGTAAAAACTCGCAGCCGTCCGGACCGAGCCCCTGGATAGAGTGCGGCACACCGGGCGGGAAATACCACAAGTCACCCACGCCAACATCATCCATAAACCATCCACCTTGGGTGTCCAGTGCAGTGATACGTGCATTGCCATAGAGCATGTACGCCCACTCGCCCTCTTTATGCCAGTGCAATTCACGAATGCCGCCATTATCAAGCCGCATATCTACACCAGCGATGGTAGTGGAAATCCCTAATTCGCGTTGTGTCACCTGCCGCGTCCAACCTCCGCTGCCTTTGCGTACATGTGCATCGCTAAAAGAGAAGCGCAGATTCGGTAATGTACCGCTGTCTGTTGCGGGTGGATCGACAATATCGGGATTGAGCCCCTCACGGATAGGATCGTGTGGACCGGGGTCGCGGGGATGGCGGGGATCGTTTGCTGGGTAAGTAGCCACTGTTGCCTCGTGGGCATGAACTTTACCTGCTGCCAGCGCCACGGTGCCACCCGCTGCAAATGCCATGAAGGTTCGACGAGATAAGTTTTCTAATTTCATACCTGCTGTTTCCTCAGTTTCATATGGTCTTAAAAGAGCTCATTAACCATAGTGAAACTGTGGTATTGCGATGTAACAGCGTGCTGGTCATTTCAAATCAAGGATTTAATCGAGGACAGAAACTAATCTCATCAACAAGTTAAAATAAACAAATTGTTGATTAAACATTGAGGTTCTGGCGCGCATCCAAATGAATAAAAGGCACGAAGAGGTTAACTCAGCCAAAAAACCATTAGAAAAAATTATCAAAAACCCATCATAAAGTTAATGAAATGTTACAAATGACAAACAGATCGCTTATACCCACCTGCAATTTGATGAGGGTTAGCAGACAACCCACTGTTGTCTGCTCTGTGAATCTATTGTTGCCGCTGGAGGCATCGGGATAAATGGAAGCAGGTTTCAGGATTGGAAAGCCAAACTTACTCATTGAGATGTTCTGGTTTTTCAGTTCGAAAGCCTAAACCAATTAAACGACCGAACAGGTGGCGCAAGAACGGGAAACGGCTGATCATCTGCGGCACCTTACTCGGCGTAGTGCGCTTACGTTTATTACTGCTCATTTTAATTTGCAGGAATTGCGTGGCAACGGTGGGAAACTGTCGGCGCTGTTGCACTTTCTGCAGGTCACGTAGTGTGACATGACCTTTTTTCAGTGGAAGAGTCAGGCAATTGGCCGCTGCCACCGCATCCTGAATCGCCAGATTGACGCCAACGCCACCAATCGGCGACATCGCATGGGCTGCATCACCAATGCACAGCACGCCGGGCTTCATCCACTGATCCAGCCGGTCAATGCGAATCGACAACAGCTTCAATTTGTCCCAACCGTCGAGATCCGCCATACGCTCAGCGCTGAAGGGCGCCACTTCAGCCATAGCCTGCTTTAGCGTCTCCAGACCGGCAAGCCTTAATGCGTCAAACTCTCCTTTTTGGATGGTGTAGCCGCACTGCCAGTAGTCACCGCGATCAATCACAATGAAATTCTGCTTTGGCCCTTTGTGGCCCATACCCCATTCGGGATCGCTTCCCTGTTTGCCCAACCGGAACCACAGCACATCACGGGATGAGCCAAAGCTTTTACTCTGCAGTCCGGCTTTGGCACGTACCTGCGAGTTACGCCCATCCGCGCCAATCACCAGCGAGGTATGAATGATGCGCGTATCGTTACCCTGTAACGTTTTAATACCCGATACCTCACCCTCTGCATAGATCAAATCATCAAAAGCGGTGGATTGTAAGAGCGTGAAGCCGGGAAAAGCGGCCGCTTTGCTCGCGAGAAAATTGAGGAATTCCCATTGCGGCATAAAGGCAATAAAGCGGCACTGCACCGGCAAGCGCGAGAAATCAGCCATCGTGATCTCCTGACCAGCCACTTCTGCCTGTAATTTTTCGGCTCTCTGATGCGGTAAGGTCAGTAGCTCATCCAGCAACCCGAGATGGCGCATGATCTCCAGCGTCGAGGGATGGATGGTATCGCCACGAAAATCGCGCAGGAAGTCGGGATGTTTTTCAATCACCACGACACTTAATCCTGATCTCGCCAGTAAATAACCCAGCATTAATCCTGCTGGTCCGCCGCCGACGATACAACAGTCGGCGGTGAGTTCTGTTGGTTGCATCCTGACCTCAGCACAAAGCAATTGATGATAATCGTTATCATTTATATAGCATCATGATGAGATTTAAGTGGGAATAAATGCCGCAGTATCTGTCGGTACACCGCTGCATGCTGCCCGCAGACGTTAGCTGTGCGAGATCAAACCCAGCTCAATCAAGCTCTGGGCCGTCGCGATAATCGCCTGTTGGGGTGTGCGCGGCTGCCAGCCCAACACAGACATCGCTTTCTCTGCCGTGACGTTCATATCTACCCCCAACAATTTCACCATCCCAATCATCACTGGATTCGTATCTGCAGCAGCCCGCACACTCTCATCCGTGAGTTCGATCGTTGATACGTAGTGGGCGGCCTCACCCAGTGACGTTTTCAAGGTATGGGCTACCTCCACCAGACGCAAACTATGGCCCGAACTGGCAAGGAATCGCTCCCCTCTGGCTGCTGGGTGTTTCATGGCGATGACGTGTAAATCGGCGACATCCCGTACATCCACAAAACAGCTGTTGATATCAGGGCAACCCGGCTGCCCTTCTAACATCTCTTTGATAATCCGGGTTGAGTGTGAGTAGTCTGCGCCCAGCACAGGTCCGAGTACAGCCACGGGATTGATAGCTGACAGCTCTAAACCCCGCCCCTCCTTCTCAATAAAGGCCCAGGCTGCCCGTTCCGATAAGGTTTTGGAACGTTGATACGGCCATAAATCGCTGTCCAGGTTCGTCCAGTCCGTCTCCTTAAATGGGCGCGGGTAGTCCGCCGCGTGACCGACTCCGACCGCACCAAATGCCGACGTTAACACCACGCGTTTAACGCCTGCATCCCTCGCCGCCCGCAGAACGCGCAAATTTCCCTCAATCGCGGGGTTGATCCAATCGGCCTCGGTGGCCTGCTCACCGGATGGTGTAGGTGATGCGCCATGCAGCACATAAGTACAGCCTTGAGTGGCCGCATCCCAACCCTGATCGGCCATTAAATCTGCCACGACAAATGTCAGGTTTTCACCTGGCTCTACACCTCCTTGCTGTAAATTTTGTCGCACTTCATTCTCTCGCTGGGCTGAACGCACCGTCGTGCGCACTCTGTATCCCTGTTTAAGCAGGGAAATAATGCAATGTTGCGCGATAAAACCGGTACCACCCGTCACCAAAACGGTTTCTTTAGTCATGAAAAATGCCTCGCTGTTGTGATACTGAACAGAGTAAACAGCCATGACCGGACTGTGAATGCTTGATAGTGCGTGTATGTTGCGTGATAGTACGGAAATGCAAAACGACCCTTTTTCTGACATCCTGAAATTCGTCCACGCGGAATCCCTGGTGACAGGAGGCTTTAGCGCGGGCGGCCGCTGGGCGTTACGTTTCCCTGCGCCCGAGAAGATTAAGTTTTTCGCCGTTCTGAAAGGACAATGCTGGGTTCAGTTTGACGACGACGCCAGGCCAATTCTGTTCTCAACCGGCGATGTTGGTTTACTGAGTGCAAAACGCGCCTTTGTGCTGTCCAGCGAGCCCGGCGTAGAGCCGGTTGATGCCATGAGTGTGTTTTTCGGTGCCGGAAAACCTCATGCCCCCATTGGTGAAGGGGATGATTTTGCGCATATCGGTGGGCATGTCCTGCTGAATCCCACCAGTGGCCGTTTATTGACGCACGTTTTGCCGCCATGGATTCATGTCCCTGCCGCCTCACCGCAAGCGGCCTCGTTCCGTTGGTTACTGGATCACTTAGTACAAGAGCGTCGTACCACACAGCCGGGTTCGCAACTGGCCTCGTCACAGTTGGCGCAACTGCTGTTTATTCAGATTTTGCGTGCTCATCTGCAAACCTGTGATGCACTCCCCGCCAGTTGGCTGCGAGCCCTTGGCGATGCACGTCTCGCGCCTGCGCTGCAACTGATGCATGGCGATCCGGCAAGAAATTGGCATCTGGAAGAGTTGGCAAAAGCCTGCGCCATGTCACGCACCACCTTTGCTCAGCAGTTTCGTACTGTTGCGGGTGTGACACCGGTTGCCTATCTGACACAATGGCGCATGCGATTAGCCGAACGCGCCTTACGTGAGGAGTGCGATCAGGTGGCCGTGGTGGCGCAGTCGCTGGGTTACACTTCAGAAAGTGCCTTCAGCCATGCCTTTAAACGCGAGACGGGGATGTCGCCAAAAGCGTGGCGACTGGCTGAACGTTCGATGGGATAAAAGGCGCCGCCTTAGCACGTAATCGCATGCGCAAGCATGTATCGCGGATCATGCAGGATATCGACAGCTTACCCAGTGAATACGTTTTGCAGAAACACTAAGTTAAGGCTGCGGCCTTGCATCAAGCTGAAGCTGCAAAAAGGTCAGGTCGAGCCATCGGCCAAATTTGCAGCCTACCTGATTTAATCTGCCGCCATCACTGAAACCCAGCTTCTTGTGCAACGCGATTGAAGCGCTGTTCTCTGACTCAATCCCGGCAATCATCATATGTTTGCCCTGCTCGCGCGCCCGCTCAATCAAGGCGGTCATCAGCATGCCGCCCACCCCTTGGCCGCGCCCGTTTTTATGAACATAGATTGAATGTTCCACGGTATGACGATATCCATCCCAGGGGCGCCAGTCACCATAGGAGGCATAACCGATCACGCCATGTTCATTAACCGCTACCAGTACCGGAAACCCCGCAGCCTGCCGTGTGGCCATCCACTGGATGCGGTTAGCAATATCCACGGTATTCTCATTCCAAATCGCGGTGGTGTTGAGTAGTGCGTCGTTGTAGATGTCCGCGATCGCCCCGGCATCGCCCTCTTCTGCTGCTCGTATTTGCATGATTTCCGCCTCGTCACTATAGTGGATGTTTCGTTTACTATTGTAGTTATCCATTATGTTAGATGAATTGTCCAGTAAAGAAGATGACATCAATGCGCGCATTGGTCAGAACATTAAAATCGAACGTGAGAAGCGCGGCTGGTCTTTAACCGACCTGGCAGAACAGTCCGGTGTTTCACGGGCGATGATCCATAAAATAGAACGGGGTGAGAGCAGCCCAACTGCGACGTCTCTCGCTCGCCTCGCCGGCTCGTTTGCTATGAGCATGTCGCAGCTCATCGCCCTCACGGAAGTTCAACCCGGGACGTTGCTGCGTCATGCACAGCAACCGGTGTGGCAAGACCCAGAAACCGGCTACATTCGCCGCCATATTTCACCTGGCGATATCCCGTTGGATGTCGTGAGTGTAGAGCTCCCTCCGCACACTGACGTGCCAATGCCAGCGATTTCCTACCTTTCACGTCGTCAGTTGATCTGGGTGCTGGAAGGCACTTTGCGCTTTCAGGAGGGCGACAATCTGTTTGAAATGAACGTCGGTGATTGCCTGGAATTGGGCGATCCCACGGATTGCGTGTTTACCAATGCGACTGATGACATTTGTTGTTATGCGGTAATGGTGCTTAAAACCACTGTGTGAGCCCTAATGCGAAGAGACATATGCAGAAGCCTGCTGTGCAGGCGCCACCGCGAAGTTGCGCTGCATGCGCTTGATCTCCTCCGCCGGTGGCAGCCCGAACAGACGTTTGAATTCCCGGTTAAATTGGGATGCGCTTTCATAACCCACCGCAAGGCTCGCCGAGGCCGCCGTCATCTCCTGACGCACCATCAGCATTCGCGCCTGATGTAAGCGTACCGATTTCACGTATTGCATCGGTGACTGCTGGGTGATGGTTTTAAAATGCGCGCTGAAGGTTGGCACGCTCATGCCTGCTTCACCCGCCAACTGCGCCAGATTGAGCGTCTGGGCATAGCAGGCATGAATATGGCGCAGCGCTTTACCCACCTTGCCGAATTGCCCCTGCAACGTCAGCGCGGCACGCAGTGCCTGACCTTGTGCACCCGTTAACACACGATAATAGAGTTCACGCACCAGTGCGGGGCCGAGGATCTGTGCATCCAAAGGATGACTCAGGGCCGTCAGGAAACGTAGCACTGAATCACGGAGCGGCTGATCCATGGGACTCGACATCATGCTCTGCGCCGCTTTCGCCGTGAAAGGCACTTGCTGTTGCTCTAGTTCCAGCAACAATGCTGTCGCCACACTGAAATCAAGATGCATGTAGATCGCCAGCAACGGGTGTTCTGCGCTCGCCGCGGTTTCCATGGTAAAGGGAACTGGCACAGAAACCGCCAGATAATGTTGCTCATCGTAGAGGTAGATTTGATCGCCAAAGAAACCACGCTTAGTGCCCTGGCAGACAATCACAATGCCGGGATCGTAAAGCACCGGCGTGCGCGCTAGTGGGCGATCTGAACGCAAAATACGCACATCAGAAAGTGCCGTCAGGTTGTAGCCCTCATGCGGCGCGAGCGATTTAAGCAATTCCACCGTACGTTGTTGTACCTCTGAATCTACCACCACTCCTCCTCACTCATAAGATTAGGCAATAAAAGCAGAAGATACGGCCTTATAGCGCTGACCTCCAGAGAATATTATGCATGCATCATTCATGTAGGGAGAAAAACGATGTCTACCTCTAAAACACTTTTGATTACTGGTGTAAGCAGCGGTTTCGGTCGTGCGCTGGCGCTGGAGGCCTTAGCCAAAGGTTATCGCGTGATCGGGACGGTGCGAAATGTAGAAGCTAAATTGGCATTTGAACAACTCCATCCGCAAAATGCGCTGGCGTTTGAACTCGATGTCACTCATTTCGCTGTTATTGATGACCTTATAGCCGACATTGAAGCTGATCAGGGTCCAATTGATGTTTTGGTCAATAACGCGGGTTATGGACACGAAGGGATTATGGAGGAGTCCTCGCTGGAGGAGATGCGCCACCAATTTGACGTTAATGTATTTGGTGCCGTGGCGATGATCAAAGCCGTATTGCCCTTCATGCGCCAACGGCGTCGCGGGCATATCCTTAACATCACGTCGATGGGCGGATTTATCACCATGCCGGGCATTAGTTATTACTGTGGGAGTAAGTTTGCGCTGGAAGGAATCTCAGAAACTCTTAGCAAAGAACTCGCCGCATTTAATATTCATGTAACGGCCGTTGCCCCCGGTTCATTCCGTACTGATTGGGCTGGCCGCTCCATGGTGCGCAGCGCACGCAGCATCAGTGATTATGACGCGCTCTTCGATCCTATTCGACAGGCACGAGAGGAGAAAAGTGGTAAGCAGCTTGGTGACCCACAGAAAGCCGCCCGCGCGATGCTGGCTATTATTGAAAGCGATATCCCACCTGCGCATTTGCTGCTCGGCAGCGATGCATTAAAGCTGGTGAAGGATAAACTTGTGGCGTTGAATGCAGAGATCGAGGCGTGGGAAACGCTGACACGTTCAACAGATGGTGATTAGTGACCTTTGCAGGAATGTAATAGCAATTAAAATATTGGCGGGATCAAATGATTAACATTGAATTTAAAGCCCCAATTTAGGGGCTTTAGTATTACTGAAGAACACTCAAACCTTTACGATCAATAATATTGAGCAAACGCAGCGCCGCGCCGTTAGGTTTTTTCTCTTCACGTTCCCATTTGATTACCGTTGCGACTGACATTCCAACGCAAGCCGCCAGCATTGCTTGACTTAAGCCCAAGCGCTCACGCAATTCTCTAATAGCCTGGCCCGACATCATAGGCAGAACAGGCAGTGTCGCTCGCAACTCGCGCAATCTTACCCTGGAGTCAATTTTTTCTTTAAGATCATCTGAGATAACGCCAATTTCATTGAAATCATGTGCGATTTCCTGAAGATCCTTAAGGTAATTAACCATCACACTGCACCTCTCGCATTTTCCCCGCCCTAATCGCTCGTCTTGCTTGTTCACTGGTGAGATTGAATAACTCTTTGGCAACTTGCTTATAAAGTAGCAGTTCAGTTTCGGTCATTTCTCGTATTGTGCTTTTGACTGCTGACTTTGCATACCCATTTACAAAGAAGAGGTGCTTATCAATTTTGAAAGCAATGACAGCTCTGGCACCACTACTTTTACCTTTGGTTAAGGGAATGCGTTTCTTATATACCCCACCGCCTAAATTAGCTTCATATCGACCCGCGATAACTTCTAACGCTGCAATGCATAGCTTGCCGTCGTCAATCCCATCAGCTTTGGTATTTCTGTCGAATGGTTTTAAAACATAAATTGCCATGGTGTCTCCTGACTGTGATTCGATAAGGACGCTCCTTGTCCACACATGCAATATCTATAGTACTAAGTACCATAGGTTAACTCAACCTCTCTCTTATTAGCCCAGACATCAAGTTTAAATGCCCCGAAAAGAGTGCTTTTACATAAGCATTTGTAATTAATAGACTAGCACTTTTTGCAAAAACAGCTCCCCTGATGGATAACCTTATTCCTGTACAACAGGCTTTTCTTTGTATAACTTTAGTGGGCCTGGTGCTCATTAGTTAACCTGGAGGATGGAACCATGCGTCAGGGTAGAAACCTGCTATCAACGTCGGATGCGATTACGCGTTATTTTAATGAGGCTTCCCTGCCTTCTCAGCAGGAAATCCTGGGTAAAATCGTTGGAGAAATACTGCGCTCAGGCCGTTCACTGAGTCGCAAAACGATCTGCACCAAGCTGATTTGCCGACTGGAACAGGCAAACAGCCCGGAAGAAGAGTTGCACTACCAACAGTTAATTGGCCTGATGTTTACCTCCGAGCGATGATCCTGAGAACTTACGCACCGATCTGACATCGAACAAAGTGGCTTCCGCCTCATAGGTTATTTCACGTTAGACTGAATCCACTTTGTTACCTGTCGCAGGTCTGTTGCGGTAACCAGAGAACGTGTATGAACAGAAGTAAAGATGAACGATTAACTGATATCGTCATGGGCGATGCCGTACTGCAGCTGCTGAAAAAAAAGGGGCCGGTGACGAACAGCGCCCTGCTCGATAAGCTTCGTTTGATGGCGTCCATTGAGCCCGATTCTGGCCGCCAAAAAGCACTTAGCCGAGCGATGGCAGAAGTTCTGAACAACATGCAATCCGCTACTCAGCAAAGCATGGCACTCAAAGATACCAATAACGTCACACACATTTTTCGCAACCGCGATAATACGGGCAAAGACACACAGCATTGAAATCGGGGCCTCAAGGCACCCTCTTGTTAATGAAATTTTCATAACTTAAGGCTGCAATTTTAACCCATTGCAGCCCTTTTTTGTCGGACGCTTCACTACGCTTTCAATTCACCATGCTGTTGCAGCTCATAATCGATAAAAGCCGTAATCATCGCACGGTAAACCTGCTCAATAATTTCCTCAGATAACCCCTGCGCTTTTGCCTGACCTCTCACTTTATCAATCACCTGTTGGACACGATCGGGAGCGCGTACTGCGGCGCGGTCTTGTTTAAACTGTGCAGCGGCCTTAACACACTCTCCACGCCGGGCAATCAGTGCCACCAGTTGTTGATCCACTTGATCAATTTCTTCCCTGACTGCATCAATAGAGTCAAATTCCATCAAGATTTCTCCTTTATAAATGGGTTATCGCGAACTGATGAGCAATTTGATGCCCAGGCAAACAAAGCTCAACGCAAAGATTCGGTTCAAAAAGCGCATCACGCGCGGTTTTTCGAGCACCCGACGCCTCATCAGCGCGGCAAAAGCGCCATACAACATAAAGATGAAAAGCGTGAGCAACATAAAAATAGCACTAAGTACTAACATATCTTGTGTCGGCGTCGAACTCTCTGAAGCGATAAATTGCGGTAAAAAAGCCAGAAAAAACAGCGATAACTTAGGGTTAAAGAGATTGAGTAACAGAGCATGGTTAATAATACGCAATGCGGATTTTTTACTCTCCACCTCCGTGGTCAGTGACGTCCGCTCACGTAGCGCCATCCACGCCATGTAGAGCAGGTAGCCAACGCCGATTAGCTTCAACATGTTGAATGCGAAGTCACTGGTATGAAAAATAACGGCTAATCCCAGCAATGCAGCGAGTAGATGCGGCACAATACCGAGCGTGCACCCTAAAGCCGTAATAAAACTGACACGCATTCCTCGATTCAGACCGCTGGCGATAGTTAACATAGCCCCAGGGCCCGGTGACATCACCACCACCAAAGTAGTGACATAAAACTCTATTCCAGCGTGCATTTTTAATCCCTCAGTCGAATGTATCGCCTGAGTATCAATTCACGAAATGCCAGCGTCTTGAACAAAATTGCAGAGGATTACAGCTGAATGGCTTTTTGATAGCGTGCCGGCGTGATACCCATTTGGCGCGAGAATGCACGCGTGAGGTGGCTTTGATCGGCAAAACCACTCATAACAGCGGCATCAGCCACACTATTCCCTTTTGCCAGCCATTGTCTTGCATTACGGACGCGCAACTGCATGAGATAGGCATGGGGCGTCATTCCAACTTCACGAGCAAAACTGCGCAAAAGTTGGAATCGACTTAGCCCACACAACGTTGCCAATTCACTCAGGCTCGTCTGACGTGATGGAGCATCATCTAAATATTGCTTTGCCCTTTGTATCGTGGGTGTCATGTTGGGCGGGAAAGCCAAGGTCAGAAGGTGGTGATGACAGAGGTGCATTAAGCATTGTAATAACGTCTCTTCCAGAAAACCCGGTTCAACCTTGGTCTGATTTAGGGCGAAAAATAGCTGAAACAGACGATGGCTCAGAGAGTTGTCTCTGACTAACGGCTTGAGCACTGCATCGGCATCACTCCTCTCCATCCGTAACTCCTGCCACAACAGTTCAGGTTCCAGATAGACCATCTGCCAGCTACGCGCGCCCTTTAGCGGCATACCATCGTGCACTTCTCCCGGATTGACAATAATCACATCTCCAGGACCGGCCTCTATCTGCCCCAGCAGGCTCCATGAGCGCTGTGCACCTTGCGAGATGACACCAATCCCGAAGTGATCATGGGAATGGCGCGGAAAGGTATGTTCGCTCTGCAGCGCCATGGCCTCTGTACCCGCCATGGGGCTATGCAGAACGCGTGACAAGTGGACGGGCTTTACCAACGTCGTTTCTCCGCAGATACACACTGCCCTCTACTTTAGCGCCTTTTCCTCTCAGCAGAAAAAAAACCGCAGGGATTTTGTACGATGTTGTGCTAACGTCAGATTTATTCCCCAATCTGCCGCGAGCCGATGATGTCTTGGTTCATTCCGTTGACCACAGTGACAACCACCACCGCATTCGTCGGCGGCGTGAGTGTATCTGTAGCAAAAACGTAAGCGTACAGAATCCTCACCCCGTCAGCCAATGGACGGGGATTGTCTCCGTTCATCACCCAGTGAAAGGAGACACACCATGCCATCCTCAAGTAAAAAAGCGCTATTGATTGTCGATATGCAGCACGGCTTGTTTTTTGCGCCGCAGCAGCCATTTGCCGCAGAAACTTTGCTGAACAATATCAACACGTTGATTGCCCGTGCACGCGACGCAAAAGCTCCGATCTTTGCTGCTCGCCATACCGGGCCTGAGGGAACACCTCTTGCCGAGAGCAGTCCGCTCACGCAGCTTATTCCACAGTTGGCGATAGATACCGAGTTGGATGGTGTGTTTGTGAAACGCTACCCCAACTGTTTCCGTGGCACGACGCTCCTGGCTTCGCTACAACTCGCCGGAGTTGAAGAGTTGGTGATTTGTGGTATGAAAACAGAATATTGCGTGGATACGACTTGCCGGGCAGCGGCAGACTTAGGCTTTCGCGTGGTATTAATGAGCGATGCACATAGCACGACAGACAACGGGCAGATGAGTGCATCCCAGATCATTGCCCATCATAACCAAACGCTATCGGGTCCGTTTGCCCAACTGGCGGCTACGGCTGACGCGCTTATTTGAATGTTTGGGCGCGGTCAATATCGCGCCCTGACCTCAGTACCGCGCGCGCCCGCTGAATCCCGCACCCAGTAAAATACTTTGATAAACCTGTGTGCTGGATTCTCCCTCCTCATTCATCAAGCGCGAGATAAAAAAGGGGTAAAGAAAACGGGTGCAGGCATAAAAAATCAGACTACATCAATTGTATGCCAAAGCGCTTTAGCAACGTTGCCCACAGGACAAAAAGCACGATAGTTAACAGGCAACTCGCCACCAGCGTGGGCCAAAATCCCCAGCGCTGATAGAGAAATGGAAAGGCGACAAACATCGGCAGGGTTGGCACCACGTACCAGAAGGTATACCAGGCGTGGCTGGCGATCTTTGCCTGGCTCTGACCTTCCAGCTTCATCCAGATCAGCACCAATATCGTCACTAATGGCAGCGCCGCAATCAACCCTCCGAGACGGTCACTGCGTTTCGCCACTTCAGAAATCAGCACCACCATGCCCGCCGTGATGGCGTATTTTACGATGAGCCACAGCATGGTTTGCTCCTACTTCAGATATGAACGAATAACGCTGACAATCTCTTCCAAATCCTGAGCGCGCTCCGCTTCGGTGGCAGATTCATTCATCAGGTGCTCTCTGATATGCCCCTCCAGCAGTTCTGCCATTAGACCATTAACTGCCCCGCGTACCGCTGCTACCTGCTGCAACACTTTTAGGCACTCCTCACCCGATTCTAATGCGGTCTCGAGCGAAGCTGCCTGCCCTTTAATACGACGTACGCGGGTTAACAGGCTTTTCTGATGCTTGAGTGTATGGCCCATTCTCGGCTCCTGTTGATCTTAATGTATACTGGGGTATAGTATATTTTCTTTGAATTTTTTGATTTTACGGCACTGCAATGCCGCTTTCAACTTATCACGACACGAGATGCACACCATGAATGATTTCGCTGCCCTGCTGAGTCAGGGCACGTCTAGCGCGTTGCTGTTTATCCCCAGCGCCATCTTGCTTGGGGCGTTGCACGGCCTGGAGCCGGGTCACTCTAAGACGATGATGGCGGCATTTATCGTCGCCATCCGTGGCAGTGTTCGCCAGGCGGTGATGCTGGGTCTGGCAGCCACTTTTTCCCACACTGCGGTGGTATGGCTGATTGCGATGGGCGGAATGTATATCAGTCGGCAGTTTACTGCCGAAGCTGCCGAACCCTGGCTGCAGCTGATTTCAGGCCTCATTATCATTGCAACAGCTGCCTGGATGTTCTGGCGTACCTGGTCTGAAGCACAAGCGTGGCATCAGCACCACGATCATGAACATACGCAGGATCATCATCATGAGCACGGGCATCATCATGAACATGAGCATCATCATGAGCATGGGCATCATCATGAGCATGGGCATCATCATGAGCATGAACATCATCATGGGCACGGGCATCATCATGAACACGGACATCATGGCGAATTGGCCAGGTTCGCGGAAGGTTCTCAGGAATATCAGGATGCACACGAGCGCGCGCACGCGGAAGACATACGCCGACGCTTTGATGGCCGTGAAATCAGCAATCTGCAAATTCTTCTCTTCGGCCTGACGGGGGGATTAATTCCCTGTCCCGCAGCGATCACGGTCCTCCTTCTCTGCCTGCAGGTGAAGCAGTTTAGTCTTGGTGCGGCGCTGGTGGTCTGCTTCAGCATCGGCCTGGCGCTTACGCTGGTGACCGTCGGCGTAGGTGCGGCGCTAAGTGTTCGGCATGTATCACGTCGATGGAGAGGTTTCGCCGATATTGCACGCCGCGCACCTTACTTCTCTAGTGCCCTGATTGCCATCGTGGGCGTCTATATGATGTTCCATGGCTACAGTGGCCTCACCCAATAAGGAATTATTTCCATTTCTGTAAAATCGCCTTGTACTGATGTCTGTATTTTTGAGGGAAAAAATGGCTGGTGCCGCGCCTGTGGCCGTACGCGTAAAGAGGCACAGGAGTGGCGCAAAATGTCACCCTATCACCGCAAGGCGATTGAACGCGCATTGAAAGATCGCGTTGCGACGTTGCAAATAAAATAGTCAGGTGCTTCGTTCAATCATGCGCACCAGCTTATTCACTGCGGGAGTACGTTCACGTTTACGATATAAGAACCAAATGGATGAAGGAATAACGGCTCCGGGTATTTCGCGATAAGTGATACCGGTTAATTTTAATTGAGTCACCAGAATAGCCGGTATTACCGCGACACCATTACCTAATGCGACATTGGCCAGCACTTCATTTAAACTGCCCGCCGACCAGCTACGACTAAGAATAAACCCACCACGCTGTGCAAAGGTCACGGTGCCAGACACTTGTTCGGGCAAAATAAAGTTTTCCCCTTTAAGTTGCGCAGGTTCGATGGGTTGTTCCTGCGCAACCAGCGGGTGGTTATCCGGCAGTGCCAGTGCGAAGTGATCTTGCTCGACTTCAATGTATCCGACATCGGCAGGTAACGGCACAGGACCGCGCACAAAGGCAACATCAATAGTACGTTCACTGACCTGAGTGGCCAGTGTATCCATGACTGATTCACGTGCATTGATTGAGATATCAGGTGCGCTGGCGCTAAAGCTCGTCAATAACCGGGTTAAAATGCCTGATAATAGTGCGGATGCCACATAGCCCACGCGGATATAACCGCGTTCGCCGCGAGCGGCACTACGTACTCGGGATTTGGCCTGCTCGGCATGTTGTAGAGTCTCGCGCGCTTCCTGTTGGAAAATTTCTCCAATCTGCGTCAACTCGACTTTACGTTGAGTACGATAAAATAATGGCGCACCTAATTCTTCTTCCAATTGATTAATCTGCACCGACAGCGTCGGCGTGGATATATTAAGATTCTCAGCCGCCACGCCATAATGCAGCGTTTTTGCCAGTTCCAGAAAATAGCGTAGATGGCGTAATTCCACGTTTGACCTCCTACTTATCTTGTGTGATGAAAATGTCGATCATTACCTGAAACGGAAACACCAGCAATATAAATGTTGTTAGTTTTTGCCTAACAATAACTCCAGTACTGTTTATTGAATGACTTCCGTGATGGATTCAAGCTGTAAAGCATTCACTACCTTGCTCACGGGAGAAAAGATGTCCACTGCTACCATCGCGCTCGACCATCGCCATCTGAATCGTGTTTTACTCGTAGCCTCAACCGGGTGCGCATTGACGGTAATCGACACCAATATCGTCGGCGTTATGTTGCCAACCATCGCTAAAGGTCTGCATGCTTCTTTTGCAGACATGGAATGGGTCATTGGCGCTTACGTGCTGAGCTTTTCCTCACTCCTTTTGCCGGCAGGGTCGCTGGCAGACAAATTTGGCCGACGCCGACTCTTTCTCGGCGGCATTTTACTGTTTGCACTGGCCTCACTCGCCTGTGGCATGGCGACCAGCGTTTTGGCACTCAATATTGCCCGTGCGGTTCAGGGTATTGGCTCCGCATTTCTGCTGGCGCCAGCACTGGCAATTATCGCGCACAGCTTTCGCGATAGTCAGGCACGTAACCGGGCATGGGCGATTTGGGGCGGTGTGATGGGATTAACCATGGTGCTGGCACCGTTGGCCGGTGGCATGATCAGTACGTTGCTTGGCTGGCGCTGGACATTTTTTGTCAATATTCCTATTTGTGCCCTGCTGATGCTGGCCGTCACTCGCCACATTGAGGAATCCAGGCATGAACACGCGGGTAAACTCGATTTACCTGGGATCGCGCTGTTTATCGCAGGCATGTTCTGTTTGACCTGGGCATTAATATTAGCGCCGCAACATGGCTGGTTGAGCCGTGAAGTGGTGGGCAGATTGTGTCTCGGCGCGTTGTGGTTTGGCCTGTTTATCCGTGTGGAAAGTGGCAAAAGCAGGCCGATGTTGAATCTGCAACTTTTCCGCTCGTTCCCCTTTATTGGCGCAGTATTAGCGATGTTTGCTTACGCTGCCACCGCGCAAGTTATGACCTCATTACTGCCGCTGTTATTACAGAATGTTGAGGGAATGACGCCGTTAATGGCCGGAGCGGGTATGCTGCCTTTCGCTTTGGCAATGCTGCTGTTTCCTGTTGTGGCGCGCTGGCTCGGCAAACGCCTGCATGCCGCCACTTTACTGGCTCTTGGCCTGGTCACCGTCTCCTTTGGCAACATGATGATTGCGACTGCCGTGTACCAACACCATTTGCTGCTGACCCTGGCGGGTATGGCCCTACTCGGCAGTGGCGGTGGGCTGCTCAATGGCGAAACCCAAAAGGCGATTATGGCAACCGTACCGCCGCAGCAGGCAGGAATGGCATCGGGTATCAGCACAACAGCCCGTTTTTCCGGCATTTTGTTAGGATTTGCCACGCTGGGCGCGATTCTGGCGGCCAGCACACAGTGGCAATTACAATCAGCGATGCTACACGCGCCGTTGCCCCTTCAACCCGGTTTTAGCGCGCAGGTTATCGCCGGCGATTTCCGCCATGCACTGGCGATGTATGACGCCGTTCATCAGGTCTCTTTACAACCACTCATCATTACCAGCTACGCCGATGGATTTGCCAGCATGTTGTTGTGTGCTGCCGCATTTGCCCTGTTTTCCGCCATCGTTGTGCTCTATTCGGCGCGTCAGCCAACGGCACTAGCCCAGCGCTAATTTTCACGCGTGGGATCGACTGTCGCACGCACAACCCGTCCTTGTTGAGGAGCAATAATGAAGAAGTTAATGACCCTACTCTGCTTAAGCAGCCTGCCACTGTTTGCCCATGCGGCGGCGTTTTCGCTTAAGTCAGCAGACTTCGCCGATAATGGCGTGATGAAGAAAGCATTGGGTGGCAATGATAAGAACAATCTCTCCTGCAGCGGCAAAAACCTGTCGCCCGCGCTTAGCTGGGCCAATCCGCCCGTGGGCACCCAGAGTTATGTGCTACTGCTGACCGATCCGGCTGGCGCCAAAGGCTTGGGGGTGACGCATATGCTGGCGTACAACATTGATGCTACGCGTAATAAATTCCAACAGGGTGAGTTAAGCAAAGGGGGAAATTTTAGCTATGGCACCAATACGCCCGGCACGCAAAACTATTATGGCCCTTGTCCACCCACAGGCGCGGGCTATCACCACTACAACTTTGTGCTGGTGGCGACCGACCTTGCGAACGGCACTTTACCCGCAGGACTCAGTCACACTGAGTTAGTCGCAAAATTGAAAGGTCACGCGCTGGGTTCTGCTAGCCTGGTCGGGCGTTTAGAGAATTGATTGCAGCGGGTCGCCGGCCTGGCGACCCAATAAAATTAGTGTCGAATCGCACAACCACACTGCGACATTTCACCCGGCACATATTTGCCGTGATGGGAGTGACGCACCTGCAACTCACCTTGCTGCCAGGCGTTGCCTGTATCAGCACGGTTTTCCAGTAAACGATTCAGTGCTTCGTTGACCAGCAAGTCACGACGCTGTGCCCAACTGGTCAGATGCCAGGTTGAGGCGCGGGCTTCATCCACATCATCAAAACCTACGACTGCCACGTGTGCGCCCTGGCCAAAATCGCGCACTGCCTGCAATGCACCAAAGGCCAGCACATCGCTTTCGCAGAACAGTGCATTAATGCGCTCCGCTGCACGGGTTTTCTTCAGGTAGGCCATCATGGTCTGATAAGCCAGTTCTCGATCGTTAGCCCCGGCCACCAGCTGAATGTTCAGCGTTTTATGTTCTGCCTCAAGGCTGGACACCAGGCCTGCCATTTGACGCGAGGGATCGGCCTGCTGCTGACTGTGCATAAAGCCAAAGCGTTGATGTCCTTGAGACAGTAACAATAACCCCATCTCGGCACCCGCATCGAAACCATCGGCCATAACGACCTTAGCATTAGCCTCACGACTTTGGCTTAGGTGCACTGTCGCCACGCCAGGCAAAATGTTAGCTGCGATATGCAATTCATCATCAAACTGGGAAGTCAGAAACACTAACCCCGCCAGCGGCAATGATGCAGCATTCTGCAACATACGTTGATAGTTTTCGGGCGAATCGACATTCAGCAACAGCGTCACTAAACTACGCGCATTCAACTGGCGCGTCATTTCATTCAGCAGCGTGACGGTATTAGGGTTGGTGAATTCATCGCTGATGATACCGATGATATTGGGATTAACTGCCATGAACGGGCTCTCCTGCAACTTAGCGTGCGGTCATTATTTTGTAGGTAACGTAAGACACTTCACGTTACCCGATTAGGTCGCTATCGCCAATCATCAGACTTGCTGTCTCTTCTGCATTTTTAACGTCGGGTCAGGGCCAGGCGAATTCCCAGGCCAATAAATGTCATACCGACGATACGATCCAGCAGCTTTTGCAGCGTAATGTTGCGCGATACTGCACTCGCAGCACCGCCCGCCAGCAGGGCAAACGTCACATCAGTGATCAACCCAATCACCGCGTATGTTAGTCCCAGCAGCAGGAAGGAACTCGCATGATAGTTACCCTCTACCACGACGAATTGTGGGAAGAACGAAATGAAAAACAATAACACTTTGGGATTAGTGATAGAGGTAATAAAACCGCGTACTAAAAGATTACGTGTATTGGAGCGTGGCACCTGAGTCTGTGAGCGACATCCCTGAGGTTTGGCAATAAACGTTTCCCACACCATCTTGCCACCTAAATAAATAAGATAAGCAGCCCCGATATATTTAATCGCTGTGAATAACATCGGCGAGGCGGTAATTAACGCCGTTAAGCCTATTGCACTGGCCAACGCATGAGTACAGCTGCCGAGCGCCACACCGCTCGCAGATATCACGCCGCTGCGTCGCCCATTGGCCACGCTTTGCCCGATCACATAAGCGAGGTCCGGCCCCGGCGTGATACACAGCAGGAATACCGAAATGAGGAACAGGGGGAAATGGATGATATCCAGCATGCTAACTCCTTGTTGACGTGGCGTTTGTTGTACTGAGCATGGCCACGTAATCCAATCTGATGACGATTTATTTTGATACAAAGTAACGAAGGTAGAGCTGATACTCTTCGCTCATATTATCGGGCATATCATCAGTGGTGAAGAATGCCAATGACAACCCCTCACTTTTATCATTTATTAAATTACCATGCCATTTTTTTGACCAGTAAAGGGCGGTGACAACATTGATTTCATCGTTATTGTTAAGCGTAAAAGTAAATTCTTTGCCAGAAAAGACTTTCAAAAAATGAAGTTCATCGATATCAATGTTCGTCTCTTCTTTCACTTCACGCACAGCGGTTTGTTCGAGGCTTTCACCCGGTTCCATCAACCCACCGGGTAGTCCCCAGCTTCCGTCTAATCGCTGCTGTAGTAAAATACGTTGCTTATCGTCAAGGATGATGACGTTCGCTCCCGCAAGCAGCAACATACGATGTCCAACTAAGGTTCTCATCTCACTGACATAGCTCATCATGCTCTCCATCCCGTTTAGAATTACGAAAAAATAGCGTTAATTCATGACGATTTAGCAACGCCAATACACAATGCACTTCGCATCCGGTCATCCCTTCACCGTCATCAGAACATCTGTTGGTGCTGTATTTACCCGAGCGTGATCGGTGGCAGCAAACATGCCAGCAAATGGTATTGGCGGGATTTGTACAGATTGATTCGTTCAACCCATATTGGGATCAAAACGGAAAAACGTATCAAGATCACGATGGTTATCGAACCGTCATACAGTGTCAGCAGTGGCCGTAACCTCTCGCATGCCTGACCGCGACAGAAATGTGCAGGGCGCCGACGCGCCCTGCACATTACTCCTCGAGTAGAATCGAGAAACCGCCGTAAATCATTCTTTTGCCATCAAACGGCATGTTTTCGCCCATCTCTTTCATCCGCGGATCGGACATCATTTTCTGATTGGCCGCATCACGCACTTCACGTGAGGGATATTCAATCCAGCTGAACACCACTGTTTCTCCCTCTTCCGCTTTCACCGACCGATAAAAATCCGTGAGCTTGCCTTCAGGTACATCATCTGCCCAGCATTCCACGATGCGGGTGGCACCAAACTCCTTAAACAGCGGCGCTGCTTTGGCCGCCATGGCACGGTAATCCTCTTTATTAACTTCAGGCACCGCAACGACAAAACCATCTACGTACGACATAGGCTATTCCTCCGTCGTGCTGTACACGGCCGACAGTGACCGCAGAGTAAAGTGTACAAATGATGTGCAAATCATGAGCAACTGCAGCACTGAAACTGCGTGTTGTCTCGCAGATTCCTGCCTGCGGCCGAAATTGCGTTACACTGTGCACCTCGATAGTTACGCCATCAGGATAGTTATGCGCATCACCATTGATTCGGCCGATCAGCCGTTTATTCACCGTTTGCTCGGAGAAGAGATAGGACAAGTGGATACCCAATCCAGCGACACGCGTTTACAACACGCCCTCGACATCGCTCGGCAGCAGAAAAATCACGAAGCGGAACTCGACTGGAAACGCAATGCGGTGTTTTTAGCGTTGTTTATTTTCCTCTATGCCGTCCTGGGCGCCTCGCTGACGCTGGATCTCACCGCACAAGCACCCAGCCACAAAAGTTTGGTGTATGCATTAGAAGCTGTCCCCGTGCTGATCGCCTTTTCCGGTCTGTTTGTCTCGTTGTTATTCCTGTTCTTCACCCGCAGCAGCGCGCGACGCCTGCGCAGTTGGGATCAAGGCATTTTTGTGCTGGAGAAATACGTTGGCACCAACCTCTATAAGCAAATCAATGAGATGGGCGCTCGCACCACCAACTATTCACAGTCAGCCATTAACGTTGCGCTTGCCCTGTTTATTTGTGTGACCTGGGTGGTGATGTACAACTACTTCACCTTTACCACCAGCGGCGTGATTGGCAGCGTGATTTCTTTGTTTATCACCACCATGACCTACGTGATACTCGATATTCAGTTGTTAAAGTCAGGCACCTCTATTGCGATTGATGAGCCACTGATTCCGGCTGACGAAGATAAAGAGAAGAAATAATCCCCTGCAGCAGGTGGCCTAAGGGCCGCCTCGATATTTCTGGCCTATAATCATGCTGACATACCCTTTAATACGGATCAGGATCGATAAAGGAGCAGTAATGAAAATATGGCCCATCGCCGCAGTTGCCGCGTTATCGTTAACGCTGGTTGCCTGTAAATCCCCGACGCCACCAAAAGGTGTCACGCCTATCAGCCCTTTTGATGCCAACCGCTATTTGGGCAAATGGTACGAAATCGCCCGCCTGGATCACCGCTTTGAGCGCGGCAAAGATCATGTCACAGCCACTTATACTCAACGCAACGATGGCGGCATAAACGTGCTGAATCGTGGATATGATCCGGTGAAAAAAGAGTGGAGTGAGAGTGAGGGCAAGGCCTATTTCACCGGCAAATCGGATACCGCAGCGCTTAAAGTCTCCTTTTTTGGCCCGTTCTATGGCGGCTATAACGTGATCGCATTGGATGATGATTATCAATACGCGCTAGTGTGCGGTCCAAATCGGGGTTATTTATGGATCTTGTCGCGAGAGCCGAAGCTTCCGAATCAAGTGAAAAAACAGTACCTGGCTATCGCGCAAAGGCTGGGGTTTGATGTGGATAAGCTCATCTGGGTGGATCAAGGTTAAAACTGCACTCAGGAATGAAGTCATTCTACTTTCCATTCTTGTGTAGTTCAGCATAACCGGGCGTGAGATTCTGGTTATGCTGCAGCGTTGGGGTGGAGAATCTTCAATCGGCTTATGACCAATAACTTGCAGGCTTGCAACCTATCACGGGTTACCCCTTATTGGATGAGGAACACATCATTCCGTGAAAACTGCACATAAATGATTCATTTAAACGAATCCCTTATTTATTAATCATATAACCAGTCATGTTTATAATGCGCTTCTCTTCGCAATATTGCCCTTTCAAAAAACCTGCTAAAATACGTCATCGTCTATGTTTTTATCAGTATAAAATATCTTTATCTGAAATTTCAAAGTTCTGATCATTCTGACTTATCAATCAACATATTGAGTCAACCCATCAGGCTGCTGTTCGCTTTTTTTTTCATTATCGCATTGCCAGTGGTGAGGGAAAAATGAATGAAATAACAGAAGAATCCCCCAGAACAAATCTCAGATTATTATGGGGCTTACTGATTATATTAACACTCATTTCGCTGCAGTGCCCAGCGAGCGAAATTAACCTATATTCCATCAACACGGGTTCCTACGTTTATCATCTGACCGGGAATCATGGGCAATATACTGAAAATTTTGAGAATAATTTCTTTTCGGTAGAAAGAAAATTGTCCGAAGATTCCACCTATAGCGTACTGGTCGGCACCATGAAAAACAGCTTTGACGATCGCTGTCTTGCGTTAGGGGTGAGAAAAGACTGGAAAACCTGGGATGATGGCTGGACCTTTAAAGGTATCTACGGCTACACCGGTGAGTTTTTTTTCGATGCCTTTAAGGATTGTGGCGATCACGGTTCCTATCACGACTTTAAAAAGGCCACCGGAATAGGATTCTCACCCTATATTTATCATGGCTTTCAATATAATTTCACACCCTATTTCGGCATTGAATCGGGGATTATTATCCCCTCGGTATTTGTTATCACCATTCAATGGAGCTTTAGATAAGCTCTGCACTTTTTTATTCAAAGTGCTGTTTTTCAAGCCAATCGGCGATGACAGAAGTGAGTCGAACAGGTTGCTCAAGGGGCAACATATGACCACTTTCACCGATAATTACCATATCGCCCCCCAATAAAGTGACAATCTCTCGGGACTCTTCAAGACCGCGCAGGCCATCTCCTTCAGATGCAATGACCAATATTGGGCAACGAATCGGTTGCTGCGTGACACCACTGCGATCAAGCATGGCTTGTGTTCGAAAAACATTTGCACCGAGATGTTTCCCCATAACACGAATTTTATCAATTAGTTGAGCATCATTCTGTCGCGAGGAATGTAACGATGGCTTCAGCACCGCCTGGCTAAAGCCATTAAAATCACCCATTAAGGCCGTTTGTGATGCCTTATCCAGTAACTCACGTTGTTCAGGAGGATCTTCACGAAGTGAAGTGGCAACCAAAACCATTCCTGCAGTACGCTCGGGAAAGGCTTCGGCGATGGCTCTTGCCACATAGCCTCCTAGTGAGAAACCGACCAAAATAAAGCGCGGCGGTAAGGTTGCCACGATATTGTCAGCATATTCGGTGAAGCTTTCGCCGTGGCTCAAGCTGGCTCTGATACAGGTTCTGTCATCTGGATAGGCGCACACAAAATCATCCCAAAGTGTTTCATCCAGCATAAATCCTGGAATGAGTACGAGAGGTAAAGTTGTATTGTTCATCCGTGAATCCTTCAGTGTGGGGAATTAATGAGAATGTGTGACATCAAGTCCGTATAAAGGCTGTGGCTTCACAACATCGCAATATTCTGTGGATAATGCCAGCCAAGGTGACTATCATCAACCCACCCTACTCACTACTGATAAATAAGGAGGATTACTATGCCATCGTGTGAATTGTTTATTTACTCACACTTTTATAGTAATTGGCCGCGCTCAGCTATCTCTGCATTCGTGCTGCGATAATCCGCCTGAGCGAAGTCTACTGAAATTCTCATCCCTTCCTCCGGCTTACCGGGTTGTCGTCAGCAGTTTTTGACGTCAGGCGTTCGCATGCCTGCAACTTATGAGTAAGCACATGAGCACATTACTATCCGCACACGCTGTCGGCTTTGATAACGCCTTCGGTACCCTATTTCACGACATCAATTTCAGCCTCAAAAAAGGTGATCGCATTGGGCTGCTCGGTGATAACGGCACGGGAAAAAGTACCCTGCTAAAAATCCTCAGCGGTGAACTTGCAAGCAGTCAGGGCAGCGTTACGTTAGCCAACCACTGTTTGCTGGCGCGAATTGAGCAACATCTTCCCCCTGAGCTCCAGCAAGCCACGCTGCTGACAAGCGTGATTGCGCGTCTGCCAGAACAGCAACAGGTCAGTGAAGCCTGGCGAGCGGAAGCGCTACTCTCTTCGCTGGGGTTCGATGCTGAACAGCGTACCCAAACGGCAGCCACGTTGAGTGGCGGTCAACATGTGCGGTTACTGCTGGCGCGTGCACTTATTCTCCAGCCTGACCTGCTGTTACTGGATGAACCCAGCAACCATCTGGATCTTCCAACGCTGCTTTGGCTGGAACAGTTCCTGATAAATTGGAAAGGCAGCTTTGTGCTGGTCTCACATGACAGCACCTTGCTGGATCAGGTCACCAATTGCAGCTGGATCCTGCGCGATCAAACCCTGCAATTCTTCCGCCTGCCCTGCTCTGCGGCCCGACAAGCGCTGGCCCAGCAGGATGAAACCGATGCACAACGTTATCAGGCAGAACAGAATGAGATTGAGCGCGTCGAAAAAAGTGCCAAACGGCTGGCAATTTGGGGACGTACCTACGACAACGAAGGTCTGTCGCGTAAAGCGCAGCAAATGGAGAAACGCGCCAGTTGGTTGAAAGAGGCACAAACCACTTTGACCGAAGGCAGCTTATGGCGCCTTCAACTGCTGGGAGAAGCGCTGGATGCCGATCGGGTGCTGGCGCTGACTGAAATGCACATTCGCCCAGCGGAGAACGCGCCTGCGTTGTTTTCGTTACCCCGCCTGCAGGTTAAAAGCGGCGACCGCATCGCCATAGTGGGCCGCAACGGCAGCGGGAAATCTTCGCTGCTGCGCCAACTCTGGCTGGAATACCAGCGTGAGACCACCACACTGTTTCATCCGCGTGCAAAGCTAGGTTATTACGATCAAAGCCTCACGCAATTGCATGATGAGGAGAGCCTCAACGAGGCACTGGCACATTTTGCCCCTCTAAGTGACGACCAGCGAAAGATGGCTCTGATAGGTGCGGGGTTCCCTTATCTCCGTCATCAGCAATTAGTGGGCTCGCTGAGTGGCGGTGAACGCTCACGCCTGCTGTTTGTCGGGCTGACACTCGCGCGCTATTCCTTATTGCTGCTGGATGAGCCCACCAACCATTTGGATATGCTGGGCAAAGAGGAGTTGGCAGCCGCCCTCAATCAGTTCGAGGGCGCGGTGTTGCTGGTGTCGCACGATCGCAATCTGATCGCCAGCAGCTGTAACCGTTTCTGGCTGATTCAGGATCAGCAACTGAGCGAGTGGCATGACTTTGAACCGGTGATTGAGCAACTGAGTGCCAAACAACCGTCAGACAGCGAGACCGTAAATGTTCTGTCCGTGACGTCTGAATCGTACAACGATGAAGATGCGCTGCTGCTGGCGTTGTGTGATCTGGAAAGCAAGCTAGATGAAGATAGAGAGCGTAAGCCCAAACATCAAAAACCGGCGTTGCAGGCACAATGGCGCGATGAGATTGCGCAACTGAAACAGCAGTTGGGCATCCTTTAAGCGAACTTCCTATCAATACGCCCCTGCGATTTTTGTATCCTGCATCCCAGGGGCATAATGAGTGATCACTGATAAATTACACCAGAGCGGCGCTCAACACCTGCGCCGCTCGTTTTAACTGATCAGCAGGATTGCGCCCAATCAACACGTACTGATATCCGCTGCGATGCCACCACACCAGATTCATACCGTGCCGCTTTTCCTGCGCCAATGCACTCTGCTGAGCATGCTCTTCCCGCGAAATACACAGTGCCATCGGACCGTAATTGCTGTGATTCCAGGCGATTTGAGTGATCAGTGAATCGTCGTAGCGCAACATACGCACACTTTTCAAGCTCGCTTCAGGAAGCGTCAATTGCTCTGCCGTTAAATGCAGATCGAGGTCACGTGCGGTACGTTGTAATGAGCGTGCCAGCACTTGTGGAGAGCTGTCGACATCGGCCAGTGTTTCTGGGCTATAGAGCGACATGTATTGCGCTTCAAGTTCCCGAATGTGCGCGCTTTCGCCCTGCTCACTGGTTGCCACAAATCGCGGTCGCGCCCAAAACCCAATCCCGCTGCCCACCAGCAGAAAACTGACTGATGCCGCGATCAACGCACGGCGGCTAACCTGAACAGCCTCTTTTATCGGTGCGGACGGCGTGTTGTCCAGCAGGTACGCCAGTCGTGACTCCATACGCTCCAGCGGCGCCTCATCCAGCATTGGCGCGAACGCATCCGCAAAAGGTTGATTGCTTTTCATTAGCTCAGCCGTCCGTGCTGACAACGTTTCACTGCGCTTTAATTCGGTTTCAAACGCCTGCGCATCCTCCGCGCGCATTTCACCATCCAGCCAGGCAACGATAGCTTCGTCGGCATAGGGCGAGGTAAATCGTGGTGCATTCACAAGCGTTTCTCCTGTACCGCAGGCCGCGCTGTCACTGCGCTGGCTAAAGTAGTGCGTGCCGCAGCGAGGCGGCTCATGATGGTTCCAATCGGCACGGCCAGCGTGTCGGCGGCTTCCTGATAGGTAAAACCCTCGACATAAACTAAAAATACCGCGTTGCGCTGTGCCTCTGGCAACTGCCCAACCCGTTGCATCACTTTGGCATATTGCATGCGCTGTTCATTGTGTTGCTGATGGTCGGGAGCGAGCAATTCATCACTCTCGACGAATCCCTGCCCCATGCGCACCCGCTGCGCGCGCAGTTCGTTGATCCACACGGAGTGCAGCACGGTAAACAGCCAGCGATCGATGCGTGTGCCCGGTGTGTACTGGGCGCTGCGTTCCAGCGCCCGCACACAAGTGGACTGCACTAACTCTTCGGCCACATCTTTATTACGCGATAACACCATCGCGTAACGCCACATACGCGTCAGATGCGCCGCCAGATGTTGACGGACTTCAGTGCTGGTAATATTTCTATCCTCCGTCAACAGCGGTCATCAGGACTCAGGATGACCATTAATGGCCGCGTGCAAATCCTGATACTCTTCACACTTCACACCGCACAGCGATTTGATGATAGTGAGCTGCTCTTTAGCCAGATCCGGACGGCCTTTGATCATCCAGGCTTCACCTAAATATTCACGCACTTTGGCATATTTGGGGTCTAGTGCGATCGATTTCTGATAGTAACGCATCCCTTCGTCGGTGCGGCCCAGTTTACGTGTGGCGTAGCCGCGATAATTCCATGCCTCTTTGGTGTTCTGATTGTGCAACGTATCCAGTAACGTCAGCGCAGCTTGATACTCGCCTTTTTTCGCCAGGTGGTAGGCGTAATTCGTCTTATCCTCATCACTAAGCATGCTGGTTTTTTCCGGCACGCAGGATTTGGTTTTACTGTCATACACTTGCCCTTTCGGACAATCCGGGGTTTTCTTGTCACTGTCGTCATCACCCATGGCGAATGCAGTCGGTGCATGTAACACCATCAGCAATACCGGCACGGCAAACCAGCGAACCTGATTCATCATCTTCATCATTCATTTATCCTCGCGGAGGGGCATCGAATCGCGCAACGGCAGCATACGGCGCAGCACGTTGTCACGCAGAACGTAGTGATGGAGTAACGCCGCCAGCGCATGCGCGCCTGTCAGGCTAATCAGCGGCCAGGCAACGTTATTGTGTAATCCCGCCAGCGTGTGACGCAGTGCGGTGTCGACATGAATAAAGGTTGGAATATCGAACAGGCCAAAGAAATTAAACGGTTCCTGTTGCGACCAACGAAACAGAAAACCCAATACAACCTGAGTGAATAACAACAGGTACAACGAGCCATGAACGGCATGCGCGATGATGCGCATCGACGTGCTGCTTTCAGCTGGCGCCACGGCCAAATGCGGCTGACGTTGGCAATAGAAACGCCACAGTGGGCGCACAATCATCACCAAAGCCAGCAAAATGCCAAAAGAGATATGCCACGCCTGTAAACCCTTGCGCAGCGGTGTGCCCTTTTCCAGTTGTTCCCAAATGTGCGCCGAGGCAAACAGAAAAATGACGCTAAACGCAGTGATCCAGTGCAGCGTCATGCTGAAAGCGTCATAGCGTTGACGTGAGTTTTGGCGGGCCGGAGCGGACATAGCATTTCCCAAATAGTGAGTGGTTTAGAGGTAAACAACTCAACGACGATTTCTATTCGAAAAATTTTCATTTTTTTCTCAACGTACCCAACTTAATGCAGAAATCCCGACGAATTTTCTCCTGTTTGTTGCATTTAGTGATTACTATTCTCGCTTCATTAAAGGGATGCTTATGTTGAATACCTCTAAAAAGCGGCTTTTGGTCGCGATCGTTATTTTGGCGATCATTATTCTGGTCTGGGCCTACAGCAGTTCACGACCAAAACCGAACCCACTGGTCACCGCCGTTGTGCGTCAAGGCAACATCGAGAACGTCATCGCTGCGACGGGCAAAATGGACGCAATCGAACGCGTCAACGTCGGTGCACAGGTATCGGGGCAGGTGAAAAAGCTCTATATCAAAGCGGGCGATAACGTCAGTAAGGGCGAACTGATCGCTGAAATTGACGATCAGCCACAGCGCAGTGATTTACGCAATGCGCAGGCCGCGCTTAGCGTGGCGCAAGCCGATTTGGAGACACGCGAAGCGACCTTAGTCCGACAGGATGCGCAGTTCAAACGTTTGCAGCAAATGATCAAAGCCAATCTGGTGTCGCGCCAGGATTTTGACGAAGCGGCAGAAGCGTGGAGCACCGCGCGTGCTGAGTTGACGGCGCAAAAAGCGCGCGTCATTCAGGCACAAATTGAGGTGGACAAGAAGCAGCTCGATCTCAGCTATACTCGCATCATGGCACCAATGGATGGCACGGTGATCGCCATCGTGACCAAACAGGGCCAGACGGTTAACGCCGCGCAGAGCGCGCCGACCATCGCCAAGCTGGCGCAACTGGGCACCATGACCATTAAAGTGCAGGTTTCCGAAGCGGACATCACCAACATCCACCCCGGCCAGCAAGCCTGGTTTACCACCTTCGCCAATCCCGATAAACGCTACAGCGCGACGCTGCGTAGCATTGAACTGGCACCCGAATCGGTGATGAAAGATGATGCCTTGATGGGCAACAGTGAAAGTACGCCGGCCAGCAGTACCAATGCCGCCATTTATTACAATGCGTTACTCGATGTTCCCAATCCCGATAACACCCTGCGCATCTCAATGACCGCGCAAGTTAATCTGCTGCGCGACACTGCGAAAGACGCGCTGTTGATTCCGGTACAGGCAACGAAAAAAGACGCGGAAGGCAAGACCTTTGTCGAGGTGGCGAACAAGGAGAATCAGCCTGAGAAACGTATTATCACCACCGGTATTTCAGACAGCGTTGATATTCAGGTTCTCAGCGGCTTGAAAGCCGGTGAAAAAGTCATCCTTGCTACCCAAGCCGTCGGTGCGGACAAGGTGGTGATGTGAGCTTGATCGAACTGAAAAACATTCAGCGCAGCTATGTTAACGGTTCAGAATCTTTGCGTGTGCTGAAAAATATCAATTTGCAGATCGCCAGTGGCGAAATGGTCGCGATCATTGGCCCTTCCGGCTCGGGCAAATCCACATTGCTAAATATTCTCGGCTGCCTGGATGCCGCCGACAGCGGTCACTATTTTATTTCAGGCCAGAATACCGCTTCACTCTCTCCGGACGCGCTAGCGAAAGTCCGTCGTGAACATATTGGTTTCATTTTTCAGCGCTACCACTTAATGCCGGACCTGACCGCATTAAGCAACGTCGAAATCCCGGCGATTTATGCCAATTTGCCGGGGCATGCGCGGCGGGCGCGTGCTGCTCAATTACTGGAACGACTCGGTCTCAAAGGCCGTGAACATCATAAACCGGGTGAACTCTCTGGTGGCCAGCAACAGCGCGTCAGTATTGCGCGCGCACTCATCAACGGCGCTGAAATTATTCTTGCCGATGAACCCACCGGCGCGCTGGATTCGCATTCTGGCGAGGAAGTGTTACGCATTCTTCATGACCTGAATCGTGATGGTCATACGGTAATTATCGTCACACACGATATGAAAGTGGCGCAACACGCAGACCGCATCATCGAAATCCAGGACGGCGAAATTTTTGCTGACAGCGGGCCAAAAACAGAGGCGACGCGATCGCGCTATCAGCCAATGGTGAGCAGAAGTCAGAGCAAGCTGCGCGGATTTGTTGATCGCCTGCGCGAATCTATGCGCATGGCGCTGAATGCCATGAACACCCACCGCTTGCGTACCGCATTGACCATGACCGGCATCATTTTTGGTATCGCTGCCGTGGTCACCGTGGTGGCGCTCGGACAAGGCGCACGAGAAAAAACGCTTGAGAGCATCTCCGGACTCGGCACCAATGTGGTTTCGGTGTATGCCGGCGGTGATTTCGCCGAAGATGATGCGCATCCGGTGTTGACGCTGGTGATGGCGGATGCCGATGTGATTGCTCGCCAGCAGTTTGTCGACAAAGTCAGCCCTGAGCTGCTCTCGACGCAGCCGATCCGTTATCTCTCCAACTCGTCGAAAGCATCCGTATCGGGCGTCGGCAAAGATTACTTTGAGATTCAGGGCATCAAACTCACCGAAGGCAGCAACTTCAGTGATGAACGCCATGCCCGGCAAGAGATCATCATTGATACCAATACGCGCAATAAGCTGTTTGCAGCCAATGAAAACCCCATCGGAAAAATGATCGTGTTAGGGTCTGTGCCGGTGCGAGTCATTGGTGTGGCGCACGAAGATAACGGCATTTCGCCCAATCGTCTCAGCGTGTGGCTGCCCTGGAGCACCATGATGTACCGCATCAGTGGGCAAACAGCGCTCACAAGTATCAGCGTTAAACTCAAAGATGATGTGGTCAGCGGTCCGGCGGTGGAATCTCTCACGCAACTATTGACTGCGCGCCATGGCACCAAAGACTTCCTGATGTTTAACCGCGATAAGTACCGCAAAGCGATTGAAGGGGCAGCAGCCACCTTGACCTTGCTGATTTTGATGGTGGCATCGATTGCGCTGATGATCGGCAGCATCGGCGTGATGAATATTATGCTGGTGTCCGTCACCGAACGAACGCATGAGATTGGCGTGCGTATGGCCGTGGGTGCGCGGCGTGGTGATATCATGCAGCAGTTTATGATTGAGGCGGTGCTGGTATGTTTGGTTGGCGGTTCACTCGGCGTGGCACTCTCACTGGTGATCGGTCCGCTGATTAGCCTGATGGCAGGCGGTGTACTGACAGCCATCTACTCATGGGAATCCGCGGGGGCAGCTTTCGCCTGCTCCACTATTATCGGCATGATTTTTGGTTATTTGCCTGCGCGCAAAGCTGCCCGTATGGATCCGGTCGCCGCGCTGGCGAGTGAGTAAATGTATCTTCTCGGGTGCGCATCGCTGCGCACCGATTTTTCCGTCATGTTGGAATTAAGAGCGAATGACCCAGCGGTCAGATTAACATCGGCAACGTTGCACTGGCCGTTTGCTGACTGGCTGTGGCGTAATGCGCATCATGTGCCATCAGCTCCCCCATTAACGCCTCAACCAGCAACATCGCCCCTACCTTCCCACTCAACGTTCCGGCATTAAGTGGACCTTCCGGTCGCGCCGCGACCAGCAACATATCCGCCAGATTGCCCATCGGGCTGCGCAGCGTATTACTTAGCATCAGCACCTGAGCTTTGCGCTTCTTCGCCACATTGACCACATGCATCAGATCTTTGGTGGAACCGGAAGCAGAGATCGCGATGACCAAATCACCTTCACCCAGGGTCGAAGCATTCATGGCCGCACGATGCATATCACCAAACAGCTGCGCGGATTTGCCCAGCCGTAGTAGACGATAATGCAAATATTCGCCGGTTATCGCGCTGGCAGCCACGCCATAGATTTGGATAGAACGCGCCTGATGCACCGCCGCACCTGCCTGCTGTAAGACCTCGCGATCAATAAATTTTCCGGTATCGCGCAGCGCCTGCACCGACTCTTCCACCAGCGCATCAACCGGATCGCCCGTTGCTGCCAGCGCGGGCTGACTCTGCTGCACATCCAGCGCCAGCGCCATCTTAAATTCGGTGTAGCCTTTGCAACTCAGGTTGCGGCACAAGCGTGTCACGCTGGCTTCGCTGGTATCCGTTTCTTTCGCCAACTCGGTAATAGTGAGATACAGCACTCGCTGCGGTTCGGTCAGGATGAAATCGCCCAGCTTTTGCAGCGCCGGACTGTAACCCGGCAGGCCCTGCTTCAGATGCAGCAAAATATTTCCATTGTCCGTCATGACACCTCTCCATTAGCCAATATTGATGGCGCTTAGTGTGCGTAAAGGCCCTGATTTGTGCCAGCAGAATTGATTATAAGTGAAAGCTATCACACTAATGGTAGTTATTTTCATCAAATGAAGTATGTTGTGATAATAATTTTTACCACAACAATCATTCGGGGATGAAAATTTATGTCAATGTTCAGTGGCGCTTCCTCTGGAAGCTGGTTTGAAAAAGCGCAACGTTTTGGAAAATCCTTTATGTTGCCGATCGCGGTATTACCTGCCGCCGGCTTGCTATTGGGCATAGGCGGCGCGTTATCCAATCCCAACACTGTTAAAGCCTATCCGTTTTTGGATATCGCCTGGCTACAAGGGGTGTTCACCATCATGGCCAGCGCAGGTTCGGTGGTCTTCGCCAACCTCGCAGTGCTGTTTGCGGTGGGCGTGGCGGTAGGTCTCGCGAAAAGCGACAAGGGCACAGCAGGACTGGCATCTCTGCTCGCCTATCTGGTGATGAATGCCACCATCAATGCCCTCTTGACGCTCACCGGCGTGCTGGCCAGCAGTAATCTCAGTGCCGTGGGTCAAGGCATGGCGCTCGGCATTCAAACGCTGGAAACCGGCGTGTTTGGTGGTGTTGTGATCGGGCTGGTCACCGCGTTACTGCACAACCGCTATAACAAAATTGCCCTGCCACAATTTCTCGGCTTCTTTGGTGGCTCACGTTTCGTCCCGATTATTAGCTCGTTTGTGGCGATTATCGTTGGCGCGGCAATGACCATCGTCTGGCCGCATTTTCAGAAATTGATATTCGGTATGGGTGGACTGGTCGATGCCACGGGGTATTTCGGCACTTTCATATACGGCTTTGTGTTGCGCATGCTCGGCCCGTTTGGTCTGCATCACATCTTCTATCTGCCTTTCTGGACTACCGCTTTGGGCGGCAGTGAAATGGTCAATGGTCATCTGGTTGAAGGCACTCAGCGCATTTTCTTCGCTCAGTTGGCCGATCCCAATACGCAGCAGTTTTATCTGGGGACGGCGCGCTTTATGTCGGGCCGCTTTATCACCATGATGTTTGGCCTGATCGGGGCTTGTCTGGCGATGTATCACACTGCCAAACCCGAGAACCGCAAACGTGTGGCCGGTTTGTTATTATCCGCCGCCCTCACCTCATTTCTGACTGGGATCACCGAACCGATTGAGTTCTCGTTCCTGTTTGTGGCGCCAGTGTTATATGTGATTCACGCGCTGTTCGATGGCCTGGCCTTTATGATCGCCCACATCCTGCACATCACCATTGGACAGACCTTCTCCGGCGGTTTAATCGATTTCATTCTGTTCGGTGTATTGCAGGGTGAAGCGAAAACCCACTGGATGTATGTGCCCTTGGTCGGCGTGCCATGGTTCCTGCTGTATTACTTTACCTTCCGCCTGCTGATCACTCGATTCAATTTCAAAACGCCAGGCCGTGAAGATGTCAGCATCGAAACCTTGCCAGTTGCCGCTGGCGAACGCCCTTTGCAGGTGATTGAAGCGCTGGGCGGTAAAGACAATATTGCCGAACTTGACTGCTGCGCCACACGTTTGCGTATCACACTAAACGACAGTTCTAAACTTAATGAAGCCGCATTGAAGGCCACGGGCGCTCGCGCGGTTATCCAGCGTGGCAACGGCGTACAGGTGATCTATGGCCCGCACGTCACCATTATCAAAAATGAAGTTGAGGAGTTACTCGCGCTATGAAAGCAAACATGCTGGAGCAAATTAAAGGGAAACTGGTGGTGTCTTGTCAGGCACTGGAAAATGAACCCCTGCACAGCGCCTATATCATGTCGCGTATGGCATTAGCCGCGAAGCAAGGTGGCGCGTCGGCAATCCGCGCCAACAGTCTGATCGATGTAGAGCAGATTATGCAAACCGTGGATTTGCCCATTATCGCCATTATCAAACGAGATTATTCAGGCAGTGATGTATATATCACTGCCACGCTCAAAGAGGTCGATGAATTGATGGCGGCGAATCCAGCGATGATCGCGCTGGACGCCACGCAACATCAGAGGCCTGGCGAACTGCAGTTGCCGCAGTTGGTGGCGGCGATTCGTCAACGCTATCCGCAGTTATTGCTGATGGCAGATATCGCGACAGTTGATGAGGCGTTGCTGGCGGATGAACTCGGCTTCGACTGCGTAGGTACTACGCTTCATGGCTACACGGCGGAAACGCGCGGAAAGTATCTGGCGGCAAATGATTTTCATTTTCTGCGTGAAGTATTAACAGCAGTGAAGGCGCCAGTGATTGCAGAAGGCAATGTGGAAACACCTGAGATGGCGGCGCAGTGTTTAAAACTGGGCGCGCATGCTGTGGTGGTCGGTGGCGCGATTACCCGTCCTCAGCAAATAACGCAGCGTTTTGTCAACGCAATCAGCTAATACGTTTTATTAGGCCTTAATTAGCAAAGCCGCCCGTAGGCGGCCTTAACGCTGAAGCGGAAACTGAACTTATTTGTACAGTTCTGCCGTCATGTGCACACGGTTGTTGGTGTTCGCTTCAGTGATTTTATACTGAGCGCCCTGCTGTTGTGCGACTGCGGCAACTTTCGCTTCGGCACCGTCAAGTGTTGATGACTCAACGGAGATGCTCTGGGCAAAGCTGGCAGCAGACATCAGTGAAAGAGCGGCGGCAGCGGCGATAGTCAGTGTTTTGATGGTTTTCATGGTCTTATTCCTTTGGGTTGTTTGTGAAGGCTGTGTGCCTTCGATGGAAATAATAATAACCTAAGTTACCATTTCACCATTAACCATTAGTGCGATCATCATGATCGAACTAACCATAACCCACATTACAATAACGTCATTGATCGGTAGAGTGCCATCTTATCCACATTTCAGGTGAAAAGAGCGCTCGCTAACCTGTGGATAAATCAGCTTTTCCCGCCTGCAGTGCCAGCTCCCGCGCAGTGCTGTTTTTTTGTACGCCTTCGCGAGTTTGTCGAGGGCTAAACTGAATCTTCTTTTTCAATCACCAACACGCGTGCCGCACCTTGGGGATGTGCGACATGTTCGGTACCCACGCTGGCGAAGAAAATGTCACCCACGTTGAGCATCACTTTATGCACTTCCTTCCGCTCGCGGTAATGCATCTCGACCACGCCATTTAACACCACGAAGACTTCTTCACCGTCATTGATGTGCCAGCGATAAGGCTGATCAGTCCAGTGCAATCGCACGCTGGTGCCATCAAAATTGGCAATATCGAGAGCCTCCCACGCACGCGCTGGGGAAAAGTTTTTGCCGACGATGATTTTCATGAGATGCCTGTTTTGCTGAGTGATGACGCAACATGCTACAGGCCAGTGAGCTGAGGTGTGAGACAAGGCAGGGACATTTCCGGCCAGATCACAGCACCCAATAACAGACTCCAGATTCCAGAAACAGCAAAGCCGCCCGAAGGCGGCCTTAACGCTGAAGCGGAAACTGAACTTATTTATACAGTTCTGCAGTCATGTGCACACGGTTGTTGGTGTTCGCTTCAGTGATTTTATACTGTGCGCCCTGCTGCTGTGCTACCGCGGCAACTTTCGCTTCGGCACCGTCAAGAGTTGATGACTCAACGGAGATGCTCTGGGCAAAGCTGGCAGCAGACATCAGTGAAAGAGCGGCAGCAGCGGCGATGGTCAGTGTTTTGATAGTTTTCATGGTCTTATTCCTTTGAGTTGTTTGTGAAGGCTGTGTGCCTTCGATGGAAATAATAATACCCCAAGTTACCATTTCATAATTAACTATTAGTGCGATCACCATGATCGTGCTAATTACATCTTACCGAGTCCTTACACATCGCAATGATGTTGATGGCAGCTAATGTGGCGGCGGCAAAAAAGGCCATCGATAAGTGACCTGGGAGGTATGTCATGAACGCCGCCATAAATTGTCCGCCAAATATGGCCATTGATAAACGTGCCAATTGGCGCCCACGTTCCTGAGGTTGGCTTATTTCAACTGTCAAGTGATTCACCAAAGGCACTGACAGCCCAAACCCCATGCCTAATAAGATGCCGCCTGGCAGGCACAACATGACATCGGGGGCCGCTGCAAATTCAAGATGTGCCAACAGGTAGCAAATGAACGCCATGATCAGCATGGAATAGTGGCCGAATTGCAGCGCAACATGCGGCATCAGTGCTGCTGCCAGCACCGCCACCAGCGAGACAAATGAGAGAAAATAGCCAATATGTGCGGCATTCACACCCATCAAAGCAAACCGTTGCGGCAGCATAATAACGGCGGTGAAAAAACAGATCATGGAACAGAACGCCGCCAGCCATACCGGCCGCAACCGGCGATCGCTGTCCGCTACGCCCTCTTCTATTGCTTCCGCTCTCATCTGCTGCTGAGGGCGCGGGACACAAATGAGCACCAACACCAGCAGCAGCCAAGAGAACAGATACAGCCCATACGGATAACGCCAGCTTGCGGAAGCCAGAATCCCTCCCACAAAGAGAAACACTACGCCACCCAACTCGATTGCCATGCCTTGTCGCGCGATCATCTTTAATCGGGCTTCAGCCTGATAGAAACTGGCAATTAAGCTGGTCCCGGCAGACATCACCACCGCTGTTGCGCCCCCCAGTAGGATGCGGTCGATGATTTGTGACACTGCGCCCGGCAACCAAACACCTGCCACGCCCAGTCCGCCATAGCAGAAAAGCCCAATCAGTAGCATAGGATAGGCACCAAAACGGTCTATCGCTCGACCTGCTAATGGCCCCGCCAATATCACGCCTAACGCAGGCAGCGTCACCAACCAACTTGCCAGATAAGCAACCCTTAATTGCGCGGCGATGTCACTCAATCCCGGCACAATGACGCATCCCACCATAATGGTCAGGCAACTGACAGCCAGGAGCGTGACTGCACCTGCGGGTTTAATTGATGTCATGATTTTAGTTTATCCGAATAATGGGATGATTAACCATTTAACGGACATGAGTGTTACGACACCGGCGCATATTGTCAATGGCTACCGTGCTATAGTGGCGGCCATCTAAATTGATAAAGCGGAAGAGTGATGGCTGCAGATACAGAGGCTAACGGTTCGCAGGTTATTGCACGTGCCGCGACTATATTGCGGGCGTTAGAAAATCGACCAGCAGGATTAAGCATGTCCGAGCTGTCAAAACTGACAGCGCTACCGCGCACCACTGTACATAGACTTGTCACTTCGTTGATTTCTCAGCAATTGCTGCTACAGGGCAGTGAAGGCATCAAGCTGGGTCCGGCGCTAGCAAGACTTGCCGCTTCGGCACATACCGATATTATTGCGCTCTCTCAAGCGGCGATGGAGACGCTTGGACGTCGTACGCGAGAAACGGTCGATTTATGCGTCTGGCGCGGCAGCCATACGGTTCTGGTCAGCCAATATGCTTCCGATCAGGAGTTGCGCGTGGTCTCACCCATCAGCACTGCCTTTCCCACGCACTGCGCTGCGCATGGTAAAGCGTTATTGTCTGAACAAACGGATGATGTCATCTCGGCATTACTTCCGCAGTTGAACGATGTGCGCACCCTAAATACTTTGCGAGATCCTCAGCTTCTATTAAAAGCCATTCAGCAGGTTCGTGAGCAAGGCTATGCGGTAGATCGCGAAGAGCATGCGCGGGGTGTATGCGGTATCAGTGTCGCCCTGAATACCGGGCCGGGAGAACGTTATGCGCTGGCCATTGCAGTGCCATCATTACGCTTTGATGAGCAGTTTCCACAGCTTCTCGCGGCTTTATTGCAGGCAAAAACTGAAATCGAGTCGCTGCTGGTCGGTTAGCACAAATGACAAAGCCGCCCGTAGGCGGCCTTAATATCGTGGGTGGCGAGCTTATTTATACAACTGAGCCGTCATGTGCACGCGGTTGTTGGTGTTGGCTTCAGTAATTTTGTACTGAGCGCCCTGTTGTTGAGCAACGGCGGCGATTTTTGCTTCCGCACTGTCCAGAGTCGAAGCATCAACAGAGATACTTTGTGCGAAACTCGCGAATGAAACCAGGGTAAGAGCAGTAACTGCAACGAAAGTTTTGATGGATTTCATGGTCATTTCCTCAGAGTGTTTTTCAGTTTTAAGGCGTATCGCCTCGATGTGAGAAATAATAGACCTGCTTCTCGTGGAGTAAAAGCTGAAGGATTTGCTGATAACGTTCAAAAAATTTGAACGTTATTTAGTATAGCCTTTTCTTAAGCTGCATCGGTTAAAACCCGGAAACTCTCATCGTCACAATCAAGTTAGTGTTCCAGGTTTCAGAAACAGCAAAGCCGCCCGGAGGCGGCCTTAACGCTGAAGCGGAAACTGAACTTATTTATACAGTTCTGCAGTCATGTGCACACGGTTGTTGGTGTTCGCTTCAGTGATTTTATACTGTGCGCCCTGCTGCTGTGCTACCGCGGCAACTTTCGCTTCGGCACCGTCAAGAGTTGATGACTCAACGGAGATGCTCTGGGCAAAGCTGGCAGCAGACATCAGTGAAAGAGCGGCAGCAACGGCGATGGTCAGTGTTTTGATAGTTTTCATGGTCTTATTCCTTTAAGTTGTTTATGAAGGCTGTGTGCCTTCGATGGAAATAATAATAACACAAGTTACCATTTCACCATTGACTATTAGTGCGATCACCATGATCACACTAATAGTACTCAAGGTCATGGATCAGATCGAACTCCGGATCTGCTGCGCAGGCAAGGAGCCTTCTGCTTAAGGCGTGACCTCAGCTACATGTTGCGCACCATACTTATTTTGTAACCACTGCTGCACCTGATCCAATAAATGCCCATCCAACGCGTAATAGCGCAGATAAACGCCCACGGTGATGGCGAAAAAGAGTAATGGCGCGCCTACCATAATCGCCTGCATACCTAAGAGGGTTGATGCACTTTGCTGCACATTTGGCACATAGCCAATCAGGCTAAGCACCATACCGATAAACAGCCCGGCAAAAGCAGCACCTGCTTTCACCACCATGGTTTGGACAGAATAGGCAATGCTCTCAATACGGACACCGAGCGCGTAGTCACCGTAGTCCACGGTGTCCGCCACCATAATCACCAGCATTACCCAGAAGAGTGCATTGCCAATATTCACCAATACACCAGACAGTGAGATAAGCACTGCCCCTTGCGGCGCCCAAACAGCAATCGCGAACAGCATAAAGCAGCTGAGCACCGGCAGCACCGACGCGCTGAGCCACAATACCCGACGGGAGAAAATGCGAACTAAGCGTGGGAACAATACAATGGTGATGAGATTAGCCACACCGGCAAACGCCATATACCACGGGAAAAGGTCCTCGCGTCCAAATACATATTTAAAGTAATACACGGCGAATGCTGTAATGATGCTATAAGCCAGGTTCCACGCCAATGCCATGATTAACAATACAAATAATGGTCGGTTGCGGGTGATCATACTGAGCACGGTGCCGAGACTGTGTTGTTCGCTTTTTGCTGTTGTTTGCGATGAGGAGTACCTCTCATGCACATTCAGCAGCGTCACCAACGTAGAAAGGATGAAGAAAAACACGATGATGTAAGTGAAATAGAGAAAACCCTCACCTTGGTTGCCGCCACCTAGCCAGCGGATAGCGGGTAATCCAATCACCCCCGTGAGATAGCCTGCACAACTGGCAAAAAATCGCGGCCAGGGAATCAATGCTTCTCGCTCACGTTTATCCAGCGTAATGCAAGGTACCAGTGACCAGAATGGCACATCCATGATGGTGTAGGTAAATCCCCACAGCAGATAGGTTATCCAGATCCACACAATTTGCCCGGTACCCTGAAAATGATGAGCATGAAACACGGCAATCAACATCACTGAGTTCACTAACGTACCAAGCAAAATCCAGGGTTTAAATTTGCCCCAACGGGACCGGGTGCGTTCGACGATCCATCCCATAACAGGATCGGCTAACGCATCGAGAAATCGTGCCACCAGAAATAACGTGGCGACCATGCCCATCGAAATACCGGCCACATCGGTGTAGTAAAACATCAGATACATGTAGATGATCCCGATAGCGAAATCTTTGCCGAATGCACCCAGGCCATAGCTGATTTTGGTCTTTAGCGACACACTCATGATTGACTCTCCTCCTTGAACGGGTGGCAACCGACAGCCATGAAGCAGTTGCCTCCACGCACAGGTAATTTAGCAGAAATTCTATGAATATCAGTGATATGAAGGCAACCAATCGCCATGTGCCGCAATCAGTTCGTCACACAGACGTATCGTATCGTCGATGGAAAGCTCCGCAGAGGTATGCGGATCGAGCAGAGCCGCATGATAAATGTGCTCTTTCTTACCGGTGACCGCCGCTTCAATGGTCAGGAGTTGCGTATTGATATTGGTGCGATTCAGCGCCGCGCACTGTGGCGGAAGATCACCGACGTAGCAGGGAGTAATGCCTTGAGCATCCACCAGACAAGGCACTTCTACACAGGCCTCGCGGGGTAAATTAGTGATTAAGCCGTTGTTAAGCACGTTACCGCCAATCTTATAGGGTTTATCAAGCATCATGCTTTCAATGATATAAGACGCATATTCCAGGCTGCGGGTATGGGTGAGATTTTCATTGTGGGTTAATTGCTCACGTTGCATATGCCAGCGTTCAATCTGCTCAATGCAGCGACGCGGATACTCATCGAGCGGAATATTAAACTGCTCAATTAATTCCGGATAATTTCGCTTGATCCAGTAAGGCATGTATTCCGCATTGTGCTCGGAGGACTCAGTGACGTAATAGCCGAATTTATGCATGATCTCATGTCGCACCCTATCATCATGTTGCTCTGTCAACGCCAATGAACGACGCCGAATCTCAGGATAGAGGTCCTCACCATTGCGTCGAATATCTAATAACCATGCCATATGATTGATACCGGCAATATTGAACACCACATTGTCAGTTGGCATATCAACGCTCTTTAACAACGTTTCAGCGCAAACTTGTACGCTGTGGCATAAGCCCACCGTTTTGATGCTGGTATATCTGAGCATTGCGCCCGTCAATGATGCCATGGGATTGGTATAATTGAGCAGCCACGCATTTGGGCAAACCTCTTCCATGTCCCTCGCCAGATTAAACATCACGGGTAAGGTGCGTAGCGCGCGGAAAAGCCCCCCGACGCCCAAAGTATCCGCAATGGTCTGACGTAAACCGTATTTTTTAGGAATATCAAAATCAATCACGGTGCTGGGCTGATACCCACCCACCTGAATGGCATTGATAACGAAGTCTGCTTGCTTCAATGCCTCACGTCGTAATTCAACCCCCGCATATTGATGAATGCGTGCGCGGTTTTGGTTAATATTGGCATTAATGTTTGTCAGCATTTTGTAAGACTCATCGAGTCGCTGCGCATCAATATCATACAGCGCAATCTCAGCATCAGAGATATCAGCAGTAGCCAGCACATCACCGAGCACATTTTTGGCAAAAACAGTGCTCCCCGCTCCAATGAACGTTATTTTCATTTTTTCACCTTATATTCCAGCACGACTGTGTCGTTAAAACATAAACAACGGCCAGGCGAAGCGATATGTATAAATGTGACATCCTTATAGCAGAATGGTATTGCCGTTAAGGAAGTGTGATGAATATCTCACATTGCCTTTTATCAGGTAAATCGGCGTGCTAGCCGCTGAAAATGTGTGATAGAAAGTTCAAGCATCCCCTTCTGTTGATGATTACATATGGAAAAATATTTACTACCTGAACATATATTGCATTTTGGTTTGAATATTTATCAGTTTGGTCACGAGGCGTGTGTGCCCGCTCATACTTTCGGCCCCGCGGTACGCCAACATTATTTATTGCACTATGTTATGGCTGGCAAAGGGAGTTTACTTTCTGAACAGGGACGTTGGGATATTTCAGCCGGGGAAGCTTTTTTAATCTTCCCGCATCAGATAACCACCTATTCGGCCGATAAGAAAATACCCTGGGAGTATATGTGGCTAGAGGTAGATGGATTGGTAGCGCAGCGCACCTTTGAGCTTTGCGGGCTTAACCGAGAGACCCCCGTTTGGACGGCAGCATTACCACGAGGTCATCAGGAACTGGAGGAGGTATGGAAATTATTAATTGCTGAAGATGCCGATCGTCCGATCAAACTGGCTGGATTAACCTGTTTATTATTCGATGCATTAATTAGTGGCGGGAAAAACAGCGCTGTCTCCACCAGCAATGATAACAAGCAGCTGGATCATGCCATGGCCTTTATCGAACGCAACTATCAAAACCCCATCGGGGTCCGTGATATTGCGAACCATTGCCGGATTGACCGCAGTTATTTGAGTCGAATGTTTCAAAAATCGTTGGGGGTAGGACCTAAACAGTATTTATTGCGCACGCGTATGAACATGGCGAAAACTTTACTGCAAGATGCATCATTGCCCATCAAAGTGATTGCCTGTTCGGTGGGTTACAACGATCAACTCCATTTCTCGCGCGCTTTCAAACAACATTTTGATTTATCACCGTCTGAATGGCGAAAACGTTATCCGCCAAACAGCGTCTGTATAGAGCTTTAACATCATCGACGCCGCATTCAGGATTTTGCCATCAGCGATTTAACCGTGGAGATAAAGTGCGGCCACTGATGGAATCGCATAATCGGCATATGAGCCTGGCGTTGCGCCCTTAATGCATCGACAAATGCGCTGGCTTGCTGATTAATATCTTGATGATTCTGTTTCATGGGCTGCCCCTTTTGCAGAGAGTGTTAAGACGGAAAAAGCCGCCCCGTAAGGCGGCCTTTCCCGGCACTTCCCTGTGCAACCATCCGATACTTATTTGTACAATTCTGCGGTCATGTGCACGACATTGCCGTTGCTGGCTTCAATGATTTTGTATTGTTCATTCTGCTGATGAGCCTGAGCAGCAATTTTCGCTTCTGCTCCATCCAGAGTCAGAGAAGTTGCAGTCACTGTTTGTGCGAAGCTGGCAGCAGACATCAGAGAAAGAGCGGCAACAGCGGCGATTGACATAGCTTTGATAGTTTTCATGGTCATATTCCTTGGTTTGTTTGATGAGAAGGCTGTGTGCCTTCGATGGAAACAATAATAACTATGTAAACTATATCATTCTTAACTATTAGTGCGAAAACTATGATCGCACTAATAGTTAACTGAGCTAGGCCAACTCCAGCGATCTCATCACCTGGAGTACTTCCCGTTGATGCTCACTGGATAAAGCACGTAGCGGGCGCGGCAAGTTGTTTTCCTCCGCCAGCCCAAGCAGTGCCGCTGCGGCCGCTATCACGCGAATACTGCCGCCATGTTGACGGAACAGCGTCCAAAGCGGCTCCAGTCGCTGGGATTGCTCAACGACAGCAGCGAAATCGCCCGCCTGAGCGGCTCGTGTCAGCGCTAATGCTGTGTTGGGAAATAAGCCGCCAGATACGGAATACCAGACATCGCATCCCGCCATTAAACCGTTGCCGGCCGATGCATCACCACTGACACCAATGCTTATCTCTGCGGGGAGTTGCGCACGTAATGCGCTCACCCGCTGGGCTGCGGAATGCATGTCGGCAGGCACACCCGGTATTTTGATGGAAGCGATATTGGGAAGCGCGGCTATCCGTGCGTAAAGATCATTTGAGAACTCGGTGTGGGTCGTGCCGGGATTATCATAAACGCAGATGGGCAGCGAAACATTCCGCGCCACCTCGGCATAGAAGCCAAACACTTCTTCTTCAGTGAGCTTTTGGTAGGAAACAGCAGGTAATAATAAAGCGCTTACGCCTGCATGCTGCGCATCTTCCGCCAGTCGCAGCACCTCATTTGTGCTGGTTGCGCCAATGCTAACCATCACCGGAATGCCATCCGCATGCTGTACGGCCAGCGTCGCCACGCGCTTGCGCTGCTCGCGGGTGAAATAGGCGTAGCTACCGGTTGAACCCAGCACGCCCAGTGAATCGACTTTTGCCGTTGTTAGACGCGCGAGAAGCGAGAGAAAGGATTTTTCATCAATGCCTGTCGCATTGACCGGGGTCAGCGGAAAGGCACTAAGACCTGAAAACATAGCCAGCTCCTGTTAGATAACGTAAAAGCGCATCTTAACAACAGCTGACTATTTGTCATAGGACAAAGCCGTTAGCGTTTGTTCTTTCTTCTGAAACCTAACCAGAACAGCCCCAGCAACACGATGAACCCGGCAGCGGCCATGCCGATGCGCGACACCAGCATCAGCGGCGAAGCATCACCACCAGCACGCAGTGATTTCACTCGCTCCTCGCTGATCTGCACCTTGCTGTGCCCGATATCTTGCATCACATAGTTAGTCAGCGCAGCGATTTGGTGGTCGTTGAGTTGACCGGCAAAGCCAATCATCCCTTGCCCTTTTTCAGGCCAAACGCCTTGCAGTACTGCCATCGCCACATTGTCCGCATTGGGCTTATTCAACACCGGATGATTTTGTAATGCCGGCAGTCCATTCAGCCCCTCGCCTGTCAGGTTATGGCAGGATGCACAGTTATTGCGATAGATCTGTGCGCCTTCGCTTAATACCGCCTGCGGCGTATCGTCACCTCTTACCAGCGTCCAGCGATTGGCCTGCGCAGGTTCAGCAGTGGCGCTATCCTGTGGAAACAAATAAGTCGCAATAGCCTGGCGATCTTCTGCTGTCATACGCGAGAAGCTCTTATCGATCGCTTCCAGCATCGGACCGCCCGCCGTTGCGCCGTTGCTGGCGTGGCCAGTTGCAAGATACTGCGCCAACATTTCACGTGTCCAATGCGGTTTGCCCTGCAAGGCTGCCGCCGTGATATCAGGTGCAAACCAGGTACCGAGTGACGCACCCTGCAAGTTTTTGTCCTGCTGTTCCGCCATCAGGAAATTACGTGGTGTGTGGCACGTGCTGCAGTGGGTTAACCCCTGTACCAAATAGGCACCGCGATTCCATTCTTCTGACTGCTTCTCGTCCGGCTGGAAGGGCTTGCTGTCCATAAACAACAGATTCCAGGCTGCCATGCTGAAACGCAGATTGAAGGGGAACGGCAATGCCGTTTTCTCAGGCTGAATATCTACCGGCTGCACACCCTGCATAAAGTAGGCATACAATGCAGCGACATCCTCATCGGTGAGCTTCGCGTAAGCGGTATACGGCATCGCCGGATAAAGCTGACTGCCATCACCGCGAACCCCTTTACGCAACGCATCGGCAAACTGCTGCTCGCTGTATTGGCCGATCCCCGCCGCTTTAGAGGGGGTGATATTGGTACTGAAGATCGTGCCCAACGGGCTGGCAATCGCGTGGCCGCCACTGAAAGGGGCTTTACCCTCTTCGGTGTGACACGCGCCGCAGTCACCGGCAATCGCCAGATACTCCCCGCGCTTAATCAGTTGCTCATCCGCTGCATGCGATTGTGAAACAGCCAACGCCAACGTGCCTGCTGCAAGCAGGGCTTTCCAGTGCTTAGCCATGTTGCGTTTCCTGCAGGATTTTGTCGGCGGTACGAAGAGCCAACGCCATTGCCGTGAGCGTGACGTTACAGGTGCCCACCGTCGGCATCACACCCGTGCCAACCATAAACAGATTATGATGATCATGTGCACGCCCCCACGCATCGGTCACACTGGTCGCCGGGTCGAGGCCCATAGAGAGCGTGCCGGTGATGTGCTGACGATTAGAGAACTTGCCAGTTTTGCTGTGCTTAATGTTGGTTGCGCCGAGTTTGGCTGCAATCGCGTCATAGCATTCACGCGTTTTTTCGGTGCCTTTGGTGACATAGTCGTTCACGTCCCAATACAGCGATGGCGTGGGTAAACCCAGCTCGTCCTTGTTGCTGCTCAAGGTCACGCGGTTGTTCGGATCGGGTAACTGCTCAAGCGCATTTTTGATGCTAAGGCGACGCGCGGCGCGGAAGCGAATCGCTTCCTGCAACTTCTTGCCAAACAGTCCTTCCGCCAGCGCTTCTTTAGTCACTGAGGCAACCTGTGAAGCGTTAGAGATATCGATACGGAACGGTGAATGTTCGCTGCGGAAATCGCCGTCACGGAACTGACCAATCGAACAAGGACTCACCGGGCCACGTCCTGGCCAAATCTCTTCATCGACGTCAAACGTCACGCCTATCGCCGGGTGATCGCACAGGTTGCGACCCACATTATCGTGCGCGTTGGCGATACCGTTCGGGAATTTATCGCTGACAGACATCAGCAGCAGTTTTGGGGTTTCAATCGCGTTGGCGGCCAGTACAAAGGTTTCAGCCGTGACACGATGGCTGACTTTGTTCCAGTCATAGTAATTGGCTGCCACGATATTGCCCTTGGCATCGTGCTCCAGCTGATACACCACCGCTTCGGTGATCACTTTCACGCCGCTGTTTTCAGCCTGCTGTGCGGCAATCCCGCCGTGATACTGGGCGTCGATTGGGCAAAGCGGCATGCAGTTGTTATTGCCGCAGCAGGCCGGACGGCCATCGTAACTGTTGCTGTTGCGACCCGTGCTGTCATCGAGCACGGTGAAGTCGGGTGCCAGGCGTGCGGTCACGCGTTGCTGCAACCAGGACGCCGGCACGCGCTCCATCGGATAAGGTTTGCTGCGCGGCGAACCATTGTCCGGCGATCCGCCGACCCCCGCGATCACTTCCGCCTGATAGTAGTACTCTTCCAGGTCGTCATAGCCAATTGGCCAATCTTTGCCGACGCCATACTGGCTGTGCTGACGGAAGTCGTTGGGAACAAAGCGCCACAACTGCGCCGCCCAGTGCCAGCTGGTGCCACCAAACATTCGAATGTACTGCGCAGCAAACGGATGCGGCCCGGCCTGATGCAGGTAATCATTCGGTTCCGGTGTATAGCGCGGATGCGGTGCCTTGGGCGAGAACGGATACGGCGACATAAAGTCAGATTTGAAAGCCGATGCACGGAAACGCTCAACCAGCTGATCGCGTGCTACTTTCGGGCCGGACTCCAGTAACAGTACTGATTTACCTGCTTTTGCCAGACGGGTCGCCAGCAGCGAGCCGTTAACGCCCGCGCCGATAACAACCACATCGGCGGAATTATTGTTTTTCATAACGACATTACTCTTCTGAATCAGGGCTGTTGCGCCCAGCTACCACATTTGCCGTAGGAGAAACTCGGCGGCACTAATTTGTCATCCACCAGCAGATTGGCGAGCGTGTTCACGTAGGTGACATACAGCGCGTGATTGCCTTTGCCGACCACACCGTTGTACCAGCCGCCAAGTATCGCTTTTGCCAGCTTTTCGCTGTCCGCATCCGAGACAAACGCCAGGTGATCTTGCTGCAGCAGTTCTGGCTGGTTTTGCAGTAACGCCTTCAACTGTGCCAGCGCAGGGAGAAAACCTTTCTGCGTCTGACTCAGGGCCAAAAGCAGCGCACGCCCAACGGTGGCGTTCAGGGATTCTTGTTGCGTCAGCAGTTGTGAAACCTGCATAAAATCATCCAGCCCAGCCACGTTGGCCGGTGACTGGGCGGCGTTAAGGCGCGGCAACGGCAAAAGCTGGCCTGCGGCGCTGGCAATCGTCACCAGCCCGACCATCTTCAACACGCGGCGGCGTGAGTAGTGCTTCATAGTGTCTTCCAGTAAAAACGTCGCCTGCCATCACAGGCGACAGAATAAAATCGAATCTATTTTTTATGTCTGCGGCGCATCAGCCACCACATCAGCAGTGCAATCACCACCAAGGCACCGACGCCTACCCCGACCTGCGCCAGCATTACCAGGGGTGATGACGGTCCGCCACGACGGATTTCCGCCACCTGATCAGGTGAGACGGTTGCGTCAACATTGCCGTAGTGATGCAAGATCCAGTTCGACAGCGTGGCAACTTGCTGATCATCAAGCTGATTCAGTGCGTTCGGCTGCGAACCAAACGGCGGCATAAACACATCACCTTCGGCGGTATGACGCTGAACGCCGTAAAGAATGGTAGCAATCAGGTTAGACGGATTACGCTCTGCTGTAGCACTATTATGGAATAGGCTCGGATAAAACGCGTCTTTGGTTCCCTGGCCGCTGCTGCCGTGACACGACGCGCAATTGCCGGAGAACAGGCGAGCACCTTCATCGCTGGTGGGCGCGTTGAATGCATCACCACGGAACGCCACCAGATTTTGAGCCGCTTTACCCTGTTCGAAGCGCGAAGCGCCGCTCGCAGGTGCATCTTTATCCGTCACGCTGCCCATGTATTCGGCAATGGCGGCCAAATCGGCATCCGATAAGTGCTGGAAGCTGTGGGTAATCGCCTCCGCCATGCTACCAGCAGCCTGCGCTTTCCCCGCCAGACGACCGGTTTTCAGGTAAGTGATAAGATCCTGCTGTGACCACTGGCCAATCCCACTCACCGCGTTGGCGGTGATATTGGGCGCGAACCACGGGCCGACCTGCGCACCAGTAAAGGCATCACCCTCTTTCTCCTGCATCAGAAAACCGCGAGGGGTGTGGCAAGTGCTACAGTGCGCTGCGCCATCCACCAGATAGCGTCCGCGATTCCAGCTGTCAGAGTGTGACGCATCCGCTGTGTAACCCGGAGCTTTCAGGAACAGCGCGTTCCAGAACATCATCGAAAAACGCAGATTCAACGGGAACGGCAGATGGGTCTCTTCCGTCGTGTTATCCACCGGCTGCACGCCTGACATGAAGTAGGCGTACAGCGCATGCACATCTTCATCCGTTAAGGTGGCGTACGCGGTGTAAGGCATCGCCGGATAAAGATTGGCGCCATCGGCACGCACACCTTTACGCAACGCATCAGCAAATTGCTGCTCACTGTAGTTGCCAATCCCTGCGACCTTCGACGGCGTGATGTTGGTGGCGATGATTTCACCCACCGGTGATTCAATCGCTTTGCCACCGGCGAAGGGTTTACCGTGTTCAGCGGTATGACAGGCAGTACAATCTGAGGCTACCGCTAAATATTCGCCTTTTTTGACCAAGGCATCATCAGCGGCATGAGCGGCACCGCTCGCCAGTGCCAGAACCAGCGCAATCTGTTTTATTTTCAACATGATTACGCCTCCAGAGCCTGTTTAACGATGGCATCAGCGGCTTTAAAGGCGAGCGCCACCATCGTCAAGGTGCTGTTACCGCAGGCGGTACTTGCCATCGCCCCGCCGCCCGGCAGGAACAGATTGCGGTGATCGTGAGCGCGACACTCGTTGTCCACCACCGAATTAGCCGGGTCATTACCCATGATGGTGCCACCCATGATGTGCTTGCTCTGGTTGAATTGTTTCGAGAACTTCTTATCGATCGCGCCCATTGCTTCGGCAATCTTGTCAGCGATCGGTTTGGAGTAGTTCTGGTACGAACGGCGAACATAGTCGCCCACATTGTAGTGAATGGCCGGTTTCGGCAGACCAAGCCAATCCTTTTTATCGCTCAGCGTCAGGCGGTTATTGGCATCAGGCAGGATCTCATGCGCCAGCACGATATCGGCGGTGCAGGCGGTCATGCGGCGGATCTCTTCATCCAGTGCTTTACCCACCAGCCCTTTCTCCAGTGCGCCAAAAGTGACGAAGCGGTTGCGCGCAAAGTTGTTGAAGCGGAAGTAAGCACCCGCATGCTCAGAACGGAAATCGCCTTGCGAGGTTTCCATAATGCCGCTATTCACCACCGGTCCTACGCCCGCCCAATAAGGTTCATCCAGCGTTAAGGTCATGGTGATTTGTGGATGGTCCATCATGTTGCGGCCGACTTGATCGGAGCTATTCGCAATGCCGTTCGGGTTGCGCGAATCAGCAGACATCAGCAGCAATTTTGGTGTTTCCAGCCCGTTACACGCAATGATGAACAGCATGCCGCTGACACGATGGGTTTGCTTGTGCTGATCGTAGTAGTGCACCGCTTCGATTTTGTTGCCGGCATTGGTTTCAATACGCCACACCACCGCGTTATCAAGGATAGTGGCACCTTTGGCTTCGAGGCGGGAAAGTGCCGTCGCACCATCATACTTCGCGCCCACCGGACAAACCGGCACGCAGTTGTTATTGGCGCAGCATGCCGGGCGATCGTCATAGGACATGCCGCTGTTACGTGCCTGCGCGGTAGGGATGTTGTGCAACCCCAGCTTCTCGCGCACCACTTCGGTAAAGCGTGCTTCACCCGGTCCAAACGGCAGCGCGGGCATCGGATAAGGTTTCGAACGCAGTGGAGGCCATTGCAGTGCCGGATCGTCCGGTCCACAAATGCCGAGTTTATATTCAGCACGGGCGTAATAAGGTTCCAGCGTCTCATAATCAAACGCCCAGTCACGGCCAACGCCGTAGCGAGAATGCAATTGCATATCCGCAGGCGTTAAGCGCCAACATGTGCCCGCCCAGTGCCAGGTCGACCCGCCCGCATAGCGCACATAGCTTTGCGCATAAGAGTCTTCGCCGCTTAATTGCAGATACCCTTTGCCCGCCCCTGCCGGTTCCGGATGCGGAGCCCAATCGCGTGACGGGTAGCACTCAATCGGGTTGCCTTTGGCCGCCAGGGGTAGATTGCGATAATTTTCAACGATTTCGGCACGCGAAACGCGCGGGCCGGCTTCCAGCATCAATACCGGAATGCCGGCATCAAGCAGTTGCTCAGCGATCACCACACCGACCACGCCGGTGCCAACGATCACCACGGGTGACTGAGAAGGAGCTGCCATATTTTATCTTCTTTTATTGGTCAGAATTGCGGTACGGGAAGAACCGGTGTGTTGGTGCGCTGCCAGTTATTTGGCCCACTGATGCCGTAAGACGGAATCGTGATGGTGTCCATCGTGGTGTGCCAGGTCAGCGCCTGTTCATAAGCGAACGCTTTTGCCGAACGCTTGGGTTCGAGGCAGCCGGTGTACCAGCCAAAGATGATCTTGTGCGCCAACGCCTGCAATTCGCCTTGCGGAATTGCCGGGAAGAAATCTTCAACGATCTGCGCCTTGTTAGCTTTAGCAATCGCCAGCAAATGATTGAGATTTGCCATCAAATCGGGCTGTTCAAGTTCTAACAACGCCAGCATGCGCTGCCCCACCGCATCATCTAACTTATGGTTGACCAGAAGACGAGATATCTGCATGAAAGGAATGAAGTTTTTCGACGAGTCTGCAAACGCCAGGCGCGGAAGCGCCGAGGTGATCAGGCCGCCAGCCACGATCACGACGCCGGAAAGTAACACTCTCCGACGTGACAACTGGACCTCACCAAGTGGCAGGTCTTGCGAAGTACTCATGGTGTATCCCTGGTTAGTGACACGCTCAAAATCCCCCGCAAAACGGAGGAAAAAATATCTAATTGATTGATATAACGTAAAACACCCGCCGATTAACAATCACGCAACGCAACGTTAATCAGATACCTTAGAAACGCACGGGTTTTTAATATAATAAATAGATCCTAAACAAAATCCATACGTAATGATGTTTTCGAATCAAAAATGAGTGGGATTGGGCAGGAAAAATGGTGATGTAATCATTTTGAGTGATGTAAGTCGCAGTAAATCTTTAACAAAATGCGATTGAGACCGGATTGGAGTGTAAGAGCGAACTTAAAAAAACCGCCATCTCTATGAGACAGCGGCCTTAATTTAATACAAACCTACTGACTCAGCGTTGCGTTCAGCGCATCAATGGAAGTCTGCAGACCAGCCTCCACGCTCATGGTGAGATCTTCCATCTCCAGCGACACATCACCGTTGTAGCCCGTCATGCGCAGCACAGAAAAGAACTCTTTCCACCACTTCAGATCCTGACCGCAACCGACAGCAACGTAGTTCCAGGTCCGGGTTTTCGTGTTCGTCACCGGTTGATATTCCATCAAACCGTCAACATCGGCCAAACCACGCTCAATGCGCGCGTCCTTGCCGTGGACGTGGAAAACTGCCCCTTCCAGCCTACGTGCAGCAGCAATCGGGTCCGCACCCATCGCAATCAGGTGCGAAGGATCGAGGTTCATGCCGATCATGTCACCCACCTCGTGACGCAGGCGCAGCAATGTCGAGGGGTTGTACACCAATTGGCATGGGAACTCTTCAATCGCGATTTGTTCGACGCCATGCTGTTTAGCGTGCTGGACAAATTTCTTCCACCACGGAATGGCCACCTCATGCCACTGATAATCGATCACACCCGGCATATAATCTGGCCATGAGATGGTAGAGGTAATCCAGTTCGGCACGCGATCTTCTGGCCCCCCACCTGGCAGGCCACTCATCATCACGATCTTTTTCACGCCCAACTTGCCTGCCAACTCAACCGCGCGATAGCTACTTTTCGTGTGTGTCTCACCCAATTCACCCGGTGCTAACGGGTTCCCCGAGCAGTTGAGCGCCACGATGCGCATTTCACGTTCAGCCAGCTCTTGCTTGAACTTCTCCAGTTTTTCTGGCGAGGCCAGAAGTTCCTCTGTTTTCACGTGCGGGCAGGGTGACCATCCACCCGCCGTCATTTCTACGCCCTCAATACCGTAGCTTTTAACTTTATCCAGCATCGCCGCGAAAGGTAAATCCGCCAGAACGTCAGTACATAATGCAAGCTTCATTGTTTAATCCTTCATCTGGTGCGTAAATCACGCTTTCTCAAATTGTTCGATAAATTCTTGTTTGGTTTTTGCATTGGCTAATAACGTGGTTTTCACTTCATCGCCGAGCAAATTGGCAATATCAGCTAACAGTGGAATATGTTCATTTTCAGTTGCCGCAACAGCAACGACGACAAACACCACCTTTCCAGCGCCCCAACTCACACCATTTGGAAATTGAAAAACCTGATACCCGGTTTTAATCACCTGGTCGAGGTTCTCTTTCGCACAATGAGGGAAAGCAATACCCGCCGCAATATAGGTAGAAACGCTTTTTTCACGCGCTAACATGCCATTGATAAAGCCAGGTTTTACATAACCGGACTGCTCTAACGCCTTTGCCGCTATCTCAATGGCTTGGTTTTTATTCGCTGCCCGACATTGCAAATGCAGCGCATCTTCCGTCAGTTTCAACATCGTCATTCCTCACTTTTCGCGAGAAGTTAGGTTATTAGCGATAAAGCGCGGGCTGCTCTGGAATCACCACGTCATGTTTCTCGCCATCTTTCAGCGAGGCCAGACCGGCATCACAGACCAGCGCGACGACGTAGCCATCCCAGGAGGAAGGGCCGCTCATTTCGCGACCATCACGCACGCTGTCAACAAAATGCTGAACTTCGCGATCGTAAGCCGTTGCAAAACGTTCCATGCAAGATTGCGCAATGTGTTGTGCATTGCCGTTCAGTGAGCGGGTACTGATGAACTGTTGCTCCGTCAAGGCGGCAATGGCATTTTCACCAATCACTTCACAGCGGATGTCGTAGCCGTAGTGGCAGTTCACAAACAGTTCATCGTCAATACGAACACCGGATTCGGTTTCGAAGATCACAATCAGCGGATCCTGCAAGTGCGGCAATGCGCGGCGGGTTTTCTTACGCGGCTTGTCTACACGCACAGACGTGATGTTTTCGTTCAGCAAATAGCGAATGATGTCGATTTCGTGAGTGGCGGAGTCGTTAACCGCCATCTCGAGCGTGTAGCTCTCTGGTACTGACGGGTTGCGGTGAGCACAGTGAATCAACATGATGTCGCCCAACGCGCCCCCCTCGATCGACTGCTTCAGCGCCTGATAACCCGGGTCAAAACGACGCATAAAGCCCAATTGTAAAAGGCGCTTACCCGCTTTGACCTCTGCATCAATAATTTCTTTCGATTCATCAGCCGTTGGTGTCAGCGGTTTTTCGCAGAATACGGGCTTGCCCGCATTAAAGGCCGCCAAAATTTGCGCTTTGTGTACCGGACCAATAGAGCAGATAAAGACTGCATCGACCAATTCGGAATTGATCATCTCTTCTGCATCATAAAACGCGGTGGCACCAAATTCGTTCGCCACGGCATCGGCTGTTGTGTGGTTAATATCGCAAACAGCAGTGACTTGCGCGCCGGAAATAACATGGTGGAAACGTTTCAGATGGTCCCGGCCGATCATGCCCAGACCAATTAAGCCGATTTTGACTGTCATTTATTCATCCTCAGGTTAAAAACGAAATTTCTTTTCAATCTGTTCCAGAGTCAGGCCACGCGTTTCTGGTAAATATTTCACCAGCAGAATAAGCATGATGACGTTGGTCGCGCCGAAGAAACCGAAAGTCATGCCGCCACCGTAATGGCTAAGCAAATAAGGGAAGATGGATTGGATCATAAAGTCGAAGATCCACAGGCCAAATACCGCAAAGCCCATGCCGACACCACGCATTCTTAATGGATAGATTTCCGCTAACATCAGCCAGAATACCGGCGCAATCCAACCCTGCATAAACACCAGGAATACCAACATCAAGCCAAGAATGACATAAGGTGCGTTGGCGAAATTGGCATGCAGCGTATCCACTCCGTTGACGGTTTCAGTGTGGAAGAAGAATTTAAACGCCAGGCCAATCAACACCAGGCTAACGGTTACCCCAGCCTGACCGGTGAAAAACATTTTTCGGCGTGAATGCTTGCCAATCAACGCCATGCCCAGCAGCGTCGCCAATACGGAGATAATGCCGTTCGCCACCGCACCGGTAACCGCTGCCGCATCACCGAGCCCGGTTGCTTTCAGGACGGTTGGCGCGTAGTACATGATGGTGTTGACTCCAGTCACTCGAGTGGCCAGCACAATCATTAAACCAATCAAAACCAGTTGAATCACCCAGCGATTTTTTAGCTCAGCGAACAGATTAAACTTCACCTGATCAGCCTTAACGATCTGCTGAATCTCTTTCACTTCGCGGTCTACTTCCTCCGGAAGACGCAATGTTTTCAGCACCTTCACGGCCTTATCCGTTTCGCCACGGCGAATAAAGAAGCGTGGTGATTCAGGCATCATTAACATCCCGAACCACAAAAGCGCACCCGGCAGTGCGGGAATCGCCAGCATAATGCGCCAGTTGTGCTGCATCTCTGGATACAGGTTTACAATCGCAGCGTTAACGGAATACGCCAGGAATTGCCCGGTCACGATCATTAATTCGTTGACCGTCACCAATCGTTCACGCTGATCTGCCCGCGCTAATTCGGAAATATAAATAGGTACTGTCACGGAGGCACAGCCCACCGCTAAGCCCAGAATAAAGCGGGCCACAATCATTGAGGGCACATCCCAGGCGAATGCAGTGCCTAAAGCGCCAAACATAAAGATAGCTGCAACCCATAGCAGGTTTTTACGCCTCCCCTGTTTATCCGATAAATATCCGCCAAATAATGATCCAAGTGCCGCACCGAATAACAGGAATGAGGTAATAAAACCTTCCTGCGCAGGTGTCAGATTCAGGTCATACTTCATGAATATCAGCGCACCGGAAATAACACCGGTATCGTAACCAAAGCATAAACCACCAATCGTTGAAACAATGGTGATTAACCGCATGCGCTGAGGATTTTGCAGGTTCGTTTTATTATACATAGCTGTTCCATCTGGTTGTAAGGTAAAACCGTTGCAAGCCGTATTTTTGGTCAGTCGTCGCTGAGGAATTTTACGCAGCCTGAATCAGAACATTTATTTAATGCACAACATCATTATTGTTATTTTCCTGGCAACGCTGAACACGCTGCCAGTCCCCTTCTCGTTACAACAACGTTATATCAAAGTGAATTCCAAACACCAGTTGCTCTCGCCCACACGATTTAACAGCGTGCGAAAGATCATATATTCCTCACAAAAAGCACGAAAACCAGTGATTAAAGTCACATTGCAAATATTGTGCGTTGACATAGCAAGAATGAAGACAGATTAAAAAAGCCATATTTTCACATTTTTGTTAAAATATTTCTTAGCGACTATGGCACGCATTTAATGGCGCTTATCGCCTGTGGTTTCGTCAATTTTGTATTTCTACCTGTTCGTATACAGCAATTTTGATGATATTTTCACTTTAGCCCTCAACTTATCCCTATTGATTGCAAGTTCATGCCGCTCAACACAACATCATGCTTTCCTGGTATTTAATGTGTGGGTATATTTTGATCAAAATAAAAGTGTGACGACGATCAAATTTATATTTTAGCCAATGTTTAAAAAACAAAAATCAACACCTGGCACTCTCCTAAAATCATCAACGCCTTACCTGTCAATGGATTAAATATCAGTAAAAAGCAAAAATGATGATTACGAGGCTGAAAACTAATGCAAGAATAGCGCTATACCAACAGGAGCTACCATGATTACCTTTTGCATAAATGAACATCCCTCCGCCCGTGGCTTCGACAACAGTTTGCGTCCGCGCCTGGCGTTTATGTGCAAAGCAGAAGGTAAAGAAGAGGCCATTCCTCGCGTCATGCACAAGCATGATGACCGCTTTGAAGTGATGTTCATACGCTCAGGCAGTGGCATCTACAACATCGATGGCCGAGGCTATAACGTCAAGCAAGGCGATATCATGTTGTTTAACGCGAATGTGCTTCATGACGAAAGCCCTGATGCGTCAGACGATTTATTGATCTTCAGTTGCGGCGTCGAACAACTTAAGGTTGATGGCTTGCCTCTCAATATTCTCACCACGCGCGCCCAACCTGCCGTGATGCCCAGCGGTGAGTTTTATGATGAAATTTGCCAGTTGTTTGATCAGATGTGGGCGCACGTTAACAGCAAACGGCTCTTTAGTGCCGAAATCGGCGATAACTTACTGAGCGTGCTGTTATTACTGTGCCGCAATATCTGGATTGAAAACAAACAAGAGCAGGAGAGCAATAACACCCTACTGGGACAACGCATCAAAGATTACATTGATAATCACTATAAAGAAGATATCGCTCTGAGTTCGATCACCGCTGCATTGAATATGAATCAATTTTATCTGGCGCACGTATTTAAAGATTATTCAGGTTATTCACCCAAACAATATCAGACACGTCGCCGAATTGGCGAGGCGCAAAATTTGCTATTGAGCACCAATCTGGGTGTCACTGAGGTGGCTAACGCCGTGGGTTACGATAACGTCAATAACTTCCATCGCATCTTTCATAATCTTGTCGGCATTCCACCTGCACGCTATAAAAAATTCTGGCTGACCGGGCAACTCAATCGTTAATTTTTCGTTCTTCCAAAAGCAAAATGCCCTCTTTCGAGGGCATCTTTTCATAGCGCAATCTTATTTCAGTGTAATACGCGCAATACCATCGGTGCCTTTAGTTGAAGAGTCTTTATTGAACTCGGCCTTCAAGGTCACATACAGGGTATTGTTATCCGGTCCAATCAGCAGGCTGTTGGGATTCTGTTCGAATGACCAACTGTTCTTCACTGCGTAAGTGGTGGCATCCAACTGCAGTACTCTCTTCGATTCGCGCTGGCTGATGAAGATCTCATTGCGCTTCGCATCGAATTTAATACCCAGAGAATCACCCTCGATACGCTTGATCACTTTACCGGTGCGCTCGTCAAAGACCAATGTGGCTTTGCCTTTAGAATCGTCAGTCACAAACAGGCGGCCAGTGGATGGATCTTCTGCCATGTTCAGGAACAGATACTCTTTACCGTCACCGGCTGTCCAGCGCTTCTCGATTCTGTGGGTGCGCGGATTAATCACCAGGATCTCGCCAGAGCCGTTGGCCGCATAAATACGTTCAGTAACTGGAGAGTAAATAATGCCCGTTACCCATTTGCCCGCATTTTTAATCTCGGTTTTCAGTTTGAAGGTCTTAGTATCGACCACGGAGATATAACCTGGATCGGCCACTCGACCGACATACAACTCATTGCCATGCCACAGCACTTCACGCGCACCCGCTGGGTAGCCTTCTTTGCTGATTTTGCCCGGGAACACTAAACGCTGCAGCACTTTACCGCTTTGCGCGTCCACTTTGGAAATAGCGCCATCCAGTGAGTTGGTGGTGTAGAACACGCTGCCCTGCTCATCGATCGCCGTACCAAAGTTTTTCAGATCGGTGTGTGTCTCACCCTTGGTCTCAAGCGTCACAGGATCAAGACGATAGATCATACCGCCGTTAACATCTTTGAATGCCTGTGCGCTGGCGACAAACAGTGCTTTCGATGCTGGAGAGTAGGCCATTTCGTACAGGCCATCGCCCAGGTCGCGTTTCAACACTGCGGTATCAACCGGTTTTACAGTCTCAGCGGCTGGTGCCTCGGCTTTTTTGGCAGGTGCCTGGCAAGCCGTCAGGCTAAATGCTGCGGCGATCGCCATAGCAACAGTGGCTTTACGCGGGCTAAACAACGATTTCATGCTGAACTCCATCAATGGATGAACGGCTCCGACCACATTGTAGCGGGCGGAAAATATAAGAAGAATGAGAATCATACGCATTAACGTAAAGTAATCAAATATTCGCGTAGGTTTATGTGCTCATTCCATCGACTTAATGAAATGAGCGTTCAGCCAAATCGGGCGCTGTGTAGGGCTAAAACGAGTAAAATCTTGCCTGATAAATGTGAAAACGTCCGCAACTAGCGGGTTATAAATCCATCCAGTTAACTGAATTTCCTCGAATTTACATATTATTACACTTCAGATTGAATCCTTGCGAGATTCTATAAAGCAAATGATTATCATTGGCGTTCGTAATTAGATAGTGCATTCGTTTGTTCTGCCCTTTTGGGTAGCACGACGCAACCACCAGCATAACAACCGAAGCGTAATGGCTTCTTATAACCATCATTTACCACGGAAACGATTATGTCTTTGATCGGCAGGGAATCAGGTATCCGCAAAACGTTCAGCGTTTCATTGTTGGCTATGGCAGTACACGCCCTTCTCAACCCCACATTGGCGCAGGCTGCCGATACGACTCAGCAGGATCTGGTGGTCAATGCCACCACCAGTGACAGTAGTGATGACACTGACAAGCAGGACTATGCGGTGAAAACCACGCGAGCGGGCACCAAGCTGCTACTCACCCCGCGCGATGTGCCGCAATCAGTGAGCGTGGTGACGCAGCAGCGTATGCAGGATCAGCAGCTACAAACTGTCACCGACGTGTTGAATAACACCACTGGTATCACCAGCAATTTGGTGGATTCTGAACGTTCTGAATACTATTCCCGCGGCTTCAAAATCACTAACTTCACCTTTGATGGTATCCCCACTTCTACGGGTGATAACTGGAACTACGGTGACGCGGCATCTGATACCGCCATTTATGATCGTATTGAAGTGGTACGCGGCGCGACAGGCCTGATGACTGGGGCTGGCAGCCCCTCCGCTTCGGTCAATATGGTGCGTAAACACGCCGACAGTAAAGATTTTACTGGCTCGGTCAGCGCCAGCTATGGCAGTTGGAATAAACAACGCTATGTCGCTGATATCGCCGGGCCGTTGAACAGTGAAGGTTCGCTCCGCGGGCGCGTGGTAACGGGTTATCAGGATCAGGACAGTTGGCTCGATCGCTATCATAAAAATAAGAAGTTCCTTTATGGCGTGGTCGATGCGGATATCACCGCTAATACTATCCTTTCATTAGGTTATGACTACGAAAAGGCCGATACGCGCGATCCTACCTGGGGTGGCTTACCAGATTTCTATAGCAACGGTTCTCTTACGCACTACAACCGCAGCCTGAACTCCGCCGCCGATTGGACTTACTATCACACCGAAATACAGAAGGTTTACGCCGATCTGGTGCATAACTTCGATAACGGCTGGAGCTTCCATGTGAATGGTACCTATGCCAAAAATACCTTTAGCGATAAGTTGCTTAACCTGTATAGCGCATTCCCTGACGAGAGTACCGGCGAAGGCGTAACCGGCTACGGCAGCCTGGACCGTGGTAAACGTGAACTGACCTCCGTTGATGGTTACGCCAGCGGCCCGTTTGAGTTACTTGGCCGTCAGCACCAGTTGATGGCAGGCCTGAGTTACAGCCGCCAGCACAACCAGACTTACAGCCAGGATGGCGTCACTGACCTGGATGAATATGATATTACCGCCGCTGATATGGGGCCATTTAACAACAACTGGAACGGCAATCTTGCTGAGCCGCAGTGGCAAGGTTGGTATCTGAATGCCAATGATGTCATTCGCCAGAAGTCTGCTTATACCGCCGCGCGTATTTCATTGGCCGATCCGCTATCACTGATTATTGGTGCTCGCTACACCGAATGGAGCACCAACGGCAGCAGCGGCGATATGACCCAGCACAACACCACGCCGTATGCCGGTCTGGTGTATGACATCAATGATACCTGGTCTGCGTACGCCAGCTACACGTCGATTTTCCAGCCTCAAACCTACCGCAATAGCTCAGGCCACTACCTTTCTCCGGTTACCGGAAAAAGCTACGAAACGGGGTTAAAATCGGCCTGGTATGACGGTCGTTTGACCGCAACCTTTGCGGTATTCCGCATTCAGCAAGAAAATGTCGGGACAGCAGAGGATGGCGTCTACGTTAATAACAGCAGCGAGCAGGCCTACACCGCCACTAAGGGCGCACGCAGCAAAGGCGCCGAGTTTGAACTGAACGGTGCGCTTACCGATAACCTGCAATTAACCTTCGGCGCAACGCGCTATGTAGCGCGTGATTCGGATGGTCGTTATAACCCTGATCAACCGCAAACCCAGTTTAAGCTGTTCACCCGTTATCAGGTTCCAATGCTGCCCGACCTGACTATCGGCGGGGGTATTAACTGGCAGAACCGCGTATTTGAAGATGTGAGCGCGCCAGATGGCAGCACCCAGCGCGTGTATCAGGGAAGCTATCCACTGGCAAACCTGTTTGCCCGTTATCAGGTCACCAAACAGGTTGCGGTGCAAGCTAACGTCGATAACTTATTCGACCGTGAGTACTACACCTATATGAACAACTATGTTTACGGTGAGCCGCGCAACTTCTCGGTTAGCGTGTCATATCAATTCTGATAAAAAAATCCCCGGCGCCAGGCCGGGGATACTTTCTGCATCACACTTTATTTTTATAATTAAAGCTGATCTGCGAATTCTGTTCACGTGGCAGACGCCGCGCCTCCAGATATACCGATTTCCAATACGGATTATTCAGTGAGGAGCGCATCACGCCCTGGCTAACCGAAGCGTGGAGGAATTGATGATCGGTGTCATAAAAGCCAACGTGTAACTCGTGTTTGATACGAAAGAACACTAAATCACCGGGTTGCAGGTGCGCCTTATCAACCGGCTGCCCCATGGCAATTAATTCGCGCGTTGTGACACGATCCATTGGAATATTGAAACGATCTTTTAAGGTTCGCCAGACAAAACCGGAGCAATCCACACCGTTTAATTGCGTGCCGCCCCACTGATATTTGGTGCCTTCCCATGAGTGCATCTGGTCGTGTAATGCCGCGATCACCGGAATCAAATCGGGTTGCTTACCACCATCGGTTGAAGCATCGACACTCTCTTCCGCAGGTGGATGAGAAGTTTTGGAAGAGCAACCTGCCAGGGTAATAACAAACAGACAGGCGATAAATTTTCTGGCCGCAGAGTTGATCATGGGATGACGTTTTCGCTGAGGGAGACAGTGGTTAGAGATTTATACCGCAAAAAAGTTGCAAAAATAAATAGCTCGCCGCTGAATTCTTTTAATCCTCTTCTTTTTTACTTAAGTTTACGCAAAGGTAACATCATGTATTTGGGATAAAAATTATATATTCCTTCGCCAATTTTCGCTTTGGAGGTTATTAATTCGCCCAACTCTGCTGCTATTTCATCCCACCATCAGCATCTGGCTGCCGATGGTGGCAAGCCGGCATCATTTTATTGTTTGGATTGACTGCGTAACGGCGACTCCGGCAGGAATAATGACAAAATAAAGGCCAGCGCCATCACCACCGCCGCCATCTGGAATGCCGCATGTACCGCTGTGCTAAATACCTGCAAATACGCTTGTTGCACATCATACGGCAAATGGTGCACTGCATTCGGGTCCAGCGTGGCGGGCAATACATCGCCCTTTTCCACCAATTCAGTCAAACCCGATTTCAAGACGTGACTAAACATCGCGCCAAACAGCGCCACCCCGATTGAACCGCCCACCGAACGGAACAACGTGACAGAGGATGTGGCGACGCCAATACGGTCGGGTGTCACACTGTTCTGAACGGCCAGGACTAACACCTGCATCACCATCCCCATGCCCATTCCGAGCACGCAGGCGTAGAGATAAATCTGCCACAGCGCAGATTGCAGGGTGAGCGTCGTCATAAGAGCCATCCCGACGGTTGCCAGCAGTGTTCCGCCAATCGGGAACAGACGATAGCGACCGGTACGACTGATAATGCGTCCGCTGATAATCGATGTCACCAGCAGTCCACCCATCAGCGGCAGCAACTGCAACCCAGCTTCGGTCGGGGTTGAGCCTTTCACCACCTGTAAATAGAGCGGCAGGAAAGTCACGCTGCCAAACAACGACATCCCGACAATAAAGGCCATCAAACTGGAGAGCGAAAAGCTGCGATTGCGGAACAAGCCCAGCGGAATAATCGGTTCCCACGCACGACGCTCTTCATAAATAAAGCCAATTACGCCCACCAAACCAAATGCCAAAATGCACCACAGCACGGGATCGCTCCACGCACGCAGCGTGCCACCTTCGCTGGTGAAAAGCGTAATCCCCACCAGCGCCAGACTGAGACATACGGCACCGGGATAATCGATCTCGTGCGGCTTACGTTTGTTATCCGCTTTAAATACTGCGTTGATAATCACTAGGGCGAAGAGGCCTAGCGGCAAGTTGATGTAGAAAATCCAGCGCCAGGAGGCGTGCTGCACGATAAAGCCACCGAGTAACGGGCCCACCACCGTCGCCAAACCAAATACCCCGCCAAACAACCCTTGGTATTTGCCGCGATCGGCAGGCGGGATGACATCCGCCACCGCTGCCATGCTAACCACCATTAGCCCACCGCCGCCCAGACCTTGCAGGGCGCGAGTAAAGATCAGTTGCTCCATATTTTGTGCCAGTCCACACAAAGCTGAGCCAATCAGGAACAAGACAACGGAGATCTGCAGCACCGTTTTACGGCCAAACAGGTCACCAAATTTGCCATACAGCGGCACGACGATGGTGGACGCCAGCATATAGGCCGTCACGATCCATGACAGGCGATCCAGCCCGCCCAATTCACCCACAATAGTGGGCAACGCGGTTGAGACGATGGTCTGGTCGAGTGCAGAGAGCAGCATTACCAGCATCAGTGCGCCCATCAGCAAGCGGACGGAAGGTGGACTCTCTTCCCCGCTGCCCGATCGCGGCGCTAATGTTTCAGGTTTCATAACAGACACCAATTGAAATTAATTAAATACACAATTAATATTGATCGAAGTCTGACATGAAACAAGTGAGCGCGTAAAGATGACCGCACAAAAAGTCGCTGCTGATGATAAGGCAACCATTGCCAAACCTCGCCGTCCTGGGCGTCCGCGTGGCGGTGCCATCTCTGCACAACAGCGCGAGCATTTATTGGATATCACGCTGGCACTTTATGCCGAAAGCGGCATCGCTGAAACCTCGCTGAATGCAATCGCTCGTAAGGCTGGCGTGAGTCCGGCGATGCTCAACTATTACTTTCAGTCGCGCGAATCGTTGTTAGATGTGGTGGTTGAGGAGCGCTTTTTACCGTTACGCCAGCGGCTGGAAGCACATTTTGATGGGGAGATAAGTGACCCTGTCACCACATTCAGTGGATTCATCCGTGAAATCGCTGATATCGTTCTGAACAACGACTGGTTCGCCCCATTATGGATGCAAGAAGTCACCAGCGGTTCGCACGGCTTAGGTCAACACATCAAAGAACGTTATGGACATGCGGGACGCGACAAAGTCAGGGCGTTAATTGTGCGCTGGCAACAGCAGGGTTTATTGAATGCAGCGTTGAATCCCGATTTGCTGATGACCTCCATCCTGAGCATGATACTCGTGCCCTTCACACGCTTCGCCAATGAGCCGGAGTTTGATACGGAGCTGATTGTACAGCACACGCTTAGCTTGTTCTGTCAGGGAATCCGCCCAGTCAGCTAACCCGTTTTCTGCCTCGCAACTACACTTTTGAAATGACATTCTGCGAGCAGGAAAACATGATGATTTTAGATGCCGATACCGATTTACAGCTTGAGCGTTCCCTGCAAGTACCGGCCGATGTGATTTGGCGCTGCTGGACCACACCAGAACATCTCAAACACTTTTTTGTGCCTAAGCCTAATAAGTTAGTCAGTTGCGATATCGATCTGCATCCTGGTGGTCGGTTCAACACGGTTTTTGAGGTGGATGGGAATGAAATGCGCAACGAAGGGGTATTTCTGGAGCTGATACCTGGTCGGAAGCTGGTTTTTACCGATACCTATACTGAGGGATGGAAACCTGCTGAGCATCCTTTCATGACCGCAATATTGCTACTGGAACCGCTCAATCCTCATGCGACCCGCTATGTTGCCATTGCCAGGCATCGCAACGCTGAAGCGCGTGCCGAACATGAAAAAATGGGCTTTCATAGCGGCTGGGGCATGGTTGCCGATCAGCTTGAGGCCTATGCCAAGATGCTTTAATGGGCACCTGCGGTTTTCTTGATAATGAGCCTACTTAAAGGCTCATGGGCAATGAAGCTTTACTTAAATTCCTTGAGCCAGGATTAACCTACTACTTCAATAAAAACATGTAGACCTTTGTGGCCTACAAGATCAACCTGCTCGACGATAACAACAAACTCGGTCTGCCGAATGATGACCAGGTAGCATTGGGTCTGGTGTATCAGTTCTAATATATTGAAAGGCCAGCAATGCTGGCCTTTTTCGACTACTCGCAGTCAAGTTTGCAGCGCGTGAATTACTCGATCACCAACTGGACCTTTTTGCCCATCGCCGCAACCATACCCACTAACGAATCAATGGTAAATTTTTCTGTTTTTAGATTAACCACATCTGAAACTCGGGGTCTGGAAACGTGCAGGATCTTTGCCGCTTCAATCTGCTTATGGCCACTTGCCGTCATCCATTCAGAAATTTCAGTCATTAGCTGCTTCTTTAATTCGTCGGCTCGGTTAATTTCTTCACGAGATTGTGTCAGAAGGGAGTCCGCTTCAGCCGGTTCGAATCCGAGATCAGCAAAAATATTGCTGCCCGCTTTGGTGATATGCCGCGACTGGGTATCGATTTTATCGGTCATGTTAGTTTTCTCCGTTCTTCGATAACTGCTTTATAACGCTCGATGATTATATTCACATCTTTGGGGCTGGTTTGTTGTGTTTTCTTTTGGAAGGCATGTATGACATAAATGGCTTCAACAAATTTTGCCACATAAACGACGCGATATTCGCCATCATCGCCTTTTATTTTGATCTCAATAACACCTGCTCCCCAGCGATTTACAGCCTTGTAGTGAGTGGGATTATGTCCATTTTGAATTTTGTGAAGTTCAAATCCAACGTCCTTTTTCACCTCATTGGGGAACATTTTGATGTCCTCCAGAGTTGTACCACGCCAGTCTAAATCCTTTTCATCCATTTCCGTGCGCTCCACACCACTCCATTTGTGTATAAAATATTATACACACCTAAGTGTACGGAACAAACTTCAGGCAATAAAAAACCCCGCATTTGCGAGGCTTCTCTCAAACTAATGAGTTTACGGATACAACCCGCGATCCTTCCTTGCCAGCAGAATTCGCTCGCAGGCAACGGCGTAAGCTGCCGTTCGCAGCGTGACGTTGAGCGCCTCAGCTTTCTGCCAGACGGCTTCAATCGCGTGCTGCATAATGCTGTCCAGCCGTTGATTGATCTCCTCTTCGCTCCAGAAGAAGCTGGAGAAATCCTGCACCCATTCGAAGTAACTCACCGTCACGCCGCCCGCATTCGCAATCACATCTGGCACCACAGCCATGCCGCGTTGCTGCAAGATATCATCCGCCTCCGGTAGCGTTGGGCCATTTGCCCCCTCAATAATCAGGCTGCACTTCAGTTGGTTGGCACGTTCAGCAGTGATCTGCCCTTCGAGCGCAGCAGGCACCAGAATGTCGTAAGGCTGCGTCCAAAAATGTTCATCAGCTATGGTGTCAGCTCCCGGGAAGCCCGCAATACTACCGTGAGCCTGCTGCCACGTCTGTAACGCCGGGATATCCACTCCGCTGGACAAATACAATGTGGCTTTGTGATCCTGTACCGCCACCACTTTTGCCCCAATCGCATGGAACAGTTCGGCGCTGACGCTGCCAACGTTACCAAAACCCTGCACCGCCACGCGGCTACCTGGCACACCAATGCCCAGCTTAGTCGCAGCGCTGCAACCGGTGACGAAAACCCCGCGCCCGGTGGCTTTGACGCGCCCCAGTGACCCGCCCAGATGCACCGGTTTGCCGGTCACTACGCCGGTGGTAGTGGCGCCAACGTTCATCGACCAGGTATCCATCATCCACGCCATCACCTGCGCGTTGGTTCCAACATCAGGGGCGGGAATATCCTGTTGCGGACCAATCATATTGCCGATCTCGCTGGTATAGCGCCGGGTTAAACGCTCCAGCTCTTTATGGGATAAGGTGGTGGGATCGACACGCACGCCGCCTTTTGCTCCGCCAAACGGCAAATTCAGTGCGGCGCACTTCACCGTCATCCATGCTGAGAGCGCCATCACTTCCTGCAACGTCACATCAGGATGAAAACGCACCCCACCCTTACCCGGCCCACGCGACAAATTGTGCTGCACGCGATAACCCTCAAAATGACGCACTGAGCCATCATCCATTTCCAGAGGGATATCAACAATTAATGCCCGCTTCGGATGCGTCAACGTATCGGCCCAACGGCTGAGATCGCCCAGCAGTGGCAACACGCGTTCAACCTGCGTCAAATACGTTGACCAGGCTGAGTGACAGTCGCCTGTCACATAGGAAAGTTCAGACAAACTGACCTCCAGATTTTACTGTCAGGATAGAAAATGCCACCAACGGCAGAATGGCGGCGAGAGGATTGGTTCAGCCGTGCAGGCCGAGTTTTTTCTCCAGATAGTGGATGTTGGTGCCACCCTGCTGGAAATGTTCGTCGGACATGATTTTCATCTGTAGCTCGACGTTGGTCTTGATGCCGTCGATAATCAGTTCCGCCAGCGCATTTTTCATGCGCGCGATCGCCACTTCACGGGTGTCACCGTAGGTGATCAGTTTGCCGATCATGGAATCGTAGTACGGCGGCACGCTGTAACCGGCATAGATGTGCGATTCCCAGCGCACGCCAAAACCGCCTGGCGCGTGGAAACGGGTGATCTTGCCCGGGCTCGGCAGGAAGGTGTTCGGATCTTCGGCGTTGATACGGCACTCTACCGCATGACCGCGAACAATCACGTCTTCCTGTTTGATCGACAGCGGCTGACCGGCAGCAATACGCAGTTGCTCTTTGATCAGATCCACGCCGGTGATCATCTCGGTCACCGGATGCTCCACCTGAATACGGGTGTTCATCTCGATGAAGTAGAACTCACCGTTTTCGTACAGGAACTCGAAGGTACCCGCACCGCGGTAGCCGATATCGATACAGGCTTTGGCACAGCGCTCGCCGATAAAGCGACGCAGTTCCGGCGTGATGCCCGGTGCTGGTGCTTCTTCAACGACTTTCTGGTGACGACGCTGCATCGAGCAGTCACGCTCCGCCAGATAGATGGCGTTGCCTTGGCCGTCGGCCATCACCTGAATCTCGATGTGGCGCGGGTTCTCGAGGAATTTCTCCATGTAGACCATGTCGTTGTTGAAAGCCGCTTTGGCTTCCGCTTTCGTCATGCCGATGGATTGTTCCAGATCTTTTTCGTTGCGCACCACGCGCATACCACGACCGCCGCCGCCGCCGGAGGCTTTGATGATCACCGGATAACCGATGCTCTTAGCGATGGCACGGTTTTTATCCATGTCATCGGTCAGCGAGCCATCAGAACCTGGCACGGTCGGAACGCCGGTTTTCTTCATCGCGGTGATCGCAGACACTTTGTCGCCCATCAGGCGGATGGTGTCAGCTTTCGGGCCGATGAAGATAAAACCAGAGCGCTCAACCTGCTCGGCGAAATCGGCATTCTCAGAGAGGAAGCCGTAGCCCGGGTGGATCGCCACGGCGCCGGTGATTTCGGCGGCAGAGATCAGTGCAGGGATGTTCAGGTAACTTTTGACCGACTGTGCCGGGCCGATGCAGACGGTTTCGTCCGCCAGCAGCACGTGCTTCAGGTCGCGGTCAGCGGTTGAGTGAACCGCAACGGTCTTGATGCCTAATTCTTTACACGCGCGGAGAATACGCAGAGCGATCTCACCGCGGTTAGCAATGACAATTTTATCCAGCATGCTTCGCCTCGTTATTCGATGACGACGAGCGGCTCGTCAAATTCAACCGGTTGGCCGCTTTCCACCAGGATCGCCTTCACAACGCCGGATTTATCGGCTTCGATCTGGTTCATCATTTTCATCGCTTCAACGATGCACAGGGTATCGCCCGCGTTGACTTTCTGGCCCACTTCCACGAAGGCTTTCGCATCCGGGCTTGGGGTACGGTAGAAAGTGCCGACCATCGGAGAACGCACGATGTGGCCGGTGATTTCCGGCTTAGCGGCTTCAGCCGGCGCAGCGGCTGCAGGTGCAACGGCGGTCGCCAGCGCAGGCTGCTGCATCACTGGCGCAGCATAAGCCTGTTGCATGACCGGGTAGCCAGCGTTTGCAGGTGAACGGCTGATACGAACTGACTCTTCACCTTCAGAGATTTCCAGCTCGGAGATGCCGGACTCTTCAACCAGTTCGATCAGTTTCTTAATTTTACGAATATCCATGAAAAACTTTTCCTACGCGTTATCAACTCGCAGCAGTTATAGCAGAGGGGATTCTTGAGCAGGACATAGGGAGTTCAGTTGGGGTTATAAGGAAAAGGTGGCGGGGTGGATCGTTGGTCATCTGAATTTTATCCCCACCTGAGGATAATGGATGCTTTATCCCCACGTGGGGATATCGTGGATAATATTGCAGTCTTAGAGGTAAACGACATATTAGGGAGGCGTAATCTTGTTACGCCTCTTATGAATGACCGTTACTTCTTCAGACTAATTTTCTGCAGGGCTTCCCACAGCCGCGTTTTATCACCCTGTTCCAGATTCGCTTGATCAAGCGTGTGCAGAAAGGCGGCTTTATCGATGAAGGGTTTTCCCTCGGCTAACTGCGCACGGATCCCACTCAGAATGCTGGCGCTCAGCACATTAATTTTGCTTCTGACCTGATCCAGCGGCAAAGGCTGCCAACCTTGTTCAGGTGTGGAGAGCCAATCTGCGCGATAGCGATATTGAATCGCTTTTGCTGCATCCATCTGAGCCTGCACAAAGGGTTTCACAGACTCGCCCGCTAAGCCCAGCTTTTCGGCTTGCTGCACAGCACTGGCCAGCACTTTTTCTTCTTGCGGCAGATCTTCAATCGCAAGATGATTGGCGGCTTTATAACCGGCCACATCCTTCATATAGGACAGGCGTTGATTGATCAGGGAAGCCACATCGCTATCAATGACAGGTGCCGCCAGCGCGGTGGCAGAGCAAGATAACCCAATTAACAAAATGATTTTACTGAAATAATTCCGATTCATCTCTCTTAGCCTCTTTTTCCATGAGTCACATTGCGTCGCTAATTTAACTTTTTTTTACTTGCACCGAAACCTTTCCGCCCCCTCCAGCGAACTGATGTATTGAGTCACTAAAACCGGACCTCCCTTACATCGCAGGAGCAGATAATGAAATCGTTTAAAACCCTCGTTTGTACTCTGAGCATCACCGCCGCATTGGGCCTCTCTGCCACCGCTTTTAACGCCAGCGCCGCGCTGCCGGTTGGCGCAAAAGCACCAAATTTTGAACTGCAAGGTGCATTAGCCGGCAAACCATTGACCTTCTCGCTGCAAAAAGCGCTGCAAAAAGGGCCAGTGGTGCTTTACTTCTTCCCGGCCGCATTCAGTGCGGGCTGTACGATTGAAGCGCATGACTTCGCCGAAGCCACCGACAACTTCACCAAAATGCACGCCACAGTTATTGGTGTGACTGCAGGCAATACCGATCAGGTGAGCGATTTCTCTAAACTGGAGTGCCGTGACAAATTCGCTGTTGCCGCCGACCCAGGTGCTAAAGTGGCCGCTCAGTATCAAACCACCATGCAGATGAAAGGCAAAACCCTTTCCGATCGTACCTCTTATGTGATTGCGCCTAATGGCGACATCCTGCTGAGTTACACTGATAGAAACCCGGATACGCACATTGAGAAAGCCCTCGCCGCCGTGAAGCAGTACGACGCTGCACATCCGCAAACTAACTAAGCAAAGAGGCCAGCGATGTTAACCGCCATGCTGGCCGCCTTTATTGGCGGCATCATTCTGAACTTAATGCCCTGCGTCTTTCCTGTCATCTCCCTGAAAGCGCTCGGCCTGTTGCGCCACACTGACAATGCCGCCAACGCGCGTCGTGAAGGTTTAGGCTTTTTACTGGGCGTGATCGTTACCATGATGGCGCTAGCGGGTATTTTGCTGGCCGCGCGTGCAGGCGGTGCTGCTGTAGGCTGGGGATTCCAGTTACAGTCCCCCCTGGTGATCGCCCTGCTATCATTGGTGATCCTCGCCGCTGCGCTCAATCTACTTGGCGTATTTGAAGTGGGCCTGTCGGTACAACGTGTTGGATCCGTTGAAATCAATCGCGGCGCCTTCTTACGTTCTGCACTCACTGGCGTATTGGCGATTTTGGTTGCCACCCCTTGTGCGGCACCGTTTATGGCTAGTGCGATCGGCTATGCCCTGGTGCAACCCCCTGCTGTGGCGCTGGTGATATTCTTCGCCCTGGCACTCGGTTTCGCAGCGCCTTTCACACTGATTTCTCTTTTCCCTCAGCTGGCGAGATTCTTGCCTCGTCCAGGCGCATGGATGGATGTACTGAAGCGCGGTTTAGCCTTCCCAATGTTTGGCGCTTATGCCTGGCTGGTGTGGGTGCTCGCGCAACAGGCAGGCAGCGCGGCATTGGCTACACTGTTAGCAGCCTCAGTGGTGGTAGCATTCGCGGGCTGGCTATATGGGATGGCGCAACATCGCCGCTTTGCCGGTAAAGGCCATAAAGTGCTGTTCGCCGTGACCGCCGTATTGGTTATCGCCGTGCTGGCCCCACTGCCGCAGTTAATTCAACCGGGCGCAGCGCTGGCAGGTGACCAGGTAGCCAGCCAGCTCACTAAAGAGAAGTGGACACCGCAAGCCGTCGCCTCTCAACGTGGACACGGTAAAGCCATCTTTGTCGATTTCACCGCCTCATGGTGTATTACCTGTCAGGTGAATGAAAAAACCTCCCTTTCGACGCAGGCAGTGAAAGACGCGTTGGCAAAAACCGGTACGGTGTATATGGTGGCGGACTCCACCAAGTTTAATCCCGATGTCGATGACGCCATGAGCGAGTTTGGTCAGGGCGGACTGCCGATGTATCTGGTTTACCCCGCCGATGGCGGGCCGCCAAAAGTGCTACCGCAAGTGCTGACACCGAGCATTGTGGTGAATGCGCTGGAAGCGGCCAGCACCAAGGCGTAATTGTTTCAAGGCGGATTATGCAAGCAAGTGATAGCGCGCGCGAAAGTTGGCCCGCGCTAATGGAACAGGCGCAGGCGGGCGATCAACTCGCCTACACCCGACTGCTCAAAGCGCTAGTGCCGGTGATACGCGGGCAAATACGCCAACAACTCACCGACCAGGCATTAGTGGAAGATGTGATTCAGGATGTGCTGTTAACAGTGCATCGGGTGCGTCACACCTATGATCCTGCCTACCCGTTCTTACCCTGGCTGATGGCCATCATCTCCGCTCGCGCAGTCGATGCCCTGCGGCGGCGCGGACGACATCAGCAATGGGAAGTTCATGAAGAAACGTTAACTGAAGCCGCCATTGCGCCAGAAACACCACCGCTAGAGACGCAAGAGGAGCTGGCCAGTTATTTGCGCCAGCTTCCCTCGCGTCAACGTGAGATTGTTGAACACGTCCATCTACGCGAAATGAGCCTGAGTGAAGCGGCAGAACATAACAATTTAAGTGTGGCAGCGGTGAAATCGCTGTTGCATCGCGCGCTGAGTAATCTGCGTCGCTTTGGAGCACACCATGAATAATCATGACCTGTTAATCGAAAAACTCAGCCGCGACATGCAGCCCGTTCAACCGATGCGGCCGACTTATTGGCGTGTCTTGATGTGGCTGCTGCTGGCACTACCCTGCGGCATCGCCGCCAGTTTTCTGGTGCAGCGCACCCTCACCGACTGGTCACAACCCGGTGCGATGCGCGCGCTCATCCAGTTGGCGCTGGCGTTTGTGCTCGGCTTGTTCGCGATTCGTAATGCGTTCAACATGAGCATCCCTGGTCGCCGCAGTGTCAGTTGGAAAGTGCTGTTGCCGCTGGGTTTATTGTGGCTGGGCCTGAGCCTGAGCAGTATCCCGCACGCCGAAGTTGAGGCACATGATAATGACAGCACGCGCTGTTTTACCTTCCTGTTAGTGGTGAGCACACCGATGATGGTGCTGATGATTGCCAATTTACGCAAGACACGTGCACTCCATCCGGTTCGCAGCCTGGCGATGGCCGGACTGGGCATATCCTGCATGGCCGTCACCATGCTGGCGTTTTGCCATCCGGTGCATCTGCACGCCATGGATTTTGTCATGCATCTGGCCGCGATTGCGGTGATTATTGTTCTGACAGTGCTACTTGGTCGCCGCTGGGTAAGATTGGGTTGAGGCAATACTAGGACACTCTCTAATAAGAGTTAATACAGAAATTAAACGGCAGCGCAGCGTATATAAACTAATGCGCTGCCAATCTATCTCGTTTCCTAAAATAAAAACCCAATCCTTAGACCTCTTCCACTAATTTGTTCGCTTCCAGTTTTGTGAGGTCGTAAGCGGCTTGAGCCTGTTCCATCACCGGGCCGTACTCCATCGCCCAACTCGCCAGGGCCATAAAGGGTTGCTGCAGCGTCTGCGCTAAAGGTGTGATGCTGTATTCCACGCTCACCGGCGAAGTTGGTAGCACTTTACGGTTCACAAGACCATTGCGCTCCAGACGTTTGAGCGCATCCGCCAGTGCTTTATGGGTAATCCCATCCAGTCTGCGGCGAATCTCATTGAACCTTGAGGGCTGTGTGCAAAGCACGGTGAGAATTAATATCGACCATTTATTGGTGATGTTTTCCAAAACAGGTCGGGTTTTACCGATATCAATCAAAGGTTTGTCAGTTTTCTCATTCATGGCGATATACCCGTATATATCTGATATAAACTAAGTGCGTAATTGATATCAAGTATAGTTTTTATATCATCTGGGTTCCACTCTTAAAGGAGCATTGCAGATGAGCAGATTAGAAAACAAAGTTGCCGTGGTACTGGGCGGCGCAAAAGGTATCGGTTTGGCGATCAGCCAGCGTTTCGCCAGCGAAGGAGCAACCACCTGGTTTACCTCCCGTCGTGAAGAAGAATTAGCTACTGCCAGCCGCAAGATATCCGGCATCGCGAAGCCATTACGCGCCGATGTTAGTCAGAACGAAGAGCTGGCCGATATTATGGACACCATCAAAAGCACGTCAGGCCATTTGGATGTGTTGGTGATCAATGCGGGTATGTCGGAATACGCCCGGTTAGACGAGATCAGTGAGTCTCACTACGAGCAGATTTTCGGACTTAACGTGCGCTCGCCGCTCTTTGCCTTACAAGCCGCGTTGCCCCTGCTGAAACCGGGTGCGAGCGTGGTTCTGATTGGCTCGATTGCGGATGTGATTGGCACGGAAGGCTATGGTGTTTACTCTGCCAGCAAAGCCGCTCTGCGCTCCTTTGCCCGCACCTGGACCCGTGAACTCGCCGCACGCGGTATCCGCGTCAATGTGGTCGCACCCGGCCCTGTGGATACCGAAATGATGGCAGCAGCTTCAGAACAGGTTCGAAATGGACTCACCAGCGCCATACCGCTCGGCAGAATGGCACAACCGGAAGAGGTGGCGAATGCTGCGTTGTTCCTTGCCAGTGATGAAAGCAGTTACATTGCGGGCGCTGAGATCTGCGTTGATGGTGGATTGACCCAGGTTTAGATGCGGCATACAAACAGCCATCGCAGGATGGCTGTCACTTCATTTCAGGGCAGACACGGTTCGAAATCTGTATGCTTTTCTCACCACACCTTAGGCACTCCAGGATCACTCACCCATCACAACATCGAATCACTGATATTGGGCGGAGGACTCACGCGCATCACCACTTTCATTGGAATATTTTTAGCGGGATGGCCTTTTTCAAATCGCCACTTGTTCACCGCTCTTATAACCGCGTCATCAAACAGATGGTCGGGTGTGGATTGCACAATGCGCATTTCACTGACCTTCCCTTGCGCATCGACATCATAAAAAAATTGCACCTTTCCTTCGATATGATTCTTTGCAGCATAAAAAGGATATTCAGGCTTATCCATTCGCAGGGCTTTAGGCTGTGCTTTATTGGCGGATGAAGTGGTGCAACCTGATAATGCCAGAGTGAGAATGATGGGTATGACCTTAAACATAACAACCTCCTGTTGTTGAGAATCATTCTCATGTTATCATCACATGATATCAACAAGATAGCGCCAGTTTAGCGTAAAGAATCCTTCATTAGGCTTCTGCTAGCATGTTCATCCATCAAGATTAAGGAATAATCGTCGATGAAAAACATCGTATTTATCTACATGCCCAGTCCAACATTGTTCAGAACACCGGGATTCGGAGTGGGTGGCGGATTGTTTGCCTATTTTCGCGAAGATAAATATATCGCCGCAGTGCAGAAGGCGATCGATAAACGCCAATTGAACTGGCGCTTCACGCGCGACACCACAGAATCGAATATTGAAACGCTTATGGACGAAGGTGTTGAATTACTGGTCTGTGCACCCGGCCTGCGATTTATGTTTTATCGCAAGAATTTTGATAAGCAACGCATAGTGTTTCTCACCACCATGGAATACCTGAGTAACGACGTCCGGCCTGTAATGCGTAAAATACGGGAACGGGAAGACAGGGAAGATTTGTTGGACTAAAGGGCTCGGATACCTCATGTCGGATATTACAGCCCCAAAATAGTATGAGTTGTTGTTCATGAAGGTGCGCATTAATGCGCACCTGGAACACCGATCACAATGAATAAAACTACTGAGGAATCACCTTCTCCGCTTTCAGCCGATCAAACAGCGCAATAAACGAATCCAGCGTGGAACTATAGCCAGTGAATCCCGCTTTGCGGCTTTTGCTCATGTCAGTGAACGCTTCCATTGGACGCCCAAGATCCGCATCGGTGTGCCACCACGAAGCCAGCTTATTGATGTCCGCCTCACGCAGTTGTTCGCGCGCGGCAATTTCCCGCCATGCGTCTGCGGCCTGTTGCATGCGCCCTTCTAACGGCATCATCTGTGCAGGATACGCGGCGGCTTCAACGTTAAAGTAAGCGGCCAGTCGCGGCCACAGCCAGTTCCAACGGAATACGTCGCCGTTGACCGCGTTGAAGTCCTGATTGGCTGCTTCATCCGCCGTCGCTGCCCACAGCAGCTGCTCCGCCAGCAAACCGGCGTCGGTCACATCCGCAATACCGTTCCACTGTTCCGGCGAGCCAGGAAAGATAAACGGCCAGCCCTTCTCGCGACACAGCGTGGCATACACCGCCAGCGTCTGCCCCATATTCATGGCATTACCCACTGCATAACCGATGATGGTGTGGGGACGATGCACGCTCCAGCGATAGCCATATTTTCCGGCACCGGCAAAGATTTCATCTTCCTGCGCATAGTAGAAGTTATCGACCGGCTGGCGTCCCTGTTCTTCACGGAACGGCGTCACCGGCACAGCACCTTTGCCATACGCCTCAAATGGACCCAAATAGTGTTTCAGCCCGGTCACCAGCGCCACGTGCGCACCGTTCAGGCGCTCACCCAGCGCTTCAATCACATTGCGCACCATGCCGCCATTCACGCGAATGTTCTCTTTTTCGTTCTCCTGACGCGCCCAGACGCTAAAGAACACCGCATCAGGCTTCTCTTGTGACAGTGCAGTGCTGACCGCATTAGCATCGGTCAGATCTGCGGTCAAACTGCGGCAACCTTCGGGGATCGCGCCGCGTCCGCGTGACAATCCCGTCACCTGCCATCCTTCACTTTGCAGTTTTTCCGCCAGCGCTCGTCCAATGACGCCGCTGATGCCGACAATTAACGCCTGCTTTTGCATTTCAATTCTCCTCGGTTTCAGTAATCATTAGCCTAATAGAGAATTGAATTCCTATCTCTGGCTTTAATTCACATCATTCACAACCTGGATTCATGAATAGATGCACGATCAGCGCCTGAAAGACATTGTTCCCTTTGTAGCCAGCGTCGAGAGCGGCAGTTTCGCAGCGGCGGCGGAACGTTTGCACCTGACCGGTTCCGCAGTCAGTAAAAGCGTCACACGGCTGGAGACTCGTCTTGGTTCACGTTTGCTGGAACGTACCACGCGCAGTCTGAAGCTCACCGATGCGGGCAACGCCTACTACCAAACCTGCCTGCGCATCATGGAGGAGCTGGCCGAAGCCGAAGCGGTGCTGGCGGCGCAGCGCACTATTCCCTCGGGGCGATTGCGCGTGGCGGTGCCGAATACCTATGGCCGCCTTGGCGTCATGCCGGTGCTGATTCCGTTTTGTCAGCAACATCCCGAGCTGGAACTTAATCTCACCTTCTCGGATCGTTTTATCGATCTGTTTGATGAGGGGATCGATGTCGCAGTACGCATTGGCGGATCGCCGGACGTACCGGCCTCGCTTGGCTGCCGTCAGATGGGTCGCGAGCGCATGGTTTTTTGCGCTGCACCCGATTATCTGGCGCGCCATGGACGTCCTCACAATGAAAGCGAGCTATTGCAGCATCAGGCCATCATGTATGAACGTGTGGATGGCAGCAGTAAGCCATGGTTGTTTACCACCGCCGATGGGCATCCGCACTGGCGCAATGTGCCACACCGGATGGCGCTGGGCGACGTGGATGCACAAGTGCAGGCGTTGTGTGGCGGGTTAGGCGTGGCGCAGATGCCATCCTGGCTGGTGCGCGAGCCACTGGCGCGCGGTGAACTGGAGATCATCTTGCCGGAGCAACAGCCCGATGGATTGGCTCTGACGCTGATATGGCCGCGCCGCAAGCAGCTGTTGCCGAAAGTCGATGCGCTATTGACCGCGCTGGAGGAATTACAGATTCGCTGAGGTGGGCGGCCTGAAGGTCGCTCACACCACGAAGGTCTACAAATCATAACAACATGCACGTTTGCAGCAGCGCGATGATGGTCTGCATTTATAGCGTCGCAACAGTTGTGGAAATAACTTGCCGCGACGCAATTTACTACGCCTCTTCCACAGCTCAGCGGTGATTTAACCGCCGCGACAGCCGATCACCACAAAATTGCAGCACCGTCACCAACGCCACCAGCACCACGATGACCGTCAACATCACCTGCATATCAAAGCGCTGATAGCCGTAGCGATAGGCCAGATCGCCTAATCCGCCGGCGCCTATCGCACCGGCCATGGCGGAAGCATTGATCATCGTCACCAGCGTGATGGTAAAGCCGCTCACAATGCCGGGACGCGCTTCCGGCAACAGCACATGCCAGACAATATGCCAGCGATGAAATCCCATCGCCTGTGCCGCTTCGGTCAATCCTTTATCCACCTCACGCAAACTCACTTCGGCGATGCGCGCAAAAAAGGGCGTCGCCGCTAAGGTCAAGGGCACCACTGCCGCCCACACGCCATAGGTGGTACCCACAATCCAGCGGGTAAACGGGATCAGCGCCACCATCAGGATCAAAAACGGGATCGATCGAAACAGATTCACTACCCATCCCAATACACGATTTAACAGCGGGCTGGGAAACAGGTCGCCGCGTCCCGTCACCACTAGAATCACGGCCATTGGCAGGCCAATCGCCAGCGCCAAAAGCGATGACACGCCGACCATCAACAGCGTATCCAGCAGCCCGGTCCATAAACGTTCAAGACTCAGTGACATAACCTGCAACCTCCAGTTGATCCGCTGATTCTGCCAGCAAGTCATACACCTGAGCCGCATCGTGATGGGCATCCAGTAGCAACAGCAGTTGCCCGGTGGGCTTACGCTCAACCCACTCAACCGCGCTATAAATCAGCGTTAACGCACCCGGCACGCGTGCACTGATCGCCGCTAAGTCAGGCTGTGCGCCTTGCCCGCTATAGCGCAATCGCACCAATAAGCGTGAATCGGGCTGCTGGCGCGTCGGCGTCAGCAGCGGCTGAAGTGTTTCGGGCAGCGCCGAAAACTGCGGATTGAGCAACTGCCGTGTGGTCTCCTGTTGTGGATCGCTGTAGACCTGCCACACCGGGCCGCGCTCAATGATCTCACCCTGATCGATCACCGCCACCTGGTGACAGAGATCGTGCACCACATCCATTTCATGGGTGATCAGCACAATAGTGATATGCCGCTGCTGATTGATTTTCTTCAACAGCGCCAGAATTGAACGCGTGGTTTCGGGATCGAGTGCCGAGGTTGCTTCGTCACACAGCAACAACTCTGGGTCGTGCACCAGCGCGCGCGCAATGCCGACCCGCTGTTTCTGTCCGCCAGAAAGTTGTGCAGGCCATGCGTTTTGGCGCTCCTCCAGCCCCACCAGCGCCAGCAGTTCATCCACCTTCTGCCGCCGTTGTTGCGCGGGCACGCCCGCCACTTTCAACGGCAACTCAATGTTTTCCCTTACCGTTTTCGCCGACAGCAGATTAAAGTGCTGGAAGATCATCCCGGTACGACGACGCCACGCCACCAGTTCGCGGTCAGTTAAACTGCTAAGGTCGATACCATCAATCACCACCGTTCCCTGGGTGGGCTTTTCCAGACGATTTAGGCAGCGGATCAGCGTGGATTTTCCCGCGCCACTGCGGCCGATAATGCCAAAGATCTCACCGCGCTTAACCTGCAAATCGATCTCTTTCAGCGCCTCCTGCGCCTGTCCGGCATAGCGTTTGCTCAGCGCATGAATCTGCACGTGCACCTTGCCAGCCGCATCCACGGTAGGCGTCAGCAGCGCATCACGCTCGCCGGGAATCGTCAGGCTCACCATCCTTACTGGCTCCAGCCCGGCTGATACAGCTTGCCGTAGAAATCATCCAGTTTGGCGCGTACTACTGGGGAGTGCTGGTAGATATCGACAAACTTTTTCAGGCGCGGATCGTCCTGATGGCCTTCGCGCACCACGAACTGAATCACATACTCAGGATGTTCGAGGCCATCAAACAGCAGCGCATTGTTCGGATCGATGGTTTTCGACAAACGAAGATAGTGCGGATAACCCTGCGCAAGGTCGACTTCATCCAGCGAACGCGACAGCTGAACGGCTTCGACTTCGATGATCTTCAGATGCTTCGGATTGCTGGCGATATCATCCACGGTGGATTTGAGGCCTGCACCCGGCTTGAGGGTGATCAATTTCGCTTTCTGCAACAGCAGCAGCCCGCGTGCGCCATTAATCGGGTCGTTGGCAATCGCCACCGTACCGCCGTCCGGGATCTGATCAATAGCCGTGTGCTTTTTCGAGTAAAGACCGATGTTGTTGATGATGGCCGGGGCATAGGGCACCAGGTGGAAACCGCCCTGCTGATTGGCGTTTTCAAGGAAGGGTTTATGCTGGAATAGGTTCACATCAATGTCGCCGTTCTCCACGCTGACATTCGGTGCCGTCCAGTCGGTGAACTCCACCAGCTGCACGTCAAGCCCTTGCTTTTTGGCTTCAGCCACGGCGGTTTCCAGCGGCGGCGCGAAGGCGGCTGTCGTACCCACTTTCAGCGGTCCGCTATAATCATTGGCGGCAAACGCGCCGAAGGTCAAAATCGAGGCGCTGAGCGCCAGTACCTGTGCAATCTTCATATCAAATCCCTGAGGTTAAATTAACGAATGTTTTTAGCCGGCCGCCAGCGCGCCGCCGGATGGCGATCGGGCAAACGGTCCTGCTGCTGGAATATTTTTTGCCGCAAGCTGCCAGGCTGATAGGCGGTTTTATAGCGGCCGCGCTGTTGCAACTCCGGCACCACCAGATCGATAAAATCGCGGTAGCTTTGCGGATTAAGGATGCGCGTCAGGTTAAAGCCATCGATGTCGCCTTCATCGATCCACTGAATCAACGCATCCGCCACCTGTGAAGGATTGCCGACAATCAGCGGATAACGGCTGCCCATGGCGTGCTGCTCCAGTAAGCGACGGCGTGTCCAGCCGCTGAACGCCTTACTCACCGATTCAATGGCACGCGTGTCGCCGCTTTGGATAGGTTCATCCAGACCAAACGCCGCCAGATCCAGGCCAATCGAACTGGAGAAGTGTGCGATACCCGCTTCCGGGCTGGCATATTCGAGGTAGCTGCGATGCTTTTCCTGCGCTTCGCGCTCAGTGGGCGCGACAATCACGCTGACACCCATAAAAATGCGCAGATCGTCAGCCTGGCGCCCTGCTGCCACCGCCGCCTGGCGCAAACGTGTGGACTGCTCACGCATCGCCGCCGGTGAGGCCGCATTGACAAACGAGCACTCAGCGTGGCGTGCGGCGAATTGGACGCCACGCGTCGATGAACCCGCCTGAAACAGCAGTGGAGTACGTTGTGGTGAGGGGCTGCTCAGGTGATAACCCTGCACCTGATAGAACTCGCCTTGATGGTTGATTGCATGGATCTTACTGGCATCGGCGTACAGCCTTTTGGCCTTGTAAGCTTGTAATGCATCATCCTGCCAGCTGCCTTCCCACAGTTGATAAGCCACATCGAGAAACTCATCGGCCTGATCATAGCGGCGGTCATGATCCTGTAACTGCCTCTGGCCCATGGCACGTGCTGCGCTGTCGAGATAGCCGGTGACAATATTCCAGCCAATGCGTCCCTGAGTGAGGTGATCGAGCGTCGAGAAACGGCGGGCAAACGGATACGGCGCTTCATAGCTGAGGTTAGCGGTGACACCAAAACCGAGATGCTGCGTGACGCTTGCCATGCCGGAGATCAGCATCAAAGGATCGTTGACCGGCAACTGGATCGACTCGCTGGCTGTCAAGCCGATGCCCTGCTGATACACATCGTAAACACCGAGAATGTCAGCAATAAACAGGCCGTCGAACAGGCCACGCTCCAGCAGCCGCGCCAGATCCAGCCAGTACGTCAGCGAATTGAAATCCACCGAACGATCGTCTGGATGCGTCCACATCCCATGATGGATGTGCCCGACGCAGTTCATATTGAACGCGTTGAGCAGAATCTGTTTCTGGCTCATATTGTCCCCCGGCGCGGCGGCAGCACATCGTTGAGCAGATAGTTGCCAATCGCCGGATATTTCCAGCGCACCGGATCGTGCAGCGTGTGAGTGCGCGCATTGCGCCAGTGGCGATCGAAATGATGCTCTCGCAAGCTGGCGCGCGATCCGCCAAGCTCAAACAGCAGATTGCTGGCTTCCAGTGACACTTCGGTGGTCCAGGCGCGCGCTTTCGCCACCTCTATCGAGGCACGCGCAACGTTTTCCGCCGTTGATTCATGCTGCGCGGCGTCTACCGCGTCTCCAGCAACCGCCAGCAATGCATCACCGGCACTCAGTCGTGACGCCAGCCGGCCAATACGATCCAGCGTGAGCGGATCTTCGCTGGCCTTTGTCACGCCGCTGTCCGGCCACGGCCGCGCACGTTCACGCACAAAGCTCAGCAGGTCGTTAAACGCTTCACGCGCGATACCCTGATCCACTGCGGCATGCATAATCTGCGCGAACGGGCCAACGGTGGTCGGTCGCTCAAACGCGGTCTGGAATGGCACCACATCTTCTGCGGCAATTGCCACGTCTCGGAACTGCACGCTGCCGCTGCCGGTGGTGCGCTGCCCAAAACCGCTCCAGTCATCAATCACCGTGACCCCCGCTTGATGGCGCGGCACAAACACCAACTGCTCTTTGCCGTCATCGGCCAGCGCTAGCGTGGGGATACGATCGGCGAACAGCGCGCCCGTGGCATAAAACTTATCGCCATTGAGGCGCAGTCCCTCAGCTTGTTGTGCGATCGCCGTGGTGCGCTGGTGCGCGGAAGGCGAGCTAAACTCCGCTAAGGCATTACCCAAATGCACTCCGGCTAATACTTCAGCGTACAGTCGCTGCTGTTGCGCCTCGCTGCCGTTAATCCGCAGCACTTCCAGCGCATAAAAATGATTTTGAGGCACCTGGCCGATTGAGCCATCTGCTGCACTGAGAATCACGAAAATCTCAGCCAGTTCGGCGGTGGAAATGGCGATGCCGCCATGTTCTCGCGGCACGGTGATGGCACCGAGACCCGACTGAAAATAGCGCTGCAGTTCTGCATGCGGTAGCTCACGCTGGTGATCACGCTGAGCCGCACCGCTGCGGAAACGCTCAGCGAGAGCGTATGCGACATCCAGCGCCTGTACCGCGCTGCTGATACGCTCCGCACGCTGTTTGGCGGAAACCTGCGTCATGAAGACTCCTTAAATCCAGGCATGACGCGCAGGCAGCACGTCGTTGAGGTAATAGTTTCCGATGGCGTGATGCTTCCAGCGAACGGGATCGTGCAGCGTATGGGTGCGCGCATTACGCCAGTGGCGATCGAGGCCGTGACGCAGCAGCGTGGCGCGACTGCCGCCCCATTCCAGCAGTTTCTCGCTGGCGCGCAGCGCAACATCAGTGGTGAGCACTTTAGCTTCTGCCACCGCAATCGAGGCGCGCGCGCAGTTTTCAGCAGTGAGTGACTGCTGATCAACGCTATCAATCACGCGGGCGGCGCGGGCCAACAGCGCATTGGCTGCACTCAGCTCGGTGCTGATGCGCCCAACGTCGGCGAGGATATAGGGATCGTCGGCATTACGACTGACTCCCGCATCGACCCATGGACGGGAACTGCTGCGCACAAACGCCAGCGCCTCATCCAGCGCACCCTGCGCGATCCCGGCATCAATGGCAGCCTGAATCAGCTGAGACACCGCACCGCGCAGCGTGGGTTTATCGGCTGTAGGTAATGGCATGGTTAGCGCCGCCTCCACCGTAACCTGCTGCAGTTTCACCGTGCCGCTGGCGGTGGTGCGCTGTCCGATGCCTGACCAGTCATCAATAATTTCCACCCCGACAGCAGGCAGTGGAATAAACGCCATCACCGGCTGCTCACCATGAATGGCGGTAGTGGCAAGCACGTCCGCAAACAGTGCGCCAGTGGAGTAGAACTTTTCGCCCGTCAGCCGCAAACCTTGTGACGTTGTCACCAATCGGGCCTGCACATCTCGCGTGTGTTGGGTATTTTTTTCCGGCCCGCCATTACCCAGACGTTGACCCTGCACCACTTTGCTCAACAAAAACTGCTGCTGTGCCGCGCTGCCTTCGCCAAGAATGAATTGAATTAAACCAAAATGATTTTGCGGAATTTGTCCCAGAGAAGGATCGCTGGCTGAGATCACCCGAAAGACTTCCGCCACGGTCTGAAATGACAATCCGCCACCGCCATATTCGCGCGGCACACTAATACTACCGAGCCCCAGTTGGGTGAACTGATTGAGCAGTTCCCGCGGATAAATACGCTGCTGGTCGCGTTCTATCGCGCCGCTCAACGCCAGCTCTGCCAGATGTTGTGCGGCGGCGATGGCCTCTGCATCTGTGGTTATCACCGCAGTGCGTGGCGTTAAGGAATCACTGTTTTGCGTCATTTTTTATTTCACTTTTACCGCGCAGTGAATAACAAGCCCGCTCTGTCGTTCGCAGCGGGCCATGGAATAAATAAAGAATTGAACGGGATATTAATCAGGGGGGATAAAACAAGTAAATAGCGTGAGTTATGCTATATCTGGCAATCCGTTGCCACTAATCAGATATACCATCATCAAGCCCTGGGATAATAAGGTATACGCGGAGAACGGCAAGCGTGCTGCAAATAAATGCCGGGGAAAGTCTTAATAGCAATTAACACTAATGTTGGTTAAAAAACGCATTAACAAAATAAAATGCCCAGTACCAAGATGACGGTACTGGGCATCGTGTTTAATTTTCCGACTCAAACAGTGCGCGGGCGTAATTCTGAGATGAGACCTTTTTCTCGCTGTGCGGGATCTCCACGCTATCGATAAGCTTGGCTTGCTGATAGCTTTTCACCGTTTCATGCTGAGTGAGTTGCTGCGTAGTCTGTGCTGTCAGCTCACCTTTTTTGTTCTGCGAAACCACGGTCTGGCTACGCTCTTCATCGTCAATCAGATGATAGCGGTAATTTTGAGATGACTTAAGTGCCGTCAGTTTCGCTGCCCCGTCTGAATCCAGTGCGGTGTGGAAACTGGCTTTGAGTTTGAACAGCGTATCCTGTGTCAAATCCTGGGTATCAGTGTGCTGTTGCGAGTGGGTTTGCTGCGCGACCTCTAAAGAGAAAGTGTCCTGCTCATCCGGTTTATAAGGATTATCAGAGCGCGGCGTCTGCTGATAGCTGGCGGAAAAATCGGCCAATCCACTAATGGCACCGTTTTTAGCGGCATTAGCATCAATGGAGATCACTCGCTGGGTATTCACGCTGTGGCTTGCCTGTCCTTGCGTGGTATTCAGCGCCCGGAAGCTGGCTTTGAAGAGATTCAGCATGTCGCGATCGCCGTGCCCACGCGTTGCGGCCTGATCCATTTTGGCAGACCACTGATCGATTGCGGCGGCCTGCTGTTCGGCGCTGCCTGCCTGAGTCAGCTTTGACACATCAGTATCGAGTTTGATACTGACATCCCCGTTGTGAAAACCGAGCCAGCGCTCTTTATCATCTGCGTGAAGGTTGAGGGACTGCGACACATTGTCGCCATTACGCAGATCGGTCTTCAAATCGACACTTTTCAACTGCGAGGTATCAAACTTCATCAGGTCGCTGATATCTAGCTGAGTTGTCCCAGCGTCCAAACCGTCCAGCGCTTTTTGCAAACCGTCGGAGAGTTGGCTGATGGCTGTGGCCTCATCACTGTTGAGTTTACCCCCACTGGTATTCAGCTCCACCACCAGTCCGCCCTGCTGGCGGGTCATTTGCAGACTCACCTCAATCCCCGATTGTGTGGTCACGGTGAGTGCCACCGCGCTCTGACTGTTGCTGGTGCCGTTGGCTGCTGAGGTTGCGGGCACGCTTAGCGTGACATTGTCACCACTTTGCACCAGGCCCTTAAGTAAACTGCTGCCGATACCGTTCATACCAACGCCGCCCGATTGTGACGCCGCGTTGAGTTGCGCCTGTAAATTGCTGGTGATCGTGCCGCTACTCTGTACCTGTGCTGGCACAATTTTATAGATGGCGGCAATGGCCTCGCTTGCTTCACTGAAGGTCACTTTCGTGGACGCTTCAGCCTGTAAGTGGCTTTGTGCTGCCTTGCTGTTTGCGGTGGTAATTACGCTTGAACCCGCAGAAATCAGGTTGCGTAGAACGCCGTTGCCAATCCCATTTAGCATCAAAATAATCCTTCTTGTGAACTATTCCTGAAGGTTATCGGCATCATATCGCCATGCTTTAACGTTCCCCTACGGTTAACGCCAGCTCCTGATAGGCCGCTGGCACTTCTGGCACAGCATCTGTCTGCCTAAACACAGCCGAACCCGCGCGTCTGATTTACGTTGTTGATCAACACATTGTCTACCGTACAGGTAGCCCCCCTTGAACAGAGGTAAAGTCGCGATGAATAATCTGCATTACAAAAGCTTGCTGGAAATTGGACGCCTGATTCAGTCTGGCGACATCACCTCGGTAGCGGTCACTGAATCACTGTTAACGCGCATCGACACACTGGATAGCGATCTGCACAGTTATTTCTACGTGATGCGCGACAGTGCGTTAAAACTGGCGGCAGAAGCGGATCAGGAAATCGCGGCAGGCCAACTGCGTGGTCCGTTGCACGGCGTGCCGATCGCGTTAAAAGATCTGATCTGGACCAAGGATGCGCCCACCAGCCACGGCATGATCATCCACAAGGATCACTATCCGGCGGAAGACTCCACAGTGGTTGATCGTTTCCGCGCTGCTGGTGCGGTGATCCTCGGCAAGCTGACGCAAACTGAAAGCGCCTTTGCCGATCACCATCCGGAAATCACCCGCCCTAATAACCCCTGGGGCAGCGCACTCTGGACCGGTGTCTCCTCCAGCGGTTCTGGCGTCGCTACTGCGGCTGGACTCTGTTATGGCGCGATTGGCACCGATACCGGCGGCTCCATTCGCTTCCCGTCAAATGCCAACGGACTGACCGGCATCAAACCCACCTGGGGTCGCGTCACGCGCCACGGTGCCTGTGAGCTGGCGGCGTCGCTCGATCACATTGGACCGATGGCACGCTCTGCAGGCGATGCCGCTGCGATGTTGCAAGCCATTGCCGGGCGCGATGATAAAGATCCGACCTCCAGCAGCGAGCCGGTGCCGGACTACCTGGCGTTGATGACGCGCGGTGTCAGTAAAATGCGCATCGGACTGGATGCGTGCTGGGCGTTGGAAAAGGTGGATGCGGAAACCCGTGCCGCGCTGGAATCAGCGATAGCTACCCTGACATCGCTGGGTGCCACCTTCGTGGATATCACCGTACCAGACACGGAAAAAGCCGCCGCCGAGTGGAGTGCGCTTTGTGCAGTGGAAACCGCCCTGGCGCATGAAGAGACCTATCCGGCGCAGAAAGATCAATATGGTCCAGGATTATCTGGTCTGCTGGATCTTGGCCATCAGGTCACCGCATTGGAGTATCAGCGCCTGCTGCTGAGCCGTGCGGCACTGCGTGGCGATATTTCTGCCCTGTTCAGCAAAGTGGATTTGATTCTGGCCCCCGCCACCGCTTATGCCGGATTAACCTGGGACACCATGACCCGTTTTGGTACCGATCAGGCACTGTTTAACGGCGTATTGCGCTATACCAGTGCATTTGACGCGAGCGGGCATCCGACCATCACCCTGCCATGTGGCATGACTTCCGCCGGTGCACCCATTGGTTTCCAGTTAGTGGCGGCCCATTTCGATGAAACCGCAATGATTCAGGGCGCCTGGGCTTATCAGCAAGTCACTGAATGGCATAAAAAACATCCTGCTATCTAAAGCTGCTTATTTTGGCCGCACTGCATTTCGCGTGCGGCCTTTTCATGTCGATATGGCCTGAAACTTGCTTGGTTTGTTGTGATTTCACCCTTTTCGCCAGGTTTAGGGGATGTTGCCATGAAAGAAACGTTCACCACGGATCACTTAGATAATCGCCACCGCTTTGATGCCTGGCGCGATGCCGTCTGTTCACGCTTGATTAATGCCGAAGCGCGTCAGGTTAATGCCGGTACTTTTTCCGGCAGCTTTGGTTATTCCATGCTGGGCCATGTCGATATCGCACACCATGTGTCCCAAACCGCGCTGGTGTGGCAACGCACCACCGAGTGCATTCGCCGCCATCCTAATCATGATTTTTATCTCGGCTACGTTCGTTCCGGCATCGGGACATTGCGGCAAAACGATAACCAGTCACGGGTGAGCGCAGGGGATGTGGTGATTTACGATGCCGCAACGCCCTTTGATTTCGCCATGGATAACGTGGCCATCAATATTGTGCATTTGCCCCGTCAGATGATTGAAAAAGAGGCGCCAGCGATTGCCCGGCTTGCGGGGAAAACGCTGGATCTTAGTCGTCCCGGAATGACCTCACTCAAGCAATTACTGGAAGAGGCATTTGTCTTTAACGCGGAGAGTGAGAACACCTTTCTCGCGGAACAGTTCGCCAATACGTTGATCAATATGATCTCGGTGAGTGTCAATTTGCAGAAAGGCGATGACGCACTAAAACCGGATCTTTACTCGCGGGTGGTGAGTTATTTACGGCAAAATCTGCAGGAAGCGGACCTGACCATGGCGCAAATTGCCAATGCCCATCATGTTTCACCGCGCACCATCAGCCGCGTGTTTGCTGCACACGGCACTACGCCGATGAATTTTGTCTGGCAGGAGCGCCTGCTGGCGTGTCGCAAAGCGCTGGCCGAAGGTAAAGCGCGCAACATCACTCAGGTGGCGCTGGATCACGGCTTTAGCGATATGTCGCACTTCAGTCTCGCTTTCCGCAAGGCGTTTGGTTACACCCCAAGCAGTCTGCTGCGTCAAAGCGAGGTGTAACGGCGCTTTGTTTTACCCTTTCTGCAACTGACTGATCACACGCTCAGCAGTAAATTCCAGGCTGCTGCGCGTGTTCATCGCTTCGGTACGCATAAAGCGATATGCCCCCGACTCATCCAGACCGAAAGTCTGCATCAACACGCCTTTAGCCTGTGCCAGTCGCTCATTTCTCATTTTACGCTGTTGGCGAGCCTGCAGTTCACCCCGCAACTGGACATTCTGCTGGGCGGATTGCCAGGTGCCGATGATCTGCACAATCAAGGCAAAGGGATTAAGTTCTCGCTCGGCGATAGCAGCGGGTTGCAGTTTCATTAACAGCGGGAACAAGCGCGCATCATGGCAGTTCGCCAGGGCAATCACCGGTGTGTGATGCTGTTGCAATGAACGAAACAGCGGCGTTAATACCGCCTCGTGGTGATTTTCAATCGCCACCAACAGCAGTTGCGCGTCAGCCGGACGTTCGGCGACAGGCGGCCAGCTGTGTTGGGCGTGACAACCGATTTGCGTCAGCGAGGCACAGAACGCCCGCACGCTTTGCGAATCAGGATGGAAAATATGCAACCGCACACCCGCAAGCGTTTTCAGCAAAGATGGCTCATTCATGTTTCACCCGTGTGCATTCTGAAGTTCGAAGCATCACGTTAGAGGAGTCGGGCAATCGATGCTGTGTTGCTGCTGCCGGGTGCTGTGTCAGGCGAGACAGGGCATGCACCCCGTCCCGCTTCCACGATTTAAGCGTGAAACCCTAAAAACTGCTCCGCCACACTGGCACTCGGCTGGGTGCGCGGATCAATCTGCTGCACGATCTGCCCTTTTTCGATCACATGAATCCGATCCGACAGCGCATACAGAAACTCGATATCCTGCTCCACCAGAATGATCGAGATATCCATTTCATGGCGTAACCGCTGCAACGTCTCAATGATCTCCTCACAGATATTGGGCTGGATGCCTTCGGTCGGCTCATCCAACAATACCAGCTGTGGTTGCCCGCAGAGACAGCGCGCCAACGCCAGCAGTTGCTGCTCGCCGCCCGAGAGCGCCCCGCCCGGTTGAGCCAGTAAACGTTTCAGGCGCGGGAAAATCTCCAGCATCTGCTCAATGATCTGACCCGCGCGCGAAAAGTGCTTCACGCAGCCCATGCGCAGGTTCTCTTCCACAGTCAGCAGCGGGAAGATTTGCCGCCCTTGCGGCACAAAACCGATGCCGGCCGCCGCCCGCTGGTGGGCCTGATAGCGCGTGATATCAATGCCGTTGAGCGCGATAGTTCCCTGCCAGGCGGGCAGCTCTCCCATGATGGTGCGCAGCAGCGTGGTTTTTCCCATGCCGTTACGTCCTAACACACCGGTGAAGGATTTCGCCCCGACAAACAGCTCGGACAAGTGCAGGACCGGAATTTTGTTGTAGCCCGAGACCATCTCTTTTATTTCAAGCATGTTTAATCTCCAGATTGCCGAGATACGCCTCTTTCACCAGAGGATTCTGCGTCACCTCGCGGAAAGTCCCCTCCGCCAGCACCGCGCCCTGATTAAACACCGTGACCTGCTGCGCGATCATGCTGATGAACTCCATATCGTGCTCCACCACCACCACAGTGCTCTGTTGATTGATCGCTTTAATCAGCTGGGCGGTTTTACGCACTTCCTGATGCGTCATGCCTGCGGCGGGTTCATCCAGCAACACCAGTTGCGGACGAGAAATCAGGATCATCCCTAACTCCACCCACTGTCGCTGCCCGTGCGCCAGTTCAGAGAGCACGGCATCCTGATGATCTTCCAGTCCGATATCGTGCAACACCTGATCAATTGCGGAGGACAGAGCTGCTCTCGCCAGCGTATTGGCTGCCGCCTGCCACAGATTCTCCCGAACACTCAACCCTTCAAAGACGCTCGGCACCTGAGTTTTGATGCCGATACCCAACCGGGCAATATCCCACGGGCGTTTGCCGGAGATCACTTGATTGCGGTAGCGGCACTCACCGCGCGTGGGCGTTACCTGACCGCTGAGCATTTTGAAAAAGGTGCTCTTTCCTGCGCCGTTCGGGCCGATCAGGCAGCGAAGCTCCCCTTCATGCAGGGTGAAATCCACCTCCTTCACCGCATGCACACCACCAAAACTGACGCCCATTTTGCGGGTTTCCAACAGGACTGTTGCCGTCATGGTTTCACCTCACTCACCGATGTGCGGGTTGCAGGCAGCGTGTTCGGACGCTTGCGTCGCCACAGCCGTTGTAAGGTCGGTAAAATGCCTCCGGGGATCAGCAGCACAAACACTGCCAGAATCACGCCGAGCACCAGATTGACATCCACTGTTTGCTGCGCGCCCAGCCGCGTCACCATCCACTGCAACAGCACACAGCTGATCACCGGACCGATCAACGTGCCGCGCCCCCCGACAATCACCCAAATGATGATCTGTGCCGACTGACTGATACTAAACACCCCGGGGCTGACAAAGGCACCCCAGTTGACGTACAGGCATCCCGCTAACCCGGCAATCGCCGCGCCAATGGCAAAGGTGACGAGCTTATGTGCCGGCACGTTGTAGCCGAGCAGTCCTGCGCGCTGTTCGTTTTCCCGAATGGCCACCACCGTTTTGCCAAAGCGGCTGAGCAGCACAAACTTCAGCAGCGCATAGCAGAGCGCCAACGCACCGGCGGTCACCATAAAGATCGCCTCCGGTGACAAAATGGCATCTGGCTGGAATGGCATGTTGAGTGTCGGCACTGACGGAATACCATTGAACCCACCCAGCAGCGCTTCGCCGATATGGTATTCACTGCCCGAGGTGGAGTTTACCCAGTTAAACAGCACCAGGCTCACGGCTAACGTGATCGCGCCGAGGTACACATCACTGACGCCACCGTAGAAGATCACGTAACCGAGAAGCAGAGAGAACAGCGTGGGCAGGAGAATCGCCATCACCACCGCCCAGGTGGAATCCCCCCAGTTAATGGCGCAAATGGCGTAGGTATAGGCCCCCAGTCCAAAAAATGCCGCCTGACCAAAACAGAGGATGCCGCCGTAGCCCCAGATAAACGCCAGGCTGAGTGACAACAGTCCCATCACTAAAAACACCGTAATAGAGAGCAAGGTGTACAGCTCAATCACGCCAGAGAGCCAAAACGCCAGCAGGATCAGCATCAGCGCACTGAGCACAATGCGCACTTTTTCCGAAAACAGTTTCATTACAGCGATCTCCTGAAGAAGCGCCCGGTGATGCCCTGCGGCAGCAGACGCAGCAGGACAATGGCACTCAACAGCAGCGCCACCGCACCAAACACCGGCGTGGAGAGATAGGTCACCAGTTGCGAAATGGTGCCAAACAGCGTGGAAGAGGTCAGCGTGCCGGCGATGATGGCGCTACCGCCGCCAATCACCGTGATAAAGGCCTTGGCAATAAAGCTGACGCCGATGGTCGGTATCACGCCGGTGATCGGTGCCAGCAGCGCGCCCCCCAATCCGGAGAGCGCGGCTCCCAGACCGAAGGTCAGGCTGTAGATTTTACCGGGATTGCTGCCTAGCGCCGCCGCCATGCGCGCATTCTGCATGGTGGCACGCGCGCACAATCCCAATGTGGTGAAGCGCAGCAGCAGCCACAATGCCGCCACCAGACACAGCGCAAACACAATCATAAACAGTGAGTAGCCGCTGGTGCTGTAACTGCCCACATTCACACTGGGCAGCGGCGAACTGATGCCGAGCGTGGTGTTGCCAAACAGCATGGTCGCGGCACCGATCAACGCCAGACTCAACCCCCAGGTGGCCAGCATGGTGTCGATCATCCTGCCGTACAGATGACGAATAATGACGCGTTCAATCACCATGCCAAACACGCCAACACAAATCGGCGCAACCACCAGCATGGAGATCCAGATCGGCACGCCAAAGTGGTTAGTGGCCATAATGGCGCTGTAGCCGCCCAGCATCATAAATTCGCCGTGCGCCATATTGACGATTTTCATCATGCCAAACACCACCGCCAGCCCCAGACTCATGATCACCAGCACCGCGATGGCATTCAGCACTTCGATGCCATAGATAACCGACAGATCCATTAGCGCCTCCCGTTACAGCTCAATCTGATACTGTTTGGTATCACGTGGATTTTTCTTCAGGTCGCACACCATGGCGGTATCAACCGGTGCCTGGTTAGTAAAGGTTTCCAGAATTTTCATCTGATGGTTCTCCACCTCGGCAATGTGTACGTCCAGGGAACAGTGATGCGTGGTGGGATCGACACTCAGCTGACCGCTTGGCGAGGTCAGCGTAACGCCCGACTCCAGCGCTTCAATCACTTTCATGCGGTCGATATCACCTGCCTTGCGCACCCCTTCGGCCCAAATCAACATGCCCTGATACGCGCCCATCGCCAGATCGCTGATGTACATGTCGCCGTAACGAGCATGGAATTTATCGACAAACGCTTTGTTCTCGGCAGACGGAATTTCCTGCATGTAGTTCGCCGCCACCAGAATGCCGTTGCTCTCTTCCGGCGACAGGATGATGTGTTCATTACCGCCGCCGAATACGGTAGAGGCGATGGGAATCTTGCCGCTCATGCCTGCCGCATGCCATTGGCGATAGAAGGAGATGTGCGCGCCGCCCACCAGCGCTGACCACACCATGTCTGGTTTGGCGCTCTGGATTTTTGAAATGGCGGCGCCGAAGTCCGTGACATCCAGCGGGAAGAACTCTACCGTCATGACCTCACCGCCGTTGTCACGCACCGACTTCTTCACCCATGACGAAACAATCTGGCCGTAGTTGTAATCCGCCGCCAGCACATAGACTTTCTTGCCCCACTTCTTCATGGCGTACGGCACCAGTTTCTCCACGGTTTGTGCGGGCGTTGAGCCTGAAGAGAAGTAGTTGCGATCGCAGACGCCACCTTCATACTGCGCAGGATAGAAATAGAGCGAACGGAAACGATCCAATACCGGACGAATCACCTCGCGCGACGCAGACGTGATGCCGCCGTGCACCACTGCCACTTTGTCTTTCAGCGCGGCCTGCTGGGCGTATTGCGCGTAAAGCTGCATGTTAGATTGCGCATCATAATTGATGATTTGCAGCGGTCGGCCTAACAATCCCCCGGCTGCGTTGATCTCATCTGCGGCTAAGTTGATGGCGTTGGACATCGGCTTGCCATAAATATCCAGCCCGCCTGACAAATCGAGAATGCTCGCCACTTTGATGGCGTCTTTACTGTCAGCGGCGAAGGTGAATTTTGGTGCTACCCCCGCAGCCAGGCCCAATGCTGATACGGCAGATCCCTGAAGAAATGAACGACGACTAATAGCCATAGCACCCTCGCAATGAAGTAATTGGAATAAATAGAGTTGGAGTATTCCGGGAACCGGAAGAGATAAACGGATACACAGACAGCGCTGTCTGCATTAATGCGAGAAAAGGGCCACAACATTGGGGCACGTTTTTTAGATTAGCAATAAGCGGGCCAAAACCCACGTGGCCGTTCAAATTATCTTTATTCTCTGCCAGCAGAAGCGAAAGCGATGAGAAGTATTACTGCATTTAATCCCGCCCACCTTTAATTAATTTTAGCCCTCTCACTTTTCTGCACTTAATTAAAGCAATCAGCACCAGAAGGGTGCAATTAAATTTTTAAACACTGCGCTGTCCGCTCAAACACAGCGAATGGCAGCATTAACAAAGATGTAATTACCAGAAGCGTTAACGTCTCTCACACACTCATTCATCTCATCAGTAAAAATCTTTGGAGGAGACATTATGTCGGACCCTTCGGTATTACCTTCGGATGCCGCGTTAAAGATCCGTGCTATCCAATCCCTGTTGGCAGAAAAGGGATTTCTGAGTCAGGAGGTCACTGACACCATCGTGGATTATTTCGAAACCAAAGTGGGACCCCGCAATGGTGCGCAGGTGGTGGCGAGAGCCTGGCGCGATCCCGCCTTCAAAGCACGCTTACTGGAAAATGGCCGCGAGGCGGTGAATGAACTCGGCTTCTCCGGCTTTGAAGCCGCTACCCTGCACGTGCTGGAGAATACCGACAGCGTGCACAACGTAGTGGTGTGCACGCTTTGCTCTTGCTACCCGTGGCCGGTGCTGGGCTTGCCGCCCATCTGGTTTAAATCGACACCCTATCGTTCACGTGTGGTGATTGATCCCCGTGGCGTATTAGCAGAATTTGGCACTGAAATTCCGGCCAATAAGGAGATTCGCGTATGGGACAGCAATGCCGAAATCCGTTACTTCGTGCTGCCTCAGCCCCCTGCTGACAGTGAAAACAAGAGTGAGAGCGAGTTGGCCGCATTGGTCACACGCGACTCCATGATCGGCACACGCACGCTTTAAGCGGAGAAACACCATGAATAATATCCACGATTGCGGCGGCATGCAGAATTTAGGTCCAATCGAGATTGAAGCTGATGAACCTCATTTTCACAGCCAATGGGAAAAAGATATTTTCGCCACCACGCTGGTGTTCTTTATGAGCGGAAAGATCGTGCTGGATGACTTCCGTTATGAAATTGAGAAAATGTCCGTAACAGAGTATCTGCAATCCAGTTATTACGAGCACTGGTTATTTTCCATTGAGCAGTTGATGTGTAAAACCGGCGTATTCACCGAACAAGAGTTACAGCAGCGTCTTACCGAACTCTCCGCCTGAGGATACAACATGAATACTTATTCACCGCAGGGCTACCTGGATTTAATTACTACACCGCCCAATTACCATCGTGATGTTGAGATCGCACCGGAATATCAACCGGGTGACACTATTACTACGCACAATTTAAATCCGCTGAGTCATACACGCCTGCCGCGCTATGCGCGGGGTAAAAAGGGCGTGATTGTTGCCAACTACGGTGCCTGCGTATTTCCCGATGCGCTGGTCGCAGAGCAACAGGAGAAACCGCAGTACGTCTACCTGGTGAAATTCAGTGCCGCCGAGTTGTGGGGAGAGAATAGCGAGAATTTCAGCGTCCACCTGAGCGTCTGGTCCGACTATATTCAGGGCAGATGTGAGGATGCTGCGCATGGATGAGTTAAACGCGATTATTGCTCAGGTGAAGGAGGCCGATCCCGCCTTTGCACAACCCTGGGAAGCCGATGCGTTTGTCATCGCGGTGGCCCTGTCTCAACGCGGCTACTTTAGCTGGCCACAATGGGTGGAACAATTTGCTCAGGAGATTAACGACTTCCCGCAGCGCAGCGATGAAAACGCGCACACGGCCTACTATCGCCAATGGCTGAGCTGTCTGGAAAAGATCCTGTCACAACATCAATTGATTCCGATGTCCGAATTGCTGATTCGTGAAGAGCAGTGGCGCCAGGCTTTCCTCAACACGCCCCATGGCAGCCCGGTGGATCTCGCTGCCGCCAGCTGTCCGCCCGACCACCCGCATGATCATGACCATCATCACCACCATCATCATCATCACGACCATCACGCCGCGCAGCCACTGATCCAACCGCTGCGCGTCTTTGCCGCTGTCGGGTAATTCTCAGGAGTCTTTATGAAGGTGCTGAGTCATAAGCAAAAAGGCGCTGCGGTGATTGGTGGCGCCATGCTGTTTAATTTGCTGGTCATCGGTACGGCGTTGGTGACTTTTCAGCATTCACCGGCCGCGCTGAGTGTCGCGCTGTTAGCCTATCTGTTTGGTTTGCGCCACGCCGTCGATGCCGATCATATCGCCGCCATTGATAATGCCACGCGCAAGTTGAGTAATGAGGGCAAGAGCCCGTTTACCGCAGGTATGTGGTTCTCACTCGGCCACGCTTCGGTGGTGCTGATCGCCTGCCTGATATTCGCTTTGACCACGCAACCTTTGCAGCAGATGTTTCCCGGCGTGAAAGAGATTGGCGGCATGATTAGCACACTGATCTCCGGTGCTTTTCTGCTGCTACTCGCCTGGACTAACTCCCGCACTTTGTGGCAATGTATTCGCCAACGTCAGCGGTTGCTGCGTGGCGATGCAACGCGGGTCCCGCAGGAGAGCCATCACCACGGCGTGCTCACCCGGCTATGCGCGCCACTGTTTCGCATGGTGAGCAAAAGCCATCATCTGTTCCTCATCGGTTTCCTGTTCGGCATTGGCTTTGATACCGCAACCGAAGTGGCGATTTTCGGTATGTCCGCCAACCACGCAGCGGGTGGCGAAGCGATGCTGCACATCATGTTGATGCCGCTTTTATTCACTGCCGGCATGATGCTGATCGATACCACCGATGGCGTCATGATGTTGAAACTGTATCGCTGGTCGCAATTCGATCCGTTGCGCAGCCTCAATTACACCCTCGCCATTTCATCACTCTCAATTGTGGTGGCCTTCGCGATTGGCTGTTACGAAGTGTCGACGGTGTTACAACTCAACACGCTGATCTCCCCTGCGCTGGATGGCGTGATGGAAGCAATCATCAGTCAGATGGGTTGGGTGCTGATTATAACGTCCATTGGTGTATGGCTGCTGTTTTCACAGCGGGCTAAGCGTCGGGCGCTGTAAGTACAATGGCGGCTTTGTGCCGCCCTGTTTCTGGCATCAGCTCGTGTTAGACCCCCTGTCAGGTTCAACATCCTGTCAAAAAAGCCTTTCCTGAAACAGGCTGCCATCAGTAAAAAGAATTGAAATCAAGAATCATTCTCATTATGGTGCAAGGTGATATGTACCAATAACCAATAGAGTAAGGATTTCAATGCTTTATAGATTTTCAGCAATAAACCGTCCCATTGGCCTGCTGCTGTTGTTGCTCAGCAGTGTCACCACCAGCGTTTTTGCACGCCCGAATATGACGCCACTCGGCCCGAATATCGCCGACAAAGGCTCCGCTTATTACCACTTCTCCATCAGTGAATATGACTCGGCTGATGGCCAGCGGCATTACAAAGTTTGGACTGCGGTGCCAGATAAAGCGCCTCCGCCATCTGGCTCCCCGATGATCACGATGCTGGATGGCAATGCGGTAATGGACAGGCTGACCGATCCGCTGCTGCAAAAACTTTCGGCAGGCAACCCTCCGGTTCTGGTGGTGGTCGGGTATCAAACCACTTTGCCGTTTGAGGTAAACGCGCGAACTTACGATTACACCCCGCCTGACAAAGAGCATGGCGATGCAGGATACACTTTTAGTCGCGGTCGCAAGGGCGGCGGCAGCAGCGCATTCCGCACCTTGTTAGAGCAACGTATTTTGCCCGCAGCGGAGAAAGGTGTGCATGTCGATCATCAACAACGCGCGCTGTGGGGCCACTCTTACGGCGGATTGTTTGTACTCGACAGCTATCTCTCCTCTCAGCTGTTTACGCGCTATTTCGCTGCCAGTCCATCGGTCGGCCAGGGATTTAACTCTCTGTTGAGTGAGATGCAGACCCGCAAAGCCAGTAATAAGCAGTTCACTTTGATGGAAGGGAATGGCGATCGCCGCAGCGATAGCAACACGGCGGAACCTGAAGTGTTGCGCGCGGTGCGCACCACTATCGAAGGTATGGCAGAGAACGGCACAGCTGCACGCTATCAACTTTATCCGGGACTGTCCCACGGACAAATGTTTGGTGCATCAATGGAAGAGGCGCTGCTGGAAATGTCACAGGCAAAATAGCGAGGAGAAGTGGGCGCAAAAAATGCGCCCACCGAACGGCTTAATTAAAGAACTTTATATCAGTGGGCGTGGATATTTTTGCTGCATCGCCCGCTGCTTTCAGCTCACCGCTCTTTTCATCGAAATGGAACAGGGAAATATTGTTGGTGAACACGTTAGTGACATAGAGATATTTTCCACTGCCATCAAATGAGAACGCCCGAGGTTCAATGCCGTTGGCTTTATAACTGACCGGCTTGCCTAACTGGCCATCCGCCTCAATTTTAAACACCAACAGCTTATTATCTGAACCACGATTCGCTGCAATCACATATTTACCGTTCGGACTGAGAATAATTCCGCCGCCGCTACGGTATTCAGCACTGTTATTTTCAGTGTTCAGCTTCACGGTATTGCTGCGATCCAGGTGATCGTCTTTCACTGTAAATACCGCGATCTCACCGGCCATTTCGGTGGTGACGTAGGCATGTTTGCCATCTGGTGAGAACACCATATGACGCGGGCCAGAACCGGCGGTAAAGGTCACGTCATGCGCGGTATCCGCTTCCAGAGGCTCAGCCTTATTGGCGTGATAACGATACGCATGGAGCTTGTCACCGCCGAGATCGGCAGCGAACAGATATTTACCGTCGTGGGTAAAGGTGGTCGAGTGTGCGTGACCGCCATCCTGACGTCCTTTCACCGCGCCCGTGCCGTGGTCGAAAGCAAAGTGCTGCACCTGCTCACCCAGTTTACCGTCATGATGAATCGGGAACACCGAGACGCCCGCGCCGCCTTTCGCCACCGAGTAGTTAGCGACAAACAGGAACTTACCGTCCGGGCTGATGGTGGCGTGCGTCGGCTGTTGCCCATGGCTATCCACCGCATTTAGCACTTTCACCTGACCGCTTTTATCAATGGACAGTGCGGTAACGGCCCCGGCGTTTTCTTCATTGGTGGTATAGGCAAAGCGGCCATCCTGGGATTTTACAATCCATGACGGGCTTTTCATTTTGATCACATCAAGTGGTGTTAAAGTGCCATCCGCATTCACCTTGAGGCGATATAAACCTTCGCTAGGATGATCCGGTTTCTGCTCTAATGGGGCATCTGGAATCGACGTCCAGGTACCCACTAAAGCGATTTGATGATGTTCCGCAGCATTTGCCATAGCGCTCCCCGCCAGTGAAAAAACAGCTAAGGATAATGCCATGGTTATGTTTGATGCTAAACCGTTGAATGCGGCTTTTTTATTTCTATTCATTTTCGTACCCCACCATAATCGGAATGTTTAACGACTATAGTGGGATTAATTTGAATAGCGCCCGGCCAGGGTGACCGGGTTCACAATATAGCAGATTAGTTTTTAGGAAATCGTGCCTTTAAATTCTGGCTCATCACGATTCAAGGTAAATATCTGCCAGTCAACTTGTTTGGCATGCAGCGTAAATACCGCTGTCGCCAGGGTGTTCTCTTCATCCGGATCGTTCGGCGAAAGGCGATAAATGGGCAGCACCGCATCATGCTGGTCAGAGAGAATCACTTTTGCTGCATCGCCATCCAGCTGCGTTTGCGCCTCCAGCCACTCAATTAACCGCTGCTGGCGTGATCCGGAGCTGGCAGTGATCACCTGTTCCACGCCATCAAGTTGCGGATGAATCAGGTGATTGGCATGGGCGAACACTCCGGTCAGTGGCGTTACGGAGCAACCCGAACCCGTGGCTTCCACACTAAACAGACGGCTATCGCCCATCTGTCCGAGCGTATGGTGGAACGATCCGGCGCGCGGTGATGTGGTCAGAATAGCGATAGCCTCATCCAGCGTGGCCGCATTCAACGCGGCGCGGGCCAGGATTTGACGCGGCACTCCTTCCGGACGATGCAGCGCACGAATATTATTCACCGTATTCACCACGCCCTTCTCGTTTACGGCAACGGTATGACCGCAAATCGACCCCGGATAAGCAAAGCTGGTAAACGCCATGCCGCTATCCGGACAGATGCTGACGATGGCACAGTCATCGCGTAATTGCGGAAAACCATCTTCATTGTGCGCGATGGTTAACACGCCATCAGCACGCTGTCCCGCCACGGTGGTACATCCATCCGAGGTTGAACGTACTAAATCGCCACGGCAGTTCCAGGCAAAAACCTCCTCAATCGGCGCCTGTAATCCTGCGGCCAGCCCTTCCAGCTCCTGCCAGATCAGCGGATAGTGCGCCTGGACCAACGCGCGCATGGCCACCGTTTGGTCGGCGTCTTTCATGGCTGTCACTGTCTGCCAGAGTGCGGTGAGCGTCAGCTTCTGATGCCAGGCTTCACGGCCAAATTCACCCAATTGCTGACCAATTTCGAAGGCGGAACCATGGATTGCGATTTTTTTCATATTGTTATCGTTCACTTCTGTTCAGGATACGTGTTGCAAAAATTCTTTCAGACGCGGATTGTCACTGGCCGTCAGCAGCATATCAGGTGAACCGTCTTCGGCAATGGTGCCGCCATCAATAAAGATCAGTCGTGAGGCCACATCACGGGCAAAGCCAATTTCATGTGTCACGATCACCATCGTCATACCCTCTTCAGCCAGTGACTGTATCACTTTCAAAACTTCGTGGCGCAATTCTGGGTCGAGAGCTGATGTTGGCTCATCAAACAGCATCATCTTCGGCTTTACCGCTAACGCACGTGCAATCGCCACTCGCTGCTGCTGACCGCCTGAGAGTTCAGACGGATAGTGTTTGGCGCGCTCACGCAAACCCACACGATCCAACAGTGCCATCGCCTGTTCACGCGCTGCGGCTTTGCTCTGCTTGCGCACGCGAATCGGACCAAACATCACGTTTTCCAACGCGGTGAGGTGCGGGAACAAATGGAATTGCTGAAATACCATGCCCGCCTCGCGGCGAATATCGCAATCATTGGCGTGTGGATCGGTGATGTGCATGGCCGCCACCAACAGCGTACCGGAGGAAATCTCTTCGAGCTTATTGATGCAGCGTAACAGCGTGGACTTACCCGAGCCCGATGGCCCAATGATCACCACCACTTCACCGGCTTCAATCTTTAGATTGATGTCATGCAGTACCTGAGTGGTGCCAAAACTCTTCGACACCGCGCTAAATTCAACCATGCTCATAAGATATAAATCCTTTTCTCCAGTTGCTTCAGCAGGAAACTCAGGCACAACGTCACCAGCAGATAAATCATCGCTACCGCTGTCCAGACTTCCAGTGCGCGGAAGTTACCGGCAATAATCTCTTGCCCTTGACGAGTTAATTCCGCTACGCCAATCACAATAAATAGCGAGGTGTCTTTGATACTAATAATCCACTGATTGCCTAACGCGGGGATCATACGACGTAGCGCCAGCGGCATAATAACGTGCAACACAGTACTGCGTTGTGATAATCCCGTTGCCAGACTGGCTTCTTTAAAACCTTTATTAATGGAGAGAATCGCACCGCGCGTAATCTCCGCAATATACGCACCAGAGTTAATCACAATGGTCACAATCGCAGCCGTAACCGGATCGATACGGATCGGCATGACCATCGGCAGTGCAAAATAAATGAACATCACCTGCACCATAATCGGCGTTCCGCGAATTAACTCAACGAAAATCAGTGAAAGTGTTTTTGATATTCGACCGCCCAATGCACGACAGGTGCCCGCCAGCAAACCAATAATAAAACCACCCACTAAGCCTGATAAAGAGATAATCAGCGTTAACTGTAATCCCTGTAATAGCAGTGGCAGGGACTCCCAAATATATTTACTTTCGAAATTCATCTTTCTACCCGTAAAAGCGAAACGAGGCCGGTTTGCACCGGCCTGGCGGGATTATTTAGGCTGTTTGGCAAACCACTTCACGTAGATCTTGCTGTAAGTGCCATCTGCGCGCAGTGCCTGCAACGCAGCATTCACCTTAGGCGTTAAGCTGCTGTTCTTCTGCATCGCAAAGCCATACTGCTGTGGCAGAATGCTGTCGGTTTCACCGGTGGATTTCACTTTGCCATCGCCTGCCGTTTTCACGTAATAGAGCACGTTCGGTGAGTCATGCACCACGGCGTCCAGATTACCGGCTTGCAGGTCAAGATAGGCGTTATCGATATTAGGGAACTCGACGTAGTTCGCTTTATATTTGCTTTTCATAAAGCTGGCAGCGGCGGTGCCTTGCTTGAGGCCCACTTTCTTACCCGATAAATCGCTAAATTTCGTGATGGAATTATCGGAGCTTTTTACCGCCATCAATAAATCGGCGTCGTAATATCCTTCACTGAAATCGACGACCTGCTTACGTGCATCCGTAATAGTAATGCCCGCCATCGCCACATCCAGATTACGCGATTGCAAGCCCGGAATTAACCCACCAAAATCCATTGGGCGTAATTCGTAGCTAACGTGCATTTTCTTCGCAATGGCATCCCATAAATCGATATCAAAGCCGACGTATTTATCACCTTGTTTAAATTCGAACGGAACAAATGCGGTGTCTACACCGACGGTTAATTTATCTTGCGCTGCTGCAAAAAAACTGGCTGAACAAGCAACCAATGCTAACGTAACTTTTAATTTAGAGAATAATGCAGACATAATAACCCTCAGCGTCAGTGAAATAGCGTGCGATGAATGTCACCCAGCGAAATATTTCGTCGGGAGTAAAAAGATAAATCCATTTGATATTCAGGGCGCATCCGATCACGCCCTGATGAAAACGACGGCTTATGCCGGGATAATATCATCCCGTGTTTCGGGTACCGGCGTCTGTGCGCCGTTCATGATCATCGAGAGGAAGCTGTAATAACCGTTAATGCCAATCAGATCCACCACGCCCTTTTCGCCCCATAAATCGATGGCTTGTTGCCAGGTGGTGTCAGTGACTTTTTGCTGTTGATGCAGTTGCTGGCAAAAGTGGTAAATCACCCACTCATCCGGCTTTAAGTCATCGGGCAGGTGCTTCTCATTAATGGCCTGCACGGCAGCGCCGGATATGCCCTTTTCCCGGGCGATGGGCGCATGAATCGCCCACTCCACCGGCTGCGACCAGTGACGCGCCGTCATGAGAATCGCCAGTTCCGATAAGCGCTGACCGAGCGCGCTGCGATAGCGCAGGTACTCTCCCATGCGCTGCGCGTGCGCCATCAATTCCGGGCTGCGCAGTAAAGGCTCAAACGGCGGAAGCAATGCACCGCGCGGCCCATTAATGATCTCTTCTGCCAGTGGACGTTGCTGGTCGTCCCACTCGTGCTCCGCCAGCGGCGGCAAACGATTAATCATAATTTACCGGTCTCTTCACGAATCACGGTCGCCAGCCTATCCACCACAAAATCGAGCTGGCTCGGCGTAATAATAAATGGCGGTGCAATCAGGATGTGATCGCCATATTGCCCGTCAATGGTGCCCCCCATCGGATACACCATCAGGCCACGAGCCATACAGTTGGCTTTGATCGCCGCATGCAGTTTCAGTGCAGGATCGAACGGGGTTTTGCTCTCTTTATCGCGCACCAGTTCCACACCGGCAAATAAGCCGCGCCCACGCGTGTCGCCCACATGCGGCAATGCGCCCAGCACTTCACGCAAAGCATTTTGCAGATACGCGCCCTGCTGCTTCACCGCATCGAGCAGGTTGTCGCGTTCAATCACCTGCTGGACCGCCAGTGCCGCTGAAGCCGCCGTAGCGTGGCAAATGTAAGTATGACCATGCTGGAACAGACCACTGCCCGACTGGAGTGCGGAGACGATCTTTTCGCTGGCCAGCACGGCACCAATCGGCTGATAACCGCCACCCAACCCTTTGGCGATAGTGACCAGATCCGGCACCACATCATCTTGTTCAAACGCGTGCAACGTCCCGGTGCGTCCCATACCGCACATCACCTCATCGGCGATATACAGGATGCCGTATTTATCGCACAGTGCGCGCACGCCTTTCAGATAACCCGGCGTCGGCGGAGTCGCGCCGGTGGTGGCACCCACTACCGTTTCAGCGCAGAAACCAATAATGGTTTCCGGACCGGCATTAATGATTGCCTGTTCCAGTTCATTGAGCAGACGCGTGGTGTATTGCTGCTGCGTTTCATCAGCACGACGATCGCGGTATTCATTACAGGCTGACACGCGAATCACGTCGATCAGTAATGGGGCAAACTGGCGACGGCGCCACTCATTGCCGCCGACGGCCAATGCACCCAGCGTGTTGCCGTGATAGCTCTGCTTGCGCGCGATAAATTTGGTACGTGACGCCTGCCCGATTTCAACGAAATATTGACGCGCTAATTTCAGCGCGGTTTCCACGGCTTCCGAACCACCGGAAACGAAATAGGCGTAGTTGAGATCGCCAGGCGCCGTGCGCGTCAACTGTTCAGCGAGTTGCTCAACGGTGTCGCTGGTAAAAAAGCTGGTGTGAGCATAGGCCAGTTGGTCGATTTGACGATGCATCGCGGCTAACACATCAGGATGCGCGTGGCCTAAGCAGGAAACGGCAGCACCACCGCAGGCGTCGAGATACTGCTTTCCTTGTTTATCGAAGATGTACGCCCCTTCGGCGCGATCAGCCACGGCGGGCGTGCTGCGCAAACTGCGGTGAATAATGTGGCTCATACTGGGTACTGCTCCTGAATACGCTACGGTGATTAAGCGCATCTTGCAGGATTCATTTGGATCACGTCAATGCAATAATGATTCACATGCATTCTATTTTCTTATGACGGATACAAATGAATCATCCCTCAGGATTTGCCAGGCACCACATATGCTCCAGATTCAATCAGATAGCGTTCGGCATTTTCGATTTTATGCACAGCATCACGGCCATGGCGCGCCACCAGCATTGCCAGTAAGCATTCTGCCAGCCCCATGCCAGAGACCACTGAGGGGAAGAACGACGGACTGTCGATAGAGAATAACAGGGTGCAGTCGGCGGCCTGCGCCAGCGGGGAAACCGGTGAATCGGTAATCGCGATGATCTTTGCCCCTGCCTGCTGCGCGGCGTGCAGCACATCCAGTGACTCACGGGAATAAGGCGCAAAGCTGGTCAGCAGCACACAATCCTGCGCGGTAAGTTCGCGGGTAAATACTTCGATATTGCTGGCCAGGCCATCAATCAACGAGACCTGACGGTTGAAGAGTCGGTAAACATAAAACAGCGACCAGGCGATGGGAAAACTGGCGCGAAAGCCGCAGATATAGACGTTATCAGCCGCATCGAGCAAGGTCACCGCTTGTTCCATTTCCTGCTGATTTTCGTTTTGCGTAAAGGCCAGATTGGCCTGATGCGCGCTAAACACCTCATCATACAGCTGCGGCTGTGTTCCTTTGGCGATCAGTTTTTCGGCCTTGGATACGTATGTATCATTGCGCAGGCCGATATCATCAATAAAAGCATCTTTCAGTTCGCCCCAGCCTTGATAGCCCAAACGTTGCGCCAGTCGCAGCAGCGTGGCGGGTTTGACTCCGGCCTCAACGGCAAACGCGCGCATCGATTGCACCACCAGCTGATTGGCATTTTGCAGAGAGAACTCAGCCGCGCGCTGCAGTTCCGGCGACAGCTCACTGAACTGACTGACAATTTTATCCCGAAGATTCATAACGTTTGGTCGTTGATGGCAGATGGATGCATATAAACATAATTGCGACGGCGAGAAAACCAGACGCAGAGACGATTCATCCTGGAGCGAATGCCGTGGTGCTCCGGGCGCTGTGGCGCAATTCTTTCCAATACAGTGTGATCCTTGCCGTGGTTTAATCACGCCCACAGAAAAAAATATGGACAGGCTCGTCGCTATGCTGCAGTTTTCAAATGGCTTTTTGCTGAGTTTATCGCTGTGCCTTGATATTGGATTGGCCAATATCGCCATGATTACCCTCGCGATGCAGCGCGGCTATTTTCACGGCTTTTGGCTGGGAATAGGCACCTGTATTGGCGACCTGATTTATGCGCTGCTGGCGCTCGCAGGCATGGCAGTGGTATTGCAGTTTACCGCGGTGCGCTGGGTGTTGTGGATTGGCGGCGGAGTTTTACTGCTGTGGTTCGCGGGTAAAATGCTGATCGCCGCACTGCGTAAAGACGCGCCGCTACCTACCGCAGAGCAACAGCCTTATCGCTCATTGTTGCGCGAGTTTAGTCGAGGCGTCGTGCTGGCGATGTCATCGCCCACCGCGATTTTGTGGTTTGCCAGCGTGGGCGGCGCACTGATTGCTCGTATGGGACACGGCAGCGTCAATGCCACCTCCTCTTTCCTCGGCGGATTCTTTATCGCGGGAGTGGTCTGGACTTGTGTGCTGTGCCTGGTGGGCAGCATGGGCGGTAAGCTGCTGGGTCAGCGCCTGTTAAAATACTCTTACCTCGCCTCCGCACTGATCTTTTGCTACTTCGCCGCCTATGTGATGGTGTCAGGCTATCGGGAGTTTGTGCTGGGCTGAAGCAATTTGCTGTGAATAATGGTAAGGCGTAATGCCCATCACTTTACGAAAGGTGTTGATGAAGTGGCTCTGATCGTAAAAACCGAGTTGCAGCGCAACGTCCTGCGGATGTACCCGACGGCGCAAGAGATAGCGCGCCTGTTGCAGCCGCAGTTGCATATGAAATTGCAACGGCGGCAACCCGGTGAGCTGGGTGAAACGGCGCACCAGATAATATTTACTCAGCCCCGCCCGTTGCGCCAGCGCATCCAGTTGCGGCTTCTCATGCAAGTGCTCACGCAGAAATTGCTTCACCTGCTCAATAATCTGCACGTCTCCCTGCAAGGTACTCTCTTTATCGTCGAGTAGTTCACCACACAGCCACAACAATTGTTGTTCCAGCATTAACTCATCAGCTGCGCGTGCAGCCCGATCGAATGCATGAATCGCCTGGAACAGCCGTTCATCATTAAACACCCCTTCACGCAAAGCTGGCGTAGCGGTGGTACCAAACCTTTCCGTTAAGACCGCCTGCGGCAAGTGGATGCTGATAAAACTCACCGGATCATTGCTGAACAAAGATGATTGAACCGCGACGGGATTATAAATCGTCACCTGCCCGGCAAACACGTCAGAGACCTTGCCATCGAGCCAAATCTCTTCGCGCCCGCTGAGATTAGCGCAAATTACATATTCGTCATGCAGATGACGCGGAAAGCGGCTGCCAATGGCGTTCACGCGCGAACATTCAATGCCATTACGGCTAAACCATTCTGATGAGGAGAGCGACACGAGATAACCCGGTAAATATGGCGATGGGTTATAACAGCATCGCCAGGGGCGAATTGCAATGCTGCTTAGTTATAGCGGGCTGATTAGCTTTAGTGCCGTTTTAGAGCGTTTGCCGGGAGCCGCGTAGCGACAACGGCTCCCGACAGAGAAGGCAGCATTTAAATTCCCGCAATCCGTTTCAAATCAGCTTCTGCGCCAGGCGCCACCGCCAGTACCTGAGCGCCTTTCAGCAAACGTTCGCCTTCGGTATTGAACGGGTGATACCAGCCGCCCGCCTCTTTCACCAGGCAGTAGCCCGCCAGACAATCCCATGCGTGCATATAAGGTTCGTAATAGCCCACTACGCGCCCCGCCGCCACCCACGCCAGCATCAATGCGCCAGAACCGATACGGATGAAGTTGCCCCCGGCTTCCAGCAATGAGGCCAGGATTTTACCCACTTCAGCGGGGCTAACGTGGCTGTTAGCGCCAAAGCCAGTGACATGGTTTTGCAGCGTGCGGGTTGGATCAACCTGCAAACGACCCCCATTCAAGGTTGCGCCTTGCCCCAGTGCCGCCACATAGCACTCCTGATAGGTTGGCGCATAGATCACCCCGATCACTGGCACACCGTCATGCAATACCGCGACGGAGACGCACCAGTTAGGCATGCCGTTCAAAAACGGGCTGGTGCCGTCAATCGGATCGACCACCCAGGTGTATCCCGATGTGCCCTCCTGCAATCCATACTCTTCCCCCAGGAAACCGTCGTCGGCAAACTGAGCGCGAATCTGCTGGTCGATCATCTGCTCGACTTCGCGGTCAGCACGAGACACCACATCCTGCAGATCATATTTGGTCTCGACCACCAGCGTGTCGCGATGATGGAAATACTCCAGCGCCTTATCGCCCCCTGCGCGTGCCACTTTCTCTGCCAAAATCAAACGTGCCAGCAGCGCGTCATTCACGGTGTCACTCATTATCTGTCCTTATATTATCCGGCAATCAGGGCTAATCCCTGAGGTTTAAAATCAATCGCCACGGCAGAAGCCAGCGGCAGACGCTGCTCCATCTGCGCATCAACGATAAACAAGGAACCGAGCGGCGTGGCCACTTCATATTCGATGTGATCGCCCAGCCATGTGCTGTGGGTCACTTCGCCTTGCAAGGCTCCCTGCCCATCGCTGTGCAACGTAATAAACTGCGGACGCACCGACAATTGGGCCGAGCCGGTTGGCACGCCGTTACCGCGCACGCGATAACGCAGATTTCCCAGCCGCACCAGCGCATCGTTGCCCTCCACTTGCTCGACTTCGCACGGCAGAATGTTGGCTTCCCCCATAAAATCAGCGATGAACACCGAATTCGGGGAGTGGTACAGGCTTTCAGGTGCGCCCTGCTGGGCAATATCACCCTCTTTCATGACAATAATTTTATCAGATACCGCCAGCGCTTCTTCCTGATCGTGGGTGACATAGACTGCGGTAAAGCCAAGTCTTTGTTGTAGTTCGCGAATATCGGTGCGCACACGGCGACGCAGACGTTCATCTAGATTGGATAAGGGTTCATCCAGCAGCAGCACCTGCGGTTCCAGCACCAGCGCACGCGCCACTGCAATACGCTGTTGCTGACCGCCCGAAAGCTCAGACGGCAATCGCTGGCCCTGGTTTTCCAGTCCCACCAGTTTCAATCCTTCGCGCGCCCGGTTTTGCGCTTCCCGCTTGTTCATTCCCGAGGACTGAAGCCCATACATGATGTTGTCGAGCGCGCTCATATGGGGAAACAGCGCGTAAGATTGGAACACCATTGCCACATCGCGCTCGTTGGCAGGCAAATGTGTTACGTCTTTGCCGCCAATCAGAATGCGCCCGGAGGTGGGATGTTCCAGCCCCGCCAGCAAGCGTAGCGTGGTGGTCTTGCCGCAACCAGAGGGGCCCAGCAGCGTAACCAGCGTGCCAGGTTCCACCGTCAGTGACAGATCTGGTAAGGCGTTGAAGCCCGCAAAACGTTTAGTGACATGCTCAAATACCACGGAACCCGCATTGATACTGGTCATACGGTTCTCTCCTGAGTTAACGAAGTTGAAGTCGACGGCACAGCGATATCCGCGGGGCGGGCAACACGACGCAATTTTCGCTCACCCACCAGCCACTGAAACACGCCAATGATCAGCAACATCACCACAATCAATACGGTGGAGTAAGCAATCGCCACACCGTACTCACCGTTTTCCACCAGCCCGACAATGTAGGAGGTCGCCATGTTGTACTGCGCACTGACAAGGAAGATCACGGCGCTAATGGAAGTAATAGCGCGAACGAAGGCGTACACCAATGCGGCGCTGATCGCTGGTTTGAGTAACGGCAGCACCACTTTGCGCAGCGTGCGGAAACTGTTGGCACCCAGCGTCAATGAGGCTTCATCGAGACTTTTATCCAGCTGACTCATGGCCGCAATACCCCCGCGCACCCCCACCGGCATATTACGAAACACAAAGCAGGCAACCAGAATCAAAGCCGTGCCGGTGATCTCCAGCGGCGGCAGGTTGTAGGCCATCACATAACTCACGCCGATCACCGTGCCTGGAATAGCAAAACTCAGCATCAGTAAGAATTCAAACGTCTGACGGCCGGCAAACTTCTGTCGCACAATCAGCCAGGCGGTGAGCAAACCGACAATCGCGGTGAGCGGCGCGGCAATCAGCGCTATCTCCAGTGTGGTCCAGAACGAGTTCCATGCCACGCCCGTCCACAGCAGATGCCCGTCACTGGCGCTGACACGGAAAGCCCGCACGTAATGCTCGATGGTAAGTGCGTCATTCAGCCCCCATGACTGCACAAACCCACCGACGACGATCATGCCGTAAATCACCAACGTGAAGAGCCCCCACGGGATCACCATGCTATACACGCCATAGCGTAATACTCTCGGCAGTTGACCATGTTTGCCGCCATCGCCCTTGCCGGTGACGGTGGCGAAATTTTTGCCGCCCAACCACCAACGCTGCAGTACGAACGCCGCCAGGGTGAAGCTGAGTAAAATCATCGCCAACACCGCTGCCCGACTGGGATCATTCTGCGCGCCGACTACCGAGAAGAAGATTTCGGTGGAGAGAACACCGTGACTGCCGCCCAGCACCATCGGGTTACCAAAATCAGCCATGCTTTCGATAAAGCTGATCAGGAAAGCGTTGGCCAGACCGGGCGCCATTAAAGGAAGGGAAATGCGGCTGAAGGTGCGCCAGCGGTTGGCGCGCAGCGTTTGTGAGGCTTCTTCCAGTGAAGGGCTTACCCCCTCGACCACACCAATCAGCACCAGAAACGCGATAGGCGTGAATGACAGCACCTGCGCAATCCAGATGCCGGTTAAACCATACAGCCATCGTCCAGGTTCGATGCCAAACAGCGCCGCCAGATATTCCGTGACCACGCCTGCACGGCCAAACAGCAGAATCAGCGCCAGACCAATCACAAACGGCGGCGTGATAATCGGCAAAATGGTCAGCATGCGCAGCGCTTTTTTACAGGGCAGCGGCGTGCGCGTGGCGGCCAGCGCAAAGGCCAGCCCCAATAACGTAGAACCAGAAGCCGTCATCAGCGCCAGCCACAGCGTGCGCCAGGCCGTACCGCAGGTACCTCCTTGCAAACAGGCCAGACTCCAGATTGAAGGATCCTGAATATTGCTGATCAGTCCGTCGGGTTTAAAACTGCCATCAACGTCCTGCACCGAGACCACAAACATGCTCAGCACCGGATAAAGCACAAAAATACTGACCAGCGCGGTCAGTAATACCAGGGACGCCACCACAAAGGCATCGCCTTTCAACACGCCTCGTTCGGCCAGCGCAAAGGAAAACAGCAGCAAAAAGGTGGTCAGTAACAGCAGTGCACCCGCGCCCATCGCCGGTTGGCCCTGCTCCAGTGCCCCGAAGCGATTTTCCAGCCATAACCAGCTCCAGCCGCTGTAGCCGATGGCATGTCCTTCAATCACCAGAAAAATGACGCCCAGTGCGCTAAATAACAGCATCAGGCGGCTGCGCGCGCCAGAGGGAAGTAATCCACACGCGGCACAGAGCGCGAACAAGGTCAGCGCAATCGCCAGCCACGGATGTGAGCTGACCTGCCACAAGGCGGGCTCATTAGCAGGATCGCGCCACAAATTGAACAACCAGCCGCCATCAAAAAAGCCGGCTTCCAGGCTATACCACGGCAGCAAGAGTAGAGATGCCAGGCCGATCAACAGTGCGCCGGTAAGCCGACGATTATTTGCATGCATAAAACACCTCAAGAGGGAGAGTCTGCCTCTCCGGCTCGCAGTGGAATGATGTGTTGAAAGGCGCCACGGCAAGGATAGGATCTCGCAGGATGTGGCGCGGGTTCACGCAGTCAGGCCATCACTGTGCGCTGGCACCAATCTCTTTATCCCAGCGGCTGAGCAGCGCTTTGCGTTTAGCGGAGTCGCCATAAGTTTTGAAGTCGTAATCGATCAGCTTGATGTTTTCGAAGCGTGGGGCGTATTCCGAGATTTCTGCGTTACGATTTGACGGCAGCTGGAAGGATTTCGCTTCCTTCATATGCGACTGCGCCTCTGCGCTAAGCGCCCAGTCGTACCAGACTTTGGCATTCGCCAGGTTGCGCGCCCCTTTCACAATCGACATTGAGCCGATTTCATAGCCTGTGCCTTCACAGGGCGCCACGGTTTTGATCGGGAAGCCATCCACTTGCATTGCAACGGCATCATGCATGAACACGATACCGACCGTGGTTTCACCTCGCGCCGCGGCTTTCACCGGTGCAGAGCCAGACTTGGTGTATTGCGAAATGTTGGCATTAAGTTTTTTCAGGTAGTCGAAGGCCTGATCTTCCCCCATGATTTGCACCAGGGTGGCCAGTGTGTTGTAGGCGGTACCGGAGGAGTTAGGGTTAGCGATTTGAATTTCCCCCTTAAAGCCGGGATCCAGCAGATCTTTCCAGCAAGTGGGTTCTTTCAGTTTTTTATCGGCTAACAGTTTGGTGTTATAGCCCCAACCCAGTGCACCCGCGTAAATTCCCACCGTGCGATAGCCCGAGTTTTCAGCCTGTTTTTGTGCCCAATCCTGCTGCTGGTCAAGCAGTGGAGATTTGTACACTTGCGTTAACCCCTCATCGGCCGCCTGCATATGCGGATCGCCGGTACCGGCCCACCAGATATCGGTACGCGGATTACGCGCTTCACTGCGTAAACGCGCATACGCTTCCCCCGCCGACAAACGCACCATACTGACTTTGATATCTGGATGGCTCTGGCTGAAGATACGTGTCATGTGTTCACACACCACCACGTCAGCGGAACAAACCATGTTGAGGTTGCCTGCCGCAGAGGCAGCGAAAGGCAGTGCAGTACAAGAGAGGGATAGTGCGACGGCGATTGAGGTGGCTCGCATGGTGTTCTCCTTTGATTGTAGGGTGGTGCTTCACTGGCACCTTTTTTTGCACATCTGTGCAAAGTAGTAATGAACAAAAAAACTGCTGTCAAATGGCTTGCGATGCAATTGATAGGTTATGTCACAAAAATGCAACAAATTAGATCCTGAACGGTTTGCACAGCTTTGCAATTTGAGGCAGACTCTTTTTCAACCGATGTTTGCACAGGAGTTGAGCATGCAGAGTGAGAAAACCGTGGTCAGTGCGCAGGATGTGGCAGAACGCGCTGGCGTATCACGCTCAGCGGTATCACGCGTGTTTACACCGGGTGCCAGCGTGTCCTCTGCCATGCGAATCCGCGTGATGAAAGCCGCGCAAGAACTCGGCTATCACGTCAACCATCTGGCGCGCGGCCTGGTGCGTAATCGCAGTGGAATTGTGTGCTTGATAGTCTCGGAGATCGCCACACCCTATCGCGCCAGCCTGGTGCGCTGGCTGACCCAGTTTCTGCAGGAAGCGGGAAAAATTGCCATGCTGATCAATACGGATCGTTCCGATAACAGCGTGTCAGCCGCGTTACAGCAGGCGATTAACTTCCGTGCGGACGCCTCGATCATCCTTTCCGGTATGCCGGATCGCACCATCACGCGTCAGTGTTATCAGCATGGTCAGCGCATCATTTTGATTAACCGCGATGAAGCACTACCCGGTTCACTCAGCATCAATCTGGATGCACAGCGAGCCGCTGCCACAGCGGTGATGGCGTTTCAGCGCGCCGGCTGTCAACACCTCGCCTTTGCTAACTCCCTGGCGGGCACACCCAGTCTGATGAAACGAGAAGCGGCGTTCGTTGCCGAAGCGCAGCGCGTTGGGATGACGGTTACCGTTGAGCGCTTTGGCTCCACCTCTTATGAAAGTGGGCAGATTCTGGCCCACCGATTGCTGACTCAACATCAACGACCCGACGCCGTGTTTTGCGTGACCGACCTGGTTGCTTGCGGATTTATGGATGAAGCGCGCCACCGCTTTGCCCTGCGCGTGCCCGAGGACTTGTGTCTGATCGGCTATGACAATATCGCGCAAGCAGGCTGGTCTTCCTATAACCTCACCACCTTTGCCCAACCGGTTGAGCTGTTTGCGCGTGATGCCGTGAACTGGCTGATGCAAACCGAAGCCGATGAAACCGGCTTTACCCCGCAAACCGAGCAACAGCATGACAGCTTGCTGTACCAGGCCGATGTGGTGTGGCGCGGATCCGTGCGCGGTGCCTAAACACAGCGTTTTATCCCACCCGGTTCTGCATAAACGCCCTATTTCGTATAAGGATCACGATGAACCTTCGTAGAAATCACTTTGCCGCCAGCCTGTTGATAGCCGGTGCGTCCTGGTTTAGCGCCCTACCGGCACACGCTGAAGCGCAGTATCAGCTGGAAAAGGTCGTGGAACTAAGCCGACATGGTATTCGCCCGCCCACGCCCGGCAACCGCAAAGAGATTGAAGCGGCGACCCAGCGCCCGTGGACCATCTGGACCACACACGATGGCGAGTTGACCGGGCATGGCTACGCTGCCGTGGTGAACAAGGGGCGCTGGGAAGGCGATCATTATCGTCAGTTGGGTTTATTGACGTCAGGCTGCCCACAGGCACAAGAGGTGTATGTTCGCGCCAGCCCGTTGCAACGCACCCGCGCCACTGCCCAGGCGCTGGTGGATGGTGCATTTCCAGGCTGTGGCGTTACGGTGCATCACGTGGCGGGTGAGGATGATCCCCTGTTCCAGACCGAAGCGTTTCCGGCTACCGATACCGATCCCGCACAACAACTTGCCGCCGTGACCGCTACGACGGGGAATCTGGTCGCACGTCAGCAGGCGCTACAACCTGCCGTTCAGGCATTAAAAAGTGCTGTCTGTCAGCCAGGCAGCGATTGCTCGGTCTTTGACAAACCGTGGCAGATCAAGCAGAGCAACAGCGGCAAGACCTATGTGCAGGGATTGAGTGTTCTTGCCAGCATGGTGGAGACGTTGCGTCTGAGCTGGAGTGAGAACCTGCCGGCAGATCAACTGGCCTGGGGCAATATCACCCACTCTACACAGATAACCGCTGTATTACCGCTGTTAACCGCTAATTACGACCTCAGTAACGACGTGCTGTATACGGCGAAAAAGCGTGGCTCCATTCTGCTGAATGAAATGATTCAGGATGTTGAACAGGGTGTCAGCCCCGTTTCAGATGCCGTGCCGGATGCACGCTGGCTGCTGTTTGTCGCACATGACACTAACATCGCGATGGTGCGCACGTTGATGGGCTTCACCTGGACTTTGCCGGGCTACACGCGCGGGAATATTCCGCCCGGCAGTAGCCTGGTGTTTGAACGCTGGCGCGATAAGCAGAGTGGCGAGCGATGGCTGCATGTTTACTTCCAGGCACAAAGCCTCGATGACCTTCGTCATCTGCAGTCTGTCGATCAAGCGCATCCGCTGTTGCGTGAAGAGTGGCGAACCCCTGACTGTCGGGTCACCGAGGTGGGTACGCTGTGTCCAATGGCATCCACGTTAGCAAAATTCGGTCAGCAACTTGATCCTACCGCCATTACGCCGATCAATTACGCGCCATAGCGCAAATTTGTTTCACCACGCCGCGCAACCAGCGATGCGCGGCATCATTCTCCAGTCGAGGATGCCACATTTGTGACACGGTCATTTCCGGCGTCGCAAAGGGCAACTCAACCATCGCTAACGCCTGACTGTTAGCGATCAAAGGGTGATGTGCAACCAGCGAACGTGGCACCAGCGCCACCCAATCCGAATCGACCACCAGCGCCACAGCGGCAGAGAAAGCCGGCACCACAGCAACAACCTTGCGCTGCAATCCGGCTTGCTCGATGGCGTCATGGATCGGTCCACCCCGTTCTGCGCGACGAGACGCCACAATATGGCCAAATCGGGCCAATTGGGTGATGTCCATCTGCTGTGTCAATGGATGGCCCGCGCGCACCACGCCGACAAAACGGTCACGAAACAGCGCCTGCAAGCGGATTTCTGGCCCCATATTGCCGAGCACGCCAATCTCTAAATCAATACTGCCTTCACGCAGTTCGCGGTCACTTTTATCCGGTTTTGCCACGAAGACCAACTCGACCTTCGGTGCCTGCGCGGTCACAGCAGCAATCAACGCACTGCCAAACGCTTCGATAAAACCTTCATTGGTGCGCAGCCTAAAACAGCGATCCAACTCGGCCAAATCGAGGATTTCAGCATCCGGGCTGAGCACCGCGTGCGCTTCTTGCAGCGTGCGGTGAGTCCGTTCGCGTATCGCTTCAGCATAGGGGGTTAGCACCATCTGCCGACCAGCCCGCACCAATAACGCATCGCCAGTCACATTTCGCAGACGGCCCAGCGTGCGGCTCATCGCCGATTCGCTCAGGTTGAGTTTGCGAGCGGCACCCACCACGCTGCCGGTAGTGAGCAGCGCATCAAGCGCCGTGAGTAAATTCAGATCGGTGGTGTTCATGGTCATTATCCTGCTGGATGTCGGGTGACATAACAAGGCGTTTGGTGCATGTTACCACTGCATAGGCTGCGTGTTCCGCCTCTCCTCACTCCGCGCTAGACTTTTCTTAAGAACTCAACTGAGGAACACAGGATGAAAACATTATTGATTGGCGCGTCACGCGGGTTGGGATTCGCACTGGCAGAAACCATGCTACAGCGAGGCTATCAGGTTGTGGCCACCGGGCGAGCCCATTCTACCGATAAACTGGCGCAGCTGGCTGCGTGCTATCCGCAACAGCTGACGGTAGAAACGGTGGATATTACGGACCCCGAGCAGGTTCGCGCTCTGCATCAACGCCTGGCGGGCACGGAGTTTGACATGCTGTTCGTCAATGCCGGGGTGAAAAATGACGATCGGGAAACGATAGCCGACGTTTCGACCGAGGAGTTCACCCGTGTGATGGTGACCAACGCGCTCAGCCCATTACGCGTGATCGAGACATTCAAAGATCGGGTCAGCCCCAGCGGCACGATTGCCGTGATGTCCTCCGGTCAGGGCAGTCTGACCAACAACACCAATGGCAACTACGAGGTGTATCGCGGTAGCAAAGCAGCCTTGAACATGTTTATGCGCAGCTTTGCCGCCCGTCATCAGGATGCGCGCACACTGCTGTTGATGGCGCCGGGTTGGGTGCAAACCGATATGGGCGGGCCGGAAGCTCGCCTGACCATCGATGAAAGCATCCCCAATCTGCTCAACACGATGGAGGCGTATGCGGGCCGCAGCGGGCTGCATTATCTCGATTATCTGGGTCGCGTCGTGCCCTGGTGATGTTTTCTGTTGGCCGTCCTCCTGTGAATCGCTGCCAACGCACGAGCGGCCTAAACGCCGCATTAAATTTTTCGCAGCAGCAGTTGTCGCAATGTCTCGCGCAGCCAGCGGTTTGCCGGATCGTCTTGCTGCGCGTTGTGCCACAACAAAGACAGTTCATAATCCGGCATTTCAACCGGCACGGGCGCAGCATTTAAGCCATAGCGTTGGCACCACGCGGGAGCCAGCCCCTGCGGTACAGTGGCGAACAGCGGCATCTGCTGCAGCAGCAGCGGTAAGCTGGAAAAGTGCGGCGTGACATAGCGTACACGTCTGGATTTCCCCAGGCGCTGCAAAGCATGGTCAAGGGCACTTTCGCTGGCGCCGCGATAAGACACCAGCGCATGCTGATGACCGACAAACTGAGCTAGAGTAAGGCGTTCCATTGCAATTTGCTGGCGGCTCCACACAGTGCGAAAACCCGCCGGGCCGATTTTCTCGCGGGTTAAGTCACGACTAACTTCATTCCCAACGGTGATCACCACATCCGCCTGCTGCTGCTCCATTAACGGAATCGCCTGCCAGGGATCGGCAGCGACGACATGAATATCCACACCGGGCGCGGCAGTGGCAAGTTCCGCTAACAAATCAGGCATCAACCACTGTTCCAGCCAATCGCTGATGCCAATGCGAAAACGGCGGTTATCACGCTGTGGATCGAATGCATCGGGCGTGAAGATTACCCGATGCAGCCCCTGCATCAGCGGTGCGAACTGTTGCACTAATTGCTCGGCACGCGGCGTCGGTGTCATGCCGTGTGAGGTGCGGATGAACAGCGCATCATCGAACATTTCACGCAACCTTTTCAAAGCGGCACTCACCGCTGGCTGGCCGAGGTAAAGGCGATTGGCGGCCTGCGTGACGCTGCGTACGTCGTACATCACCATCAACACCACCAGCAGATTGAGGTCGATACGAGAGAAATCATTTTCATTGATGTTGTTCATGATTTTAATCGATTTAAATAATGTTTTCCGCCTCAGTATAGTGACTTTCAACTTACTGTCACGGGCGCTGTTAAACGCGTCCTCTATCAAGTGGAGCACAGCATGAACATTCAGATAGGAGAATGCCGGGTTGAAAAAATCACTGAGCAGCGCGCCGCTTTTCCATTTGGGGCGTTGTTTAAGGCACATCGTACTGAGATGAGTGACGCCTTTGCCGAACAGCCGGCTGAAGTGTCGATACACAGCTGGGTGGTGCGTACCGCTGATCACACTATTCTGATTGATACCGCATCCGGCAATGGGCGCAATCGGGATAACAAACCGTTATTCCATCAACTGAATACGCCTTATGTCGAGAATCTGGCACGGGCGGGCGTTGATCCTGCTGAAGTGACATTGGTATTGATGACGCATATCCATACCGATCATGTTGGCTGGAATACGCACTGGGTGGAAGGTAAGTGGCAGCCGTTGTTCCCCAACGCGCGTTATGTCTGCTCGGCGGCGGAATTGCAGCACTGTCAGGACGATCCCGCCAGTCAGGAACTGTATCGCGACAGTATTCTGCCGCTGATCGAACGCGACCAGCTGCAGACCATCAATGTGCATGAATCTCCTCTGTTCGTCGGCGTGCTGCGCTACATTGCCACACCGGGTCACAGCATCGATCACGCATCGATTGTGCTGGAAAGCCAGGGCGAGTATGCGATTTTCCCGGGTGATGTGATGCACCATCCGGTGCAATTTCAACACCCGCATTGGAACTCGCTGTTCTGTGAAGACCTTCCGCTCGCGATGGCTGCACGTCAACGCGTTATAGACTGGTGCCAGCAACATCAGGCAATCTGGTTCAGTTCCCATTTCCACAGCAGCTCTTTGGGCCGTGTTACGCCTGATGGGCAATGGAGTCCAATCGAGGATTGACCGGATGCAATACGCTGACTATCTCACCGCGTCGCTCAGCGACTTAAACCAGGCACTGCAACGCGGTGACGTCACTGCACGCGAGCTGACCGACTTCGCACTGCAGCGCATAAGTGAGGCAGACCAGCCGCGCTACAACGCCATCACCTGGCTGTTTGCGGATGAAGCGCGTGCGGCAGCAGAACTGAGTGATACACGCCGTCAACGCGGTGAGGCGTTGGGCCAGCTGGACGGCATCCCGGTGCTGATTAAAGACAATATTGAAGTACAAGGCTGGCCCACCAGCGCGGGTTCGGTGATGTTGCGTGACGTCATCGCCCAAACCGATGCCCCGCTGGTCACCACGCTGCGCCACCAGGGCGCGGTTATTATCGGTAAAACCGCGATGCATGAATTGGCGGCGGGTATTACCGGCGCCTCCTCGCTGACGGGCTTTACCCACAATGCCTGGCTGCAAGGACGTTCACCGGGCGGATCGAGCAGCGGCTCTGCAGTTGCCGTTGCCGCCGGTTATGTGCCGCTCGCCATTGGCAGCGACACAGCAGGTTCGGTGCGTATACCTGCCGCGTTTAATGGCCTGTTTGGCTTACGCATGACGCGAGGTGCACTTAGCACATCGGGCATCGTGCCGCTGTCGCCGACGCAGGATATCCCCGGCCCGCTGACACGCAGCGCGGCCGACCTGCGCATCGCCAGCGAAGTGCTCAGCGGCAAGACGTTTGCTACGGAGGGAGAAGCATTACGGGTCGGCATCTGGCATGAGGGATTTGCCGCTGATGAAGATGAGATTAATCAGGCGGTGCAGGCTGCCGTGGCTGGGTTCGCGCCTGCCACGCTGAGTTGGCCAGAATTAGAGACGTTAGCGGCTGATGCCAATATCATCGGCTATGAATTTGCTGAAGCGCTGGCGAAGTATTTAGCCGATAAGCCGCAGGCGCAGTTCCATACCTTGCCGGATATCGCTGCATCCGGGCTGTATCATCCTCAGCTCGAAACCGTGTTAAAGACCCGCGCGGTACATCCTGGCACGGCCAGCGAAGGTTATGCACGGGTGCAGCAGCGCCAACATGATCTTTACCAGCAGTTGGTGGCGATGTTCGACCAGTACAACATTAACCTGCTGGCCTACCCGGTGGTGCGCCGTGCGCCAGTCAAACACGGCGAGATGCAGGAAGGCAGCAATGCGCTGGTTTCCGCAGTGACTGGCGCGCCAGCTATCTCTATTCCCGCTGGCCTGAGCGACGACGGGTTGCCGATTGGCGTCGAATTGCTGGCGCTGCGTGGCCGGGAAGATTTGTTGTTGCGCGCGGCTGAAATCATCGAGCTGCGCAGTCGCTAAAGAAATAAATGCGGTCGCCACAGGTGGCGATCGCTTTCACCCATGCAGTGAAAGCCCTTTAATCGCCTTATCCACTGCTTTCTTTGGCCCACGAATCGCGATGCCGACCAGGTTCAGGTTGTCGGCATCTTCAGCCATGAATACCTCGCGGTTGGCGGCATCATGTCCGGTGGCGAACATCGCTTCCACATACGGGATCACCGTCAACTCCCGTTCCAAACCCTGGCGATGCGCCCGTTGTAAACCCGTGACATCACCCGCAAACACCAGCATCGGCTGGCCTGCCATATTGCCGTATTGACGGCCCTTCGCATCCACATAGGGTTCGCCCATCATGTCAGGCGCGGCAGAAGCAATGCCGGTGGCGAGAAAGGCCACCACATTTAGGCGCTGCCAGGTGGCTAAATCATCACGAACAATCAGGGCGATTTTGGTATCAAACATCTTCAACTACTCTCCGATGAGGTCTAAAACACCATCATCTAAGAGTCGCGGGGGTGGGATATAGAACGTTTGTGCACTGACGTTGATAGGAGGCCGGTGTCATGCGGTAGGCGCGTTGGAACCAACGCCCTAAATGGCTCTGATCGGCAAAACCAACCTGAGCGGCAACCTGCACCGGCTCAATGCCCTGCGCCAGCAGCACACGTGCGCTGCGCAACCTCAGTCGTACCAGGTAGGCATGCGGTGACTGACCAAACGCCTGCTTAAACTGACGCGTCAGCTTAAAGCGATCGATGCCCGCCAGCCGTGACAGCTCATCCAGCCCTATATCCTGCGCCATAAAATCGTGCAGATAGTCGCGTAAAAGTTGCATATGCTGCATCGCTGCACCTGATTGCGCACTGGGTTTGGTTTCAAGATGGCGGGAAAGCATCGTCATCAGATGATCGAGGCTTTGGTCGCGCGCCAGTCGCCCTTCACTGTGATGCACTGAAAACCACGCCTGCTGGATGGCACTGGCCAGCAGCGCATCATCATTTAACGTGTGGCGAAACGCACCTTCGATGTTGGAGACATCGCCCAGACCGCGTCGCTGCATCATCTCTGCCACCCAACGCTGCGGCAGATATAGCATGGTGTAGGTGAAACCCTCATCGTTAGGGGCGTGGCCGTCATGCACCGCGCCCGGCTCAATCAAAATGGCGCGGCCCGGCGTGCTGGTGTGCAAAGCACGATGACAATTAAAACGCTGTAAGCCTTGCTGCGTCACGCCCACCAATAATTCGTCGTGATCGTGCGGATCGTAGGCGTGTCCGCGAAAATGCGCGTTGACGCTTTCGATACCGGTTTCGTCATCGCGACGAAAATCGACCCAATCATTATTGGCTGACATAACGGCGTGCTCAGGCAGTGAGGGAAAGTCAGGCATAGCCTAGCAGCCTGAACCAGAGATAATCCAGTGGTAACAGCAGCAGCACGCTGAAGATAAACACCAGCACGCACAGTTGCAGGCCCGCTTTGGCAGGCACATTACCCAGCCCCATCGCCACCACCACTGGCGAAGCCTGATAAGGCAACAGCGGCGTCGCGTAGGCAAACACCTGCATCATGACGACGCTCATCAGAGAAAAACCGGATGCGGTTGCCAGCTCTTGCGCGATCGGCGTCACCATCGCTGGCACGCCGTTGGCGGTCAGCACAAAGTTGAGCAGCGAGACCAGCGTGTTAAGCACCGCGAAATTACCAAACGAAGCGTGATCCTGCAGAGGCAGCACGCTGAGCAGCAAATTGGCAATCAGTCGGCCAAGTCCTGAATCCACCACCACTGTCGCCACCCCGAGAATACCGGCGATATAGATACAGGTGCGGAAATTAACCCCGCTGGCGAAATCATCACTTGAGAGAAAGCCGATGCGCGGCAGCAGACAAATACAGGCCGCCGCCAGACCAATCCATGCAGCTGGCAAGCCGTGCAGGCTATCGGTCATCCACAGCAACAGAGTGATAGCCAACAGGCCCATCAACCGCCATTCGCTGCGGCTGAGCGGCTCAAGTTGATCGCGATGGCGCACGGGCTGAGGTTGCGCGCGGAACAGAAACAGAATAGCGGCTGCAAGTACCATCCCCTTGCCAATCCCCACCACCGGCATATGCAACAGCCACCAGGGCAGCCACTGAAGATGGATCTGGTAAGCGTTTTCCGCAGCGCCGCTCAGCACCAGATTGGGCACATTAGCCGGTAAGATGCTGGCGGAGAGCTGGAATGTGCCAAAACCCACCGCCAGCGCCAGACCAATGCTGCCACTGCTCCCGGCTTTAATTCCGGCCCGCTCACCCAGCGCCAGCACAACAGGCATTAGCAGTGCGATGCGCCCCATATTGGAAGGCATCACCAATGCCAGCAGATAGGTCAGCACCAGGGTGCCAACGACCATGCGCGGCCAGCTCTGACTGAGTGGCACCACCAGATAGTTAGCCCAGCGCTGTGCAAGCCCGACTTTGCGGATCGCCGCACCGAGCACAAAACCGCTCAATACCAGCCAGAAGGCTGAAGAGGCAAATCCGCTGAAGATGGTGCTGGTCGGGGCGATGTTAAGCAGCGTGGCGGCGGCAAAAAACAGCAGCGCGGTGAGATATTCCGGCAGGCGTGCACTTGCCCACAGCAAAATGGTGATGGCTATGACCAACGTGGTAAGCCAGAAATGCATGTCTGAAGTCACTGACTGAACTCCCTGTCTACGATCCGTCGCACAAAGCGGATAAGCATAGTGCAATCCACGGTGTGCAACGCTGAGTCAGTTAACAGTTTGTTAAATTGCTAGTTGTCCGAGCCAGTTTATTAACGCTTCGCTGCCCGGCTGGCTGCGCGAACGCTGGGGCCAGGCAAGAAAATAGGGTTTACTTAACGGCAGGCTTAACGCATCAACCATAACTAAATCGCCTCGTGCCAGCTCTGCAGCGATAAGCCTTTTCTGCCCCAATAACAAACCCGCGCCTGCCACCGCAGCATCTATCGCCAGGGAGGTGAGATTAAAACTTAACGCGGGCTGAGATGCGGGTTCCGCCATCCCTTTGGCCAGATACCAACTTCGCCAGTCAGGCAGAAAGCGCCCTTCGTTGCCCCAATCAAGATGGATCAATGGAGCCTGTTGCAACACGTTTTCTAATGGAAACTGCTGCAACAGCCTGGGGCTCACCACGGGCACCACCTCATCCAAAAACAGACGCTGCTTATCAAGCTGGGGATAGCGATCCTCACCAAAGCAAATGACAAAGTCAGCTGGTGTGGCATTAAAATCCACCTGTGCATGGGTGCCGTGTAGCGATAAATCAATGTCGGGACAGTGAACGCGCCACTGCGCAATATTGGGCAGCAGCCACTTCGAGGCCAGCGCGGGCAATGAATAGAGCGTGAGCTTGGGCATCGCCGCCACATGACGCAGGTTTTGCTGACCGAGATGCAAAATATCAAAAGCTTCCGTCACATAGCGCAGATACTCTTTGCCGGTTTCGGTCAGCATGACCCCACTCTGCGTACGCACAAACAGCGCGCTGCCCAACTGTTCCTCTAGCTGCCGGATCTGCTGGCTCACCGCCGCAGGCGTCAGTGCCAGTTGCGCGGCGGCTTTTGCCAGACTACCTAACTCCGCCGCCACCTTAAATGACTGGATTACGCTGATTTTCGGTAAACGTGGTGACTGTGCGGGCATTAAAGTTTCCTTAGCAGGGCATTAAATTTATATCGTTACGCACTAACATATCAGTGAGTTAATGTGATAACACACCTGTCACAATGAGAACTGTTGCTATGTCTGCATTGATTCGTTTCGATTTGCATCCACTGGCCGACGCCGACTGGCGACGTGAATGCCGTGAACAGCTCAACCAGCATGGCGCGCTGGTCCTGCGTCAGTTTTTACAACCCGACGCGCTGCAAAGCATCATTGCCGAAGGAAACGCTCAGCGCCATCTGGCCTATCACACCCTCAGCAAGCATAACGTCTATCTGATGAAGAAAGACGAGGCGTATGACGCTGACCATCCGCGCAATCGTGATGTGATCAGTACCAAAGGCTGTATTACCGACGATGTGATTGCCGCCGAATCGCCGCTGCGCCAGCTGTACAACGACGAACTGTTTAAAAGTTTCCTGTGCGACGTGCTGGGTGAAACCGCGCTCTATCCTTACGCCGATCCGCTCTCTTCCATCAATCTGCATTACGCGCCTGATGGTCAAGAGCTAGGCTGGCACTTCGATAACTCCTCCTTCGCCATCACCCTGCTGGTACAGAAACCCCGCGCCGGCGGCATATTCCAGTATGTGAAGGATTTGCGCGATGCCGATGCGGGAGAGATGAATTTCGAAGGCGTTGCCGCGGTGCTGGATCAGCGCCAGCCGGTCGATGCGCTGGCGATTGAAGCGGGTGACTTAGTGCTGTTCCGTGGTCGCAACTCAATGCATCGTGTGACGCCAACCGAAGGCGACATCACACGCATGCTGGCAGTGCTGGCGTACAACACACAGCCTGGCATCGCTCTGTCGGAAACGGCGCGCATGACTTTTTATGGTCGGTTGTGATCGGCGTTCAACAAACCTTGCCAGCCGCGTACAAATATCTGCTGGGTCCGAAAAGCCACCAGATCGCGCCAGTCGCGGTCTGCTGGCCAGAAACCTTCCACTAGCTCATGCTTTAAGGCGCGCCCTGAATCACTGGCCGGTTCACCTTGCAGATGCAACCAATGATCGTCACGCACGCGACGATGCATCTCTTCGCCGGGATAGGTTCCGCACTCCACCACCAGTGGCAAAATATGCGTCTGCGGCAGTGATTCCAGCAGGAACTGCGACAGATAACCCGTTGCGGTCGCGGTCACTCCGGTGACACTGTCACGACCTGCACCGGTAAACAGTAACGTTAACCACTCGCCATACAGTGACTTTCCCCACTGATGCGCAGCGACTTGCTGCTCAGCAATCGAGAGCAACATTGGATGCCCCCAGGCTCCGGCCCCCGTATGCAGATCGAAGCTCAGGATGGTTTTTGCCTGCGATAAATGGTCGGTGATAATGGTTTGCATGGTGCGATAAGACCAGCTCGGTTGCTGTCCACCGTAGAAGAAGCCGTCAGCGAATTGGTATTGCCCGGCTTCCACCACCCGTTTTACCGCCAGCCAACCTGCGCCGTTAAGGGTTTCAGTTAATAGCGCATCAGCTTGTGTCCGATCGCCTTGGTAAATCCCGTGCCATGACGGGTATTCCGGATTGGCGGGGGCTGGCTGAGTAAAATCGATAAAATTGCGATTAAGATCGATGTTGTCTTCGTTGACGCGCCGCAAATGGGCTGCTCCCCAGGGATTCAACAGGTGCAGCAGCACAATCGCGGTGTCATCGGGCAAAGCAGTCAGACTGAAGCGATTGAGCCACTCAATCTGACTGTCCGATCCGTAGTAGCCCTCCACCCCATGCGTGCCCGAGATGATCATCATCAATTTGCTTGCACCGGGATCGCCAATGACGGCGACATCGGTATAAAGCGTTTCACCTTGTGGGCCCGGCAGCGGATGCGGATATGAAGTCAAAGCGCCGTGTTGGCGCTCGACTGCCGCAAGAAAGCGGGCACGTTGGGACGAATAATGCGGCAAATCTGACATGCTGTTTCCTGTAAATAAAGGCGCTTACGGATAGACCTTGAACTTGAAATATTTTTTCGCCAGCTGATCATAAGTGCCATTGTTGTGCAGTTCGGCCAGCGCATCATTGATCAGTTTCAGATGCACGGTATCGCCCTTACGCAGGCCAATTCCCACACCGTTGCCCAGCAGCTCTTTATCCACCAGCGTGGCTTTGATGACGTAATCTTTGCCTTCCGGCGTATTCAGGAAACCCTGATCCGCAGACACCGCATTCGCCAGAGTGCCATCCAGTCGCCCGGCGACCAGATCGGGATAGATCTCCATCTGGTTCGGATAGGAAACCACATTGACACCCTGTGCCGCCCATTTTGCTTTGGCGTAGGTTTCCTGAATGGTGCCCTGCGCCACGCCGATGTTTTTACCGCGCAGCGTGCTGATATCTTCGGTCAGGGTGCTGCTTTTTGGCGTCAGCAACGCACTCGGCGTGATATACAGCATGTTGCTGAAATCCACCTGCTCACGGCGTTTCTCCGTCATCGACATCGCCGACAGAATCGCATCAAATTTTTTAGCCTGCAGTGCCGGAATACTGCCATCAAAGCCGATCTGCACCCACTGGCATTTGACTTTTGCCTGCGCACAAATGGCGTTGCCCAAATCGATATCAAATCCTTTAAGTGAGCCATCACTGGCCTTAGATTCAAACGGTGGGAAAGTGGGATCAACACCAAAACGCAACGTCTGCTCAGCAAACGATAAGGTGCTGAAAGCGCCCAGTGAAAGCAGTAACGCGAAGGACAAACTCTTTTTCATTGTTATCTCCAGCAGGCAGGTAAATTCACAACGGCATGGAGATTTAATAACATGACGGAAACATTACCACCACTAAAAAAATGGATTTGACGCAGAGGGAATTCTTATAAAACAGAAGGAGTTAAGCGAATTTATCTCCGGCAGTAAGAGAATCTTAATGCCGGAAATGTGAGGTGGAGTATTAAGCGATGGCAGGACGAGAAACGTGCTCTGCGGCAGCCTGATTCGCTTTCTCCGCCGCCTCAGGCAGCGAGGAACCGGACACCAGCGCCTGACTCAGCACCCCGACAAAACAGTCACCTGCGCCGTGAGTGCTGATCAGCTTCACCGGAATCGCGGGCAAACTCTGCACCGGTGCACCCAACTGGCACACCGCCAGACCGTGCTCGCCCGCTGTGACAATCACCTGCGCGAAATCTTCCGCCAGTTTTTGTGCCGCTCGCTCCGCAGAGGCCAAATCAGTGACTTCGATCTGACACATATCGCGTGCTTCCACTGCGTTCACGATTAGCAGATCAACGCAGGAGGCGAGCGCGGGTTCAAACTCGCGCGCCGGTGCGGCGTTAATACACACCGCAATCCCTTTCTGCCGGGCCTGCTGCGCCAGTTGCAGGTTCACGCTGGCGGGCACTTCGTTTTGCAACACCAGCAAGCCAGCATCCTGCCACAGCGAGTCAGGTAGCGTAGTCACATCGATATGCAGATTCGCGTTGGACACCACCACGGCACCGTAATCGCCTTCCGCATCGCTGATCGCCACACTCATTCCTGACGGCATATCCGGCAAAATCGCCACCGCATCGGTGTTGACGCCGGCATCTCGCAGCGCCGCAAGCAGAAATTCGCCCTGCGCATCGGCGCCCACTGCGCCAATAAAACGCACCGCGCCACCCGCACGTGCGGCCGCCACCGCCTGGTTGCCGCCTTTACCACCAAATTTATAGCTACAGCCGCTGCCTATTACGGTTTCGCCCTTTTCCGGGCGATGGTGGGCCGCCAGCATAATGTCGTAATGCAGGCTACCAGCGACAATAATTTTGTTCATGACTAAAAGTCCCGCAGATCCTGAACCGCACGCTGGGTTTTCATCAGATTCTTTTCCGCCAGCTTTAAATCTTTTTTGGCGATTGCCACAAACAGCGCATCGAGAATATTTAATTGCGCGATACGTGCCGCCGCATTTTCCCCAAGCAGATGCGATCCCTGAGAGGTTGATGTCAATACCACATGCGCATTGCGCGCAATTGGCGACTCGGCATAATTGGTAATAGCAATAATCTTTGCACCATTTCGTGCCGCCAGTTTAATCGGATCGTTTACTGCCCGCGTTGCCCCTGAATGACTGATGGCGATCACCACGTCATCGTCGGATAACACCGCTGCAGACATCAGCATAATATGCGCATCGTCATAAGGCGTGGACTTGATCCCGATCTTCAGCAGCTTGTGCGATAAATCCCGCGCCACGGTGGCTGAACCGCCCACCGCATAAAGATCGATATGGCGTGCTTTAAATAAAATATCGGCAGCACGATTAAACTCAGAAATATCCAGAATTGATAATGACTCTTCAATTGCCTGAATCGAGGTTCTGAATACTTTAGCCAGTAATTGTTCCGACGAGTCTTCCGGCTCAATTTCTGCATGCAAGCCAGCCACTTCAGATTGATTATAATAAATCAGTCCGGTGCGAAAATGACGGAAGCCAGTGAAGTTGAGCTTCTTGGTAATTTTCACAATCATCGCCTGTGAGACATTATTCTCTTCGGCAATTTCCTGCAGCGAAGTCTGTTCACTGATGTCGGTTCTGGCGATGATGGCTTCGGCAACACGCCGCTCCAGCGGCGTCAGCTGCGGTAATCGCATACGAATTTGAGCGCCAATGGCTCGCGGATCTTGCTTCATTACCTGCCTCTTGTCGCCCGGTCAATCAACATCGCTATGATAATGATTAGGCCAGTGGCAAGCAATTGATAAAAGGCCTGAATATTCAGCAGAGTCAAGCCATTACGTAATGCTCCGAGGATGATTGCGCCGATAATGGTGCCGACGATACTGCCTTTGCCGCCCATCAGTGAAGCACCGCCAATCGCCGCTGCCGCAATCGCGTCTAACTCCCACAAATTTCCGATAGTGGGTTCTGCTGCGCCTAATCGCCCAATCAGGATTAACGATGCCAGTGACGCTAAAGTGCCTGAGATAATGAACACCGTCACTTTGGTGCGTTTAACCGGTACACCGGCCACGCGCGCCGCTTCCTCGTTACCGCCCACCGCCAGAATATATTCGCCCAACGGGGTTTTATTCATCACCAGCCATAACACCAACGCAATCACTGCGACAATGATGATCGGGGTTGGAAAACCGAATAGATCGCTGTTAATTAGGCTGCGAAACTCCATCGGAATGCCAAACACCGGATTCCCGCCGGTATAAATCAGCGCAATGGCGCGGAACAGCGAAAGCCCACCCAGCGTGACGATAAACGGTTGCAGTCCTGCATAGGCCACCAGCATCCCGCTGAACACCCCACATAATGCACCGATACCCAGCGTGGCCAGAATCGCCACCGGAACCGGCACACCCGCCACCATCAGGGTGGCGCCCAATACTGCAGAGAGTGCGGCGGTCGGCCCAACTGATAGATCAATACCGCCGGAAATAATCACCAGCGTCATTCCCAGTGCAATCAGCGCATTGATGGAAGATTGCTGCAAAATATTCAGCAGGTTTGGCACGGTAAAAAATACCGGCGACAGGAATGAAAATGTCACCACGATAATGAGCAGTCCGATTAAGGTGCCGGCATCGCGTAGATTGAGTTTAAATTTTGCCGACGGCGCAGCCGCTGGCTGTGTATTTGTTTGCGTCATCATAATTGTGCCTATATAGAGTGCAGATTGAGTGCTATACAGCTTCTTTAATGTCGTTAATAGCAAAGCGCGCGATGTTCTCTTCGGTAATGTCATCACCGGTTAATTCACGCGTAATTCTTCCTTCACGCATCACTAAGACGCGGTCGGATACACGTAATATCTCGGTCATTTCTGACGACACCACGACAATCGCTTTACCTTGCTGGGCCAGCTTTTCAATCAGGTTATATATTTCAGCTTTAGCCCCGATATCAATTCCCCGGGTTGGCTCATCAAATAAAAACACTTCGGCATCCGCGGCTACCCAGCGGCCAATAATCACTTTCTGCTGATTACCACCACTCAGTGTGCCGATCGGTTTTTCAATATTCAGCGGACGCAGTTTTAAGTCGGACATCACCTCCTGCGCCACCGCGTCGAGTTTCACTTTACGAATAACGCCCGCGAGCGTGAAGTTGCGCATCGACGGCAGCGCCATGTTCACTTTCACTGCACGCGCTTTGATGATGCCCTCTTTCTTACGATCTTCCGGCACCAGACCAATACCGGCACGAATCGCCGCACTAACGTTGTGATTGCGTACTGACTGACCATTTACGCGCACTTCACCCGCGCTACGTTTGTCGATACCGGCAATCAGTTTCAGCAATTCGGTGCGGCCTGCGCCGACCAGACCTGCCACGCCCAATACTTCCCCGGCGCAGACGCTGAAACTAGCCGGTTTTATCTCCGTTCCGCGCGTCACATTCTCAACCTGCAGCACTTCGCGATCGGTGGCCCATGACTGGTGCGCCTGCTTATCGATTTTGCGCCCTACCATTTTCGCGACGATGCTCTCTTCAGTCTCATCGCAAATGTTCACCACCCCGACCTGACGGTCATCGCGCATGATGGTGGCGCGATCGCAGACCTGGAAGATTTCATTCATCTTGTGCGACACATAAATCAATGAAACACCTGTGGATTTCAAATCTGCAATCAACTCCGCCAGGCGCTCAAACTCACGCGGCGTCAGGCTGGATGTCGGTTCATCCATGGCGATGATTTTCGCCTCATCCAGCAGTGCGCGCGCAATCTCCACGATCTGCTGCTGCGATACCTTGAGGTGCTTGATCGGCTCAGCGGGATTAATGCTGGGATCAAGCTGCTTCAGAATATGCGTGGCACGTGCCAACTGAGCGCGTTTATCGACAAACAAACCGCTCAGGGTGGTCATCGGGCGACCCAGAAACATATTCTGGGCGACGGAGAGCTCAGGAACATGCTGCAACTCCTGATGAATCATCGCGATGCCCGCATGGCGCGCACTGAGCGGATTTTTCATCTGCACTGACTCGCCGTTGACGTGGATGTCACCGCTATCCGCCGGGCGCACGCCAGAGAGAATGTTCAGCAACGTGGATTTGCCTGCCCCATTTTCTCCGATCAGCGCGTGCACTTCGCCCGGTCGCACCATAAAGTCCACATCCTGCAGCGCGATGGCGCTACCGTAGGTTTTATTGATGCCGCGCATCATTAAGCGATACTGTTCCATACGCTCTCCGCCTGTGTTACTGCTGTGCCAGCAATTGACGCAATTTGTCGTTGTCTTTGGTTGAGAAGGCATCGGCATTCTCTTTGGTGATCAACGCCTGTGGCGTGGCAATCACGCGCGACAGTTTCTGTCCGTTCACCAGACGCAACATCACTTCCATCGCCACTTCACCGGTCAGGATTGGGAAGCTATCGACGGTGCCGGTCAGTTCACCGCGTTTAATAGAAGCATAGGCATCGGAAATACCGTCGGTACCAAATACTGCGGTCTGCTTAGCTTTATTCAGCGAACGCACCGCTTCCACCACGCCGAGCGCCATGGTGTCGTTGTTGGCATAGAAACCAATCAGATCCGGATGTTGCTGCAGAATGGTCGATGCGGCATTAAAGGCCTGCTCGCGGCTCCAGTTAGCTGGCACGCTGGCGACAATGTTGAATTTGCCATTCGCCTGCAGCGTCTCTTTAAAACCGGCAGTGCGCTGACCCGCAGCGTACACGCCCGGCTGGCCTTCAATCACCGCCACTTTGCCGCCCTGCGGATAGTGCTGAATAAACCATTTGGCGACGCGCACGCCGTTATCTTTCTGCACGTTCCCAACGTAGTACTGGGCACTTGGCACCACCGCATCGTTGACGTTCACCACGGGAATGCCTTTGCTGCTGGCGCTTTCCAGTGCTGGCTCAAGGTTGATATCGGTTTGAGGTGACACCAGCAAGCCATTAAAGCCTTGCGCAATCAGGGTTTCAGCGATGGACAACTGGCCCATTTGATCATCTTCATTCGCGGCGGCCTGGTAAGCGACGGTGAAACCATACTGCTTCGCAACGTTCTGATACCCCTCGCCGAGTGAACGCCAGTACTCATTGGTCAGCGTTTTCGACACGCCGCCAATTTTCAGCTTGCTGTCGACTTTCGGCATCGGGCCGTATTTGCTTTCCAGCTGCGTCCAGTCTGTGCGGTCGGGCTCGGAGTCAGATTTCAGCGGCGCTAAGGTAGCAGCGTGCACGCTGGAACACAGCAGTGCGGAGGTCAGTACAGAGAGTAAGAGCTTTTTCATGGTGGTAGCCTTTTTATCGTTTTATTTGAGGTGCAGGGTTTTGCGCTTGCTTATTGTGCAAGCATGATGTCATTCACAATCTGCTGTGAGGCCACCGCATCCTGACGGCTAATCGCTTCTTCCAGTGCTGGGTTATTGTTGAGTTTTTCGCTCAACTTCAGCAGACGCTTCACAGTCACAATGTTGATTTCCGCTTCACGGATCGGGTCGAGGCCGCTGGCATCCGGGAAGGTGTCGAAGTAATAAGCGCCCTGATAGCCATCGCGCTGCATCTGCCACAGGAATTCCAGCGTGGCGCGCGGATTCACAGAGCCCGCCATCAAGCCATCATCGCGTTTGCCCCAGCCATCATTCAGGTCCAGCCCTAACAGGCGTGAACGACGGGCCACCATGGCGGCCGCAAACGCCGGCACTTCATTGGCAAACAGCACGTGAGCGAAGTCCAGCGTGATACCGAGGTTGGCGCATCCCGCCTCTTCCACGGCCAGCAAACAGGTGGTGGCATTCGGGAAGATGCTGTAAGCACGCGGTTCATTTGGTTTGTATTCAATGCTGACGTCGATTTCCGGCGCATATTCAGCCACTTCACGCACCGCGCTGACGGCGTCTTCCCACATCTTTTTATAGTCGGCCTGGAAGCAATAATCGAAACCGTCCTGGCCCATCCACAAGGTCATCAGGCGTGAACCAAACTCGCGGCCCGCATCAATACCGCGCTTGGTCAGTTCGATAGCTTCACGACGAATTTTGGCGTCAGGGTTAGTAAAGGCGCCAATTTTGAATTGGGGAGCATCCCAGCGCATCTGCATGCCATTGACCGCCAGGCCTGCATCAGCAATCGCCTGACGCATAGTGGGAATGTCACTGGTCATGTGCTGCGGATAGTTAAGATCGAGATGCGTCAGGCCATTCACCTTACCGGCGCGCGCAATCATCTGTAATACAGAAGGTTTTCCCTGGAGATCTGGCCAGTATAAGTGCGCCCCAGAGGCGAAAGAGTTCAAACGTGTGGCAAACTTTAATTCTGACATGAGGAAGGATCCTTCAGTGCTGGTTGTAATGTACTTTCCTTCTTCACGATTATTTGTGAAGTTATGGCATAAATTACACAAGCCAATTTGTTTAGCAAGACGGCATCGCTTCAATTTGCGAGGCCGTTCACGAAATCCTGCGATCGATCAGCGCACAGCCCTGTCATTCTTTTGTCATAACTCGCTCACCCTGCTGTCAGCGCCGCTTTCATATCCTGTGCCCGAACCTTCCTTATCTGGAGCACAAAAATGAAACTGAAAAAACTGACGTTAGCAGCGGGCATTTTATTGGCGATGGCAGGCGGCGCAGCGCAAGCCAAAGCGCAGCCGGTGAAGAATATTGTGTTAGTACACGGTGCATTTGTGGGTGGTGCAGGATGGCGTCCGGTGTATGACCGCCTGACGCACGATGGCTATAAAGTGACGCTGGTGCAGGAGCCGCTGACCGGTTTCCCGGAAGATGTCACGGCGACACGCCGCATCATCGATCAGCAGAATGGACCGGTGATTCTGGTCGGCCACAGTTATGGTGGCGCGATCATCACCGAAGCCGGAAATGACAATAAAGTGGTGGGTCTGGTGTATATCGCCGCTCATGCACTCAATAACGGCGAAACCGAAGCGATTAACGGCAAAAAATTCCCCAACAGCGCGCATCCGTTTGCTAAATCCAGTGATGGCTATCTGACCATCGCGCCAGAAAATTACCACAGCGATTTCGCCGCCGACTTACCGGCTGCACAGACGGATTTTGAAGCCCACGCGCAGATGCCAACCAACGCCGCTGTGTTCACCGCCAACATTCCTGACCCGGCATGGAAGACCAAGCCTAGCTGGTACATGGTGGCGAAAGCTGACAAAATCATTAACCCTGATCTGGAGCGGATGTACGCCAAACGCGCGCACAGCCACACGGTTGAAGTCGCGGGCGCCAGCCATTCGGTGTATGAATCTCATCCTGATGATGTCGCGAAACTGATTGAACAGGCTGCTCAGCAGGCGCAGCCCTAATCCACTTGTCCCGCCCGGAGATGCGCATGAAAATTTTGGTGATTGAAGATGAAGCCAAAGCGCGCGATTACATGCGCAAAGGATTAACCGAAGCGGGATTCATCGTGGATGTAGCGGAAAATGGGCAAGATGGTTTGTTCTATGCGCAGGAGCATCATTACGACCTGATTTTACTCGATGTGATGATGCCCGGCATGAGCGGCTGGGAGGTGATGGCCGCGCTGGATAAACAGACCCAGACGCCGGTTATTTTCCTCACGGCTAAAGGCACGTTGGAAGATCGCATCAAGGGGCTGGAACTGGGCGCGGATGATTACCTGGTGAAGCCCTTCTCGTTTGCGGAACTACTGGCACGCGTCCGCACGCAACTGCGGCGCGGCGGCCAGCAAAAACTTCCCGATGTGCTGACCCTGGCCGATCTGCAACTCGATATCCTTAAACGTCGGGTGGAGCGCGCGGGGCAACGCATCGACCTCACCAACAAAGAGTTCAACCTGCTGCATCTGTTTATGCTGCATCCCGGTGAAGTGTTGACGCGCACGGTGATCGCCTCCCGCGTATGGGACATGAATTTTGATAGCGACACCAACGTGGTGGACGTGGCAGTAAAACGCCTGCGCCAGAAAATCGATGGCCCGTTTGCTCAACCGCTGATTCACACCGTGCACGGCGTTGGGTATCGCTGCGAAGCTGAAGCATGAAAAAACTCTCGCTTGCCACTCGCTTATCACTACTGCTCAGCACTGCGGTGATCGTGATTTTTGCCCTGAGCGGCTTTGCGCTGTATCAGTCCCTGGCGAAGCAAATTGGCGTGCGTGATGACGCGGCTTTACTGACGCGCATTGATCAGATTCGTACGCTGCTACGCGATGAAGACGCCATTACGCTGATTCAGCAAAAACCGCGCCTGTTTGCCAATATGCTGGGCAATACAGAATCCTTGTTAGTGCTGCGCTTTCCAGGTCAACCGCCGCTGATTATGGTCAATCCCGGCGCACGACCGATGCCCGACATCACGCCCGTGCCCGCCGATCAGCCACTCAGTCTGGCCTCTGTGCATCACCAGCAGGCAGAGGACGGCACGCCTTTTATTTCCGCCGCTGCATTAGCGCCGACGCGCGATGGTAATGGGCAAATTGAGATCATCACCGGCCGCCTGATGAGCGATCGTACCCAAACGCTGAATAGTTATCGCGACCAGATTATTGTATCAACTGCACTGGCAGCCCTGCTGGTTGCATTATTGAGCATCTGGCTGGTGCGACGCGGCTTATCGCCATTGCGTCGGCTGGCAGCGGAAACCGATGCCATAGACGTGCGGCGTTTATCGCACCGTATCCAGTTCAGCGATGCTCCGACAGAACTGCAACCGCTGGTCGCTGCCTTCAACCAGATGCTCAGTCGTCTTGAACAGGGCTATCAACAGCTCAGCCAGGTTTCCGCCGATATGGCGCACGACCTGCGCACGCCGATTGGCACCTTGATCGGTCAGACCGAGGTGGCGCTGAGCCAGCCGCGCAGCGTGGGCGACTATCAGGCACTGCTGGGCTCCAACTACGAGGAACTGGAGCGACTGGCGAAGATGATCGATAACATGCTTTTCCTCGCTAAAGCGGAAGACGCCAGCCAGGCGATGGATTGGCAAAACATCGATTTGGCACAGCTTGGCGAGAAGTTGCAGGACTATTTTGATGGCATGGCCGAAGAACACGCCATGCAGTTGGAGATGCGCATGCAAGGAGAATTACGCGCCGATCCACAGCTGCTGCAGCGTGCACTGGCGAATCTGATGGCGAATGCTTTGCGCTATGGCGAGCGGGATACCACCATTCGCGTGTTAAGTGCGGTGCGCGATCAGGGGATCGAATTGGTGGTGGAGAATGACGGTGCGCCACTCAGTGTCGAGCAGCAGGCAAGAATGTTTGATCGCTTCTGGCGCGCCGATGCATCACGCCATCAAAGCAGCAGCGGGCTGGGGTTGTCGATTGTACGCAGCATCATGCGTTTGCATCACGGTAGCTGTGCGGTGAGCAGTGAGAACGGGGTGAACCGGTTTAGTTTGCTGTTTCCGCGATGAAACGTGTCGCGGCGCGATTCATCGCGCGGGGTTAAAACCACGCAAAAAATTGCGCCGCAACCGCTTAAATAAAGGTGAAAATCTCTTCGCGCGGCAAACGTGATTTTGGCAATGCCGCATTGAAATCTTCGTCGCTGCGATAGCCCAACGATACCAGTACCACGCTGGTAAAGCCTCTCTCACGCAGGCCTAACGCCTGATCCAGCGCTCGCTGATCAAAACCTTCCATCGGCGTCGCATCAATCCCTAACATCGCGGCACCTAGCAGCAGACTACCGAGCGCCAGGTAAACCTGTTTCTCCATCCACTGCGGGATATCACGCTGCTCGTAACGGTGCATATCGACATAGCCACGACGGCTCTTATCCTGACCGGCTTTGCCTTCTGGTTTGGCAAAACGCCCATCCTGTTCTTCCTGCTCCAGCACATTTTGCAGATGTGCGTCATCCAGATCGGTGCGCATGCACAGCGCGATCACATGGGAAGCATTCAGTACTTTCGGGCCGTTATAAACAAAGGCGCCGGTAGTGGATTGCGCGATCTGCTCACGACCTTCTGGCGTGGAAGCCACCACAAAATGCCACGGCTGAGAGTTGACGGAAGACGGGCTGTTACGCAGCACGTTCAGCAGCGTTTCGATCTCTTCCTGCGGCAAGCTTTTACCACTGGCGAAGGCTTTAACGGTGTGGCGACGAGCCACTGCGTCATTAAGTGTCATGGCAATCTCCTGAATCGATTATTTTAAAAGTGCCGTTACCTTAACCGCCGCGCTTACACGGCGGTTAACGAATTGTGTTTCAAAGGGTTAAAAGCCGCTCAGCACGATCTTGCCGCGTGCACGACCGCTCTCGATCAGCGCATGGGCTTTGCGCAGATTGGCCGCGTTGATGGTGCCGTGATGTTCGCCTGCCGTGGTTTGCAGCGTCTGGTCATCAACCAGCTGGCTTACGCGCTCTAAAATATCGTGCTGACGCTGCATGTCGCGGGTCTGGAACAGTGAACGGGTGAACATCAGCTCCCAGTGCAGCGAGATGGCTTTGCGCTTCAGCGGCACCACGTCCAGCGTTTCCGGATCATCGATCAGCGCCAGCTTGCCCTGTGGAGCCAGCACATCCACCAGCTGGGGGTAATAGCTGTCGGTGTGCGTCAATGAAGCCACATAGCGTACCTGCGGATGGCCAATGGCCGCCAGCTGTTCACCCAGCGGCTGCTGATGATTGACCACATGATGAGCGCCCAGAGAACGCACCCAATCTTCAGTTTCGGGACGCGATGCGGTAGCAATCACCGTGAGGTTAGTCAGCTTGCGCGCCAGCTGCGTCAGAATTGACCCGACACCGCCGCCTGCTCCAATAATCAGCAATGCGGCATTGTCATCCGCCTGCACTTCCAGACGATCAAACAGCAATTCCCATGCGGTGAGTGATGTCAGCGGCAACGCGGCGGCATCGGCATCATTCAGCGTACGGGGTTTATGTCCGGCAATGCGTTCATCCACCAGACCATACTCGGCATAACTGCCCGCGCGCGTAATATCGCCCGCGTAAAACACTTCATCGCCCGGCTGGAACAGCGTGACTTCCTCGCCCACCGCCTCCACCACGCCGACCGCATCCCAACCGAGAATGCGCGGTTTATCGGTTGGCGCGCCGTTACGCACTTTGGTATCTACCGGGTTCACGGCAATCGCGTGGATCTTTACCAGCAGGTCACGCGCGCCCGGCTGCGGTTGGGCGACATCCAGTTCGTACAGCGCATTTTCATCGGAAATTGGTAAACCGTTTTGGCTATAAACTATCGCTTTCATCAAGCTGTTCCTTAATTCATCAGGGTGTTAGGTAAGTTGAGCTCAGCATAGCGGCCTGCACGCTGAGGAAAAATGCCGATTGCACAGCAACACTTTCACTCTTAGAGTGAAAATCCCTGTCTGTTTTGACGATGAGTAAGAAAATGATCCGACTGGAAGATGTCACGCTGTTTGTGCGGTCGGCAGCACTGGGCAGCTTTTCCCGCGCGGCCCGTGAAGTGAATTTGCTGCCGGGGCAAGTAAGTGCCGCCATTCAGCGGTTGGAGCGAGAACTGGATCGTCGCCTGTTTGCACGATCCACGCGTAGCCTGCGCTTGACCGCCGAGGGTGAAAAGTATCTACCCTACGCGCAGGAGATGCTGGCTCTGATGCAAGCGGGCGCTGATAGCCTGCAAAGTCACGAAGACGCACTGAGCGGTGAGCTTAAAATCGCGATGCCTTCCGATATTGGCCGCAATATCCTCTTGCCGCTGATTACCGAATTTTGCTGTGAGCACCCTGCCTTGTCGGTTCGGTTATCGTTATCCGATCAAATCAGCGATGTGTTCCGCGATCCGGTCGATATCGCCATTCGCTACGGCAAACTGGAAGACAGCAGTTACGTGGCATTACCGCTGGCCGAGGACAATCGCCGCATTATGGTGGCATCGCCAGCCTATCTCGACCAACATGGACGCCCGCATCAACTGGAAGATTTGGCCCAGCATCACTGCCTGCCGTTTGTGATGGGCGGGCATGTCTATGACAAGTGGACGTTCCCGCAGGAAGGTATGCGCCGCCAAATCACGGTGAAAAGTCGCCTGCTGTGTGATGACGCCGAAGTGGCGCGTCGTTGGGCTATCAATGGCATGGGCATCGCGTATAAATCCTGGATTGACGTCTGTGAAGACATTAGGCAGCGCCGCCTGGAACGGGTGCTGCCTGAGATCCCCGGCGAAAGCACGCCGCTGCATTTAATCTGCCCGCATCGTAAGCAGTTTTCCCCCGCAATTCGGGCGCTGCATAGCGTGTTACGGGCGCATTTGCGGGCGATGACCGCGCAACTTTAATAGCTGTAAATGTGCAGAGCTTATGCGAACTTGCGGTTTTGATTGCCTCGTGAGCGGCTTTATCATTTTTAAAAATTGATAACACCGTCAGGGACTCACATGCGCAACATTACAAAGACAATACTTGCTTCACTGCTTTTCTCCTCACTGCTTGCCAGCGCCAATGCCGAAGAGACACTTCGCATCGGCTATCAAAAATCTTCCACCTTGCTGACGTTGATAAAGCAGCGTGGCGATCTGGATAAGGCGCTCGCCGATCGCGGCATTAAAGTGACATGGCACGAGTTCACCAGCGGTTTGCCGCTGCTGGAGGCGCTGAATCTCAACAACGTTGACCTCTCTGCTGACGTGGCCGATACCGTGCCGGTGTTCGCGCAAGCGGCAGGCGCCGACCTCACGTATTACGCACGCGAGACGCCTTCGCCTGAAGCTCAGGCCATTTTGGTGCCCGCTAATTCCAACATCAAATCACTGCAGGATTTAAAAGGTAAAAAGATTGCCGTTACCAAAGCGGCTGGCAGCCATTACCTGCTGATCGCCGCGTTGCAAAAGGCGGGACTGAAATTCAGTGATGTCACACCTGCATGGCTGACACCTGCCGATGGGCGTGCCGCGCTGGAACATGGCAGCGTTGATGCGTGGGTGACCTGGGAACCCTTTGTCACCAGCTCGAAAGTCGAGCAGCACACGCGCGTGCTGGTGAGCGGCAAAGGTCTCGCCAGTTATCAGCGCTACTATCTGGTGTCGACGCCTTATGCGCAGAAGCATCCTGAGGTGCTGGGCATTGTGTATAAGACGCTGGATCAGGAAGCTCAATGGCTGAAAGCACATCCAACGGATGCAGCCAAGATTCTCTCTCCATTGTGGGGTAATTTGCCGTTGGCGACGGTTGAACAAGCGAACCAGCAACGCAGCTATCAGATCGAGCCAGTGAACAAGAGCGATTTGGCTGAGCAGCAGAAGATTGCAGATGCGTTTTATCAGGCGAAGCTGCTGCCGAAAGCGATTGATGCGCAGGATGTGGGCACCTGGCAGCCGCAGGCGAAATAGCCGCCCTGCCAGAGAATAATCTGATAAAGCCGGTTGGCGTCGGGGATCTCCGAAGATAGCAGTGAAGCTTTGCCGCTGGATGCCGATAGACGTATCAGGCTTTCTCAAAGCCGTTTCCGCCCCCCATTAGTCGTTTTAAAGGAGAGCAAGATGGATGTATCACAGATTACTTCACTGGCTATCGGTCTGGAAAATATGGACCTCAGCAGTAAAGTGAGCACCCTGGTACTGAAAAAGACCCTGGATAATCAGCAGTCAATGGCAGCAGGAATTCTTAATTCGATTCCGCAACTGCCGGCCAATCCGGCAGTTGGCCGTAACATCAATACCACCGCATAAACTCGCGTTGCATCGTTGCACTCACTGAACGACCTCTGATAGCGTGTATTTTTAACCACTCCCTACTCCAGGGAGTGGTCGACACGCTAATCAGGGATGTTTCGTGACGATTTTCTTTCCGCTTATCTATCTGTTTGCCGGATGGTTGCTGGGTAAAACTGCCTGGGATTGCAAAACGGCTGCGTCATGGATATTGACGCGTATCGCTATTCCCATCGTGATCATCTTTAATATATCGACCCGCTTTCACAGCATGAGCACCATTATTATTGCCACCGCGATATCCATGATGGTGCTGCTGCTGGCAGGTCGCTATGTTTTTGCTGACCCAATAAAAAACCTCTGTTTTAGCTATCTTAATATCGGCTGGCTGGGTCTGCCCGTCGCCAGCGTGCTATTCGGCAATGATGCTGCGACCATTATCATTGCCGCCTACGTCGGCAGCTCAATTGTCGGCAACTCGCTGGGCGCAGGCATGCTCTCCGGAGAGAAATTTAATCCAATCACGTTGATGCGCACCCCGCCCGTCATCGCTCTGATGATCGGCGCAGCATTGATTCCGCTGAGTGATTTGGTGGCTCTTCACTTTGATAGCCTGTATCAAATTGCCAAATTTATGATGAGTTTTCTTGGCATGGCCGTTTTAGGAATTTGGCTTTCAAAGACAACAATATCGATGCGCGATTTTCGACTCGAACTGCGTCCGTTTCTCACTCGCTCAATAGTTTTCGCTGTGCTGGTTTCGTTGCTCCTGCTGATAGCCGATCAGTTCAACGCACCACTTATTACGCAAAATCCAGCAACGATGTATCTTTTCTGCCTGCTTCCCCCGGCAGCCAATATTATCGTGCTAGAGACGCATTACCTGGGCACTGGAAATTCAGCGCAGGCGATTTCATGTGGGACTTGTATCAGTATCGTTGCGATAGCGCTTTATTCGGGTGCTGTTTTGGGTGGCAGAGCGTTAGGGATATGGGGTTGAGAGGATGTTTGAACGGGTTAACGTGATGCTCTTTAGACACTCATTTATCCTTTGTCGCGACATGAGCAAACAGATTGTGCGGCATCAGCTTTAGGTCGTGCTATTTAAAAGGACATAAGCAATGACAGTTCAGCATGAGCCCTACTGGAACCGGATGGTGCCCGAACTGACCGTAACGGACTTCACTGCCTCACTGCATTTTTACACTGAAGTATTGGGATTCGAGATTATGGTCAGACGAAGCGATCCCGAATTTGCTTACATCAACCTCGGCGAAGCACAGCTGATGCTTGAGCAGTTTCACGCCGAAGGCTGGAATACCGCAGAACTCCTCAAACCGCTGGGGCGTGGCGTGAATTTCCAGATAGAAGTGGATGATATTGCGTGTGTGCTGGCGCGGGTGATGAGACATGGCGTGCCGCTGTATCGGGAGCTGCGTGAAAACACTTATCAGATTGGAGATAAAACTGCTTGTCAGAGAGAATTTCTTGTTCAGGATCCGGATGGCTATCTTTTGCGTTTTTGCCAGTTTGTTGAGTGAAGGGGATTGTGGATGTTGGGGGTGGGTTTTTGAGTGATGGCTTCCCGGGGCTGGGAGGCACTTAAAGCGAGGATCAGAAGTTGGGTGAAGATTGAACAGGAGATTATCTTGTGAAACACACAGCTATGTGTGGGAAAGTAATGAAACCTTGCAAATTACTCCCCGCTGAAATCTGGTGCAGCCGCCAGCAATCCCCCTCTGGTGTAGTTCATGACTTATAACGGCCGCAATCCGATGATTGCGATAACAGCAGGGTAGGCCTCGCAGGAGCTTCAGGCAACAAATTAGGAATTGAAACCGCCACATCACCTACCATCTTATCAAAGCTGGTAAACGCGCCAAATTATCTCGTATACTAGATCAATAAAAATATATACGGGATATTAAAATGAAGAACATTGACGTCATCCTTGGAATAGATCATTTAGAAGACATTTCTTCTGCAAAACCAATTCCTGCAATTAAAGAAATAATATGGAATGCTTTTGACTCTAAATCATTAATAGTTAAAGTCCTATTTCAGAAGAATCATAGCACAAACACGATTGAGAAAATTATCATTCAAGACCAAGGAGAAGACATCCCCCATAATAATGTCTCTTCATTATTCGGTAGCCTTGGAGAATCTTGGAAGAAGAATGCAAAAAAAAATGGAGACCGTTCTTTACATGGTTAATTTGGTAAAGGCCGTTTTAAGGCGTTTTCTCTGGGGGAAATAGTTATTTGGACTACCTGTTTAGAAGGTAGTGAAGGGTGTTTTAAATATCACATCAAAGGAAATGCTAATAACATCAAGCGCTTCGAAATCAGTGAGCCTACAGAAGCACGTGATAAAACAAAAGGTACACAGGTTGAGATTTTTAATTTAGCAAAACAAACATCTTTACTTGCGACAAATTCATCGAAAGAAGCAATCACAAAAGAATACGCGCTATATTTAGCAGAGTACCCGCATAAAAAATTATTTTATGATGAAGCATATATTAATCCTTCCGATGCGTGGATTGATAAGAAAGAGTATAATCTGGGTGACATCGAGATAGAATCTGTTCAGGAAAATGTATCTGTTTCAATAATAGAATGGGGATTTAAAACTCCACGAGAAATTCATTATTGTGATGAAAATGGTTTTTCACTTTTTAATGAAAGCGCTGAGAAACTTTTTAGATCTTACGGTGTTGATTTCACAGTATATGTAAAATCCTCATTTAATAAGAAAAAATTTGAAGAGAATGTACTTTCGCTAGGCAGCTTAGAATCTGGCATAAAAGAGTTAAAAGATACAGTCATCGATGTTTGTAGAAAACATTTTGTAAACAAAGAGTTTTTACAAAAAACAAAAATAGTAGATGAGTGGAAAGAACAAAATATTTATCCGTATGAACGTACACCGCAACCCGGAAGTGTTGAAGAAGCTGAGCAAAAGGTATTTAACATTTTGGCTGTGAATGTTGAGAGCTATTTAACTTCTTTTAATAAATCTAATAAAAACATTAAGAGGTTCACATTTAGATTACTTTCTCAGGCTTTGAAGGACAATCCAAACTCTGTGAGAAAAATTCTTTCTGAAGTATTGGTTATGAGTTCAGACGATCAAGATTCAATGGCTACTTTACTAGAAAAAACAACTCTCCCTAATATTATTAAAGCTTCACAGGTTGTATCAGATCGGTTGAATTTCTTAACTGGACTGGAACAACTATTGTTTGATGACAAATCAAAAAAGAAATTTTTAGAAAGAGATCAATTGCATAAACTCCTTGAAAATGAATCATGGCTCTTTAGAGAGGATTTCAATTTGTCACGTAGCGAAAACACTCTCAATCAAGTGCTACAATATCATGCAGATAAAATTGGTATGGCTTATGATGCGGAACTGCCTGTTCTAAGAGAGGATGGAACGACAGGTAGGGTTGACTTACTACTTAGCAAAGCACGTCAGCCAAGAGAAGGTGAGCTTGAACACTTAGTTGTAGAACTGAAAAGGCCAACACAAAAAATAGACTTATCTGTAATAAATCAAATTGAAAGTTATGCTCATGCTGTTAGTAATGATGGCAGGTTTGACAAGCAGAATACGAAATGGATTTTTATCGCAGTATCTAACGAAATAGCGCCTTTGGTTCAGGACAGAATTTCTCAAGATGATCGCCCTTACGGGCTTTTGTATTCAAAAGGAAATGTTTCAATATGGATATATACTTGGGGTGAACTGATAGGACAAGCACGATCTAGGCTGATGTTTTTTAGCAACTTATTAGATATTGATATTAGTCGTGACTCTGCTACAAATTACTTGAAAGAAACTTATGCTAAGTTTATTCCAAGTGAAGTCAATGCACTAGAAGTTTCAGCCTCAGAATATACTGAACAAGACAGTCAGAATTAATGCGGCTTTTGAACACATAGCGAAGGGCCCTGCGGCCCTTTATCAACTCATTAATTATCTCGCCACTCAACATAACCGGAGTTAAGGTTTTCTGTAGCCCTAACGATAAAAAAATGCAATTGAATAATAGGAAAACTAAGAAGCTAACTTGTGTCCATCAATGGCTATGAGGTATAGTAGCCAACTTAAAAAAGTCATGGTTCGTATTTTATTCAAACTTCAAGATTACATAAAACTTACTTTAAACGCTCAAACTCAAGTGAGTATTTCGTCGAAGATTTTATTGACTGGAACCATTTCACATGGTCCCATTCAGCTCCGGATAATAAATTTCGCAATGTATTCTTATCCCTTTCTACCATTCTGAGTCCAAAGGCAATAGAATTTACTGCATCCGGTTCGAACTTATGCGCAATTGACTTGGCAAAGACTAATCGCCGTTCCCTCTCATATTTCCAACTTGTATATTTTGTTCCGAGGATAGATATTAGAATATCGCCAGTGATAGAATTTAAGTTATTCACGCCAGGAAATCGCTCAAAATAATTGAAGCGCTCAATTATATTTTCAAAAGGATACTTATCTTGATAAGTCACATCTATAGGATAGATATTTGAACCATGAGGTCTGATTTTGTGCTCTTTAAACCCTATACATACACCTTTATGCTCATCAGCATAATGTGACCACATTAACTGATTTTTACGGGCTTTGCTAAATGAACAAATACCAGCTGAACTTAATTGTTGATGCAGATATTCTTCATAAATCTTGCGCACCTCTGGCGGTGTTGGGTGGCGGGACCACACAGCATCCAAAACCTCATGCATAGAAGACTCTGCTTCAAATGGGTCATTAAGTGTGGCCGGTGAAGCAAACCAAAGTTCTCGATTTAGGAGTAGTTCTAAGCAGCTTTTATCAAATTTACGGTATTTGAAAAGGATTCGACTTCTTGGGAGTAATGCCATTTACAGTAATTGCTATAAAAATAAAGTGCTTTAAATTTACGGTAATTTGAGACGTTAGTATAGAGTTTTTGACTTCCGCTCCTGGCACTAAGCAGGCTTCCGCAACAGCCAATGTCCGCAGAGCTGGCTCTGCGAACATTGCTGACACCATTTAGTATGAATCAATGGGTAGCAGCTCAGCATTGTTACTTTTGTAACCTCTGGTATAAATCAATATTTAGTCAGCCCGAGGTGGTCCCGCAGATGGGTTCCTTCATATTCGGTACGAAAAATCCCCCGTCGTTGCAGTTCCGGCACCAGAAGTCCAGTTAATGCCTCTACCCCTGTTGGGAAATGAGTGGGCACGGCAAGGAATCCATCACAGGCATCGGCATCAAGCCAGGCTTGCATCTGATCGGCAACCGTGGCCGGGGAACCGATGGCTTTCAGATAGCTGCCTTCCGCGAAGTAGCGGGCAGTCTCGAGGACGGAGAGATTTTTATCACGGGAAATAGCCATAATTGCGTCCCGGTGCGATTTTCCCGCGTTTGATTCAGGCAGTTCTGGTACAAGTTCATTAAGGTCAAACTGGCGAAAATCGACCCCTCCTGCCAGTGGTTTCAAATTACTTAGGGCAATGTCATCTGGAATCAGGGCTAACATTTGATCGGCCAGTTCTCTGGCCTTCTGGTCTGTTTCGGCAATGATGGGAGTAAGCCCCACCAGGATTTTGATTGAATCGGGTGGGCGTCCGAATGCCTGAGCACGCCGACGAATGTCATCACGAAATGCGCGCCCGCCTTCGATGGTGGATTGCAGTGTAAAGACCACATCAGCTGTTCGTGCCGCCAGCGCCCGACCGGGCTCTGATGCACCGGCCTGAAAAATAACAGGTCGCCCTTGTGGGCTGCGCCCCATTGGAAGTGGACCTCGAACCTTAAAATGCGTCCCCTGATGCTGTAGAAAATGCATCTTATCAACATCGAAGTAAACACCGCTCTGCTTATCCCGTGTGATAGCATCCTCATCCCATGACTCCCAGAGGCCGTTAACAACGTCGACGAACTCCTCCGCCCTTCCATAGCGATCTGCGTGGCTAACATGGGCATCCAGGCCATAGTTTTGCGCTTCATCTTCGTTAAAGGAAGTGACTAAATTCCATCCCGCGCGCCCCTTGCTAATAAAATCGAGAGTTGAGAACCGACGTGCAATGTTGAACGGTTCGTTAAATGTCGTCGTGGCTGTGGCAGCCAGACCCAATCGTGAGGTATGGGCTGCGAGAAGCGGTAGCACCATCGTAGGGTCAAAGTGAATTGAACGGGGGTTAGCCGCACCGTATTTGTCACCCGCCAGGATGTCATTACTGCGACGCACGGCGGCCTGGTCTTCGAAAAAAATGGCATCCAGGTTGGCGGCTTCTGCAAGCTGTGCGGCGTGCACCAGATGGTCGATGTCCAGATCTATCTCTGGAATGGCGTCCGGCAATCTCCAGGCTCCGAGGTGATATCCCGGGAAGAGAAACAAGGCTAAATGAAGCTTTTTTGTGTCATAAACTCACCTTTTATTTTTACTGTGCAAAAGCGCGATCTCATCGCCTGGATGATTAGCCTGTGCATTGCCATCGCAGTATGGGTAATTTAAGGTGTACTAATCCATCAGCATAAACGCACTACCCTGTTGCATAAAACTGTACAGGATCCCTATGAGTCCGTTTTCCCGCTTTGCAGCCTACTTTATGGAGGTTGCGCGCCATGGAAGTCTTCGAAAAACAGCGGAAAGGCTGCACGTTTCCGCGTCAGCCATTAATCGGCAGATCCTCCAGGCGAAAGAAGATCTGGGTATACCTTTATTTGAGCAACTGCCGGGTGGCATGCGTATGACTACGGCAGGTGAAATTCTCTACACTGATCTACTCCGCGGGCACGTGAATTCAACCTGACAAAACAGCGATCTGATGAGATTAAGGGGCTGAGGCGTGGAACAGTCAGTATCGGGCGGGTTCAGGCTTTAACGGAGGGGCAACTCTGTGACGAGATTTCTGCCATTGCTCAAGAGCATAGCTGGCTGGATCTCCAGCTAAATGTTTAAAGCAGCGCCGTAATCACACAGCAGGTGCGGAACTCCGAAATTGATTTTGGACTTATACTCGCCCCGGAAAGCGTTGTCGGATTTGAAGTTTTAGCCCTTGCTGAACATCATTTAGCTAGCCTGATAACAAACGAGCCATCTTCTTTTTTGATTTTGGCTCCTCGATCTGCCCAGCGATCCGCAAGCTCAAAAAACTCATCGGCACTGATATTGAAATCCAGCACAACCTCCCTGAACTCACCACTTTTCAACAACTCGTTCGCTTTTTTTAAGGACTTTGCGGTTGCGCTTTTCATCGATTTTCTTCTCCGAAATTTGAGTGGGCGATTCTTGTTCAATGCAGGATATCTCTGGTTGGTTCTTTAGTCGCAAAAAAATGCGCCACCGGGCGCATTTTCATCCATAGGATGACCCGCTACAGAGCCCCCTTCCCCTGCGAGTGAGCATTCCATCCTTTGATGATGCTCACAAAGGCAAGACCTACCGGGATAAGCGATCCCCACAAGACAGCATTCCAGCCATAAAGGTTTAGCAGTGCGCCGGAAGAAAATGACCCGACCAACATCACACCGAATACCACAAAGTCGTTCAGGGACTGAACCTGCGTTTTTTCTTCTGCCCGATGGTACTCAACAATTTTTGCTGATGCGCCAGTGAAGCCAAAATTCCAGCCGATGCCCAGCAGAATTAATGAAAGCCAGTAATGAAAAATGTCTGTTCCGCTTAGGCCTGCAGCAACGGATGCAACGGTAATCACTAATCCAGCGGCCGTCACTCGCATGGAGCCGAAACGGTTAATCAGCCTGCCCGTAAAGAATCCTGGCCCGTACATGGCAATAACATGCCACTGAATACCCAGATTCGAAGCCTGCTGAGAGATAGCATGCATGTGCATGGAGAGCGGTGCGGCAGTCATCAGAAAATTCATAACCATATAGGTTACCGCACCGCAGAACACCGTCAGAGTAAAACCAGGCTGACGCACAATGACGCGCAAAGGGCGCCCTTTTGACTGTATTGCCACAGGAGGCTCAGCAGGTGTAACGCCTTTCAGGATAACGGCAGCAATAGCGGCTACACATGCCTGGGCTATAAAGGTCACGGCGAAGGGATGAGGTGGCCAGAGATTCATCGTCGTGGTCACCAGCATCGGACCGATGACACCTGCCAGAACACCGCCTCCCATGACCAGAGACAAAGCACGCGCGCGGCGTTCCGGGTTGACGCCGTCTGTTGCTGCAAAACGAAAACTTAGCGCAACCGCGGCGTAGGCCCCGCCAAGAAATCCAGCGAGACAAAATAGCAGGAAGGAGCTGATCACAACGGCCAGAGCTGCCATGAGACCGGTTAACACCCCTGCACCGGTTCCCACCATAAAGACGGTTTTACGGCCCCTTTTTTTAGCCAATGCGCCGAAAGGCAGGATGCATGCAGCCATCCCCAGGACAAACATGGTGACCGGCAATGTGGCGAGCGTTGGGCTGGGCGCAATATCATTACCCACGATGGCGCCAGTGGCATAGAACACCACGGCATTCGCGCCGGCAAGCGCCTGGCACGCGGACAAACGGAAAATGTTATTTTTTTGCTCTGCGACGGAAAGTGTGTGTTCTGCGAACATCTGATCGAGCATCCTTAGTGATTGTAAGCACGAACCCATAACGTGCTTTTCCTTACGCCTCGTTTGCCTGTTCAAACGGCATCGCCTCGATGATGGCAGGAACCACAAAGAGGCGACTGAAACATAATGTTGTTCTGTCTGCGCCGGAGTGCTTACAAACCCGAACGGATGAACGGCATCGCCATCATGCGTTACGTCCTGCCATCACGCCACCATCAATGTCCCAAATTGCGCCGGTCACCCAGCCAGTCTTGTCTGAAAGCAGAAAAGCCACGGTCTCAGCTATGTCTGCCTGCGTGCCCACGCGGCCAATCGGATGGAAGCTGTCAAAGCTGTTCATCACGTCTTTCACGTCGTCTTTTGGGATAAAACCTTCGTAAATCGGTGTATGCACAACCGCCGGTGAGACAGCATTCACGCGGATGCCCTTTTCAGCCAGCTCGATAGCCAGGTTTTTGGTCATCGCGTGCAGCCCCGCTTTTGCCATTGAATAGGCAGAGGACGGCGTGGCGCCGATTGCCTGCTGTGCCCACATAGAACCAATGTTGACGATTAAGCCTTTAATCTCGGCCGCAACCATATTGCGCACCACATCGCGGGTGATAAAGAAGGTGGCGCGGTTGATGCTCATGTACATGTCATAGTCAGACGCTTCATGTTCGATAAACGGTTTTGGGAAGAATACCCCTGCGGCATTCACCAGCAGACTGATGTCTTTATGTTCCGCATTGATGGTTTTAACCACTTTCTGCAGTCCTTCCTCTTCTGTCAGGTCGGCCACAATCACAGATACCTTGCTGTCCGCAGCCAATGCCTGACGAGCCTGTTCAGCTTTATCCTGACGGCTACCCACCAGCACAACACGGCCTCCGTTTTCTAAAATCAGTTTCGCCGTTTCGAAACCCATGCCGCTGGTACCGCCGACCACTAACAGTTTTTTTCCGGCAAAAGATGTGTTCATCACTAACCTCATAAATCGTTGATTATCATGAATGAAGAGTAGAGCTCTTAATTGTGTGAACGCAGAGTGCCATCACGGCTTCAGGTTGACGAATGAGAAGAAGTTGTGTCACAAGAAAGAAAATCTTTTTCGTTAACTCTGTTAGCGTTGATCAGGAATATTTCTATGCGATCGCTAAACCGACTGAAATGGCTGCATGCTTTTGAGGCAACCGCGCGGCACGGAAGCTTTACCGGCGCAGCGCAAGAGCTGGGTGTCACGTCAGCAGCGGTTGGTCAACTCGTCCGATCGCTCGAAGATTGGGTTGGGCACCCGCTGCTTCACCGCACACGCAGCGGCAAAGCGCGTCTGACACTGGTCGATGAAGCTCAGGAAGCCCTTGAGGACATCACTCAGGGCTTGGACAAGCTCGAAACCGGCCTGACTAAACTGCGTGGCCGCCGTGCGCGCTCAGCCATTGTTGTCACTGCGTCACAGGTTTTGATGATGAACTGGCTGATGGAGCGCCTGAACCGGTTCTCTGAAGTGCATGAAAATACAGATTTGCGCCTCAACGTGACGGACAAGCTGATGGATGTGTCACACGGTGAAGCGGATATCGGCATTCGTTGTGGGCTGGGAGACTGGCCTGGCGTGAACAAAACATGGCTGATGGATGAGGAGGCGGTATTAGTATGCAGTCCACGGCTTTCCCCGCCGCAAAAAAAGGCCTGTGGTAAATGGCTCGCCACGCAAAAGTTGATTCATGATGACACGCCACATCCCGGTGCAGACTTTCCTTCATGGGAGGATGTTCTTAAGGCGGTAAATGCTCCTGAAGCACTTGAGAGTGGGCTGCATATCAACTCCTCTGCAGCAGTGATTTTATCAGCGCTGAGCGGCCGGGGTGTTGCCATTGTTCGCCATGCGCTGGTTAAACAACTTATTGAAACCGGTCAACTCGTGCAGCTCCACCCTGAACAGCGCTGGCCGCTGAAATGGGCTTATTATCTGGTGACACCGCAACATCAGACTATGCGAAGTGAAGTCAGAATGTTCCATGACTGGCTTATTGGGGACGTGAAGAGTGATGATGAGTCAATCGCCTGTGAAGACAATCAATAAGTGGTGTATTTCGCAGGCAACCTGACTATTTTAGTGAACATATGCCGAATGCATTAACACCCCAAAACGAGGTTAAGGATGATTTCACTGGGTTTTGTGTCAAAGAAAATGCTGACTAATTGGAGTGACGTTCCGCCCTACCTGCCTGATTTCCAGTTCCACGAAAAACACAGCGCGGTAATCCAAACCATCAGCCCGGAAAAGATCATGCCGCTTATCAAGACCTTCGATATTGAGCAGGATGCGGTGATCCGGGCATTGATGTCGATACGACAGTTGCCGCGTAAACTGCAAAGAAAGGCCCCTGTATCCCAGGATGATCAATTCGGTCTGCAAACCTTCACGCTTCTTCACGCCTCTGCTTTAGAACTTTGCTATGGGTTAAGAGGCGAGTTTTGGCGCGCCGACTTTGGCCTGGAAAAGATTTCAGACGCTGAAGAGTATCAGCAGCCCGCGCGGCCGGGCGCTGCAAAGCTGCTGCTGCGCTATCAAGTTAATATCATTAATGACAGCCAGTCCGAACTTATTACGGAAACGTTCATTCACTGCCCGGACAAAACCTCTCATTTTAAGATGGCAGCTTATTGGCTGGCGATCAGAGCGGGAAGTGGGTTGATTCGACGCAGAACGTTGAGCGCCGTTAAGCGTGAGCTTGGAAAAAATTTAGATAAGGAAACGAGATGATTTCGCAAGAGAATGCTGAGCATTATCTCTGGGGTGATAACTGCGACGGTTGGTATTTAGTCAATCGTCAGGACATGTTGATTATTCATGAGAAAATGCCTCCTGGCACCTGTGAAACACGTCACTTTCACTCCGTATCCAGACAATTCTTTTTCGTTCTGCAGGGCGCCCTGACGATGGAACTGGAAGGTGAGAAACACGACATCAAGGCCCAGCAGGGACTGGAAATCGCCCCCGGTGCAAAGCATCAGGCCAGGAACGACAGTGAATCTCCAGTGGAATTTCTTGTTATCTCCCATCCAACGCCACGAGGGGATCGTATTGATCTTTCAGCATGCTGAGTTTCAACGATAATGAACCCTCAACCCTAATGAAGGCAGGCCATGAATCACGAAAAAGAAGCTGACCATATTATTGACCTGTATCGGGAAGGTGCCGAAGTCTGGGATAACCATCGCATTAAGCACTTTATCGAGCAGCACTGGTTGGCGCGTTTTCTGGATCTGATTCCCGCTGGCGGTGAGATCCTGGATGTGGGCTGCGGCGCGGGTATTCCTATTGCGCAGCACTTTTTGCAGCAGCAATTCAAGGTCACGGGGGTGGATGCTTCCGAGCCGATGATTGCCCGCTGTCGGGAAAGGTTCCCACAGGCGCAATGGCATATTGCCGACATGCGCACGCTGGCACTCGCGAAGGCTTTCAACGGCATCATCGCATGGGACAGCTTCTTCCACCTGACGCGCGATCATCAACGCGCGATGTTTCCACGTTTTGCTCAGCATGCCCAGAACGGCGCGGCATTGATGTTCACCAGCGGGCACAGCGACGGCGAAGCAATGGGCACTTTCCTTGAACGCCCACTCTATCATGCTAGTCTGGATCACGATGAATTCCGCCAACTGCTGTCGGATAACTGTTTCAGCGTGGTTAATCAGGTCACCGAAGATGCCACCTGCGGTGGCAGGACGGTGTGGCTGGCTCAGAAAAACAAAACTGCTTAAAGCGCAAAATCGACGTGCTGGCCGCCAGGCATATTTACGCCAATCGTTAATTGCCCGCCCAGCGCCTCAACATAACGCTTTAAAGTGGCAATTTTCAGATCTTCGCCGCGCGCTTCAATTGCTGCAACCGACGGTTGAGCGATTCTCATCACCGCCCCTCAATCATCCCCCACATCCCTGCAAACACCCCGCTCAGACTTTTGTTTCCCACTTCCGAAAGGTGGTTATCGTCGCGATACAGCGGCACATTCTCCCTGGCTCCGTAGCAGAAGCGGCTGTCACACAACCCCTGCGTGGTATCCAGCAAGGTAATGTTTGGTGAAAGCGCCGCGATATTATTGAGCATTGCCAAGGCATCCTGATGACGTGATTGATACTCGGCACGAGATTGCTGAATGGTCAGCACTTTGCCGCGCATCGCATCGCGTGACATGCGATAAATCACGTCGTAGCCGAATTCCGGCACCGGCGTCATGATGAATACACGATGATGGCTGGCGAGTTGTTTCACCGCCGCGCCAAAATGCTGCTGATAGGCGGCGAGGGAACTGCCGCCCTGCCTGAAGCTATAGGTCGGTGCGCTGCTGCCGCTGCCATACTCGCCGTGCAGATAAAACGACATGCGATTGATGATCAATACCGATGCGTTGGGGTATTTGCGTTCAATATCAGCCATTGCCGCTTTTACAAAGCCACCGCAATCAGGGCTGGCGCTGCGTTGAATATCCGGCACTGAAGGACAGCCAGACTGTGCGATGAACACCACGCCATCCTGCGTTCCCGCGCTGGCCACAATCGAGGACAACATGGCGGCGGCGTGGCTATCACCCAGCACCACCAGATTCACCTTGCTGGCATCGCCAAATACGCACTGTGGTGATGTGATGCCGCTGAGCACAAAGCAATTTTTAGCCAGCGCAAAGCGTTGCTGTGAATAGTGATCGATTGAGGCCACCACGGCGGGTGCGCGTGAAGGGATTCCCGCCCTCGCAACGATCGTCACCCCAAACAACATCACCACAGCAGCCTGTCCCAGCGCGATATAAGTTTTCCGGCTGAACCAGCTTTGCCTGTTCTCAACCCAGACGTAAGAAGCCCAACCAGCAGCCAGTGACAGCAGGATGAGCAGCACCTGGCTGATGAACGTGACCGGCCAGTCCGCCAGATGCCAGAACACCCACAAGGGCCAATGCCAAAGATAGATCGAATAAGATGTTTTGCCGATGTGCTGCATCACGCGATGATTCAACCACCGGCTGTCCTGTACCCCTGCGTGAAGAATCAGCGCGGTGAACAGCACCGGTATCAGCGTCATAATGCCCGGCCACGCGATATTCTCATCAAACATTAGCGCACACAAAATCAGCGCCAGAATACTCAGTGGTGGAACCCAGCCCTGCCCGCTCAGTCGGGTTTTAGGTGCCAGATACACTAATCCGCCAACCAGCATTTCCCACGCGCGGGTGGGCAACAAATAATAAGTCGCGGTGAGATGATAATCAGTGGCAACCATCGCCAGCACCAGGCCAAACGACAGCAGCGCAGCGATGCCCATCACCCAGACAAATTGCTGGCGCAGGAAACGTGCGGTGAACATTAATGCCAGAGGCAATAATAAATAAAACTGCCACTCAACGCTTAATGACCAGGTATGCAGCAGCCATTTATATACCGATCCGGTATCAAAATAACCGCCCTGTTTGAAATAGACCACATTGGATATAAAGCTGAGGCTGGAGACCGCATGCTCCGCCATGCGTTGATACTCGTCTGGCGGCATCAGGAAATAACCCATCAACATTAATATTGCGCACAGCACCATTAAGGGCGGAATGATACGTCTGCAGCGTGCAGCATAAAACGCCATCAGTGAAAATTTATGATTATTGAGCCGCGACATAATAATTTCGGTCATTAAATAGCCGGAAATAACAAAGAACACATCAACACCGAGGAATCCCCCACTCATCTGGGAAAAACCAAAGTGATAAAGGATAACTAACATAACCGCATAGGCACGCAGCCCGTTAATGTCAGAGCGGAAAGTCATGGGGATGATCCCTGAAAGAGGTTTTCAGGATAATGTAAAGATTGTGATAAGGCGCGGCAATCGATGAAAAGCCTGTGATTTCATCGCCATCATACAAGAAATGGAACTGTGCACCCGATGATTTATCTCAAGATGATTGAATGACACCTCGAATTATCATCAGGTTGTCAGAGGTAAAAAGAGGAACACCTTAACGAACTGATTATTGACTTAAATGAAATGAGATCAGGATATTCAGAATAGTGGCACACTCTCATCAGCCGATATTAACGTTCCATAACAGTAAGCAGTTAAGGTTTATTTGGTGCTAATACCGCGATTGCCCCCCCAATTAAACGATAATGTGCAGGCGTGCGGCCAATAATTTCCCCATCAGCATTAATGTCATGCGGACGCCGGGTATGCAGGCTAAATTGGGTGCCGCTCAGCGTGCGCACACTTCCCCAGCGACCATGCGTGCCACGGCGCAGTGAAGGAAACAGCGCCAGAATTTGCCACCAGTGACGTACTTCCAGGCTATACGCATCCAGACGACCATCATCGGGTGCCGCATCCTTCTCAATCGTCATCCCACCGCCGTAAAAACGGCCGTTACCCACCGAAAACTGCACCGTTTTAATTGCTTCCTGCTGGCCATCATAATGCAGCATGGCGCTGAACGGGCGGCTTTGCCGCAGCAGACGTAATGCGGCCAGCGCATAACCTGCTGTGCCCCACTTTTTCTTGGCTGCTGCGGTGAGATTGCGTGCCAGACTGGCGGAGAAGCCTACGCTGGACACGTTCAAAAACAGATGGCCGTTTACTTCACCCAGATCGATACGCCGCGTGTGACCTGTGACGATGATGTTGATTGCTGCATCCAGATTAAAAGGAATGCCTAATGTACGGGCAAAGTCATTGGCCGTGCCGAGCGGTAAAATGCCCAGCGGCAAGCGGGATTGCATTAGCCCTGGTGCCGCTGCATTCAGCGTGCCATCGCCGCCGCCGACAATCACCACATCCACCTGATGCTGATGCGCCAGAATCAATTCACTGTAACTGCGTTCATCATCTTCGTGCGGGGTAATCAGGGAATAGCCTGCTGCCGATAATTGCTGATGCGCCAGATCCGCCCACTGCGCACCGCGACGTGCCCGACGATTGACCAGCAGTAGCGCGCGCCGCTGCTCAGGTTGAGCACCAGAAATGGTCATTGTGATATTTCTCTGAAATTAAAGACATCAGGCGAAAGTAAACAGAGATAACGCAACTGGCAATCTTCCTTAGATATCTTTACACCCATAATAGGATTTTTCTATATCTGAAAGTTATTAAGATCCTCTTAAGATTATTGTGCTTCACTTATTCACTGGCGAACACCAGATTTGACGCATTGCGTTATCACAATACTCTCCATGAGCAAGGGTGAATTATGCTGATAAAACTGAAGCGAACCAGAACACACGTTGAAGATCGTAATCTCGCCCTGTGCCTTGCTACATCAGCAGGATTATTGAACGCCATGGCGTTAGCCGCCTTTGGTTTTTTTCCCTCACACATGTCCGGCAATATCGCGCAAATTTCCAGCGATCTGAATGAGATGGATATTCGCAACCTCAAGGTATTCATCGCCATGATTGGCGCCTTTGTCACCGGCGCGGTGGTGGCAAGGATTTCGGTGGTGCTTGGGGTGATTAATGGGCTGCGCACCATATTTAGCTGCATTCTGCTGGTGGAAGGTGTGCTGTTAATTATGACGTCATTGTTCGAAATCTATTATTTCTCGTCGAATAATAACGGGGAGATATTGTTGCTATTAGCCTTTTTGATGGGCGTACATAACTCCACCTCGACGCAACTTTCCAACGGTCGCGTTCGTTCTACCCATATTACCGGCACGCTGACAGATGCAGGCATTTCAATCGGTTCGGTATTTGTTGCATTATTACGCCGCGATCCCTCCAAAAACATCCGTGCCTTTAAACAGCAGCTGAATACCCATCTGGTGACCATTTTCTCCTTCCTGACCGGTGGCATTGTCGGCCTGCTGATCTTCAATGCGTTAGGCTTCGGATCGCTGATTGGCCCCGGATTGATTCTGGTGGTGATTGCCACGCTTTCGATTATTTTCACGCTTTATAAAGTGAAGCGTCGCGGTTACGCCAAAGCAATTCCTTCTTAAGACGGAATTAGCAGTAGTCACTCTACGATGCAGGCGATATAACAAAAGCAGGACAATCTCATCGCAGAGGACGACATGGCGCTTTCACACGAATTGATTTTAATCTACACCACCTATTTTGTTGCCACCGCCAGCCCTGGCCCGAGCAATATGGCGATCATGGGCACGGCGATGAAGAAAGGACGCGGTGCCGCACTGGCGCTGGCAAGTGGGGTGATCAGCGGTTCGATGATGTGGGCGCTGCTGGCAGCCTGCGGCGTGTTAACCGTACTGGCAACCTTTGCTCAGCTCTTGATTGTGCTGAAAATCGGCGGTGGCTTATATCTGCTGTGGCTGGCCTATAAGGCGGGTAAATCGGCTTTACGCCGTCCTGATGCGAATGAATTCAGCGCCAGCGGCGACAAAGTCGCCTTTATCAGGCTGTTTCGTCAGGGTATTTTGATGCACGTTGGCAATCCTAAGGCGATTTTGACCTGGGTGGCGATCATGTCGGTGGCTTTGAAACCAGATGCAGCGGCCTCAACTTTGCCGATGATCATCGCAGGATGTGCCACGATCTGCGTGCTGGTGTTTTACGGCTATGCGCTGTTGTTCTCCACTGCGGTGATGGCGGTATTTTATCGCCGTATCCGCCGTGGGCTGGATGCGCTGCTGGCGTGCTGCTTCGCCGTTGCGGGATTAAAACTGGTGTTTAGCCGGAATTAAACGGGGGCGGTGCTGGCGAGAGCAGCACCGCTTGCAGATCAGGAGTTGTTTGGCGCAGCGGCCTGCGTTTCGCTAAAGGTCGGCTTCTGACGCGTCACCGAATAGACCACGTTTTTCGGTCCTTTGGTGTCGGTGGTCACATCCACCGACGCGATGGTCACCTTGCCAAAACCAAACAGCGTCTGAACGTAACCACCGATCTGGTGTTTACCTTCAGCAACGCGAATCTCTTTATTCTCGCCTTTCTGCAACAGCCCGGCATCCTGACCATCTACCGTCACATAAACGGATGAGCCGTCATCAGTGCGGGTGACCAAATGCGATACGTTAATCACCGTAGGGCCACTTTCAAACTGCGAAGGAATGTTGTCATTCTCGATGGGGGCAGCGGCTGGAGCGTCAGCTTGCGCCGTAGCGTTGCTTTCTGCGGCGTGGCGTGCACAACCGGTAAGCATAAGTGTGGCCGTCACAGCGGCCAGAGTGAAACGCGAAAACATCGTGACGAAAAACCTTTTGCTAAATGAGAAGCGATTATTTTAGCGTGCCTCGCGGAGTGATGACAGTCACACAAATCCAGTATTTTCCGAAAACCTGTCTCGAGGTGTTTCATCTGCAGGAAAGCAGCACGGAATGCAAATAGGTAAAACCAGGGCACCTGCAAGGACGCCCTGCCTTATCGCGATTACCAGCTGTAGCTGACGGACGCCACAATTGAACGACCACTGCCGTAGAAGCACGCGCTGGTGTTGCTGCAGGAGGCAACATAATGCTTGTCGGCCACGTTGTTGACGTTCAACTGCAGCGTGGTGCCACGCAGTGAGTTAGCCGCTTCGCCCAGCTCATATTTCGCCATCACGTCATACAGCGTGTAGTGCGGAACCTTGTCCTGACCGATGGAATCCGCCCAGGCGGTGCCGGTGTAACGTACACCACTGCCGAGCGTCAGACCGTTTAGCGCACCATCGAGGAAGCTGTAGCTGCCCCAGGCAGATGCGGCATGACGCGGAATACTCGAAGGCGTTTTGCCGACCTGCGCCGCGGTGTTGCTCTCTTTGGTTTCCGCATCGGTAAAGGTATAAGCCGCCATCACCTTAATTTCAGGGGTAATTTGCGCGTGCGCTTCCGTCTCGATACCTTTGGACTTCACCTTACCGATCTGCTCGTTGTAACCCAGTTCGCTGTTGTAAGAGGTGATGTTTTTCTGCGTGATATCAAACGCGGAAACCGTAAACACCGCATCCCAACCCACTGGCTGATATTTGATACCGATCTCCGTCTGCTCGCCGGTAGTCGGTGCGAACGGATCGCTGCCCGGCGCACCGGTGCTCAGGTTGGGTTCGAACGAGGTGCTGTAGCTGATATACGGCGACAGGCCATTATCGAAGGCGTACAACAGACCGGCACGGCCGGTGAACTTGCTGTCATTCTGTTGTGTGGTGGTATTTTCCATACGGTCCTGCGTACGCGTTTCCGCCCAATCCTGGCGACCGGACAGCAGCAGATTCCATTGATTCCATTCCAGCTGATCCTGCAAATACACGCCAACCTGATCGAGCTTTTTGCGCGTGCTGGTGTTCAACGCCAGATCGCTCTCATTAATCGTCACGCTGGTCGGATTCGCCCAGTCGAGAATGTACTGATCACCGCTGTCGCGCCACAGTTTGTTATCGACATCGCTCCATTTGTAATCCAGTCCGCCCAGCACGGTATGCGCAACGTTGCCGGTATCGAACGTCGCTTTAACCTGATTATCAATGCCCAGCTCTTTAGACTTGATTTTGTCATGCTGCGGACGACGGTTGATCTGATGGTCGCTGCCATCCACATCGAAGGTATAGACCAGGTATTTGTACGACTCATCCATGTTGCTGTAACGCATATTCTGCGTGAAGCTGATGTTGTCGTTGAAGTTGTGCTCGAAGATGTAGCCAACCGAAGTCTGCTCGCGTTTCGCTTCGTTAAAGCTCGGATCGCTGACGTTGAAATCGTAAGGAATGTAGCCCGCGCTTGTGTTAAACAGCGTGCCGTTAGCAGGCAGGAAGTTACGATATCCGGCCTTTGGCTCGTTTTGATACATCGTCAGCAAGGTGAAACTGGTGTCCGCGTTGGGCAGCCAGGTCAGCGCGGGGGCAATCGCCATGCGCTGCTGTTTGTTATCTTTCACGAACTCATGTTTGGTGCTGGCGATACCGTTGAGACGATAAAACAGCGTGTTGTCGTCATTCAGTTTGCCGCCGAAATCAAACGCCGCTTCGCCCAGATGCTGATTACCGGTGCTGAGCTGAACTTTATGAATGCTCTGCGCGGTTGGGCGCTTGCTGGTCATCGCGATGACACCGCCGGGGTTAACCTGGCCGTACAACACCGATGCCGGGCCATGAATCATCTCCACACGCTCCAGCAACCATGGGTCGATCTGTCCTGCCGCGCCAGCCTGGCCGGATAAGCCATAGCTCAAGCCATCGAGGAATTTCGGTGCATAGCGGAAACCACGCGCGATGATTTCATCGTTACGGTTCGAGTTTCCACGGTAGTTGGTCAGCACGCCGCTGGTGTAGCTCAGTGCATCCGCCACCGACGGCGCCGCCTGATCGTCCATCTGCTGACGCGTAATCACCGAAATCGATTGCGGGGTTTTACGCAGTGGCGTTGAGGTTTTGGTACCTGCAGCGCTCTCTTTCGCCACATAGCCTTGCAGTGGAGACGTCACGCTTTCACGCGCATCTGCATTCACGGTGATGGTCTCTTCTGCCGCGACGCTGAAAGTGGCAGGCGCCACCAGCAGAATTGAGGCCAGTGACAGGTGAAGACGGGAGAATCTGAACGGAAGTGCCACAGCAGGTATTGCTAAATTTTTTGCTTTAACGGACATAGTTGCCATCTCTATTTCAAACTGCCTTGTCGATGAAATAATCCGTCCATTCCTCTCCACCCAACGGCGAAAGCTGTAACGGATTGAAATATAACTTCCTCTCGCAAAACGCGGCCCTGAATCCCCCTTAAAAGCCTATTTCAGAATAATCATCTGAAAAATAGGGGATTTATTCGGCGCAAAAATAATATTGCAAATGTAAATCGTTATCAATAGCATTTGCATTACGTTTGTTAATGTAAAGTCTTTGAAGAAAATGTGGAGAGAGATTGCAGGATGTTTCTCAGTGATGCAGAAAAAATGACGCAAATCTGGTTGCCAACCGGAACAGTTACCCAGTGGTTACAGCAGGACGATCTCGGCAGCCATCGCTGGTGGGAACAGCTTCATAAAGCGGGTACGCCGGTGATTGAGCATGAGGCTGATGGCGAAACGTACATGCATTTCTTCTGGCGCGATCCCGAGGGCCGTTCCGAGTCATCGTCTACCAAAAAGGTCTATGTCGATATAAACGGCGTTACTGACCATCACAGCCAGGCCCCCGAATCCCTGGTTCGCGTCGGCAACAGTGATGTCTGGCATTGGTCGACGCAGATCGAATCTGACTGGCGCGGCAGTTACAGCCTGATTCCGGTAACGGATGAGCACCTGCCCCCACTGTTCTGCGGCAGTGACGAGACCTGCCGGGTGCTGCAACGCAAGTGGTGGATATCGCTGATGCCGCTGGCGATCCCCGACATGCTGAATCCCTCGCCCCCGTTTCTGAGTAGCCGCCGCTTTGCGCTGAGTAATGCGCATATGCCCGACGCGCCGGATCAATCCGCCTGGCAACAGCTGGATGCCGGTTTAGCCGACACCTGGCCGGATGGCCTGCAAGCTTTGCAGTGGCACAGCGATCTGCTCAACGTCACGCGTCACGTCTGGCTTTACACCACCGGACAGACTGCGCAACCGGATCAGCGCCCGCTGGCGATTCTGCTGGATGGGCAGAATTGGGTATACGGACAGCCGATTTTCAGCGCCCTCGATCAGAGCACCGCAGCAGGTGAACTGCCGCCTGCCTGCTGGTTATTTATCGACGTGATCGATAGCCAGCATCGCGAGGTGGAGCTGCCCTGCAACGAAACCTTCTGGCAGGCGGTGCAACAGGAACTGTTGCCGCTCGCACGCCAGCATGCCGCGTTCAGCAGAGATGCCAGCCGCACGCTGGTGGCCGGTCAAAGTTACGGTGGCCTCGCGGCGCTCTATGCTGGCCTGCATTGGCCTGAGCGTTTTGGCCGCATCCTCACGCAATCCGGCTCGTTCTGGTGGCCGCACCTGCAATACATCCGCGATTACGCTAACCGTGAACGGCACGCGCCGGGTCTGCTGTTGCAGCGCTTACAGGACAACGCCCTGCCCGCTGGCAAGTTGAAGATTTTTCAGGAAGTCGGCGATCGCGAGCAGGACATGTTGTTCGTGAATCAACAAATACGTCCCGCGCTGGAAGCCGCCGGACATGAACTGTTTTTCCGCTGCTACGCCGGAGGGCACGACGCGCTGTGCTGGCGCGGCGGCTTGATCGAAGGCTGCCGCTGGCTGCTGGCCGATCTTCTCTCTGACCCAACCTCAAAAGGTAACCACCATGTCTGAACAACAAAATCCGTTTGATAACGACGCGCTCGATTTTCTGGTGCTGATCAACGCGCGCCAGCAGTACAGCCTGTGGCCCGCATTTGCTCAGGTGCCTGCGGGCTGGCAAAACGTGGCGGGTCCGCTGCCGCGTGCCGCAGCGATTGAGTACATCGAAACACACTGGCAGGACATGCGACCAGCGACGCAACAGACGTCGTCCAGCGCACATTAATTTTTCGCTTTTTAACTTTTCCTTTTTTCGATTTTTTTAGACGGGAACATTCCTTTGGCATCGTTAATCACGCATTCACCGGCGTATCCTTTGGTGGCGGCTCAGCCCGGCATCTGGATCGCTGACGCTATTGCGCAGCAGCGCAATCAATTTACCGTGGCGCACTACAGCGTGCTGCACGGCGACATCAACCGCGCCGCCCTGGACAGCGCCATCCGCCAGACGATGGCGGAAGCCGATACGGTGCAGGCACGCTTTGGCCTCGATGAAAACGGGAATCCCGCGCAATGGTTTGGCGCGCAGACACCGGTGCTGCCGGAGTGGCATGACTTCAGCCAGCGCGCGGACGCCACCGGTCAGGCGCATAAACTGATGCAGGCCGATCTGCGCGCCGAACTGGCGGCCGACGGTGATAAGCCGCTGTATCGCCACGTGATAATGCGCGTGGGTGATGGCAGCTGGTGGTGGTATCAGCGATATCACCATCTGCTGGTTGATGGCTTCAGTTTCGAAGCGCTGACGCAGCGCGTGGCGGCCATCTATGCCGAACTGTGCCGTGGCGAGGAACCCTCACTTTCACCCTTCACGCCGTTTAGCGAGGTGATTGATGAGTATCAGCATTGGGAAGTATCCCCGGCGTTTGCCCGTTCCGCCAGCCACTGGCAGACCTATGCGGCTGAACTACCCGAAACTTTAACGCTCTCCAGTGAAAGCGTAACGGATGCTGGCGATCGTCCGATCAGCTGCCACGTCGCGCTGCCGGAGTTGACAACGTTGCGCCAGCACGTGGCGTTCCACGATTGCAGCGAAGGCGATATTGTCAGTGCCCTGCTGGTGGCTTATCTGGCGCGCATTAGCGACAACTCGCGCTTAGCGATTGGCTTTCCGTTTATGCGCCGCATGGGCTCGGCGGCACTGACGGCGTTGGGGCCGGTGGTCAACGTGCTGCCGCTGATCTTCGACATCCCTCATCACACTGATTTAGCCGCGCTGGTGCAGCAGGTACAGGCGGAAATCCGCAAAGCACGCCGTCATCAGCGCTATGAAGCAGAGCAACTGCGTCGCGATCTGGGTTTGGTCGGCAGCAGCCAACAGCTTTACGGGCCGGTGATCAACGTCAAGGTCTACCATGATGATCTGCAATTCGATGGCATTCCGGCGGCGACCCACACCTTAGCCATGGGCCCGGTCGACGATATCGAGTTTGAAGTGGGCTTCCGTGATGGCGCATTGCAGTTAACGCTGGTGGCTAACCCAACGCGCTACGACGCACAAATGTTACAGCGTCACGCTGATCGCATTCATCATCTGCTCACGCAGTTCGCAGCACAACCCGAAACCACTCTGGATACGCTGTCTATCATTGCTCCAGATGAACTGGATGATTTGCAACGCTGGTCTACTGGCCCGGAATTTACCCCGCCAGCGGGGGCGACCACCATCGTGGATATGCTGCTGCAACGCACGGCACAAAGCGCTGAGCTGACGGCAGCCGTCTGCGGCACACAGTCACTAACGTATCGCCAGCTGACCGACCGCGCCATGCAACTGGCACATGCCTTGATGGCGCGTGGCTTACAAGCAGACGACGTGGTGGCGATGGGTATTCCGCGCTCGGTGGATTCGCTGGTCGCCATCTTTGGTGTGCTGGCGAGCGGCGCGGCCTACATGCCGCTGGATCTTGACTACCCACGCGAACGTCTGGCACTGATGTGTGACGATGCGCAACCCGCATTATTGCTGACTCACTCCACGACACTGGCGCAGATGCCGGCCCTTCCCGCGCTGTGCATCGATCAGCTGGAGAGCGAACTGGCGGCACAGCCGACCAGCGTACCGAGCACTCTGCTGTGCGGCGACGATCTTGCCTATATGATTTACACCTCCGGATCCACCGGCCGGCCAAAAGGCGTGATGAGCACACATCAGGGATTGCTGAATCTGTTCCTGTCACATCACGAACATCTGTTTGGACCGGCGATTGACCGCTTCCACGCCAGCAACCCGCGCCGCATGCGCGCCGGTCATACCGCGTCGTTCTCATTCGACTCTTCGTGGGAACCGCTGTTCTGCATGCTGATGGGCTGCGAGCTGAATATCTTCGACGAAGAACTACGTCGCGATGCCTGGGGTTTGATTCAGCAGATGAACGCGGTGCCGGTCGATCTGCTGGACATCACGCCGTCATTCTTCTCTCAGATGATCGACAGCGGATTACTGGAAGCGGAAAACCACCGCCCTGCGTTTGTCATGATTGGCGGTGAAGCGGCCACGCCGACGTTGTGGAAACTGATGCAGCAACAGCATCAGATGGAAATCCACAATTACTACGGCCCGTCTGAGTACACCATTGATACCCTCGGTGCCAGCGTGCTGGCTTCTCCGCAGCCGGTAATTGGCCGCCCGGTGGGTAACAGCCAGGTTTATCTGCTCGACAGCCAGTTGCGTCCAGTGCCGATTGGCTGCACCGGCGAACTCTACATCTCCGGAACCGGCATTGCGCGCGGCTATCTGCGCCGCCCGGATCTGACAGCCGCGCGCTTTGTGGCTAATCCCTTCCGCGAAGGCGAGGTGATGTATCGCAGCGGCGATGTGATGCGCTGGCGTCAGGATGGTCAACTGGCGTTTATCGGACGCGTGGATCACCAGATCAAAGTGCGCGGTTTCCGCGTCGAACTCGGTGAAATTGAAAACGCGCTGGTGGCACTGCCCGAAGTCAGCACCGCAGTGGTGATTGCCGAAGTAATGGGCGCCACTCACCGTCTGATTGGCTACTGCTCGGTGCAGGATGATGCCTTGCGCGCCGATCCGCAAATCAGCAACCGCTTGCTGGCGCAGTTGGGTAGCCAGTTGCCGGACTATATGCTGCCAGCCGTGCTGATGGTGCTGGATGATCTACCACTGAATGTGAATGGCAAAATCGACCGCCAGGCACTGCCGAAACCCCATCAGGCTCAGCAACAGCAAAGCCGCGCGGCGCGCACCCCGCAGGAAGCGTTAATTTGCCAGGCGATGGCCAGCCTGCTCGGGCTGGAGAGCGTCGGCGCAGAAGATGACTTCTTCTCACTCGGTGGTGACAGTATTTCGGCAATGGGCCTCAGCACCGCCGCTCGCCGCGCTGGTTATATGCTTCGCCCACGTGACATTTTTGCCGAACGCACCGCCGCACGTATGGCGCAAGATCTCGCCCCGCTAACGCAACACACTCGACATGCCCGCGTGTCGCAACAGGGCGCGATTGGTGGTCTGCCGATTCTGCACTGGTTCCATGCGCAGGCGGGCATTAACGCGCGCTTCGCCCACGGCGTGCTGCTGTCGGTGCCGCCAGAGCTGCAACTCGCGCAGCTGGAACAGCTGATTGAACAGCTTACCAACACGCATCCAGCCCTCAACGCCTTCACGCGTGATAAGCAGTTAGTGGTGGGCGAATCGCTCTCTGCGCGCCCTGCGCGTTGTCGTGTTATCGAAGTGTCAGCATATGACCAGGCCGCCGATCAGGCCTTCCGTGACGATGCAGCACGCCTCGATCCGGCGACAGGATCATTGCTACAGGCAACCCTGCTCCAGACACAAGGTGCAAGCTGCGGATTGGTGTTAACGCTGCACCATCTGGTGGTGGATGGCGTGTCATGGCGAGTATTACTGGATGAACTGCAACAGGCCGGTGATGCACTGCTAAGCGGTACACCGATCACCTTGCCAGCCGAAGAGACCTCGCTGCATGACTGGTCCGCTACGCTGCTGGCCAACCTGGCGTCACGCGCCAGCGAGATGCCGTTCTGGCAACGCATGCTGGAACAGCCGCTGCCGGCGCTGGGTGAGCGTGCCTTAATCGGTAACGAACGTGCCTTGTATCAACGCACCCTGCTGGATGCAGCCACCAGCTCTGCCTTGCTGAATACCCTGCCACAGCAGTTCCGCGCCACCAGCGAAGAATTACTGCTCACCCTGCTCTCGCTGGCGCTGCGCAGCATGAACGGCAGTGCATTACAACGCGTAACGCTGGAATCCCATGGCCGTGCCGAGTTACACGATCATCAGGATCTGGCGCGAACCGTAGGCTGGCTGACAGCAGAATTCCCTCTGCTGGTCGCCCTGCCCGATGCGGCCGCCCTGAATGACAGCGTGCGCGCGGTGAAATCCGCGCTACGTGCCGTGCCGGATCGCGGTATCGGTTACGGCCAGCTGCGCTGGCTGGATGCCCACCGTGGCATTACGTTGGCGAAACTGGCCGCCGACCATGCGCCACAGGTGCTGTTCAATTATCTCGGCCGCTTCACGCAATCCGCCGGTCACTGGCAGCCTCAGCGTACCGCGCAGCAGTTCCGCGACACTTTTGCGGTGATTCAGGACGATGCCATGCCGTTACAGCACGCACTGGAACTCAACGTGTTTGTTGATGACCAGCAGCTGGCGCTGAACTGGAGCTGGGCGGAGGGCGTCTTACATGCCGATCAGATTCAGCAACTGCATCAGGCCATCGCTCTGGGTGCGCAACAGCTTTACCACTTCGCAGAGCAACAGCCACAACAGGCCGCCAACACGCTGGTCGCTGCGGAAATCAATCTTGAAGGCGTTGATGATGCGCTGCTGCAACGATTGCGCGCACGTCACGGGGCCTTTAGCCACGTCTTGCCGCTGCTGCCCTTGCAGAAGGGATTACTGTTCCACGCGCAGACCAGTGGCGCGCAAGGCAGCTATAACTCACTGACGCGATTAACCCTCAGCGGTGATGTGTCGGTAGCATCGGTGCAGCAGGCGCTTAACCAGGTGTTGCAGCGCCATCCGCAGCTCGCTGCCCAATTTGACAGCGAACTCAGTCTGCAACCCTTGCAGTTGCTGCCGGAAGGCGATCTGCATTGGCCGCTACAGATTCTGGAAGTCGAGGATATTGAAGCCGCTGAACATCAGGCGCTGTCACAGGATCTGTTCCGGCAGCCGGTGATGTTGCAGGCGACGCTGATCCCGCATCGCCATGAAGCACGCTGGACGCTGCTGCTTAATGCGCATCATCTGGTGGTGGATGGCTGGTCAACGCCGGTGATTTTAAACGATTTACTTAGCGCATTGCGTCAACAGCCGCTGGCCGCCCAACGCACCCATTATGCCGACATCGTGCGCCAGCTTAGCCAGCGTGATGAGCATCAGGCTCGCCAGCAGTGGCAAGAATGTCTGCGCGACGTGCGGCCCACATTGCTGTATCCCAATGCCGCCGAGAGTGCTGTTCAGGAAAAACGCATTACGCTGGACGCCACGCTGGAGCGCGAACTCTATGCGCTGTGCCGCACTCGCGGATTGACCCTCAACACCGTGATGCAGGGCCTGTGGGGCATGATGTTGTCGATTGCCAGTGGTCAGCAGGATGTGGTGTTTGGCGCGCCGGTTTCAGGTCGTTTCGGCCAGATTGAAGGGATCGATCAACATGTTGGTCTGTTCAGTAACACGCTGCCGGTGCGCGTGCGGTTTGATACTCAACGCCCGTTGCTGGAGCAGTTAGCTGCGCACCAAAATCGTCAGATCCAGCTGATTGAGCAGGATTGCCTTGGACTGGCTGAAATCCAACAGCTGGCGGGTGCGGGTACGCTATTTGATACCCTGCTGGTGGTGGAGAACTATCCTGATAATCAGACATTACTCGACGCCAACGCGAAGGTGCGCTGCGACGCGATCCACAACCGCGGCTATACCCACTACCCGTTAACGCTGCTGGTGCTGCCGGGTGAACAGTTGACGCTATTAATGGAATACCGCGCTTGCGTCACCGATGCCGACCGTCTGGCTGAACGCCTGTTGCTGCTGTTACAGCAGCTGGTGACCACACCGGATCTGCCGTTAACGCAGTGGCGTTTGCAAACCCTCGCCGAGCAATCGCTGCTCGAGTGGGTCAATAACACCGGCGTGCAGCTGGAAAATGAAACCCTACAACAAGCCATCGCCCAGCAAGCCGCACGCACACCGGACGCGCTGGCGCTGTGTGATGTTGAGCATCAGCTCAGCTACCGCGAGATGCAGCGTCAGGCCACATTGCTGGCCGATCGACTGATCGAAGCGGGCGTGATGCCAGGCGATATCGTTGCCGTTGCCTTGCCGCGTTCGGTTCGTCTGAGTATTGCTCTCACTGCCATCTTGCAGGCGGGCGCAGCCTGGTTACCGCTGGATATTGGCTATCCCGATGAACGTCTGGCGTACATGGTGGACGATGCACGACCGTGGGTGGTGATCACCGAGTCGGCGCTGGAAAATCGTTTTGCTGGCTTTGGCACTCTGATGATGTTCGATCGCCTTGCCAGCGCACAGACTGTGGCACGTCATCCATTGCCTACACCCGACGCGCAGCGACCGGCTTATGTGCTTTACACCTCAGGTTCGACCGGCAAGCCAAAAGGTGTGGTGGTCAATCAGCGCGCCATCGTTAACCGCTTGCGCTGGATGCAAGCCAGCTATCCATTGCGTAGCGACGACGTGGTGTTGCAGAAAACACCGTGCAGCTTTGATGTTTCGGTATGGGAGTTTTTCTGGCCGTTAATGACCGGCGCACAGCTGATGATGGCGCCGCAGGATGCCCATCGCGATCCACAGGCGTTGTGGCAGTTGATTGACGATTACCAGGTCACCACCCTGCACTTCGTTCCGTCGATGCTGGCCGCCTTTGTCGGGCATGTCAGTACGCACACCGATCGTGCCTGCGCTTCACTGCGCCGCGTATTTTGCAGCGGAGAAGCGCTGGCCTGCGATCTGGCGCGCAGCTATCAGCAGGTGATCGCCGCTCCGCTGCATAATCTGTACGGCCCGACCGAAGCCGCCGTGGATGTCACATGGCAACCCGCCAGCGGTAGCGCGCTCGAAGGCCTGAATGGCCCCGGCGTGCCGATTGGTCGTCCGGTGTGGAACACCCAACTGCATATCCTCGATAACCTGCTGCGCCCGGTGCCAGTCGGCGTGCCGGGCGATCTCTATCTCAGCGGCATCCAGCTGGCAGATGGCTATTTGCATCGCGCCGATCTTACCGCGCAGCGCTTTATTGCCGCTCCGTTTGCTGATGGCGAACGTATGTACCGCACCGGTGATATCGCCTGCTGGCGTGAGGATGGCGCCGTAGAGTATCTGGGGCGCAGCGACGATCAGTTAAAGATGCGCGGACAACGTATCGAACCGGGTGAAATTGAGCAGGCGCTGGTGGCATTGCCGGGCGTGGCGCAGGCAGTCGTGGCTGCGCGCAATTTGACACAACAGGCGGCGGCGGGCGTCGATAATCGCCAGCTGCTCGGCTGGCTGGTGGCTCAGCCTGGTGTGGCACTGGACATCGAACAGGTAAAACAGCAGTTGAGCACTCGCCTGCCCGCCCACATGCAGCCGGTGAGCTATTTGCTGCTGGACGATTTGCCCCTCAGCGCTAACGGCAAACTGGATCGTAAAGCGCTGCCGATGCCGCAACGCAGCACGCAGGCTGGCCGTCTGCCGGAAACGCCTCACGAGCAGATGCTGGCAGAACTGTTCCAGCAGCTACTCGGATGTGAGCAGGTGTATGCCGACGATGACTTCTTTACGTTGGGCGGTCATTCCCTGCTGGCGATGCGACTGGCAGCAGAAATGCGCCGCCGTGTAGCGCAACCCGTGAGTGTCGGGCAGATCATCGCCGCACGCAGCGTGGAGAGACTGGCGGCGCTGTTGTCAGGCGATGCCAGCGACAGCAGCGGCAACGGGGAACTGCTGCCACTGCGTGCCGGTCAGGGCCCGACGCTGTTCTGCATCCATCCGGCATCGGGTTTCGCCTGGCAGTACAGCGCGCTGCTGCACTATCTCGACGGTGATTTCCCGATTGTGGGGCTGCAATCGCCGCGCCCGGCGGGTGTTATCGCGGACTGTGCCAGTGTCGAAGCCATGTGCGATCGCCATCTGGCTGTGATTCGCGAACACCAACCGCATGGGCCTTACTTCCTGCTGGGCTACTCACTGGGCGGCACGCTGGCACAAGGCATTGCGGCGCGTCTGCAGGCCAGTGGCGAAAGCGTGGCCTTCCTTGGTCTGCTGGATACTTACCCGGCCGAAGGACAGGACTGGCGCACACCCGATGCTGAAGAGGCGGAGCAGGAAGTGGCGCGGGAACAGGCCGAGTTTATGGCTGCTACTGAAGATGAGCGCGATCCCCTGTTACGTGCCGAGAAAGCCGCGATGTTTAGCACCATCGTCGCCAACTACAAGGACGCAGTCGCCCGGCTGGCGGAAGCGCGTACGCCGCGTTATGCCGGTAAAGCCACGCTGTTTATGGCAGAGAAAACTTTGCCTGCCGACATGGATGTGCCTGCAACCTGGAAACCGTTTGTTTCAGACCTGGAAATCTGGCCGCTGGATTGCGAGCACGCTGACATTTTGTCTGCCACCTCGCTGAAAGTGCTGGGTCCGCTGATCAATCGTTTGTTATCTGAGAGTCGCTCATAACACCCGGCCTTTGGCCACTTAATGTGGGCGCACTGATGTGCGCCCCTGCTCGTTTTAACAATGGATATTTATGGCTAAGCCTTCAATTTTTCTTGATTTCAGCCTGCTGAAAAACAACGCCGCGTTTCGCGCTATCTTCTGCGCCCGCATGCTATCCGTATTTGCGCTGGGCATGCTGGCAGTGGGCGTACCGATCCAGATTCAGGCCATGACCGGCTCGACCTTACAGGTTGGCGTGGCCGTGATGCTTGATGGTATCGGCATGTTTATTGGCCTGCTGCTCGGGGGCGTGCTGGCAGATCGTTATGATCGCCGCAAGCTGATTCTGTTCGCGCGCGGCACCTGTGGTATCGGTTTTGTGCTGCTAAGCCTGAACGCGTTTAGTCCTGCCCCTTCATTGTGGGCGCTCTATTTCCTCGCCTTCTGGGATGGTTTTTTTGGTGCGCTGGGCATGACGGCGCTGATGGCGGTGATTCCGCTGATTGTAGGACGCGAGCATCTGGCGGAGGCCGGTGCGTTGAGCATGTTAACCGTGCGACTGGGGGCGATCTTGTCTCCGGCGCTGGGTGGCATGATCATCGTGGCGGCGGGCGTCGGCTGGGCCTTTGCCGTGGCCGCCATCGGCACGCTGGCGACGCTGATCCCGCTGGTGCGGTTGCCCGCGATGAAACCGGAGCAGCAGGAGCCTGAACACCCTTTGCGCGCGCTCGCCAGCGGCATTCAGTTTGTCTGCCGGCATAATGTGGTGGGTGCGGCCGTACTGGTCGGCTTGCTGCTCAGTATGGTGGGCGCGGTGCGCATCCTGTTCCCGGCACTGGCGCAAACGTGGCAGGTTGATGCTTCGGCGCTCGGGCTGATGTATTCCGCCGTGCCGCTGGGTGCGATGATCGGCGCATTCACCAGCGGCTGGGTGCGACAGTTGTCACGACCTGGTCTGGTGTTGCTGGTGAGTGCACTGGCTGCCTTTGGTTGCATCGCTTCTTTGGGGCTGTATAGCCAACTGATTCCGGCGTTGCTGGCATTGGTGGCTTATGGCTACAGCAATGCCATCGCTTCCTTGCTGCAATTTATTTTGATTCAGCACCACACGCCAGATGCCCTATTGGGTCGGGTCAACAGCCTGGGCACCGCGCAGGATGTGAGCGGGGATTCGTTGGGTGCTTTAGGACTCGGCGCATTGGCGCGTGCATTGAGCGCGCTCAACAGCGTGCTGTGGTTCGGCGGCGTGGCGGCGAGTTTATTGCTGCTGATCGCGCTGGCCGCACGCGGTTTGCGCTCGGCACAGCTGCAGCAAGAACCACCGGCCACTGAGCAAGCCGCGGCTTAGTGTACGAACTGCCGCTCAATACTGCTGAGCATATTGCTGGCACTGTAGTAATCGAGGCGGAAGGTATCGTTACCCATGGCAAAAATGTCGTGATGCTGCACAGCGGGTAAATGCGCGAGGAACGGATTCTTCGCCACCTGCGGTACCGTTTTTTCATCGGCGGCGAACAGCAGCAGCGTATTGCCGGTGACGCCATCCGCCATGGTCTCGCCGTTGAGTTGGATGATGTCGTTGCGTTTGCCCATGCTGGTACTGCCCTGCAAGTTGGCAGGCGGCATCGCCAGCGTGAAGCCCAACGCTTTCAGCAACTCTCCCTGTGCCGAAGCCGGCGTCCACACATTCATGCCCCGCCCATCTTCGTAATAGACAATCGCCGAGGTGGGCTGTGGCGGCAGGGTAATTTTGCTGCGCAGTGTCTCGACGCGTTGGTCAAACTGCGCGATTGCCTGTTTCGCCTCTGCTTCGTGACCGGTGATATTGCCAAGCTGCAACGCCAGCGCCTGCCAGCTCTTATCGCCGTAATCAACCACCAGCACGGGCGCGATGGTTTTCAGCTGATCGTAGAGTTTCAGCGCAGAGTCCCCACCGGTCGCCGCGATAACGATCAGGTCTGGTGCCTCCGCGGCTATCGCTTCCGCGTTGGGCTGGGAAACATACAGCGGCTTGACGTGACGTGCTTTGGCGACCTCCCCCCACTGGGTAAAGAAGCCCTGGGCATCGGACACACTGCTGTTGCGACTGGTGGCGCCAGACCCAATCAGCGGCGCGTTAATCGCCAGTAAGGTGCCGCTCAACGTCACGCTGGTGGAGACAATGCGCTGCGGTGGCTGCTGTAAGGTGAACGGGCCTTGCAGAGTGGGTATGGTGCGAGGCCAGCTGGCTGAATTTTCAGCGGCGGTAGCCTGGTTAAACACGGAAATGAGGCAGAAGAGTAAAGCCAGAACGGGCAGACGCATCAGGTTATCCATCACTTGATAATTGAGAATGGATATCATTATCAAAATAAAGATGGGGTGCAAGAGGATTTGGTGACCAGGGCTGAGGAAGGTTGCCGAGGAGTGGTTGAGGGTTGGTGATTGGTGAAATTTGATGCTGAAGTGCGGATGAAGATTGAGTGGTCGTGCCGAATGGGCTAGTGGTTGCGTTCTGCGTTCTGCGTTCTGCGTTCTGCGTTCTGCGTTCTGCGTTCTGCGTTCTGCGTTCTGTGTTCTGCGTTCTGCGTTCTGCGTTCTGCGTTCTGCGTTCTGCGTTCTGCGTTCTGCGTTCTGCGTTCTGCGTTCTGCAGGTTAGAGCATAAAAGATGAAAGGTGAAAGGTGAAAGGTGAAAGGTGAAAGGTGAAAGGTGAAAGGTGAAAGTGTATTGCGGGCCAGCGAATTAGCCAGCCCGCAAAACGATTACTGCTCCAGCGAGTAGCGCGTCATCGGCGCCACATCTTTGATCAGCCCGTTGGCTTTCATATATTCACCAAACGCCTGATACTTTGCTTTATCAAAGGTGGCGCTGTGCCCATCAAATAGCGGCAATGTCGCTTCCCAGGCCTGATGATTGAGTTTGGTGTTCAGCTCAGGATACTGCTTAATAAACGCCTTCCAGGCTTCTTCCGGATGCGCACGCAACCACACCACACCCGCGTCCAGACCGCGTAAGAATGCCGGAATACGCTTGTCCTGGGCGGCGCTCTTGTTGTTCGCCAGAATGATCAGCTCATCATAAGCGGGCACACCATAATCTTCGGGTTTAAACACGACGGGCTTCGCGCCCTTATCCTGCAAATCGATCAGCTCGTAATTGCGGAAAATGGTCATCGCGCCATCGATTTTGTGCGTCAGCAGCGCCGAAGTGGAATCCATATTCAGGCTGATTAATTTCACCGCATTGACATCCACGCCCTGCGATTTCAGCATATTGCGGATCGCCACATCTTCCGATCCTGGCACCGCGTAACCCAGCGTTTTACCCGCTAAATCTTTGAGCGAATGGATATCGCTGGACACGGTGGTCAGCGTATTCAGCGGCTGACCAATCAGCGTGCCGACACGGATCACCGGAACGTCCTTCTCCACCAGCGTGTAAAGCTGTGGCTGATAGCTGATCGCCAGATCGGCCTTGCCTGCCGCCAGCAACAGCGGCACCGACGCCGAATCAGCCGGGGCGATCATCTCGACATCCAGCCCTTCCTTCTTGAAAGCGCCGCTGTACTGCGCGGCAAAAATGGCCGCATGATTAGGGTTCACAAACCAGTCGAGCAGCAGGCGAACCTTCTGTTCGGCGTGTGCGCTGGTGGTTGCCAGCAGCAGCAAAGCGGTAATCGCGGTACGTAGGGTGTTCAAGGGACTTCCTTATGTTGAGTGCCAGAGGAATTTTTTACGCAGCAACGCGACGCCGCCAGAGAGCAGCAGCGCCAGCATCAATAAGAGCAATAAAGCAGCAAAGCTGGTGGCGGTTTCCAGGCGGGCGTTGGATTGCATCATCAGGTAGCCCAGCCCTTCGCTGGCACCCACCCATTCGCCAATCACCACCCCAATCGGGGCCAGCACCACCGCCATCTGCAAACCGGAAAAGAATTGCGGTAGCGCAGCAGGCCAGCGCACGTGCCAGAAAACCCGTGCGCGCGAAGGATTCAGTGTCCCCGCCAGTTCCAACCAGCCGGAGGGTGTGCGGCACAGGCCATCGAACAAGGACAGGCACAGTGGGAAGAAAACGATTAACGCGGCGACCACCACTTTGGAGGCGATGCCAAATCCCAGCCACAACACCAGCAGTGGCGCCAGCGCAAACACCGGAATCGCCTGACTGGCGGTCACCAGCGGAAACAGCACGCGGCGTAGAGTCTGGCTGCCCGCCATCAGCACCGCCAGCATCACGCCCGTCCCAACGCCCAGCAGCAGCGCCAGCACAATCTCTGCCAGGGTAAACAGCGCGTGATGCGCCAGCAGCTGGCGATGCAGCCATAATGCCTCCAATACCGCCAGTGGCGAAGGCAGCAAAAAGTCAGGCACGCCATGGTGCCGCGCCAGCAGCCAGCCACACAGCAGCACCGCGATCAGATAGATCGCGCTAAACAGTTTTTTCATCTTGATTCAGTCGGGAAAAGAGTTCGCCCTGCGCCTGTAGCAGGCGAGGATCATCAAGGGATCGGGGAGCATCACCCGCAGGCACCGGCCAGCTTTCAACCGCTAACGGCTGGCCATGCAACAGCACGATGTCATTGGCCATACGGCAGGCTTCGAGCGGATCGTGCGTAACCAGCAGCACCGTTTTGCCCTTGAGCAGCGTGGCAGTCAGGGTTTGCAGACTGAGTTTGGTCATCACATCCAGCGTGGCGAAGGGCTCATCCATCAGCACCACTTCGCGTTGGGCATACAGTGTACGTGCCAGTGCCACACGCTGCCGCATCCCGCCTGAAAGCTTATCCGGTGAGGCTTGCGCCACCTCACTCAGCTTCACCTGCTCAAGCAGCGCCAACGCACGCGCGCGGTCCGGTTTTTCACCGTTGAGCCGAGCGGAAAGCATCACGTTTTCCAGCACCGTCAGCCACGGATACAACAAATCCTGTTGCCCCATCCACGCCACTTTGCCCGGTAAGCCACTGATTTCGCCCTGTTGTGGCTGCAACAAACCTGCCACCAGCCGCAATAAGGTGCTTTTCCCAATGCCGCTGCGCCCCAACAGCACGGTGGTTTTACCGCCGCGCAGTTGCAGATTGAGTTGCTGGCACAGCGCCTGTTCGCCCCAGCTAAAGGTGATGTCATTAAATCCGATCGGATTCATAGTCGCTTTGCCGCCAACATTGCCAGACGGGTAAACCCTCGCGCTTCCAACACCGAGGCCGCCTGCGCCGCGCGAATGCCGCTGGCACACACCAGCACGATGCGCCTATCCTGCGGCGGCTGCCAATCGACTATGGCGTGCGGCAGAATGCGTTCGACGATGTTCGCTACGCTGACGGGGGCTTCTTCCACACTGCGCAACTCGACAATGCAATCATCTTTCGTCAGCAGTTGCTCATCGATAAAGGGCACGCTGTTTTCTGGCTCTTCCGCGCCGTCAAAACGAAATGCGCGCATATGCCAGTTGATGAAGTCGCAGTTGATCACACTGCCGAGGGGTGAAGGTTGCAGATCCAACAGCACGCTGAGTGCCATCTGCGCCTGCATTGCACCCAAAGTCGCCACTGCCGGTCCCATCACGCCTGCGATGTTGCAGTTGGCTGCGGAGGCGGGTAAGCGTGGAAACAGTGCCCGATAGCTCGGCGCGCTGCCGCAGAAGCCACCGACGTAGCCCTGACGACCTAATACTGATGCACTGATCAAAGGAATCTGCGTTGCCATACAGGCGTCGGAGAGTTGATAGGTCACCGCGAAGTTATCAGCGGCATCAATCACCAGATCGATATCCGTGAGGAGGTGCGGCAGATCGCTGGCGCCGATAGCCCGTGGCACCACCTCTATCTGCACCTCGGGATTACGTTGCACCAGCGCCTGTTGCGCACGTGCTGCCTTGCTGTGACCGATGTCCTGCATCGTAAACAGCGTCTGGCGATGAAGATTGTGTAAGGCCACTTCATCGTCGTCACACAGGCGGATAAAACCGACGCCTGCGCCAACCAGCTGCGGCAGTAATGTAGCGCCCAACCCGCCTGCCCCCACCACCAGGACGCACGCATCCGCCAGCTTTTGCTGACCTTCGACACCGATTTCCGGCAGCATCATCTGCCGTTGATAGCGATCCATGATGGCTCCTTAACTCAAACTCGCCAGACCGAAGATCGGTGTTGAAGCTGCCGCCATATCCCGTTTCTCCATCAAACCAGCACTGCGTGCGGCCTGTCCCGCTTCAATCGCCAGCCGGAAACCGTTCGCCATGCCAACCGGATCGCCGGCTTTCGCCACCGCGGTATTGAGCAGGATGCCATCGAAGCCCATCTCCATCGCCTGTGCGGCCTGTGATGGCGCACCGATGCCTGCATCAATTATCAACGGGATGTCGCTGAACCATGCCCGCATCGCGCGTAATCCTTCAATGTTGCGCAGGCCCTGCCCGGAACCGATCGGCGCGCCCCACGGCATCAGCAGTTCACAACCGGCTTCCAGCAGCTTCTCACCGACGATCAAATCTTCGGTGGTGTACGGGAAGACCTGAAAACCGTCCGCACACAGGATGCGTGCCGCTTCAACCAGCGCAAAAGGATCGGGCTGGAGCGTGTCGGCATGCCCGATCACCTCCAGTTTGATCCACGAGGTGTTGAACAGTTCGCGCGCCATCTGCGCGGTGGTCACCGCCTCTTTCACCGTGTGACAGCCTGCGGTATTGGGTAGCACGCGAATATCCAGCCCGGTCAGCAGCTCGCGAAAAGCCGCGCCCGCCGCGCCTTCACGACGCAAACTCACGGTGATGATTTCCGTGCCAGAGGCGGCAATGGCCTGTTGCAGAATCGCCGGTGATGGATAGCCCGCGGTGCCAAGCAGAAAACGTGACTGCGGATCGAAATCGTAAAACATGTTTCAACCTCCCTGCATCGGGGACAAGACTTCCAACTGACAGCCCTCTTCCAGCTGCTGGCTGCTGTACTGACTTTTAGGCACAAAGTTGCCGTTGAAAGCGCTGGCAACGCAGGCGGCATCAATTTGCTGCTCGATCAGCAATTCGCTGAGCGTGCTGGCCTCAGTGCGGATCGCCCGGCCGTTAAGCTGAATATTCATAGGATTGTTCCCCGAAAAGGCGCTGCATCAGCTGTTCTGCCATCATTGGCGCCAGCAGAAAACCGTGGCGATACATGCCGTTAAGATAATAAGTGTCGTTTTGATAATGGATTTCTGGCAGGTTGGCCGGATAAGCAGGACGTAAACCGCTGCCGCTTTCGACTACGCGGGCTTCCGCCAGAGCAGGATGAATAGCGTAGGCCGCGCTGAGCAGTTCCATCATGGCGCGCGCGCTAATCGGGCTGGCATCGTCGCTTTCCACCATGGTGGCGCCGAGCATGAAATGACCATTACGGCGCGGCACCAGATAGCAGGGAAAGCGCGGATGCAAGAGGCGAATCGGACGCGAAAAGTGCACTTCATCGCTGTGCAGAATCACCATCTCGCCACGCACAGCACGCAGGCGCGGAAGGTCGGCTTTGGCATGCATGCCACGACAATCAATCACCCGGCCCGAAGGTTGTATTGCATCAAAACGCACGCCGCGCTGTAACAGATTTTCGCGCATTTCCGTGAGCGCCAGGCGCGGGTCGAGATGTGCTTCCCCGGCAAAAAACAGCCCACGGGCAAAACGCCCGGCCAGCAACGGTTCAATGTCACCGGGATCGACCCATTGGTGCTTTTCGGTCATGCGCGCAAAACGGTTAAGTTCCTGGCTGTCGCGCGGTGGCGCCACCACCAACGTTCCCTGATGTGCCACGCTGCTGACACGCTGTTGCCACCAGCCAGCGGCGTGTTGCCCGAGAGAGATCACTTCCTGCGGGGCACTTTCAGATTCACACCAGGGTGCAAGCATGCCGCCAGCAAACCAGGAAGCAGGCTGGCGGGAGTCGTCGCCAATGACGTCGACGTCTTCGCCGCGTTCAGCCAGCAGCGTCGCCACGCAGAGACCAGCCACGCCGCAGCCTAATACCGTCCAGCGGCTCACAGCAGGTTATCCGGGATATAAAGGGAATTCACATCGGCCTCTCAGTGTTGACTGAGACCCGCAGATACAGGAGGAGGGAAAGGGCGCGAGCGATCCTCTGCGCCAGACAACACCGGAGCGGTGCTGTCAGTCTTCCTACGCCAGTATCAACTGGGTCAGGTTCAAAGGGTCGCTAAGCCGCGCATTGCGCTTTTAGCCTCTCAGTCTCTTTGGCGAGACTCCCCCGACGCGTCTATTTGTATTGCAGGCGCAGGTCGCCGTCAAGCACGGATTACCGCAGATAGCCATCACGTCATCGCATGGCATTTATCGCTACGTACACGTTCTGGATCGAAAACGTAACATATGGTATACAAAGGCATTATTGCTACTTTTCAAGCGCAAAGAAATTATAGGTGATGTTGGACTCATTATGAAAAATATTAGAATTGCCTTTATTAAAGCCGGTTGGCACAAAGAGATTGTGCACAATGCTTTGGTGGGTTTTGAGCAAGAATTAAAAGCACAGAACGTTGAAGCGGAATTAAAAGTGCTGGAAGTGCCGGGCGCATTTGAAATGCCGCTGCTGGCAAAACGCTTAGCGGAAACCGGTAAATACGACGCGATTGTAGCGGCTGCGCTGGTGGTGGATGGCGGTATCTATCGTCACGATTTTGTTGCTGCAGCCGTGGTTGATGGCCTGATGAACGTTCAGCTGACCACCAATGTGCCAGTGTTCTCTGTCTCACTGACGCCGCACAATTTCCAGCCGGTCGATGTGCTGGAAAACTTCTATACCGAACACTTTATTAAGAAAGGCAAAGAGGCCGCGCGTGCTGCGCTGGCGATTCATAATTTGTCGATCGATTAATTCCCTCTCAGGAACACTTCATTATTCGCGGTGAAGTGTTCTTGCTCTCAATAATACCTCCCTGCCCTTAAGAACAATATGTTCTACGTTATTTCGAAAATCGCATAAGCCACTTTCATTACTCTCCTCTGCTACTTCAACTTACGTAAATTTTTGTCGTAAACAGCAAAAGGTGTACAAAAACACTTCACATTCATAGCATTCACTATAATGTATAGCACAGGCTATACTTCTCAGGGGATGACTATGATGATCAGGCACGTTGTATCGGTTGTGATGCTTACGCTCGCGATGAGCACTTCGGCGTTTGCTGCCGACAAACTCAAAGTGGTCACTACTTTCACGGTGATCGCAGACATGGCAAAGAACGTCGCAGGTGATGCCGCCGAAGTGACATCCATCACCAAGCCCGGTGCGGAGATCCATGAATACCAACCAACCCCCGGCGATATTCGTCGCGCGCAGGGTGCCGATTTAATCCTGGTAAACGGTTTTAATCTGGAACTGTGGTTTAGCCGCTTCTATCAGCGCCTGAAAGGCGTGCCGCAAGTCACAGTGACCGAGGGCATTGAACCCTTAGGTATTACCGAGGGACCCTACAACGGCAAACCCAACCCACATGCCTGGATGTCACCAGACAATGCGCTGATTTACGTCGATAACATCAGTAAAGCACTGCAAAAATACGATCCTGCCAATGCCGCCGTTTATCAGGCCAATGCGGATCGCTATAAAACGCAAATCCAGCTAACCCTGGCGCCGATGCGCGCGGAGATTGAAAAACTGCCGGAAAACCAGCGCTGGCTGGTGACCAGTGAGGGCGCTTTTTCCTATCTGGCACGTGATTTGAGTCTGAAAGAACTTTATCTCTGGCCGATCAATGCCGATCAGCAAGGCACACCGCAACAGGTGCGCAAAGTGATTGATGCGGTGAGAGCCAACCACATCCCGACTATCTTCAGCGAAAGCACCATCTCCGCCAAACCGGCTCAACAGGTCGCGCGTGAAGCGGGTATTCACTACGGTGGCGTGCTGTATGTTGACTCTCTCAGCAACAGTGACGGGCCGGTTCCGACCTACCTTGATCTGCTGCGCGTGACCACCGATACCGTAGCCAAAGGCATCACCGCCGGGAGCCAAAAATGACCCTAAACGTGCAGGATGTTAGCGTCACCTACCGCAACGGTCACACTGCGCTGCGTCAGGCATCTTTCTCCGTGCCAGCGGGCAGCATCGCCGCGCTGGTGGGCGTCAACGGCTCCGGGAAATCCACACTGTTTAAGGCCATTATGGGCTTCGTGCCGCTTTCGACGGGTCAGGTCACGCTGGCAGAGATGCCCGCGAAGCGTGCGCTAAAACACAATATCGTCTCCTATGTGCCGCAATCCGAAGAGGTGGACTGGAGCTTCCCGGTGCTGGTGGAAGATGTGGTGATGATGGGCCGCTACGGCTATATGAATATGCTGCGCATCCCGCGTGCGGAGGACAAACGCAGCGTGGATAAAGCGCTGGCGCGCGTCGGGATGAGTGATTACCGCCATCGTCAGATTGGTGAACTCTCTGGCGGGCAGAAAAAACGCGTCTTCCTCGCACGTGCGCTGGCGCAGAGTGGGCAAATCATCCTGCTGGATGAGCCCTTCACCGGCGTCGATGTCAAAACCGAGGCGGCGATCATCACCCTGTTGCAGGAGCTGCGCGATGAAGGCCGCACTATGCTGGTCTCCACGCACGATCTTAACACCATCCCTGATTACTGCGACCGCTGTGTGCTGGTCAAAAACACCGTGCTGGCTAGCGGCTTATTGCATGACACTTTCACCGCTGCCAACCTGGCGCGCACCTTTGATGGTGAGGTGCAGCAGCGCAATGCGGCACTGTTGCAGAAGATAGCCGCACGACCGGGGGCGGATCATGTCGTGGATTATTGAGCCCTTCGGTTATCAATACATGCTGAATGCGATGTGGATCGCCGCACTGGTAGGGGCGATTTGCGCGTTTCTTTCCTGCTTTCTGATGCTGAAAGGCTGGTCGCTGATTGGTGATGCGCTATCCCATTCGATTGTGCCGGGTGTGGCTGGCGCTTACATGCTGGGCCTGCCCTTCTCGCTTGGTGCCTTTCTCTCCGGCGGACTGGCGGCGGGCAGCATGCTGTTCCTTAACCAGCGTACACGCCTGAAAGAGGATGCGATCATCGGACTGATCTTCTCCTCCTTCTTCGGCATCGGGCTCTTTCTGGTGTCACTCAATCCGACGTCGGTCAATATTCAAACCATAGTGCTGGGCAACATCCTCGCGGTGGCGCCCGCCGATATCTGGCAGCTCGGCACCATCGGCGTGGTGACGCTGACGTTGCTGCTGCTGAAGTGGAAAGATTTGATGGTGACGTTCTTTGATGAAAGCCACGCGCGCTCACTTGGGCTGAATACCACCGGCTTGAAAATCCTATTCTTTACCCTGCTCGCCGCCTCCACCGTCGCCGCATTGCAAACCGTTGGCGCCTTTATGGTGATTTGTCTGGTGGTCACACCGGGCGCCACCGCTTATCTGCTGACTGACCGCTTCCCGCGTTTGTTGTTGATTGCCGTGGCTATCGGCAGCATCACTAGCTTCCTTGGCGCGTGGAGCAGCTATTTCCTTGATGGTGCCACTGGCGGCGTGATCGTGGTGGCACAGACACTGGTGTTCCTGCTGGCGTTCGTCTTTGCGCCTAAACACGGCGTGCTGGCGGCACGGCGACGCGCTCGTCTGGCGCAGGAGGTCAACCTCAATGATTGAAATACTGCTGAGTCCTTTCGAATTCGAATTTATGAATATGGCGCTGATCATCACGCTGATTTTGTCGCTGCCGTGCGCCATGCTGTCCGCATTTTTAGTGTTAAAAGGCTGGTCACTGCTCGGCGATGCCATGAGTCACGCGGTGTTTCCCGGCGTGGTGCTGGCGTGGTGGATCGGCTTTCCTTTTGCGATTGGCGCCTTTATCGCGGGAATGCTGTGCGCACTCGCCACTGGCTTTATCAGCCAGAACAGTCGCATCAAACCTGACACGGTAATGGGTATTGTGTTCTCCGGCATGTTCGGCGCCGGGCTGGTGCTCTATCTCAAGCTCAAACCGGAAGTCCATCTAGATCACATTCTGTTCGGCGATATGCTGGGCATTGGCTGGGCGGATATCGCGCAAACTGCCGCCATTGCGCTACTGGTGGTGCTGGTGCTAAGCGTGAAATGGCGCGATCTGTTGCTGCATGCCTTTGACCCACAACAGGCGCGCGCCTGTGGCATCAACGATAATGTGATGCATTATGGGCTGCTGTGTTTAATTGCGCTCACCATCGTTGCCGCGCTGAAATCGGTGGGAGTGATTTTGTCGATCGCCATGCTGATCGCGCCAGGAGCGATCGCACTACTACTGGCGCGACGATTCTTACAGGTCATGCTGCTGGCGGCGCTGATTGCCATCCTGACAGGATTTTGCGGAGTGTACGCGTCGTTCTTCCTCGATAGCGCGCCGGGCCCCACCATCGTAGTGCTGTATAGCCTGTTATTTGTGGTGACGTTTGTGAGTGTGAGCTGGCGTGAAAATGCGAATCGTCACGGCTCTGCGGCTATCAAATAAAATGATTTCAGGCCGCAAATCTTAGGACTGGGCCATAAATTTAATTTATTGGGCCGATAATGAGTGAAATGGGCTCTAAAATATTTATAATGGGCCGTAAATGTTCGGGGTGGGCCATAAATTATGATGCCGTGGGCCATTAACGTTCAATATGGGCCACAAATCTACCTGGTCTTAAGCTTTCAGCGAGTGCAAAGCACGGGCCAGGTAGATTTCTGATTTATGGATTTTAAGCTAATCCCAGAGGCATACGATTTTGATCCAGCCAACCTCCCCAGATGATCTTTCAAACCTTCAACACCAAATTCTCTCAACTATCGCAAGTGCCGAGTCTTCGCTTAGTTCCGGTGACCTCGCGGGCCGTCTTGGTGTGGGTCGTTCAACGATCAAACGGCATATCGAGGTTTTGCTTGGTCAAAGCAAAATTACCCGGCATGGCGTAGGACGAGGGACTCGGTATACCGCGCAGGCGCCCATTAACAAGCTGCCCCAATCCGGTTCATCGGTGACAGAGAAGACCCCTGAATATCATTCTTCTTCCCTCACTACAGCTCAATCATTGCATCAATATCTAAACTTACCTCTGTCAGTCAGGGATATTTCCGGGTATGACCGAAGCTTCGTGGACAATTATATTCCAAACGAAACGTTCCTACTGCCTCAAACGCTAGCCCTGGCCTTAATGAATGAAGGCAAAATGGCAGGGCAACAGCCCGCTGGTACCTACGCGCGAAAAGTTCTGGAGCAATTGCTCATTGATTTGTCCTGGTCATCCTCTCAACTTGAAGGAAACCGATATTCATTGCTGGCCACAGAAGAACTGTTCAAAAGTGGCGCGGCTTCGAATGATTTGGATGCCGTCATGCTGCTTAACCATAAACAGGCAATTGAGTTTTTGGTCGATGCAGTCCCTGAATCTGGATTAACTGGACCGGTAATCAGTAACCTGCATGCCTTATTGATGCATGATTTACTGTCAAATCCTGACGAGTTGGGAGCGATCAGACGCAAAATCGTGAATATTTCGGGAACCACCTACACTCCACTACAGGCACCTTTCTTATTACAGGAAATGTTCGACATTATTATCAAAAAAGCACGGCTGATTAATAATCCTGTGGAGTCAGCCTTTTTCCTATGGGTCAATATCGCTTATCTGCAACCCTTCGAAGATGGAAACAAAAGAACCAGCAGGCTGGCCGCGAATATTCCGCTTATGATTTACAACAGTGCTCCACTCTCCTTTCTTGATGCTGATGTCACAAGCTATGCCTACGCGATGATGGGGATTTATGAAAAACGTGACGTGACTTTAGCCGTTGAGTTGTTCGAACATTTATATCGTCGTTCAATCAAACGCTATGCCGTCACACTGGAAGCCATGGGCGTTCCGGATCCGTTTAGACTTCGTCACAGAGAAGATTTAAACACCACTATTCGCTTAATCATTGCAGAGGGTCAGAATATTGAGTCTGCGATGCAGGTGATTGATATTGTTCCTGAAGACAGAGCGCGATTTATGCAGCTTTTACAGAACGAGCTACGCATATTAAGTACGTTAAATTGTGCCCGGTATCGTCTATCAATATCGCTAACGGAGCAGTGGATCCGTCAGGGGCGGCCATGTTAGTAGTGAGGCCGACATACATCTTACATACCCGTTTTTGGCTAACCCGCATCGCGGCTTAACGTTATAGTGCCCTCTCTGATGACGATATGAAACCGGCATGAAACTTACCCTCGACAATGATCTCACCATTCGCAAGCTGCTGATTTTCAGCTGCTACATGGAAACGGAAAACCTCGCAAGAGCGGCAGAAACGCTGGGGATCAGCACCGTGAGCGTGCATCGTGCGCTACACACGCTGGAAGAGAGTTTGCACTGTCCGCTGTTTGAACATAAAGGCCGCAACCTGGTGGCACTGCCCGCCGCTACGACGCTGCTGGAATACAGCCGGGAAGCGCTGGCCACGCTGAGTCAGGGCATTGATGAAACACGACGCACTGCAGGTATCGGTCTGGGGCATCTGCGTGTGGGCACCTTATATTCTCTGTCGCTGGAAACCGTGCCGCGTCTGATCATGAAAATGAAACTGCGCCGCCCCGAGTTAGAACTCAACCTCACCATGGGCTCCAATGATTTGCTGCTGCGCGCGCTGAAAGATAATCAGTTGGATGCGATTATCATTTCTGTCAGCGAAGCCGAGATCGATGAAAAGATTTTTGAGCAGGTGGCGCTGTTTCAGGATGACATCTTCCTCGCCGTACCAGCGGGCCACGGCGATAAAAGCGAGGAAGATATCGACCTGCGTCGCTACAGCGATAAACCCTTTGTCTCGCTGGCAGAAGGCTTTGCTACCTTTGCCGGATTTCAGGAAGCCTGCCACGTAGCCGGTTTTGAGCCCAACATCGTCACACGCGTGAATGACATCTTCTCGATGCTCAGTCTGGTGCAGGCCGGCATGGGCTATTCGCTGGTGCCGGGCAGGATGCGTAAGCAGTATGAAAACGATCTGCGTTTTCTCCGCTTAGCCGAGCCGTATCAAATGCGACAGCAGATCGCTATCGTGTTTCCGCGCAACCGCGAACATGATCCAAATCTGCTGGCACTGGTGGCTGAAGGGCGTATGTTCGCCCTGAGTTTGCAGGAAAAGGTTCAGCGTGCCAGCCGCTGAAACAGACGCAGCGCCACTTCAGCGCCGCTGCGCTCAAGGGCGATACACTCGCCCTGGCACTGCACACTACGCGTTAAGCCCGTCAGCACTTCGCCGGGCGGCATCTCAATCACCAGACGCACGTCGCGTTCTTTCGCCGCCACCATCGCTTCATGCCAGCGCACGCTGCGCGCCATGTTCATCGCCAGATCGTCGGCAATACGTTCCGGCTGCCAGAGAACGCGGGCGCTGCTGCCGCTGAGAAAAGCGAATTGCGAGCGTTGCAACCTGACTTTATCGATAGCGGCTTTGAGTTGCTGCGCGGGACTATCCAGTAACGCACAGTGTGAAGGCACGCTGATCGCCAGCCGCTGCGCTCGTTGTGCCCCTTGCGCCAGCGCCCGCTGCGCCACTGCGGCCATGGCACTATCGCTTCCCGCAATCACAATCTGTGTTTCGGCATTAATGTTGGCAATGAAACTGTTTTGTCCATCTACCAGCGCTTCAACTTGCGCCAGCGTCATCCCACTGATAGCCGTCAAACCATAGCCCTGCGGATACGCCTGCTCCATGAGTTCACCGCGTAACGCCACAAGGTGCAGAGCATCGGTAAAATCCAAAGCACCGGCTATCACCGCCGCAGGATACGCACCAATCGACAGACCACACACCATATCGGGCTGCACTCCGCTGGCGATCAGCTGGCGCGCTGCTGACACGCCCGCAATCAGTAGCGCCAGCTGCACTGCGCGCGTATGTTGCAGTGCGACAGCCGAATCGAGCTGCATCAGTTCATCACCCAGCACCTGATGCGCTACCTGCCAGGTCTTATCGCGTGGCAGCGACTGCAACATGCCAGGCCGTTGCGTGCCCTGCCCCGGAAAAGTGAACAGCGTTTTCATTCGATTTCCTCCGTCCAGGGAAGATGTGTCAGGCGTGGACCGCGTGCGGTTTTCAGCAACACGCGCCCCTCGCGCAGCCACTCATTAAGCGCGAAGGCACCCACCGGCGTTTCCACCTGGGTATCAGCCCGACAGGGCAAACGTGACACTTGTTGCTGCCAGGCCGTCACCTCCTCCGCCTGCAACGGCTGCGGTGCGCGAATTAACAGGTCGAGATCGCTCGAGGCATGCAGCACCGGCAATCCGGTCGTTAAGGCAAATCCCGTGCTGCCGGTCACGCCCCACGACCATGACCAGCGCTGCTGATGAAGTTGCATCACTGCCTCAACCGTGGGTAATGCGCGAAACACAGAATCGCTTGCATGCGCCAGTAGCCCCTCCGGTGTATCAATCCGCAGCACATCCTGCTCCCGCACCCATCCCGCCGCCCGTTGATGGCGAGCACTGCCACGCACGCCAATCGGAATGCGATCCTGCTGCATCACATCACGCCGCACCACGACCGGCTGCTGAGCGTTCCACTGTTGCGCCACCCAGCTTTCCTTAATGTCGAGCAGCGTGGTATCAGCGTGCAGCCAGAGCAGATCGTGTGGGCGGATATTCATGATTACATTCCTGAAGTTAGGCTAATAAACAGCGGCAGTGACACAATCGACAGCAGCGAACTCAGTAACAGTACCGCTTCGGCATCCGGTGACTGCACACCAAAGCGATTACCAAATACCACACCAAAGAAACCGGCTGACAGCGCAATCATCAGAATCGCGGTGATCGCGACGGTGCCGTGCAAACCAAACAACATCACAATGCCCCACGCCAGTAACGGTTGGATCAGCAGTTTGGTCACTGTCGAGCTGATCACCATGCTGTTGATTTTCAGCTGACGTGCCGAGAGGATCACCCCGGTCAGGAACAGTGCGGCGGCGGTGGCAGCCAGACCGAGCGGTTTAATCGCGGCCAGCACCAAATCCGGCATTTTGATGCCAATGGCTGACAGCACCACGCCTAATAGCGGTCCCAGTACAATCGGTTTTTTCACCGAACGCCACATCAACACCGGCAGCATCGCCAGTGTTGAACGCTGTGTTTCCCCGGCGGTGCGCGCTTTTTCACGCTCCAGAATCAGAAGGCAGAAAGGCGTCATCAGCACCGAACCGCAGGCAATGGAGACGGCAACAGAGAGCGATGTCGCCGAACCTTCTCCTACCACGCTGCCAAGGATGGGTAAACCTAGCGCTGCGTAATTAGGCAACGCCACAGTCAGCGTCAATACAGCCGCATCCTGTGGCGACTTTTTGAAGATTTTAGTGGCAACAAAATAGAGCACCGCATAGGCCACCCACATCGCCAGCGTCAGCACCACAATCAGCGGCATCTGCGCCACAATCCCGCTCCACGGCGTTTGTACCGTGGCGCTAAACAACGCGGCGGGCAGTGCAAAATCCATCACAAAAATATTCAGTAAAGAGACGTTCTTGTTATCAACCATTTTGGCTTTGCCGGCCCAGAATCCGAGCAACATGATAATGAAGATCGGAGCCAGAGCATGCAGAATCACGTAAGTCATAAATCACCTGTTTGTTATTAAAAGAGTGAGTACTGACGCGATGGTGTTGAATTTATCAGTTGCCGCAGAGGCCGGACGCCGCGTGCGTCCGGCATACTGACAGCCGGCAGGTTGATTTAATGCTTTTTATTATTAGGGTATTACCAACTAGCGCGCAGACGTTCGCGCACCAGTGCCGAGCTTTGACGATTCGGTGCCGCCAGGCGCGAACCTCGACCCGGCACACGGCGCGTATCGTCAATCGCTTCCGCCAGCGTGGCTCTAACACGCGTGACCTCTTCGGCCGTCGGCGCATCCGGATGGGTGATGTCCAGCAGAGATGACAACAGGCCGAGCGTGGCGTAATTACCAATGTCATAGGCCATCGGCGGTACGCTGGCTGCAAGTTTCTCCAGCGCTTCCACGGTGCGCAGGGTGATACGCGCCGCCGAGGCTTTACCCATGGCGTGCACCTGCACGGCCGGGTCGTTAAACGCGATCAGTCGATTGGCCTGATAACCGTGCGCCAGAAACGCGCCGGACATTGCCTCACCCACGATCAGCCCAATCACCGGATGCCCGGCCAGACGCGCTTGTGCATAAGCACCCGCAGCGCCCGCCAGTGCCTGATGAATACCAAAGCCCTCTTCACGGCGGCCATAAGCCTGACTTGGCACATCAATCACCGCAATGATGGGTCGCTTCACTGCGTTTGCGGCGTCTTCCGCAATGGTCTCTTGCACCACTTTTGCCAGCGTCCAGCCTTCCAGCAAACCGACTTCGCCTTGCGCAGCGCGTGGATAGCGATTGTGCGCATCCGGAACGACAGCAATGAAACGAGCGGTTTCGCCATTGAGTTCGGCATCCGCGACCTGCACGGACGGGCAAAGCCCAGTGTGGCGGGCAGCGCCGCCGGTTAACTGGCTGAGCCACAGCTCACCCCGACTGTTGTGTGCGCTCATGATTTCACCTCCGGATGGAAGACCTGATGAATGGTGGCTGTGCTGGCCTGTTGAGCGGTATCGAAATGGCTTAAACGCTCAAGATAAAATGCATAGTTTTCACTGCGATGCTGTGCCGGAACCCCTTGCGCCAACGCTGCATCCACTGCCGTTTTCATCGCCTGGACACCGTCTGACACCAGCGCATCGACCAGCCCGCTTTGATAGCGAATCTCGCCACCGGTCATGCTCCAGATAAATGGGCGGTCACGCGAGTCATACTCATCAATGCCCGCTTCCTGCTCAATCACCTGCGGGCCATTCAATCCCAGACGTGCTTCACGCGTCACAATCAAATGGCTGCACAGCGCGGCGGCAATCGACATTCCGCCAAAGCAGCCAACGGTCCCGGCAACAATGCCAATCACCGGTGTGTATTGACGCAGATCGACGATGGCGGCGTGAATATCCGCAATCGCCGCCAGCCCCAAATTGGCCTCCTGCAACCGCACACCACCGGTTTCCAGACACAATATGGCTTGCGTCGGAATGCCGTTGCGGTTGTCTTCAGCCGCCAGCTCCAGTGCACCCGCCATTTTTGCGCCGGAGACTTCCCCCATGCTGCCGCCCTGGAAGGTGCCTTCAATGGCAATTACCACGGTGGGATTGCCGTTAAGCGTGCCTTTCATCACCACCATGCCGTCATCGGCTTGTGGCACAATGCCCTGTTTCTCCAGCCAGGGAGACATCACGCCTTCGAACGGATCGAGCAGTTCGCGCGCACTGCCGCTGTCCAGCAATGCCAGCGCACGCTGACGGGCGCGTGATTCGATAAAGCTGCTGTCATCACGCATGGTTCACCTCCTCAAACACCTGTTCGATGCGAATACGCGCAACGCCCGGCGTGGCATCAAAATCGTGGATCACCAGTTGGCCCGCCGGTAGCTCAGTCAGTTCCGCCAGGCGGCTGAACAACGCATCCCAACGCGCTTTGCTGTTATCCACCGAGGTGGTGATCGCCACGCTGAGCAAGGCGCTGTTATCCGCGCGATAAATGACTTCCATATCTCCTGAGCCCACCACGCCAGCCAGCGCTTGTCCGCTGAGCGTGCGACGTGCCGGGTAAGACAACGTTATCTTTTCCATAGCAACCTCTTAATCAATGAGTGGCGATGCTGACGCGATCGATAAACAGCGTGGCGGCGAGTAAATCAGCCGCGCCGCCTGGAGACGCATTCAGCGCCAGCATCGCGCTATCCAGTTGTTGTAAAGCCTGACGACCCGCTATGTGCGCAGTGCCACCCGCCTGTAATACCGCGTGCGCACCACGTTGTAAGGTCAGCAAACCGTTCATGCCTGAACGGTTGAGCACGCAGGTATCACTGAGCGAGGTCAGAATCGCCATCAGCGCATCGAGCCGCGCCTCGGTTTCATCGGCCCCGGCTTCTCGACTGCGCTGCAACTGCGGCAATGCCAGCTGCATGATATGCGGAAAGCCCTGTTGCGCTTCTTCACGTGCGCCCGGCACCTGAAAGCGATGCACGGCACGTAACCCTTTACTGAAGGTTTTGGGTGCGTGGCGATCCGGTAAACAAGCCAGTTCAGCGGCACGAGTGCAGAGTTGATCGCTGCTAGCCTCACCGCCGCGCATCGCCGCCGCGCTGACCAGCAAACCTAATGCCCAGATGGCGCCACGATGGGTATTCACCCCGTCGGTGGCAGCCATCATCTGACGCTCCCCTTCGCGACCAAGGCGGCCCACGGTTTCGCGCAGTGCGATATCCGCTGGACGCTGCCAGCACTGTTGCGCCAGCGCATAAAAGGTCGGGGTCAGGCTGCGGGCAGAACGCTCCATCAGCGCCAGCGAGAGATCCTGATGTGCGCCGCTGCCGCGACGATCCACCAGCCCCGGCTTGGGCGTCAGGTTCACTTCTTCGATCAGGCAATCGGTGGCGTGCTGTGCCAGTTGATGCAGGTGGCTTTCAACCGATTGCGGCGCAAGTCGTTTCATTACCAGCTCCGGAATTTTGCCGGTGGGTTGTAGAGGCCATCCGACCACTCGACCAGATCGGCCACGCTACCGGCCGCCAGCAGCGAACGCGTGGCATCAGATCGGCGAATCCCAAGATCTTCCGGGAACACCACTTTGCCGCTACGACGCAGTTCAGCGACGCGTTTGGCATCCACGCCCAGTCCGATATCGGTAATACCTGCCACCGCCGCCACCATCGCCCGACGCTCTTCGAGATCCTGCGCGCGATACAGATAGGCAATACCTTCTTCGGTCAGCACATGCGTGACGTCATCGCCATAGATCATTACCGGCGCCAGCGGCATTCCAGAGTTTTTCGCCACTTCAATGGCATCGAGTTTTTCTACGAAGGTCGGCTTCACGCCTGCCTGGAAGGTTTCCACCATCTGCACCACCAGCTTGCGGCCGCGTTCCATGGCATCTTCGCCATTTTTCATTGCCAGCCAGGCGGCAGTGGCATGGCGACGACCGTGCGGATCGTGGCCCATATTTGGCGCACCACCGAAGCCAGAAAGGCGACCGCGCGTAACCGTTGAGGAATTTGCCAGGCCATCGATTTGCAGCGTTGAGCCAATAAACATATCGACGGCATACTGACCTGCCAGCTGGCACATGGCGCGGTTAGAGCGCATCGAACCATCGGCCCCGGTGAAAAAGATATCCGGGCGCGCGCGGATGTACTCTTCCATCCCCAGTTCACCACCGAAGCAGTGCACACTCTCGACCCAGCCGCTTTCGATGGCGGGAATTAAGGTGGGGTGCGGGTTCAGCGTCCAGTGTTTACAAATTTTGCCTTTTAGGCCGAGCTGTTCACCGTAGGTCGGCAGCAGCAGTTCGATAGCGGCGGTATTGAAACCAATGCCGTGATTGAGCGATTGCACCTGATGTTCGGCGTAGATGCCTTTGATCGCCATCATCGCCATCAGGATGTGTTCCTGTTTGATCAGACGCGGGTCGCGGGTAAACAGCGGTTCGATAAAGAAGGGGTTGTCAGCTACTACTACGTAGTCGATCCACGAACCAGGAATATCCACGCGCGGCAGATCACACTCGTCGTCCACCAGTTCGTTAACCTGCGCGATCACAATCCCGTCGTGGAAAGCAGCCGCTTCGACTAGTGCTGGCGTGTCTTCGGTACTTGGCCCGGTGTAGAGATTGCCTTTACGGTCAGCTTTGTATCCGGCGATCAGCGCGACATTCGGTGCGAGGTCTACGTAGAGGCGAGAGTAGAGTTCGATGTAGGTATGAATCGCGCCGATTTCCAGCTGATCGTCTTCCAGTAGCTGCGAAATACGCAGACTTTGCGTGCCGGAAAAGGAGAAATCGAGCTTGCGGGCGATGCCTTTTTCAAAGATGTCGAGGTGTTCACTGCGACCCACGCTCGGCATGATCATATGCAGATTGTGCACCTTTTTCGGGTTAACCTCGGCCAACATACGTGAGAGGAAATCGGCCTGTTTTTGGTTATTGCCTTCCAGTACGACGCGGTCGCCAGGCGAGATTAATTTTTCCAGCATCTCAACCATTTGATCGGTGGGTAATACTTTGCCCTGCACCGGCAACGACGCCTGTCGCCGTTGTTTCTCGGTACGGCGCGTATTCCACACCCGCGCCGTTTGTTGTCCTGATGACATGACTAACCTCCTGAATGAGCGAATCGCTTGATTACGTCAACGCAGGAAAGTGTGGTCTTAAGCGGTGATGCCATCAATCAACCTGAAAGTGGGATTGTTAGCCTGAGAGTAATGATTGAGATGATGGAAATTTGCGGTTGGTCAACGATTGATGGGGAGAATTGTGTACCGCTGCTTTGGGAGGAGTAAGGGGTTGAGATGTGAATAATGTCAGGTAGCTGTGGGCGGCCCTAAGGCCACCCACACTCAATGACTGCCGTAATCCACTTAGTTACAACGGCTTATGTGCCGTCTCTTTTGCCTTCCACACGGCAAACAGCGTGATCAACAATGCCAGCGTGACATACAGCGACACCCACAGCGTGCTGCCCATTTCTTTATACAGCGTAGTAATAATCAACGGCGCAAACCCTCCACCGACAATACCTGCCAGCGTGTAAGCCAGTGATGACCCGGCATAGCGAACGTGGCTGGGAAACTGTTCCGTAACGAATGCGGCTTGTGGTCCATACATGATTGCATGGATCAGCAGCCCCCCTATCACCGCCAGCACAATCAGCACCGGCTGCGTGCTGTCTAACAACACGAAGAACACGAAAGACCAGACGATAGCTAATACAGCACCCGTGATGTAAACCGGTCGGCGTCCCCATTTATCTGATAGCGCGCCGAACATTGGGACGGTGATCGCATTCCCTATTGCGCCCAACATCGTGGCCATCAAGGCCAGCGGGCGTGGCAGCTGTAATACGGTGGTGACGTACGTCAGGGTAAATACCACCACCAGCGCGTACAGCACATCGGAACCGATACGCGATCCCCCCGCAATCAGCAGCTGTTTCGGATAGTTGACAAACACTTCTTTCAGTGGCGTATGCGTCGTTTTTTCCGCAGCCTGCATCGCGACAAAGGTCGGTGTCTCTTCCACCCCACGGCGCAGCCACAATCCAAATAGCACCAGCAACAGACTCAGCAGGAATGGAATGCGCCAGCCCCATGCCTGAAACTGATCGCCGCTCATCATCACCGTCACCAGGGTGATAAACCCGGTGCCAATCAAGGTTCCGCAGGAAGGCCCCACCTGTGCAAAAGATGCATTACGCCCACGTTTATCAGCATCACCGTGCTCCATCGACAGTAAAACGGCACCCGCCCATTCTCCGCCCAGTGCAATACCCTGCACAAAACGCAGCGCGACCAACAGCACCGGACTCCAGATGCCCCACACCGCATAGCCTGGCAGCAAGCCCATTAAGGCGGTGGTGACGCCCATGATCACCAGCGTGATGATCAACACGGCTTTGCGCCCTGCGACATCCCCCAGATGACCAAACACAAAACCGCCCAGCGGACGTGAAATGTAACCTACCGCATAGGTCGAAAACGCCAGAATGGTGCCAACCAGCGGATCAAAACTGGGGAAGAACACATGATTAAACACCAAGGCTGCCATGATGTTGTAAACGGTGAAGTCGTACCATTCCAGCGCTGTGCCGATGGAACTGGCCGCGGCCAGGCGCCCGGTTTTCGACGCCGTGCGCTTATCACGCACCGTCTGCTGCAATGAAGAGTCTGTATTAGCCATGTGCCAACTCCTGTTTGGTTAACTGCCAGCTAAAGGCATAGCGTTGAACATCGCCCATCATCAGTTCCGCCGCCTGTGCGGCCAGCTGGTCACAGCTTGATGCATCGCTGCAGTGAATCAGCAGCATGGGCAGCATTTGACGCTGTTCTTTGTTCTCCATTGGCAACGGAGAACTGAGCACCACATCCGGGGTGAGTAAACCGGAGGCAACATAGCCCGGGGTATGGCTAATTTGCTGCTGCCACGCAGTCAACACGCTGGCATCCAGCGCTTTCAGCATCACCACCGCCAGATGGCTGCCGGTCCCTTTGCCATGCTTATGGGTGATCGCGCTGACCCGACGCATGGGATTAACCATCCTTTGCAGGTTCTTCACTGACCATTCGGTCTGGCGAGTGAAGGCTGCGTGATAATCCGCACTGGTAAAGGCTTCCAGCGCCTCGGTTTCATACAGACCAAGATATTTGCGCTCAGCATTGATTGCTTGATAGCGCGTTCCAGTCAGGAAGCCAGCGATCGCGACGCGCTCTTCAACATGTTCATGGTCATACCATTGGTTGAAGTCTGCTTCGTCTTCAGCGCCAATGTTGGTAGCAACAAACAGCATGCCGTGGGGTTGAGTCATCATCAGGATCTCCAGTTGAGGGCAGTTTCCACGGCGAGCGACCAGCTGATTAAGTGGGCGTCATCACCATGAACAGAAGCAAGGCTTAGGCCAACCGGCGCACAACCGGTTTGATGGCAGGGTAAAGAGAGCGCACAGCCGTCCAGCATGTTGATTACGCTGGTGTTACGCAGCATTAGCGCGTTAACCTCCATGTACTGCTGCGCATCCTCCAGAGAAGCGAGGGTCGGTGCGATACGCGGAACGGTGGGCATGAGTAAGGCGTCAAAGTCTGCCAGCGCGCTATTGATGCGGTGCTGCCACGCTTTTCGCTGTTGAAGAAGTTCACGGGCATCTTGCTCCGTCAGCAAACTGCCACGCTGCACACGCACTAACACTTGGGGATCGTAAGCTTCGGGTTGCGCCAGTGCGGATTGTTGATGCCACTGCCATGCCTCGTAAGCAGTAATGCCGCCACGCGCATTCATAATGTTCAACTCATCCAGCTCTTCAAGCGGCAGTGCAATGAGGGTGGCCCCCGCCTGTTCCAGCACCGCGATAGCGTGCTTCCAGGCCAGCGCAACGTCTTCGTCGAGTCCATCCAACACGCGGGTCTGCGGGATGGCGAAACGCGCATTGCACAACTTAAGCTGCTGGAGTTCCAGCGGCTGTTCTGCGATAACGCTGTCCAGCAGCCAGCAGCTGCGTACGTCATGGGCAATTACGCCAATACTGTCGAGCGAAGTAGAGAGCGGTAACGTACCCACCTGATTGATGCGATTCGCGGTGGGTTTAAAGCCGGTCAAGCCGCATAGCGCAGCAGGAATGCGCACCGAGCCACCCGTGTCAGTGCCGATAGCGCCCAGGCACATGCCGTCTGCCACGGCGACAGCCGCACCAGAAGAAGAACCACCCGGAATGCGTTTGTCTTCGCGACGCCACGGATTGGCCGGCGTGCCGTAATGCGGATTGATGCCCAACCCGGAAAAGGCAAATTCGGTCATGTTGGTTTTACCGACAATCGCCGCCCCTGCGTGATGTAAGCGATCGACTACATGGGCATTCGCTGCCGCCGGTTCTGCATTCAGGAGCAAATGTGAACCCGCCGTGGTTGGCTCGCTTTGCACATCAAACAGATCTTTGATGCTGACAGGCAGCCCATCAATAGCACTGAGGGCTTGCTGGGTTTGCCAGCGTGCACTCGCTGCTGTTGACTGTTGAGCGGCCTGGGTGGCATAGCGGGTGGTGAAAACAAGATTCCCCTCTTTTAACGGATCCTGCGCTGCGCGCAATGCCGATTCAGTGAAAACTTCAGGAGAGGCATTTCCTGCCTGAAGCTGCTGACTGACTTCCCAGAGTGTGGTCATGAGCATGCTCCTTAAGCGACCACTGGCAGCGCGCCAGTGCAGTAAGCGTGTTCCAGCGTGCGGTTCAATTGGGGATCGTGCAGCGCCATGCGGAATTCACTGGAGGGACGAATACCGCCAATCGCACCCAGCGTGCCGCAGGACATCGCCAATCCTTCTTTAGCCGGGCTGTCGTTCAGATAGCGGGACAGCAGATCTTGTGGTGTCAGTAATGAGGCCAGCGTACCCTGCTGATAAACCACCCATTCGCCCTGCTCTTTTATCCACGAGGTCAGCTCCAGCGTATCCCAGTGCTCAACCACCTCGCTCATGCGCCAGGCTTTGCTGGCAACCGGTTTAATACAGGCCTGTTTCGAGAGGGCAACGCTGAAGGTTTCCAGATAACGATCGGTGTGATCTGAAGTGAGGGAGACCCACCATTCGCCCCGATGGAAAAACACAAAGGGCTCAGCTTCCCCGGAGGTTTCATCGCCGACCACTTCCAGCAGTGGCTGTTGGCACAGTTGATTGGTCGCAACGCGGTAAAACAACGGTACTGCACCGGGAGCGGGCACACCCAGTGCCTCAAGCTCCCTGATATGGTGCAACACCGCATCACTATCGCGTCCGGCCCAACCCGCAATAATGAAATGGGAAACTTCGACATCGAGCGTACTAGCGGCTTTATCGCCGGTTGTGAACTGAAGGTGCATGTGATGATCTCCATTTGAAAAATCACTGTGAAATTTCACTGTGTTTTCAAACTAGCGATTTTCATGCCAGATTTTTGTGTAATATGTCTCATTGGCAAAAAAAGGAACGTCGTGATGAGTGAGTCAGTTACTGAAAATGTGAACCCAGCCAGCCGGGAAAAGAGCCTCTCTTTAAATGAACAGGCTTATCTGGCGTTCAGGCACAAGCTCATCACGCTTCGCTACAAACCAGGGGAGTATTTAAATACCGCTCAGGTGATGGATGATTTGGCAATGGGTCGGACGCCGATCAATCAAGCGATTCATCGGCTGGCCACCGAGGGGCTGTTGCAGATCATCCCGCGCAAAGGCGTGATGGTGGCACCTTTGTCGATAGATGATGCACTGGAGTTAATTGAGGTGAGATTGGTCAATGAAACCCTGTGTGTTGAACTAGCCAGTCAGAAAGTCATTGATTCACACATTCAACAGTTGCGCGAACTAAACCAGCAAATCGCCAGAGCGAGCGAATCACGTAGTCGCGAAGAAATGATGTTGCTGGATCGCGAATTTCATCAGGTGCTGGCCGATATCGCCGGAAACAGTCGGCTGTCAGATATTCTGAGTGTGATTCATGCGCAGGCACAGCGCTTTTGGGCGACAACGTTGTCCAATGTTGTCCATATGGATGAAGTCATTGCGGAGCATAATGAGATTATTGACGCACTGGAATCCGGTGACACGCAACGAGCGGCCGATGCCGCACGGGCTCATATTTTCTCGTTTAAGCGCGCCCTGCTCTCGACCTGACTTCTCCGGAAATTTTCCACATGGCGAGGTATTAAGCGCTTTTGCTGACAAGGCGCCCAGCAACCAACTCGCGGTAACTGGGCGATTCAATTTTGCTGCCGAATTTAGCGGCGACTTGAAATTTTTCTGCTGTAAAAGCGCTTTTTCTTTTTGCCATGAACGATGGCATAAATCGAAAATGCCAGCACTAAACATAATACAAAAACCAAAACCAGCTGTGACATGACCCGCCTTATTATTGTTTACAGACAATACCTTTCGCAATATAGATCAGTGCTCGCTCAGAGAATGAACTCCTGATATGCAAACGCCTTTTGCAGTATGAAAAGTTGTTTTTTATCGTTGAATAACTTCTGTTCATCAGCGATGCAATATCCGCAATCTCAACACCCAATGATTTCATGTAGATGATTTGCATACTTTGTAGCGATAACCTGACGGCTCTACTTTCATGCAGTATCACCGCACTCATGATGTAACACAGTAGTGCATTGGCTGAAGATCTCAGCGAAACAAAATGAATACGAGAATAGATCTCGTAATTGTCGTTATCCTGCGCCAGCACAAAAATAAATGCGCGTTCGCCGTATCTTTTTCTTAATACGAAAACATCATTCATTCTTGCCTCCAGAGACATCGAGCAGGCATTAACGATAATGATGGTACTGCCGGTTGGTTGCTGTGGAAATCTCTCACGCATCATGGCTGAAATGCCGGCTACGGTATATTGGCAATCTGAATACAGCACGAGCGAAGTCGTTCCCAGATTAAGTACCCTGGCGTTAGTAAGTGGCATACGAATACTCACGCAATGTTGCAATGAATTAGGTTTTTTCTGATTTACATTGGACTTAAGTCTCAAAAAAATCATACACCTTTCATATCTTGCCGCGCAGGGTTATTTCATTTTGCTTGCGTGTTCTTAGCGGAATGCTTACGCACCAGCAATAAGACATGCCGATGCGGGGTGATTTATTCAAATAATTGGGGTTTGGAAAGGAAAAAATCTTCGATAAATTTGAATATGAAGAATTTGGCACGCCGTTACTAATGAACTTTACGTGCCACTCTAAAATGGTGTCTGCGTGGCAAGCGTTGCGCTGCTAACGGCAGCGCACCCATTTATTTCACGCTCATCAGTCGCTCATCCGCCCCGATTTTACGTGGAGCTGACGGATTGATATCGCAATTACGCGGCAGCAGTGCCGTAATAATGCCGGCCACCACCAGCGATCCCGCCAGCCAGCACACCGCCACACTCTGCCCATATAGCATCGTCATTATGCCGACCAGGTACGGCCCGCAGAATCCGCCCAGATTACCCAGCCCGTTGATTACGCCACGCGCACCTCCCGCCACCTCTGGCGAGGCAATACGTCCGGGAATTGACCAAAATGGGCTGGTCGCCGCTTTCAGGAAGAAACCGCACACCACCAGCGCGATATAAGACGCGACGATATTGCTGTGCAGCACCACCGATGCCAGCAGCGCAGCGGCGAAGCAGAACAGGGAAACCATCACCCACAAACGGCGTTTTCCTGTACGGTCGCTGAGCCACGAAATCGCATATATCCCCAGAATAGTGGCAACAAACGGGATCGCCGCTAACAACCCTACCCCCGCCATATTTGTGCCGGTGAGATTTTTCAGAATGCTCGGCAGCCACAGCGTGTAGCCGTAATCGCCGGTCTGATAGAAGAAGTTCAGTGCCACCAGTTTCATCAAGCCAGAATTACGGAAAACCGCTTTTAATGGCGCTTTGTTCACTGGCGCAGCACTGCGATGCGCGGCGCGCTCGCGGGCCAGTTCCCGTAACAGATACGCTTTCTCACGGGCAGGGAGCCAGCGCGCCTCTTCCGGGCGATCGGCGATCACCAGCCACCACACCAGCAACACCGCGGCAGACAGCAAGCCTTCAATAATAAACAACCAGCGCCAGTCGAGTACGTTGATGATGTAGCCAGAAATCGGGGCGGTAAACATGCCACCCAGCGGCGCGAACATCATCACGAAGGCATTGGCGCGCCCGAGTTCCTTTTCCGGGAACCAGTTGCTGACCATGGTGAGTACCACTGGCAGCATACCGCCTTCGGAGATACCCAGCACAAAGCGCAGCGCCAGCAGTTGGTAGTGGTTGGTGACGAAGCCAGTGGCGATAGAGACTATCATCCACGCGATAAGTGACCAGGCGATAAAGCGTTTACCACTACCATTCACCGCGATCCGTCCGCCTGGTACCTGTAAGAACAGGTAACCAATAAAGAAGATGCCGCTGACCATACCGGCCATCTGGCTGGTGATCGCCAGGTCCTGATCCATGCCGCCCGGCAGCGCGAAACTGATGTTCACACGGTCCATAAACGAGATGATGCAGGTAATTAAAATCGGGGCAATAACGCGATACCAACGTGTTCCGGGGATTTTCTCGTGCATAACGCCCTCTCTCTTTGCGCAACCATGCGTAAGCTCTATGGCTTCTTATTAAAGAGAGTTTGGTAATAATTATTGCGATCCTAATCACTGGGATGAATGTTAAGAAACTGTGTTACTTACGGCGTGATCGCAGGGGCAAAATTCTCCGGTTTTAGAGCCATCAAGCGCAGCCATACGATTTTTGGCGGGATGATTGATTAGGATTGGTGGCTGAAATAGCTGGTGTAACCTGATGCCGTAACATGACACGCAACAAGGTCGCCATAAGAGGCGACCTTGCGGAGGTTAATGCAGTTTGTAGTGTGCGCATTCTTGCGCACCTGGAATCAATCTACACGCCTGCGACGCATCAAGCGCCACGCGACAATCACCACCAGCAACACCATGATCCCACCAATCATACCCGGCAACATCATCGGTTGCAGACGCGCCAGCAGCGGTGGATGACCGCCCTTTCTCACCCACGCCACATCACCCGCCGTCACGGTAACCTCGGCATTGCCGTAATGCGCTAACACGAAGTTACTGATATCGGCGACCTGCTGGTCATTCAGTTTGTCGACATAGGTCGGCGAACTGAAGCCCGGCATCAGCACCTGATGATCGGCGGTGTCACGTTGCACACCAAACAAAATGGCAGAGATCAGGTTGTTCGGATTACGCAACCCGGTTGCCGTGTTGTGGAACAATGATGGATAAGCCTGATTGGCACTGCCTGCGCCATCCGGCTGGTGACAGCTGGCGCAGTTGCCGCTGAACAGCGCCGCGCCATTGTCCAGCGAGTGATTGGCGTTGTTCGGATTGCGCCCACGCACGCTATTTTCCACATCATAAGGCGCGCCGTAGCTGAAGGCTGGAATAGTGTCGCCTTCATCACGAATCGGTGTGGTGCCTTTAAGATAAGTGGCGATGGCGTGCAAATCACTGTCCGGCAAATACTGCAGGCTGTGCTCAACCGCTTCCGCCATACCGCCCGCCGCCTGGTTTTTGCCCGGTGCGCGTCCGGTTTTCAGATACTGCACCAGCTCGTCATCGCTCCAGCCGCCAATACCGCTCACCTCATCCGACGTGATGTTTGGCGCATACCAGCTGCCCAGCGGTCCGCCAGCCAGTGGACGATCCTGCTGCTCCTGCATCATAAATCCGCGCGGAGTATGACAGGTGTTACAGTGTGCCAGGCCGTTCACCAGATAGTTACCGCGATTCCACTCCGCGCTTTTGCTGCCATCGTTCTGCCACATCTTGTCGTTGGCGAACATCATGTTCCAGAAACGCATGCTAAAACGCAGGTTGAATGGGAATGGCAAATCGGTCTGCGGGTTGTGCTGCGCCTGCGCTTTGACGCCATGCATCATGTAGTAGTAAAGCGCGTGCAGATCTTCATCGGTCATCATGCTGTAAGAGGTATATGGCATCGCGGGATAAAGCTGCGCCCCGTCCGCACGTACACCATGACGTACTGCCTCAGAGAACTGCGCTTCGCTATAGTTGCCGATGCCGCTGCTGTCCGGCGTGATATTGGTGGCGTAAATGGTGCCCATCGGTGATGCAATACCGTATCCACCACTGTAAGCGGTTTTGCTGCCCGGCGCAGTATGGCACGCCTGGCAATCAGACGCGGTGGCAACCTGTTCACCCTGACGCAGCAAATTCACATCCAGCGTTTCCGCCTGCGCGCCAAAGGCCATCAGCGCGAACAGGCTACCTGCAAGAAGCGTCTTCATGCGAACTCCTTCATGCGCAGGCTGATGTCGTGTGCTGCTTTCAGACCGAGCGCGGCCATGGTCAGCGTACTGTTAACCACGCTGGCGGAAGGGATCGCACCACCGCCCGGCAACCACAGGTTCTCATGATCAAAGGCACGGCAGTTGCCATCCACGACTGCATCTTTGCCGCTTTTGCCCATGATCACGCCGCCCATGATGTGGTTGTTGGCATTAAGACCTTTGCTGATGGCGAACTCTTTGCCGTTGAACAACTTGCCGATTTTCTCCAGCTGTTCGTGCGACACTTCCGCGCCCTTGCGCACGTAATCGCCGACGTCGTAATAGATATCGGGGCACGCCAGACCGTGCGGATCTTTACGGGTTTTACTTAGGGTTAAGCGGTTTTCCGGATCCGGTAGCGGTTCAAGACTGATCGAGATATCGACGCTGTGCACTGAGCGATAGCGAATCTCCTCATCCAGCGCTTTGCCGACCAGTCCCTTTTTCAGCGCCTGCTGGGTGGCGGCCACTACGCGTGAGATGTTGTTCAAAATCATTTTGTTGGCCGAGTAATCACGACGGAACTCGCCATCACGATAGCCGACCATGCAACTGCTCTGCGCCGGTCCACGTCCCAGCCACACCGGTTCTTCGGTGAGGAACGAACAGTGGAAGCCGGAGTGATCCATCATATTGCGGCCGACCATATCAGAACCGTTGGCAATACCGTTCGGGTTACCACCGTTAGCGGCCAGCAGCAGCAGGCGCGGCGTTTCGATACCGTTACAGGCCAAGGCAAACGCTTTACCCGAAGCTTTGTGCGAGGCGCCAGACGCATCTTTCCAGTGCACGGCGGTAATGCGGTTATTGCCATCAGTATCGATTTTGTAAACTACCGCTTCGGCCAGCACCACTGCGCCATTCCGCTCGGCGCGTTCAATGTGGTGGATGCCGTTGTACATCGCGCCGATCGGGCAGATCGGTTGGCAATTATTGTTGCCGCAGCAGGTTGGACGCCCTTCCCACGGACGCGTACTGCGCCCTTGTGGAATCGGCACCAGGTTGTAACCGTGCGGATTCACCACGCTAGCGAAATAGTTATCACCGTGGGCAAACGGCACCATATCCATCGGGTACGGCTGGCTGCGTTCAACCGGCGACTGCATATGCGGATCGTTTGGCCCCGCCACACCAATTTCATTTTCCGCGCGGCAATACCACGGCTCCAGTTCGTCATAGCTAATTGGCCAGTCACGCCCCACACCGTATTTTGACTGCATCACAAAATCGCTCGGGTGATGACGCCAGCACGATGCCGCCCAGTGCCAGGTGGTGCCGCCTACGGTGCGCAAATAGCCCTGCTGAAAACTGGACGCGTTAGGGCCGGTCACGTTGACATAGTTGTTCGGCGGGAAGTAAAGCGGCGCGGGCGCGAATTTGGACTGCGGATACAGCCCCTGGAAATCTGACCCAGCGCGATTCGCAAACGGCATGTTGCGCCAGTTTTCTACCGCTTGCGCGCGGTCAATGCGTAAACCTGCTTCCAGTACCAGCACCGAGTAGCCCTGACTGACGAGTTCGTTCGCCATCAATCCACCGACCACACCTGAGCCCACAATCACAATGTCCGCGGAGGCATCACCTTGCGCAGTAAAAGTTGGTTTTTTCATGATTTTTCGTCGTTTTAGTTTTGAGGAAATTACAACTGTTCGATATGACCGTCGTGCTCATCCGGCACCGGTGCGGTCCACCAGATTGGTCCATTGCCGCAGTAAGTCGGCACCACCAAACCGTCGCTGACCGTCTGGTACATCAGCGCCTGTTTGTAAGCCACCAGCGTGCCGTGATAGTCATCCCCTACCGTGCCGGTGTACCAGGCCGTGACGATTTGATAGAGGAAATCGTGCAGTCCTGCGCTGCTGGCTTTAGCCAGGAAATCCTGGGCGGTGATTTCTGAAGTTATCAGCGCATCGAGCTGCGCAACACGCGGCACAAATTGCGTGTCACGCTGCGCCAAAACTTCATAAAAGCGCGCGGCAAGAGCCACATCCAGTTGCTTGTGTTCGGTGATCGCCTGCGAGATGCGAACGAACTGTTTCACCGCGTCGCTGGCATGAATCACGCTAGCCGCAAACGCCCGCCCCGGAAGGGCTGCGACCGCGCCGGTCACGGTTAATCCGAGTGTGGCAAGCAGGAATTCCCTGCGGGTGGAACCGGTTCCATTTTTAACTACAGAAACGGTTTCGGGTGCAAAATGTCGTTTCATGGGGTTACCTGATGCTGAGACAAAAGAGGAGAAAGCCAAACGGCGCTATCCTAACGATTTCGTTGCAAAACTGTTATCAGGATTCGAACGAAATCCCATTAAAGGGTGTGGATTTAGCTCTAAATGATAATTTAGGTCATAAATTGTTGGGTTTGGGATAGTTGCGAGGAGGGATTTAATGTGGGTAAAAATTAATCACACAGACAGTTGAGCGCTATTTAGGTTATGATAATATTCAATAATCCACATAACCAAATCAGGAGTTCCTCCATGAGTCTCATCGAACAACATGGAGGGGTTTCCACATTGATTGGCACCCCTAAAGAAGTCAAAGCACGGTTAGGAAAATCTCAATCTAATCAGGTATTAGTGGTGTCCTTCGATAACATCAGCAACCTGCGCGTGCTCAGTACGCTGACAGAAAATATTTCTACTGTAGCTTCAACCATGTTTGAAATTTTTAAGGAACGGCAGGAGAAGCAGTCACTCGAGATATTGGTTGGATCGATGCTGCCCAAGGCCCCCGCCTCACCACACCTGATGAAAGAAGCGGCAATGCTCTTGCAAGCACGTAAAGCCGTGTTGGAAAGCGGAAACTGGTTAACAGCCGCTGATGTCTCGCAGTTAGCCGGTTTGAGTACCACCAATCCCAGCGCTCAACCAAATAAATGGAAAAAAAGCGGCCAGATATTTGCGATTCACCACAATGGCATTGATTACTTCCCGGATTACGGTCTGGATCGCAATACGCAATTCCGACCATTGAAAGCGCTCTCTGAGGTGTTGAAGATATTCGCAGATCATAAAGATGGTTGGGGAATCGCGTTCTGGTTCTTGTCAGTGAACAGCTTTCTTGGTGGTCAACGCCCACAGGATATGTTGGCAAAACACTCAGAGCGGGTGATTGAAGCCGCAAGGGGCGAAATCGATGGGGTTGGACATGGATAAACTACCAGAGCAAATGAAGGCTCAGCCCCTCTGCATTAATAATTCATTGACGTTGGTAAATGACATTTAGTTCGATAATACAGTTATTGACCTGGATATAAGAAATACGAGGCTGATAGATACCGGTCAATAACAGCGCCGGATTTCGCTCAATTAAATAACCCTGTAATTAAAATAGCCACATATCGCTTATTAGTCTTATTAGTCTTATTAGTCTTATTAGTCTTATTAGTCTTATTAGTCTTATTAGTCTTATTATTTTATTCCGGTTCTTAAATGTGTTCTGATGATGTTATTGCCACTCCCATGGATTGAGCAACATAACGCCTAGTCCTTCAAAGTCCCTGGTATTTCGCGTAACTACAGTCATATCATGACGAAAGGCAGTGGCCGCGATCATTGCATCATTCGCGGAACGTTGGTCGGGTACATGGAGTCTCGCACAATAAATGGCAGTTTCGGCATCAAAAGGCAGTACACGGCCTGAAAACTCACGTAATACCACTGATGCAAACCATTCGCGTAGCATTTCTCCCTGACGCACATCCTTTCGCAACACCTGAAGGATGCCTTTTTCGATCTCCATAATCGTAGTCGCTGATATGAACATATCACCCGCATCTACCGTATCCGTCCAGTTGGATACTTGTGGATCAATTTTGGGCGTCCTTGCCTTACGCATTTCCGAAATGACATTGGTATCAAGCAAATATCTCATGAAAAATCCACATCCCTGAAGCCTATGTCCACTCGTTGAGGATCAAAATCGATATCAGCGACACCGGGCATAGCAAGTGCATCCTGGATATTGCGTCGTGTACCCGTTAGCTTTTTATATTCCTCAAACGTCATCAATACGTGGGCTGGTTCTCCGCGATCAGTGATGTATACAGGGCCTTCCTCCGCCAGTTTTTTCGCAGCTGATACCTGCTGATTGAACGAACGGCTCGAAATTGTTGAGATGCCCATAACAGCCTCCTGAGAATGTAGAAACATAACTACATGATACGTCAGCTGCACAATATTTCAACACCATGCTGAAAATAAGCATGTTTCAAGGGTACTGGAAATCTAGCTGATTGAAGTTCAAGAAAAATAAGAATAGCGGTGATAAATCAGCAGCGGCGTTTTCACATCCTCCGGCAGGCGCTCACTCAACGGCTGCTCAAATATCGCCAGGCACTGCTCGATCTCGCGCCGCATATCATGTCCCAGCACCATATCCATCGTGCCTTTCTCCAGCAGTAAGCGACTCGATTCACTCAACTCATGTCCGGCGAAGATCACCTGATCTTGCACACCAAATGCCTCCAGCGCTTTGGCTACGCCTTCGTTACCGCCCGCCGTGTTGTAAATCCCGGCTAGCGGTTTGCCCTCTTCCAGCCACTTTTTCACGCTGTGCCAGGCGGTTTCGGCTTCGTCGTTAATGTTGACGCGGTCACGAATCGTCAGCCACGGGAAAGCCTCTCGCAGCACGCGACGAAAGCCGATCTCGCGCTCCTCCTGGGTGCGATAGGTCGAACTGCAAATCAGCAGAATATTGCCTGGTTGCTGCGGCGGCAGCATGCGGCCCATAAACCAACCGGCAGTCGCGCCTGAAGCGGTCTGATCGATACCCACATAAGCAGTACGCCGCGAATTGGGCAGATCGCTGGTGAGGCAAATCACCTGCACACCATCATCAATGGCGGCTTTAACCGCACGGTTGATCTTCACGTCATCGCGGCACACCAGAATAATGCCGCTGGCTTCAGTAGCGCGGCGTTCAATCAGCTTGCTAAAGCGGTCAGCGTGGAATTGCGCACTCGGCAACGTATCCAGTGTGATGTGAAGTTGCGGACGCTCGCGCATTACCGCACGTGCATGAAACTCAAGCTGAGCCACGAAGCTGGTGCCAGATTCACACACAATCGCGATACGTTTTGCCGCTCCGCGAGGGTCTTCTGTGTCACTCAGCCCCAACCGCACCATGGCATTTTCAACTTTCTTGCGCGTCACCTCGCGCACGCCTTGCCGTCCATTGATCACGCGGTCTACGGTGGCGGGACTGACGCCCGCTTCCTGCGCGATGGCTTTAATGGATGGCGATTTCCAGTTTTGCAGCGTCATGATATTTCCTGATGTCCTTCACCTCATGGATGAAACAGTAGCTTGATAAGGCACTGATAATCAAATTGTTATAACTCCATGAATCCAGAGAACAATCTTATATTTGAAGTCATTAACCTCAAATTTTCATGTGATCGGCCTCATCCTTTCAGCACCCGTTTCAGGCTTTGCTTTGACTTAAAACTTCACCAATACGCTTAATAGCGCCATCACCTGTCGCCCTTATAGGAATTAAAAAAATGCTCAATGTTGCTCTCTTAGGTGCTGGCCGTATTGGACAGATCCACGCTGGGAATATCGCCGCGCATCCGCAATGTCGTCTGGCGTATGTGATGGATGTCCACGCACCTGCTGCCAATGCGCTGGCTGAGAAATACGGCGCTAAAGTGGCAGATCTCGACACCATTCTGGCGGACAGTTCGGTTGATCTGGTGGCGATTTGCAGCGCCACTAACACCCATGCAGATTTGATTGAAGCCGCCGCGCGCGCCAAAAAAGCCATCTTCTGTGAGAAGCCGGTGGATTTAAGTTTGCAGCGCGTGCAGATCTGTTTAGCCACGGTGCGTGAAGCAGGCGTGCCATTGATGGTTGGCTTTAACCGTCGCTTTGACCCGAGCATGGCGCATTTGCAGGCGTGTCTGCGTGATGGCGAGATTGGTGAAACCGAACTGGTGACCATCAGCTCACGCGATCCGGGCGCACCGCCTGCTGAGTACGTTAAAGTCTCAGGCGGTCTGTTCCGTGATATGACCATTCATGATTTTGATATGGCGCGCTGGTTGTTAAATGAAGAGCCGGTATCGGTGTACGCCAGCGCGGCGGCGCTGGTTGATCCCGAAATTAAAGCGCTGGGCGATGTCGATACCGCCGTTGTCACCCTCACTTGCGCCAGCGGCAAGATGGCGGTGATCACCAACAGCCGTCGTGCCAGCTACGGCTACGATCAGCGTATTGAAGTACACGGCAGCGAAGGAATGTTGCAGGTAACGAATCAGCTGGAGTCTCAGCTGGTGAAATCCGTGGCAAACGGGGTGGTGGCGCAGAAGCCGCAGCACTTCTTCCTGCAGCGTTATGCCGATGCTTACCGCAATGAACTGGCGACCCTCATTGAGGCGCTGGCAAAAGGCGAAGGCCAGTACCCCGGCGGGAATGATGGGTTGCAGGCGTTATTACTGGCGGATGCAGCGCTGGAGTCATTGAAAACCGGCAAACCGGTCGCACCGCAGTCGCTGTTGTAAGGCGGTGCTGATAAGGGGCGAACCCTGGTCCGTCCCTTCGACAACTCCCCATCAAGATGGAAGCTTGATTGAAAGCTCACTGAAGCTTAAGCAAAACGGCCAGAGCGCGATACAGGCAGCATCGTGCTGCTCATTGATGCCGACGTTAAGCAACCAAAACGCATAGGCTTCAGGGCGTCCGTAAAACGCCCTGGCTTGTTTTAACGCTGTGGATGATTCACTTCCAGCGGACGCAGGTCGAATAGCAGCACCTCTGCGTTATCGCCCTGGGCGAAGTGCAATGCGCTCTCATTACGCACTCGCGCACCGTCACCTTCTTTGAATTTCACACCGTTCACTTCGATGCTGCCGCGCGCCACATGAATATAGGCGTAACGATCGGCATCCAGTGCGAAAGTCTGCTGCTCAGCACCATTAAAGAAACCGGCATAGATGCGGATATCCTGACGTACGCTCAGGCTGCCCTCTTCCCCTTCAGGCGAGATAATCAAACGCAGTTGCCCGCGTTTCTCGCTCTCTGGCACGGAGATCTGCTGATAGCCCGGCTGGGTGTTGCGTTCGCCCGGTACAATCCAGATTTGCAGGAAGTGCACGTTGTCGCTCTTCGAGTGATTGAATTCGCTGTGCGTTACGCCGCTGCCCGCGCTCATCAACTGCACATCACCGGGGACGATCACCGAACCGGTGCCCATTGAATCTTTATGCTCCAGCGCGCCGTCCAGCACATAGGAGATGATCTCCATATTGTTGTGTGGATGCGCCCCAAAACCACGCCCCGGTGCGACACGGTCGTCATTGATTACCAGCAGATCGGAGAAGCCGGTCTGTTTAGGATCCCAGTAATTCGCGAAGGAAAAAGTGTGATGTGAATTCAGCCAACCGTGGTCACCCACTCCGCGTTGTTCTGACAGACGTTGTTCAATCATGGTTTGCTCCTCAAATGTGCGGTGGAAAGACGCTTGCCCTTCCGAATGAGGATAAGTATACGTAAACTAATTTGCCCAACAATGCGCTAACCTGACAATGACTGTCACCGAAAAGTGGACAATATGCAGATAGAAGATCTTCGTATTTATGTCGCCGTAATTAAAGCCGGTAACTTCACCGCCGCCGCCGAACAGTTGATGCTGTCGAAGCAATACGTCAGCCGCCGTATTGCCGCGCTGGAGGAATCACTCGGTGCGCGTCTGCTGAATCGCAACACGCGTAAACTGTCGGTGACGGATAACGGCCAACTCTTTGCCCAACATGCGCAACGTATTCTCGATGATGTGCAGGAAGCCCAGCAGGCGGTATCTGGCCGGCAACAGGTGTTGCAGGGCAGCTTTCGTCTTAGTGTTCCGATGTCGTTTGGCATCAGCCATTTGTCACCGTATATCGCCGAGTTCCTCAGTCAGCACCCCGGATTGCAGTTCCAGGTGGAGTTGGCGGACCGCTACGTCGATATGGTCGGTGAAGGCTTTGATATGGCGATCCGCATTGGCACCCTGCCCGACTCAAGCTTGATCGCCAAACGTCTGGGCGTGTTTCGCCGCGTGATCTGTGGCAGCCCGTCATACATTCAGGGCGCGGGCGCACCACGTGAACCAGAGGATCTGCTCAATCACGCTTGTTTGCGTTACGGGCGAGAAAGCCAGATCGGCTGGGAACTGTTTAACGGTGAACAACGCAAGGTGATGGCGGTGCAAGGCCCGATGGTGAGCAATAACGGTGAGATGTTACGTGATGCGGCGGTGGCTGGATTGGGGCTGATTCTGCTGCCGGAGTTTATCGTGGCACCGGCCTTAGCCAGCGGTGATTTGATGACCGTGCTGGATGAGTGGCAGCCTTCCTCACTCAACCTGAACGCGCTCTATCCACAGCATCGTCAGCGCAGCGAAGTGAATCGGGTGTTTATGGCGTTTTTGCAGGAAAAGTTGGCAGGATAATGAAACGGGCGACCTGATGGCCGCCCGATAAGAATCAACTAGGCGCTTTCATGCGCAAACGTAATCGACTTTCTCCGTGCATCGCGCACCGCGATACCATGGATCAACAAGCCCAACATCGCCAGAATCGCACCGACCCAACCGGTTGACTGCCAGCCAAGGCCCGCAGAGATGGTCACGCCACCCAGCCATGCGCCGAGCGCATTCGCCAGGTTAAATGCCGAGTGATTCAACGCCGCCGCCATGGTCTGCGCATCACCCGCCACATCCATCAAACGGATCTGCAGCACGCTCGCCAGCGCCACCATGGTGCCGACCAGCATCACATTGAGTGAACCGGCAAACGCATAATGCGCGGTAAACACAAAGGCACTCAACACCAGCACCGACCAAATCAGCACCATGCGAATGGTTTTCTCCAGCCCACGATCCGCCAGATGACCACCCACCACGTTGCCGATAATCATGCCGAGTCCAAACAGCGCCAGCACCGCCGGAATCCAGCTCACCGGCATTTGTGCCAGTTCGGTCAGCGTAGGTTTCACGTAGCTGAACACCGAGAACAAGCCACCGCTGCCGATCGCACCAATCGCCAGCGTCAGCAACACCTGTTTGCGCGTCAACGCCGAGAGTTCACGCAACGGACTGGCGGTTTTGTCACCCGCCACGTTCGGCACCCACATGCCCACCAGCACCATGGTCAACAGCGCTAATACGCCCACAATGGCGAACGCTTCACGCCAGCCAAACACCTGTCCAATCGCGGTAACCGCAGGTACGCCAAGCAGGTTGGCGATCGTCAGGCCAAATAGCACCATCGAAACGGCCTGAGCACGTTTTCTGCGCTCTACCAATCCAGCAGCGACCAATGCGGCGACACCAAAGAACGTGCCGTGCGGGAAACCGGCGAGGAAACGCGCCAGCAGCATTGAGTAGTAACCCGGAGCAATCGAGCTAAACAGGTTACCCGCGGCAAACAGGCCCATCAGCGTCATCAGGAAGTTACGACGTGAAGCGCGAGCACCGAGCACAGCCAACAGCGGTGCGCCGATCACCACGCCCAGCGCGTAGATACTGATCAGGTGGCCCGCCGTAGGGATAGAAACATTGAGGCCGGTGGCGGCATCGGGCAGCAGGCCCATGATGACGAATTCGCCGGTACCAATCGCAAAGCCACCGGTGCCGAGCGCAAACAGCGCTTTGAGCACACTGGCGCGTGGCAGCGATGCCTGCTCCGGCAGCTGATTAAGTTGAGGTTGTGCAGATGACATGGTTTTCCAGTAACGCAGGTGAAGAATCCAATCACAATCGTGGCGGCATTGAAGGCCACCATCGTTGAGACTGAAAGGATTTAGCGGAACATGATAACTGATTTAAATGAAAATTCGATGGCAGAGAATTATGTGGCGGCTAATTAATCGTTGATTAGCCGCCTTGCGCCCAACACGGCGCAAAGCAAGGGTATGTTGACTGGCACCGCTGCAGTGTGTGCATTTTCGTTAAGCAACCTGCCGTGCTAGCAGCGCCGCGCCGATCATTCCGCCGTTATGGGCAAACACGCCGGGCACCACCAAAGGATGCTGAGTGCTGCGCAACACATAACGCTGCACTTCCTCATTCAATGCTTCCATCAACGCTGTCACCGAAGCCAATCCTCCGCCCACCGCCACCAACGATGCACCGGTGATATTGATAGTGTAAGCCAGCGGCTGACTTACCAGTTGTAACCACACCTGAATCGTGCGATTAGCCTGCACTTCCTGCTGTTGCCAGCCGGCGATAATGTCGAGGCTGCTCGCATTAACATCATGCAAAGTGCGATGGAGATTCTCCAGCCCGCGCGCGCCGCCGAAACTATCGAGACAGCCTTTTTGACCGCAGGGACAAGGCTGGCGCGGCAAGCGTATTGTCTCGCCTTCAATGTCCACTTCGGTCAGCGTAATCGGACCATGGCCCCATTCACCCGTCAGGCCATTCTGTCCGGTGATGATTCGCCCATCTGCCACCAAACCGCCGCCGACGCCGGAACCGAGAATGGCGCCAAACACCACTTTGTGCCCTTTGCCCACACCTGCCTGCGCTTCCGCGAAAGTGAAGCAGTCGGCATCGTTATGCACGATCACTTTACGTTGCAGTAACGCGCCCAGCGCCTGGCTGAGGTTGCGTTGATGAAAGGCTGGGATGTTACTGGCAAACATCTCACCGCTATCCGGTGCCACGATGCCCGCAGTGGAGATCGCCAGCGGAGAATCCGTGCTGAACTGCTGATGTTGTTGGATCATGCGGCTCACCAGCGCGGTAAAATCCGGCCAGCTGTCTGCCGGGATTTTTTGCTGATCGAGGATCGTCAGCTGCTGCTGCGCATCCATCACACCCAACTTCACGAACGAACCGCCCAGATCGAGGCAGATCACTGCCGGTGTTGTACTCATAAACGTTTATCCATCACATCACGCAGGCCGTCGCCCAGCACATTAAAGCCGAGCACAGTAATCAAAATCGCCAGTCCGGGAAACAGCGACACGTAAATATTCAGCCCAAGGAAGTTGCGCCCATCACTCATCATGGTGCCCCACTCCGGCATCGGCGGTTGCACGCCTAACCCCAGAAACGACAAGCTGGCCGCCGACAGCACCACTGCGCCCGCCGTTAGAGTCGATTGCACAATCAGCGGTCCGATTGAGTTGCGCAGAATGTAATGGGTAATGATACGCGGATAGCGCACGCCCAGCATATGCGCGGCTTCAATGTACTCCATGTTCTTAAGGCCGAGCGTCAGGTTACGACTAAGGCGCGCATACACCGGAATGGAGAACAGCGAAATCGCGATCAGCATATTGGCCAGCCCTTCACCCAGCACGCTAACAATCAAAATCGCCAGTACGATACCGGGAAAGGCGAAAATAATATCCATCACCCACATAATCAGCGCATCGATTTTGCGTCCTGCCAGACCGGAGATGATGCCAAGCGGAATACCAATCACCATCGAGATCGCCACACTCAGGCAGACCTCGAACAGCGTGATGCGCGCGCCATAAATCACGCGGGCGAAGATGTCGCGGCCATAGTCGTCCGTGCCAAACCAGTGCGCAGCAGAGGGAGCCTGCAAGGTGTTCAGCAGATCCTGTTCGATCGGATCCCAATGGGTTAACAGCGGTGCTAACACCGCGGCCAGCACCACCAGCAGCACCAATCCGCCGCCAATCGCTATCGACGGATTGTTCTGTAGCATGCGCAGGAACTGGCGACGGCGCGATCGTGTCGGCAGCAAAGAGGTATCGAGGCTGTTCATCAGTCGAACCTTATTTTTGGATTGAGCAGGCCAATCAATATTTCACCCACCAGGTTCATCAGCACCACGCCGGTGACCGCCACCAGCGTCACGCCCTGAATCACCGGGTAGTCGCGGTACTTCACCGAATCCACCAGCAGGCGGCCAATGCCTGGCCAGTTAAACACCGACTCCGTCACCACGGCGCCACCAATCAGGCTACCGAAGTTAAGTGCGACGATGGTGACAATCGGGATCAAGGCGTTGCGCAGCGCATGTTTCCAGTGAATATTCGCCGACGATAAGCCTTTGGCTTTGGCGGTACGAATATAGTCCTGACTCAGCACATCCAGCATGCTGGAGCGTGTCATGCGGGCAATCATCGCCATCGGCAAAATCGCCAGCGTGACGGTCGGCATCACGTAGTTCTTCCAGGAGTCCGCGCCCAACAGCGGCAACCAGCCGAGTTCCACCGCAAAGTAGTTCATCGCCAGCAGCGCGAGCCAGAAGTTGGCTATCGATGCGCCCGCAATGGTCAGCACCATCACGATTTGATCGGGAATACGCTGGCGATAAATCGCCCCGGTCATGCCCGCAGGCACGCCGATGGCAATCGCCAACAGATAGGCCAGTGCCGCCAGCGATAAGGTGTAAGGCAAACGCTCGCTGATTTCGGTGATCACCGGGCGCTGTGACTGCAACGATTCCCCCAGATTGCCGTGCAGTGCTTCAGTAGCAAATTTGATGTACTGCAGCGGCAGCGGCTGATCCAAACCCAGCCGGATGCGCATGTTATCCACCGCTTCCTGCGGCGCTTCCGGGCCCGCCATCAGGCGTGCCGGATCGCCCGGCAACGCGCGGATGGCGATAAATACGATGATCGACACGCCCAAAATAATCAGCGGCAGCGAGAGCACCTTTTTCGCAACGTACGCTTTCATCAATCAGTTCTTCACTGCGTCACGAACCACAATCTGTCCGCCAGGCTGCATGGTAACGCCGCTGATGTTTTTACGTGAGGCGTAGAGGTCATCCTGATAGAACAGCAGCACCTGCGGGGCCAGCCCGCTGATCTGTTTCTGTGCCTGGAAATAGAGATCTTTGCGTTTCGCATCGTCAAGCGTGGAAGCGGCGGTATCGATCAGGTCATCAGTTTGCTTATCGCTGAAGAAGCCGAGATTCGCGCCACCCGGTGCAAAGCTGGCGCTGTGATACAGCGGGCGCAGTTGCAAGTCAGAACCGTACAAACCGGATGACCACGACGCCAATACCGCATCAGTGCCCTGCTGGGCTTTCTCTTTGGCATCGGCGAAGGCGGCTTTGGTCCAGACGCCGCTTTCCATCTGGCGCACATTCAACTTCACGCCGATTTTCGCCCACAGCCCCTGCAACACCTGCGCGGTGCGCGCATCCGGTGCCTGAACCGCAATCGACATGCTGAAGCCATCCGGGTAACCTGCCGCTTTCAGCAGTTCTTTGGCTTTCTGCACGTCGTAAGGGTAATCCTTCAGGCTCTTGTCGTAGTTAGCATCAACCGGAGCCAGTGAAGAGTTAGCCGGCTGTGCATAACCAAACATGATGGCTTTCACCAGCGCCTGCTGATCGGTAGCAAAGTTCAGCGCCTGACGCACGCGCACGTCGCTCAACGCTTTACTTTGCGTATTAAGATCCACCCAGAACACGGCCGCGCCAGGCGACTGTTTCAAATTCACGTTAGCATTGTTTTTCAACATTCCGGCGAATTGCGGCGGTACCGGATTAATAATATCGACCTGGCCGGATTGCAGCGCCATATTCATCACGGAAGGCTCACTGCTCCACGTCCATTTAATTTCATCAGGGCCGTTTGATTTACCCCAATAATCACTGTTCTTTTTCTCCAGCACATATTCGCCAGATTTATATTGTTCCAGCTTATACGGCCCGGTGCCGTCCGCCTTATTACTGATGCTGCCCGCTTTATCTGCGGTAGGGCTGACCATTAATCCCGGTCCCGATGCCAGCACGGTTAAAAAGGCCGGATTGATTTTTTTCAGCTCAAACTCAACCGTTAAATCATCGGTTTTCTTCACATCCTGAATAAAGGTGCGAACTTTACCGCTGCCCGCCAGACCGCGTTTGGTATCCAAATGGCGCTGGAAGTTTTCCACTACCGCATCGGCATTAAACGGCGAGCCGTCGTGGAATTTCACATTTGGGCGAAGCTTGAATGTCCAGTGTAATCCGCTGCTATCCGCACTCCAGGAGAGCGCCAGCGCAGGGATAATCTTGCCGTCATCACCCAGACGCGTCAGGCCTTCATACATGGGATCGAGCACCGTGCCGGTAAAGGTAGCGGTCTGGTTGCCCGGATCCATGCTGCGTGGCGGTTCGTTTTGCATAATCACCAGCTGGCTGGCCATTGCCGCCGAGCTTGCCAGTGACGCCATGATACAACCGGCCAGCGTCAGTACCTTTAAATGCTTGAATGTGCTTTGCATGAAGGCCCTCAATGAATCATTGAAATGTTAGGTGAATTAACAACGCTATATAAGGCACATTCTCTGAACAAAAACCAATACGTAAGTTCATATATTTTACTTATAGTTAGATCTGCGTTCAGAAAATTAACTAAATATCGTTGAATTTGTTTTCCAGCCTCATTATTGTCAGGTCATATCGCTAATGCAGTGAGAACCAACATGCTCAATGCCCACCAGCAGCAAATTTTGCGTCTGCTTATTGCCTCGCACGGCATGAGCCGCACTGCTATTGCGGAAAATATGAAGTTGAGCAAAGCCGCGATTAGCCCACTGGTCAAAGAGATGCTGAATGCCGGACTGCTGGAAGAGAGCCTGGCGGAATCCAGCGGTCAGGGTCGGCCATCGGTATTATTAAAAATGCGTGCTGACAGCGCCTATTTTCTCGGCGCTTCGCTGCTCGGCGAGTACGTCGTTTTAGTGCTGATTGATATGCATGGACTGGTGCTGGCGAGCACGCACATGCCACTCGATCCTGATCCCCAACAGCTGAGTGCGACGCTAGCGGCAGCGATTCCCGATTTGATTGCGCAGAAATGCATTTCAGCCGATCAATTAATTGGCCTGGGCGTTACGCTCTCCGGATTTGTCGATGAAAATCAGGCAATTTGCGTACAATCAGCGCTGCTGGGCTGGAAGAATGTCCCGCTGGCCGACATGCTCAAACAGCAAACCGGCCTTGATGTCTCGCTGGAGAACGATGCCAAAGCGCTGGCCGTCAGCGAGAAGATCTTCGGCGTGGCGAAAAAAGCGCGCAACTTCACCCTGATTTCCCATGGTGACGGCATCGGTTCCGCACACTTCTTCCAGGGTCAACTGCATCGCGGCGCACACGGCGGGGCCGGTGAAATCGCCCACTGCACCATCGAACCCGGCGGACGCCCTTGCCGATGCGGCAAACGCGGCTGCCTGGATACTCTCGCCTCGCTGACCGCGATTCGCGAGAGCATGCGCGATAAAGCACTCGAGAGCCAAACCATCGCCGAACTGGAAGCGCTGGCGGTGAAAGGCAACAGTGCCGCCATCGCCATTCTGCATCAGGCTGGTCACGCGCTGGGCCTCTCGATCGCCAACATTATTCAGATGAACGATCCCGAATTGATCGTCATCGCACATCAACCCGATGCTTTTGACGGCTTACTGAAAACCGTGGTGATGCAATCCATTGATAGCCACGTGTTGCCGTCGATCATGGGCAAAACCCCGATTTCCAGCATCGTGATCAGCGAACAGAGCTGGGCGCGCGCCGCGGCAAGCGTGGCGGCATATCGATTCATCATTCAATTACCTGACTAGCGGAGGCTGTATGCGCATTGCTTTTGGTGGCATTCATACGGAGTGCAGTACATATAACCCGGTGCTGAACTATGCCGACGACTTCCGCATCGTGCGCGGTAACGATCTGCTGACCAACCCCTACTTTGCTTTCCTGCAGGATTACGATGCCGAATTTCTGCCGACCTTCCATGCGCGCGCCATCGCCGGTGGTCCGGTGGCGCGGGTCACTTATGATGACTTCAGGCAGGATTTTCTCACTCGTCTGCAAGCACAGCTGCCGGTGGACGGCGTCTACCTCGCCATGCACGGCGCGGTGTATGTGGAAGGGATGGAAGATGCCGAAGGTGACTGGATTACTGCCACGCGCGAACTGGTCGGCCCGGATTGTCCGATCACCGTCAGTTACGATCTGCATGGCAACGTGACGCAGCGCATCATCGATGCCATTGATATGTTCTCCACCTATCGCACGGCGCCGCACATCGATGTGGAAGAAACCATGCGTCGATCCGTGTCGATGCTGGTGAAAAGCCTGCAAACCGGCGTGAAACCCGGTGTGATTTGGGCACCGATTCCGGTGGTGCTGCCCGGTGAGCGCACCAGTACCGAAGATGAACCGGCAAAAAGTTTGTATGCGCGTTTGCCGGGTATCAATGAAATCGACCACATTTGGGATGCGTCGCTGATGGTCGGCTATGTCTGGGCCGATGAACCGCGCGCCACTGCGGCGGCGATCATGACCGGTACCGACGCCGATGTGCTTTCCGAACAGGCAGCAAAACTGGCGCTGGCATACTGGCAGGCGCGCGACGACTTTGTCTTCGGCTGCGTCACAGGCAGCACCGAAGAGTGCGTGAAAATGGCCATCGCCAGTGAAACTGCACCGGTAATTTTGGCCGACTCGGGCGATAACCCGACCGGTGGTGGCGTGGGCGATCGTGCCAATCTGCTGGCAGAGTTGATTCGCCAGGGCGCGCAGGATGTGATCGTCGCCGGAATCACCGATAAACCGGCCACCGATGCTGCTTTTGCGGCAGGCGTTGGGGCGAAACTCACTCTGACGATCGGTGCCACGCTCGATCCCGCAGGGGGGAAAGTTACCGCAGAATTTGAAGTCCTGCGGGTGAGTGATGATGCGCATTCGCTGGCTAAACAGGCGCTGCTGAAAACCGGCGGCATCACGGTGGTGGTCGCCGATCGTCGTCGCCCTTATCACAATATCGCTGATTTTGAATTGCTGGGGCTTCATCCTGCGCAGGCAAAAATTGTGGTGGTGAAATCGGGTTATCTGTCACCGGAACTGGCACCGCTTGCTAATCCTAACCTGATGGCGCTGTCTGAAGGCGTGGTGGATCAGTACGTCGAACGTCTGGAGCGTAAACGTAAACTGCAGCCTGCCTATCCTTTCGACACTGACTTTGAATTTCTGCCGGTCAGCACCCGTTCGGCTCGCTTTGTGGCGGCCAAATGAGTCGCGAGCCGGTCTTGCAGGTGGAAAACCTCACCGTTGCGTTTCGTCATGACGATCAGTGGCGTGAGGTAGTGAAGAACGTATCGATGACCATCAACGCCAGTGAGACGCTGGCGATTGTCGGGGAGTCGGGTTCGGGCAAAAGCGTGACGTCGATGGCGATTATGCGCTTGCTGAATATGCGCCACGCGCGCGTGACCGGCAAAGTGCTGCTGAACGGCGTGGACCTGCTGAATCTGAGCGAAAAAGCGATGCGCGATATTCGTGGCAACGCCGTGGCGATGATTTTTCAGGAGCCGATGACCAGCCTCAACCCCTCTTTCACCATTGGTCACCAGATCGCTGAAGTCCTGATCAACCATCGCAACATCAGTAAGCGGGCGGCGCGGGAAGAGACGGTGAAGCTGCTGGAGAAAGTGCGCATTCCTAATGCCGCTAAACGCTTCGATGATTATCCGCATCACTTTTCCGGCGGCATGCGTCAGCGTGTGATGATTGCCATGGCGCTGGCGTTGCGGCCAAAACTGCTGATTGCCGATGAGCCGACGACCGCACTGGATGTCACCATCCAGGGGCAAATTCTCGACCTGATTAAGACATTGCAGGAAGAGGAAGGCACCGCGGTACTGTTTATCACCCACGATATGGGCGTGGTGGCGGAAGTTTCGGATCGCACGTTAGTGATGTATCAGGGTGATGTGATGGAAACTGGCACCACGGCGGACATTTTCTCGGCGCCAGCCGCGGATTATACCCGCACGCTGATCGCTACCGTGCCGCAGCTCGGCGCGATGCGTGGCATTTCGGGGCCGCAGAAGTTTGCGCTGAAAGGTGATGCGGTGGCACTGCTACCTGAGCGCCCCGCTTCGCAACAGCCGCTGCTGTCGGTGAAAAACCTCAGCACCCGGTTCAGCATCCACGAAGGTTTGTTAAGCCGCAAAACCGGCGCGGTACATGCGGTGGAAAATATCTCATTCGATTTGATGCCCGGCGAAACCTTGTCGCTGGTCGGTGAATCCGGCTGTGGAAAATCCACCACTGGTCGCTCCCTCACCCGGTTGGTGAAAGCCGATGCCGGCGAGATCGCTTTCGACGGTTATGACGTGCTAAATCTCTCCTCCAGCGAACTGCGCCAGTTACGTCGGGCGATGCAGATGATATTTCAGGATCCGTTCGCCAGCCTTAATCCGCGCATGTCGATTCTTGAAGCCCTGACCGAGCCTTATCTGCAACATCAGCTCGGCAGTAAACAGGCTGCTCGGGAAAAGGCGGCGGAGTTAATGGAACGTGTGGGTTTGTCTTCGGCGATGATGAAACGTTATCCACATGAGTTTTCCGGCGGTCAGCGCCAGCGCATCTGTATTGCCCGTGCTTTGATGCTCGACCCCAAAATGATTATTGCCGATGAATCCGTCTCTGCGCTGGATGTGACTGTCAAAGCGCAGATTATTAATCTGCTGTTGGATCTGCAGAGCAGCCTTGGCTTGTCGTATTTGTTTATATCGCACGATATGGCGGTGGTAGAGCGCATCAGCCATCGCGTGGCGGTGATGCTGTTGGGCGAGATTGTTGAAATCGGTCCACGCGCGGCTATCTTTGAGAATCCGCAACATGACTATACGCGCAAGTTATTGTCATCGGTGCCGGTGCCTGATCCAGCTCGACGTCATCTCAAGCGCCATATGGACGTTAGCGAGCTGAAAAGCCCGGTGCGCGCATTGGGGTTTGTGCCGGACACGCGACGTTATCGCGAGGTGAGTGCCGGGCATTGGGTGATGGAGAGTTAAAGCAGCCGCAGTAAACGCGCCGGGTTTCCGGCGTAAACGCCCTTCTGCGTGATGTCTTTCGTCACCACACTGCCCGCGCCGATGACCGTGCCATCGCAGATGCTGACAGCCAAAATGCTCGCACCACTGCCGATTGAGACGTTGTTACCGAGCGTGATGCGCGCCCAGCTTTCTCGATCGGCATTGGGTTCGCCATCCCGGAACATGTCGTTGGCGAACATCACGCCGTGACCAATAAAGCAGTTTTCGCCCACGCTAACGTATTCACAGATAAAGGTGTGCGACTGCACCTTTGTGCCTCTTCCAATCACCGTATGTGCCTGAATTTCGACAAACGGACCGATGAAGACATCGTCTTGCAGGGTGCAGCCATAAACGTTTGCAGGCTGGTAAATCGTAACGTTACTACCGATTTCAACGTTTTTGACTGCGACTTCGCGTAGATTTGGCTGCATTTTAGCTCCATTTGTTTTGTTCTGAAGATTCTCGTCCGAGATATATTTTTAATAATGTGACTGAATCTACTTACACGTTTTAACAACACATACTCTCGGTTTTGGAAACTGTAAAGCTAACAAGTTGAAAATTAAAAATCGAGACATATATGGCCATAAAACAGTATTAAATCTCGTTACCGAAACCATTAACAATATGATTTAAATAGAAATTATTTTAACACTTCGACCATTTAAATATTGCACATTGCTCAGCGGATGATAAACTCATCGCGAATTGTTTATCGGCTTGTCGCTAAAACTGCATAAAAGGTATAATTTCTGTCATCTATAATCGAAGAGAATTTTTTGATTGGGAGTCTGTATGTTCAAATTTGACATGCAAATAGAGCAGAATTACGCCTCATTCTTTGATGCTGAGAGCGGCAACGCTGTCTTTGTCGATTCATTTGATAATGAAGAGTTTGATGTCCGGATGGGAACGCTAAGCTACAGCGCCCATGTTGCGACCGTTCATGCACTCTCAAATGAAGAGCTCAATCGCAAACTGAGCGAGGTTGCTGCGCAGCATTATGACCATAACGGAACAACAACTCCTGGATTTGGAAGCTGATATCAATGACATCCTCGCTGAGGACTGCGCCAGAATTCATTTTACTTTCCATGCCGCATTTGAACGAATAAACGATCCGCGTAATAAACCATCCATCACATTACATTACATGAATTGGATAACGTATTTCAGACATTCATTCAAACACACCTTTCTACGATAATTGATTATGATGAAGGCACGCGTTTTGTATTAAAGTGCAATAAAACACATTTACATTTTCCGTGTGCAATCACCCATGACAGACAAGTTGGCAAGTTATGGGTGGTACAAAATGTCATTACGGTAATGCGTAAAAAAGGTTTTAATCGCCCGATAATTTTCTTGTTATAAACTGAGTGTATTTAGGCAACACAGTGCCTTTGCACATAATTTGCAACTCAGCCAGGGAAAGACGATGACGCAACTAAACCAATATGGTCAGCCAGTGGGTTTTGCTCTGCCAGATTGGCAGCCGCTGGCCGCGCCTCCTGCTATTCCGCTTTACGGTCGCTTCTGTACACTTGAACCCCTAAATATTACGCATAGCCATGCTTTGTTTGCCGCCTTCGCACTGGCGCCTGATGATCGTGACTGGACCTGGCTGGGTGCGACGAAGCCTGCCTCGCTGGCAGAGATGGAAAGTTGGGTCAGTGGAAAATGCCAGGATGGCGGGTTAGTGAGTTATGCGGTGATCGATCATCGCACTCGACAAGCGGTCGGTGCGGTATGTTTCGCCAATATTGATGGCCAGAACGGTGCGATAGAGATCGGTCATGTTACCTGGTCACCGCTGATGCAGCGTAACGTGCTGGGCAGTGAAGCGATCTACTTGTTACTGAAACAGGCATTTGAGCTGGGCTACCGCCGGGTCGCCTGGCGCTGTGATTCCACTAACCTTGCTTCACGTCGGGCAGCGGAACGCCTTGGCTTCACCTATGAAGGGCGTTTTCGCCAGGCGATGACGCGCAAGCAGCGCAATCGCGATACCGACTGGCTGTCGATAATTGATGGTGAATGGCCGCAGGTGAAGCATGCGATATCGGCCTGGCTGACGGCGGATAATATGGATGATCACGGCCGGGAGCAGCAAAAGTTGAGCGTATTTTTCGCAGGTTAAATCCTATCAAGTCACCTGCCGCAGCGCAGGCGTCAGGCACAGTACTCTGGCAGATGGCAAGTCAGGATTTCCGTTGTTTCAACGTCATTTAAGGGCAGGAATGGGTCTTGCCTGCGCATTGTTGTCCTTATTTCATCAACACCTGAAACTGCGGATTAAATTCGTCAAAAATCGGCAACGCCGCCGCCCCCAACGCAGCAGTATCACTGCCGGTCATGCCCGTTTTCAAACGTGAGCCGGTGAGATAACGCCCGCGCACCGACTGATAGAGCGGCGGTAGGCGCTGAATGATTTTATCCAGCAGTGCGGCGGGCATCATGCCGCCGATGATCACGCTCTCCGCATCGAAAATGCATTCCAGCATATTGATGCCCTGACGCAATGGCGTCAGCACGGTATCAATCCAGCGATCAAATACGGCGGGATCGACTTCCAGCAGGTCGTCCGGCAACGCGGTCATCGGGTCCAGCCCACAGAATTCATAGGCCGCCTGCAGTGATACATAACGTTCGAGGCAACCGTGATTGCCGCAATAGCATTCACGTCCGCCCGGCTCCACCACCACATGCCCGATTTCTCCGGCGTTGTGCGCATGACCGCTGTAAACATGGCCATCCATGATGATGCCAGCGCCCAATCCGGTGCCGATGTAGAGATAGATAAACGAGTTAAGATGCCGCGCTACACCGTGGAACCGCTCCCCAATTGCCGCGACCGTGGCATCGTTCTCCAGCGTGATCGGCACGCCGCTCATTTCGGCCAGCCTTGCTTCGATATCGACCGACTCCCAGCCGTGCAAGGTAGTGGGACCCACCGAGGAAATCCCCTCAACGCCAAACGGACCCGGCATCACTACGCCGATCCCCAGCACTTTCTGCCAGCGGTGACCGAGTTGCGTTTTGATCTCTGCCAGAACCTCTGCAATGCGCGCTAAAGTGGCATCAGGTTCCGGTTTTTGCACCAGGATAAGGCGACGGAAGTGAATCTCACCGGTGAGATCCACTAGCACGATTAGTAAGGTTTGGTGGTCGAGATGAATGCCGATAGAGAACGCACTGGCTGGATTGAGAATCACCGGAATCGCCGGTTGCCCACGCCCCTGCTTGCGCGGTTGGCGGCTGGTAAGCAGTTCTGCACCTTCCAGTTCAGCCACGATATTAGAGACAGTTTGCGGGGTTAAGGCGGTGAGTCGCGCCAGCTCAGCCCGCGTCAATTCACCGTGCAGGCGGATCGCTTCGATGATCACACGGCGATTATGCGCGCGCGCATGCTCCAGATTGGTTCCTGATGTTTTCATCCTGCTTCCCTCTTCTCACGCCCGCGACTGCCAGCGCATCAATATCTATGATCGGCGACACAATTTACAACCTGTTTACCTGACAGCCGCAAAAATCTGTGCAGAGTAGTGAGCAGCGGCAAACGAGATTTATGCCCTGGCACGTCACTTGCTTTAGCTCATTGATGTCAGCTGCAGCAACCTGACAACCTGTGCGCGTTATTAAATCAATCAAATTGATTTAATTAAACACCCTCTTCTTGCATCAAGGCGGAAAATGTTATGAAAATCCGGTTTTCGACCACATTGAAAGGCTGTGCCATCGCGGTCATGTTAGCCAGCGCCGGTAGCGCGGCAGCCGCAACCACCCTCAATGCGCTGTTTATGACTCAGGCGGCTTACAGCGAAAATGATATTCGCGCCATGACGCAGGAGTTCCAGAAAGCGCATCCGGATGTGCAGGTGAATCTGGAGTTTGTGCCGTACGAAGCGCTGCACGACAAAATTGTCGCGGCGCGTGGCGCAGGCGGTAACGGTTATGACGTGGTGCTGTTCGATGCCATCTGGCCTGCGGAATTCACCAAATTTGATCTGCTGCAGGACGTCAGCAGCCGTATCGCCGCAGACGAAAAAGAGAAGATCTTCCCCGGCGCAATGAACACCGTGGTCTATAACGGCAAAACCCTTGGCATGCCATGGATCCTGGATACTAAATACCTCTATTACAACAAAGCGATGCTGGAGAAAGCCGGGATCACCACCCCGCCGCAAACCTGGCAACAGTTGATTGATGACTCACGCATCATCAAACAAAAGAACATCGTAAAATATCCACTGGTGTGGAGCTGGTCGCAGGCGGAAGCGCTGGTGTGTGATTACACCACGTTAGTATCTGGCTTTGGCGGCAAATTCTATAACAACGGCAAGCTCGATTTTTCTAGCCCGGCCTCATTGCAGGCGGTCAAGCTGATGAAGAGTTCGCTGGATGAAGGGCTGAGTAACCCAGCCTCACGCGAATATCTGGAAGAGGATGTGCGCAAAGCCTTCTCCAACGGCGACGCCGCGTTCGCGCTGAACTGGACCTATATGTACAACATGGCTAACGATCCGAAGCAGAGCAAAGTGGCCGGTCAGGTGGGTATCGTTCCGGCACCAGGCGATGCGCCGGGTAAATTTGGTGCGGTGAACGGTTCGATGGGGCTCGGCATCGCCAAAGGCAGCACCCACGGTGACCAGGCGTGGCAATACATCAGCTATATGACCTCGCAACCGGTACAGAACAAGTACGCCACCCTGAGCCTGCCGATCTGGAAAAGCTCTTATCAGGATCCAGCAGTACTGAAGAACCAGGAGAGCCTGATCGCGGCGGCTGACAAGTCACTGAATGTGATGCTGTCGCGTCCGGAGACCGCCGACTATTCCCGTCTCTCTAACACCTTGCAGCAGCAACTGCAGCAAGTGCTGGTGGGCAGCGCCACGCCAGACGCGGCCATGCAGACGGTTGATAAAAGTGCTGCGCGTTTACGTTAAGGGGTCAGCATGCTGAGTTTGCGTCAACGCGAACAACGGCAGGCATGGGTGCTGTTAGCACCCATGTTGCTGGTGATGTTGTTGCTCACCGCCTGGCCGCTGCTACGCACCATCTGGCTGAGTTTCACCGATGCCGCCTTAATTGGCAGCGGTGAAGCGCCAGCCTGGGTTGGCGTGGAGAACTATCTGTTCGCCATCACCGATCCCGATTTTCAATCTTCACTGTGGCGCACACTCTACTTCACCGTGGTCTCGGTAGCGTTTGAAGGGGTTATTGGCGTGCTGGTGGCGCTGCTGCTGAATCAGAAATTTGCTGGTCGCAATATTCTGCGCGTGCTGGTGATTCTGCCGTGGGCACTGCCAACCATCGTCAACGCCATGATGTGGCGCCTCAATTTCAACCCGGATTACGGCAGCATTAACGCCTTGCTCACACAACTCGGTATTATCGATGGCTATCGCAGTTGGTTGGGTTCGCCTGATTCGGCGCTCAATGCGGTGATGTTCGCCGACGTCTGGAAGAACTATCCGCTGGTGACGCTGTTGGTATTGGCTGCGCTGCAATCCATTCCTGACGATCTGTTTGAAGCGGCGCGTCTGGATGGCGCATCTGCCTGGCGACGCTTCCGTGCGATAACCTTCCCGGCGATTGTTGGCCCGCTGAGCGTGGCGCTGGTGTTGCGTACCATCGATGCCTTCAAGATTTTCGACATCATCTATGTGATGACACGCGGTGGCCCGGTTGATAGCACCAAAACGTTAAGTTTCTACGTCTATCAGGAGTCGTTCAGCTACCTGCGAGCGGGCAGCGGCGCGGCTTACGCCATGCTGATGACCCTGCTGTGCGCCGTGCTGATCACACTTTACATGTTGTTATTGTGGCGTCAGCGCCGAAAAGGGAGCGCGTATGAAGGCTAAATTACGCAGCACGGCCAAATATGCCGCCGCGTTATTGGTGGCAATTTCCGTACTTGCGCCGATGGGCTGGCTGTTTCTGATGAGCGTCAGCGCCACCAGCGATCTCACGCGTGTTCCGCTGGAATGGTTACCGCGCCAGTGGGATTTCAGCCGCTACAGCCGTTTGATTTCACTGGAACCCGGCCAGCCCGGCACGCTGTTCCTGCATGCGCTAGGAAACAGCCTGTTGGTGGCTACTGGGGCGACCATTATCTGCCTGCTGCTGGCGATTCCGGCGGCGTTCAGCTTCTCGCGCTATCGTGGTCGCGATGGCTGGCTGTTTGCCTCACTCGCCATCTATATGGTGCCGCCGGTGGCGTTTGTGCTGCCGCTCTACTTCCTGCTGCAACAGTTTGATCTGTTGAACACGCGCCCCGGTTTGATCATCGTTTACTGCTCGCTGATCCTGCCGTTCCTGACGTGGATGCTGAAGAACCAGTTCGATGCTTTACCACAGGATATTGAGCAAGCGGCGCGGCTGGATGGCTTGCGCGTCTGGCAGGTGCTGCTGCGCATTACCCTGCCACTGGCAAAACCAGTGCTGGGTGCAGCGGCGCTGTTTGGCTGGTTGCTGGCGTGGGATGAGTTTTTCTATGCGCTATTGTTCACCAGCAACATCGCGGCACAAACCTTGCCAGTGACGATTGCGGGCTTTACCGCCGGGCGCGCCACCGATGATGGTTTGATCGCAGCGGTCGGCATTCTGGCATCCGTGCCACCGCTGTTTATTGCTATCTGGCTGCAGAAAACGCTGGTGAGCGGCCTGGCCAGTGGCGGGAGCAAAGGATGAAGATGAACATGGACACTACCGCCACGCTGTATGTGGTCGGCAATATTAACGTCGATTTGATTATGGGCACCCTCGACCACTGGCCGCAGCGTGGCACCGAAGTGATGATGAATCACAGCGAATTGCGTCCCGGCGGATCGGCGGGCAACTGTGCGTTAGCACTGGAAGCAATGCAGGTGCGCCATCGTGCAGTGGCAAATCAGGGCGATGACGGCTTAAGCGCCTGGCTGGGCAGTTACTTTCCACATAGCGTCGCCTACTGGACGCGCTATCACTGTGAAACCTCACTCACCGTGGGTGTGACGCACTCCGATCACGAGCGATCCTTCCTCAGTAATCTTGGCCATATCGTGCGGCTCACCGCCGAAGATGTGCTGAATCAACTGCCGCTGCGTGCCAATGAAGGCGATATCGTGCTGCTGTGTGGCACCTTCCTGTGCCTGCATCTTTACAACGAATACCCGCTGTTACTGAGTGAGTTGCAGCAACGCGGATTTACCACCGCCGTGGATACCGGTTGGCCGCCGCAGGGTTGGACCGAAGAGGTTCGCCAGCAGATGGCGCCATGGTTGCCGCTGTGTGACTGGCTACTGCTCAATGAAGTCGAAACGCTGGGTCTGATGGACGCGGAGGATCTCAACGTGGCCGCCACCCAACTCGCACAACGACTCAGCGGACGTGGCGGTTGCGTGGTGAAATGCGGAGCGCAGGGGGCGGGTTGCTGGCAATCACATCAGCACATCACTCAGCCCGCGAAGCCCGTCACCGTGGTGGACACCATTGGTGCAGGCGACAGCTTTAATGCCGGTTTTCTCGCTGCGCTGCTGCATCAGCAGAATATCACCACCGCGCTGCAATGGGGCATCGCGGTGGCGTCACTGGCAATCAGTACCCAGCCACGTCGCTATCCCGACTGGCATCAACTGCAACTTTCCGCACAGGAGCGCTAAATCATGGCCAGTGTTGAACTCGTAAAAGTGGCCAAGCGCTACGGTAAACAATCGGTTCTGCATCCGCTCGACCTTACCATTCCCGACGGCAGTTTTACCGTACTGGTCGGTCCGTCCGGCTGTGGTAAATCCACCTTATTGCGTCTGCTGGCGGGGCTGGAGAGCCTGTCGGATGGCGCAATCATGATGGATAAAGTAGCAATCAACGATCGCGATCCCGCCGATCGTGATATCGCCATGGTGTTTCAAAGCTATGCGCTTTATCCGCATCTGACGGTGGCAGAGAACCTCGCGTTTCATATGCAGGTGAAGAAAGTGAAGCGCGAAGAGCAGCAGAGCAAAATCGAACGCATCGCCGGGATTCTCGGCATTGATAAACTGCTCGGGCGCTATCCGCGTGCGTTATCCGGTGGGCAGCGCCAGCGTGTGGCGATGGGACGCGCGATGGTGCGCAATCCGCAAGTGTTCTTGTTTGATGAGCCGTTGTCCAACCTCGATGCACAGCTGAGGATGGAGTTGCGTGCGGAGATCAAATCCCTGCATCAACGCTTCAAAACCACCATGGTGTATGTCACGCACGACCAGGTGGAAGCCATGACCCTGGCCGATCAGATTGTGGTAATGAAAGAAGGTCGCATTGTGCAGCAGGGTGCACCGCTGGCGATTTATGACCGACCAGCGGACACGTTTGTGGCGCGTTTTATCGGATCACCGCCGATGAACCTGTTACCCGCACAGTTAATCACGCGCGAGGGCATTCCGGGTGTGCAGTGCCAGGATTTATGGCAACCGCTACCTCTGCGCTGGCAAGCGGTGGTACGTGAATGTGATGGAGCAAAGGTGACGCTGGGCGTGCGTCCTCATGATTTGCTGGAAGCCGAAACTCGCGCACAAGCTAAGGTGAAAGTGGTTGAAATCACCGGTGAATCAACGTTGTTGCACCTTGAATGGCACGGTCACGCCATGCATATGCAAATCGCCGGGCGTCATGCTGCAGTGAGTGGTGATCAGATTCGTATTGGATTCAACGCCGAGAAGATTCATCTGTTTGATGCAGAAAGCGGATTACGCCTGAGCGAAGGTTAAATAATATAAAAAAGCCACCCAAATGGGTGGCGAAATATATTGATAGAAAATGCATAACAACGATGGTGGCAGGCACTCATTCCATAAGCACCGTACCCTGACTATTTTACGCAAACGGCTATTTTATTCTGTTCTCTCTGTTTAAAGATAACGTAAATCTTACTTCTTTCTTTAACAGAGAAATAACCACTACCAGGTTTTCCCGATATTAAACTGGAACTGCTCAGACTTATCGCCTTCATATTTTTTGATCGGCAACGCATAGGAGAACACCAGCAGACCAAGCGGCGATTGCCATTGTAATGCCAGACCGCTGGAAACACGGATTTCACTCGGATCACCATAATCCGGAATGCCTGCCGCGCGCGTTGCCGCGGTATTTTCCCATTTGGTATCCCACACGGTACCGGCATCGACAAAGAATGAAGTACGCAGTGAATCCGCATAACGATCGCTAACAAATGGAGTCGGGACGATTAACTCCGCGCTCGCCACAGCCATCGCATTACCACCCACCGCATCATCCGATTTATTCACCGAACAGTTGCCATAGCTGCTTTCGCTGCCGGTGCAACTGTAATAAGCCGCTTTCGGACCGATGGTATTGGATGAGAATCCGCGCACGGAGCTGGAGCCGCCGGCATAGAAGTTGTCATAGAACGGCACTTCTTTACCACCAAATCCATCCGCATAGCCGCCTTTAGTCCGGCCCATCAGCACCCAACGATGGTCATTACTCAGCGGTAAGTAAGCGTTGGCACTCAGCGTACTTTTGTAATAGCTGTTGGTCGATCCCGGGATCGTCACTTTGGTGTTGAAACCCGCTGAAACCCCCGAGGTCGGGAAGAAACCACGATCTAATGAATTGTAGTTCCAGCCGATGTTCCAGAAGAAGTCATTAGCGACAAACTTCTCATCGCTGGTGGCGTAATCGTCATCATCATCTTCATTAGTGGTGATGACTTTCGGATGGATGCCCTGCGATCCCAGATAGCGCCACATGGAGACCTGTGGCGCCATATTACTGACGCGGTTGTAGGTGTAATCCAGCCCTGAACTCAGATTACTGTTTTCGCTGATCGGGAAGCTTAACGTACTGCTGGCACCAAAACTCTTCAGCGTGTATTCAGACAGGTCATTATCTTCGGCGCTGTAATCGTTGTAGAACAGTTTACCGCCAAGACTCACGCCATCCACGGTGAAGTACGGATTGGTGGCAGCAATCTCAACATAGGTTTGATAACTGTTTTTAGTGCCGCTAAAACTCACGATATTACCGGTACCCATCCAGTTATCCTGGCTGACGCCAAGCTGGTAACTGATGCCGCTGTCGGTGCCGTACCCAAGACCCACGTTGAAAGTGCCGGTGTTACGCTCTTTCACCTTATACACCACATCGACCTGATCAGGGCTGCCGGGCACACGCTGGGTATCAACATCGACGCTTTCGAAATAGCCGGTACGATTGAGACGGGCCTTACCTTGATCAACCGCATCGCTGGCTAACCACGACCCTTCCATCTGGCGCATTTCGCGACGTAACACCGAATCCTTCGAGGTGTCATTGCCGCTGAACTTCACCTGACGCACGTAGAAACGATGCCCTGCTTCAACATTCACATGCAGTTTAACGGTTTTGTCTGCATCGTTAATTTCAGGCTGAGAACTAACTTGCGGGAAAGCATAGCCGTAGCGACCGAGCAGCGCTTTGATCGCGCCTTCGTTATCAGTAATTTTGGCACCGCTGTATAAAGCCCCTGGCGGTATATGGGCCAGTTTCTCAATTTCGGCGGAATGTCCCGCCATATCGCCGTTCAGGATAACATCGGAAATATGGTAAACATCGCCTTCATGAATATTGACTGTCAGATAAATACTTTTCTTATCGGGTGTTAAACTCACTTGCGTTGAATCAATATTAAAACGTGCAAAACCGCGATCGAGATAATAGCTACGCAGTGTTTCTAAATCGCCGGACAGTTTTTGTTTCTGATATTTCTGATCGGCAATAAAATTCCACCACGGCACATCATCACGCAATTGGAAGTGCGAGATGAGTTCATCAGACGAGAAGGCGTGATTGCCGACAATATTGATCTGCTGAATCTTCGCGGATACACCTTCGGTAAACACGAACTTCAGATCGACACGATTGCGTGGCAACGGCGTGACCACAGCTTTGACGCTGGCAGTGTATTTACCCGCGCTGTAGTAGAAATCTTCCAGTCCTTTTTCGATGTCTGATAGCGTGGTGCGATCCAGCGCTTCACCGACTCGCACACCGGTAGCATCGAGATTTTGCTTCAGCTGATCTTCTTTGATCGCCTTGTTGCCGGAGAAGGAAATGCTGGCAATGGCCGGACGTTCTTTCACACGAATGAGCAGCGCGTCACCATCGCGCAGCACTTGCACATCTTCGAAGTTGCCAGTGGCAAATAGCGCACGAATGGTGTTGCGAATATCGTCATCCGAGACGCGATCGCCCACGCGTACCGGCATGCTCAGCATTGCCGCACCCGGTGCGACACGCTGCAAGCCGTCAAAGTGAATATCCCTGAGGGTGAAATCGTCTGCACCAAAGGCTGTGGTGGTTACCATGAAAAGTAACCCGGTTAACATCTTTTTCATCTGCTATGAGCCTGCCGTTTTTCCATTCAACGCATTTCTGCCGCACCACAAAAAAACGGGCTGAACACGCGGTTCAGCCCGTTAGTTGCGGCGATATGTTCCGGAAAAAAGACCACTGCGCCAAAGTTAAATTCAGCGCAATCAACGGATTTTCGCTTACCTTACAGTAAGCTGAAAAGCCGCTGCAGAAATCACAGCATAAGGATTACCCTTCCGCCGTCACCGGCTGGAAAGTGCGACGGTTCAGACTGGTCAGAATCACCAGCGTCACCATCATTAACAACTCCACGCCCAGGGTGCCGGAGATGGCAGCCAGGTGATTACCCTGCATGTTAATCTGAGTGAAAACGCCTCCGAGCAGCATCGGACCCAAACCGAGTGCCGATTGCTGTACGGTGGATAACACCGCACTGCCCGCGCCCGCCTGATGATGCGGTACACCGCTCATGCCAATGCGATAGAAGGTGCTGACGATAAACGACTGACCGAAGCCAATCAGGATGGTGGCGGGCATCAGGGTAAAGACGCCAACATCAGGCCAGGCAAACTGGAAAGTCCCGATCAGTCCAATCAAACCGACCATCTGGATGCCGCAACCGGTCAGTAACGTGGTGCGTTTACCAAAGCGTTCCACCATGCGCGTTGAACGCATCGCACCGATAAAGTAGGCAGCGCCCAGAGCGATGAATGCGTTGCCAGACTCAAAGGCGGTTAAACCGATGCCCGACTGCAGCGTCAGCGCCACTGCAAACATAAAGCCGCTCCAGCAGGAGAAGAACAGCACCGCCAGGGTTAGACCAAAACGAACGCTTGGCAGACGCAGCAGCGAAGGGGGCAGCAACGGCGAACCGCCTTCTGCTTCCAGACGCAGTGAACTCTGACGCAGGCGATGCAATAACACCGGGAACAGCACCAGCAGCAGAATGCACGGCCATGACCAGTGCAGCAGCGGACCGAGCGCCAGCGCTAGCATCAAACAGCCAATCGCGCCTGCAAGCAGCAAGGTGCCGCTGACATCCACCGGCACGCGCTGATGATTGTGGGTTTCAGGCACAAAACGTCGCGCGGTGATCAGCACAAACAGGCAAATCGGCAGGTTGATCAGGAACACGCTGCGCCAGCCGTAGCCGCCGATATCCGCTTTGATCAGGAATCCACCTAACACCTGGCCAATGATAAAGGCCAGCCCGCCAATGCCGCCGTAAAGGCCAATGGCGCGCGCGTGCTCCCTGCCCTTCATGGTGACATGCATGGTGGCGAGGATTTGCAGCACGATGAAAGCCGCGCCGACACCCTGTAGTGCGCGAGCAAACATCAACAGGCCGACGCTGTTGGCGATGCCGCATAATAAAGATGCAATACCGAAGATCCCTACTCCCGCCAGGAATATCCGACGACGTCCATAGTTATCCCCCAGGCGTCCGCCCATCGCCAGGCAGATGGCGAAAGCAATGCCGTACACAGCGACAATCAGCGCCAGCTCAATCGATGTGGCGCGCAACGTATGCGCCATGGCATCCAGCGCCACGTTGACAATGGAAAAATCGATCATGGGCAGCAGTTGCCCTGCCAGCAGGACCACCAGTCCCGCGCGTTGAAGTTGCGATGTGTGCATCGGTTTTAACCTTGTTTTTAAGTGCAGTACGGCATAGCATCACCTAACTATTAAACGGGTACCAGTTCTTGTTTATCATGGTATAAATACTACCCGTCTCGTTTGGAGATCTGCTCATGAGCACGGCTACTGCCCCCGTCACGGCTGAATACAACAATCGAAAACTGCTTGGCACTTTTTTACGCACCCGCCGTGAAAGTCTCGACCCTAATCGTCTGGGTTTGCCGCATATGCGTCACCGCCGTACACCCGGATTACGCCGTGAAGAAGTGGCGCAGTTAGCGGATGTCGGCGTGACCTGGTATACGTGGCTGGAACAGGGTCGCGATATCAAAGCCTCGCCGAAAACCCTGACGGCCATTGCCACGGCATTGCAGTGCAACGATGTCGAGACGCAGCATCTGTTTTCCCTTGCCGGACACTCGTTGCCATCGGTGCGGGTGGCCGCTGCCTGCTGCAAAATCGCAGCACATAATCAGCAGATGCTGGACGCGATCCAGTTACCGGCGATTATCGAAACACCGCGTTTCGATATTCTTGGCTATAACGCCGCCTGGTGTGCATTGATGGGCGTGGATCTTGCGGAGATCGCCGTGGAGGACCGCAACTGCATCTGGCTGGCGTTTAATCATCCCGGCTGGCGCAAAGCGATTAATGACTGGGAAGACGTGATGCCGCAGATGGTGGCGATGTTTCGTGGACAGATGGGCGAACACCTTGGCGATCCACACTGGGAGAGTTTTCTCGCTCGTTTGCTGAATAGCTCGGATGAATTTGCCCAAACCTGGCAACGCTACGAACTGGGCAAGGTGGAAAATCGGCTGAAGCGTTTTTACCGCGAGGAAGTCGGTGAAATGACGCTGCGCCAGAATAACTGGTGGTCTGCTTCACGCAACGGCGACCGCCTGCTGGTGTATGTACCGGATGATGAGCAGAGTGCGGCGTCACTGCAGCGATTGATGAAGTCGTAAAATTGACCACCTGCGCCGCAATGCTCGAGGTCTGGTGATGCAAACGGCTTGAGCGGGCTTCAGGCCGCTGCAGCCGCTTAACCTCATCACTACGCCTTGGATTCGACTTTACCAGCGCTTTTCCGCAAACCAGGCCACCAGCCATTCGGTCAGGGCACTGATCTTCGCCGACTGAAGTTGGCTGGAAGGTTTCATCAGCCAGACGCCATCTTCCCCAACCGCCTGCCAGTCAGATAGCACCGGCACCAGCGATCCTTCGGCCAGCTCCTTTTGCACCAGCCAGTTGGCCGCCAGCAATACGCCCATGCCTGCCTGCGCGGCCAGCACCAGAGCATCCATTTCATCGCTTTCAAAACGCGTTTGCACCGGTACCGCGATTTGATGACCGTCTTTCTCCAGTCGCCATTCCGGCCAGCTGTGCATCGGGGTAAAGCCCAGACAATCATGTTGGCGGAGATCCTGAGGTTGGTTTAGCGCAGGATGACGTTCCAGATAATCTGGCGCCACGCACAGCATTCGGCTGGTATCCGCCAGCTTACGCGCTATCAGGCGGTTATCCGTGAGCACGCCGATGCGGATCGCCATATCAAAATTATCCCCCAGCAAATCGACGTAGCGGTCGCTGCAATTCAGTACGATACGAATATCAGGATAAGCCTGCAAAAAGCCCGGCAACGCCTGCGCCACCCAACTGCGACCAAAAGAAGCTGGCACGGTTAAGCGAATGGTGCCCGCTGGACGCGCCGCCAGGGCCCGCGCTTCTTCTTCCGCTTCCCGCAATAGCTCATCGGCAAGTTCGATCTTCTGCCGATAGCGCTGCCCTTCTTCCGTGGGACGGATACGACGCGTGGTGCGCTCGATCAGGCGAATGCCCAGCCGTTTTTCTAACGCAGCGATGCGGCGCGAGACCACTGAAACATCGCGTCCAAGCGCACGCGCGCCGGCACTGAAACTGCCTGCGCGCACCACCGCTAAAAACGCTTCACGCTGGCGGAAATCGTCATCCTGCATTATTGCTCCCTGTGCAACAGTCATTTGGTTTTGACATCGATTATAGCGCCTGTTTTCGCGCCACACTGACTGTACTTTGAAAACAGGAGAATTTTATGCGGGCTATCCAATTAACTGCGCCCAACATTGATGCCCTGAATATCACTGAACTGCCGCGCCCACAGCCGGGCCATGGCGAGGTATTGATTCGCCAGTATGCGGTAAGCCTCAACTATCTCGATTTGGCGCTGGCAACCGGTCAGTTTGGTGCCATCGCGCAGCCGATCATTCCGGGGGCTGACAGTGCGGGTGAGATTGTTGAATTAGGGTCGGGGGTAAGCGGCTGGCAAATCGGCGAGCGCGTCGTGCCGGGTATGATGCAAAACTGGCATGCAGGTTTGATTCGCGCTGAACATCATCATGCCTTGCGTGGCGTGACTGGCAATGGCGGGCTAGCGGAGTTTGCCGTTGTTCCGGCGACTTCTTTAGTGCGCATCCCTGATTATCTCAGTTGGCAGCAGGCCGCCACGCTGCCGATCGCTGCGACGACGGCCTGGAACGCCATCGTGCGCGGTAAGGTTCAGCCTGGTAGCACCGTGCTGTTGCTTGGGACCGGTGGCGTAAGTCTGTTTGCGTTGCAATATGCTAAAGCGGCGGGCGCACGGGTGATTATGCTCTCCTCTTCCGATGAAAAACTGGCGAAGGTGAAAGCACTGGGTGCCGATGAAGGCATTAATTACCGTGATGAACCGGACTGGGATAAACAGGTGCTGGAACTGACGCACGGTCAGGGTGCGGACCTGGTGCTGGAATCCGTGGGTGCGGCGACTTTTGCTAAATCGATCAATGCGGCGGCCTATAACGGGACGATCTTTGTGATTGGGTTTGTAGGCGGTGCGGAGTTGACTGTGCCAGTACTGCCAATAATGGAGAAGATGTTGAATATTGTCGGGAATAATACGGGCTCAACGGCGGATCTGCGCTCGGCAGTGAGAGCGATGGAGACTGCAGGGATTGTGCCGGAGGTTGACCGGGTGTTCGGTTTTGCGGACACGCAGCAGGCTTATCGATACCTGCAATCTGCTGGGCATGTGGGGAAAGTGGTGATTGATTTAAGCGTTTGAATGTTGGGTCGTTTAAGGGTGATAACAGGATCAATTTCCTTGTCGATGCTGACTTCGGCTTTTAGACGACCTTCCCCTTTTACACCTCAATCGTCACAATCACATGACCCGTCCTGGTCAAAGTTTCTGTAGTCTTCGACATGCGCTGTTTCACACTTCTTTCGATTCGGAGAATATGCCTAAAAGCTGAGGTTGAAACATCGATGGTATTGTTGCGGGATGAAACAGATGACGAGAGATATCTACTCTCTTAGAGTAAGTTAAGAACTTAACGAAAGAAGCATTAACCACTCATACAATGTTCTGGCTCATTTAGAAAAAATTTAAGGGAGTAATTTAATGAACAATGGAAAGTATGTATTAGGTATTTCTGGCAGTCTTCGTGCTGCATCGTTGAACACTGTTTTTTTACAGGCCATGTCTCTGCTTAGTCCAGTGGGAGTCACGTTTGAGATATATGACTCTCTGGATAAAATCCCTCTTTTTAATGTTGATGATGAAAATACACAGAATTCAGCAGTTGAGCACTGGAGAGATGCATTATCCAGGGCGGACATGGTGTAATTGGTCAGCCCGGAATATGCACACGGTGTCACCGGAGTCATAAAAAACGCCCTTGACTGGATTGTTAGCAGTGGCGAATTTCTTGATAAGCCTGTCTCAATGCCTAACCTGTCTGTCAGGGCTCATCTGGCACATCCACAACTCACAGAGACATTGAAGGTTATGGGCGCGTTACTGCCAGAAGCATGTTGCCCGAGGGCAACACTTGAAGCACCTTACGTGTTTTCCGATGCTACCGAGTTTTCATTGATTGAAAATGCTGGAATTTGCTTAAGATTAAATGAGTTATGGGAAAATATCGAAATGGTAATGGCACAATAAATAAAATGACTTAAATCTGCCTTTAACATCCTGTTCTAAGAACATACCATCATCAACCCTCAATATTCCGCCCTTTCACATAGCGCCAGAAGCGTTCCGCCGTGAGATTTAAGCGTGCACCTGAGCGATAAACATAAGCCGAAATCTTCAGCGAAAGGCTGTGATCCATAATCGCCAGCCTTCTCTCCTCCAATTCACGCTGAATCGAGTAATCCGGCAACCAGCCAACGGCATCGCCTTTCAGGATCATTCTCTTCAGCAACTCGCTCATCGATGAAACGAAGGTCAGAATGAAGGTGGTATTGGGTATGCGATCAATAACCTGATTGACCTGACGCCCCATATAACTGTCATTGGCATACTTGACCAGCGGCAGTGTGTCGCCATTGATGGAGAAAATCGGCTTACCGTTCTGGTCACAGGGTGAAACCAGGTGCAGCGCGGAATCGAAAATTTTGTGATTGATAAACGGATAATTCATCAGCTCTTCATTATAAAAGGACAGGATGAAATCACTTTTCCCCTCTTTCAGGTTAAATACGGCATCGTTGACGTTAATCGATTCAACAAAGAAAACTTTATCAGGGCTGTCACGGTAATCCGCCAGTATATCGGGCAGCAGCAGGACGGAAAGCGAAGGCGCCGCATCGATACGGATACTTTGCTTTAGCTTATCTTCACCCTTAATTCGGCTGATCTGGAAGTCCATATCGTCGAGCATGTTCCTGGCATAGCCGACAAATATCCTGCCCTGCGGCGTCAACTGTGGCGGGTTCACTTCACGATTAAATACGCTGAAACCCAGGTTCGATTCGAGTGCCTGAATCCTTCTGCTGAACGAGGATTGCGAAATATTTCGCCTCTCTGCCGCAAGCGTAAAGCTGCGGCATTCTTCTAATGCAATTACATCATAGAACCACTTCACTTCGAGGTTACTTAGCACGTCTTTGCTCCAATTGCAGCCCCCAATTCTATGCATTTTTTACATGACAAATGATTTATATGCAATTTCTGCATCAAAAAGCCAGTGCTACTATCCATCCCTTATTCGGGTCGGCCCTAGCCGCCTCGCCAATCATCCAATGAGTCAGGGTATTTTATGAGCGCAACTAAATCTGTCATGCAACATCTCTCAAGCCTTGGCATCAACGATGTCAGCGAGATCATCTACAACCCGAATTACGAATTGCTATTCGAGCATGAAACGTCAGCCGAGCTTAAAGGCCCGGCGCGCGGAATTGTGACGACGTCTGGTGCGGTGACGGTTGATACCGGCGAGTTCACGGGCCGCTCTCCACGCGATAAGTACATCGTTCGCGACGATGTGACGCGAGATACCCTTTGGTGGTCGGATGCTGGCCTGGGGCGCAACGATAACAAACCGATGTCGACTGACGTGTGGGCGCATCTGAAAACGCTGGTCGCCGATCACCTGTCTGCCAAAGCGCTGTATATCGTGGATGCCTGGTGTGGCGCGAGTGCCGATACCCGTCTGGCCGTGCGTTTTGTCACTGAGGTGGCCTGGCAGGCGCACTTTGTCAAAAATATGTTTATCGCCCCGACCGACGAAGAGCTGGCAAGCTTTAACCCGGACTTCACGGTGATTAATGGCGCCGGTTGCGTCAATCCGCAGTGGCAGGAGCAAGGGTTAAACTCGGAGAACTTTGTTGCCTTCAACCTGACAGAGAATATCCAGCTGATTGGCGGGACCTGGTACGGCGGCGAAATGAAAAAAGGAATGTTCTCAGTGATGAACTACCTGCTGCCGCTGAAGGGTATCGCGTCCATGCACTGCTCAGCAAACCGGGGTGAAAAAGACGATGTGGCGCTGTTCTTTGGCCTCTCCGGTACCGGAAAAACCACACTGTCGACCGATCCGCGTCGACAGCTCATTGGTGATGATGAGCACGGCTGGGATGCTGACGGCGTATTCAATTTTGAAGGCGGCTGCTATGCCAAGACCATCAATCTGAAAGCGGAATCTGAACCGGAAATTTATGGTGCTATCCGCCGTAACGCGCTGCTGGAAAACGTGGTCGTTCGTGAAGATGGCAGCGTGGATTATGCCGATGGTAGCAAAACCGAGAACACACGCGTCTCTTATCCACTGTCGCACATCGAGAATATCGTGCAGCCGGTGTCTCGCGCGGGTCACCCTTCACGCATTATCTTCCTTGCTGCGGACGGATTCGGCGTGCTCCCGCCCGTTTCCCGTCTGACCCCAGAGCAGATGCAGTATCACTTCTTGTCTGGCTTCACTTCTAAACTCGCGGGCACCGAGCGCGGGATTACTGCTCCAACGCCGACATTTTCTGCCTGCTATGGTGCGGCTTTCCTGATGCTGCATCCAACACAGTATGCTGATGTGCTGCAGGAGAAAGTTGCGCAGAGCGGTGCTGAAGTGTGGCTGGTGAATACCGGTTGGAACGGTGCGGGTGAGCGTTTGTCGCTGAAAGATACGCGCCAGATCGTCAACGCCATCCTCGAAGGGGAAACTGGCGCAATGCGTGAAGAAACACTTCCGATCTTTGGTCTCGCCATTCCGCAGGAGATTGCTGGTGTCGATGTAAACACTCTCGATCCGCGCAACGGCTGGGCATCACCGGCAGAATGGCAGGAAGCGGCCGAAAAACTGGCACAGCTGTTTATCAATAACTTCAAACAGTACAGCAACAACGAGGCCGGTGCGCGTATTGCGCAGGCAGGTCCGCAGTTGTAATTTCGCTGACGTTTAGCAGAGTGCCATTCCGTGGCACTCCTTCGCCGCTAATGAAGTGCTGATATCTGACTGAAATAACGCTGCCCCGCGTAAAATTGCCGGGCAGCGTTATTAATTAATAGAGCAGAAAGAATGCCAGGCACAATTAGCCTGACGTACTCAGTGCTTATGCTGCGTTATAGCGAGTTTCCAACTTATCTAAAAAACCAAATAGCACCTGATTCATCTCGCTGTAATCGTGTGCACGCAGTTCTTCTGGCGTATTAACGAAGCGGTATTCTGCGGCGCGACTCAGATCTTTCTCTGAATGCGCGATCAGCATTTCCACAACCTCCAGCGTTAGTTCCATATGGCACTGGAAACCATATACGCGGTCTGAATACGCCACGATCTGGCGCGGGCAACCTTCGCTGTAAGCGATGATTTTTGCATCTGCCGTCAGACCCGGCATGTCGTTATGCCAGTGCCCCACTTCCAGCGTGCTGGCAAAGTGAGAGAACAGTTCGTCCTTACTACCCTCTTCTGTCAGCGTGATCGGGAATTTACCAATCTCTTTTTCAGGGCTGTGGGCGAAAGATGCGCCTAGCGCTTCACCAATCAGTTGTGAACCGAGACAGATACCGATAACGGCTTTACCGGTTTGAACCGCCGAAGCAATCAGCGCCTGTTCACCTTTCGCATCAAAGTGCGGGCATTCTTCTAGTGTGGTGGACGGATCCTGAGGCCCTCCCATCACAATAAGAAAATCAATGCCTTCCGCGTTTGCTGGCAGCCTGTCGCCTGCATAAACCCGCGAGTAAGTCACATCATGACCGTGATTGTTGGCCCATGTTTCGTAGGCGCCGGGTGCTTCAAAATCTTCATGTACGATGAAATGTACGCGCATTGCAGAGAACTCCATGAGTAATGTACTGGCCTGTTCAGCCCTTATTGGTAGCCTGAATCTGACGCTGCTGTGACAGAATCCCGGCCAGGGATTTAGCGATTAACTCTGTTTCCGGTGCATCAATCTCAGAGACGGTGATCCGCAGCCCTGAACTCGTGCTGTCCAGCATGAACCCTTCTCCGCCGCGAACCAGCCAGCCGCGTTGTGCCATTTGCATCACCGTTGCCGCACTGTTGTGCGCTAAAGGAACCCAAACGTTCAAGCCATCGTGATGTTTTGAAACCGTGACGCCGTGTTTTTTTAACGCGCTAACCAGCAATTCTCTTTGGGCTGAATAGCGCCTGCGTGCGGCCAAAATGGCGGGCTGAAAGCCTGGTGAACGCAGATAACCTGCAGCCATATCTTGCAGTATATGGCTGACCCAGTTAGTCCCGGCATTCAGGCGCTGACGCAGACGCTGTGAGGTTTCTTCATCACTTGCAACAACAGCCATCCGTAAGTCGGGCCCAAGAAACTTGGACATCGAGCGAATCAGCACCCAGTTACGGGCATTTGCCGGAACAATGTGGTGATAATCCTGTGTTGAGAGTAGGGAGAAGTGATCATCCACAATCACCAGAACCTGCGGGTAGCTCGCCAGTAGAGTGCGTATGCCTTCGGCGCGTCCCGCACTGAGTCCAAAGCCGGTTGGATTGTGGGCGCGCGGAGTGATGATCACCGCCTGCACGCCAGTAGAAAGCTGATGTGACAGCGCCTCAATCTGCATGCCTTCCGTATCGATTGCTACAGGCGCAGCCTGCAGACGATTGTGCCGCAAGGTGCTGATGCTACTCAGGAAGCAGGGGTCTTCAACCGCCACGCGATCGCCTGCAATCAGGTAACTGGCAAGCACCCTCTCAACCGCATCAACCGCACCGTTGGTCAAATTTAATTCAAAGGGAACATCGAGATCGGGTTGTAGCCATTCGAGACCCGCCGCCTCAAGTTCAGGCCGTATTTCCGGTTCGCCATACAAAGCTGGTGTACTTTGGATATGCGCAACAAGCTGATTAACCGAGGGAAGAGCCGAAGCCGCAGGGTTGCCGCTGGCAAGATCGCGTATCGCCAGGCCCGGGGCGCTACCTTCAATATCAATCTCAGCAATGGGCTCACGCACCACGGTGCCGTTTCTTCCTCTAGAGAGGACAAAACCTGCATCTGTCAGCCGCTTATAAGCCAGTGCAACCGTATTGCGATTAATGCCCAACTCACCCGCTAAATCACGTAGTGTAGGAAGCATCGTGCCGGGCGCGAGTTCACCCGCCTGAATCATTGCGCGGATTTGGTCGAAAATATCACCCGCTGTTTTGCCATTTATCTTCATTGATCTGGTACAAACAATATTTTAGCCTAGGTCAATATTAATTGACTGCTGAGCGCCTGTATATACGCGATGAAAACATCGGTACAACACGCTGAAAATTGAGGGATTACAACGGAATCGCGATACCACAGACAATATCTTCTAAGAGAGTTAACGTTACGAGGAAAGAGAGCCAAAAATGAATACCCGGCCTTCAGCACGATTACTCATCATTGACCCACAGCAGCGTGTTCTGTTGTTTTGTTTCACACATAAAGCCGATGCTCTGGATGGACAACGTTATTGGGCCACACCCGGCGGTGCATTGGAAAATCACGAAAGCTGGAAACAGGCAGCGATTCGCGAACTCTTTGAAGAGACAGGCATTATACGTACTCAGCTGGATGATGCCATCGGCTACCGAGCGTTTGAAATGCAACTACCCAGCGGCGAGTTAGTGTTAGCACAAGAGCACTATTATACGGTGCATGTTGTTCAACAGGAGATTTCAACAGCGGGATGGAGTAAGCACGAGCGCGAAGTGATGTCAGACTATCACTGGTGGGAACTGAAAGAACTGATATGCAGTGGGGAACGCTATTATCCGGAAAATTTAACGGCTTTGCTGGAAATCGCCCATCAGTCTGCTGCACGCTGACGGTTACAGGCGGCAATCAAAACCGCCTTCGATAAGCCCTCTCGGCGCATCAATTCTCGTCGTTATCGCTAAGGTAAGTAAATTTCTGGGCGCGTGATCGTCCACGCATAATCAGGACGATTGACCGGCTCGTAGCCAAATTTCTCATAGAGCCATGACGCTGTAGTGGTGAACAACATGATTCTGCGCAGCTTGTTAAAGAGAGGATGATCATGGATGCATGTCATTAGCCACCTTCCCAGGCCCTCTCCCTGATGTTCTTCCAGTACATATACATCACACAGATAGGCGAAGGTCGCATGATCTGTTATGAGCCGGGCAAATCCAACCTGAGATTGATGATGATAAATGCCAAAGTTCAGGCTGTTTTGAACTGAAGCGGTGACGGTTTCCACGTCTATGCCTTTCGCCCATGTTGAGCGCGTCAGATACTGGTGTATCGCCTCCACATCCAACTTTGCGCTGTCTGTACTAATGAGATAATCATTTTGATGCCATTCATGGATTGATGGAAGCGTCACTCTTCACTCCAAATAACTTTTTCAGTGGTGCTGGAATCCTATCATAGCGGAATGACCATGGGTTCTGATGTATATTGCTTTGCAAGATCCGATGTTATTGATATCGATCCGTGTGAATTAACAGAGCGTTGGTTTTCGCTGCGCTGTAATTAATCTGGGTATAAAAAAAATCCTGCAGAATTAAACGGGTGTTCTTTGAGGACTTAGACATGACCCCATTTCATCAACTTACCGCCACCAGCCTGAGCGGCCAACTTATCTCAATGGCGGATTACGCTGGCAAACTGGTTTTGGTGGTCAACACCGCCAGCCATTGCGGCTTCACGCCACAGTACGCAGGCCTTGAAGCGCTTTATAAGAAGTATGCCGCCCAGGGGCTGATGGTGCTGGGGTTCCCCTGCAATCAGTTCGGTAAGCAGGAGCCCGGTGATGCCGACGCGATCTCGCAAACCTGCCACATTAACTACGGTGTAAGCTTCCCGATGTTCGAGAAGGTGGAGGTCAACGGAGAGGCTACGCATCCGGTGTTTAGTTATCTGAAAAACGAATTACCCGGTGTGCTGGGCGGTAGGATCAAGTGGAACTTCACTAAATTCCTCATCGGACGCGACGGCAAACCCATTAAGCGGTTTGCACCCTTTACTACGCCAGAGAAAATGGAATCTGCGATTATAGCTGCACTTAGAATCTAATTATTCCTGAGCGTCATTCGCGCTGAAAGCGTTTAATCTAAAAAATATTTCCTTACTTCTTTCAGCGCGGACAATTCCAGTGTTGCTGCCGGTGAGTCAGATTTTGTCGTTTGACGCACGGCTATAAATCACTTTAACATCCACAGTACTGTATAAAAAAACAGGCTCAGCATCATGACCCTAACTTTAGTTGGCGAGAAAATTGGCAAGAATCGGTTTACCGGTGAGAAAATTGAAAACAGTACCTTCTTGAACTGTGACTTTTCTGCTTGTGACCTTAGTGGTACTGAGTTTACTGGTTGCACTTTTTACGATCGTGAAAACCAGAAAGGATGTAATTTCAGCCGCGCCACGCTGAAAGATGCCATCTTTAATAGTTGCGATCTTTCCATGGCGGACTTTAGAAACGTTAGTGCGCTGGGTATTGAGATTCGTAGCTGTATGGCACAAGGTGCCGATTTTCGCGGTGCCAGTTTCATGAACATGATTACAACCCGTACCTGGTTCTGCAGTGCATACATCACCAAAACAAACCTCAGCTACGCCAATTTATCCAAGGTGGTATTAGAGAAGTGCGAGCTATGGGATAACTGCTGGATTGGCACTCATATTCTGGGCGCAACATTCAGTGGATCAGACCTCTCAGGCGGTGAGTTTTCTTCATTTGACTGGCCTTCTGCCAATTTCACTTATTGCGATCTGACTAACTCGGAGCTAGGTGAAATAGATGTGCGCGAAGTGGATTTGCAGGGCGTGAAGCTGGACAACTATCAAGCCTCATTAATATTGCAGCATCTTGGTATCTCGGTTGTTAATTAATAAGCTGCATGTTAACCACTCATTTCAAATTTATCGCAGTGCTTGAGTGAATGAATACGGACTGCCAGTAAACAACATATTATGGCAATACCGCTAGTCAACAGCACAAGGTCGATTATCTGGCATGGTCGACCAAATAGTGTTTAGCCCATCGTGTTGCCTCACTCCTGCCACGGAATGAAGGCGTAGTGACGATGCCAATGAGCCTGTGAGCTTAACAAGCATCAGTGAGTCCGTATTGCCCACTGAGAACGCCGGTCCTAACGTCTCAAATCTTCGCGAAAACTCCCAAACGCCCAGCCTAAAAAACACCGCTAAAGCGGGGTTTCTCCCGGCAAATTGTAAATTTATGTCTATGCTGTATCAGCATCATCAGCTTTTGCTGGGTTCACTATGACGTTTTACTGTTTGTTTATAACTAGATATCAATCAAAAATAATTGATTTTTAAGGGAATGGTAATGCTTAGTTTAAGACGTAAAAAGGTTAAACCGATGCGGTTGAAGGACGTGACAATCATTGATGATGCTCGTCTCAAGAAGGCGATTACCGCCGCCGCTCTGGGTAATGCCATGGAGTGGTTCGATTTTGGGGTATACGGCTATGTCGCAGCCGTTTTAGGCAAAGTTTTTTTCCCGGGTGCCTCGCCTGGCATTCAGATCATCGCCGCTTTGGGCACATTCTCGGTTCCGTTCATCATTCGTCCGCTAGGGGGAATGTTCTTTGGTGTATTGGGTGATAAATACGGCCGTCAGAAGATTCTCGCCATCACCATCATATTGATGACCTTCAGCACCTTCAGTATCGGACTTATTCCTTCCTATGCCACCATCGGCTTCTGGGCACCGGTCTTGCTGCTGATTGCAAAAATGGTTCAGGGATTCTCGGTGGGAGGGGAATATACCGGCGCTTCCATCTTTGTTGCGGAGTACTCACCCGACCGTAAACGTGGTTTTTTAGGCAGCTGGCTTGATTTCGGTTCGCTGGTTGGCTTCGTCTGTGGCGCCGGTGTGGTTGTGCTGCTCACCACGATCCTGGGCCAGGAAACCTTCAATGACTGGGGCTGGCGCATTCCCTTCTTTATGGCGTTGCCATTAGGTTTAGTCGGCCTTTACCTGCGTCATGCGCTCGAAGAGACCCCGACATTCCAGAAACATGTAGATTCACTAGAAGAAGGTTCGAAACAAGGTTTAAGTGAAGGCCCTTCAGTTCCTTTTAAAGAGATTGCACGCAAGCACTGGCGGAATCTGATCTCCTGCATCGGCATCGTTATCACCACCAACGTGGCTTACTACATGTTGCTGACTTATGTGCCGAGTTACCTGACTCACAATCTGCACTATTCAGAAGACCGTGGCGTTTTAATCATTGTCGTTATCATGCTGGCGATGCTGTTTGTGCAACCAGTGATGGGATTACTCAGTGATAAATTTGGACGTCGTCCGTTTATCATTATTGGTAGCGTAGCAATGGTGCTGTTATCCATTCCCTCTATCATGCTGATTACCCATCACAGCCTGGTCGCACTCTTTTTTGGATTGTTGATTCAGGCGGTCATACTCAACTGTCTGATTGGCGTGATGGCCTCGACCCTGCCCGCGTTATTCCCGACTGAAGTGCGATACAGCGCGTTGGCCAGCACCTATAACATCTCCATTTTGGTTGCGGGTATTACCCCTACCCTTACCGCCTGGTTAGTGGAAGTGACAGGCAACCTTTATATGCCGGCATGGTATCTGATGGTAGTGGGTGCGATCGGTGTGGTGACCGGTTTTACCGTGAGGGAAACCGCTAACAAACCGCTCTATGGTGACACCCCAGCTGCCTCCTCGCTTGAAGAAGCCAAAGAGTTGCTGCAGGAGCATCATGATGGCATTGAGCAGCGCATCGAGGATATTGATGAACAAATTGAGGCGTTGAAGAATAAGCGCCGCAATTTAGTTGCTCAGCATCCTGAAATAACGCAATAAATAATAACCGCTGCTTTAGGGCAGCGGTTTTCCCCTCAAACACTCTGCCTGACACAGAACACTCATTATCGTCTATACTTTCAGTGAGTTGGTTTATTACTTTAAATTAAACTTCGCTAATGAAGATGAAGTTGTTTTTATCAGAATCAATGAGCTGTATTAAGTCAATTTCATTATTAGCGATTAGATAATTAGCAGAGAACCGGACAGACAACGGTTACTGAATATTTAATTTATCTGACAACGTCAAATTGTCAGCTGAGAGTGAGGGAAAATAATGCCATCGATATTTGATGAGTTATCTGACGCCCCTTCATGGGTGCCTGCTGTGTTACTTGTCACCCTTTCGCTTGTCGCGGGTTTTTTGGCTCGCTTCCTATTGCTTAGATTTATACGTTACTGGCAGAATCGCGACAGAAAATTGTTCAAGTCACTTGAGAAGCATCTTCGTGGATCGATGTTCCTGTTTATTCCTCTGATGTTAATTAACGTTGGAGCCGAGTATGTAAATATTCACCCCGATTCGCTTTCGTTCATTACCCCCACGCTGAATGTTTTCATAATATTGTCATTGTGCTCGATTTTAATAAGATTGACCAACGTCGCGCAGGACATGCTATTTATTCGCTATGATATTAATCTGTCAAACAACCTGCGCGCCAGGAAGATTCGCACCCAGATCATTTATGTCAAAAAGGTCGCGATTGTCCTCCTTGTATCATTCTGCCTTTCACTGATTCTTATCAGCATTCCCGGCGTAAGAAAATTCGGCACCACTATCCTCGCCGGAGCTGGGGTGGCCGGCATCATTATTGGCTTTGCGTTGCAGAAATCACTGGTTAATTTGTTTGCCGGCATTCAGATCGCTTTCACACAACCGATCAAAATTGATGATGCGGTTGTGGTTGAAAATGAATGGGGTTGGATTGAGGAGATCAACCTGACCTATGTTGTAGTGCGTATCTGGGACCTGCGCCGACTGGTGCTGCCAATTACCTACTTTACCGAGAACGCCTTCCAGAACTGGACGCGCAATAATGCCCAAATATTGGGTTCAGTATTTCTATATCTTGATTACTCGATGCCACTCGAACCGCTGCGTCAGCATTTTGAAAAAGTCCTGAGTGAAACCAAACTCTGGGATCAGCAAACCCAGGTGCTTCAGGTGACCGATACCACTGATAAAACCATGACGATTCGTTTATTAATGACCGCACAAAACTCCCCAACCGCCTGGGATTTACGCTGCTATGTGCGTGAGAAGATGATTGAATTTATTCAACAGAATTACCCGCAGAGTCTTCCTCATGTGCGGGCGACGTTGACCGAGACTGGAGTATCTAATAGCACGAAAACGTTGTCTTAGATGATACGCTTTCCTGCGTTTAAAGGTGGCAGCTCAAGCGGTAATGGCGTATCTACGTTGTATCAACCTTAACGATGATATACAGTGTATCGACATTTCGCAGGAGGTTGGTTATGACCACGGTGACGTTAAAAAAATGGGGCAATAGTCCTTCAATCCGCATCCCTGCCAGCGTAATGCAATCTGCTGCGCTCAGTGTTGACGACAAACTGGAACTCAGCGTGGAAGATGGCAAATTGATACTTGTCCCGGTGAGAGAAAAGGAGTATTCCCTTGATGCTCTGCTGGACGGCATCACTGAAGATAACGTCCATGAAAAAATTGATTTTGGACCTTCAGTTGGCAAGGAATTGCTCTAATGGTTTCACGTTTTGTACCCGATGCCGGAGACCTGATCTGGCTGGATTTTGACCCTACACTGGGTCACGAGCAGGGTGGACATCGCCCTGCTGTCGTCCTCAGTCCTTTTGCCTATAACAACAAAGTGGGCATGCTGCTTTGCGTACCCTGCACCACTCAGGCCAAGGGTTATCCCTTTGAAGTCATCCTGTCAGGCGCACGGGAGAGTGTCGCGCTGGCTGATCAGGTGACCAGCATTGACTGGCGCGCCCGAAAAGCGGTGAAAAAAAGCCATGTCACATCGAATGAACTGGCTGAGATTCGCGCCAAGGCGAAAGCGCTGATTGGATAAGCACGAATACTGGCAGCCTGAAGCCGCCAGTTGTTCTTCAGTGCCCACGCCGCGCCCGCATCATCGCCAGCCTGAACTGGCGGACATCTTCTGGCGTCCAGCAGCGGCAGGACAACGGCGCGGTATCGTCAACCGCGGCGGGTAGCGGGACTTTCTCTAGCGTGCCACGATTGCAAATCGCACAGGCTAAAGTGGCGGAGGGCACGCCAAGATAGCGCGCCACCTCCGGCAAGGTCATCAGTGTAGTACGCATCATAACCTCCTCGTTGCATGTGATTTAACTGACATGGTTGAGCAGTTTTCAGCGTAATTTTATGATCGCGATCAGGTGATGAATTATTTTTGGTTAAAAAATAATCACAGCGTCATCAGCATCTCGTGCCACGCCATGCCGCCGTGATCGGACGCCGAAGGTTTGATGTACTGATAGCCGAACTTCTTATACAGATCAACGTGATGGGTTTTGCACATCAAATGGATGGTATGTTTATCCATCTGCTTCATAAGCTTGATGAACTGTTGCATCATCAGTGTGCTGTATCCTTTGCCCTGATAGGCCGGATCGAGCACCACTGACATAATTACCACGTTAGGTGCTGCAGGATCGTGCCCGATTAACTCCTTAAATTCCTCATCTGACATCACCACATCCCAGGCGCAACCTGCATTGATAAAGCCAATGACTTGACCCTCGTTTTCAAGGCACATAAACCCTTGAGGATACTGTGCGATACGGGTTGCGATTTTTTCGCGCGTGGCAGCCTCATCGCCTTCGTAGGCATTAATTTCAATGGCATAGCAGCGATCAACATCGGCTAAGGTGGCATTTCTAAACGTTAAATTCGACACAACTACCCTCTGGATTAACATCACAATGCACGCTATTTTACCGACAAATCACCATGAACCTACTGCATTGTCTTCAGGATAATCATGAACAACGTGCATCTCATGCTGCGCCAACTCGACCTCAATTTACTGCTGGTGTTTGCCGCGCTCTATCGCCAGCGCAGTGTCACCGCCGCCGCAAATGAATTGGCCTTCAGTCCCTCGGCATTAAGTCACGCTTTGGCACGCCTGCGTGTCTCACTGGACGATCCGCTTTTTATCCGTCAGGGAAATGCAATGTTACCCAGCGCGAAAGCGGAACTGCTCGCGCCCGGCATTATCAATGCCCTGGCCGCGCTGGTGGAGAGCCTTAACCGCCGAAACGATTTTGACCCGCTCACCAGCCATCAGGTTTTCCGCTTTGCCGTGACGGATTACACCGCTACCGCCCTTCTGCCCACGTTGATTGCCCATCTGCAACAGCAGGCACCCAATGTAGTGATCAAGGTGGTGTATTCACGCGGCTACGATGCGTTTGAGGATTTGATGGCGGGCAAGGTGGATTTTGCCATCGGTTTTGAGGATGAAGTCACCCCCCCAAGACGTGGCATCAACACTATCGAATGTTTCGAGGATAACTACGTGGTTGCAGTTCGCCAGGGGCATCCGTTTATCCGCGATGCGCTCACCTATGAGGATTACCTGCGCGTGGGGCATGTGGTAGTTAATCCGTGGAATGAGCAACGCGGCGTGATTGACCGAATACTCGACGCGCAAGGAATTCAGCGCAAAGTGGTGGTGGAACTGCCGAGTCTGATGACTGCACCATTGATCATCGCCAGCACGGATCTGGCTATCGCGTTACCGCAACGTGCCGTGACATCCTTGTTTGGCGCGGCGGATTTGAAAATTTTCCCGACGCCCTTTCCTACCCCGCATTATGCGCTGCGCGTTTACTACAATCCGGCGCTGGCGAACAGCGCCGGACATCAATGGCTACGCGAACAAATTGTGCAGGTCGTGTAAATCACGCTAGTTCCACGACCCGATTTTCACGTGCGCTAACAAAAGCAGCATCCAGTAGCGCCAGGACTTCAATCGCCTGCTCTGGCGTCACCGGAGGCTCACTGCCATCGCGTACCGCTTGAGCAAAAGCTTCGTAATAGGCGTGATAGGCACCTTGTTCAGAAGGCACCCGTTCTGAGCCTTGCGGCGTATTAAGTGTGCCCCAGCGCTCAGGCTGCTCATAGCCCCATGCATCCCGATCGTCCGCCGGGCGCTGGCCCGCAAAAATGGCCTGCGCCTGCACATCCGTCCCTTGTGAAACAAAGCTACCGGCATCGCCATACAGACGAAACTCACGGCAAACAAAGCGATTCAGTTTGGTGGCGGAAAGATAGGATTTAGTCCCGTTTTGATGAGTGAGCGTCAGCACAAAACTGGCGTCGGTCGGCCCTTCCGGCAGGTCGATGATATCCAATTGAGCATAAACCGATTTTACCGGCCCCAACAGGAACAGCGCCTGATCGACAATATGACTGCCTAAATCACGCAGCAAACCGCCGGTTTCGCCGCCTTCGAGGGTATTGGCATCGTCAAAATCCATACGATTATGCAAACGCCACACTTTTCCCACGCGATTTTGCTCAATCAGTTTTTTCAGCGTGCGCACATCATGGTCAAAACGACGGTTGTGATACACGCTCAGTACGACGCCTTTCGCTTTCGCGGCATTGGCCAACTCGCGCCCCGTTTTCGCGTCGGGTGCAAAGGGTTTGTCGGCAATCACCGCCACACCCGCAGCAATCGCTTCCAGCACCAGTTCGCGGCGCGTTTGCGGTGGTGTCGTGATCGTGACGGCATCGACACCTGCCGCCAGCATGTCGGTCAGGCTGGCATAGATCGGAATGTCGGGAAAATCCGCTCTCACGCGTGAAATAGTGGCTGGCGCACGCGCCACGATGCCCGCTAACTCCACGCCCTCAGCCGCATTAATGAATGGCGCGTGAAAGTGTTTGCCGCCCGTTCCATAGCCCACGATACCGATTTTCATGCTGCCTCCTTGTGATAGAGAAGAGTGGTAAGGCAATCAGTAATAACATAATCGCAACAACTAAAACTGCTCGCTCACGCAAAAATGGCACAAAAATATCATTTTTAGGAAAAATGGCTTTACTGTGCCGCAGGGAAGTTGCGCTTAATCGGCGCAAAGTCACTGGCGTTTTTACCTAACAAACGCTGAGGGCGGAAATCTGCCAGTAACTCACTGGCCTGATCCTGCACCAGTTCCTGCGCCACCAGCTTGCCAATCAACGGTGACAATGTGATTCCACTGTGTGTCACTGCCACATACACACGCTGATGAGGCGTGACGTAGCCAATGGCAGGTAATCCATCCGCCGGTCTGGCGCGTTGACCAATCACAATGTTCTCAATCTGCAATTCGCCTGCATCTGCAAACAACGCGTGGTAGCGATCGCGGAACTGTTGGGCAATATCCCCATGGAGCGAAGGTGGCGAGGCAGGATCGGCAATATCGTCCAGTTCCAGTGCTTGTAATAACAACCGCCCACCGCCATCCGGGCGCACGTTGAGCTGTGGTGAGATCAGATTGGATGATAGTGACAGCGGCTGTGGCGCAGTTCGCGCGAGGAAGCTACAGGCCACCGCGTTGGGTTTGCTGGTGTCGAGTAGCGCCAGATCAAGATGGAGGGTGTTAAGCAGTTGATTGGCCCAGCGGCCGGTGGCAATCACTACGTGATCGCCCTGCCACTGCTCGCCATTTGTCAGATGCAGCGTGACGCTATCAGCCCGTTCGCTAACACGTTCAATCGCATGTTGTTGATGTAATACCGCTCCATTGGCACGCGCTTCAGACCAGAGTCGCGACAGATACAGCGCCGGATGCAATACCGATTCCGTTGGGAAATGCCAGACGCTGCCACTTACCGCCTGTGAACGCAGATCCGGCACTTCACGCTGCAACGCATCCGGTGTCACCTCATGCGCGGGATAACCCAGCGATTGCAGGGAGGTAGCACGCTGAAGTAGCCTCTGCTGCGCCTCGCCTTCTGCCGCCCACTCCCAGGTGCCACAAGTTTCCAGCCAGCGCAGACCATTGGTTTGCGAGAGTTGCAAACGCGTGTGTTCTTCCATAGCGAGGGCATTGAGCTGGTGATAACTGAGCGGTTGTTTACCGTTGGAGTTGACCCAGGCGAAGGTGGTGCTGCTGGTACCTGCACCAATATGCTGCTGTTCAAAAATCGTAACCTGTACGCCCTGCAAGGCTAATGCGCGCGCCACCGCTAAACCGATGACGCCGCCGCCCACTACCGCAATCTTTTGGGTTGTCATGAATGGCTCCTGAATGAATAGCCCTATCATAACAACGTTCATCGGCAGAGATTGCAATCGCTATAGAACACTTACTGCGCAGGATATAAGAAAATCCTCTGATGCCAGAGAATAAATTTATACCGCCGTCAGCATTTTTCCGTTTGAGAAATAGGCTAGTAAATTCTCCAGCACATTATTCGCCATGCCTTCACGGGTTTCATGGGTGGCACTGGCAATATGCGGCGTTAATAACACATTATCTAATTCACGCAGCGCAGGATGAATAACCGGCTCTTGCGGGAAAACATCCAGCGCGGCGCCTTTTATCACACCCTGCTGCAATGCCTGGATAAGATCGTTTTCATTCACCACCGTGCCGCGTGCAATGTTGATCAGCACCCCCGATTTCCCCAACGCCGCCAGCACTTTTGCGTCCACCAGCTGGATATTTTCCGGGCTACCCGGCAGCGCCAGCACCAGGAAATCACTGAACGCCGCCAGCTGTTCAATGCTCTCGCAGCGTTGGTAAGGCACATTTTTCTGGCTGCGCGCGGTGTAAGCGATCTCCATACCGAATGCTTCAGCCCGGCGAGCGATGGCCAGTCCAATCGCACCCAAGCCCGCAATGCCCATGCGTTTTCCGCTGGCTTTACTGGAAAGCGAAGTACCGGTATTTTCCCACGCACCAGAACGGGCGAACTGATGATTGGCCACCAGGTTGCGTGAAAAAGCTAAGGTCAACGTCATGGCTAAATCGGCGACATCATCGGTAAGAATATCGCTGGTGATGCTCACCTGAATATCATGTGCAGCGGTGTAATTCAGGTCGATACGATCGGTTCCCACCCCAAACACCGCAATCGCTTTACAGGCCGGCACCTGTTCCAGAATCGACGTTTCTACACCCACGTCACCGCGCGTCACTATGCCTTGAATCTCTTTGCCCTGGCGCTGAAGAAATAGCGCAGGGTCCTGCTCATTATATAAACGATGACAATGAAAATGTTGCGAGAGTTTTTCGTCCAGCTGCGGCATCAGTGGCTGAATAATCAGAATATGAGGTTGCGAAGACATCATTATTTTCCTGGATGGATAAGCGTGTCGTTTCAGACTACCGGATGAATTTATGTTACGGCACCCTTGTTACTTTTTTCGCTAATACGATCACGGGGAAAGTGCAATGAATCCTGGTGGAGAATCAGGTTTTATTTCGGATCTGTTTTTACCGTAATGCGTTGAGCGCGCTGGCGAACTCACCTTACGCAGTCTACGGTTAATAAAAAAACCATAACAATTCAACTTACCATGGAAAGCCGCTATGACCGCCCATGTCGACATCACCGCAAGCCCGGAACACGAACTACACTCTTTGCAGCAATTATTGCAGACGCATCTTGAGCAACTGCTGCCTGCGGGTCAGCCGAGCGATCAAGTTCGTGCCGCCATGCGCGCCGGTGCACTGGCACCGGGTAAACGCATTCGTCCACTGCTGCTGCTGTTGGCTGCGCGAGATATGGGCAGCAAAGCATCGCAACAGGGCATTCTTGATCTCGCCTGCGCAGTTGAAATGGTGCATGCCGCGTCGTTGATCCTCGATGATATTCCATGCATGGACAATGCTCAGATGCGACGCGGGCGCCCAACGGTGCATCGCGAATTTGGCGAAAGCGTGGCGATTCTGGCGGCGATTGCCCTGCTGAGCCGCGCCTTTGAAGTGATCGCCGTTGCGCCAGGTTTAGCCGCCCTGCAGAAATCAGAGGCGATTGCCGAACTCTCTTCTGCCGTGGGTTTACAAGGTTTGGTGCAGGGTCAATTCCAGGATCTGCATCAGGGCGCGCAATCGCGTAGCCCGGAAGCCGTCGCATTAACCAATGAACTCAAAACCAGCGTGCTGTTCCGAGCCACCTTGCAAATGGCGGCGATTGCCGCGGAAGCAACCCCCGCTATGCGCCAGAAGCTCAGCTATTTCGCGCAGGATTTGGGTCAGGCTTTCCAATTGCTCGATGATCTCGCCGACGGCAGCAAACACACCGGCAAGGACATTAATCAGGATCAGGGTAAATCGACGCTGGTACAGATGTTGGGGGCCGAAGGTGCTGAGCGCCGCTTGCGTGAACATCTGCGCAGTGCCGATGCGCACCTCGCCTGCGCCTGCCATCGTGGCATAGCGACCCGCCAATATATGCACGCCCTGTTTAATCAACAGCTGGCGATGTTTCACTGATCGCGGGACTGCCGATGGGGCACTTTGCCGTGATTGCGCCGCCACTGTATAGCCATTTTCACGCGCTGCAGGCGTTGTCACAGACGCTGATTGCGCGCGGTCATCGCATCACCTTTGTGCAACAGGATGATGCACGTCTCCTGCTAACGGATGAATGTATAGGATTCAGCACCGTAGGTGAGCGCAGCCATCCCGCCGGTTCTCTGGCACGGGTGTTACAGCATCTGGCCTCGCCCCTTTCGTTATGGCGGGTAATCAGTGATATCGCCGCCAGCACCGATATGTTGTGTCGTGAACTGCCTGCGCGTTTAACCTCGTTGCAAGTCGATGGTGTGATTGCCGATCAGATGGAAGCGGCGGGTGGCTTAGTGGCAGAAGCGTTGCACCTTCCCTTTGTTTCAGTGGCCTGCGCGCTGCCGGTGAATCGCGAGCCTGGCATACCGCTGGCGGTGATGCCGTTTCGCTTTGGTCAGGATGAAAAATCACTGCAACGTTTTCAGGCCAGTCAGGATATTTATGATCGCCTGATGCAGCGCCATGGCGCGGTGATCAGCCACCATGCGCAACGATGGGGTTTACCCGATCGCCACAGCCTGCATCAATGTTTGTCACCGCTGGCGCAGATTAGCCAACTCGTTCCGGCATTTGATTTTCCGCGCCAGCATCTGCCCAGCCATTTTCACGCTGTGGGTCTGCTGCAGGCATCGAATCCTCCCCGCAGTGCCAGCGCGCCCTGGCCAGAATTGCGACAGCCGGTGGTTTATGCCTCTTTTGGCACCTTGCAAGGTCATCGTTTTCGCTTGTTCCTGCATCTGGCAAAAGCGTGCCGCAACCAGCAGCTCTCGTTGGTGATTGCCCATTGTGGCGGTTTGGACGCCAATCAGGTGCAGCAGCTTAAGCACGCCGGTGCGGCGTGGGTGACGGATTTTCTCGATCAGCCAGCCGCGCTGCAACATGCGCAGCTGTTTATCACCCATGCCGGACTCAACAGCACGTTAGAGTCACTGGAATGGGGCACCCCGATGCTGGCGCTGCCGCTGGCCTTTGACCAACCCGGCGTGGCGTCACGTATTGCCTGGCACGGTGTCGGTCATCGCGCGTCTCGCTTTAGCCGCGTGCATCAGCTGGAGCAGCACATGCAGCAACTGTTGACGGATGACGGCTATCGGCTGCGTATCTCGCCGATTCAGGCGCAGCTGCAGCGCTCAGGCGGTTGCGAGCGCGCCGCTGACATCGTTGAGCAGGCATTGGGGCAACACCGTGTTGTGCTGGCGGAGGCGACCTGATGCCCGAGAATTATGACGTGATTTTAGTGGGTGCCGGCCTGGCTAATGGCTTGATTGCGCTGAAGCTGCGTCAGCGCCAACCCCAGTTGCGCATTCTGATGCTGGAAAGTCACGCGCATCCGGCAGGTAATCATACCTGGTCCTTTCATCAGGACGATCTCAGCCCCAATCAGCTACAGTGGCTGCAACCGTTGATTGCCCACCGCTGGCCCGGCTATCAGGTGCGATTCCCTTCACTGCGCCGCAATCTCAGCGGAGAATATTGCTCAATCACCTCTGCAGATTTTGCCCAACGGCTTTATGAGGTCATGGCGGATGATCTCTGGATCAATACCCCGGTGAATGAGGTGCGCCCCACTCAGGTCACCCTGGCCGACCATCGCGTACTGCATGCTGCGGTGGTGATTGATGGTCGCGGCCTGCAACACACGCCGCATCTTCAACTCGGCTATCAAGCCTTTATCGGTCAGGAGTGGCATCTGGCTAGGCCTCACGGTTTAACACAACCGATCTTGATGGATGCGACAGTGGATCAACAACAGGGCTACCGCTTTGTTTACACCTTACCGCTGAGTACAGATCGTCTTTTAATTGAAGATACGCACTACATTAATCAGCCCACGCTGACAGAGCACACCGCGCGGCTGAATATCGCCGATTACGCCAAAGCGCATCACTGGAGCTTGAGCCTTCTGCTGCGTGAGGAGCAAGGTTCACTGCCAATAACATTGAGTGGCGATATTGATGCCTTTTGGCTGCAACAGCGTGGTCAACCGTGCAGTGGATTGCGCGCCGGTTTGTTTCACGCCACCACGGGCTACTCGTTGCCCACAGCACTGGCGCTGGCTGACCGCATTGCCCAACTGTTGCCCTGTGATGCGACAACGCTCAGTCGCGCCATCGAACAGTTTGCACGCGAGCAGTGGCGAACACAGCGTTTTTTCCGGCTGCTCAATCGAATGCTGTTCTTGGCCGGGCACCCGGACCAGCGCTGGCGTGTCATGCAGCGCTTTTATCGGCTGAATGCCGGATTAATCAGCCGCTTTTACGCCGGGCAACTCCAGCTCGGCGATAAAGCGCGCATTTTATGTGGCAAACCGCCGGTGCCGATTGGCGAAGCGGTGCGCGCACTGATGACGACCTCTTCTAAACCAGGGAAGAAATAATGACACGTACTTATGTGATTGGCGCCGGTTTCGGCGGCCTGGCGTTGGCTATCCGGCTGCAGGCAGCTGGCATTCCTACCACGCTACTTGAGCAGCGCGATAAACCCGGCGGACGCGCCTACGCATGGCAGGAACAGGGCTTTACTTTTGATGCCGGACCGACAGTGATCACCGACCCGACAGCGATTGAAGCGCTGTTTACGCTGGCCGGTAAATCGCTCAGTGATTATGTTGAATTGATGCCGGTTACGCCTTTCTATCGCTTATGCTGGGAAGACGGCAAACAGCTCGACTATGACAATAATCAACCGTTGCTGGAGCAGCAAATTGCCCGCTTCAACCCGGCCGATGTCGCAGGCTATCGGCAGTTTCTCGCCTATTCACGCGAGGTTTTCAAAGAGGGTTATCTTAAGTTGGGGACTGTGCCTTTTTTGCATTTCCGTGACATGCTGCATGCTGGCCCTCAGTTAGGCCGCTTGCAGGCCTGGCGCAGCGTTTACAGTATGGTGGCAAAATTTATACAGGACGATCACCTGCGTCAGGCATTCTCTTTTCACTCGCTGCTGGTTGGCGGTAATCCTTTTGCAACGTCCTCGATCTATACCTTGATTCATGCGCTGGAACGCGAATGGGGCGTATGGTTCCCACGTGGCGGCACGGGAGCGCTGGTGCAAGGCCTGGCTAAGCTGTTTACCGACATGGGTGGCGAATTGTTGCTCAACGCCGAAGTGAGTCAGCTTGAAACCCAGGGCAATCGCATAAGTGGCGTACAGTTGAAAGATGGTCGCCGGTTTGCAGCTAATGCGGTGGCGTCGAATGCCGATGTGGTGCATACCTATGATCGGTTGCTGCGTGGGCATCCTGCCGCCAGCAAACGTGCGGCCTCACTGAAACGTAAACGCATGAGCAATTCGCTGTTTGTACTCTATTTCGGTCTGAATCACCCGCATTCACAGCTGGCGCATCATACCGTGTGCTTTGGCCCGCGCTATCGTGAGCTGATCGACGAGATTTTTAACAGCAGCCAGCTTTCAGACGATTTTTCGCTTTATCTGCATGCACCCTGCTCCAGCGATCCATCACTGGCTCCGGCAGGCTGTGGCAGTTTCTATGTATTGGCACCGGTGCCGCATCTCGGCACGGCGGCGATCGACTGGCAACAGGAAGGACCGCGTTTACGCGATCGCATTTTTGCTTATCTGGAGGAGCACTATATGCCGGGACTACGTCAGCAACTGGTGACGCACCGCATGTTTACGCCGTTTGATTTTCGCGACACGCTGCATGCCCATCAGGGTTCAGCGTTTTCGCTGGAACCGATTTTGACGCAGAGCGCATGGTTCCGCCCACATAACCGCGATGCGGATATCGCCAACCTCTATCTGGTTGGTGCTGGCACACATCCCGGCGCCGGGGTACCCGGTGTGATTGGCTCGGCGAAAGCCACTGCGCAACTGATGCAGGAGGATCTCGCTGGATGAATCGCCAACCCCTGCTAGAGCAAGTGACTCAGACCATGGCGGTCGGCTCAAAGAGTTTTGCCACCGCCGCGAAACTGTTCGATGCGCCCACGCGGCGCAGCACGCTGATGCTGTACGCGTGGTGTCGCCACTGCGATGACGTGATTGATGGACAAACGCTGGGCGAAGGCGGCACACAACATGTGGTAGAAGATGCCGAAGCGCGCATGCTGCATCTGCAAATTGAAACCCGCCGTGCTTACAGCGGTGCGCACATGGATGAACCCGCGTTCAAAGCATTCCAGGAGGTGGCGTTAATTCACCAGTTGCCGCCACAGTTGGCGTTTGATCACCTGGAAGGCTTTGCGATGGATGCGCGTGAGGCGCGCTACGTGACGTTCGACGATACTCTGCGCTACTGCTATCACGTCGCGGGAGTGGTGGGCCTGATGATGGCCCGTGTGATGGGCGTCCGTGACGAAGCGGTGCTGGATCGCGCCTGCGATCTGGGGCTCGCCTTCCAGCTCACCAACATTGCCCGCGACATCGTTGAAGATGCGCAGAATGGGCGCTGCTATCTGCCGCAAAGCTGGCTGGACCAAGCGGGCTTAACCGGCCAGAATCTGGCCGATCCGCAACATCGCGCTGCCCTGGCACCACTGGCCGCGCGACTGGTGAGCGAAGCAGAACCCTATTATCACTCTGCTCGTTCCGGCTTACCCGGATTGCCGCTGCGCTCCGCATGGGCCATCGCCACTGCACGCGGCGTCTATCGTGAAATTGGGGTGAAGGTGCAACATGCAGGCGCACATGCCTGGGATGCGCGACAACGCACCAGCAGCGGCGAAAAACTGGCGCTGCTGGTGAAAGGTGCTGGCCTGGCGCTTACTTCACGTTTGACTCGTCCGGAGTCGCGTCCTGAGGGGTTGTGGCAGCGTCCGCGTTAACGGATTTATGCCGCTGTCGCAGCGCCGCCTGCAACTTATGCAAAGGCGGCGCATAGAGAAAGCCGAATGAGACGCACCCCTCGCGGCCCCGCACCGCATGATGCATGCGGTGCGCCATATACAGACGCTTGAGATAACCTTTGCGCGGGATATAGCGGAACGGCCAGCGTTGATGCACCAGCCCGTCATGTACCATGAAATAGAGTGCGCCGTACAAGGTTACGCCCGCACCAATCCATTGCAGCGGCCAGTAGCCGTTTACGCCGATGTAGATCAGCGCAATCGCCAAGAACATAAACACCACGGCATAGAGATCGTTGAGTTCAAATTTGCCGTCGTGCGGTTCATGGTGTGATAAATGCCAGCCCCAGCCCCATCCGTGCATGATGTACTTATGCGACAGTGCCGCCACCACTTCCATCACCACCACTGACGCCAGCAGGATCAGCGTATTCCATAACCAAAGCATCGTGCATCCATTTGTGTTGAACAGAGGCTTTAAAAGTGGACGCGGATAGGTCGAGAGGCAAGTCAATAACGTTTATTTTTGTTGGATTGATGGCAATTGAGTTTTCATCCATACTCATCGACATTGCTACACGTGTAGTCCACACGGGGGATTTATGCCTAATACCAGTGTAAACCAGAAGAAAACCGTCAGCGTCACCGTCGAACCCATGCTATTGCAACAAGCCAGAGAGGCCGGTTTAAACTTATCCGCGATTCTTGCTGAGGCTTTGCGACAAGAAATACGGGTAGCCGCTGCAGAAAAATGGAAACAAGAAAATAGTGCCGGTTTACAGGAACTGAACCGCATAACTGAAGAGCATGGTTTATTGTCGGATGAACACAGGACGTTCTAAATATGCAGTACATGATTTATAACAACACCAGTAAAAACAGTGCTTACCCTTATCTGGTCGATGTTCAAAGCGATATCATTGATCAGCTCACAACGCGTATTGTCATTCCTTTGTACCCTATGAATCGACTTAAGGCTGGTCAGGTAAAACGGCTTAACCCCGTCATCGAAATTGAGGGAGAAGGCTATCTCGTCATGACCCATGAAATGGCAAGTGTGCCCGCATCTCTGTTAGGAAAACAAGTGATGGATGCGCGCCCTTATCGCCAGCAAATCAAAGATTCTATTGATTTTATCTTTGATGGATTTTGAAACTTTACATGTCAAACGTCCCTCGTTAGTATTCCCCTCCCCAGCGGAAATGAACTGCTGCGTAAGCGTTAACGTCAATCAACGCACCATATGCAGAATCGTTCTGCCTCAACTCTATGGTGCGCAAATATGTCCCATACCACTATTGCCCAAAATCCAGCCCTGCGACGCGCGGGTTTTTTTTTGTTTCTGTTGCTGCTTACTGCTGCCAACCTGCGCACGCCGATCACCGCCACCGGCCCCATACTGGAGAATATCCGCGCCAGTTTTGGTCTGAGCGCCAGTGCCGCAGGCGTGATCAACTTTTTACCGCTGCTGATGTTTGCCACGCTGGCACCGCCTGCCGCCTGGTTTGGTAATCGCTTTGGCCTGGAACGCAGTTTGTGGGGCTCGCTGCTGCTGATCACGCTGGGGTCGTTGCTGCGCATTACCGGCAGTGAAAATGCCATGTGGGCGGGCACGCTAATTCTGAGCTCCGGTATTGCCGCCGCTAACGTGCTGTTGCCCCCGCTGATCAAGCGTGACTTTACTGAGCACACGGCACGCTACATCGGGTTGTATGCCATGGTGATGGGGATTTCAGCCAGTATTGCATCAGGGATTGCGGTGCCGCTGGCTGAAATCAGCTCCGCAGGTTGGCGTCTGTCGCTCGCGGTGTGGCTGGTGCCCGTGTTTATCGCACTGCTCGCCTGGCTACCTTATCTGAAAAAGTCGGGGCCGCAGGTGCACGCCGCAGCAACCCACAGCGTGACGCGATCGCCCTGGCGCTCAGCATTGGGCTGGCAAGTTTCGCTGTTTATGGCCAGTCAGTCACTGCTGTTCTATACCCTGATTGGCTGGTTCACCCCGTTTGCGCAAGACAACGGTATTAGCCAGATTTAGGCAGGCGGCATGCTGTTCGTCTATCAGATCGTCGCTATCGTCTCCAATCTCGCCTGCATGAGCGCCCTCAAACGCCTGAAAGATCAGCGCGCTATTGGCTTTATCGCTTCATTCCTGATCTTTGTTGCGGTGGTCGGCTTGCTGCTGCTGCCGTCATGGTCACTTTTGTGGCTGATTCTGGCAGGATTGGGCGCAGGCGCGTCACTGGTGATCAGTCTTTCACTGTTTAATCTGCGCACCCAGGATCATCGCCAGGCATCAAAACTCTCCGGCATGGCGCAGTGCGTCGGTTACGGGCTGGCGGCACTTGGCCCGCTGTGTTTCGGTATGCTACATGATGCCAGCGGTAACTGGCTGGTGCCGCTGATCATGTTACTGGCGGTTACCGTGGTTCAGATGATGATGGCGCTACTGGCGGGCCGCGCCCGCCATATTTGATATCAGGCGGAGACCCGGCTTTCCTGACGTTCCAGTTCACGCACTCGCGGAATCACCTCGCGGCCAAAGAACTCAACGTCCTCATGGAAGTGCAAAAAGGCCAGCAGCAATAAATCGACGCCTGCCTGCTTCAACGCCATGATGCGCTCAGCGATCTGTTGTGGGGTGCCAATTAAATTGGTCTTAAAGCCGTCGTTATACTGCACCAGATCTTCAAACGACGATTTTGCCCAGTTGCCCTCACCTTCCGGTGACGCACTTCCCGCGTTTTTTACTTCATGCTGGAAACCTTTAACGGCATCCGGATTGGCTTTGGCGATGATTTCCTGCAGGACGGACTGTGCTTCCTGCTCTGTATCGCGGGCGATGACAAAACCGTTTAAACCAATTTTAACCTGATGTCCTTGCGTGATGGCTTTCACCTGAATGTCTTCAATTTGCTGCTGAACGCCCTCCGGCGTATTGCCGTTGGTGAAGTACCAATCCGACACGCGTGCCGCCATATCACGCGCTGCACGGGAACTGCCGCCCTGGAAGATTTCAGGTAAAGGTAAAAGAGGTTTGGGTTTTAATGCGTAATCGCGGAAGCGATAGAAGTCTCCGGCAAAGGTGAAGCTGTCTTCACGCCAGATACCTTTAAGGCAATGGATAAATTCTTCAGACCGTAGGTAACGCTCTTCATGATCGAGCCAGGGTTCGCCAATCGCTTTAAATTCGCCCCGGAACCAGCCGCTGACAATGTTAACGGCAATGCGTGGACCGTAAAGATGGCTGATGGTAGCGATCTGCTTGGCGGCCAGCACGGGATTCCATGGGCCGGGCAGCAGCGCGGCAATCACTTTGAGCGTTGAGGTATGGCTCAGCAAGTCCTGTGAGAAGGTCACCGATTCATGCTGGTTATCTGCACCGTATCCGGCAGTAAATCGGATCTGCGTCAGGGCATAGTCGAATCCTGCCTTTTCAGCGATTTTTGCCAGTTCGCGATTATACTCCGCGTCCCAACGGGTGCGCTGTTCAATCTGACTGATCACCAATCCACCGGACACATTGGGCACCCAGTACGCAAATTGCAGGGGTTTCTTATCTGACATCGGCTTCTCCTGTCGATATATAGCTTAAAAATATGAATTTCAATCAAGTTCTATCTTTTCGATATATAAAGGGTAATGCAGCAGCTGTGCCAGATTTTCATGAATTTAAGCAGTTGATTTTATTGAGATGGGAGCGTTACTTAACGGGTGAGAAGTTGCAAATACAACAGCCGTTGTAAAACGCCCGTCGCCACTGCAACAGTGAGAGGAGAAGAAATTGAATCTGCGCGTTGAAACCATCACCCCGTATGTCCCCGGATTTTCGTCACTCAAAGCGGAGAGCATCGACCTGGGTTTCAATATGCTTCGCAGGCTCGATGATAATTGGCGCAACGGCACCAATTGTTTCGATCTCCCTGGCGAAAAACTATTGGGGCTGTTTTCATGCCATCAACTGATTGGTGTTGGCGGGCTGAATCAGGACCCATTCATGACAAATTGTCGGGCTGGCAGGGTTCGTCATCTCTATTTAGGTCAATGTTATCGCGGCATGGGGCTGGGAACGTTGTTACTGCAACAGATCATTCAGGATGCGGTCATCCATTTTGCTCTGATCAATACCCATGCACCGCACGCTGCGTATTCCTTCTATGAACGGTTGGGTTTTCATTGCTTAGCGGATCAGGATATCAGCACGCATCGGCTACAGCTCATTGCCGCGACTAAGTGAGCGCATCCCTCCTCGGTAGCGCGTCAATAAACTCCCGAATCTGCGGCCTGTTATCGTCCTTCCGCCACACAGCATATAAGGTTATCTCCAGCGGTAACCACGGCAGCATCACCAATGAAACGGTATCTGCGACCCGACTCGCCAGGCTTTGTTGAATGAAGGTAAACCCCAGGCCCGCTTCCACGCAGGCCAGGGCAGCCAGCGGCCCGTTCACCTCAAAGGTAATATCCGGCTGGAAACCCGCTTGCTCACATGCAGCCAGTAAGCGGGCGCGCGCAGCTGGATTGAGGTGCGCATGATCGGCTATCCAGCGCTGTTTTTGTAAATCTGCCGGTGTGGGTGTAGCGATGGTTTGTGCTTTTGGCATGGCTAACAGAATCGGTTCCGTCAGCACTTTTTTCTGCAAAAACCAGTCGCCCTTTTCGGGAGGGGTATGCAGTAGCGCTACATCCAGCGCCCTTTCCTCAAGTAATTCGCGTTGTTGCTGGGATCGCATCGCGTGCAGATGGATAGCGGTGCCGCTTTGCTGATCAATCCGGGCAATGGCATATGGCAGTATGCGCGAATGTATCGCCGCCTCAACATAACCAATATCCAGACGCCCCCTGGCCGTCTGCGTCAGGCTGCGGCCATAATCGGTGAGACGCGCATGATGTTGCAGAAAAGGCGTGACCTCATCCAGAAATTTTCGCCCTGCTTCCGTCAATCGCAGACGCTTTTTCTCACGATGAAACAGCGTGACGCCGAGTTCACTCTCAAGTTGTTGAATTTGCCTGCTCAGCGGGGATGCCGAGATATGCAGCTTTTCCGCCGCCTGACCGACATGTTCCAGCAGCGCCACAGTCGCAAAAGATCGCAATAATTTAATGTCCACAGCTTTTTCGGTCTCAACTCAGTCGAAAAGGATGATAGTCACACCCGCCGGTTCCCTGCAATATTTCATTGCTGATGCAGCTTAATGATTAAACAGCGCTTTCTCTTTCGGTGAAGAACAAAGGCGGTAATGATGGTCAAACATTTCTCCTCACAACGCGTGGGTAACTATCTGGTCACGGCTATCAGTGATGGCACTATGAAAGCCAGCCTTACGCTGCTCTCCGGCATTGATATCCCCAGCGCAGAGTCAATTCAAGCGCAATCGGGTATCGATGTGCCGGGTGATATTCATATTTACTGTTATCTGATTCGCGGTGAAGGACGCACGATCTTGATTGATAGCGGCATGGGCGCCGTCAATCATATTGGCGGGGAATTGCAGCCTAATCTGTTAGCGCTGGGTGTTAACCCCGACGCCATTGATACTCTGTTGCTCACGCATTGCCATCCCGATCATATTGGCGGATTACTAAAAGCCAACGGTCAACCCGCCTTTGTTAATGCGCAACTTTATCTCTCTACGGCTGAAGCGGCATTTTGGCGGGATGATGACAAGCTTGAAACAGCCAACGAACGCACTCAGAGAAATGCCTTGCTGGTGCGTCGTACGCTCGAGGCCTATCGGCCCAGCCTGCACCTGATTGAGCAGAATAATATCACTGCGGATATCCAGGCTATCAGTCTGCCAGGCCATACGCCGGGGCATACCGGATATCTGATTGATTCCGACAATGAACGTCTACTGATCTGGGGCGATATTGTGCATTACCCGCATATCCAGTTAGCTCGACCAGACGTTTCCATTTCCTTTGATAACGATCCGGCACTGGCTGAAACCACGCGCAAAGCGATTATCGAACAGGTATCAAGGGACAAAACGCGGGTAGCAGGCATGCACTTTGGCGCATCCGCATTTGGCTATATTGAGGGTGATGTGCGCTCCGGCTATCTGTTGCGGCCAAAAACGGATTAAGACGCTGAGCTGTGAAAGTCGTTGACGGTGCCACGCGTCAGACCATCCTGCGTGGTCGCCGTAAGAAATGCGTCCAGCAGCCCGGGGAAGCGTGCGTCCAGGTCGTCACGACGCAGTGACAAGAGGTTTTCACGGCCTGAAGGTTTCTGCCAGATGACGCCACTGTCGCGCAGCACGCGCCAGTGATGCGTTAGAGTGGATTTGGACACGCCCTTCAGAAGCGATCCACACGTGTGCTCACCCCCCTCCGCCAGGATAGCGACCACACTCATACGCAGGGGATTGCCGAGCGCGGCCAATACATTTTCCAGACGGATTTCATCGCGCTGCGGGTGATTTTCCAGCATAGGCTGCCTCATGATAGTTCGTATAAACACGAAGTATCGGGCAGCGGATGCGGGATGTACAGCGCGGCAGCACGCCGCGCTCAACGCCTACTGACTGATGGTCTGTTTCAACGCGGCAATCGATGAGGTGACGCCCGCTTCTACCGACATGGTGAGATCTTCCATTTCCAGTGAGACCCAGTCGTTGTAGCCCATCATACGGACCACCGAGAAGAACTCCTTCCACCACTGCAAATCCTGGCCGCAGCCCACAGCAACGTAGTTCCAGGCGCGGTTTGCTACATCCTCCACCGGTTTGGTTTCCAGCAGACCGTTGATATTGACCAGACCCCGTTCCATCCGCACATCTTTACCATGGCAGTGATGAATCGCCGGCCCCAGCGCCCGAGCTGCGGCAATCGGATCGGCGCCCATCCACAGTAAATGGCTGGGATCAAGGTTCAGCCCTACCATGTCGCCCACCGCATTGCGCAGCCGGAACAGGGTCTCTGGATTCCACACCAGCATGGAGCTGAAGTTCTCCAGCGCAAACTTCTCTACCCCACTTTGCTTCGCACGCACCACCAGCCCTTGCCAGTAAGGGATCGCCACTTCATTCCATTGATAGTCGAGGCAGTTTTTCAATGTTGGCGGCCAGCTCACGGTATAGGTGATCCAGTTGGGAATGGTGTCATGCGGGCTGGCAGGCGGTAACCCACTCATCATGACTATTTTCTTCACCCCCAACTCACCCGCCAACGCCAGGGCATTTTCGGTATCGCGTTGATGCTTTTGACCAAGTTCACCGGGATCCAGCGGATTACCCGATACATTCAGAGCGGCAATTGACATCCCGCGGCTTTCCAGTGCTTTCAACAGGTTCTGACGCTGTGTGGCACTGCCCAGTAACGCTTCTGTCGGCAAATGTGGCGCAGAGGACCAGCCACCCGTCGTCATTTCAACGCCGTAAACACCCAGTTCCAGCAGTTTGTCCAGCATTTGCTCAAACGGCAGATGCCCCAGGCTGTCGGTACAAAAAGAGAGTTTCATGGCAGTCCTTATTGGTAGTTGACCCAGGTCGCGCCGTTGTCGGCGGAACGAACACAGTTTTCAATCCAGCGCACGCCTTCCAGCCCGGCATTAATGTCGGGATAGATCAGGTTATCAAGCGTGTGCTGATCGCCACGCTGGGTGGCACTGATAGCGATGGCGAATTTCAGGTAGATATTGGCCCAGGACTCGGCCAGGCCTTCAGTATGCAATGCACCCAGACGCTCATCCGCCAGCGCACTTTCATGCAAATACGGCATACCGTGATGCATCAGTTGATTTGGCTGGCCCTGCACTTCGTATTTCAATTCGCCCGGGTTGTAATCACTCCACTCCAGACTGGCGCGTGAACCGATAATGCGGATACTTTGGCTGTCCATTGAACCGGCGTTGATCGATGAAGCCCACATGCGCCCTACCGCCCCGTTGTCGTAATGCATCAGCACCATCGCGTTATCTTCCAGCGGTGCGCGTGAGGGAATAAAGCTTTGGCGATCGCACAGCAGCGATTTGACTTTCAGCTGCGGCAGCACCAGCTGCGAGATGTAGAAGGTGTGAGTGGAGATATCGCCCAGTACAAACGAGGGACCGGCGATTTTTGGATCGACACGCCATTTCTGTGCTTCGCTAAATTTATCGGCACTGTCATTGGCGCTGAAGCCGTGGGTATATTGAAGCTCCACCATACGCACTTCGCCGATCTCGCCGTTGGCGATCATGGCTCGCATCTGCATCAACAATGGATGGCCGGAGAAGCCGTATGTCACGCCGACGATGAGCTTTTTCGCCTCTGCAAGCTCTTTAATCTCCTGCGCTTCCGCGCTGGTGAAGAACAGCGGTTTTTCACAAATCACATGAATACCGGCATTCAGCGCCGCTTTCGTGATCTCATAATGGGTGCCATTGGGGGTGGCGATTGATACCACTTCCACCCCATCGTCACGCTTTGCCTCTTCCTCAAGCAATTGCTGGTAGTCGTCATAACAACGTTCCGGCGCAAGTCCAAGATTGACGCCAAATTCGCGCCCACGCGTAGCATCAATATCAAAGGCGCTGGCGACCATCTGGTAGGCGGTATTGTCACGTAAGGCACCGGACCGATGTTTATATCCCACCTGACTCAGGCGGCCGCCACCGATCATTGCCCAGCGGAGCGGGCGTGGAATGCGTTTTTCACCATTTAACATAGTCACTCCTGTTTTTGCACCCGGGTGCAATTTAGGTTGAGGGTAGATGTTCTTATCTGTTACTGCTGATTCTTGTTATTTATTCACGCACTGGAATCCATTGCACTGCACGTACTGCCGTACTTCACGAGATGCTACCGAGTGCAAATCGCATCAGAATCGGGCATAAAAAGGATGATTCTTGTGCTTACAAGGGCTGAATGTCAGCGATGCCGACTTTTTAGTCAATCTGGCAACATGCAATTCAGCGAAGAAGATCACAAAAACCGTTAAATTTGCACCCGAATGCAAAACTCATTGCAATCGGGTGCAAAGATCAAACATAATCGTAACATCATAAAAACAGGGTTATTCGATGTCATTTGCCCCATTTGCCTGCGCTTAGGTGTTTATTTTCAGTTGGCTTTCACGTTCAATGCAGGGGACTCCGCCTTTTTATCCCTACGCAGGTGCTATGAATAAACCAACAAAGAAGCCCCACAAAGCCACAGCAAGTGATGTCGCACGACTTGCCGGCGTCTCAAAATGGACCGTATCCCGCGCTTTCACGCCCGGTGCATCCATCTCTGACAAGGCGCGTGAACAGATATTGAAAATCGCGGTGGAGCTGGGCTATCGCCCTAACCTGCTGGCGCGCAGCCTGTCGCAGAAGAAAACGCACATTATCGGCGTGGTGATCGATGAGATGAAGAATCCTCACTCGATGCTGATGCTCGACATGGTCACGCGTCAGTTGCAACAGCGCGGCTATATGGCGTTGTTGCTGAATATTGGTAGCGGAAAAAATTATAGCGCCGTGCTGACGCTCGCCGATCAGTTGCAAGTGGATGGACTGCTGTTTCTCGGCACCGTGTTAACCGACGAACTGATTAGCGTGGCGCGCGAGATGCATCAGATTCCGCTGGTGCAGGTGTGCCGAAACAATGACGAGCCCGATATCGATGTGGTGAACGTTGACGGTTTACGCGCGGGTAAACAGCTGGGCGAACTGTTGCTGGCACAGGGCTACACCCGTATCGGATATATGATGGGACCGGAAACCAGCAGCCATCATACCCAACGCCTGGAAGGCCTGCAGCTGGCACTTCAGGAGGCTGGATTGACGCTGGAATTACTGCTCACTGCAGGCGAGTACTCTCGTGAGCGGAGTTATGAAGTGCTGAGTGATTATCTCAACGCGCACGCCCCTCAGCAGCGGGTTGACGCCCTGTTTTGTGAGAACGACATTTTGGCACTCGGCGCATTGACGGCGCTTAAAGAGCATGCAGGCAACCGTTTTATGGCGGTGGTGGGTTTTGATGATATCGATGAAGCCAGTTTGTCCAGCTGGCAACTGACCACGTTTAGCCAGCGATTGGATTTAATTGTCAATGAAGCCCTCAACCGCTTGATTGACGGAAAGGCCACTCCAGGTGGTGTTTGGTCTCAGGGAGAATTGCGCTTACGACGCTCTCACCTGAAACCCTGAGGTAACAAGGAGGAGAGATGAAGTTGTCACTGCATGGTGTTTCTGTCTGGTACAGCAATGCCGTCACTCAGTTACGCATCGCCCACGAAACAGGCTACAGCGGACTGGAGATTCTGCCTGAACATCTGTATCGCTATCTGGATAACGGCGGTAGTTACGCAAAATATCGTGATCTGCTGGCGAAGTATCAGATTGAGATCACCTGCATTAATGCTTTGAAGCGGATGGGTCGTTTCCAGCCAGAAGAACGTGCCGCCCTGCTGCGTGAAGCGGAGAAAGTGGTGCAGGCGGCCGTGGAACTGCGCTGCCCGGTGGTGCAAATTATGGCGTTAACCGAATTAGATCATCTGCCAGACGCCGCACGTGACGCCATCTTGCTGGAAAACCTCTGCGCCATCGCCGATATCGGCAAGCCACATGGCATTAAATTCCAGATAGAAGTGGTGGCCTTCACTGCCTTCAATTCACTGCAACACGCGCTGGATCTGATTAAACAGAGTGGCAAAGATAACCTTGGCGTGGTGGTCGATTTCTGGCACCTGCACGCCGGCGGTGGCACCACACCGGATGAAGTGGCGCGCATGGACAAGGATTTGATCTACGGTGTGCATTTCTGTGATGGTCGCGCCGCCTATCCGGGCGAAGCCTGGGACGAATGGGTCCAGCGCAATTACGCGCCCGGTGAGGGAGATGTTGATATTCCAGCCTGGGTGGCGGCAGTGAAAGCCACGGGATACAACGGCGTATGGTCACCGGAATTATTGAGCCCGCGCAACTGGGAAGATGATCTCTGGGATATTGCCCGTCACAGCATCGACGACATGAAAAAATATATTTATTAAAAATAAAGGAGGCCCGAATAACGGGTTTTCCGTGAAGACATTTGGCAATGGCGGGAAAAATCCAGCCTACGGAATCGCGTGTTGATTAACAACACGCGCATAACGTCTTTCAATACTTTCTGAGAAATCATAATAACGAACATGGATTCGTCGTGGACGGCTGCGCGCTAATTAACGTGTGGCCGGTCTATGTCTGAATGTCCGGAACGTCGTGCACTGTCAATATTAATCTGCCGTGTCCATCAGACGATGGAATGATTAAGGGAAAGAAGTATGAACCGAAGAGAAGCGCTCTTTTCGCTGAGCGGTATTGTCGCCTCACTTGCCGTGGCACCGCAACTCCGCGCCAAAGAGCTGCACAATGTGCCGCTGGAAACCCAGCTCAGTGCCGACCATTTGCCACAGCCAGCGTGGCAAGACGGTTACCAGGTGCTCACCAACCCACTGGATCGCCAGAATCTACAAGCCATTTTTGTTCGTTTAATCCCGGCCGATAAGCTAGGGCCTTCAGCTACTGAAGCGGGCTGTATTGAGTTCCTCGATAATCAGTTAGCGGGGGATTACGGTTCAGGAGCCGCGCTTTATTTGCAAGCTCCACTGCATCCCGAAAACGAAGAAAAAATTATGGGCAGCCCTCAATTTCTCTCCGCACCAAAGGAACGTTATTTAACAGGTTTAAAAGCGCTGGAAAACTGGGCACAAAAAAAATATCAATCCTCCTTCCATGCGTTAAATGCTGAGCAGGTTGATGATTTCCTCACAAAAATGGAAGACGGAAAAATCGATTTGGGGGCACAGGTGAATAGCCAGGCCTTCTTTGAATTAATGCTACAGAACGCCCGGGAAGGTTATTTAGCCGATCCGATTTACGGCGGTAATAAAAACATGGCGGGCTGGAAGATGATTGGTTTTCCTGGTGCCCGCTATGACTACCGCCTTTATATCGAACGCCGCAATGAAAACCTGGCGCTTATTCCTGTCAGTCTGATCCCAAACGATTAATACCCCGGAGCTGAGTCAATGTCATTAGAGAGAAATAAGGCTGACGTGGTGATCGTTGGTATGGGTTGGGCCGGTTCGGTGATGGCGGAAGAGTTAACCCGCGCCGGGCTAAATGTGGTCGGTATCGAACGTGGCGCGTGGCGAGACACTTCTACCGATTTCCCAGTGGCGATTGATGCCGATGAACTGCGTTTCCACACGCGCCGCAAAATTTTACAGCCGATGAGTGTCGAAACCACCACGTTCCGCAACCGCAGCGACCAACTTGCCGCACCGGTGCGCAACTGGTCCGCGTATCAGTTTGGCTGGAACGTGGGCGGAGCAGGCACGCACTGGGCAGGCATGTCCTGGCGCTTCACACCGTGGGATTTTGAAGTCGCGACACAGACGCGTGAGCGTTACGGCGCGAAAAAGATGGCTGGCTTACAGTTGCAGGACTGGGGCGTGACCTATGACGAAATGGAACCTTTCTACGATCGCTTCGAGCGCATCGCTGGCACCTCGGGCTACGCCGGAAATCTGAACGGTGAAAAACGCACGGGCGGCAACGTCTTTGAGGGCGCCCGCAAACGGGATTACCCAACGCCACCGCTCAAAGATACCCATTGGATGAGCAAATATCGCAAGACCACCGAGAACATGGGTTATCACCCCTTCACGGTACCCGCTGGCAACCTGTCTCAAGCTTATGTTAACCCATTAGGCGTTAGCATGGGGCCATGCACCTATTGCGGTTTCTGCGATTTCCACGGCTGCGGTAACTTCTCCAAATCGTCGCCACAGGCCTGTATTTTACCGGTGTTGATGCGCCGTCCAAACTTCACCTTGCTGACGGAGACAGAAGTCCTGCATGCCGTGAAGCATGAAGATGGCAAAACCGTGAAAGGCGTGAAATTTGTCACTCAGGATGGCGTGGAAGGTTTCCAGCCTGCCGATGTCGTCTGCTTCACCGCTTACCAGATGGATAACGTGCGCCTGATGCTGCTCTCCGGCGTCGGTGAGAAATACGATCCGCTCATCGGCCGTGGCACCATTGGTCGCAACTACAACTATCAGACGTGTTCAAGCGTGACCGGTTTCTTTGATAACGAATACATGAACCCGTTTATCGGCGGCGGTGCTTTAGCCGTGCAGATCGATGATTTTAACGGTGACAACTTCGATCATAGCGACCTCGATTTTATTGGTGGCGCGGGGATTATGGGCTTCTCCACCAATGGCCGTCCGATTCAAAACATGAACGGCCTGCGTCCCGGCACCAAACGCTGGGGAAGCGAATGGAAGGCCGGTTATGCGCGTGATTACCAAACGGCGGGCACCATCTTCTGTCAGGGCACGTCGATGCCAATGCGTGAAGCTTACCTCGATCTCGATCCCAACTATAAAGACCGCTACGGCCAACCCCTCCTCCGCCTGACATTCGACTGGAACCAAAATGATCAGCGTATGGCGAAATTTGTTACCGATCGCGCGATCAACATCATGAAAGAAGTCGGCGGTCAGCACATTGTGGTCGATAACCAAGCCGAGAAAAGCTGGAACCCTTACATGCAGCACAGCTCGCACACCATTGGCGGCGCAGTCATGGGTGCCGATCCGAGTACTTCCGCGCTCAACACTTACTTGCAAAGCTGGGATGCGCATAATTTGTTTGTGGTCGGTGCCTCGGCCTTCCCCAACAATGGCGGCTACAACCCAACAGTCACCGTGGGTGCGTTGGCGGTGCGTGCGGCGCAAGCTATCCACCAGAAGTACATCAATAATCCGGCACCGCTGGTGGGAGCATAATCATGGCGAAGGCAAAGAAAATTACCTATACCCTCGCGGCGTTGGCCGTGGTCGCCGTCATTGGCGTGACCGGCAGAATGTGGGTGGTGATGGACAGCTCACGTTCAAATGTGGCTAATGATAAGGTCAGGTTAGCCGATTTCCACAGCAGTGATGCAGATGCCATTAAACGTGGCGAATATGTGATGCGCCTGGCGGATTGCGCGGCGTGCCACAAGGCGGATTTTTCCGGCGGCTACAAGATCGTCACCCCATTTGGTGCACTGCAAACCTCCAACATTTCACCCGATCGTGAAACCGGCATCGGCAACATGACAGAGCACGATTTCTTTAATGCGGTCCGTCAGGGACGCGGCGAACACGGCTTCCTTTATCCTGCGATGCCTTACACCGCTTATACGCAGATGAGCGATGCCGACATGCACGATCTCTGGGCCTATTTCTCTGTGCAGAAGCCAGTGAAAAATGCCATCGACGAAAACGCAGGCATGAACTTCCCGTATAACATTCGTCTGGCGATGGCGGGTTGGAACCTGTTGTTCTTCGATAACAGTGCGTTCAAGCCTCAGAGTGCGCAGAATGATGCCTGGAACCGTGGTAAGTACATCGTTGACGGCCCCGCGCACTGTAGTGTGTGCCACACCGCACGTAATGCGTTAGGAGGAGAGATCAGCAGCCAGTATCTGCAAGGTGGCAACTTAGGGACATGGTATGCACCTGATATCTCGCCGAATCCTCATGCTGGCATCGGAAAATGGAGCGATGAGCAGATCGCGGAATACCTGAAAACCGGCTCCAACGGGGAGAGTGTTGCGGCCGGTCCGATGGCAGAAGCGGTTGAGCACTCAACGCAATATTTCAATGATCAGGACCTGAAAGCCATTGCCACCTATTTGCGCAGCCTGCCCGCTTCTGCAACGGCTAAGCCAACTGCATTTGTGATGGATAAGACGAAACACGATCAGGCGGCACTGCGCTATGAGGTGGACTGCTCAGCCTGCCATGGCTTGTCGGGAGAGGGTATCACGGGTATGGTGCCGGCTTTTGCGGGTAACACCGCGATGCAGAATGATCCCACCAACATGATCCATGCGCTGTTGGATGGGGCGCGAGCGCCGCACACCAAAGGACGCCCAACGTCTGCCGGTATGCCTGCCTTCTCATGGAAATTGAACGATCAAGAGATGGCAGATGTGCTCAACTACGTGCGCAATTCATGGGGCAACGAGGCTGCCGAGGTGAAAGCCAGCGATGTTGCCACGCTGCGCAAAGCCACGGATGCGGGAGATAAGCTGAAAGTACCGGCAGCGAAATAACGGCTTCTCGTCAGTCATCAACGCGCCGCTAATCCTTTCTGTGCAAAGAATAGCGGCGCAATCTCTGAAGTAAATTCCGAAAATTGGACACCATGCCAACGAGTAGGGGGTTCAACAATGAGCAGTCGTAAGCATTCACCGGAATTTAAAAAACAGGCCGCTCTGTATCACTCCCCTCATCCAACAACCATTAACATTTTCGCTAAACCGGCTTTCCAGTTTTGTGCTCGATGACGTCTCATTGCGCCGGAATTAGCGCAGCAGTTGGTTGATTCCCCACAGCGCTAAAGCATGATCGTCTTCAGAAGGTAAGCCACTGATGCTGACTGCACCAATGATCGCGCCCTGCGGGCTGAGCAGCGGGAAGGAGCCACCGTGATCGGTGTAATCTTCCTGACGAATGTTGCGCTGCTGCGCCATACGTTCGCCCTTCTGCTCATTAGCGAACCCTACATACATCGAAGAGTGGCCGGTCAACAGCACCGTGTTGCGTTTACGACGCATCCACTCCAGATTTTCGGGCGCGGAACCGGGTAACGCCGCCAGAAACAGCACCTGCCCAAAAGCATAAACTTCGATAGCAATTGGCGCATTCATTTCGCGGCCACGCTGTTGAATGCCTTGACCAATTTGCCAGGCCAAATCGAAATCAAACTGCGGTAAACGGTGCTCAGCTTCCTGCTGTAGCAGGGTTTCTAATGAAGGCAGTGCTGACATTGATAGGATCCTCTCAAAATGAAATTTATTTTCCACTTTTTATAACATGGAAGATATTTTTCGCATGTGATGAAGATCGCAGTTCAGTTGGGGTCAACCTGAATCACGCGACACCATGGTAAATCCCATATCAATTATCGGATTATCCACCGTCTGATGTTGCAGGCGCTTTAACAATTGCTCTGCAGCAAGCTCGCCCATGCGGTGTCGGTCAATGCGGACCGTCGAAATCGCTGGATAATTTGCCGCTGCGAAATCCAGGTCGCCAAAACCAATCACCGCCAGCTGCTGCGGAATGCTTAAACCACGCGCCTGCGCCGCCATCAATGCGCCCTGCGCCAGCGTGTCTGAACTGCACACCAGCACATCGACATCTGGATGTTGCTCCAGCAATTGTGAACTGGCTTCGCGACCGCGTGCCATTAGCGCCGGGAGTTGAACGGGCACATCAGCCAGTGGTTCTATATCCAATGACGTTAACGCATCCAGCAAGCCCTGTTTACGCTGCAATGCGCGGCGGTCATCTGTCCATATCAGACCCGGCTTTTGATAACCGCGCTCGGCAAGGTAAGCGGCAACGCGCGCGCCGATCTTCTCATGAGAAAAACCCACCAGCATATCGATGGGGGTGGGCGTCATATCCCAGATTTCGACCACCGGGACATTGGCTTGTAACAACACTTTTTTCAGCTGCACGCTGTGATGAATACCGGTGAGCACGATGCCATCCGGGCGGCGAGACAACAGCGTGGCTACGGTTTCCGCTTCGGTTTCCGCTTCATAACCGGTGACGCACAGCAACATGTGATAGCCCTGCGCACTCAGGCTGTCATTCAGGCTCTGAATGGTGTCCACGAACATGTTGTTATTGATTTGCGGCACCACAACGGCAATCAGACGACTGCGATTGCTCGCCAGACTGCCCGCTTGCGCGTTGGGAATGTAGCCGGTGGCGCTGATTGCCGCTTTGACTTTGGCGACAGTCGCCGCTCGAACCAGATGCGGGGAATTGAGCGCACGACTCACCGTCATCGGCGATATTCCCGCGACGCGGGCGACATCTTCCAGCGTGGGTGCAGCGTTGCGCTCGGGGTTGCGTAGTTTCATGACGGCTCAGAGTAGAAGCAGATAGCGCTAGCATAGCAGGCCGCAACATCAAATCCAGCGCAAAACGTCATAAATGTTAGGGCTATCATTTAAGTTCACTGATTGTCCAATTTGTGATCTCTCATGCATTATTGATCTGTGATGTTGGCGCATAGTCAGCTCCGAGCCAAAAATGTTAGCGCAATCATTTTAAGGGAAACATCATGTCGAGTGTGAATTCCAGTGCCGTAAGCTATGCCAAAACAACCGGAGCCGGGAACGCTGCTGAGAGCGGTGATCGCATCGCTTGGGTGAATTTATCGTTGGCGTTTTTGCCGTTGGCGACGCCGGTGAGCGATGCCAAAGTGCTGACCGGACGCCAGAAACCGCTGACAGAAGTGGCGATCATCGTGGCGGAGATCGAAACGCGTGACGGTTTCCAGGGCATTGGTTTTAGCTATTCCAAACGCGCGGGCGGCCAGGGCATTTACGCCCATGCTTGTGAAATTGCCGATGCGCTGATTGGTGAAGATCCCAATGACATCGACAAGATTTACACCAAACTGCTGTGGGCAGGCGCGTCGGTGGGCCGCAGCGGCATGGCGGTGCAGGCGATTTCACCGTTTGATATTGCGCTGTGGGATATGAAAGCGCGGCGCGCCCAATTACCCCTGGCGAAGCTGCTCGGCGCGCATCGTGATTCCGTGCAGTGCTACAACACTTCGGGCGGATTCCTGCATACGCCGCTTGATCAGGTGATCAAGAATGTGGCGATCTCGCGTGAAAATGGCATTGGCGGCATCAAACTCAAAGTCGGCCAACCTAACACTGCTGAAGACTTGCGTCGCCTCACCGCGGTGCGTCAGACGCTGGGCGATGATTTCCCGTTAATGGTGGACGCGAACCAGCAGTGGGATCGCGAAACAGCGATTCGCATGGGACGTAAGATGGAGCAGTTCAATCTGGTGTGGATTGAAGAACCGCTGGATGCCTACGACGTAGAAGGTCACGCCGCACTGACTGCCGCGCTGGACACGCCGATTGCCACCGGTGAGATGCTCACCAGTTTCCGTGAACATGAGCAGCTCATTCTTGGCAACGCCAGCGACTTTGTGCAGCCGGATGCGCCGCGCGTCGGCGGTATTACGCCATTCCTGCAGATAATGGATTTAGCGGCGCGCCACGGACGTAAACTGGCACCACATTTCGCGATGGAGATTCACATTCATCTCGCCGCCGCCTATCCCATCGAACCCTGGCTGGAGCATTTTGAATGGCTCAACCCGTTGTTCAATGAGCAGTTAGAACTGCGTGACGGCCGCATGTTGATCTCCGATCGTCACGGCCTCGGCTTCAGTCTTAGCGAACAGGCGCGCCGCTGGACCACGCTGACACACAGCGTGGGTAAACGTCCTTAGTGTGTCTTTGCACTGGCGTGACCGCTGAGCTGAGCCTTAGCCAGCGTGCGCGCCAGAATCGAAGAGTACAGCGGTTTGCCGCCAAAGAACTGTGCAGCAAGGGTTGCACCCAGGCAGGTGATGATCATCGGCAGAATCAACTGGTAGTTGTTGGTCATTTCCAACACCAGCACGATGCCGGTTAAAGGCGCGCGCACCGAAGCGGCAAACAGTGCGCCCATGCCAGCCACGGCAAAGGTCGCGGCCTCCAGTTGATAACCGGGGAACCAGTGAATACACAGTTGACCGAAACAGGTACCCAGCAAGGTGCCCAGGGTGAGCATCGGCGCAAAAATCCCGCCCGGCGCGCCTGAAGAGAAGCAGCAAATTGTCACTAACGTCCGCAGGGCGAACAGGCCGAACAAGGCCAGCGCGCTGTAACTTCCCGCAGAGAAATCGGGAATCAGTGTAATTCCGCCGCTCACCGCAGCAGGCAGAAACAGGCCAAGCACACCACACAATCCCGCCAGCAGGCTGCCCCACATTACCCAGGCGGCAATGCGGCCTTGATGTAATCGTTGAAACTGATCCTGCGCGAGAAATATCAGGCGGTTAAACGCCACACCGCAGCCGCCAAACAGGATGCCGAGCAACAAATAGAGCCAAAGCGTGTTGGTAGGCGCATCGCGCAACTGGCCGATGTTGATGATGGCTTCATTCCCGTTACACAAACGAAATACGATGCTGGAAACGATCACGCCGACAAACACCGCTTTGATTGAAATCAGGCTGTAGCGAAACTGCGGACGCATCTCTTCGATAATAAACAGGATGCCTGCCAGCGGCGCATTGAAAGCCGCCGATAACCCCGCCGCTGCGCCAGTGGCGATCAAGGTATGCCGGGATTCAGACGACTTAACGCGGAACAGATCCAGACACATGCCGCCAATATTGCCGCCGATCTGCACGGTTGGGCCTTCGCGCCCCAACACCATACCTGAGCCCAGCGCTCCCATACCGCCAAGAAACTTCACCGGCAGCACGCGCCACCAGCGCACCGGACGCAGTTCTTCCAGTGCCCCTTCGATTTCGGGAATGCCTGAACCACCCGCTTCTGGCGCGAATCGCCGCACCAGATAATAACCAATGGCCCCCAATACAGCGGAAACCAGAAAAGCACACAGGACCTTAAAAAGGGGATGAGTGGCAGCGTTTTCCAGCCAGTTCAGGCGCGAATGCAGGATGAAATTCACCGCGCGGTCAAAGGCAACACCGACCAAACCGGTAAGCACACCGACCAGTGCTGCGAGCAGCAATAAAGCCACGGGTGTTTTATCGCGGCGCAGCAGCTTTTGCAGCAGCATAAAACGTCCGGCGCGCATGGCGTTCTCAGGCTGACTGGCATTTTGCGAAACAGACATGCAGATCCTCAATAACATCAGCGCCGCCATTCCAGCGACGAAAAGGCGTCAGCATAGCTAACTCAGGCGATCGCGTAACGCAATCATTGGCAACAGAATTTTACGGTTGGCTGGGCAGTTCACCATAATGTACCGCCAGCCACACCGTAGGGCCCTGGCTATCGGTCCAGCAAACGCGATGGCGGCAGCCTGCAGGAATATCGATAAAATCGCCAGGTAACAGTGTGCGCGCTTCGCTTTCGCCTTCCAACTGCAATCCAGCCGAGCCCTGTAAAATCATCACCCATTCACCTTGCGTCTGGCTGTACCAAAAATCGGGCGGACTGGCTTGCCCGGTTGAAACGATACGTTCAATCAGGAGATTGGGTTGTGATAGCAGTGCTTCGAAGGTTTCAGCGCTGCCGGTTTGAGCCGCTGACGGAAAATCACGCAACAGATTGGTCAACATAATGTGAGCCCGATGTTTTTGCTGGATTTATGCACTGTAACGCAGGCTTCACCCGGAAGGCTCACAGAATTTTACGTCGCCCGTTGACGAATTAGGGGCAAATCACCATGATCCTGGCCGTGAAGATCATGCGGTCTCTACTACCGCACTTCGATTGCCATTCTCTTGATTGCGCAGCTGATAGCGGCTTCATGACTGCAGATACGCGCTATGAAACAATCCGCAAACGTATTTGAAACGGAAAAACAAGAAAATTGGAGCCATCTGGTGTCAGAACTCACGAATGGATTGCTGGAAGAAATTGTCGCTGAAGTCCGTCCTTTAACGCGACAGGGCAAGGTGGCGGACTACATTCCCGCATTGGCCGGTGTCGATGCCGATCAGCTCGGCATCGCCATTGTCACACCCGATGGTCAGCGCTTTCAGGCTGGCGATGCTTCCACGCGTTTTTCCATTCAGTCGATCTCCAAAGTGCTATCACTCACGGTCGCGTTGACGCTGTATGATGATGCCGAGATCTGGCAGCGTGTGGGTAAGGAACCCTCCGGTCAGGCGTTTAACTCGCTGGTGCAGTTGGAGCTGGAACAGGGCAAACCCCGCAATCCCTTCATTAACGCTGGTGCGCTGGTGATGTGTGACTTGCTGGAGAGTCGTTTAACTGCCCCGCGCCAGCGCATGCTGGAGATTGTGCGCCGCCTGGCTCAGCAAAGCGACATCAACTATGACCGTGTGGTTGCGCGCTCTGAATACGAGCATTCGGCTCGCAATGCCGCGATTGCCTGGCTGATGAAATCATTTGGCAATTTCCACAATGATGTCAGCAAAGTGATGGAAACCTATTTCCACTACTGCTCACTCTCCATGAGCTGTGAAGAGCTGGCGCGCACCTTTCTCTATCTCGCTAACCAGGGACGCAGTCAGCATGATGAGTGGGCCGTGATCTCACCGCGTCAGGCACGCCAGGTCAATGCGCTGATGATGACCAGCGGCATGTATGACGGTGCTGGCGAGTTCGCCTGGCGTGTGGGAATGCCCGCGAAGTCGGGCGTAGGTGGCGGCATTGTCGCGGTCATCCCCGGTGAGATGTGTATCGCGGTATGGTCGCCGGCGCTGGATCACTCCGGTAACTCTCTGGCGGGCACCGCGCTGCTGGAGAAACTCACCGAGCGACTGGGCCGCTCGATTTTTTAAGCGCTTAGCTCACCACATGCGTTGGATTGCCCTGAGCAAATCCCTCGAGATTAGCTTCAATACCCCGCAACAGATTGTTCACTCCCTGCTGGCTGGCCCAGGCGATGTGTGGTGTCAGCAGCAGGTTAGGAATTTCCGGTTGCAACAGCGGATGATCGGCTGCCGGTGGTTCACTGCTGAGCACATCCAGCGCTGCACCGGCAATCACACCCTGACGCAGCGCGTGGGCCAGTTCCGTTTCATTGATCAGTCCACCGCGTGCAGTGTTGATTAGCCAGGCTGACGGCTTCATCTGCGCCAGCGCCTGCAAATCGATTAACTGCTGAGTTTGCGGCGTCAGCGGGCAATGCAAGCTCAACACATCACTACGCGCCAGCACCTCTTCAAACGGAACATAACCAGCGCGCGGCGCTGAACTGCCTTTGCGGTCCGCGTAGAGTACCGTCATGCCGAGCGCTTCTGCCATCGCACCCACCGCGCTGCCGATGTCGCCTTTGCCGACAATCCCTAAGGTCGCACCGTAAATGTCCTGAATCGGCTGGCGATGCACACAAAAATGCGACGATGCAGGCCAGGCCGCGCGCGTGCTGTTGGCGTAATCCACCAGATGGCGGCGCAGGGCGAATAAGGCGGCAATCACGCCTTCGGAGACGCTTCGCGTGGAGTAGCCGGGCACATTACTGACCATAATGCCGCGTTCACGACATGCATCCAAATCGATACAGTCGTAACCCGTTGCCGCGACACAGATGTAGCGCAGATCCGGCAACTGTTTCAGTGTTTCCGCGCGCAGCGGCACTTTGTTGGTGATGGCAATCTGCGCGCCCTTTAAGGCAGAAATAATGTCGTGCTGTGCCGTTGTTCCACGAAAATCCCATTCCGTACACCACTCCGGGCGTGTCGGCGGTGTAGGCAGCGTATCACCATCCAGCATCACTATTTTCATCGCTTCTCCGTTTACATGTTTCCGCACTGTTCTGATCAGGTTGCATTTAGGTTAACAAATACAGCGCGTAAAGTGACTTTTTTCAAAAGGTGCGAATTTTTTCTAAATTAGCCTGAGTTTCTGTAACCCTTCTGCGGCAATGGCGTTACACTTCGGCCTCATTTGTTGAATCATTTCGTCGCCGCCATGACCTTTTCACATCAACTTCGCCAGCGCCTGACTGCCTGTATCGCCATCCTGGCGGTGCTGCTGCTGTTTGTCGCGCCGATCGTATCGAAGTCGTTGATGGAACGGCAAAGCCGCATGATGGATATGCCATCCCACGGCATGACGTCTGAAATGTCGATGCATCATCACGAAATGATGATGGATATGGCGATGCCGGGCATGGACCATCACATGATGGAAGACGGTGAATTCGCCTGCGGCTACTGTGACTTGCTGGTGCATGTGCCGTTGATGATGTGGGTGTTCATCCCGTTCATCTGGCTGATGATGGTGATTTCTCGCGCCCCACCGCTGCCGCCTCTGCAGGCTCCGGTGATCCGACGCTTTAGCCCAACACACCGTCCGCGTGCGCCGCCTGCTGTTCTCTCCTACTGATAACATCATTAACGACGCACCTTTTTGCGTCACGGCATTCTCTAACCGGAAGGAAGACGGCTTTGTCTGCTGCTCACTCTGCAGCACCGCGTGGTGCGGTGCTTAATCTACTTCGTCGCTTACATTTTTATATTGGCCTGTTTGTCGCGCCCTTTATTTTTGTCGCGGCACTCAGCGGCACGCTCTATGTGCTGACGCCACAACTGGAAAACGTCATCTACTCCGATGCGTTAACGGCACAACCCAATGGCCCTGCCCAGCCACTGTCTGCGCAAATCAGCGCGGCACGCGCCTACGCAGGTGAGAAACAGCACATTTACGCTGTGCGGCCTGCGCCAGGCGCAACGGATACCACTCGCGTACAGTTCAGCGATGCCTCACTGGGTGCTTCGCAGTCTCGCGCGGTGTTTATCGATCCTTATAGCCTGAAAGTTAAAGGCGACATGACGGTGTACGGCACCAGCGGTGTACTGCCGTTGCGTACCACGCTTGATCTGCTGCACAGCAGTCTGCTGTTGGGTGATTTTGGCCGCAACTACAGCGAGCTCGCGGCGTCCTGGTTGTGGGTGGCCGCACTGGGCGGCGTGGTGCTGTGGCTGGGCACGCGCCCGAAACGTAAGCTGAAAGCCGCGCGCAAGGGATTCGCCTTTAGCCGTCACTGGCATATCACGCTGGGTCTGACGCTGGTGCTGGGATTGGTATTCTTCTCCGCCACCGGTTTAACCTGGTCGCAGTGGGCGGGTAATAATATTGACCGCTGGCGTACGGAGTTGAACTGGCTGACACCACAGGTCAACACCTCACTTAGTGGCGATACGGCGCCCGCCGATCCTCATGCTGACCATCACAGCATGCCAGGCATGCCTGATATGGATATGCCGAATATGGACATGTCCAGTATGTCGATGTCATCAATGGCAAAACCGGTTGCGCAGCCCGCGAAGCCGATGCCCAACAACCAGCCGGACAGCGATTGGGATCGCGTACTCAGCGCCGCCCGTCAGGATGGATTGAGCGCCAGTAAGCTGGAGTTACGTCAGCCGAAAAGCGCGGACAAAGCATGGGCAGTAACCGAAATCGATCGAAGCTGGCCGACACGGGTTGATGCGGTTTCCGTGAATCCGCAAGACTTCACGATTGTTGATCACCTCTATTTCGCCCAGTTCCCACTGGTGGCAAAACTGACGCGCTGGGGCGTGGATGCGCATATGGGCGTGCTGTTTGGCTTGCCTAACCAACTGTTGCTGGCGTTCTTTGGACTCGGTTTATGCATGATGATCGTGCTGGGTTATCGCATGTGGTGGGCTCGTCGTCCGCAACAGGCGGAAGCCAGCCCGGCGAAAACGTTAACGGAGACCTGGCTCGCCATACCGCACTACAGTAAAGGCACCTGCCTGATGATAGCGTTAGCGCTGGGTTATGCGCTGCCGGTGATGGGCGTAAGCCTGCTGGCGTTTTTGCTGATCGACGTTTTGCGCTGGCGTAAACAGCAACGTGTTCCGATGACCGAAGCGGAGATTCTGGCTTCACAGCAGTCACCGCTTGGCATTATTCGCGCGCGCTTTACGGTGAAGCGCAAGGAGATGCGTAACTTCCTGCGCGGCGTGTGCATTCTGGCGGTGATTGTCGTTTCGGTGATGAGCAATGCGATTATTGGCGGAGTGATCGATCAATACGGTATCCCGTTTAGCCACTGGTCATTGACGATGTACATCACGCAGGGGTTGATGATTGCCTTATACAGCGCAGTGTTCACCGCACTGATGTCGATTCCGTTGTGGTATTTCTTCCTGGGCGAAAGCGATCCACAAGGTAAATAAGGGTTGGTGCGCAAGGATGCGCACCTCATCTCGTCTGCGAGATTTAAAAGTCCGCTTTGAGTACCACACGATAATGGGCTTTTCCCGCTCTCACATGTTCTAACGCGGCATTGACCTGCGACATCGGAAATTCCTCCACTTGCGGAGTGATATCCACGCGGGCGGCTAACTTGAGCAAGGTACGTAACTGAGCGGGAGAACCGGTTGAAGATCCGGTTAGCGCACGATCGCCAACAATCAAACTGAACGCCGGAACCTCAAACGGCTTCATCACCGCGCCCACCGTGTGGAACTTGCCTTGTCGCGCCAGTGCCTGGTAGTAGGGCTTCCAGTCTAAATCCACGGCAACGGTGCTGATGATCAGATCAAACTGACCAGTTAATGCATTCAGGGCTTCCGCATCGCGGCTGTTTACCACCCGATTGGCGCCCATCGCCAGAATGGAGTCGGTTTTACTGGCATTGGAGCTGAAGGCGGTGACTTCCGCGCCCATCGCACGCAGCAGCTTAATCGCCATATGCCCTAGCCCACCAATTCCAATCACGCCCACACGACTAGTGGCATTGATGTTGTGCATCAGCAGCGGTTTGAACACGGTGATGCCACCACACAGCAACGGACCTGCAGATGCCAGATCCAGCGTCTCGGGCAGCGGGATCACCCATTGCCAGTTGGCGCGCAGATGGCTGGCAAAACCCCCGTGGTTATTGATGGTGGAGACTTTGCCATTTTCGCAGTTCACCTGATCGCCTGCGATGCAGGCATCACAGTGATGGCAGCTTTTTGCCGTCCAGCCGATACCGACGCGTTGCCCGATGCTGAGCCCTTTGTTTTGCGCCGCCTCTCCCAGCGCCGCCACGCGACCAATCACTTCATGTCCGGCAATCAACGGATAACGTGAACCGCCCCACTCGTTATCGATCATCGACAAGTCGGAATGGCACACGCCGCAGTAATCGACTTCAACCTGTACGTCTTCCGCTGCCAGCGGGCCGGCATCATATTCATAAGGCACTAACGCCTCACCCGCTTGCAGAGCGGCATAGCTGGAAATCTTCATCGCTGTCCTCGGAGTTTTGCTCGATAGAGCATCAGAGTAGCAAAGTGATGAGCAATATAATGCTGAATAATCAGGTTATTAGTAAGGGGAATGCTGTTTGGAAGGACGATGCAGCTTAAGAATGGAGGGGCGATGAATCGGTGCGCACGATGCGCACCGCAAGACTCAATGTCGGCATGGCTGCACTGCAACGTAAAGTCGGACCCTCATCTGACATTGAAGTTGCAAGGGCATGGCTGCCGACCCTATCACCATGTTAGAAATCCGCTTTCAGCACTACGCGGTAATTCGCTTTACCGGCGCGGACATGATCCAGCGCGTCGTTGATTTTCGACATCGGGAACGCTTCTACCGTTGGCGCAACGTCAGCACGCGATGCCAGTTTCATTAACGAACGCAACTGGCCCGGAGAACCGGTGGATGATCCTGTCACGGCACGGTCACCCATGATCAGGCTGAAAGCCGGAACTTCAAAGGGCTTCATCACGGCACCCACGGTGTGGAATTTACCGTGCGGTGCCAGCGCCTGGAAGTACGGTTGCCAGTCCAAATCAACCGCAACGGTGCTGATGATCAGATCAAACTGGCCTGCCAGCGCGTTCAATGCTTGTGGATCACGGCTGTTCACCACGCGATCCGCACCCATCGCCAGGATAGATTCCGTTTTACTGGCGTTGGAGCTGAACGCAGTCACTTCCGCACCCATCGCACGCAACAGTTTGATAGCCATGTGGCCAAGGCCACCGATGCCGATCACGCCCACACGACTGGTGGCATTGATGTTGTGCATCAGCAGCGGTTTGAACACGGTGATACCGCCGCACAGCAGTGGGCCGGCAGTGGTAATATCCATTGACTCTGGCAGCGGGATTACCCATTGCCAGTCAGCACGCAGATGGCTGGCGAAGCCGCCTTTGTTCATGATGGTGGGCACTGAACCGTTTTCGCAGTTAACCTGCTCGCCGTTGATGCAGGCATTACAGTGCTGGCAACTTTTCGCTGTCCAGCCGATGCCCACGCGCTGACCAACTTTCAGCCCTTTATTCTGTGCGGCTTCACCTAACGCACTGATGCGGCCAATCACTTCATGGCCCGCGATCACCGGGAAGGCTGAGATGCCCCACTCGTTATCAATCATCGACAGGTCAGAGTGGCAAACGCCACAGTAATCGACCTCAACCTGTACCTCTTCAGCTGCCAGCGGACCGGCCTCATACTCAAAAGGCACCAGCGCTTCGCCTGCGTTCATCGCGGCATAACTTTTGATTTTCATTACTGTCCTCTGTTTCAGCGTTTTGACGCTCTAGTTTAGCAGAGCGTACGCCAGGATTATGACGATAAATCAAACGATTATCCGCGATTCGTCAGAAAAGCATTTAGGGTTAAAGCGGATCGTGATTCAGTGGGCTGCGAAAAGCATGCCTCGCTGCTTCAATCAGTTGGCTGGCGGTGATTGTCGGCGGTAAACGCATCAGCACCTTGCTCGCTTGCCAATAGCACAGCACCATCTCTTCATCAGTTTCGCTTTCGGCCATCTCACGTAGCCGTCTGCGCAGGCTGACCACATCCAACGTTTGCTGCTCATCCACCATCTCCGCAATGGTCTGATTGATCACCTGATGGATGATTTTCCAGGATATTTCGGCAAACACATTGAACCTCGTTGCGTATCTATCGGCTCCAGGCAAATGAATAAACCGTGCGGCGCTGACCGCACAAAAAGAGAACAAAGCTGGCATAACTATAGCCGTTTATTTTCTGAGCAAAGGCGGAAACAGCGGACATTCTTGTAGTTAACGGATCTATAAAATGATTTTTATTTTGCGTCATGCTGTCGACCGCCATTGTCCTTGTAACAAAAAAGCATAAACCTAAGCTGGCTGTCGTCGTCGGGCTTTGCCAAAGTAGTACAACGTTTAACCTCGCAACAGGGAATGAATATGAGTCAAACCACCGTGTTACACGCCGATCCATTGATCTGGGGCCACGGCCCCAAAGTGTTTGAAGTGTTTCTTGAACCCACCTGTCCGTTCTCAGTCCGTGCCTTTAATAAACTGGATGCGCTGCTGGCATTGGTGGGGGAAGATAAGATGACGCTAAAGATTCGGCTGCAATCCCAGCCGTGGCATATGTATTCCGGGCTGATCGTTCGTTACATCCTTGCCGCTTCCACTTTGCCAGAGGGCAAAGCCGCTGCAAAACGCGTGCTGCAGGCGGTCGCCGATCATCGTGAAGAGTTTGAGTTCACCGATCACAGTCATGGGCCGAACATGGACGCCACACCGCACCAAATTCTTGATCGTTTGCAACAATATAGCGGTATTGATGCCCATGCGCCGTTCCTGCGCGCCGAGCTGCAAAATGAAATCAAGTGGCACTGCAAGTATTCGCGCCAGAACGGTATTCACGTCTCACCCACCTTTATCACCAACGGTCTGGTGCAGTTGGATATGGGTAGCGGTGATGATATTGAATCCTGGGCTCAGCGCATTCTCGCCTGATGTAGTCAGCCCGCTCCGGCGGGCTATCCCCATATTTCGCAACAGATTTCAGCTTGCACTGATTGCACAATTTCCGATAATCGTTATCTACCTAATTATATAGCGAGAAAGGGAATGCAAGTCAGATACCTCACAGCATTGATGTTAACCGCCGCCGCTGGCCTCAGCCTGCAAGCACAAGCCAGTACCGATATTCGCGTAACTTATGCTGGTTCGATGGGAAAAGTGATGGACCAGTCTTTAGGTCCAGCCTTTGCCAAACAGAACGACGGAAAATATGAAGGGCAAGGCCAGGGCGCATACGGCATGGCTCGACTGCTCGCGAGTAAGAAAATCACCGCTGACGTGTTCGTTTCCATCACGCCGGGCCCGATGCAGATTTTGAAAGATGCAGGATTGATTGATGATGCCGTACCGGTTGCCAGCACCAGCATGGTGGTGGCGTACAGCCCGAAAGGCAAATTTGCCCAGCAGTTCGCACAGGCCAAAGGCGCAGATGCCAGTTGGCTGAAAGTGCTGGCCACGCCGGGCATTAAGTTCGGGCGCACCGATCCGATTAACGATCCAAAAGGCCAGAACATTATCTTTACCCTGCTGCTGGCTGAGAAGTATTACAAGCAGCCGGGCATCGCCGATAAAATTCTTGGTGGCTACCAAAACCCTGCTCAGACCCATCTTGAAGGTGGCCTGCTGGCTCGTCTGGAGAGTGGTCAGGTCGATGCCGCGGCAGGTTATGAGAGTGAAGTGATATCCGCGCATCTGCCTTATGTGGCGCTGCCGGATGAGATCAACCTGAGCAACCCAGACATGGCAAAACAGTGGTATGACACTGTCAGCTTCAGCGTCAAAGACAGCGCTGGCAAAGATAAAGTGCTGCACACTCAACCGCTGGTTTACTACGCAGCCGTGCTGAAAAACGCTCCGCACGGTGCGGCGGCGGGTAAAGCCTTTGTCGATTTCATGCTGAGTAAGCCAGGTCAGGCGCTGTTTAAACAGAATGGCTACGCCGCGCCGAAAGGCGGAGCTGTTTATCAGTGATGAAGACCGGTCACGCCACCGCGCTTTGGTTGTCACTGCCAGCACTGATGTTGCTGGCCGTGCCATTCGTCACCCTGATTGGTGTCACTCAATGGCAGCACATGCACCTTGCCTGGGGCGATGGGAGTGCCATCTCCACCTCTTTGGGATTGGGCGCGATTGCGCTGCTGTTGATCTTTATCAGCGGATTGCCGGTGGCGTGGTGGTTGTCGCAGGCAAAGGGTCGCGCACGCGCCATTGTGGAACTGTTGGTGATGATTCCATTACTGACGCCTCCGCTGGCAATGGGGATTTTACTGGTGAGCGCTTACGGACCTTATAGTGTTCCGGGGGAATTACTGGGGAAATTTGGCTGGACGCTGGTTAACAATCCTGCCGCGTTTATTCTGGCGCAATGGTACGGCGCACTGCCCTACTTCATTACCACTGCGCGTTCCGCTTTTGCGGGCGTTCCGCAGGATATTCTGGATGCCGGTCGTACCTTAGGTGCCTCACCGTGGCAAGGATTTTGGCGTTTGTCGGTTCCGCTGGCCGCGCCGGGTTTGGCCTCTGCAACGGCTCTGGCGTGGGTGCGCGCAATGGGTGAGTTCGGCATTGTTATGATTTTCGCCTATTTCCCTCAGGGCATGCCGGTTCAGCTTTATAACAATCTGCAAAATGACGGCGTCGATGCGGTGTACGTATTGCTGTGGTTGCTGCTGTTGTTCACCTTACCGGTGCCGCTGCTGTGTTTTGTGGCGTCAAGACGCGTACGTTATGGCAGTTCATCAGTGGAGTCATAGCGCGGCAGGGAAACCGATATTCCGTAGCGGGTGGCCTGCAGGACGTGCCCTGGCTATGTTAAACAGGCTAATTGAAGTGACACGACAGACAATGTGCTTGATGGGCGCAATATATTGCGCCCATCATGACTTAATCAATCGCTTTCAATGCATCCAGCGCGCAAGCCTCATCAAGATTACCGCCCGGCGCACCACCGACACCAATCGCACCAATCACCTGATTACCACTTTTTACCGGCACGCCACCGGCTAACAGCAGAAAGCCTGGTACGTCACGCATATTCTGCGCGCCTGGATTGTTCTGTGCCGTTTCCATCACTTTGCCACTCAGATTCCTGGTACTCAACGCGGTATAGGCCTTCATACGGCTTGCTTCTACGGTGTGCGGACCGGCATTGTCCATACGCTGTACCGCAGTCACTAAACCTGCGCGATCCACCACTGTCACGGTGACATTGTAATTTTTTGTTGCGCAGGACTGAATAGCTGCGCTGGCCAGTTTTTGCGCCTCAGCCAATGACAGATTGGATTCAGTCACGGCGGCCTGGCTGCCAAAAGAAACAAATGCCGCCGCAGCAGCAATCAAAGAAAGGCGAATAGTCATGTGTCACTCCTGAGTTATGTTAGGTGACACTGTAAAATGAGAGCAGGTTAATAAATATTCGGGTGATCACGCGTTCTGCCAGGTAGTTATACCTGGTTAAGTTGCTGCCAGGCGTGAATCAGTTGCGCAAGATTGTCCATTTCCAGTTTAGTCAGAACTGCGGCGCGATGGGCTTCAACCGTTCGTGGTGACAGCGATAAAACACGCGCTATCTCTTTGCTGGTCTGCCCGGCAATCATCAGTTGCATCACTTCGTTTTCACGCACCGACAACAATGCAAAACGCGACTGCAAAATCTGTTGCGCCTGCCAGCGCTGCGCGCGCTGTTCACTTTCATGCATTGCCTGGTGCACGCTTTCCAGCAACGGTTCAATCTCTAACGGTTTGGTGTAAAACTCGAAAGCCCCCTGACGGAACGCACGGCGACAGGCTTCAATCGTGCCATGACCGGTCATGATGATCACCGGCAGCAGCGGATGCCTTTCGCCCTTCTCTGTCAACCAGCTAAGGCCACTGATGCCCGGCATGCGGACGTCCAGCAGCAAACAGCCGCGCAGCGGTGCCTGCGCTGACGTAGCCGCCTCAAATGAGGCCAAATCAGCAAAGTCGGCAACGTCATATTCCAGCGTTCTCAAGAGAAAACCCAATGATTCACGCACCGACAAATCATCATCCACTAACCAAACTTTTGCGCTCATTCCGTTACTCCGCCAGTGGGAAAATTAGGGTGATTTCCGCGCCGCCTTCGGCGCGGTTTGCCAGCCGCAGCTGGCCATTCATGCGTAACATCAAGCTCTCAACCAGCGTCATGCCAAGCCCCATGCTTTCTGGTCGCGAGCTGTAAAACGGCATACAGGCCTGCGCTAATCCTTCGACAGAAAAGCCTGGTCCGTTATCACTGATGATGATTTTAATCTCGTGCGCCAGGCGTTCTGAATTGATAGCCACCCACGCATCCGCCTGCCCTTGCTGCATGTGGATCGCATTTTGTAGCAGATTGTGAAAGACCTGTTCGAGCCATTGTTCGTCGCCGATAACACGCGAGTGGTCATGCTGAAACTGCTGATGAAGCACCACAGCGCCCGCATCCAGTTCTTGTTGTAATAGCACCGTGACTCGCCGCCATGTTGATTCAACACCGATCGCAGTCATCGCCACCGGGCGTTCGCTGACAATGTCGCGAAAACGTTGCAGCAATCCGGCCAATCGTTCAGTTTGTAAACTGACGGCACCGAGTGTCTGCGGCAGGCTATCGTGTTTGCCTTGCTTAAGCAGCAGCTGGCTGGTGTGTAACCACGTGTTAATCGCGGTGAGCGGCTGGTTAATTTCATGGATGATACCCGCCGTGAATTCACCCAAAGATTCACGCCGCGTGCGCTGGAAATAGTCAGCCCGCAGACGCATTTCGACGTTTTGTCGCCAGTGACGCAATAATTCCCAACCGAGAAAACCGATGATGAGCCACAACATCAACGCCAGCAGGGGCGGAGCGACATGCAGCGCACGCCAATCAGGATTCGCGCTGCCTTTAATCAGAAAAGGTTGGTAGAGGTTGATAAACGGACGCTGCCATTGCCAACGCGCCGTTTCAGAATAGGCCGAAGTTGATATTGCGGGCTGAGCATGAATATGAAATGCAAGTGCCAACCCGACCTCTGGGGCTTGCACGGCAAAATGCAAATCCACCAGCATGCGGAATTGTCGATAGGGGTTATACAGCCAGTACCGTCCTTCGCTGGCATCTTCAAACCGCGGGCCGGTTAGCGGCCTGTTCTGTGTGTGCTCAAGCTGCACGATTTGCGGAAATTTCTTCTGCAATTCAGTAAGGTTTTCATCACCCGTCAATAATGGCAACAGAGTTTCATTCTGCGTTAAATAGGCCGCAATACGACTGAACTGCTGATGGAATTCCGCTTCACGCGTGCGCCGTTGATCCAGGATTTGTTCGGCAAGTAATGCGAACAAAGTCAGCAGCGTGAGAAGTAGCCAGACCAGCCAATACCTTTTCATCCATGGGCGGTAAGTGTGAGGCATAGTTTTCCGTTGTTAAAGCGATAAAAAAGCCCTCCGGGTCAGGAGGGTTGTCGATACTGTACCAGCATCCATTCATGGTTTTGCAACGTTGTAACCTGCCCACCTATTGGATTCAATCTGTTTTACTGGTTTAGCGCTGATTTCAGAAGTTTACCTGGTACGACTTTGATTTAGATTGGCTTTTTCCCGATCGGTGAGCGACTCTGCGTTATCCTGTTGTATGAGTTGATAACGAAACATCAGCTGTTTTAACAGTAATCCCGTCTGCGTTTGTTCACTCAGCTGATCACCATTACCCTCGGCATAACGTCGAAGTTGCTCTTCAACCGGAATCTGCTGGTTAAAGGCCTGCATCGCGGAAAAAATCCCCGTTTTAAGCTCACTCACCGTAAGATATTTTCCTTTAGTTTTATCTAGTCCATTGAGTTGTTCAGCCATATTTTCCAACTGCGCCATACCACGATGCCAGCTCTGTAATTTTTCCAACGATATCGCTTGTTTCTCTCTGCGCTGTTGTTCGTGCAGGGCTTGAGAGGCCATCAAGTGCTGATGCTGTTCGTATCGATACCAACTGCCACAGACAAAGACTAAAACGCCAGCCAGTAAGGCACAGCAGGCCCCACTCACAAATGATTTTAATGATGATGCCGTTGTGGGCGCGTCTTGCTGCTCATCCGCATCAGAATAGACCACATAAACGCGAGCCGGATCGCTGTGGTATTCACTGTTGAGTGCTGCCGGAATAAGCTGCACCGGAGAGGGCAGTCTTTCTTGAAGCTGCGTTATGGAGTGTTTGACCTGATGCAATAACGTATTAGCCTGCGCGAATTCCCTGATACCAAAACGTAACAACGCTTCACGCAGGGATATCAGCAACCGCTCCGTTTCTAATAGCTGCGCCGCCATCTCGCTGCCCACCACCTGCCAGCCACGGTAGAGACTTTGCAGACGTCGAAACATCACGCTGAGGATATCGGCGCGCGCATCAATCGCCAGCGGCCAGAAAATCGACCACTGATGTACCACCAGCGCGTCAATCAGATTCAAGCCTTCATTGAGCCCCCTCAAACCCGCATTGTTGGCACGCGCCAAAGTGAACCAGGCCGCACTCTGCAACTCCAGTCCATTTTGTTCAAACAACCCCAGCGTGAGTCTCTCCACTTTGCCCCAATCAACATCGGGCCGGGCGGGATGCGTCAGCTTACTCATCTCTTCCCGCAACTGGGAATAGCCTGGTAAGGTGCGCGGATCTGCACCGGTTTTAATCACCTGATTCATATTCAACAACCTTCCTTGTTTATCCCGTCAAACCACTGCCCATTAACTGCTGTTGCTTTAAGTGACGCAGCAACACTCTGCCCTCTGGTTTGAATTCCGTGCCGTAGCGCACCAGGCCAATACCGGTGAGTTCGGCTTCAATGGCGTAGCGCAATTCGCCTGGCACCGTTTGTTCCAGCAATGCCACCTCAATACGCTTAAGGCGCGGTTCGTACTTCAGCAACACGCTTGAAAAGGTGTGAAGCAGCTGGTGCGCAGTGCCCGGCATCCCTTGCAGGATGCTCGTCATATCCGGCAGTCCATAATCGGGGATGTGTGCAATTGAGCCTGCACGGGTGTTGAGGATGCGCTGCAGGTTATCCAGCACCGAAAGAATGACCTGGTCCCGTTCGCTCACGGCATCGAGCGCCAGCCCGCCACTAAAATTGCCGTAAAGGATCTCATAAAGTGAAGGCATCATCAGGGTCTTTTAGCCTTTTCCGCGACCAAAGTCAGTGTACCGTCACCCAGTTCAATCACGCGCGCCTTATCCGGGTCGAGATCATCGCGGGTCAGCAGCAGTCGCCACTGATCATCCTGAGTGTCCGGCGAGAGGAAGAGGCCGGCCACCGCCACGACCTCCGCTTTATCGTCCATCGGCATATCAATACTGACTGACTCACCCGGGCGGATGCGTATGTCCATTTGTGCCAGCAGGTCCGCCTTCAGAACCTGACTGTCAGCAGTGAATAGCGAGGGGTAGTCTGAGGCGTCAAAAGCGCTACTGTCCTTCAGTTGCCAGATGCGCACCACGGTTGAGAGCGCAGCACCCTGTGCGTTGCGGTTTGCCCCTTCACGAGCGCGAAAATCGAGATGCAGTGTGCGTATTTGTTTGTAAAAAATGGATTTTGTTACGGAGACGGTGCCCTCTGATACTTTCTGCGTCAGACCGCAGCTGCTGACGCTCAGTGCCAGCATAAGAGGGATAAGCGTTTTACCAGCGATAGTCGCCCTGTTCATCGGTTTCGATCCTTGAAGGTTGCACCCGGACGCGCTGATAGCGACCGAGCTGTATGGATATCTGGTTAGACTCGCGGGAGCCCGAGGGTTGTGTCAGAGGAAGCACCGCCGTGCGTCCCAGTTGTTGCGCCCCCTCCTTCCGGCAGCTTAGCTGTGCATCAGGCATCATTGCGCGGTCAACGCACAGCTCCAGTCGTGCATCCAGCTTTGCCCCCAGATAAACATGCAACAGCGCCATCAAGTCGCCGTGCAGTTGCCCGCCAGGGAGCCAGCCCCGGACTTCCGCAGGGTTTTCGGTGATCAGCCTCAGCAATACCTGACCGTTGACGTCTGTGGCATGCGTCCCCACCACCGGTCGATGCGTCAGACTGACAGGGTGGCGCGTGCTCATATTCAGTATTGAGGATTGGGGAATACGACGTGAATCCCAGGGCACGACCTGCGCGCGCGTGTCCGGTGCCAGCAGCTTCACTAGCGAGGAGACCCCTTCGGCGGTTCGACCGGGCAGCAGCATCACCGGCAGCAACGCCAGGAATCGCGAGACCGGCGTCGCGATATTCTGCGCACAGCCGCTTATCCCCAGACCCGCCAGCCCCAGCAGATACTGAGAGGTGTCATCGGTGCCGCCTGGTGCGAAAGTCGCCGGGTAGGTGTATTTGCGCCAGATGCGGTAAAACTGGGTGGTCAGGCGGTGGCTGAAGATATCCAGAAAATCCTGGGTGGCCTCGTGCCCTTCGCGTTGCCGCGTCACGTCATCAATGTAGTGCGTCGGCAGCGGAGACGCCGTGCCATAGAGCCCCATGAAATTAATGCGTACCGTGGGCGGCAGATGCGGATAAGCGGGTTCCTCCGCGCCACGCATTTCCCCTGCCGGAAAGCCCATGCCGGGATGAGGCCGGAAGCGCACCGGCTCGTGCCGCACCTGCCAGCTGCTGCCCGGCACGGGTGCATCGGGATCGCTCCTTTCCAGTAGCTGACAGAAGCGGTAAAAATTCATGTAAGGCAGCCGGTCACCCAGCCGCGCGATTAGCCGGGCAGGCGCTGACTGTGATTCTCTTTCCACCGGATACATTTTCCTTCAGGCCGGATAATCAGGGAGAGCTGAATGAACTGGTTCATATCTGCATAAAGCGACAGGAAGCGGTTGAGCATCTCGCCGAACAGGTGTATATCGCCGTCACCGGTAAAACCGCTGCTGTCGAGCGTCACCTCAATGTCGAGACCGCGCAGCAGGTAACCAGACTCAAACCGCTGCAGACGGTGATGCTGTACGTCAAGGATCGCATCCAGTTTGCGGTTGCAGAGTTCGTCATCCTGCCAGTTGTACAGCGACAGCGTGCCGCGCAGCACCTCTGCGCTAGTCATCATATTGATGAAGCCGGAACCGAGGTGGCTCAGCACCCGCCAGTGAAAGCGGTCCTCAGCGGGTGGATAAGCAGGAAGTGTCGGACGAGTCAGATTACGCACCGTGACAGGGGTCTGCAGCACCTGTTCGCAGCGGTCCAACAGGGTGCTCTGCAGCGCACGACGCGGAAGCTGCCCGTTGGTGCCGGTGATACGCAGCGAGAGCGTATCGCGGGAAAGCTCTTCCCCCTCCTCCCACTGCTGACCGCCGAGTATCAGCCAGGTGTCGTGCATCCCGGTCACGCCTTTTCGAACGCGCGTATGAAAATAGCGCTCAGGTGCGAGGCGTCGCATCATGCCGCCCCGGTGCCGGAAACTGGTGAACGGAACGTATTCAGCTGCACCGGTCAGCCCTGAACCGCTGACCGCATCCACCGAGTAAATTTCGGTATGTCCGTCCTGCAGGCGCTTCGCGCGCAGCAGGTACTCGCTCTCCAGTCCGTTAACCGTCAGCGGGTCTGCTTCCAGCGTGAACAGGTTAATCACCGGTACGCAGTGCAGTTTCAGCGAAGCATCGGTCACCGGCAAATCACTCTGCCACGCCTCACTGAATACCACCTCAATATCAAACCCCGTGAGCCCGGGTGGAAGAGGGATAGCTTCCAGTCCGTTCAGGGTCACAAAGCGAAACTTCTCCGGGAAGGTGAAGTACTCCAGCAGCAACTGATAGCCGCTGAAGGCGCTGTCACCTTTTGGCCATAGTCTGTCGTCCTCACCAAATCCACCCGGGCTGAACCAGGCGTTGAGGGCGATCCGCTCCTGCTGCCCGGCCAGGCGGACGTATATCGCGGCCTGACGGCGGGTCAGCCTCTGATGCAGCGCGGTCGCCACGGGCACGTCTTCTCCCAGCCACAAGCTAAGATGGCGCAGGTCACACTGGCTCCAGTCCGCCTGCCCGCTGCTGGCTATGCGCAGACGCAACACGGAACGTCCGTCCGGCTCGGTGCCCATGACCACGCCTGAGATTGACAGCGGATTAAGCGTAACCGGCTTTGTGGTGCGGTAGTGGCAGACAGTATTTTTGGGGCCTACCGGGCGGGAATACACCTCCAGCCCGGCGGGAGCAGTCCCCGCCATTTTCATTTTTGGCAGGTCAGGCGAGAGCGACACTATGCTCAGTGACGGGATAGTGCGCAGGTAATGCGGCCAGAGCATGCTGACCAGACCTTCGGTCAGCTCCGGCAGGTCATCATCAATCTTCTGACGCAGTCGACCGACGGAAAAAGCAAATCCTTCAAGCAGGCGCTCCACAAAAGGATCTGGCGTGCCTGCGCGGTCCAGGTTGAGCATGGCGGCGCGGTCAGGATGAGTTTCGGCAAATTCTCTGGCGGCGTCGCGCAGATAGCGCATTTCGTTATCGTAATAGCGTAGAGTTAAGTCTTTCATAATAAAATTATTTCTGTAAATAGACTGTATCAACTGGAAGTTATTGTGGGGCAATTAAAATCAATGTAGCTGAATGTTTTATGCGATATAAAACCGACCCTTTTTTTCAAATGAATTTAACTTTCACTCACTACAGTTCGCTAAATGATTTGTTCGAGCGATCTTAATCAAAATTAAAAACTAAAGAAAACACTATGGCTTGTCAGATGCGTCGGAGCTAATCGATTTGCCAGTGACTTTATATCGCTCGACTAAGAATAAGATTAAACAAACAGCACCTACCACAGTTCCGACGTTCCAGAATGGAAGCAATAAAATATCAAAAGCCATCTGTACTTTGATGTTATTATTTAGCACGCCATATAAGCCCAGAATTGAAAGGAAGATTAAAACTATTGGAAGGATTGCAAAGAGCATTGAAAAAGCAGCAAACTCTGGGAATATACCTATCAACATCCCACCAAGGAAAAAACTCAACACACCTCCAATAAGGAATAGGATTGAAACCATAAAATTGACAACACGAATCAATGAAAGCATAAATCCACCTTGGTTATTAAAAACATATTAGATATGAGTAAATATGGCTTAATTACCACACTTAGTCGTTAGCGAAATACTCATCCACAAATTGCAACAGACTTTGCGGGATCAAGTCTAATAAGACCTGAAATCAATAGCTCAATTTCCTTATTTGTTTGTAGCTTATCTGCACCCCCTCTAACTGCTCGTGCACGCAGCATTTTGAGTCTGCGAGACTTCACTTCAAACAGCAGAGACGGCTCCCATTCGCTTAGTACCATGTTCTCCGCTTGCGTATCGAGCGCACATAGCAGATGAAGCGCCATTTCCTGACGGCCAAAATGCTCGGCAAGTCTGGCCATCAGCAAACGTAATAACCACTGCTGGCGAGGTGACGTTATGCCGGGCCGTTGCTGCAGCCAGGCCAGCGCAGCTTCAATGCCCTCCCTGTCTGCCAGGTCAGTGGCCTCGCTCTCCAGCTGCAACACATCATCCTCTGCGCCAGCAGTCACAGAGACAGCCTCCGATCCAAACACTCCCGCAGACATCAGCACATGCTGCTGGATCCAGCCCATGGTGACCTCATCCGCAAACGGCATTCCGTCACTGAAGGCCAGCGTCTCCAGCCCGTTGAGGCGCGACAGCAGGCCCTTAAGGTCGTCCTGAACAATCGCCGCCAGCGTCGCATTGCCCGAGCGCAGCTGCGCCTGGTGCTGGTACCACTGCAGGTCAAGCCAGAAGTGATTGCCGCCCCGGCTGAACAGGCTGTCGGCCTGCTCGGCCAGTTCGGCCCAGCTCTGCTGCAGCCACAGGCGTTTAAGCTGTGCGCGCTGGTCCGGCTTGGGTGGCTCGATACGGCTTTTGCCGTCGCCGGACAACGGTGGCAGTTGGCTGAGCGTGTCATGACGGATGGTTTTCATCAGCCTATGCGCGGCCAGCCATCCGCCTGGCTGATCGCGAAGATAAGCGGCCAGCGTTCGTGCCTGGTCCAGCAGATCACGCCCGGAACTGACAGCCGCCAGAGCGGGGGCGGCGGAAGCTGAAGACGACTGGGATGCGGGACCGTCTGCCGCCGTCTGGGGCACAACCGCATCCGGGCCGCCTGCCCTCAGCAACCTTGCCTCCAGCGCGCCGTAAAGGCTACCAAGGCCGGCCCCGCCCTGCGCTCTGCATACGTCATCAATCACCAGCAACGCCGCCACGGTACGCTGCGCCGAAGATGTCGTCACTTCGGGATAGAGCGTCAGCGTATCCAGCACGCGCGCGCTGGCGGGAAAGCCCAGCGCCGCCTCACGACTGCGCGCCCGCTGTGGATGCAGAGCATCACCAAAGTGTTGCAGCAGGCCGGCTAGCAGGGCCAGACCGTCGGCGAACCCTTCTTCACCGTCCTGTTGCAGTCGCGCCCAGCAGTACCAGACTGCCACGCGGATGTCTTTGGCTTCCGTCGTCAGTACCTGCTCCGCCAGCGCACAGATAAGCGCCGTATCCGCGCCAGACAAACGGTTCATCTCTTCCTGCATCTGCTGGAACGCATCGTTGTAGGTCGGGTCTTCGCCTGCTACGTGGGTGCCCGCCAGGGGTTTCAGCCACGGCTCCCACAGCGAAACAGACTCAGTGGCCAGCACGCGAAGATGGTCCGCATTCGCACCGCAGGCATTAATCAGGGATTGCAGGGTCATGAGTCTTCCTCGCTGACAAAAGTTTCATCCGGCACGTCCGGGGCGTTACTGATAATGAATATGTCCGCCGGGAGCGTGAAGTTGCGCAGCTTCAGCAGCGCCAGCGGCCCCTCACCCGCTTCTGTTCGCAGAATGTAGTTCAGCGGGCGGCCCGTCGGGAGCCTGCCAGGTGAGCCGCCAGCTGCTGCTGATGCCCGGATTGGCGCTGACCTGAGCCTTATCCAGCAGGCGAATCAGACCCCAGCTGCCCGGCATGTCGCCGTACTGGCGGGTGCCGGCCTTCGTGCTTATCCAGCTCAGTGATGCACCCGGCGCTTCTGTGTCGGCAGGCCAGGTGAAGCGCTTCCACACCGGTTGCTGATTCATGTAGGTGAGCTTCTGACTGTCGATAATCAGGTCAGTCTGCATCACGTCTGCAGCCGTACCAGGACGCAGCTCAAAGTGCAACCCGGCCTCGCCGCGGGTAAACACCACGTCAGAAATCCGGCTAAGCTGATTAAGCGCCTGCAGAAAAGCCGGGTTAAAAGTCAGCCCCTGAGCATTGATGCTGTCCGGTATCCAGCGCGTGCCTTCGCGGTGCAGCACACCGCTCAGACGCGACTGCAGGAAGCGGGTGATGCGACCGTTGTCCGCATTCAGATATTTCGCCAGCAGCGGCAGTGACACTTCACTGCTGACATTTTTAAACGGATAGCGGCCGCCAAACGCGCTGTTCCACTCATTCACCACCGCCTGCTGCCACTGGGCGTTCAGGCTGCCCGCAGCCGGCATCAGCACCTGCTGCCAGGCCTGCTCCATCGGGCGCACAAACACCGCCTGCCCAAAACCGCTCCATTCCTGCCCCAGCCCGGCGGCGACCAGGCTGCCATAATCACGCGTGTCAGTGAGGTCCACGGTTTTCCCCTGAAACACCGTCTGCGCCAGCGTCTGCGTCATGGCCTGCGGGTCTGCCGCGTTGGTGACCTGCTGCAGGCGCAGACGCACCTGAGTCACGCGCGTCAGGAAGGTACGCAGGCTCATACTGCTGCTGCCCTGACTGTCAGTCAGCGCCAGCAGCGGGCCGAAAGTCGCATCGAGTGGGCCGATCGGTCCGCTGTTCTGGTCAATGGCAGGGCGCTTTTCCCGACTGAGCAGGTTCTGCGCAGACTTCACCAGCGAGTCAGCAATAGCATCCCCACTCTGCCCGGTCCGTCCCTGCACGTTGAGCGTATTCATCAGCGCCACCAGCGGTGACTGGCGCACATCTGCCATCAGTGTGAGCTGGTCAATAGCGTCTGACAATGTCGGAGTAGGTTGCAGGCGCAGGCTGTTGAGGAAATTCAGCCAGGCGGCGCTGTAGTCAGAGAAGTAACGGCTGGTCAGCCTGGCTTGCAGTGCGTCCGGTGATGCTGCCTGGTCGGCCTGCGAATTGTCACCCAGCACCCAGTCCATCTCTTCCTTGCGCTCGCGAGCCACTTTTTCAATGGCAGGTTTCACGCCGTCTTCCCAGGCCTGCCGGGTAAACATCCCCGGGACTACTTCATCGGTCGTGAACAAACGCGCCGTATCGGTATCGCCGGTCATGTCTGACAGGCGCATGTCAGCATACTGTCGGGCTACCTGTGAGAGCATCCGCTGGTACTGGCGGGTTTCGCTGTTGGTTACCCCCATCTGCCGCACCAGCAGGGCGCGTACCTGACTGACAAGTTCATCATCGATCTTTAGCGCCCACTGCGGATGTGTACGCAAACTCTCGCTGTAGAAGGCCAGCAGCGGTGCACCTTCTCCCTGCCAATAACTGTCAGTCACGCCTTCACGCTGCGCCCAATCCCGTATCAGTGCATGACTAAACCACTCCTCATTCATTCGTTCCGGTCGCGCCAGCATCAGTAATAGTTTGAGCTGGGTGTAAGCGGGTCTTGCAAGCTGCTCGCGAAGTGGACTATCTGGCGGCAATGCGGCTATGGTTTTCAGCTTGGCCTTAAGGTGAATTGCCGCCGCATCACGCAGCAACGGCAGTGCGACATTACTGTATCGCTCCCAAAGTGCGTGGAGTAGCGCATCATTTTGATTTAGCCCGGTGAAGTCATACCACGGCACACCGTGAGCAGACCGATTTTGCAGGCGTTCGATTCCCGCTTGCAATTCAGCGAGTGCACTCAGCCGCTGCTCAATCCCAACACTTTGAGACGCGCGAGTAATCTGATCCTGTGTCGTAGCAATAATATTACGGTTGTAAATAAACGAGATAATTATCCCAGCAGCCCAGAGCACCATAAATGCTGAACTAATAATGCATAATACCTGAGCCCATCCCAGACGATGTTTTACCGGGCGTAATCCCACAGGTAATGTTGAAAGTGAAGCAAGTAACGAATCCCAACACGTGTCTTTTCCCCAATGATGTTTAACCTCTCGGGCAGACTCCATTGCTGAAGGGCTAAACATAATCCCTGCAACGGGTAACGGACGATGCGGATTCAGCAACTCAGTCAGAGACTGGCTAATACGCCTCGCTGACAGGGAGAGCTCAGATTTCAAAGCAAGCAAGAATGTGTACTGAGGATCAATACAGATTTGCTGAATTCCTTGCTCTGTCAATTTATAGGCCAATGTAAGTAGTTGCGCTTCAATAGCCTTCGATGTTGCTCGGAATGGCAATAAGCAACCGACAGACTGTGTAATTCTTCCTGAGCAGTCACCAGCCGGATGTAACGACCACACAATAAACGGCAGTCTCCATCCTAATAATTCATAACGAGAGGTAATTCTTCGGGAGAGTGTATCTATTTCCTGTGGTGATAACATGTCGTCGGATGACGCGTAATCCAAAGCAGGAGATCGACTCAGAGATGATGTGACCCAAATCAAAGCATCAATCGGTTGAAGGCATAATGCCTTAATCTTGCTGAACCACTCATTATCCAAAGGCTGATCTGTATCTCCCCCCCACAACAGCACCGTACCTTGATGCTCTAGCCAGAACTGACTGCTAATGCCAGGGGCGAGTTGCTCCACATCCAGCTTACGCCCGGTGAGCATAATAATGGTCACTTTCTTTCGCCAGAAACGACCGAACTGATGGCCTAGTGCCAACTTGAGTTCAGATATGGCGACACTAGAGGCGGAGTTTCTATTCACTTGCTGGATTTTATTATTTTTAACAGAGGCATGATTATCATTACGCTCTTGCAAGATACTTCTAATTAAAATCACTCCGTAACTCATGCATAAAAAAATAAAACATAATCCAATGAAGGCGTAAAACTTGCTTTGAAACGTTAACAGGCCAATTCTTTCACCAAAACGATAAATACCCCAGGCAATCGCAGTGAGCACAAGAAAAATAACGCTATAACGACCTATCCAGTGCCTATCACTTCCTTTATTCGATGTGTTCATCATTTATTCCCTGTTGCACAATCATTAGTTTTCATCATTCCATTTTCTTTACTAATTCGTGTATCACGACTGAGTTGATAGCCCCTCAGGCGAAACTATTGTGGCCCACAACGGTGCGCTGGTACGATTACCACTCAAGATCAATTGCGCTTTTCCATTTCTGCAGAATTGTGCGGCGCAGGCGATGGCAACCCATGGAGCAGAACAACCAGGATATCCCAATATTGCATCAAGATTATTTAAGTCCTGCCCGATATTGATTGGACTTTTTACAGATTTTAATGCCGTGGCAACAGCAATATTATGTTCCGAATGGATACCAACCAGCCAGCCAGACTCTATACTTTCACCCGTTATGGGAACCCATTTCAGGGAGTGCGCAATAGCATATTCCAAATCTTTAACGTCTGTATAATATGACTGTTCCGGACGATGCAACCGCGCAAGAATCGGTAGATTCGGGACAGGTAGTGAATGACCGAGCAGTAAGCCGACAATTGCTTCTGAAGTTCCCTCAGGATGTTCGGGTTCAATCTGTGCGGCTAAGACTAAGAGCATTGTTTTTTCATTACTGCTTTGATCTAACCATTGGTCAATGACGGCAAGCCCGGCACCTGAAGTGCGCGTAACGGGTTGAGCTATGCTACTGTCACCCCAGCACTGCTTAAAAGTACTCTCTATCTGATGACTATTTAAGTGACTCTCGCACTCAAGTAATACCGCAATAGATGTTTCTTCTGACATCATGGCAAGGATTGGGCTGAGTTCTTCCAGCACTTTAGCGTACCCCCGCTTCAATAATTGCTCTACGGCTTCTTTATTATTTCTGATTAAACGACTGTGTCGGACACCCCGGTATCCCAACCATGATGGCTGTGTTTTCAATGCCGCTTTTTTTTGGCTCAAAGCTTCCCACTGTAAGTTACCTTGAGTATCAGCGTCAGTGCGGAACGCAGTATGAAGACTTAATCCATAGACATTTAAATAACGCTGCCCGCGCTTTAGTTCTCGATTGAGTTGTTTTTCACGTAACCGATCACTGTTTATAGCTGCATTGAATTGTCCTTTAAACCAGGCCAGACGGAAAAACAATAGGAAAGCCCAACCTAAAAAAGGCAATTCAAGCGCGTTCTCCCAAAATATTATGTTGCTCATGTCCGGTTTAGAGATCTTCATCATTATGGCGTAATTTATGCCAACGATTATCATGATGAGCAATATTAAAAGCCACACCCACCATTTTGGCGCCACCGGCTTAATTGCAGGTGATGGTATTAATTTGAGATTGACTGGCATATTTACATCGCCGTTGCTGATGGTAGGCTTGATATCAAGCTGCACCCACATGCACAACGATGCCCATGAAATGCCACCGGTCGCCCGTAGTCTTTATAGGTTGCATGGCCCTCTGCGATAACATTTTTACCGTGCTTAGGGCAGTCAACAGGATCTCCCACTCGCGCAGCACCTACACCGTGAAACATCATCTTCATTGAAGCACTTAATACAGAGCCGCCGCCGGTATGTTTATCACCCAGCCGAATAATATTTTTCATTATTAAATATACCCTTGATAAATTAGTTAAATAAGAAACTTGTCACTAAATAAAACGATTATGAGGATTGTCTGATATAAAAATTACCGACTGAATGACGTTGTATTACCGCCATAGCACAACATGAATGACATATTCTTTCTGATGAAATCATTTAATACGTCAGCGGTCTGCCCGTCACCTGATCCAGGTGCTTCTTCTTCGCCAGCAGGGCAATCAACGCCTCACTTGGTTTTTCCGGCGGAATATTGGCTTCGCGGGCCTCCACCCACTTCAGCTTCCCGTCCCATTCAGGCAAAGGTGCGGGCGGTAGCGGAACGATGTCGTTGATTTCAGGTACGGTGGGATGGGCGTAAGAGTAACCTGACAGTATCTTCCAGATAGCCTTATAGCGCCGTGCGCGTTCGGGGTCTTTTTGCTGGCCTAGATAATAGAGCCTGTCTGTAGGCTCGGGACCGTAAAATCCTTCTTCTAAAAAGCTTGCTGAGCTTGAATTACCTGCCGCCACCCCGAGCTGGAATGCATGCAAAGCCTCTGAATACTTTTTATCAATTGTAAGGCTAGCCCCCAGCTTTACTGCTGCTTCGCCATTACCTTGCTCAGCTGCGCATAGCAACATCTGTTTTGCAACGTCGGGGGCAATGTCAACCGATGCAAGTTTATCGCCCACATAGGCTTGTGCCAGAGCACTCCCTTCATCAGCCGCCTTACGATAGTAACGCAGCGCCATTTCCTCATCCTGCTTCAGCCCCGCAGCTCCATGCTGCAGATAGATGGCGATAAAGTAGTAGCCGCTGGCGACTCCGGCATCGATAAGCTGCTGGCTGAAACGGCGTCTTTCCGATGCAGTCAGCCCAAAACGCCCGCGCAGCGATCCGTTCTGCAGATTGATGGTGGCTTTGGCATGTCCGTTCTCCGCTGCAATGCGATAGAGACGGGCAATTTCCAGGTCTATGACTTTGTCCTGCCTGAGCTGATTGTTCACCTGCAACCAGCGGGCGTATCTGAACAGCACATCAGTATCAGCTTCCAACCCCGGAATAATCTCGTGTCTGCAGGTGAAGGCCTGCCCGGTGCTGGCCCCGCCGGGCGGCGGGATGTCACTCATGTTTGTCTGAAACGGGGAAGCGCTGTTATCGCACCCTGCAGCAGCAGGCAGAGCATCCCGATAGCAGCGTGTCGCTGGCTGTACCTTTTTTTCATGATTGCTCTCCCTGCTATTAAACGACTTACTCTGTCCTAGGCCTCGCCCAGATAACGCCACGTCACGGACTGTTCTTCTTCCGTGTGCCTGTCACGCAATGGCCAGGGGCGGGACTGAATGCGCGTTATGCGGTCAGCCGGCATCGTATCCCCCTCCCTGAAGTAACGCACTTCTTCCGGGCCTGTTCCGCTGTCCGGTATCCAGGCCGTCTGCCAGTAGCCGCTTCTCGGGCAGGCTTCCCAGCTGTTGCACAGCAGCAGCGACGTGCTCTGTTTATCAAAGTCCGGTGACTCAGGCAGCGGCCTGCCGGTCGCCGGGTTCAGGTGCTTCTTCTTCGCCAGTCGGGCAATCAGCGCCTCATCCGGTTTTTCCGGCGGGATGTTGGCTTCGCGGGCCTCCAGCCACTTCAGTTTGCCGTCCCATTCCGGCAAAGGCGCGGGCGGTAACGGCACGATGTCATTGATTTCGGGTACGGTGGGATGGGCGTAGGAATAATCCGCCAGTATATTCCAGATAGCCTCGTAACGCCGGGAACGCTCGGAGTCTTTTTGCTGGCCAAGATAGGAGAGCCTGTTAGTCGGCTCTGGGCCGTTAAATCCGTCCTTTAAATAACTTGCCGAAGAAGAGTCCCCCGCGGCTACCCCTAACTGATATAAACGCACCGCTTCCTGGTAATTTTTACGATGCTTGTAAATAATACCCATTATCATCGCGGCCTCTCCCTCTCCCTGCTCAGCAGCACAGAGATACATCTGTCTGGCAACCTCCGGGGCGATATCAATCGGCTCAAGTTTTTTGCCCAGATACACCTGTGCAAGAGCACTCCCTTCATCAGCCGCCTTACGATAGTAACGCAGCGCCATTTCCTCATCCTGCTTTAGCCCTGCAGCCCCGTGCTGCAGATAGATGGCGATAAAGTAGTAGCCGCTGGCAACTCCGGCATCAATAAGCTGCTGGCTGAAGCGGCGTCTTTCCGAGGCTGTCAGCCCGAAGTGCCCGCGCAGCGACCCGTTCTGCAGATTGATGGTGGCTTTAGCATGTCCGTTCTCGGCTGCAATCCGGTAGAGACGGCCGACCTCAGTATCGACCTCTTTGTCCTGCTTCAGCTGGTTGTTCACCTGCAGCCAGCGGGCGTATCTGAACAGCACATCAGCCTCAGCTTGCGGCCCCGGAATGAACTCTTTTTTACAGGTAAAGTCCAGTTGCTTATTAATATTGGCATCCATAGAAATGTCCTTATTACCGACAATTGCGGTATTCCTTTGGTCACAGGATGTGATTAAGAAGCAGAAAATAAGAAACAATGCGCGCATTAATCCATATCCTTGAGCTTTGACTTGCTGTATAAGAAACCAATTAATGGCGCGACAGGTTTATTTTTTTCACTCATCATCCGATCATTATCTGAAATGATACGTTTCCAAATATCAAATGCACTTTTTGAGTCGTCCACGGAGCCCATTCCATTTGTGTGCAAATTCCAAAGCCTTCGCCGCAAACTCTGAGTCACACTGGCCCATTCGTGAGCAATATTCATTTCACTGTCCACCTGCATGCTGCGGGTATTAATATTGGCGGACCCATGCGTAGTAAATACGTCATTCACAATCATTAACTTGGAGTGAATATAAACTGGCATCCAGTTGTCAGGAGGTGAGTCCAGTGCCACAAGAGAGCAGACATGGATGTTTAAACCAGGCCGGGGCTCGGGGACAATCGTACTTTTTTCAATTTCAAGTATCTTTGCGTCCAGCTCTTGCTGCTTCTTTACAAATTCTTCAACATCTTTAGGTGTATACATCTCTGAAACAGGTGTTGTTCCTGCTTCTCTCCGGAGTTTATCAATCTGCATTTGTTTTGTGATACCCGGAATTGTGTCCGCCCGTCCCAGCACCTTAAGCATGCGCTGGGTATTGACGGTACCCGACCCGATACCCTCATCTGTGGCGTTGGTCACTACAAACAAATACAAAGCACCATGCTTATTCTGGTCTCGCCCTTTGCTTGTCTGTTCTTCTGCAATTTTATTGATCAACTCAGCCAGCGGCGGCCAGCGGAAATACTGGTTCTCTATATAGATAAACTGAGTGGCATTGTTGACTGCCTGCAAATAAAGCGTCTCGATATCCCGTTTTTGTTCCTGTGCCTGAGTACGAAGCAGTTGAGCCATAATCGGCGTGCCGTATTCAGGGCGGGGCTTCAGTTCTTTTGCCACTCTCTTAGCATTACGCAAAGCCAGCAGATCCTGATGCGTTTCCTTACACCACGCCTTAGCAAAATTCTCGTGCAGGTGTTCCAGTATCGGGCCCGTTACCTGACTTGAAATATCCTGACGCGGGAGAAACCCGCTGGCTCCCATATTGGGTGCACAGGCATTCACGCTGCCTGCCCGACCCCTGGATGAATGGTCATCTGTATCCCAGTACTCATCCAGCATGTTGTGGCCCATCACAAAACCCACTGCATGCTCCGGTAATTCGTAATCCACCAGGACTGTTTTCTGGTGATGAGTGGCTGTCGCCGCCAGAAGTGCCACGGTCATTTTACTGATGTCTTTATCAAGTGCATGCAGTGCTGCCTGATATCGTATCTCCGCTCGTTCATCAACATTGAAGCCCCTGCTTACAAACTGCGGGAATTGCTTTAATCTTTTTGGCGTTGTTCCGATACCGATTGAAATCTCTTTAACCGTATTAAACAGTGCATACTCTGCAAACCATTTCCTGTCTTTTGCATATTGCTCATCCGTCGCGCTTTGTCCTGCCCGATCTTTTATACGAACAATACCTTTGCCGGGCAGATTGGCTTCACCTGCTCCCCCTGCTGAATTGAGTGGCATTTCCCAACCCAGCACTCTCACTTCCACGTTATTTTTTCTCGCAACGTCAACGAGTAACTCTCCAATCGAGGGGGCCTGCCCATCGCGGATAAAATACATTGAAGGCTGGAAACCCCAGCAGATGATATCCACTGATTTCTTCGCATTCGCAATGGCGTGATGAACCGCAGCAAAAGCCTCTTCACCATTGACCAGCGGCTTATAGGTCGCCAGGGTTGGCGGGTATTCCGTATTCTGAACAAACCAGGGAGAGGTAATCACCCCGTGATCCGCTTCCTGAGGGGCAATAGGGACAACAAAAGGGTCCTTTTTCATTAAACTTCATCCTTGTCGTTTACATTACCCAAGAGGCGGGCATAGGTCATACGGTGGGCAGTATGGGTGTCGGGCGTATTAATGTCAGAACTGGCCATCGATGGATGATGACGGCGTGCCGCTGGCTGTACTTGTTTGACATGGCCTGCTCTTCCTTGTGTTAACGGCTTGCGCTGTCCTAGGCCTCGCCCAGATAACGCCACGTCACGGGCTGCTCTTCCTCCGTGTGCCTGTCACGCAGGGGCCAGGGGCGGGAATGAATGCGCGTTATGCGGTCAGCCGGCATCGTATCCCCCTCCCTGAAGTAACGCACCTCTTCCGGGCCTGTTCCGCTGTCCGGTATCCAGGCCGTCTGCCAGTATCCGCTTCTCGGGCAGGGTTCTCCGCTGTGGCACAGCAGCAGCGACGCGCTCTGTTTATCAAAGTCCGGTGATTCCGGCAGCGGCCTGCCGGTCGTCGGGTTCAGGTGCTTCTTCTTCGCCAGCCGGGCAATCAGCGCCTCACCCGGTTTTTCCGGCGGGATGTTGGCTTCGCGGGCCTCCAGCCACTTCAGCTTCCCGTCCCATTCCGGCAAAGGCGCGGGCGGTAACGGAACGATGTCGTTGATTTCGGGTACGGTGGGATGGGCGTAGGAGTAATCCGCCAGTATATTCCAGATAGCCTCGTAACGCCGGGAACGCTCGGGGTCTTTTTTCAAGCCAAGATAGCTTATAGGGTCATCAGAAGAAGGTTCATTAAATCCGTACCTCAAAAAACTTGCCGAAGTAGAGTTCCCCGCGGCGACCCCTAACTGATATACCCGCACCGCTTCCTGGTAATTTTTATCATTCTTGTAAATAATACCCATTATTTTCGCGGCCTCCCCATCACCCTGCTCAGCAGCACAAAGATACATCTGCCTGGCAACATCCGGTGCGATATCAACCGGCTCAAGTTTTTTGCCCAGATACAACTGTGCCAGCGCACTCCCCTCATCAGCCGCCTTACGATAGTAACGCAGCGCCATGTCCTCATCCTGCTTCAGCCCCGCAGCACCGTGCTGCAGATAGATGGCGATAAAGTAGTAGCCGCTGGCGACCCCTTCATCGATAAGCTGCTGGCTGAAGCGGCGTCTTTCCGATGCAGTCAGCCCAAAATGCCCGCGCAGCGATCCGTTCTGCAGATTGATGGTAGCTTTAGCATGCCCGTTCTCCGCTGCAATCCGGTAGAGGCGCCCGATCTCCGTATCGACCTCTTTGTCCTGCTTCAGCTGGTTGTTCACCTGCAGCCAGCGGGCGTATCTGAACAGCACATCAGCCTCAGCCTCCGGCTCCGGAATGGATTCTTTTTTACAGGCAAAGGCCAGTTGGATATTACTGTTGGTATCCATAGATATTTCCTTGTTGCCGACAATAGAGGTATTACTTTGGTCACAGGCCGCGAGCAGTAAGCTGGCAATCAGAAACAATGCACGCATTAATCCCAATCCTTGAGTTTTGACTTGCTGTATAAGAAACCAACTAATGGTGCGGCAGGTTTATTTTTTTTACTCATGTTTCGTCCATTCTGTGAAATTATTTTCTCCCACATTTCAAATGCACTTTTAGAATCGTCCACGGAGCCCATTCCATTCGTGTGCATATTCCATAACCTCCTCCTTAAATCCTGAGTCACACTGGCCCATTCGTGAGCAATATTCATTTCACTGTCCACCTGCATGCTGCGGGTATTAATATTGGCGGACCCATGCGTAGTAAATACGTCATTCACAATCATTAACTTGGAGTGAATATAAACTGGCATCCAGTTGTCAGGAGGTGAGTCCAGTGCAACAAGAGAGCAGACATGGATGTTTAAACCAGGCCGGGGCTCAGGGACAATCGTACTTTTTTCAATTTCAAGTATCTTTGCGTCCAGCTCTCGCTGTTTATTTAAAAAATCCTCAGCATTTTTAGGTGTATACATCGCAGAAACAGGCGTTGTTCCTGCTTCTCTCCGAAGTTTATCAATCTGCATTTGTTTTGTGATACCCGGAATTATTTCCGCCCGTCCCAGCGTCTCAAGCATGCGCTGGGTATTGACGGTACCCGACCCGATACCCTCATCTGTGGCGTTGGTCACTACAAACAAATACAAAGCACCATGTTTATTATGGTCTCGCCCTTTGCTTGTCTGTTCTTCTGCAATTTTATTAATCAACTCAGCCAGCGGCGGCCAGCGGAAATACTGATTTTCAATATAGATAAACTGAGTGGCATTGTTAACTGCCTGCAAATAAAGCGTCTCGATATCCCGTTTTTGTTCCTGTGCCTGAGTACGAAGCAGTTGAGCCATAATCGGCGTGCCGTATTCAGGGCGGGGCTTCAGTTCTTTGGCCACTTTCTTTGCATTACGCGAAGCCAGCAGATCCTGATGCGTTTCCTTACACCACGCCTTAGCAAAATTCTCGTGCAGGTGTTCCAGTATCGGGCCCGTTACCTGACTTGAAATATCCTGACGCGGGAGAAACCCGCTGGCTCCCATATTGGGTGCACAGGCATTCACGCTGCCTGCCCGACCCCTGGATGAATGGTCATCTGTATCCCAGTACTCATCCAGCATGTTGTGGCCCATCACAAAACCCACTGCATGCTCCGGTAATTCGTAATCCACCAGGACTGTTTTTTGGTGATGAGTGGCTGTCGCCGCCAGAAGTGCCACGGTCATTTTACTGATGTCTTTATCAAGTGCATGCAGTGCTGCCTGATATCGTATCTCCGCTCGTTCATCAACATTGAAGCCCCTGCTTACAAACTGCGGGAATTGCTTTAATCTTTTTGGCGTTGTTCCGATACCGACTGAAATCTCTTTAACCGTATTAAACAGGGCATACTCTGCAAACCATTTCCTGTCATTCGCATATTGCTCATCCGTCGCGCTTTGTCCTGCCCGATCTTTTATACGCACAATGCCTTTGCCGGGCAGATTGGCTTCACCTGCTCCCCCTGCTGAATTGAGTGGCATTTCCCAACCCAGCACTCTCACTTCCACGTTGTTTTTTCTCGCAACGTCAACGAGTAACTCTCCAATCGAGGGTGCCCGCCCATCGCGGATAAAATACATTGAAGGCTGGAAACCCCAGCAGATGATATCCACTGATTTCTTCGCATTCGCAATGGCGTGATGAACCGCAGCAAAAGCCTCTTCACCATTGACCAGCGGCTTGTAGGTCGCCAGGGTTGGCGGGTATTCCGTATTCTGAACAAACCAGGGAGAGGTAATCACCCCGTGATCCGCTTCCTGAGGGGCAATAGGGACAACAAAAGGGTCCTTTTTCATTAAACTTCATCCTTGTCGTTTACATTACCCAAGAGGCGGGCATAGGTCATACGGTGGGCAGTATGGGTGTCGGGCGTATTAATGTCTGCACTGGCTATCGACGGATGATGATGCCGGCGTGCCGCTGGCTGTACTTGTTTGACATGTCCTGCTCTTCCTTGTGTTAACGGCTTGCGCTGTCCTAGGCCTCGCCCAGATAACGCCACGTCACGGGCTGCTCTTCCTCAGTGTGCCTGTCACGCAATGGCCAGGGGCGGGAATGAATGCGCGTTATGCGGTCGGCCGGCATCGTATCCCCCTCCCTGAAGTGACGCACCTCTTCCGGGCCTGTTCCGCTGTCCGGTATCCAGGCCGTCTGCCAGTAGCCGCTTCTCGGGCAGGGTTCTCCGCTGTGGCACAGCAGCAGCGACGCGCTCTGTTTATCAAAGTCCGGTGACTCAGGCAGCGGCCTGCCGGTTGCCGGGTTCAGGTGCTTCTTCTTCGCCAGCCGGGCAATCAGCGCCTCGTTCGGTTTTTCCGGCGGGATGTTGGCTTCGCGGGCCTCCAGCCACTTCAGTTTGCCGTCCCATTCTGGTAAAGGCGCGGGCGGTAACGGTACAATGTCGTTGATTTCAGGTACGGTGGGATGGGCGTAAGAGTAATCTGCAAGTATTCGCCTGATAAGCTTATAGCGGCGTACACGTTCGGGATCTTTTTGCTGGCCAAGAAAATAGAGACTGTCAGTGGGCTTAGGGCCATTAAATCCAGATTCTAGAAAACTTGCGGAACTTCTATCCCCGGCAACAACACCTAACTGAAATGCCTCGGCTGCCTTTAGGAATTGTTTATTCACGGCTAGCATATTTCCCAGTTTATTAGCTGCATCTCCTGATCCTTGCGTTGCTGCACAGAACAGCATCTCTTTAGCTATGTCTGGAGCCATCCCTTTTGGTGATAGCTTGCCGCCTATATAAGCCTGTGCCAGAGCACTTCCTTCATCAGCTGCTTTACGGTAGTAACGCAGCGCCATGTCCTCATCCTTCCTCAGCCCCGCGGCGCCATGCTGCAAATAGATGGCGATAAAATAGTAGCCGCTGGCAACCCCTTGATCGATAAGTTGCTGGCTGTAACGTAACTGCTCTGAAGCCGTTAAATTGAGCTGTCCACGCAGCGAGCCATTCTGCAGATTAATATTAGCCTTCATATGGCCATTTTCTGCCGCAATACGATAGAGGCGAGCCACTTCCGTATTCACTTCTTCGTCCTCATCTAATTGATTGTTTTTTTGCAGCCAGCGTGAGTAGTTAAAAAGCAATTCGGTATCAGGATTAGACTGCGGAATAACTTCAAATTTACAGACAAAAGTCAGTTGGGTATGTATTTCATCTAAAGATGGCATGGAATGATCCTTTGGTGAATTCCCTTTAGCATTCACATTAATATTCTGATCGCAGCCGATAACAATAAAGCAGAAAAGAAGTAACGGTCTCCACATCAGTCCCAATCCTTAAGTTTTGAATCATTGTAATAAAACTTAACAAGAGGTGCAAATGGCTTATATTCAGCAGCACCCTTGAGCGCTTCATTTCTGTTAATTATGTCTCCCCATGAATTGAATGCATCTTCAGAATCGTCTTGCATCCCTCTCTCATTAGTATGAATCCTCCATAACCTCCTCCTTAAATCCTGAGTCACACTGGCCCATTCGTGAGCAATATTCATTTCACTGTCCACCTGCATGCTGCGGGTATTAATATTGGCGGACCCATGCGTAGTAAATACGTCATTCACAATCATTAACTTGGAGTGAATATAAACTGGCATCCAGTTGTCAGGAGGTGAGTCCAGTGCAACAAGAGAGCAGACATGGATGTTTAAACCAGGCCGGGGCTCAGGGACAATCGTACTTTTTTCAATTTCAAGTATCTTTGCGTCCAGCTCTCGCTGTTTATTTAAAAAATCCTCAGCATTTTTAGGTGTATACATCGCAGAAACAGGCGTTGTTCCTGCTTCTCTCCGAAGTTTATCAATCTGCATTTGTTTTGTGATACCCGGAATTATTTCCGCCCGTCCCAGCGTCTCAAGCATGCGCTGGGTATTGACGGTACCCGACCCGATACCCTCATCTGTGGCGTTGGTCACTACAAACAAATACAAAGCACCATGCTTATTCTGGTCTCGCCCTTTGCTTGTCTGTTCTTCTGCAATTTTATTGATCAACTCAGCCAGCGGCGGCCAGCGGAAATACTGATTTTCAATATAGATAAACTGAGTGGCATTGTTAACTGCCTGCAAATAAAGCGTCTCGATATCCCGTTTTTGTTCCTGTGCCTGAGTACGAAGCAGTTGAGCCATAATCGGCGTGCCGTATTCAGGGCGGGGCTTCAGTTCTTTGGCCACTTTCTTTGCATTACGCGAAGCCAGCAGATCCTGATGCGTTTCCTTACACCACGCCTTAGCAAAATTCTCGTGCAGGTGTTCCAGTATCGGGCCCGTTACCTGACTTGAAATATCCTGACGCGGGAGAAACCCGCTGGCTCCCATATTGGGTGCACAGGCATTCACGCTGCCTGCCCGACCCCTGGATGAATGGTCATCTGTATCCCAGTACTCATCCAGCATGTTGTGGCCCATCACAAAACCCACTGCATGCTCCGGTAATTCGTAATCCACCAGGACTGTTTTCTGGTGATGAGTGGCTGTCGCCGCCAGAAGTGCCACGGTCATTTTACTGATGTCTTTATCAAGTGCATGCAGTGCTGCCTGATATCGTATCTCCGCTCGTTCATCAACATTGAAGCCCCTGCTTACAAACTGCGGGAATTGCTTTAATCTTTTTGGCGTTGTTCCGATACCGATTGAAATCTCTTTAACCGTATTAAACAGTGCATACTCTGCAAACCATTTCCTGTCTTTTGCATATTGCTCATCCGTCGCGCTTTGTCCTGCCCGATCTTTTATACGAACAATACCTTTGCCGGGCAGATTGGCTTCACCTGCTCCCCCTGCTGAATTGAGTGGCATTTCCCAACCCAGCACTCTCACTTCCACGTTATTTTTTCTCGCAACGTCAACGAGTAACTCTCCAATCGAGGGGGCCTGCCCATCGCGGATAAAATACATTGAAGGCTGGAAACCCCAGCAGATGATATCCACTGATTTCTTCGCATTCGCAATGGCGTGATGAACCGCAGCAAAAGCCTCTTCACCATTGACCAGCGGCTTGTAGGTCGCCAGGGCTGGCGGGCATTCCGTATTCTGAACAAACCAGGGAGAGGTAATCACCCCGTGATCCGCTTCCTGAGGGGCAATAGGGACAACAAAAGGGTCCTTTTTCATTAAACTTCATCCTTGTCGTTTACATTACCCAAGAGGCGGGCATAGGTCATACGGTGGGCAGTATGGGTGTCGGGCGTATTAATGTCAGAACTGGCCATCGCTGGATGATGATGGAACCCAAGATTAGCCAGTTTGCCCTGCTCCGGGTTAGTGTATGCATCAACGACAGGGATCTGATAACGCACACCATTAGCCATTTCCAGTGTGTACTCTCTGGTCACCACTTGATGGTCAATTGGGAGTTGGCCGCTCTTGTCCAGTACACCTGATTTAACCAACGATCCATCTGCAAAAAGGGAATATGGCATGCCAGCCCAGCTTATTTCAGGAGCGTTAGGTGCCTGTGGAATATGTAAACGCAGCGATTGTTTTACATTTTCTTGCAGCGCCGGATATTCTGGATGACTGGCATCCATATTGGCTGGTTCACTGTAAGCAAAGTCGGCTGCTCTAATATTGCAATCACCGTTGGTACCTAATTCAATCTTGTACGGGTCAAGGGTAATGTAGGTTCCCCCTGCATTCAGAACAATTTTCTTCTTAGCAACAATATGAATTTCATCTTCTGTGCTGGTTATTTCCAGCCCCTGCCGTGCCAGCAATTGGAGTTGATCATTTTGCGCCTGAATAGTTACGGGGCCTTGGTTAGCGATAAGCTTAATACCTAATTTTCGGACAAACAGACTCACCCCATGGCCAACCCCCACGAACAATCGTTTCACAATGCCAATATCAGTATCAGCACCAGCGCTGAACGTGAGATTTTGCCGCGCTGCCAGCTGCAAATGCTTACCGCTTGTTAAAGCAATCCCCTCTGGTGCACTCAACACCGCAACGGCCTCTTTCAATTCTTTAATTTGTTCGCGCATGAAAGAAAGCTGCGCCTCTATTTGTGCTGGTTCTGCTTTCGCAGACTGTGCATCTTTAGAGAGGGAATCCATCTGTTCAGCAGACTGTTTAAGCCTCTCCATTGCCGCCTGCATTTCCAGTATTGGCCCTAGTGCCTTAGGTTGTTTATCTGCAGAGATAAACAATCCGGCCCCACCCCGCACCGCTATGTGCTTGTCCGTGCGAAGTTCAGCGCCCTCTCCTCTTAGTGTTCCTGACGCATCTACGTTATGACCAAGATTAAGCTGCGTCTTACCCCCGTACTCCGTGCTGAGCTTAATATGTTCCTCACCACGCTTATCCTCCATGCGCAGCTTGTTCAGTCCGGCGGTACGAATAACGTTGCGGGTGCTATTTTTCTCAGTAACGTGATCCACATGTCGTGAATCATGCAGCGCATGAGCGATATAAGGCTGGTCCGGGTCACCCTCACGAAACGCTATTGCCACCTCCGTCCCCTGTATCAGCGGGAAGTGGAAGCCGTACATATCCCCGCCGTAAGGTTTCGCGAGGCGAACGGGCATGCTTTCCAGGCCGCGATCCTTGCCATCCTCGTCCGCATCAAACACCACACGATATAACCCGGATGCATCCTGCCAGGCATAGATGTCGTTGTCTTTCGCACTGGTCACACGCGCCGTCATGGTGCCGCTGACTTTAGGACGGGCAAGCAGTGCGGGACGCCAGCATAGCGTTTCGCTGTAAGGCACAGCATTCAGCGTGGCCTGGAAGGCCGAACGCCGGCTCGCACTGACATTGATTTGGGTGATTAAAACGGGACTCTGCAGCTGTGCAGGCAGCGTGGGTATGCCTGTTTCGGTAACAGATAAAACATGTCCGGGGCTGATAAAAGCATCGTTGCAAATACCTGATATCAGCGTCTGCCGGGCAAGAAAACGTTCATGATCGAGACGGGCATAAAAGTTTGCGGTCTCGGTCTCCGGAGCAAACTTATCGCCGCTGTAAGGGTGGCGGGGACGATAGTGATAAACCTCCCCGTAAGAGATGTTGTCGCCATCACCCCGCGTCATATCGGCCTTCACCGACCGCAGCACGCGCTGTGCCTCGCGATGGTTGTAATCCTTTGCTGTCACACCCGCTTCAACTACGTTATGGGTCAGATTAAGGTGCCAGACGGATTCCTGTGCGTTGTCTTCCAGACCCGAGGGGCTGTTCAGCGGCAGCGATTTCTGCTCAGAATAAGCGCTCTGCGCGTCACCAAACCGTACGACCTCAGTCTGCGTATCAGGCTGAAGTGTGAAGTAATAGAAAATGCCGATTTCAGACAACAGACGCTGTACAAACTTCAGGTCACTCTCCTGATACTGGTTAATCTGCTCTCTTTTGGGGTAGTCATGCTTCAGGCTGAATTCATATTCCCACCCCTGAAAACCATGCTCATCCAGGATCTGACTGACAACTTCCGGCACCGATTTATTCACAAAGAAGCGATGTGAGCGGTATTGCTTATCCAGAAGCGCAAAGCGGGGTTCAATAATAATGAGATAACTAACCTGGTCTGCGGAACCCGTCAGACGGCGGAAGTCAGTGATATAACCGTGAACAATTTTCTGCGAATCGGGTTCCAGCAGAGAGCCGGTTCTCATGGTCAGCGTTACCGCTTTGCGCAGCATCTTCTCTGGCGAGATGTCTTTATCGGGGCTGGTGAAAAGCACGTCATATTGGTAATTCGCGCTCAGCGTTTCCGTACCGTTCAGACTCTCAACATCAATAACAGCATTGCAGGCGGGAATGTGAAGAGAGTAGCGATTCTGGGTAGACGATAAAACCGATGCTGCGCTAAGTAACATTTCACTTGGGGTCATTGTCATTCGCTCCGTGATGACGGATGGTTCAATCCCTTTCAGGAATGCGGGTTAGATAAGAATTCAGTGTATTGAGTTGAAACGGTCAGGCATTTAATAAAATTAAACGCTAATATCCGCGGCCTATGTAATAGGTGATTTCGTTTCGCTGAAGGGGAACGCTGATAACGCCCGTGTTGTAAACTTTAAAAGCCACGGAAAAGTTCCTGATCGGTTTACGCTTGGTCTGAGTTGTCAGACCAAACTGAGCAACATAAACAATTTCTGAACTGTTGATAATGTCCTCAGTCAGGCAGAGAAGCAGACTGTTATCAGTTCTGTATTCTGCTATTTCTGGCTGCTGAGCAGACTCCCAACTTCCTCTTTCAAAGAGGTCAAAGTATGAAAGTGAATAATTATCAGGTTTTAATACAGTGAAGCATATGCGGCCATCAACTTTGCTGACCAATGTTTTCTGAGAAAGTGTGAATTTATCACCAATACAGTCTGACAATACAAACATCATGAGTAAAGGGGCGTTTTTAATATCAATGACACACCTGAAAATAAATGACTTTCTCTTAATGCATTATAGAAACTTGATGGGGTTAAGTATTTACAATAAATCAAATCCTTCTACCAAGATAATGTACAACCTCATCCTGTTGCAATGGAATATTCACAAAAGCTCCATCTTTAAATTCCATCGCAGTGGAGAAAAGCCTTAGATTCTGTCGATTTCCACTCTGATTCAAAACAAACCTGACAATATACTTCCCCTTAGTTAAATCCATGGAAATAAAATCGTTTAAGCATACATACTCATTATTGACTACCTCCACAGCATCCCTCCCCACAAACTCTCTATTTTCGCTTTGCCCCCGTTTAAAAATGGTTACATTTCCCACTGTAACATCATCGACGCGCCTGACTTTAAAACACGCTTTATTTCCTTTACTTTCAACCTTAGCCACTTCAGAAAACGTGACCTTTTCTCCAATACAACCAGTTATGATAAATGCAACAATCATAGGCAACCAATTTACTCTTGGGATAAAATCATCCTTCAATATGGAAAACCTCAGAGAACACATCTATACCTTTCATCGAGAACAGGCTGGGTACGTTCGTTTGCTAATGATATTTAAAAGTCCGTTTTTCCGTCAACATAATCTCACTCAGAGATGAAGCTTGGTAAATAATCTTCTCTTTTTAATGGAGAATTATAGACCCGACTATTCTTCAACCTTATGGCTGCTACTTTTCTAAAGGATGGAAGTGTTTCCAGCCTGGACAATAGACCATAATGAATAATATATTCTTTTTTTTCTGATGCAGGCAACCAGGATAATGGCATGCAACGTTTATCACTTACTGCTATTAACTCGCTGCCATCGATTGTTTTCCTAAGCCCTGAGCCATCTTTATTTTTTATTGAAATCACACTGAAATAATACGCTTTGTTCTGGGGTATATTTATACATAGCATATCATCAATAACGCTCATATCGGCATCGCGTTCAAACTCGACAGGATCTTCTCCCAAAGTACAACCGCCTAAAGCGAAGCATGTGAATATGCCGATGAAATATAATTTCATAAATTTCACCATGGAAAACCTCTCAATGCTTTCATGTAAGCTAAACAGGCTTCAGGCTCACTCAATGCTCTAACAGATTTGACATGGTCATATAAACTTAACTCATTCCATCGACCAAATCCCCACTCAGTAAGAATATAGTTATCAGCAATTATTTGAGCCTGTTGCTTTATTGAGTATTAACTCAATAGTCGGCCGTCAAGATCATAAGCAAAAGTAGCCATAAAACTGAGCATACCGCGATAGAAAACGCACATAGCCTGATTACTCATAAGACGAAGAAACGTCCTCTGTATGAAATTAGTGCGGGTCAGTCCGTTGATAAACTGAACCGCTAATATCCCCGTCCCATGTAATAACTGATTTCGTTTTGCAGCAGCGGAACACTGATAAATCCCGTTTTTTCAGCTTTAAAAGCCACAGAAAACTTCCGAATCGGTTTACGTTTGGTCTGTGTCGTCAGACCAAACTGCGCAACATAAACAATTTCTGAATCGCTTACTGTGTCCTCAGCCAAGCAAAGAAGCAGGCTGTTATCGGTTTTGTATTCTGCTATTTCTGGGTGCTTAACAGAGTTCCGATTTCCTCTTTCAAAGAGGTCAAAATATGAAAGTGAATAATCATCAGGTTTTAATACAGTGAAGCAGATGCGGTCAGCATCTATGCTGAGAGGAGCATTATCTGAAAGCGTGAACCTGTCTCCTGGACATCCTGACAGGAGAAATACGATTACTGACAAAGCCAACCTGCAACTTATTATCCTCTGAGATACATTCACCAAGGGAATCCTCTCAACGCATGTTTATATTTCTGCGAAATAATAGACTCATCCAGGTTGCCGTCCAGCGTGACATAACTACGACGCCGGTACTCCATAAATGTATTATACCCCTCACTCGCCAGTAGAAAATTATCTGCAATAATTTGTGCCTGTTGCTCCATCGGATACTCACTCAGTAGCCGTCCATCCAGTTCATAGCGATAGCTCGCCAGCCAGCTTATGAGCCCCCTGCATATCACGCACATTCCCTTTTGGCGCTGCCATACATGGCTGAGCTCGTGTATAAAAGTATGTCTGTCGGCAAGGTCACTCTGAGCCAGGTCAGCAAAATCGTTCCGGTAAAGTGGCGGACGGTAAAATATTTCTCCCTTAGGCGTCATAGCAACAGCTTCATTTTGCAAACCAAACGGGAGATAGCTGTCTTTATGGATCCATACCTTGTGATAATCAATTTTGTCCCGGAAAACCGTACTGGCAAGCACGATTTCTCCTTTACTCATCAGCCGCAGGCTACCTTCTTTGGCTGCCGCATCTCTTTCAGTTTTGTTCATGAATGGGATTCTCAAATGTCATCAGCACACCGTCCTCTTCGTTCCAGTCCAGGCTGAGAGTGCCAGGCAACTGCCCGCCGGCCTGATATTGCAAAAGCTGCTGACTAAGCACCGGTAGAATCTGCTGGTTGAGCAGGCTATCGACGTTGCGCGCGCCAGTGTCTGGCAGCAGGCAGGCGGCGGTCAGGGCGTCGTACAGCGCCGCTGAAATTTCTGTTGCCAGGCCGTAGTGACGCTGTAGTCGTTGGCTGACCTGGCCAAGCTTCATTTCGACGATGGTGCGCATCGCCTCAGCAGCCAGTGGGCGGTAAATCACCGTCTGGAAGCGCGCCAGGAGTGCGGGCTGGAAATGATCGCGGATAACCGGGCGCAGCAGTTCCTGCAGGTCAGCGTCACTGGCGTCCGGCTGTTCGTCCAGTTTCTGCATCAACGCGTCGCTGCCGAGGTTAGAGGTCATCAGGATAACGGTGTTGCGGAAGTCAATCTCCCGCCCCTCGCCGTCGCGCATAAAGCCCCGATCGAACACCTGATAGAACAGGTTAATCACGTCGCGGTGCGCCTTCTCCACCTCGTCAAGCAGTACCACGCTGTACGGGCGTTTACGCACAGCTTCGGTCAGCACACCACCCTGCCCGTAGCCCACGTAACCCGGCGGCGAGCCTTTCAGCTGGCTTACGGTGTGCGCCTCCTGATACTCGGAGAGGTTGATAGTAATCAGCGATTTCTCGCCGCCGTACAGAGTGTCGGCCAGCGCCAGCGCGGTTTCCGTTTTACCCGTACCGCTGGTGCCCACCAGCAGGAACACACCTTGTGGCCCGTTCTCGGCAGTCAGGCCGGTTTTCGACGCGCGCAGGCGCTTTGCAATGGCGTTCAACGCCATCGGCTGGCCGACCACGCGCGCTTCCAGCGCCTTTTCCAGCGTCAGCAGCTCCGTCTGCTCGTCCTTCATTAAGGAAGAGAGCGGCACGCCGGTCCAGTCGGCAATCACCCCCGCCACCGAGCGCGCGTCCACATCCAGCGTCATCAGCGGCTCCCCCTGCTGCAGCGCATGAAGAGCGGACTGAAGTTCAAAGCGGCGCACCTGCTGAGAAGCATCCTGCCGGCTGAGAAGCAGCATCTCCGTCAGCTCGCGCTCGGCCACCCAGCTCAGCTCCAGCTGTTCGAGACGTTCGTCAGCGCTGGCCAGTTCTTTCAGAATGTCATGCATGCGCGCTTCCTGAACGCTGCCGCCTAGTGCTTGATCATCCAGGATAGCGCGCTTCTCAATATTCAGGGCATCCGTGCGGGCACGCAGTTGCGTGATAGCTTCCGGCACCGTGTCCTGGCTCATGCGCACGCGCGCGCTAGCGGTGTCGAGCAGGTCCACCGCCTTGTCCGGCAGCTGGCGTCCGGTCAGGTAGCGACGGGACAGCGTGACGGCGGCGCGCACGGCTTCGTCGGTGATGTGCACACCGTGGTGCTGCGCGTAACGAGACTTCAGGCCACGCAGCATCAGGCAGGCGGTCTCGTCGTCCGGCTCATCAACTTTAACCATCTGGAAGCGGCGCTCCAGTGCAGCATCTTTCTCGAAGTACTGCTTGTACTCGCTCCAGGTCGTGGCGGCGATGGTGCGCAGTTCGCCGCGCGCCAGTGCTGGCTTCAGCAGGTTAGCCGCATCCGCGCCGCCTGCCTGATTGCCCGCGCCGATGATGGTGTGCGCCTCGTCGATGAACAGCAGCACCGGCTGCTCAGCCTGCTGCACCTCAGTAATGATGTTCTTCAGGCGCTGCTCAAACTCACCCTTCACGCCCGCGCCCGCCTGCAACATGCCAAGATCCAGGGTGCGCACGCTGACCGTGCTCAGGCTGGCCGGCACGTTACCTTCCGCAATGCGCAGCGCCAGCCCCTCGACCAGCGCGGTTTTGCCCACACCTGGTTCGCCCACCAGAATCGGGTTGTTCTTGCGGCGGCGCGAGAGGATATCCACTATTTGCCGGATTTCATTATCACGCCCGTACACCGGGTCAATCTTCCCGTCCCGCGCGTCAGCAGTAACGTCGCGGGTGAAGCGGGACAGCGCCTCAGCGGTGGTAGCAGGCGCAGCGCCCGCCAGCGCAGGTGGCTCGCCCTCCTCTGCGTTCAGGCTCCGCAAAGGTTCGTTCGGCTGCAGCGCGTCGGGTCGTTCGTCCGACTGCTCGTCCAGCAGCGGGCGCAGCGCCGTAATCTGGCGCGGGCTTAGCGTGAGGATTGGCCAGAGTGCGTCACAGCGAGTCAGCGAGTGGTTGCCAATGATGGCTGTCAGCAGGTGTACGCTTCCAATACGCTCCTCACCGTCCACCGAGGCCGCCAGCCAGGCCTCCTTCAGCAGGTGGTGCAGGCGAGCCGAAAGATCCGGGCGGCTGCGCACCAGGCGAGGCTGACCGTCGAGAAAGTCCAGCAGCCCCTGCCAGACGCCGTCCATGTCCCACTCATAGCGCCTGGCCATCACCGTGATGTCGCCCTCACCCTGCTCCAGCAGCTTCAGCAGCCAGTGCTCGGGGAATATTTCCGCGTGCGCGCGGGTCTGGCACAGTGAGGCGGCGGCCTCCAGCGCGCGGGCGCAGAAGGGGTTAAGACGGCGCAGCAGCGCTGCAGACTGGTGTTCCATTGGTATTCTCTCCGTTTCAGGCACGCTACCGCCCCTGGCCGTTAACCGAGGCCCATAAGGTCTGAGGTATCTGTACATCAGTGTGTTTTTCAGGGCTGCACCCACACGCAGGCGCACGCCTGAAAAGCGGACGGCGAACCGTCCGCACGGGCTTACGCGGTGGCGCGTTCGTTCCAGGAATCGGAATGAATGATGTTGCCGTCCTTGTAGGTCCAGGTGATTTTTTCGTAGCGCAGCTCAATCATCTCCAGATGGTTGTGCTTCTCTTTGGAAGGATCTTTAATGTCGTGCATGACAGGATTCACCTTCACCACCTTCACGTTCTCAAGCCTGGTGTTGAAGTACTCGACTTCCTGTCCTGCGTCGCTGATGCGATACCACTTGAACTCCGCCGACTTCAGGGTCTGACCGGTAGTTACGGCCTTGTAGAGGTACGGGCTCGACGAGTCGATTTCCTTGGTGAACAGGAACGGCGTGTGAATGCGGGTGCCGGTCAGCTTGCCGGTGTTGTTGTCGGTCGGGATGTACAGGTTATGCTCCTGTGCCACCACCTCAATGCTGCCCTCGCGGTCCTGCACGTCTACTGAACCCTTGATGTCCGCGCCGCCGTCGTCCTTCAGCCACAGATAAACTGGAATTGCCATGTTGTTACTCCTTTTCAGACTGAGAATGGCCATCATCCTGTGATGACCGGGTGTGTGCGTCCGGCACGCGGCAGGCGTCCGCCTGTGGCACCAGACTGATTTCGACCCGGCGGTTGAGCGCACGCCCCTCCGCCGACTCGTTTGTTGCAACCGGACGATCCTGACCGTAGCCCTGTACCGCGAAGCAGCTCTCCGGTACATCGCCGGTGTCGCGCATCCAGTCGCGCACCGCTCCGGCGCGCTTTAGCGAGAGCAGCTGATTGTTCTGCTGATTGCCGGTGCTGTCGGTATGGCCGGCGACGACAATCAGCCAGCCGGGTCGGGCCTTGATGCCCAACAGTGCATTGATGAGCACTTTGTCGGACCCCGCCCTCAGCGCCGCTTTGCCCGATTCAAACAGCGACAAGCTGTCAAGCCGCACCGTCTGTGGGCCCTGCACTACCTGCTGAACCACGGGAGCAGGCGCAGGCGGGGGTGACCAGCGGTGGATGGCTGTGTTTACCGGCGCACTAAGCCGCATGCCCTGATAAAGTCCCATTCCGAACCGCAGTGGCTCACCGCTGCGCTGCCAGGCATCCAGCAGCGAGCGGTCATGGATAAGCGCATCGCGTGCAAGCATTTTTGCCGTGATAGCGTCCTCCGGCAGGCTGCGCCACAGGGCAAGGTGATCGGCCACGCTGCGCACAAGGCGCTGGTTATGAATAAAGGAAGCAAGCATGGCCAGCGCCAGAAACATGCCCAGCATCATCCCGACCCCACGCGCCGTGAGCAGCCAGCGGCTGATACCCTGTCGCTGCGGCATACCGGACAGCAGCACATCAGGCAATGGCAGTGAAGGCGGAGACGCATAGTTTTCAGGCGACAGCGTGGTCAGCCCGACGGCATGCTGCTGCCACAGGTTGCCCGGTAGCGACGGCACTGGCGTCAGGCAAACGCCGATCTGGCAGGGGCTCGCGGTGTGCGAAGCCGCGAATTGCCCCGCATACCATTGCATCAGGCTTTGCAGTCTGAGCGCGTGATGAAAATGCAGGGGATCCCGGGTGACCCACTCCTCCAGCGAAAGGCGGGCGTCATTTTCCGGATGAAACTGAAACTGCGAATGGTCTGGCGTAAAGCTGAACCAGTGCGTGCGCTCATCCACTGACGAGCCCCATATCACGGCACACAATGGCGGCAACCTTTTCAGCACAACCCGGCACTGTGAAAAGGCCCGCAACCACCCACTCTGCTGATGAACCAATACGTCAGCGGAGGTGTGCTGCCCTGGGATGATTGCCAGCATCACTGAAAGCTGAGGTAGCAGCGCCGAATACTGCTGTGCCAGCCGTTCCGCCAGCGCGGGCAGTTCAGCAGGCTGGCGCACGTTCAGATACCACCCCAGCCGGGTCTCGCGGTGTGTCAGATCACCAAACAACGGTGCCGTATCCCCGATAACCAGAATTACCGGCCCGCAATAAGTTTCCGGCGGCAGGCTGGCATCAATGTCCGGTTGGTGATCAGTGGCATTACGCTGCAAATGCCACAGAAGAAAACCGGCCACCAGCAGCACCAGCACACAGAGCGCCACCGTGTTCAGCGGGCTCAGTCCCCAGAAGCCCACCACCAGCAGGATTGCGAGCGCGGCTGCCAGCAGCGTCAGGCCCTGACGTGAATCGGGTCGGATCATTACTGTGCACCTGCCATGCGCGACACCATCTCTGCCAGCCTTGACTCCAGCACGAACCAGAGCCCGCCAAGCAGCACCACTGCTGCCACCCAGCTCAGCCAGTAAAAGTGGCGTCCGCTGCGCAGACCTGCAGGGCGTACCACCAGCGGCGCATCTTCCGGCAGCGCAAAAGGCGGCACGCGGGCAACCAGCGCACTCACCACGTCTTCACGACGTTCGTCATCCTGCGCGCGGTAATGCCCGACGAACCCCAGCTGCAGGGTGCGGTAAAAGCAGGTCAGCACCGTAATGTCTGCTGCAGGTTCGCTCAGCACGGTGCGGATGCGATCCCAGAGTGCTTCACCGCCGTTCAGTGAACCAAAGAAGCGCACCTGCAACGGGTCACGGGTCCAGCGCAGCCAGCCATCGTCCTGACTCCCTCTGTTCAGCACTGCCTCATCCAGCAGCACGCAGAAGGCATACAGCATGTGGTCACGGCTAGCCTCGCTGAACCCGGCCTCTGTCAACGCCTCGCGGGCTGTCTTCACCCAGCCCGCCGCACGTCGGTATAGCGCGTCGCCGTTTTCAATTTGCTGTCCGCAACGCAGCTGGCTGACCATCAGCCAGCCCTGAAAAAACAGACGCTCTGTCAGTGTGTTGGGATTATTCATGAGCGCAGCACCGCGTAGAGTTCCAGTTTCAGCTCACCGAGCGATTCCGGCGTGTAGAAGGTACAGCCGCCGGAGGCCAGCATTGCCCGGGCCGCATCCGTTGAGAGATCCAGCGCGAAATACTGATTTTCCAGGCGTAACGGGATGGCCGCCGGGACGTGAGGCAGTGGGCGGATGACCATACCGCTCAGCGCAATATTCACCACCTCAGAAACATCGTCCTGGCTGCCGGCTTTACACAACAGCGGGAAGCGTGCCTGAAGCTCGTGATTCGGCAGGGAAGAGCGAACGGACAGATAAAAGTCCGCACCTTCGCGCAGACGCGCATCGTGCAGCCTGCCCTTCCACAGCACGCCCTGTTTTTCCAGGTCGATGGCGATAACGCGAGAAGGCAGGCTTGCCTCCAGCAGCGTATCCAGCAGCGTGAACAGCGGCGGGAAAACCTGCTCTGGCGCGTTGTGCCGGTAGGCCGGGATATCGTCCGGCACGTTCTCGAGGGAAAACGTCAGCAGACTCCCCGCAAGGCGCACCAGTTCACGGTAAAGCAGTTCAGGATGGCGCGACGGTGACTGGTACAACTCTGTCAGCACCGGCTCCGCGCTGTTCAGCGCATTGAGTAGCCAGAACAGGGAAACGTCGGACACGGCAAAATCCGCCATGCGTTCGTTGCTCTCGCGACGCAGTTGCATCAGACGCTGACGGCGTGCCTGCAGGCGATGTAGCAGGTCACCCAGCGCCGCGACCAGCGCCGGGCTCGCAGCCAGTGACAGCAGGGGGGGAATAAACGCGGCGTCGCGCATCCACTGCCCCTGTGCGTTGCGCACCAGGCGGGCAACCGGACAGGTCAGGTATGCCGCGTTTTCCTGATGCGCCAGCCGCAGGCGCAGCGCATAACGCTGTACCGCAATCTCGGTACGCTCGTGACCGGCCAGCTCCTGCACGCGCTCCCGGGTGGCGACCCAGCGGCGCGGACGTTCGCTGTCCGCCCCGTTCTCCAGATTACCGCCGTTGGCGTTGATCAGCGGCAGCGCCAGTACCACCTCTACGCTGTCCCGATCCGTCACATCAGTCAGCTCAAAGACCGGTGGCAGTGTGTCAGCCAGATGAGTATCGACCAGTGAGCCATCCGCAAAGCGGACGGCAATGTGCGTTGCATTCAGTTTTGACAGCGCCAGCGCGCTATCATCGAACTCCGCACATAGCACGCCCCAGGGGTGTGCCAGCGTCATGCCAGCGACAGTACCTGCCACATGCGCGTCCCACATAGCCTGCTGCTGGAACTGTTGCGGCGTCAGAAACGCGCCGTCTTCCCATAACGGACGGTAAATTTTCATTCCGGATAGCCGCCTTACGCTTTCGCTTTTGGCATCTGAGATACCAGCGACAGATTGACGTCCATGCCTTCCACCTGGAAATGCGGCACTGCGAAGAGTTTCACGCGGAAGAAGCCCGGGTTATCTTCGATATCTTCAACAATCACTTTGGCATCGCGCAGCGGATGTGAAGCCTGCAACTCATCACCCGGATCGGTCATTTCAGTCACCAATCCACGCACCCAGGTATTCAGCTCCAGTTCCAGCAAGCGGCGATCTTTGGTGGTGCCGATGTTTTCGCGCTGAATCAGCTTCAGATAATGCGCGATGCGTGATAGCAGGAAGATGTAAGGCAGGCGCGCATTGATGCGACTGTTGGCGGTAGCATCTGCGGTGTCATACAGCGCCGGTTTTTGCGCGGAGTTTGCGGAGAAGAAGCAGGCGTAATCACGGTTCTTGTAGTACGAAAGCGGGATAAAACCGAGGTTCGCAAATTCAAACTCGCGGGTTTCAGGGATCATCACTTCAGAAGGGATTTTTACCTGATTACCGGTGCCGAGGTCATAGAGGTGAATCGGCAGATCCTGCACCGCACCACCCGCCTGTGGTCCACGAATCTGCACGCACCAGCCGTTGTTGATAAAGCTTTTCACCATGTTGGCGGCGAAAGCGAAAGATGAATTGGTCCAGAGATACTTATCGTGGTCCGGCCCTTTCACCTCTTCAACATAGTTAAAACTGCGCACCGGCACGGTATCTGGTCCGTACGGCAAACGGCCCAGCACACGCGGCATGGTCAGGCCGATATAGCGAGAATCATCGGTGTCGCGGAAGGATTTCCACTTGATGTATTCCGCACGATCGAAGTAGTTGCCGATGTCCTTGATGGCAGCCACTTCTTCCATGGTTTCTTTGAGGAAGAATGCCGGCCCTGCAGAACCGATAAACGGCATATGGGCCGATGCAGCAACTTTCGAGATATTACGCAGCAGCGCCATATCCTGCGCAGAGGCATCGAATTCATAGGCAGAGATCACCGCGCCAATCGGTTCGCCGCCCGGCGTGTCGTACTCGGCAACGTAAGTCTGCAGGTACAGGCCGCTCTGGATAATTTCCGGTGCGTCTTCGAAGTCCTGACGCAGATCCTCTTTCGACACATCAAGCACTTCCAACTTCACGTTCTGACGGAAATCGGTCTTATCCACCAGCGATTTCAATCCACGCCACACCGATTCCACCTTCTGGAATTCGTCATGGTGCATCACCGCATCCAACTGGCGGCTGATCTGATAATCCAGCTCGGCAATGTGGTGATCCAGCAGGTTTTTATCCAGTTTTTCGACTTTCTCACCGCTGATTTTTAAGCGATGAAGAAACACCTGCATCGCCGCCGTGACGCGCTCGTCAGCGGTGGCATCTGACATCGCCTGATTGTCTTGCCAGACATTCAGGTCACTCAATGAGCTAACCGGATGGAGATTAATTTTGTCGAACAGCGAGGCGTACACACCTTCCGCTGCAGAGTTTTCAAGCACGGTGGTGCCACCGGAAGACAGGGTTTCATTCTGAACTGACATCAGCATCGTCTCTCATTTAGTCCGTTAAAAGGGGTTCAGCCGTTATCGCTGGCAAGCGCAGAAAGTTCCGCACGCAGTTCGTCACTCAGTGCCGGGTCTTTCAGGATGATCTCCAGCTCTTTGCGGAAAGTGACGTTATCAAGCAGATTGGATTTGAGATCGCGCAGCAGATTACGCATCGCGAGCATCGCTTTGAGTTGCGGGATCTGACGAGCGACCTGTTCAGGTTCGAAGTCTTTGATGTTGCTGAAGGTCAGATTGATGGCCTGTTCACTGCCATCCGCTGACAAGGTATCCGGTACGGTGAGCCGGACTGATGGCGAGAAGTCAGCGAGCACGCTGTCGAAGTTGTTTTTATTGACGTTGACCTTTTCGCGTTCGCTCAGCACGCGATCTTCCTGACCATTACTGAAATCACCGGTCACCAGCAGTTTGAGCGGCAGCTCCATTTTGCGTGCAGCGCCGCCTGTATGAACGTCGAGTTTGATGTTAACGCGCGCTTTGGGTATTTCATTTTGATAAGAATTACTCATATTTACTCCTGTAAGTGAAGCGCGGAAAGCACGCTTTAAGCACACTTTCCTTGTGTGATTCTGCGCGAATATATCTTAGGCTCAATGCGGATAGCAACAGGGTAAGATGATCTTTGTGATCTGATTTATATAGGAAATTTCTTGCTTTTTATTGTAAGTCGTTGAAGTTGAGCGTGGCTAAGGCCCAGGAAGGGTCTGAAAATTTATGGTGTATACACTGTTTTATTAACTGAAATCGTTAAGATAAATCGCAAGAAATATCCTAAAAATTAATGTATTTCAGAGTGTGATTGTTAACCAAAAAAATTACTTATTGGCGGGTTTGGATATGAAAAAACCCGCCGAAGCGGGTTTGAAAGGAGGTTAACTATTACGCTGCAAGTGACTACTGACAAAAGCCCGGCAGCGATCAGAGAGCGGATCGCTAAACACTTGCTGTGGCGGCCCCGACTCTTCGATTTTGCCCTGATGCAGAAACACCGCTTTGTTGGAGACATCACGCGCGAAGCCCATTTCGTGGGTGACGATGATCATCGTGCGTCCCTCTTCAGCCAGGCTGCGGATCACCCGTAACACTTCGCCCACCAGTTCAGGGTCGAGAGCGGAGGTGGGCTCATCGAAAAGAAGCGCTTTGGGCTGCTGTGCCAACGCACGCGCTATCGCCACACGCTGCTGCTGCCCACCTGACAGCTGCGATGGCCACGCGTTGCGCTTTTCATACAGCCCGACTTTATGCAACAGAGCTTCGGCTTCTTCAATCACCTCTTTTTGACTGCGTTTCTGCACATGTACCGGCGCTTCAATAATGTTCTGCAGCACCGTTTTGTGCGGCCACAGATTGAAACTCTGGAAGACAAAACCCAATTGCATGCGCATCAGTTTGATACGACGCTGCTGCTCACGGCTGAGTTTCTCGTGGGGATTGTCAATGGTGACCACCTCATCCCCGACCGCGATTTCCCCGCCTTGCGGCACTTCAAGAAACGGAATACAGCGTAATAGCGTACTTTTTCCGGAACCACTGGCGCCAATCAGTGATATCACGTCGCCATCCTGCGCCGTCAGGCTGATGTCATGAAGCACCTCATGCCCGCTATAACTTTTTCTGAGATGACTCAGGGCGATAGTGGGTTTACTCATTGACGTGCTCCAACATGATAAGGTGACAAACGGCGCTCCAGCAGCGCCACCGCTTTACTGACCAGCACAGTCAGCAGCAGATAAATGATCGCCGCACTGATAAACACCTCCAGCGCGCGGAATGTCTCTGACACAATCGAGTCCGCGATACCGGTCATTTCCATCAGGCTGATAGTGCTGACCAGTGAAGTGGATTTGATCATCGAGATAATTTCATTGCTGTAAGCAGGCAACGCCTGACGCACGGCGAGCGGCAAGGTGATGCGGCGCAACGTCGTGAAGCGCGACATACCGCTGACTTTGGCTGCCTCAAGCGACTGCACGCTAACGGCATTAAGACCACCACGAAGAATCTCCGAGGTGTAAGCCGCATCGTTAAGCACCAGCGCAATCAACCCACACCAGTAGGGATCGCGCAACAGCGGCCACAGCACGCTCTCGCGCACTGCCGGTAAACTCCCCAATCCGTAATAGATCATAAAAATCTGGATTAACAAGGGTGTGCCGCGGAACAGCCAAACGTAAAAGCGGGCAAAAACGCTACCATAGCGATTCTGGCGCAACAGGTTGAGCAATAACGCTAAAATCCCCCCACCCAACAGTGACAAAACGGCCAGATTAAGGGTCAGTGGTAAACCGCGCAGCAACGCGGCCAGCGTATGCTGTAAAAAGGTGAAATCCATCGTGGCTCCTTACAACCGCGCGCGTTGTTGCCCGCGCATGGCCACTTTTTCCACATAGCGGAAAACAAAATCGGAACAGGTGGTGATGATCAGGTAGATCACCGCGCCAACGCTGTAAAAGAAAAACGGCATTTGCGTGGAGTTGGATGCAGTGGAAATCTGGTTCATGGTTTCCACTAAGCCGGTGACGGAAACCAGTGCAGACTCTTTGATCACTGATTGCCATTGATTCCCCATGCCTGGCAGCGCGGTGCGAAGCGCCTGCGGCACGATCATGCGACGAAACAACATCAGTCGTCCCATACCTGTCACCGTAGCCGCTTCCAGCGTGCCTTTCGGGATGGCGTAAAATGCGCCACGAAACACACCACTCTGGTAAGCACCAGAGATCAATCCGATGGCGATAGCCCCGGCGACAAAACCGTTAACATCAAACGGCCCCTGCATGCCTAATGTTTCCCCGACGAAGGAGACCACCTGGCGTCCGCCAAAGTAAAACAAATAGATCACCAGCAGCTCAGGGACGCCGCGAAACAGCGTGATATAGCCATTAGCGAGGCGCTGTTGCCAGCGCGCACCACCAATTTGCATCCAACAGAGTAGGCTGCCGAGCACTGCGCCCAGCAGCCATGCACACAAAGAAACGGTGACGGTCACCGTGGCGGCGTCAAGCAACACGCCGCCCCAGCCTTCGTCACCAAAACCTAACAATTGCCAGTCAATAGTCATAAGTGCTTAGCATTACTCCGCAGGCGCGACGTTCTCGCCGAACCATTTTTCTGATAGCTGTTTCAGCGTGCCATCTTTGATCATTGAAACTAAAGCCGTATCCAGCGCCGCTTTGAGCTCCGGGTTGTTCTTCTGAATGGCAATCGCTGAACCCTGCCCTAACACGCCGCCGGAGAAGCCGTAACCGGTGCTGTTCACGGTATCGGTGTGTTTTTTCACATAGGCATTCAGGTTGGTGCGTGACGCCATTACCGCATCAACGCGACCGTTAAGCAGGTCAGCAAAAGTTTCCGGGCCAGCCTGATAGGTGCGTATGGTGGCAACGTCAGCCAGATATTTGTTGAGGAAATCAGCCTGAATAGTCGCGACCTGCACCGCGATGGTTTTACCTTTGAATTTCGCTTTCAGCGCATCGATGGCTTTCGTCATGCCCGCCTCATCACCCGCCTGAACGACTTCACCGTTACCCGGCAAAGTATCTACAGCGCTACCTTTCAGGGTCACAAAACCAGACACGCTCACGGTGTACTGATGGGTGAAATCCACCACTTCTTCACGTTTAGGCGTGACGGTTACAGCGTCAATAACCGCGTCATATTTGCCATCGACCAGGCCCGGGATCATGCCAGACCATTTCTGCGCCACGATTTCATATTTGAAGCCTGCACGTTTCGCCAGTTCCGCCACCATATCGGGCTCATAGCCAACAATCTTGCCGCTCGGCGTAGACTGGTTGAACGGAGGATAAGCCGCTTCGGTTGCGAATTTCAGTGTGCCAAAATCTTTTGCCTGCACCAGTGCAGAAGTTGCCAGCAGCAACAGGCCAGCGGAAGCGGTAAACAGCCCTTTACGCATCATCATAAAACCTCAGAGTTCATTATTTTAGGAGAGTAAATCGATGGCTAAACGGGCTAATGCCTGAGTGCCTGCATGAATGCTGCGTTCGTCGGGTTGATAATCCGAATTATGCAGATGATCGTCGCGTCCCGGCGCACCGGATCCAATATGAATCTGGCAACCTGGCGCCCGCTCGGTAAACAGGGAGAAGTCCTCCGCGCCAAAACTGGCACTTGGTTTCGCCACAATCGGCTTACCAAACTGGTGCGACAAAATGGGTTCGAGCACATCGATCAGCGCATCATCATTCATTAACGGGGGCACGCCGCGCTGATAGTTGACATCAATGCGTGTATTCAGCGAAAGCGCCACACCGGCACAGATACGCTTAAAAGCGTGCTCAATGTGCGCGCGTGACTCAGGTGATTTCGCCCGCACAGTGCCCTGAATCAGGCAGCTATCGGAAATGATGTTGTGCGTCGAGCCACCATGAATATGGCCAATGGTTAACACCGCAGAATGCGCCGGATCGAGTTCACGTGAAATGATGGTTTGCAGTTGGCTGATGAGGTTCGCCGCCGCAATAATCGGGTCGGTTCCCATATGTGGGCGCGCAGCATGAGTGGATTTGCCGTGGACGACGACATCAAATTCGTCGCTGGAAGCCGTACTGGCACCGCGCGTCAGCGCAATTTCACCTGCCGCCAGCTCGGGCTTATTATGCAGAGTGATCGCCAGATCCACACCCTCAGCCACGCCATCAGCAATCATCGCCTCGGCGCCACTCTCAGGCGTCTCTTCGGCTGGCTGGAAAATCAGCCGCGCCGTGCCTTTTAACTGGCTGCGGTATTGCGCAACAATCGCCGCCACACCCAGCAGCGTCGCCGTGTGGATATCGTGGCCGCAGGCATGCATTTTACCGGGGTAGGTGCTGCTAAACGGTAAACCGGTCTGTTCCTGAATCGGCAGCGCGTCCATATCGGCGCGGATGAGGATGGTTTTGCCGGGCTGTTCGCCCACAATATCCACCACCACGCCGGTTTTTCCGACGCCTGTTTGTGGCGAAAGCCCCAGGCGCAGCAGTTCATGCTCGACGATATGCGCAGTACGAATCGTGTCGAACCCCAGTTCGGGATGCGCGTGAATATCACGGCGGATGGCAATCAGGTGCGCTTCCATGCTTTCGCTTTTGGCGCTGATGTCCCTGGCTAAAACATCTTTAAGGTCGGTCATAATTGCATTGATCTTTTCAGGCTGATGCCTGGCCTTTATGGCATTTTTATGATGATTGACCTTGTATTTATTCACAGCCATAGCAGGATTGCAACGCGCATTGCTAATGGTTACTTGCTGAAATATCGTGATATTTTGCTAATCCACTGCGTTTGCAGGATAAAAGCCCGGATTTGCATCTTCAGTCAGTTATAACATTCATAATCCACATGAGATCATCAGAATTACTGATTTTGTGATTGAACAAAACGGAGCAATTTTTCGGCCACATACAGCTATTTTATTTGCTCAAGCAACCACGCACGCACGGCCTGTACGCTCGTGTGTTCACGTGGACGATGGGGAGAGACCAGATACCAGCCCGCGTCAACGTTCATTTGCTGAGGAAACGCGGGCACCAGACGACCGCGAGCAAGATCGTTTTCGACAAAGTGCGGACTGGTAAGGGCAATGCCCTGCCCGCTGACCGCCGCCTCTAAGGCCAGTGCAGTCTGGTTAAAACGCAAATGATGCTGATGGTGTAGCCTGTTGTGCGGGAAAAGATAAGAGAGAAACACTGGCCAAAGATGGTGCCCGTCATGCAGCAAAGCATAGCGCTCAAAGCTATCCCGAACCTGCGGATCGCCCAACCCAGCCAATAAATCCGGACTCACCACTGCCAATACGCTTTGACTGAACAGCAGCGTGGCATCCAGCCCTGCCCCAAACGGAGGACGTCCATAACGCACCGCCAGATCAACCCCTTCGTGATGAAACTGCACCAATCTTTCTGAGGCCAGTACACGAAGGTCAATATCCGGCCACGCGGTGGTAAAGGCCGGTAAGCGAGGCAGCATCCAGCGGCTGGCAAAAGTCGGCGTGACACTCAAGGTCAGATGATCCGGTTCGGGTCGCAAAGCACGTGTGGCCTCATCGATCAACTCAAACGCCTGACGGACACTTACCGCATAACCTGCACCCGCTGCGGTTAACGCCAAAGTCCGCGGCAGCCGTTCGAACAGTTTCAGCCCCAGGCTGCTCTCCAGCCCACGAATTTGCTGTGCCACCGCGCCCTGAGTGACGCCAAGCTCTTCAGCAGCGAGGCGAAAATTGAGATGACGCGTCACCGCTTCGAATACTTTCAACGCATTAAGCGGCGGTAGCGTGGGAAACCCCTGACCCATCCTGTAGTTTTCCTGTCGTCAATTGCGAATCAGACTGACTCTCTGCAACCGAATTTAGCCCCTATACTGCAATAAATCGACTTCTAATCTTAAAAAGGATCCGAATCATGACAGTAGAAAAAGTCGCAGTGATTGTGGCAGGCGGTAGCGGCATGGGTGCCGCAGCAGCAGAAAAACTGGCAGCGGATGGCTATAAGGTTGCGATCCTTTCCTCCTCTGGCAAAGGGGAATCGCTGGCTGACCGATTAGGCGGATTAGGTATCACCGGGTCCAACCAGTCAGTGGATGACTTACAAAAACTGGTTGAGGCGACGATGGCGCGCTGGGGTCGCATTGATGTGCTGGTCAATAGCGCCGGACATGGGCCGCGTGCGCCGATACTGGAACTGAGTGATGATGACTGGCAGCGCGGCATGGAGACTTATTTCCTGAACGTGGTGCGCGCAGCACGTCTGGTGACGCCTATCATGCAGAAACTGGGCGGCGGCAGCATTATCAACATCTCATCCGCCTGGACGTTCGAACCCACAGACATGTTCCCAACTTCAGCGGTTTTCCGCGCCGGACTCGCCTCATTCACTAAAATCTTCGCTGACGCTTACGCAGCGGATAACATTCGCATCAACAACGTGTTACCGGGCTGGATCGACAGTCTGCCGAAAAGTGATGAGCGTCGTGATAGTGTGCCACTTAAAGGCTATGGCACGGCAGAAGAAGTCGCCGCCACCATCGCGTTCCTCGCCTCACCCGGCGCGGCCTACATCACCGCTCAGAACATTCGTGTTGATGGAGGCGTCACCCACAGCGTGTAAAACCGTTGTCTCCAGCCGCGTGAAGTCCCAATCTTCGCGGCTGGAGGCCCCTCTCCCACTTTCGTCCCTCGCACAAACAAGACTGGTCTCGTCGATCGTTGTGTAAGAAATAGTCAGAATGTTCCTATCCGCTGCCAGACATTTCTGAACGCAGCCACTCCATATCCGATTAAACATTCTGACCCGAGGTTTCTATGCAAACGATTTTTCGTGCACGCTTCCATGCGCTTTTCAATCCTGAACGCCATCAGATCTGGCAATGGATGCTGGCAGGCTGTGCCCTGTTTTGGATTGTGGCGGTGATTGCCGTGATGGGCATTCGTTAAGTTAATGTGCCTGTAGCCTCCCTGTTAATTGCTCAGGGGGCAGCAGTTCAAATGCCCTTTTCATCACCCTCGCTTCTTCTGCCGGACTGCGACCAAACAGACGTTTGAACTCGCGATTAAACTGGGAATCACTTTCATATCCCACTCGCGCCGCGGCACCGGCGGCGGTCAAATTATCGCGAATCATCATCAAACGAGCCTGATGCAAACGCAGCGATTTAAGATATTGAATCGGGGACGTTTGCGTCACCGTTTTAAAATGCAGATGGAAACGCGGCACGCTCATTCCCGCTTCGTTCGCCAGGTGCGGTACATCCAGTGGCTGCTGCCAGTCAGCATGGATACGCTGCAGTGCACGGGCTATACAGCCAAAATGGCCTTGATAGGTTAGCGCCGCGCGCACCGCCCCGCCTTGTTCGCCCATTAATATACGAAAGCATATCTCCTCTACTCGCGCGGGTCCCAGCACTTTAGCCTCCAGAGGATCACTGAGCGCCTCCAGTAATCGCAACGTGCTTTCTGCCAGCACATCATTAATCGGCGTAGAGATAATCCCTGCTGGTGGTACCGTGACCGCCGTCTCAGCTTCGTCAAGTTGTGCCGCTAACCGCGCGACCATCGTAGCATCCAGACGGATTGCTATACCAAGCAGTGGCTCTTCAGAAGTTGCTTCAGTTTCGGCGGAAAAGGGCAGCGGCACTGACAGCACCAGATAATGCTGTGCGTCATAGCGATACATTTTATCGGCGAGAAAGGCGCGCTTCGATCCCTGGCAAATAATGATGATGCTGGGCTCATACAGCACCGGCGTGCGCGCCCACTGTTGGTCCGCACGCATAAAGCGCACGCTCTCCAGCAAGGATTCGGTATAGCCTTCCTGGCGGGCCAGCTGACGTAACAGGTGGCAGGTTTGCTGTTTTACCGTGTTAGACATAGATAGCGTTCCAGAGAGAGGTTCAGGCAAAGCATAGCCATTTCATTCAGTGATGCACAATGCCGGCGAGAGAATCAGGCAAACATTCGCCACAATCCGGTCTGTTGCGCCCGGCTGACTTTTTCAACAATAGCCTCGTCAATTACACGAGGAACTCGTCATGAACTTCAGCGAAAAAGTTATTCTGTTAACCGGTGCCAGTAGCGGGATTGGTGAAGGCATTGCCCGTCATCTGGCCCATCAGGGGCACAAACTGGTGCTGGGCGCACGCCGTACCGATCGCCTGGCAAGCTTGTGCGATGAATTACACCGTGAAGGTGCCAGCGTGGATTATCTCGCAACAGATGTCACACAGCGCAGTGATACGCAAAAGCTGGCGGATTTCGCGCTGGAGAAATACGGACGCATTGATGTGATGATCAACAACGCTGGCGTTATGCCACTCTCGCCGATGAGTTCAATGAAAGTTGAGGAGTGGGATTTGATGCTGGACGTCAACGTTCGCGGCGTGTTGTACGGGATCGCTGCGGTGCTGCCCACCATGCAGGCACAGCGCATGGGGCATATTATTAATATCGCTTCTGTAGGAGCGCTAACGGTTTCCCCCACCGCCGCCGTTTACTGCGCCACCAAATATGCGGTTCGCGCCATTTCCGATGGTTTGCGCCAGGAATCGCGTGAGCTGCGCGTCACGGTAATCAACCCCGGCGTGGTGGAATCTGAACTGGCAGACAGCATCAGCGATAGCGTGGCGCGCGAGGCGATGAAAAGCTATCGACAGATTGCACTCAAGCCTGATGCTATCGCCAGGGCGGTAAGCTGGGCCATCGAACAGCCTGGCGAAGTCGACGTTAACGAAATCACCGTGCGCCCTACTGCCAGTGGGCATTGAGGTAAAATATCCCTGGCGATTTCAGGCTGAAATTCGCAGAAATCGCTGCAGGTAACCCCGCAGCGATAGCATTTTCCAGTTTGCTTTTGCTACATAAAGTTTTCTTAAAATAACTTATTAACGCTTAAGTTTCGCGGCGGCAGCTTCCGTCGCTATCCGGCGGCGAGCAATAAAGTCATGCATCTGGTTTTGCGTCTGCGCCAGTCGTTCCGGCGAGGCGCTGCGTGGTGAACCTGCATGAAACGGTGGCGCGGGGTCGTACTCCATCTGCAGCTGAATGTTTTCCGCCACGTCCCGGCCAAACAGTTCTTCTGCCACAGTGAGTGCAAAATCGATACCTGACGTGACACCCGCGCCGGTAATCCGATTACCATCGCGCACCACACGTTCGGCTACCGGCGTGGCACCCAACAGGCTGAGCTGATCCAATGACCCCCAATGCGAAGTGGCACGATATCCCTGCAACAAACCGGCTGCCCCCAGCACCAGTGAACCGGTACATACCGATGTCACCCATTGCGCTTGTTCGGCCTTTTGCCGCACAAAATCCAGCGTCTCTTCATCCTCCATCAGCGCAATTTGTCCCGGACCGCCGGGAATGCAGATCAGGTCCAGAGGCGGACACTCAGAAAACGTTGTCGTCGGTACGATGGCTAAACCACGATCGGACATCACCGGTTGCCGATCCTTCCAGATGAGATAATTGTTCACTCCGGGCATGCGAGCAAAGACTTCCCAGGGGCCAGTGAGATCGAGTTGAGTGAGATGCGGGAACAGCAGCAGACCAATATTGAACGGCGAAGAGGCGGCCATGATAGGCTCCGATAAGGGGTCAGAGCGTTATCATGGCCTTAGAAATATCTATATTGCAAAGTAGATTTACAACCAGCCTGCTTTTTTCAGTCGTGACCACATCACACCACAGATCGCCAGCGTCACCACCAGTACCGCGGGATAGCCAAAGTGGGTTTTCAGTTCGGGCATATCAGAGAAGTTCATGCCATACATACTGAAGACAATGGTCGGGACGATCAGCACCGCACCCCAGCCCGCCAACTTTTTATTCACTTCGCTCTGCTGAACCGACACCAGTGCCAGATTGACCTGCATTGCGCTGGTGAGCATTTCACGCATATCCTCGGCATCTATCATCACGTGATGAGCATGATCCTGAACGTCACGCAGGTAGGCACGCAGGTTCTTCGGAATAATGTCTTCGTGAAAACGCGCCAGTTGGGCACAAATCTCAGTCACCGGCATCGCGGCATTGCGCAGCGCCAGCAGTTCGCGCCGGAGATGATAGACATCCTCCAGCGTTTTACTGTCAAAGCGGGTGGTAAACATGCCCCCTTCCAGCGTACCGATACGCTCGCTGAGTGATTCGGTGATTTTGCTGTAGTGGTCAACGATAAAGTCGAGAATGCAGTAAAACGCGTAGCCCGGTCCCTGACACAACATGGTGTGGTTTTTTTCTGCCCTGGCGCGTATCGCCGCATAGCCTTCCGATGAACCATGGCGGACGGTGATCAGGAAGTTTTTACCGAGGAAAAAGTGGGTTTCACCGAAGCTGATGCGCTGCTGATCGTCGAGATGTGCCGTTTTCACCACGATAAATACCGACTCACCATATTGCTCAATCTTCGGGCGCTGATGGGCCACCAGCGCATCCTCAATTGCTAACTCATGCAGGCCAAACTCTTCCTGCAACGTCTGCATAAAAGCCGGTTCAGGCTGATTCAAACCCAGCCAGATAAACGCACTTTCGTCTTTGAGTACTTCGCTGATGTCGGCGACATCGACATGCTCTTCACGTTTGCCGTGGCGATAAGCCACACAGTTAATCACCATTTTGGCGCTGTCCATGTTGTTTTCACTTACTCAATCATAGTGTCAGTATCATTTCGACGCAGGGGAGATCGGCTTTGGCCAGAGCGGAAGGATACAAGGCTTCACGCACGGTGCTAAAGCCATGGCGCAGATAGAAACCGCTGGCATTGGGTGTTGCGGCCAGGGTCAACTGCCGAAAACCGCGCTGGCGGGCTTCCGCGATAATCGCGTTCATAATGGCGCTGGCATAGCCTTTGCCATTACACGCTGGCAGGGTAAATATCGCTTCCACACTGCCGCTTTTGAGATCGAGAAAGCCCGTAGCGGCAGCGCCCAACTCAGGATCGTCGATCACGTAGAAAGGATTGCCCTTAATCGCCTCAAAGTAACCTGACGGCAACGCGTCAGGCGTCCATGCGGCAATCACTTCAGGCGGATAAACTGACTGGCAGCCATCGCGAATCGCGAGATTGCGAATACGCCACAAGTCGGCGGCTTCATGTGGAAGCGCTAAGCGCGGTGTCATGGATTCTTCTCTGTGCGATGAATACGGAAGTCCCACAGTAGCAAAACCCTTGCCGCAAGTTTGTTCTTTTTGGCTTAAGGCACCCCAAAATAACGCAGCAATGCCGTCATCACGGCCGCGCCAACAATCACTAAAATCAACGGCGTACGGCGCCAGGCGAGAAACACAGCAAACAACACGCCTGCTATCCGCGCGACACCTGCGAAGTGGCTGCCTTCAAATAGTGCAGTGGTGACGGCAACCGCCAGTAACAGCACCGTAGCAGCATCCGAGAGCATATTGCGCACCGATTCCGACATCGGCATACGGCTTCCCAGTCGGTAACCCGCGAAGCGCATCACATAAGTGCCGACGGCCAGCAGCGCGATCCCGGCAATCACGAAGTTATTGTGCATTTTTGCGCTCCCGCCAGCTTAATAAGCCCAACAATGAAAACAATACCGGCATTCCCGCCGGAACAAACGGCGTGGCGAGTACTGACAAAGCCGTACCGAGTGTGGCCGGAATCCGCGTGCGACGTTGACGCAAAGCGGGAAAGATCAGCGCGATCAGGATGGCAGGAAAAACCGCATCGAGACCAATCGCCGAAACATCAGGAATGAAGCGCCCGATAAATGCGCCGCACACCACGCTGAGTGGCCAGATAGCAAAAATCCCTAAACCACACACCCAGTATGCGGCGCGTCGCTGGGAAAGCGTCTTTTGCGAAATGCCAAATACCACGCTTTCGTCATTCATGATATGGCAACCCAGCAAATTGCGTCCGCCCTGCCCGACCAGATCTTTCACTGCAATACCAAAGGGCAAGTGGCGCGCGTTGACCAGTAAACCCGCCGCCGCAGCTGTTAATGGGCTGCCACCACCGGCCACAATGCCGATGAACAGAAACTCGGATGCGCCTGCCAGCACCATCGTCGAGAGCGCGATGGGCACCCACAGCGGAAAACCATCCGCCGCCGCCAGCGAACCGTAAGAGAGCCCGACAATACCGTCGGCCAGACAAACCAGGAAAATCGCTTTTAATACGCCGCGATCAAGCGGAACTGCACCCAGACGCATCACAATTTGATCTCATATCGAACAGGAAAGCCGTTATAATGAACGCGCCCGAATTGTTTTACAAGATGAACAAAACGTTCGATATAAAGAACAGGAGTAATTGTGACACCACCGATCGATCTTATCTCTGCTGGATTAGTGCGCGAACGCCAGCGTGCCGGGCTCTCGTTAACCGAAGTCGCCCGCCGTGCCGGCATTGCGAAATCCACGCTTTCCCAACTGGAAGCGGGCAACGGCAATCCCAGCATTGAGACGTTATGGTCACTGTGCGTGGCGCTCAATATTCCGTTTGCCCGCCTGATGGAACCGGAAGTGAAGCGTTTGCAGGTGATCCGTCGTGGTGAGGGCATGATGGTGTCAGCTGAACTCGCGGATTATCAGGCCGCGCTACTGGCCAGCTGTCCGCCGGGCGGTCGTCGTGATTTATATCTAATCACCAGCCAGCCGGGCGCACCGCGCGCCTCTCATCCGCATCCGCCCGGTTCCGTAGAACACATCATTATTGCGCAGGGTCGCGCACTTGTTGGGCCTACCGATGCCCCGGTCGAACTTCATCCAGGTGACTACATCTGCTACCCCGCCGACGAACCGCACATCTTCGAAGCGCTGGAAGCGAATACCATGGCGGTGCAGCTGTCGGAGCAAAATTAGTCATAATAATTTCCTATGTTCAAACCCGATGATTGGCGCGTGACACAGTGGCATCCTGTGTTTTTCGCTAGCCGATTATCAGGAACATATGGATATTATTCCCGCCCGACCTCATCACGCCGCTGCCATTCAGAAAATCTATGCGTGGCACGTTCTCCACGGCACCGCCACCTTCGAAACCGAACCACCCAGCGAAAGCGAAATGCTCAACCGCGTCAAAGATGTGCAGCAGCGCGGTGGCTTCTGGCTGGTGGCGCAAGAGGATGAACAGGTATTGGGTTATTGTTATCTGGCACCTTATCGACCGCGCTATGCCTATCGCTTCACGCTGGAAGATTCGATTTATCTCGACCGTGAACAAACCGGACGTGGCGTCGGGCGGGCGTTATTGCAAAAAGCGATTGCGCTGGCAGAAGCAGCTGGCTTTCGCCAGATCATCGCCATCGTGGGAGATAGCGCCAATCAGGGATCGCTGGGATTACACCGGGCGCTCGGCTTCGAGCACACCGGTGTGATGAAATCTGTGGGATTCAAACATGGCCGCTGGCTCGACACCGTCGTGATGCAGCGCTCACTGGGTGTCGGTGATAGCCAGCCGCCAGAACGTTAAGCTGCCTGCATCGCAATCACGCGATCTGTCCCCTTCTCCAGCAATTCGCGATCGTGGCTCACCAGCAGCACGCCGCACTGCTGTTGACGCGCCATCTGCGTTATCAGCTGCAGAGTTTGCTGCTGTACCAGCGGATCGAGCCGCGATGTCGGCTCATCGGCGAACAGGAAAACCGGCTCAAGCAGCATGACGCGTAACAGAGAAAAGCGCTGTAACTCGCCGCCCGAGAGCGAATCCGGGCAGCGCGTGAGCAATGAAGACTCTAACGCCAATTGCTCCATTAACGTGTCGCGTTTAGACCGTTCAATGCGATGACGGCGCAGCACCTCCTCCAGGCTTTGCGACAGTGTGCGCGTGGGGGGGAACAATGCCGAGGGATCCTGATAGATCTTCTGATACTTCAACGCACTCGCCGCAACATGACGTGTGATGCTGCCCTGTTGCGGTGTGAGTAACCCCAGCAATACGTCGCCAAAGCTGCTTTTTCCACTGCCGCTGGCGCCATGTAAGCCGACAATTTCCCCAGCATGCAGGACGAAGTTTTCTGGCACGCCCAACGTATTTCCGCCGCGCTGCAGTTTTAACCCTTGCGCACTCACCACGGGTTTGCTGCGGATCACCGTGGTATGCCGTTGCGGCCAGGCAACGGGATCGGCGGCCAGCAATTCGCGCGTATAGCGCTGCTGCGGGGTGTGTAACACTAGCTGCGCTGCGCCTTGCTCGATCACTTTGCCCTTGTGCATGACGATAACGTCTCCGCCCAACTGACGCGCCAGCGCAATATCATGCGTGATGGTCATTAAGGTCCCACCTTCAGCCACTTCACGACCCAGCAAAGCAGCAACGTCATCGCGTCGGGACACATCCAAACCCTTAGTCGGTTCATCTGCTATCAAAATCTCCGCACCGCCCGCGCGCGCCGCCGCAAATGCCGCACGCTGCGCCATGCCACCGGACAGTTGCCACGGGAATTTTTGTGCCGCTGCCTGTAAGCCCAGTTGCGCAAGGTCATCCTGCGCAGCCGCCACGCTTCGCAGCGCGGAATGCCCTCGAATATAGCGATAGCCTTCCGCGACCTGCTGCTCAACCGCCATGGTGGGATCGAGCGCCAGCCAGGGTTCTTGTGGCAGCGAGGCCATAGTCCTTCCCCACAAGCTGCGTAACGCATCACGATCCTGCGGTAACTGATAGCGTTGACCGTTGATGATCAGGCTTCCGCTGGCCTGAAGTGTCTCCGGCAAAATTCCCATTACCGCCTGCGCCAACAGGCTTTTTCCGGAACCAGTCTCACCCAATAAGGTAAGCGGTTGGCCAGGTCGCAGGTGGAAATCAACCGGCTCCACCAGCGTGGCTTCTGCTGTTGCGATGGTTATGCCGATGGCCTGTAATCCTTTCATACACGCTCCTTTTTCATCATCAGGTTAAGGCTAATCAGCAATAAAAACAGTGCGACCACAGGCTGCAGCAGCAACCAGGGGGCTTCCCAGGCAAAGGGCAGCAGTTCGGTCATCATCAAGCCCAATTCCGGTGTCGGTGGACGGACACCGACGCTGATAAATCCCAGTGCCGACACGGCCATGATGGCGCTGCTAAACGAGAACAGTGCAACGGTAAGCAAAACAGGTGCGAGTGCCGGCCAAAGGTGACGGTGAAAGCGGTAAATCGCGTTAAAACCCAGCAGTTTCGACGCCTGCATGCCCGGCGAATGCACAATCGGACGTAAGGTGGCGCGTGTCACACGGAAGAATTCCACCCACAGCACCAACGAAATGCCTAACCACAGCATCTCCGGTGAGTCCGGGGCAATCGCCGCCAGTAACAGCACCAGCAGCAAGCCGGGCAGCGCGAGGCACATATCCCCCAGCATGCTGACCACACGGTCGAGCACTCCACCATAAAGCGCGCTGAGTACGCCAGCCAGCACACCGACCAGCATCGCACTGATCACACACAGTGCAGCCAGACCCAGTGACAGGCGCAGCGCCGCACTCAGGCGCGGCAGCATGTCACGTCCCAGATGATCGAAACCTAACAGATTGGCCTGGCTGGGCGGCTGCAACATGTTGAGCAGTTCTTGTTGCAGAGGATCACCATGATGAAACAGAGGCAGTAAAAAGGCGTAGCTCAGTAGCAGAGCCAGCAGCAGTAAACCGACATGACGTGAAGTTAATTTCATGGGCGCGTCCCTCGCGGATCAAGCAGATGACAACCTGCATCTACCAGCATATTAAGCAGGACAAACAGCAGGCCGAGCGCCATGGCACTGGCCTGAATCACCGGTACATCGCGGGCGAAGATAGCGTGAACCAACGCATGACCAATGCCGGGCCAGGCAAACAACGTTTCTACCACCACCACGCCTTCCACCAGCCAGACAAACTGCATGCCGAACCAGGTGAGCACCGGCGTTCCCAGATTGCGTAAACCATGACGATGCAGCAAAGTGGCGGGCGCCAGACCTTTTTGTGCCCCCCATTGGTAATAACCCGCGTTCACCACCTGCCAGGTGGCTTCGCGCACCACGCGCACGCCCACCGCGCTTAGCGACAAGGCCAGTGTCAAAGCGGGTAACAGGAAATGACGCAGCTCACCGTGTCCCGCACTCGGCAGCCAGTCGAGTTGCAGCGCGAACAGCACGATCAGCAGCATACCCAGTGCAAAATGCGGCACAGATTTAAGCATCGACGTCAGCCAAAACAGCAGCCGATCCACTTTGCCATTGGCGTGACAGCCGGCCCAGATACCCAACGGCAGCGTGATAATGATCGCCAGTAGCAATGAAACACCGGCTAACGCCAGCGTCTGACTCAGTTGCCAACGCAGTTCATCCATCACCGGCTCGCCGGAAACCAGCGAGCGACCAAAGTTGAATTGCAGCAGATCGAACAGCCAGTGCAGTAAGGCGCTGCCTTGATCGGCTGCGCCACTTAACTCCTGCTGCACGCGCGCGACGGCATCCGCATCAACCCGATCATAGCCGTAACGACCGCTGGCAATGCGCCACGCCATATCGCCCGGCAGCGACCGAACCAGAAACCAGGTGAGTAAACCCACTGAGAGCACCACAAAAAAAGCCTGCATCAGCCGCCAGCTTAGTTGTCTGATCATCACGGCTCCCAACGCAGTTGGCGCAGGCCAAAGTGACGCTCAAACGGATCGAGCGCGACGTTTTGCAACTGACTGTTGATCGCTGCAGATTGTTGATACCAGGCGATTGGAATCACCGGGAGATCCTGTTGCAGCGCCGAGGTGATTAACGTTCGAGCCTGGGCACGCGCGGAGGCATCGGTGGATTGCGTCAGGGTATGCAGTGCGCCACTGAATCCTGTCGGATGCCAGTTCATCGCCCCCCAGTCGCCACCTTTCTCGGCATAATCCTGCAATAAGGTGCCGGTTGGATCGGGCGTGAGTGCAAAGTTGCGTGAGAACAGCGCCAGTTGCAGTTTCCCGCTGTGATGCTGGGCAGGAATTTCGCTGGCATTGGTTGAGTTAATCTTCACTTCAATACCGACTTTGCGCAGTTGCTGCTGGATAACCATCGCCATCAACGGCAGTTCAGGGCGATCCGGGAAGGTCAGAAGCGTCAGGCTGAATCGCTGGCCGTTGCGGGTCAGCACACCATCTGATCCCGGTTGCCAGCCGGCTTTCTGCAACAGAGTGACCGCCGAATCGGGCTGATAGGAGAGTGGAGGCAGCGCCGCGTTGTGCCACTCGCCCATGTTCGGCGGGAACAACTGGCTGGCAGCACCCGGATAGCGCAACACCGCCATCGCTAACGCATTACGATCAATGGCCATGCTGATCGCTTCGCGCACCGGCTGTTCCGCTAACAGCGGATCGCCCAGATTGAGCTTCAGCATAAGCGTGCGCGGCACGGGAATGGCGGGGAGTTGCAGCGCAGGTTTGCGTGCCAGACGCTGACGGCTGGCGGCATCAAGATTGAACACATAATCCGCATCACCACTTTCCGCGAGCAGCGCGCGGGTCTCTGCCCGGCCAGAAGAGAGATAGCTGGCTGCGGCGATGTATGGTTTTTCTCCCCAGTACCCTTCAAAGCGTTTTACCGCTAACGACTGCGGCGGCTGAAAGGCGGTCAGCATGAACGGCCCGGAGCCGATGATGCGCGTGATGTTGCCCTGTGCATCCCAGCTGGATAACGCCAGAATTTGCGAGCGACTTTCCGCCAGGACGGAAAGCAGAGGTGTGAAAGGCTCGCGCAGCGTGATGGTCACCACCTGCCCTTCTCCGCTGATCTCAGTGATCGGTGTTTTATCCAGTAATCCCGCTTTACTCCGCGCAGTATTGAGTGATTTCACTACCGCTGCCGCATCCAGTGGCGAACCATCATGGAAATGCACGTTATCGCGCAGCTGTAATTGCCAGCGCAAACCGTTTTCCGAGACCTGCCAACTCTTCGCCAAAGCCGGGATCGGTTCACCGCGTTGGTTCACTTCCACCAGCGTTTCCACCACATCCATGCGCAGAAGGATGTCACCGGAAAGCGCCGGATCGGCACCTTTAATTTCAAACGGAGCGGCAATGCGCACCGTGTTTTCCTGATGCTGCGCCGCGAATGAGGCGCACGAAGCCAGGCCGAGCGCCGTGGCGACCAGCAATTTTTTCATTGATTTCATTATGGTTTCCGAAAAATACCGCTACAAAAATCCCAGAGAAATTATGTTATAACATAACAATACACATTTAAACACAGATCGCCTGCGGGGATAAACGGTTTGCGCGGGTGTTTATGACAAATTGACACTGCATGCTCGGGCATGACTGGGTTATGCTGAAACCGAATCTGAACCCTCAAGGAGAAACGGAAATGCCAGAAATCGTTGTCTATGCTGCGGAAGGCCGCACGGTTGAGCAGAAGAAGAAGTTGCTGAAAGCGGTGACTGCCGCAGTCGCGGACTCGTTTGAGATTGATGCCAATTCGGTGACGGTCTCAATCATTGAAACGCCTAAGCATCATAAATCTAAAGGCGGCGTGCCGTTTGATGAGCGGTGATAAGTTATTTGATGCATAAAAGCCCAACAGGGCTTTTATGTTTTATAGAATGAAAACCGCTGGGCCTTTGTCTTCAATGGTGTTGAGGATACGCAAAGCCGCTTTATTGGGTTTACTCTCGTTACGTTCCCACTTTGAAACACTCTCAACTGACATGCCTGTAGTCATTGCCAGCGCCGCCTGCGACATCTTCCATCTTAAGCGTACCGCTTTAATCTCAATCCCAGACATAGCGCGTACTGGAGGGATATTACGAGCTTCGATCGCCGCACTGATTTCCGCAACCGTCTCGCCCTGAACAACGCCCAATTGGTTATAGCGCTGCGCCATATCGTGGATATTCTTTAAGCGTTCAGTCATCACAAGTTACCTCGATTAGTTCTTTTAACTTAATCAACTCCCGGACCTTCTCATCTGACATCGCAATAAAATCCCGAGCGATACGGCAATAAGCATCAATTTCATCATCTTCAAGTTCTTTGCCTTTCTTCTTTGATAGCTGACTTTTCAAGTACATATCAAAGAAATAAATGTTGTTGCCATAATTGAAGAAAACAATGCTACGCGCGCCATCAGATGCCCCCACACCAGGCAACCCGAGTCGTTTTTTGAACGTGTAACGTCCTAATGGGTCTCCATGTAATCCCGCGAAAATCGACTTTGCAGCTTTACACAAAATTTTATCATTGATGCGTGCATTACATCTCTCTTCCTGAAATTCTGGCGTCAGGTAAATGCCCATTTACCCCTCCTTGCCTTAAAATATCCGTAAGCGTGACTATAGTCTTCGTTACGGGTTAGGTCAAATTACAAGCGAAAGGATTGGTTGAATCTAAGCGCTAATAACCGCAATAACATGTGGTTAAAGTCGCTACGCGAACGGTGAAAATTCAGTATCATATCTCACCCCTGGCTAACCCAATTGAGTGCTCAGCCCGCTATGACTGAACAGAATCCGCTGTTTTCGCGGCTTACCACCACACTGGCTGAAGAGAGCCGTACGCCGTTGTACAAGCGCTTTGCCGCCGCCATCAAAGAGGCGGTGCGTGATGGCATCCTGGTGCATGAAGAGATCCTGCCCGGTGAGCGAGAATTCAGCCAGTCGCTCAGCATCTCGCGTATTACGGTGCGTAAAGCGATGGATGAGCTGGAAAAAGAGGGGGTGGTGTTTCGTTCGCGCGGTTACGGCACACAGATTTGCAGCCAGTTTGAGTATTCGTTGAAAGAGCCCAAAGGTTTGTCGCAGCAGGCGGTTTTACGCGGTAAAAAGCCTGATACGGTGTGGATTAATAAGAGCAAAATTCAGTGCAGCGCGGAAATCGGTGAAAAACTGGGATTAAGCCAAGGTAGCGAAGTCTACTTGCTGAAGCGTATTCGTTATGTCGATCAGCAAGCGGTGTCAGTTGAAGAATCCTGGGTGCCGGCACGCTTTATTGCAGATGCCGATGACATTGGAATTTCTTTGTATGATTACTTTAACAAGCAACAGATTTTGCCTGTTAAGTCCCAAAGCAGAGTGAGTGCCCGCATGCCTGATGAAGCGCTCCAGCAGCAGATTGCCCTGCCCACCAATGTCCCTGTGTTAGTGATTAAACAGCTGGCACTTGACGCGCAAGGCAATCCTCTGGAGTACAGCATCAGCTACTGCCGCAGCGACATGTACGTGTTTATTGCTGAGTAAGTCTTTGCTGCCAATAGCTCTGCAGCGTGGCGCGATCGGGTGCACAATCACCACCGCGTTGTGACACCACATAAGACGCCACGGCATTACCCAATGCCACACTTTCCGCCAGCGACCAACCTGACGCGAGCCCGGCTAACACTCCCCCCGCATGGCTGTCACCGGCGCCAATCGTATCGACTACTTGCGTTGCCAGAGCAGGGATCCAACCCTGCGATTCCGCATCGATATAACCTGCGCCATCACTGTCTAGACGCACCACCAACCCCGCGCCAAAGTGTTGTTGCCATTGAGCCATTAACTGACGGGCATCAAAGGCTTGATGCTGGTTCAAACGCTCCAGCCACAGTAACTCTGCTTCCTGTCTGTTCACTGTAATCAGTGGTTTTAGCGCCATAATACGGGCAAATTGACGCTCACCGATGTCAGCCAAACGCGGACCGAAATCCACCAGCAATTGATAGTTATGCGCCTGGTGTTCGAGCCAGTCGATCAGCACATCGCCGCTTTTGCTGGTCAGTTGATAGCCAGACAGGTAGATCCAACGGTGTGGGGGTTGTGGCAATGTGCGCAGCAGTTCAGCATCCCAAAGATTTTCGACACCGCTAACCGACAGAAAAGTGCGCTCACCATCCGGCTCCACCAGTGCCAGACACCAGCCATTGTCTCCTTTGCTGGTTTCCAGCACGCTGTGAATGCCATATTCCATCAGCTTCTGCCGCACAATACTGGCCCAAATGCCGTTACCCAGCGGCAGCGCGTTGATGGATGGAATGCCCAACCGATGCAGGGCGATCGCTACATTCAACGCACAACCGCCCACGTTAACGCCCTGCTGGTGGAGTTCAATATCACTTCCCCGATGCGGTAACGAATAGGCATCAGCAATCACGTCCACCACAGCGGCGCCAATCACGCACACCGGCAGACGTCCTTCCAGCCGGTTCAGGTCATCAGGCGTCAGCATAAACGGCCTCACGCTGCTGACGGAAACGCATGAATGCGTTGCTATAGCGAGTGAAATCCAGCGCGTTGGCAGCATCCAGTTCGGCTTTTAACTGTGAATCAATCCCATCAATGCCATGCAGCGCTCCGCAAATGGCCACCGCCATCGCGCCGATGGTATCGGTATCGCCACCCAGATTGGCACAAAGAATAGCGCAGCGATTCGGATCGGTATTGGCCAGCTCAACCATTGCAATAGCAGCTGGAACCGATTCGATGGTGGCCGTCCCGGTGCCTACCAAATCATAAATCTGCTGCATCGTTGACTCCACGCCTCTGCCCTGCGCCACAACGCTCAGCGCCAGCTCAACACGCGCGGCCATGGACGCGCTAAAGGTCGTGACGCGTTTTTCCTGCGCAGCGCGTGCAATCGCAGGCAGTTCATCGCGGATGGATGTCCAGCTTGCGCCGTCAATGGCTCGTGAAACCGCCCAGGCAATCACCACTGCCCCCGCGATGGCGATATCAGATTTATGCGTAGGACTGGATGCCAGTGCGACGGCGTCAATAAAGGCGTCCAGATCTTTGGCTGGCAACAGGCAACCTAGTGGCGAAACGCGCATCGCCGCGCCATTGGTCATGCCGTTGTTCTCCAGTTGCGTCACTGGCGTTCCCATTTTCAGTGCATTCAGGGCTATTTTGGATGTGGGTCCCAATACGTTTTTGTTGAAGGCATCAAACTCCTCTGCCCAGAGCAGGATATTGGCACCAATGGTCTCCGCGTTGATATCGCCATCATGCGTGACTATCGCATCTGCCAAAGCCAGCGCCATCGACGTATCGTCAGTAAATGCCGCACGGCCAAAATAACAGGCGGCATTGTTTTCGGCAGGCCCCGGCAGAAAACCATCAATCCAGCCAAAATGCTGCTTAACGCGACTGCGCGGCCACAATTCCGATGGCATGCCCATCGCATCGCCCAGTGCCTGACCATAGAAAGCGCCTAAAATCCGTTTTTCCCGGAGTGTCATTGTCATCATTACATCTCTTATTTATGGCTATCAGCGGTGGCTGATTGCTCGAAAGCGGTTAATTCTTCACTGCGTTTTTGCCATCGCGGAACAGCACGATGAAGGCAATGGTGATAATGATGATCATCACGCTGCCAAACATCCACATGCCCGCCCAGTTGAACGTTTGGCCATTGCGTGGCTGGTCGTACGCGAACATCTCCTGCATCAAATATCCACCGAGACGATAGCCCAGCAAGCTGCCAATCCCCTGGCATGCGAGCGTGATCAGGCCCTGTGCTGCGTTGCGCATCGCGACCGGTGCTTTTTTATCAACGTAGATGTAAGCCGTGATGAAGTAGAAGTCATAGCTGACGCCGTGCAGCAGGATGCCCATAAACAACAGGCCAATCGTCAGGGCATTTTGATCGCCGCCGAACACAAAGAATATGTAGCGTAGCGCTGCGGTGGTTAAGCCAAGCAGCAACACTTTGCCGATGCCAAAGCGCTTGATAAAGAATGGCAGTGCCAGCAGGAAGAAGATCTCCGATACCTGACCCAGCGTCATCCAACCGGTGGCGTGTGGCAGGCCCACCTCCGTCAGGTAGCCTTCGGCAAAGATGTAGTAAAACGCCAGCGGCATGCTGAACAGGAATGAGCAGACGAAGAACACCAGGAAACTGCGATCTTTCAGGAGATGCAGCGCATCCAGCCCCAATGCCACACGCAGGCTGAATTTGCCGGTGCTTTTCGGCTCGGTTGCCGGCAGCATTAGCGAAAAGATCCCCAATACCAGTGAACTGGCAGCAGTGATCAGCAGCGGCACATTGCTGGCAGAAATGTCGCCATAGCCCATCAGCGGCGGCAGGAAACCACAGGCAATGCCTGACGCAATCCAGCCTAAAGTGCCCATTACCCGCACGCGTGGATAATCACGTTCGACATCTTTGACATGCGAGAAAGCAATACTATTAGTCAGCGCAATGGTCGGCATGTAAGTGAGCGCATACAACAGCAGCAGTGGGAAGAAACCACTGAAGTGCGTCTGCTGGGCCGCGAAATACATCAGAATGGAACCGACGATCATCAGCAGCGATAACACTTTCTGCGCCTGGAAGAAGCGGTCTGCCAACGATCCAACGAGGATCGGCGACAGGATGGCGGCAATCGAAGTACAGGCATAGCACCAGGCAATCTCAACCGGCGAAAAGCCGTTTTTGCTGAGGAAAGCCCAGAGCGGCACAAACCATGCCCCCCAGATAAACCACTCGAGAAACATCATGAAGGATAATTTTGGGATTGTTGTTTTCATTAAAATAGGACTCCCCGGTGTAGGTGAGGCCAATCTAACACCACTAACAATACCTTTGTAATACCATTAGCGGATTCTTTGAGCTACTCCACAACAATTTTAACCGAGGATTAACAGTAAGGCAGGAGATAGAGCGTGGAATAAGGGCGTGCAGTGCACGCCCTAAAAGTCTTAACGACGGTTTTTCCAGACGGTCTGGATATTACAGAATTCGTGAACGCCAAAACTGGAAAGTTCACGACCATAGCCGCTCTTCTTCACACCACCAATCGCCACGCGGGGATCGGAAGCACCGTTGCCATTGATGAACACGGCGCCGGTTTCCAGTTTCTCTGCCAGCTCATTGGCAACCGCTTCGTTACTGCTCCACACGGTGGCGCTCAAACCAAATTCGCTGTCGTTTGCCAGTTCTAATGCATGCTGCGCATCACGTGCTACGGTAATCGCCGCCACAGGGCCAAAGATCTCCTGCTGGAAGGCGATCATGTCGGGTGTCACATCAGCAAGGATCGTTGGTGCGTAGTAGTTGCCAACGCCATCGATCTTATGACCACCGATAACCAGGCGCGCACCTTGTTTCAGGGTCTGCTGTACCTGCTGGTCTAACTCATCACGCAGATCATAACGCGCCATTGGCCCGATATAAGTTTCTTCATTCAACGGATCGCCAATTTTTAGTGCCTGCACAGCCGCGCTAAAACGCGCCTCAAACGCTTCTGCGACACTTTCCTCAATGATGAACCGTTTGGCTGCCATGCACACCTGTCCGGTGTTCTGGTAGCGTCCTGTGACCGCTGAAGCTACTGCGGCATCCAGATCGGCATCTGCCAGAACAATAAAAGGATCTGCGCCGCCGAGTTCCAGCACGGTTTTTTTCAATACCGCACCGGCTTGTGCTGCAATAGCACCGCCCGCCCGCACACTTCCTGTCACCGCAACTGCCGCAATACGCGGATCTTTAATTGCAGCCGAAACGCCATCGTTATCCACGTTAATCACGGTGAAGCCACCTTTTGGCAGATCGGTCGCATCAAACAATTCGGTCATCAGATGTGCTGCACCCATCACGTTTGGCGCATGTTTCAGTACATAAGTGTTTCCTGCCAGCAGCATACTAACGGCACCGCGCAGCACCTGCCAGTAGGGGAAGTTCCAGGGCATCACTGCGAGGATCACACCTAACGGGCGAAACGACTGCCAGGCTTGCTGATTTTCCACCAGCGTGGGTTTATCAGCCAGCATGGCCGGACCTTGTTCTGCGTACCAATCACAGAGATTGGCGCATTTCAAAACTTCAGCACGTGCTTGGGCGATCGGTTTGCCCATTTCCAGCGTGGCCATTTCTGCAAGTTGATCCTGACGCTGGCGGATCTGTTCAGCTAACTGCCGCAATACGATGACACGCTGTGCCATGCTGGTGGCTCGCCATTGTGCAAAAGCATCCGCGCTGGTCTGCAACGCAGCTTCGAGTTCAGCGGCATTCTGCAACGGATAGGTTGCGATGATTTCGCCAGTGGTAGGGTTACGTGAAATAACGTTGTCAGTCATAAGATGCCTTCGTCATGAGTTGTAGGGTGTGAATATGGGTTTCACCTTACGCTTAGGAGAGATTGATGAAAAATGAATAATAATGAGGAAGTTGTTCTCTTCTGATGAAAGAAGCGGATCTTCTTCGCAGAGAATTAATGTTTTTTCGCCATTGGTGGGATCAATCTTACTGACCTGCATATTCTTACAGTTTTTAATGTTAGAAGCTGATTCTTCATAGGGTTATGCAGTTATACAGTGAATAGATCTTAAAGAAAGATCATAGAGAGATCTTAAAGAGATCCTAAGAGATCCCCGATCGCTGTAAGCCGCACCCCACAAGGCCTGAGAAGGTGATCGCGTTCACTATAATCAGAAAAACGTTCACTACAATCAGCATAATATTCACTATAGACTGTAGAATGTTCACTATAAACAGTGTTAATGTTCACTGTAAT
>NZ_AP035908.1:0-211477 GCF_059731115.1 Type-E symbiont of Plautia stali
ATGAAGCGTGATTACGGTGACGTGTTTGACATCGCCAACCGTGCGAATGGCATGCTGCACGGACTCAGCAGCCATATCGAGCAGCAGCGTCAGGAATTTAACCAGCAAGGCTACTACCATACCTTTACTCGTAATGCCGTCGCCAACTTACCGCTGTTGAGTAAACACGCGGTTGCCGCCGCCATCAGTGAGATGGAAGAGGCGGGTTATGAATTCGGCAGAAAGCAGACGGGCAGCACTTCTCAATATGCAATGAGCATTCAAAACGTCGTCGATATCTATAAGCATCGCAAGGTGCCCAAATATCGCGACAAACATAAAGATCCCTTCGTCGTTTTTGTTGTAAATCTCAAAGGTGGCGTGTCCAAAACCGTCACGACCGTTACCCTGGCACACGGTTTACGTGCTCACCCAGGCTTGCTGCATAATGATCTGCGAATTCTGGTGATTGATTTGGATCCGCAGGCCTCCAGCACCATGTTCCTCAGCCATACCAACAGTGTCGGTTCGGTGCTGGAAACGGCTGCACAGGCGATGCTGAACGATGTCAGCACTGAGCAGCTGCGTGAACAGTTTGTGAAACCCACTGTGATGCCAGGCGTCGATGTGATGCCCGCTTCGATCGATGATGGTTTTGTCGCCAGCGACTGGGATGCACTGGTTGCTGAGAATCTACCCGGCATCGCTCCATCGGAAGTCCTGCGTCGCAACGTCATTGATCGTCTGGCTAAAGATTACGATTTTATTTTCATCGACACCGGGCCACATCTTGATGCCTTTATGCTCAATGCCATTGCCGCCAGTGACCTACTGCTCACGCCGACACCGCCAGCACAGGTTGATTTTCACTCAACGATGAAATACCTGACGCGACTGCCGGAAATGCTTGAGCGCATTGAGAACGAGGGGATAGAGCCAAGATTGAAAGCAAATATTGGCTTTATGTCGAAGATGACCACCAAACATGACCACATTACGTCTCATAGCTATGCACGTGAAGTGTTCACAAAATCGATGCTGGATGCGGTATTACCCCGTTTAGATGGTTTTGAGCGCTGCGGTGAGTCATTTGACACGGTGATCAGCGCAAATCCGACTTCGTACCCAGGCAGTGCCGATGCACTCAGAAAGGCGAAACAGGAAGCCGAGAATTTTTCACGCGCTGTTTTTGACCGCATTGAATATATCAGGAGTACCAAGTGACCGAACCCAAATCTCTCAAAAGAATTGGCCGCACCATGGGCCAGTCGCAGATGTCGAGCTTTATCAACAGCGGCAATCAGTCACGCGTATTTACCCTGAAGTCCGGAAACACGGCGACATTCAGTCGCCAGCTCATCCCAAGTGGTGAAGTGGAAAGCAAAACCTTTGTTGACGCGCAGGTGAATGGACGAGATCAATCAGCGCTGACCGAAGAATCAGTAAAAGACATTACGCGCACCATTGAGTTGCAGCAGTTCTTCCCAGCGATTGGCCGCCTAGTGGATGGTCGCATTGAAATTATGGATGGATCTCGTCGTCGCGCAGCTTGTCTGTTTGCCGGTACGGGTCTCGAAGTTCTGGTGACCGAGGATGACATTGATATCAGTGATGCCCGCCAGCTGGCCGCCGATATTCAGACTGCAAAAGAACACAATCTGCGAGAATTGGGTCAACGTTTCCTGATGATGGAAGCGCAGGGTATGAACAAGACAGAGATCGCGAAAGCAGAAGGGATCTCAAACGCCAAAGTAACGCGTGCTTTTCAGGCTGCGTGGGTTCCTGCTGAGTTCATCGAGTTAATCCCGGTTGTTTCCGACCTCAGCATTCCGGACTACAAACTGCTGCTGGATGTGGCAGAAGAAGCGAAAGCAGAGGGTGTGGCGGTCAAAGAGGTCGTCGCTCAGGTCAAAGAGCGAATGGATGACGATCAGGCGCTGCATAAACTGGCTTCCGATGATCAGAAAACCCGGATCCTGTCGTTTTTCACCACCGCTAAAAAGCAGCTGGTGAAACCGGTGAAAAACAAAAGTGTCACCACTGAGAAGTTTGGCCATTTCTCAGATCGTACCGCTTACGCTAAACGCAAAACTAACGCAGAAAAACGCCATGTGCAGTATGAATTCCACCGTTTGCCTGCCAATACGCTGGAAGAGATCGATATTGCTATTAAGGCGATCCTTTCTAAGTCTTGATCCGGCTCCTTCATACAACGCAAATCCTAAATGGACGTGATTTTCACGTCCTTTTTATTGTTCCCACTTTTCAGTAACCCACGCTCGTTTGAATCTGTGCTTCTAAGCGCTTCAGCAGCCTTCTAAGCCATTTAAGTTCAATTATCGTATCTGGTAAGCCCAATCCTCTCAACGCGCCAAAAACCCTGTACAGGCTGAATTTACGAACATCTGATTGATGATCGTGTTTATACCAAAATCTGGGGTCATCCAGGCCAACAAGTTATACAAGGGGATCTTTTCTCGGGATCGACATTGAGAATTGAACCAAATCACCGTATTCCGGCTGAAATCTGCTTAACAGTCTCATTTAACGCTGATTTTTATCCCCTTTATCCACAGGGTAGATCCAATTATTCGATCATAATGAGATCCCATTGAGATCAAAGAAGATCCCGGATCGCTGCAGGCCTTGATATGACTGGTCTGAAAGGGCCTTAATAACCGCTATAAGGAGTAAACTAACCGCTGTGGAGAGGAAAATAACCGATGAAATGAGTGAAACAACCGATGAAGAGAGTGACTGATAACCGCTGTAGTGAGCAGGCAAGAATGCAAGCTGTGTGTAACTGATCCCGCTGTGCATAACTTTGATTTCCAGTGACGTGATTGACTGAATTTCAGCCGCCGTTATCCCGGAATGGTTATCCCCATTATTCACTGACCCGATCCAAGAACAGATCCTCATAAGATCATAGAAGTTCCAAATAGATCCCCACTACGGTTAAAGCCTTGTGCCACAAGCCCTGAGGAGATATCGCTAACCGCTATAAAGAGTAAACTAACCGCTATAGAGAGTAAATTATCCTCTATAGAGAGTAGTCTAACCGATGAAGTGAGTGCTAGTATCCGCTATAGAGAGTAAACGCGCGATGTCCCTGTGTATAAACCGGATCCTCGAAAATGTCGGAAAATGAGCTAAAAAACAACAAGATAGTTGAAGCCTTTTCAGAAACAGATAAACGAACTGGCGAACTGGTTGTACTTACCCCCAACAGAGATAACACTGTTCAACCGGTTGCTTTAATGCGATTGGGCCTGTTCGTTCCTACGTTAAAATCGACCAATAACCGTAAAAACGACACGACAGCCGTTACTGATGTCACGAACGAACTCAAGTTACTGTCGCTCGTTAAATCAGAAGGTTATGAGAAGATCAGGATCATTGGCCAGCGACTTGATATGGACAATGATTTCAAGACGTGGGTCGGGATCATTCACGCGTTTGCAAAGTACAACGTCACCAATGACAAAGTCGTTTTACCCTTCGTCGAGTTCGTCAAACTGTGTGGCATTCCTTCCTCTCGATCTTCAGCCAAGCTGAGGGAGCGACTGGAAGCTTCGCTGATCCGCATTGCATCCAATACCATCCAGTTCGGTACTGCTGACAAAGATGAACTCTATGTCACGCATCTGGTGCAATCCGCTAAATACAGTGTCAAAAAGGATACGGTCGAGCTTCAGGCCGATCCCAAGCTGTTCGAGCTGTATCAGTTTGATCGCAAGGTTTTGCTGCAGCTTCGTGCCATTAACGCTCTGGCTCGTAAGGAGTCCGCTCAGGCGCTTTATACCTTTATCGAAAGCCTGCCTCCTAATCCGGCGCCCATCTCCATGGCGCGCCTGCGACAGCGTCTAAATCTGACATCTCGTCCCATCACGCAAAACGCGACCGTACGCAGGGCGATGGAACAGCTCAAAGACATTGGTTACCTTGATTACACTGAACTAAAACGCGGTAGCTCCGTGGTATTCCACATTCACTATCGCCGACCTAAGCTCAAACCTGCAGAGCTGCCACTCAAGCTGCCGGACATACTCGAAGATGAGCTGGAGTTGGATGATCCTATAGAGACCAATGATGTTGCTGCAGTCAGCGAGCCGCAGGGTGAAATGGTGATGCTGTCAAAAGCGGAGCTGAAGATCCTCGAGGAAATCCGCAAAGGTAAAGTGAAGTAGCCTTCTAAATTAGCCCTCCGTTTGATAACCGCTATAGAGAGCACTTACTCTCTATAGCGGTTATTTGCTGCTGCAGTCCACGCCTTTCACCTCCCACATTCACTGCTATCAAGACATTTGTGACCCAGTAACCACTATAGAGAGTAGGCTTGTACTCTCTATAGTGGTTATCTGGAAGTCGCTCACAATTTGCACCATTACCAGCCCAAAACCCGCAATGTGACAGCTTTCAATGTGATAGAAGAGGGGACTGCTTATGGTGAGTCGTCATGGAATGATCCAGGATCGTCCCCAGATTTAACAACCACTATAGAGAGTAGGTATGTGCTCTCTATAGTGGTTATTCGACGGAAGTGACGTTATCACTTCTATCTTATTGAGTTATCTGATGATTATTGAGGGATATTTGTTCAGATAACAGTGTGATTTATGTTCAATATCGCCTAAATCACAATGATTATTGCTTTATTATCTTTAACTTACTCACTTTTACTGCCGAAAACTGCTTTTCCTTCTATGTATATCCACTATAGAGAGGAGTTACTCACTACAGTGGATAGCACTGCTGGTGGCATTGATGAGCGGCTTAGCCTGAGATCCTGCTAACAGGAACGCTATTGCGGGATTTTCGCATCCTGCAATAACCGCTATAGAGAGTGAGCTTGCTCTCTATAGCGGTTATTTGGTTTCGTTTAATTATCTTAAGTCTATGATTTATAGTATTCATTTTTGATGTTTGATTTTTTGGCTAACCGCTATAGAGAGTAAAATTTCAAGCAATGCACATATCGGAAGAACTTGAAGATCCCATATCGATCGCAAGATCGTTGATTTGCAGGGCAGAGGATCAAACATCCACTATAGAGAGTAGAAACAACCACTATAGAGAGTAACTACTCACTACAGTGGTTATGTTTAATCTACCCCCCTGGTGATTACTAACCTCGCAAGGCTTGCCAATACTGGTGTTAGTAATTACTAACATAAAGGTGATGAGCGCGAGTGCACAGGAACGGATAATTGTCATCATTGCAGCGCGTCAGGGTATGAAGGAGTGGTTTACTCTCTATAGTGGTTGTTCCACAGGATCGAGTCGCACTACGCGATCCTGATCAGGTGAAGATCCCATTCATTTCACGTTTGCTCTTGCTTATCATGACTGGCTGGCAATAGGTAGACTCAGTGAGCGCTTTGGCCTGCGTTCAATATGAGGGGGATTATCTGCTGGCTGGTGAGTGGGGCTAATGGTAGCGAAGCATCATCGGATGGATGGAGCCAGGTGATCTCTTCAATCTCAGCTGCTGGCGTAATCGTCGTAGTGGGTGCAAGAACAGTGAATATTTCAGCGATGAGCGTATGTCCTGGCTCATTTGCGGCTGTGTCAGTGAACTGGCCTACATATTGCGTATCCTGCTCGGTGACATTGATTTGCAGTTCCTCTTTGAGTTCACGAATCAATGCAGCCACTGGCTGTTCAGTCGACTCAATTTTCCCTCCGGGCTGCATAAAATAACGTGTACCGCGCTTGCGGACTAAAAGTACGCATCCCTCCGCATTGATCATGATTGCCGCCGCAATGCGGATAACCTTCTCTGCGATCATCTTCATCCTCCAGTCTTTGTTACTGCGCCTTCGTACCGGGTTGGCGGAAGGGAGGGAGGAGTATAGCGCAAGTGAGAATGGTTATTAATTACATGTTTGATAATTCTGTTCGCTTTTCCTCATTACGCGCTGCGAAGTAGATGTGAGCGATTAGTGTAAATGAATTTCATTCTCAACTATCATTGTTTGCAACCCGCGTGACCCATTCCAACTGCAACAAGAGAGGCAGTCAGTGTTATTGGCAATCAGGTACGTCTTTGCATCCAGCCCGCTTCGTATTACTGCACTTATCGCCATCGTCCTTCTTCAGGGCCTGATACCGGCGCTTAATGTCTTCATGACAGGAAAGATAATTAACACACTTCATACGCCTCAAATCAGTGATCATGCACTGATGTTCAGTGTCGCTATCTGGTGTCTGTCTTTGCTGGGTATTCAACTGATGACCCCGCTGGTGAATCTTATTCAGGGTGATGTGACGGAAACTTCGACCAGCCATTTCAGCGCAAATATTATGCGGAGAATGAATGAATCTTTTACTCTGAGCCTGTTTGATAACAAGGAGCGTTACGAGCAGCTGGAATTTTTGAAAAAAGAAGCAGCATACCGACCGCTTAATTTCATCATTTGCATTATTTACTCATTCAGAGCCACCGTGATGGCTGGAAGCTTGCTACTGGTGCTGATTGCGTATTCAGGGATTGGGGCGGCCATTTGCGCCTTGTCCGTATTACCGATGATTATCATTAATATCCATATCCAGAAAAAATACGTGCACGAGTTATTCAAAAACTCTAAGGACGCAATTGCAATGCGTTACGTCTATGGTGTCAGTATGGATAAAAGCTTTTTACAGGAAATTCGATTCTATGGGCTGGGTAGTTATCTGCTAAAAAAGTTCTCAGGGTCAGCATTTAATACCTATCAACGTATGCACCAGCAACGCGTCAGGGCGCTGATAACGCCCATTCCCGCCATGCTGCTTAGCCTGGTGATGCTATTTGCCGGGGTGTATCTTTTCCTGAGCAATCTGCGCAGCAGTGATATCGCGGTGGGCGCGTTAGTGATGGTGTTTCAGTCCATTGTGATGATGAAATCGCATCTGGATGAAATTGCGAATTACGGTGCCAATCTGACATCAATGGGCAGCTTTTTTCATAGTTACCACTCCTTTATGACCGAGGAGATTGAGCCCGTTACCAACGGCCAAAGATTACTCACCGATAACACGCCGTTCTCACTCAGTATTAAGCATCTTAGCTTTGGTTATGAAGGCCGAAGCAAGAAGGCCTTAGACGGCATTGATCTTGAGATTAGGGCAGGTGAGAAAGTGGCGATTCTGGGGGATAACGGAAGTGGTAAAACCACGCTGATTAAAATGCTGCTGCGGATGTATGCCTATGAACAGGGTGATATCAGCGTATCCGGTGTTCCACTACAAAGTCTGGAGATTGACGGTTACCGCCAGCAGGTGGCAACTGTGTTTCAGGACTACGGCAAGTATGAATTTACCGTCGGTGAGAATATCGCACTGAGTCAGTATGACACAGAAGCGCATTCCACTCAGGTTGGCGATTTACTCAATAAAGTCGCGTTTCCTCATCCGCAGCAGACCCGACTGGGTAAACAGTTTGGCGGTGATGAACTTTCAATCGGGCAGTGGCAAAGGCTGGCGATCGCGCGTGCGTTATACCGGAAAGCCAATCTGTTCATCTTTGATGAGTTTTCATCCTCGCTCGATCCAGAAACTGAACATCGCCTGTTTAATGAAATCCTTTCACTCGATACGACGGTTATCGCCGTGACTCACCGTCTGGGAAATATCAGAGAGTTCGACAGAATCGTGGTGATGGCGGATGGAAAGGTGATCGAAAACGGAAGTTTTGCTCTGTTGATGGGTAAACAGGGCAAGTTTTATAATATGTGGCACGCTCAGTTTAAATCGGTCATTGCTGAATCGGCCTAAGCAATCGTCGGAACTGCCTCCTTGAAAGAGAAGCCAGTTCATGTTGTTAATCCGGTGCGTCATAAAAAGGCTTTCTTCAGAAGGTTGAATAATAAAGGCGCACTGGATTAAATATTTAAAACCTGTCATCGATAGAAACTGGCCTGTCAGGCAGGTCAGTTTCAACATGGCGTCTATAAAAGAAATTTGATTATGGCATTCTAAAAATCATCACAGAAATACATATCTTTATTCAGACGTTCTTGTTTAACTCCCTTCGTCATTTTTACTGATATCAATTGGTAATCATTCCTGAGCGTTATCAACACCAGGCAGCAAGAAATATCCTATAGTTCAGCCTTTTTAGCGGGTAATGCCAGGCAAGCTTACGCATTTCTCTTTATCTGCTTAACTGAATGCTGGATAAAGTTGATGGGGATAAGGATGGATAAAAAAGACACGCGCGAACAGGCAGGGCTCCTTTATCACTCCCTCATCAGAAGTATCACGCTTGCAGGCATTGTGCTTATCGCCGCGGTGTTAGGTATCAGCATATGGACGCTGCATCAGGACTGGAATGACACCGTCAGGCAGTGTGAAGAAACAGCGACGAACCTGGCGCTGTCGCAGGCGCGGCAGGCGGAAGATACCTTCTTGCAGACTGAGCTCGCGATGCGTGAAATGCAGCGTGACGTTGAATCGCAGCTGGTGACCGGTATCAATAGCCGCAATCTGAGCCAGACCATGCGGGAGCTTCAGGGGCGATTGCCGCAGCTGCACGGACTTTTCTATTACGACGCCCAGGGCAAATGGATAGCCACCTCTGCATCGCAGATACCGGCAGACATCAATAACTCCGATCGCGAATACTTTAGGTTTCAACGCGACAATCCGCGCAACAGCATTCATCTTGGTCCGGTGATCCGTAGCCGAAGCACCGGTGATCTGGTGATCCCCGTCTCACTTCGCATCAGCGATGCGCTGCGCGGGTTTCAGGGCGTTTTGCTGGCTACGGTGAAAGTTGACTATTTCCGGCACTTTTACGCTTATTACGAGATGGGGGCGAAGGACGTACTGGTCCTGATGCTGGCAGACAGTTCGGTGTTATACGCACGGCCGATGCCTGATAGTTTTATCGGCAAAGATCTCTCTTCCAGTCACCTGTTTCAGCAGATGCTGCAGGGCACCAACCGCGGAAGCGGGCAGTGGACCTCTGCACTTGATGGCAAACCGCGTATCTTTGGTTTTGCACGATCGGATCGTTACCCGCTGGTGGTTGCAGCAGGGTATGACACGCATAGCCTATTCATTAAATGGATGAAAGGACGCGTACAGGATGTGTTGCTGAGTCTTGCACTATTATCCGCCATCGTTGCCATGGGCGTATTCGTGCTGCGTCAGGCCCGGCACAGCTTGCATTACCAGCTTGAACTGACCAATCTTCGTGATGAACTGAGCGTAGCCAACCATGCACTGAACAGACTGGCGCATGCGGATGCGTTAACGGGGCTGGCGAACAGACGTGCATTTGATCGCTACCTTGAGGAGTGCATCCTGGCCGCTGACACGCACAACGAGCCGGTTTCGCTGGTGATGATCGATATCGATTATTTCAAACGCTATAACGACACTTACGGCCATGTGGCCGGGGACGAATGCCTGAAGCGTGTGGCGCAGGCGATAAACGCCATCTCTCTGCGCGGTACCGATTTGGTGGCACGATATGGCGGAGAAGAGTTCGCCATCGTACTTCCCGGTGCTGATATTGAACATGCGATGGCGGTGGCTGCTGCTGCTGTGCAAGCTGTACGTGAGCAGGACATCATCCATGACTCGTCTCTGTTAGCTTCCCAACGGGTGACGCTGAGCGCGGGATGTGCATCGCTGAACACTGAGAGAGAAAATCGCTCGGCTCAGTTGTTGATCAGGCAGGCCGATATGGCGCTTTATTCCGCTAAGCAGGCGGGCAGAAATCAGGTGAGGAGCGATGAGTCATATCTGAATACTCACAGCTGAAAGAGCAAATGCAGCCAGGTTTTAGTGGGGCAACCTGGCTCAAATTCAACGATGACATCTTACGCGCCAAATCCGCCATCAATCGTGTGCATAGCGCCTGTCACGAATGAAGCTTCCGGACCGGCAATCCAGGCAACCATACCGGCCACTTCTTCAGGTTTACCGTGACGCTGAATGGCCATAAAACTGTGCATCAGCTCCTTCATCGGGCCGTCTGCCGGATTCATATCGGTGTCGACGGGACCCGGCTGGACGACATTCACCGTAATACCACGTGGTCCAAAGTCACGGGCCAGACCGCGCGCTAATCCTTGCAGGGCCGATTTACTGACGGCATAGGCTGCGCCGCCTGGCATTGGCATCCGGTCTCCGTTGACGGAACCAATGACGATAATGCGACCGCCTTCTGGCATCTGACGGGCGGCTTCCACCGCAGCGTGATAAGGTGCGTGAATGTTGATGCGGAATAAGTGATCTATGGCATCGCTTTCCAGCTCTAACGCATCACCAAAAATTGCCACGCCCGCATTCACCACCAGCACATCCAGAGGCCCGGAATCGCGTACCAGCTTAGTCACGGCATCGCGATCGGCGCTATCCGCCTGAACCGCTTTACTGCCTGTGTCTTCCGCCAGTTTTTCTGCCACTTCGCTCGAGCCGGCGTAACTGAACACCACCGCAGCACCTTCGGAGGCAAAACGCCGCACGATTGCCGCACCAATGCCCCGACTACCGCCCAACACCAGTACCGATTTGTTAGTAAATACCGCCATTAGAGTGTCCTCAATTGTATTGTAGTGGTCATTACAATATTATTGAGTCAGTCAGGTTGTCAAAGGAATATGTAGTGATGACTACAAAAATTAGCCGTACGCCAGGCCGCCCACGCAAGTTTGATGCGGAACAGGCGGTATGCATTGCACAGAATTTGTTTCACTCGTGTGGTTACGACAAGGTGAGTGTGGGGGATTTGACCAAAGCCTTTGGCATCAATCCGCCCAGCTTTTATGCCGCCTTCGGCAGTAAACTCGGGCTTTATCGGCTGGTGCTTGATCGATATGCCCAAAATGGCGCTATCAGTTTCAAAGCGCTTTTGCGTCACGATCGTCCGGTGGCGGAGTGTCTCTCTGCGGTACTGGATGAAGCTGCAAGTCGCTATGCTGCCGATCCAGAAGCCACAGGATGTCTGGTGCTGGAAGGTATCCATAGCGATGATCTTTCTGCGCGCGAGGTGGCCTGCGGTTTTCATACAGCGGCCGAGAAGATGTTCCATGCCTATATTGCCGAGCGCTATCCAGAACAGGCTGTTCGAATAACCGATTTTATGGTGACGATCATGTCGGGTTTGTCGGCTCGCTCACGGCAGGGCGCAAGCGTGGAGCGTTTACGGGAGACAGCACGCATGGCTGGTCAGATGCTGGCGCAATTACTTCCGGTTTAAAGCGGTCACTGCTGTTGTTGCTGACGCAGTTAAGAAATGAACTTCCATTTCTGCGTTCAAAGACGGCTGGCGTAAAAGCTGCAAAGTCCGTACTTCAGGAACCGTAGTTTCTGGTAGGGATAACTAAGTGCTTATATCTCAAAAGGGATGATAAAACGAAGGCGGCTGGCCGGTTACGCGGCGGAACATAGTCGCAAAAGACGAACCATTGTCATAACCCAGCGATAAAGCGACCTCATTCACCGACTTGCCCTTAATGAGCAAGGACAGCGCGCTGACCACACAGGCTCGCTGACGCCAGGCGGAGAAAGTCATACCGATTTGCTGCAAGAAATGGCGGCGAAAGGTGCTGGCACTCATAAACATCATTTTTGCCCAGCGATCTGCAGGATCGTGGATGGAGGGGGCAAGCAGGAATGCCTGGCACAGCGCCAACAATGCGGGTTGTCGTGGCAGGGGGATATCGAATTCTCGCGCAGGCATCGCTCCCAGCTCGAGTAATAGCAAGTTGATCAGCGCGCATTCACGTTCACCGCCATAAAGCAGCGGCAAGTCCACTGCGTCCAGCAACAGCTGACGTAACAGGGGCGATACGCTGATAACCTCGCAGCGAATGCGGTCACTTATCCGTGCTGCGCACGCAGGTGTGATGTACAGGCTTCGCGTCGTTACGCCGACAAATTTCACCGCATGAAGGGTTTCCGGCGGGATCCACACCGCATGCTGTGGCGGCACGACCCATTCTCCGTCCTGAGTTGATACATGCATCTGCCCCGTTGCGCCATAAAGCAATTGGGCCCGGCGGTGCTGGTGGGGGGCCAGTACAAACCCCTGCGCATAGTCATTCCCCATCGCGACCACATCACGTTCTATCCAATCGACATCGTCAATGCTTGTGTTGCGCACGTTCACTCCTTATGACCGATTGGCAAGGGTAATTGAGCGTTGCTCAAATGGGAAGTGGGTCATGCGAGCGTTAGGCTATGGCTTTATTTATAAGTGGAACGTCCCTTGAGCGATATTCTCTTGATTGTGCTGGCTGGTTTTACCACTGGCGTGACTACGGTGCTGTTTGGTTTTGGTGGCGGCTTTGTCGTCGTGCCATTTGTTTATCAGTTGTTGCGTGGGCAGCCCGAAATGGCAGGCAATGCGATGCATATTGCCGTCGCCACCTCCACGGCGGTGATGATATTTAACGCTGGGTGGGTGAGCTATCGAAACTGGCGAGCGGGTGCCATCGCAGTACAGGCCTGTTTTCCCCTCATTTGGTTTATCGCTATAGGTGCGGTGGTCGGATCATGGCTGGCAGGAATGTTAAGCGAAGAGTGGGTTCGTTCACTGTTTACCCTATATATGCTGGTCACGATTGCTGATTGCCTGCTTCGTAAAGGTTTCTTCAGTGGTAGCACGTCACGCCGGCTATCGAGGGCTACTGTGACAGGCGGCAGCATACTTATCGGTTCAATTGCTGCGATGTTGGGTGTGGGTGGAAGTGTCATGACGGTACCGCTATTGCGACGGCATGGCTATCCGATGCGGGAATGCATCAGCGTTGCCAATCCGCTTTCGCTGCCGGTAGCGCTATGTGGCACCATCACTTATGCCATCGGCGGCTGGCAAATAATTCCGGCAAGTGGTTTCCTCGGATTTATTAGTCTCAAAATTGTTATGTTGCTGGTGGTCACAGGGTTCATCGGCATTTTGGTTGCACAAAGATACATTCCCGCCGTGCCAGATGTCTGGCATGCGCGAATTTATGTGCTGTTATTGACTGTTGTGCTTGTGGCAATGGTGCTTTAACGGGATTCATTTTTGCAATGAAATGAAGTTCGTCACTGTCCATGTTACTAATGGCGAGTTTGAATACCTTAACGTTCACGAAGGAGTCAGTCATGTCTGAGCAAAATGAACACGCGGAAGGAAAAGCCATTTGCAATGAGATAGGCGGTGCGGTGCTGGAAGTTCTGGGCAGAAAAAGCGAGTTCGCCGTTCAGTCGCTGATTGATGTCTTGCAGGAAGCGCAAAACGATGGTCATCACTATGATGCCGAGCGTGAGCAGGGCATGGAAATGGCGATAAGAATTCTGCAGAAGTTTGCTTAGCGACCCACGTGGCAGCCGCTTTCCATCTCATCGCCTGTGATAAATTAACCCTACAACTTCTTGTATTGAGTTCAATATGCTGACCGGTCTGAATCACATCACTCTAGCTGTAAGCAATGTCTCTGCGAGTTTCACCTTTTATGTTGAGACGCTGGGATTCACTCCCCGCGCACAATGGAAGAATGGCGCTTATCTCTCGATAGGTGAGCTTTGGCTGTGCCTCTCACTGGATGCCGTTTCCATCGGTAAAGATTACACGCACTATGCCTTCAGCATTGAAGATGAAGTGTTTGAAGCTTTTGCCGAAAGGCTGAAAGCTTCAGGCGTAAAAGAATGGAAGGTCAACAAAAGTGAGGGCAAATCACTCTATTTCCTCGATCCGGACGGCCACAAGCTGGAACTCCATGCCGGTGATCTGGAAAGCAGATTAAATGCATGCATGGCACAACCGTATGAGGACATGACGTTTTATTAGTCACTTGCCCATCCCTGACACTAAGGTTGATGGAGGCCTTTGGCCAACGTTCTGAGTCTCTCTATATCCGTCTCAATCGGTATAGCGGCACTGGCAAAGGCAATGGCTCGCTCCGCGTGACGCCTGGCGTCAGACCCATACCTGGCAGCATTAAATTGTGCCAATGCGATAAACGCTTTCTGCAGGCGAATTTGTACTTCAATCATGCCTGCACCGTCACGTGCAATAGCGGAAAACGCGTCATCGAACATATCCTTAATGGACGGTTTTTGCAGAAAGAGACGAGGAAAGCGGGTATCGCCAATGTCAGGTTGCACGCGCAAGCAAAAGAGCCTGACCAGTCTGCCAATAATATCAATGGCAGTCCCGGGATCGTTGACTGCCGGAGAGAGCGCTCGTGACGCAATCTCAGACAAAACGCACAACCCGAAGCGCGGGTCCTGATCAAAAGAACGCTGCTGATCAACTGTGAACGCATCTTTTACCGTCTCAGCAGCAAGACTTTTTGATGTCTTAAGCCAGGCCAGGGGAGTCGAGCAATGTATGAAGGCGCCTGGTTGAACCGCAATATACAGATAGATCCCTTGTGCTTCAGCGAAATCAGACAACATACTGAAATCAATATGTTGTAGATAACCCACTTCTTCAGCATAAACCGGTATCAATGAGTCCGGCAGTCCATCGGAGACATGCCAGGGAGAGCAGCCCATATAAGGGTCTTGTAACCGACTAACCAGCGCAGCCTGAGTGACCTCTTCGACACGTTGGGAAGTCTCTGCCATACGACCAAACTGCGCCAGATGCTGGATCCATCGCAACAACGTAATCACAATCATCACAATTACGACCAGCGTGACAAAGAATAGGATGACACGTCCTTGAGATCCGTAAGCCCCCATACTCAGTGCAACAATGCCCACCAGACTATAAAGAAAAGACCCGATGAACGTTGCCAGCACATTCTGCGTGGTCCGATCCTCTACAAGTAAACGCGTGGCGCGCGGCGTGACACTGCTGCTCGCCGTGTTATAGGCTGACACCATAATATTGAGTGAGAAGGTGGTGACCGCAAGCATGCTGGAAGCCAGAATACCCAGGATTTTATCCACGGCATCCGTGCCGATTAACCCGGTAATTCCTGAAGGAATAAAGGGTTTAATCACGATGGCGAGTAGGGCTGTCATCACCGCCAGAACAGCAAAAAGGGAACTTCTGAACCACAGTTTCCGCGTAAGCTGGCTCAGGATCCATTGTGTTTTTGTCATCGTGCTTTCCTTGTTATTGCAGGGTTCATCCACATAAACTCTTCATGGGTTTGTCAGTGTGCTCATCACTGTCAGCAATGGCGTTAACGCCTGATAATGGCAAGAATATATTGCCTCTGGATAAATCCTGAGTGACGCATAAATTCTGCGCCAGGTTTAACCCAAATATCCCATCGGCTACAATAGATCCCGAGGACTCAGCGTAAGCCCGATTCTCAGGAGGTAAGAGAATGGACAATTCAGATAAAATTTTAGGCGAGGCTACTTATCAGATTCTCGCCCGCCGCGAAAAAATCAGTGTTATTCAATTAAATCAGGAACTGCATCGCATGGCCGACGAGGCTAATACGCCAGAGCGTAAACAAGCCGTTTTGGCTGCGATTGACTGGTTGAATGATTATCGGCAACCCTCGTCAGAAGATAAGCGCAGCAGCTCACCGTTACGGCGTCTGAGTGAAAGCTCTGACAGCATCACATTATTGCCAGTTGAAAATATTAAAAAGTAGCGAGAGTACTTAACTCAAATATTAAGAACCGATCAAAATACTTGTCGTAACAGACGATTAAGATTTTTCTGTTTGGCGAAGTCCCTCTCAGCCTATAGCACTTTTTGCAAAAAAATGGGCACCTGACATTGACTATATTTTTGTACAGATTTTGCAATAACTGTACAACTTTATCAGGTCATTTGCCTGACCCAACATGAGAGGGTTAACACATGCGTCAGAATGGATACACTCCGAACTCTTCCGAAGCTATTGCACAATATTTTAATAAAGCCTCTTTGCCTTCTCAGCAAGAAACATTGGGTCAGATCGTGGTGGAAATCCTGCGAGAGGGCAAGAATCTGAACCGTAAATCACTCTGCACTAAGTTACTTCGTCGTCTGGAAATTTCCTCCAACGCTGAAGAGGAACACCACTATCATCAGCTTATCGGACTGCTTTTCGATCGGGATGAGTGATTCAGTATTTAGGCCTAAGTTGTACAACATTACCGTTCTGAATTTGCATGGAATGAGAATGATTCCTGGCTCCGTGACAGAAATTGCAATTTGCAGTCTGTTTACAGCAGAATTGCCATGCAGATGCCGTTATCAGAGAAGTATATGAATAGAAGTGAACACCAGCAGTTAGTCGATGAAATTCTCGGTGAAGCCACACTGGTTCTGCTCCAGCGTGCGGGGCCTGTTTCTTTCCGTGCACTCATCGAACAACTTCAGGTTATGGAAGACCAGTCAGATGATGCTGACAGGCGGCAATTGATCGCCCAAACAATTGTTGAAGTAAGGAAGAGCATCGCCGAAGGAGAACGAGTTAAACAGCAGAGGGCGGAGGGAATAAACTCTGTCCAGCACTTGTACACGGACTCACATCATTCAGGTAATAACAGAAAGCATTGAATATCGACTCGATTACTATCAGTGATTAACCCCTGACACCATTTAGCTCGGAAACAAATCATGCATACATCAGAAGACATCTTTTCTGCGCTTGCCGATCAGGAACTGGCTGAACGTTTCCGCAATGCGGGTCCGGATTTGAAAGATGAGGCGAAGATTTTAGGCGTCATCATCCGTAATGTGCTGGCATCGGAAGGGCAGATAACGAATAAAGCCATTATCATCAGTTTAATCCGGGCACTTGAATCAACTCACGATGATTCTCAAGCCCAGCTCTTACGCCAGACTCTTGAAATCGTTGTGGGCGTAACACCGGATGATTAATGCCTGATTCTTTGCTAGCTCGCGCATATCAGTGCATCATTTTCGAAAGTAAGCGGATAAGCGTTTCGTATTTTTCTCTTAAAACTGAATCCGCTTCATTGTCTTTGAGTTTTTGCAGGGCTAACGAAATTTCATGCACCTCAAAAGCTAAGCCTTCCCGGATAAACGCTGACACCGTGGAGCCTAACAACGCTAATATATCTTGTGTAATCTGGCCATCATGCTTCACCGCGACTCCACACTCTGTATAAAAATACAGTGTGTCATATCTGAACCTCTACCGATACCCTTAAATAATTGGATCTCCGGCATTCCTAATTTTTAAATATAAATTTGTCCTCATACGCTATTGTAAATAAAGAGTTTAATCATAATTAACGCTGCGCTTATAAAGTTTATTCTCAACGACTCTCATTCATGCATTTCTGGCAAAAATCGTCACTCTCTTAAAGATTAATGGATGCCATCATTTGACCCATCTAAACCTCCTTCCACTATGAACTCACCTTTTCCCCGTTGCTCCATGACTCTGTATTCAACAAACAGATCGGGTGAAGTGTTATAAATTTTATTTGTACGATGAATAATAATGATTATCATTTACAGGGTTAAGGCTTAAAATTGCACGCATCATTAGCAAAGCCAATTTTACCCTTACAAAGAATGTGATGAATTCACACCCCATTTGATCGTTGGAGTGGTTATGAATGGAGATAAAAGCGCGCATCAGGGCGTAGCGAACTCACAGACGGACAGCCATTTTTCGCCCGCTACTGCTGCCTCATCAAAATATGAAGATTGGCAACGGGCAGGGCATCAGGCTGCGCATCGATTACCGACGCCTGAAATGATTGCTTCACTGGCTGCTTTCCAGACGGAGAGCGAGTCAATGGCGCCGTTAATGATCTGGCAACTCCTGCATGAACTCTCTTTTATCTCCGTTGAAGGTTGGCTGATTGCGGATGCGCGCCAGCGAGCAGGGATTGCCGACTGTTTTCAGTTTATGCTGGAAAAATGGCACGGCATTCTGGAGGAAGAAGGGATTGTGGAGCAGCGCGATCAGCGCTGGTTTGCTGGCGATTGTGCCCCGAGTCTGCCTTCCATCGAACAGCGTATCGACGATGCAAAAATTCGTCTGCGCCGTTGTCTCGATTGGCACGTTGAGGGAGAGGCTTTCCTCAACACATTATTCGCAGACCAGCACTCACTGTGCGAGGTGATGCGCTATCCCGAGTTAGCATCCAGCCGATTATCACCGCACGAGAGCTGCCCCCTTTATCCAGCGATGCATCAAAAGAGCATGCTGGCGGATTACCTCGGCCAGATTACCGCCTCACTGCTACAAACGGCAATGCAGGGAAGTGATTGTCCAAAGGTGCTGGAAATTAACGCAAACACTGACCATGGTGACCTTCAACCATTGCGGGACTGGCCAGGTTGTCCATCGTCACAACTCGATGCCGTACTGGCAACCAACGTATTGCACACAACTCAAGGCCTCGAAGCCATGCTCCAGGGCATCTGGCATGCATTAAAACCTGAAGGTGTACTGATTGTGGTGGAACCCACACAAGATTCCTCGCTGAGGTGGATAACTGCCGCTGCGGTGCTGCAGCAGGCAACAGAAGGGCATAATTTGCAGTTCACGTTATCTCTTTCGCGTGAAGCCTGGCTGCAGGCATTTGTGCACCACGGTTTTTGTCTGATGGGTGATTGGCCTCAGCCGGGGACGTCATTTTCGTTTGCTGGTCATCAAGTGTTTATATTGCAGAAGCCGGTTGAATGAGTGGTGAGTATGTTCGTGCTGCAATCAACCCCACTTCTGCCGCACATTGAGTCATATATTGGCTTTTATAAGGTTTTGAAAATAACAGTCTGGAATCGGATCGGGAATTTAACCTGATTTTAAGGCGAGCTAAACCTGAGTAAGGCAGAACAATGTCATAGCGGCGCACTCATTATTGTGCGTTATTAAAGTCAGGGACGGGCGATTTGAACATGACTATGACAATAGTTGATAGTTAACCCCGTCATTATCTTAATAAGGGGATTCCACGAAAGCGGGAGAGAGCGAAGATATCAATCAGTATTTAAGTTCTGGTGGGCGAAACACCCACCAAAAATGTTCGATAACTCAAATTAAACGGGGAAAGCCCGATTAGATAAGAAAATCATCGAGAGATTTGCCGGCATCAACAGCAGCTTTAATCACAGCTGGCGTGCGACCCTGACCGGTCCAGTGCTTCTCAACGCCTTCTTCCGTATATTTATATTTAGCCGGACGTGGAGCACGTTTAGCGCGAGTCTTACCGGTTGGCGTTAAGGCGCCCAGCAGTTCGTTCGGGTCAATGCCGTCCTGCAGCAGCAGTTCACGATATTTAGCCAGTTTCTCTTCTTTTTCACGCACGGCGGCTTCGCTGGCGTTGTTTTCTTCACGGCGCTCAGACACAACAACAGTGAATTTTTCCAGCATTTCTTCCAGATCGGCAAGCTGCACTTCACGTGCCTGCGCGCGAAGCGTACGGATATTGTTTAACGCTTTAAGTGAATCACTCATGAACTTCTCCTGAATATTTTGTCGCTGAACGAAATAAATTAAGTGGTGCAGTAGATAACAAATTAGGGAAGAGTATATCGATGTTACTCTCTTGGCAGAAGTACAACACATCAGATATCAAGAATAAAGCCCGCAAAGTGTCAATTTTTAGATATTTCTCAAAAATTCGGGGTGTGCCATGCGTTGAGAAGTCGATAATTGCGCTATGAACTCTATTTTAACTATCAGTGATTTTAGCGTTTGGTTATATTTTTAAGTATGTCGACGCAGAAAAACTTATGTTACCCGGTCACAATGATTGTCAAGCCCACCTTTGGGAGGAAGCAAACGTTAATGGCTACTTAATTAATGACCGGATAAAGTGTTCACTCGTGCAGATAACCTCACGTTGCGTCACTGCTAATCATCTTAACGGTTTACAAGATAGCTATGATGGATAGGGGCTCAATTTTGCGTGGTGAGAGGTTACTCGTGTAAATTTCTGGCAGTGAATATCAAGCAAGCTAGATGTTTATATGCGTGTAAAAGCGCAATCATGAATCCATGGAGCGGTCAGATTGATGTCATTCCGCATCCTACGCTGTTAAAGCGCTCTAAGATTGGCTTGTATTTGCGCATCGATTGCTTTGATGACCGTAGCCGGAATCATATCTCCCAATGCGTTGGCGGTGTGAACAAATGTCCGGGCAACATCACTGACTTCCTCAATAATAAGATTCAGGTTTTTCTCGCTAATATCCACAGACTTGGCAGCCTTAAGCAATGCATTGCGAGAGATACTGCTTCCATAACCCACTACAGATGACTGGTGCTGGCCACCCGGACCGCTCTGAAAGGTCAGGTCGTACGCCGGTGAGACTTGCCACTCTTTATTTTCATTGAGTGTGAAAGCGAAATTCTTCGCGTGATCATCCTGGTTGTTCATGATGACGTTAAATACCATACGACGGGCCTGAACCTCACGCTGTTTTACTGAACGTGTCACCATCGCAGTTGCACGCAGAATATCGCTGTAATCAAGGCACGGCAGCCGAAAATCAGCTTGTAGCACTCCAGCCATGCTCAGAGTAGGGATCCGCATGCCATTGATACGATCAAAGCGTTTGACGCCAAAAGCGGACAAGCCATTCCCCAAGGCAAACCAGTGGCTTTCCGGAAAATCAATACCTGACATCCGTGCCATACGTGCATAGACTTCCTCCAGCGCACACACCCAGGATTCTTCCTGTGCGGCAGGGAATTTAATTAACCAGGGCTCGCAGCCTTCTGCAGGGTAAGAGCTCATCCTACCGCTGGCAGGATTAAACTCCAGCAACGCTTTAGGACGTGCTCCATGTGGTGAACCGCCCAGACGTACCAGTTCGGGTAATATATCGGAATCCAGGCCAGCCACTTCCACCTGAATTTCCCGCGCAAGAACAATCAAATCATCAATATTTTGCGCATTTCCTTGCTGGCCTGGAATATCTAATACCGGACGGTAGGTCAATCCACCCATGATGTTGCTGCCCAGCATTGCCAGCCGATCAAGTATGGACAAACGTGCGGGTTCGATACTGTTACGGCGTAACAGGCGATCCATCAATAAACGTCCCCAACCGTCGGGGAGCGAATCCGCGATAAAGCCCGGTATGCCTTCCTGATGACGTTCAAAATTTGCGTATGTTGTGTTAGCAAGTGGATGTAGCAGCGGCGAAAACTCAATGCCATGCTGAAGACTTTGCTCGGAATATTCGAACAGCCACTCGCCACGCTGCCTGCCTGCCGCCAGCACGCCCATGCTCCATTGTTCTCCCCAGCCTTCATACATGACTTCCAGGCGCTGAAGAGCCGAAAAACTAGGATTCATGGTTAAGGGGTCCTTGTTTGGAAGATGAAAGGGTTGATTTTTTTGAACTACGCTTCGTTGCTCTTTGCCGGCCTGGGGCGTTGAGCGCTTCAACCTGCGCAATGCTTAATGCGGGTGGCGTAAACAAATTCATCATTTCTCTTTCAAGACGAAGTGCAAACACGACCTTCATAAAGTTTTCAAGCGTCACTTTACCGTTATTTTCCAGCTTTTTCAGTGCGGAAACTGAAATCCCGGCGTTATCAGCCAATTCTTTCTGCAGCATATTGCGCTTAAGGCGATATGCTTTGAGACGCAGCCCAAGTTCAGCAATCATCTCAGATTCAGAGAAGAGGTTAAGAGACATTTTAAAACCTCCTGGCGTCATAAAATAAGATTATGAGCTCATTATAAGGCTTTTAAAGTAAAAATTGTAGCGCGAGTTGGTTAAAGGTGTTTATAAAGTCTTTTAATGGCTAAAACCTTGTTTAAGGGTGTTTAAAGTCACTATTAAAGTAGCCCGCTACTCTTCAGCTACACAAAAAAACGAGTTAAGGCATAAACTGCTCAGATCAAACCCTGACCTGTTTTGCGCCTGGATTTGCTCGAGTGTTTTAAAAAACCAAAAAAACTCATCGTTAAGCGGCTCAGTCCTAATAGGGTCTACGCCATCTCCCACACCAGCCATCCATCCTCTCTTTCCTCATAATTAAAAATTTGTGATCAACCACGATGATTTCCATTTTGTAATCGATTACTTTTATTTTCTCGCATTTTGTAATCGATTACTTTTTGGGGGTTGGAAATGGTTGCTGCGACACAAGGCACCGCGCAAGACCAGGCAATGCAGCGCATGCTGGTTCCACGGCTGTCACTGATGATGTTTCTTCAGTTCTTTATCTGGGGCAGTTGGTCGGTCACGCTGGGATTGGTGATGACGCAGCACAACATGTCCTTGCTGATTGGTGATGCTTTTTCGGCAGGGCCTATTGCATCCATTCTCTCGCCGTTTGTCTCGGCATGCTGGTGGACAGATTTTTCCCCTCGCAAAAAGTCCTGGCAGTGATGCATCTGGCCGGTGCAGTGATTTTGTGGTTTGTGCCTCAGGCGATGATCGCCGAGAACGGCGCGCTGCTGATCGGCTTACTGTTTGGCTACACGCTGTGCTACATGCCCACGCTGGCACTGACCAATAATATTGCTTTTCACAGTCTCGCCAGCAGTGAGAAGAGTTTCCCGGTAGTGCGCGTGTTCGGCACCATCGGCTGGATTGTCGCTGGCCTATTCATCGGGTTCACGGGAATCGCCTCCAGCGTCAGTGTCTTCACGGTGGCGGCGATTTGTTCCGTGGCACTGGCAATCTACAGCCTCACGCTGCCGCATACACCCGCACCCGCTAAAGGCCTGCCATTCAGACCGCGCGATCTGTTCTGCGCTGATGCGTTTGCCCTGCTAAAAATCCGTCACTTCTTCATTTTTTCGCTCTGTGCCACGCTGATTTCCATTCCGCTGGGCACTTACTACGCCTACACCGCTTCTTGGCTGGCCGACGCCGGTGTTGAAAACGTCAGCTCACTGATGTCCTTCGGCCAGATGTCTGAAATCTTCTTCATGCTGGTGATTCCGCTGCTGTTTCGCCGACTGGGCGTGAAATACATGCTGCTGGTCGGCATGTGCGCCTGGTTTGTGCGTTATGCGCTGTTTGCCATGGGCATGGGCGAAGAGGGACGCGCGCTGATTTGGCTGGGGATTCTGCTACACGGCGTCTGTTACGACTTCTTCTTTGTCGTCGGCTTCATCTACACCGATCGCATTGCGGGAGACAAAGTCAAAGGACAAGCGCAGAGCATGATTGTGATGTTCACCTACGGCATTGGCATGCTGTTGGGATCGCAGATTTCAGGTGCGCTGTATAACCACCTGGTCGCGGGTCAGGTATCGGCCGCCAGTTGGGGCATGTTCTGGTGGATCCCGGCGATCGCGGCTGCCGTGATTGCCCTGTTGTTTATGTTCACATTTAAGTATCGCGATTGAGTTTTTGTTGTTACTGGAGGTGGTTTTTTGAAAACGTTAAAAGGTCCGGGCATTTTCCTTTCACAGTTTATCGGCGCTGATGCCCCGTTCAATTCACTGGAAGGACTGGCGAAATGGGCATCCGCTTTGGGATTTCAGGCATTGCAGATCCCGTGCAATCACCCAGCGATATTTGATCTGCAACGCGCAGCCACCAGCCAGACTTACTGCGATGAAGTGCTGGGATTGCTGAAGCAGTATGGCCTCAGCATCAGCGAGTTATCGACGCATCTGGAAGGGCAGTTGATTGCCGTGCATCCCGCGCATGATGCCGCTTTCGATAATTTTGCACCGTCACACCTACGCGGCAAGCGGGAAGCGCGCACGGCCTGGGCGATCGAGCAGGTTAAACATGCCGCAGTCGCCTCCAGTAAACTTGGACTGACTGCCCATGCCACTTTCTCTGGCTCGCTCGCCTGGCCCTATGTTTACCCGTGGCCGCCGCACAACCCGCAGTTGCTGGATGAGGCCTTTAAGGAACTCGCCCGTCGCTGGCAGCCGGTGCTGGATGTTTACGATCAGCATGGCGTGGATGTGTGTTACGAATTACACCCAGGCGAGGACCTGCACGATGGCGCTACCTTTGAGCGTTTCCTTGAACAGGTGAACCACCATCCTCGTTGCAATATCCTGTTTGATCCCAGCCATCTGCATCTTCAGCACATTGATTACCTGCAGTTCATCGATATCTATCACTCGCGCATCAAAGCCTTCCACGTCAAAGATGCGGAGTATCAGCGCAACGGCCGCAGCGGGATGTATGGCGGCTATCAAAACTGGATCGATCGCGCCGGGCGTTTCCGTTCGCCAGGCGACGGGCAGATTGATTTCAAAAGCATCTTCAGCAAACTGGCGCAGTACGATTTCAACGGCTGGGCGGTACTGGAGTGGGAATGCTGCCTGAAAGATGCGGAAACCGGTGCAAGGGAAGGCGCTGAATTCATTCAACGTCACATCATTCCGGTCGCCAGTCGGGCATTTGATGATTTTGCCGCGCAGGATGACAGCGGCAGTATCCGTGCGCAGCTCGGACTTAATGAGGAGTCGTAAATGATTAATGTTGGGATTATCGGCAGCGGATTTATCGGCCCTGCGCACATTGAGGCTCTAAGGCGCCTTGGCAATATTAATGTTGTGGCACTGTGCGACTCCACGCTGGAGAAAGCACAAGCACAGGCGGCGCAATTGCACGTGCCGCACGCCTATGGTGACGTTGTCACCTTTTTGCAGCATCCAGACCTGCATGCTGTGCACAATTGCACGCCAAACCACCTTCATGCCGCCATCAATAAGCAGGTTTTACTCGCCGGCAAGCACCTGTTCTCGGAAAAACCACTTTGCATGACGATGGGCGAAGCGCGTGAATTAGTGGCACTGGCAGAACAGGCTGGCGTGGTCAACGGAGTCAGCTTTGTGTACCGACAGTTTGCCATGGTCCAGCAAGCCGCGAGCATGGTGCGCAGCGGCGAAACGGGCCGCACCTTTGCCGTTCAGGGCAGCTACTTACAAGACTGGATGCTGGAAGAGACGGATTACAACTGGCGTGTGGAGGCCGACAAGGGCGGTGCATCGCGTGCAGTTGCGGATATCGGTTCTCACTGGTGCGACACTGTACAGTTTGTTACAGGCCGCAAGATAGTGGCGGTGATGGCCGACCTCGCCATCGTCTGGCCAACCCGCAAAGCCAATCTAACCGGGCAGGCCACCTTCAGCGCGCAGACGCAGCAGGCCCAGTATCAGGATTGTCAGGTGAATACGGAAGATCTGGGCTTTGTGCTGCTGCGTTTCGATGATGGCAGTAAAGGCTGTTTGAGCGTGTCACAAGTGGCGGCGGGGCGCAAAAATCGCCTCTATCTGGAGGTGAACGGCTGTCAGGCCTCGCTGGCGTGGGATCAGGAAGTGCCACAGCAGTTGTGGGTCGGTCATCGTCATCAGGCCAATCAAACCCTGACGGACGATGCAACATTGATGAACCGCGATGTTGCCGCCCGTGCCCGTTTTCCTGGCGGGCACATCGAAGGCTGGCCAGATGCATTTCGCGCCATGATGCAGCAGTTTTATCAGGCGGTGGAGAAGGGTGAGATGCCGGCGCAAGATGAACGACACTTTGCTGACTTCAGCGACGGCGCGCAGGTGATGGCCATCGTTGAGGCGATTGTAAAAAGCCACCGCGATCAACGCTGGGTCGACGTTCGCATTTGACACACAGGCGCGTTCCGGCGCGCCTGATCTTCCGCATTAGCCACCCTGCCTAACTTATTGTCACGCGTCGATTTATGGTAGCCTGCAATTCAGAAACTGACGCAGGAAGTTGAGTCATCATGTCCATTCAGAAAATCGCGAAGCTGGCCGGTGTTTCCGTGGCCACGGTGTCACGCGTGCTTAATAACAGTGACACCGTAAAGGATAAAAACCGGGATAAGGTGCTGGAAGCCATTAAAGCCAGCAACTACCAGCCAAATCTGTTAGCCCGTCAGCTGCGTACGGCGCGGAGCTCCATGGTGCTGGTGCTGGTTTCTGATATCTCCAACCCGTTTTGCGCTGAAATTGTGAAAGGTATCGAAGAGCAGGCCGAGCAGAATGGTTATCGCATTCTGTTGTGTAACTCCGGATCGGACATCAATCGCTCCCGCTCAAGCCTGCAACTGCTGGCAGGCAAAATGGTCGATGGGGTGATCACCATGGATGCCTTCACCACCCTGACTGAACTGACACAGCTGATTGGCAACATGCCCTGGGTGCAGTGCGCCGAATACGCCGATGCCGGCGATATCTCCTGTGTGGGCATCGATGATGTCCATGCTTCGCGCCAGCTGGTGGCGCATCTGGTGGCCAGCGGACGTAAACGCATTGCCCTGATCAATCATGATTTGAGCTATAAGTACGCCCAACTGCGTCAGCAGGGCTATCAGCAGGAGCTGGAACAGCGCGGTCTGTCCTGGCAGGCGGTGAATTACGCCAGTGATCTAAGCTACAACGCTGGCAAGCGTGCGATGGAAGCGTTACTCAACGCCGACACGCAACCGGACGCTGTATTTGCCGTATCGGACACGCTGGCGGCCGGGGCGATGGCCGCCATCCAGGCCGCTGGACATCAGGTGCCACAAGATATCGCCGTTGCGGGCTTTGACGGCTCGGAACTGGCTGAAATGATCTCTCCGCCTTTGACGACCATAGCGCAGCCCTCGCGCGATATCGGGCGGACCGCGTTCAGCCTGCTGCTGCAGAAGATAGACGATCCGCAATCGCCAACTGAACGCGTCATGATGGACTGGCGCCTGATCGTGCGCGCCAGTGCCTGATTGCTTAATGCGGCAGTTTTTCCAGCGCCGCACGCAGATTCTGATGTGAAGTGGTGATGATGCTCCAGGCATCCTTCGGCTTGTCGTGCTCGATGATAAACCACTTCACGCCGCTGGCTTTGGCGGCAGGCAGAATGGTTTTCCAGTCCAGCAAGCCTTCGCCCAGCGGCGCAAAATTCATCTCATCGTCGCGGATACCAATCGACGCATTATCCTTGGCGTGAATCGCATAGATCCGTCCCGGATACTCTTTCAAAAGGCGCGCCGGATCCTGACCGCCGCGTGAAACCCACGCCGCGTCCATCTCCAGTTTCAGATTTTCTGCCCGTGAATGATTGAAGATGATCTCCAGCGCGGTCACGCCATCGTACTTTTTCATCTCGAAATTATGATTGTGATAGGCGAGCTGCATGCCGTCTTTACGCAGTTTCGCGCCGAGTTTATCCAGGCGTTGTGCATAGTCTATCCATGCTTTGGTGCTGTCCGGGCGATCTTCCGGTTTGATCCACGGAACCACGATGGTGTGATTACCCACCGCTTTATTGAACGCCACGGTCTGCATGTAGTCGCTCTCCAGTGCCGTTAATTGCACGTGGGATGAGGTTACGGTCAGGTGATTTTTATCCAGCAAGGATTTCAGTTCTTTGGCTGCCAGACCCTGCGTGCCTACCAGCTCAACGTGCTCGAAGCCCGCTTTATGGGCCATGGTGAACTGTTCTGCCGGGGTGCCGACATTACGTAAGGTGTACATCTGCAGTCCAATTTCATCTTCAACACCTGCTGCTGACGCCTGCGAGGGCACAGCACTCAACATGGATAATATCCCAGCTAAAACCATCAATTTTTTCATCTTAATTCAGCTCCTTATCATAAGTAATCGATTACAAACTAACTTAAAGTAATCGATTACAAAATTATGCGTGCCGATTTTGTGATCTGTATTCAGATTATGGGGTGATCAAATTCAAAGAGAATGGTGACGCCAGAATTTGAGGCGTCACCAGCGTCATCATGAGGGTGTACGTGCTACTGAACCTTACAGCACGCGATAGGCGAGTGCTTACTTTGTGTGTGGATTCTCCAGCAATGCTGAAAGAGATGTGCCTTCAGCGGTTAACGCATCAAAGCTGCCCGCTGCTGCGATTCGTCCGTTGGCGAGCAGCAGAATGCGTTCGGCGGATTTGAGCATCGGGATACGATGCGCGATCATAATAAGGGTGCAGGTTTTAGGAAGAGACTCAAGGGCGGCAAGGATCATGCGCTCATTTTCCCCATCTAAACCGGCAGAGACTTCATCCAGTATTATCACCGGTGCGTCACTGACTAAAGCTCGTGCCAAAGCGATACGCTGACGCTGGCCTCCCGACAAGTTTTCGCCTCCTTTAGTGCAGATGGTTTGATAGCCCTGTGGCAATTTGCAGATGAATTCATTCGCACAGGCGGATTTCGCTGCCTGTTCAATCTGGCTAAAGGTGGCATCGGGGCGGCCCAGGCGAATGTTGTTCTCAATGGTATCGTTAAACAGCCAACTCTCCTGCGATACCCAGGCAATCTGCTGTCGCAACGTCTTCAGGCTAAATGCCGACAGGTCTGTGCCATTGAGTGAAAGCGTGCCTGATGTCGGATCGTAGAAGCGCAGCAATAAATAGGCGAGGGTGGTCTTACCGCTGCCTGACATACCCGCGATGGCTACTCTTTCTCCCGGTTCAATGGTGAAGCTCAGGTTATTCAGCACTGGGGTATCGCTTTGCGGGTAACAAAAACTGACGTTGTTAAATTGCAGTCGATGCCCCTGAGGATTTATTGACGCCAGGCCGTCATGAACCTGTTCAGGTAACTGCTGGAGTAAAAAGATGCGCTCGGCACTGGCTCTCAATGCGCCCCATTGCCCGCCGACCTGCAAAACTTCCAGCAGAGGAACGATTGCCGCGGCGCCGATACTGAGGATAAACGGCAGCCAGGCGAGCGACAGTCCTGCGTCATGAGAGGAGTTAAGACTGGCCACAAGCAGTGCAATCAGTGAAAGCGCCATCAGGCCATCCCGCAATCCCTGCTCCAGTCCGTTACGCGCCCCGTATTTGCGTTGTGCGTTGTTTAATCTGGCGTTGGCCTGCTGCAACGTCATGCTGTAGCGACCTTCAGCACCAAACATCTGAATGTCTCTCCAGCCCTGTGCGAGTTCGGCAATATGGCTGTTTAACACGCTTTTGCTTTCTGCGACGGCTTTTCCCTGTTTTTTCGCCCATCGCGCAGAGAACAACGGCGCCAGGACAATCATCAACACACAAGGCAAAAAAATCACACACAGCCAGGGGCTCACGAACAGCAATATGACGAGGGCAATCCCAGGCATCAGAAACGCGGTGAGGTAGTCCACCAGCATGTGCGCATAAAAACGCTCCATCAGCTCGGCATCGCTGGTGGCTGTCGCCGCGATATCCCCCATACGATGCTGATTTGAACGTCCGGGTGTGGTGCGTGCGATGCCATCAAAAATGCCCATTTGCAGCGTTTCAATCAGTGCGAAGGCCAGGTCATGTGATAACCACGCCAGAGCCCAGCGGGCCAGGGCGGTCAGCACCACGTAGAAGGCCAGAACAGCGGTGAAGAACCACAAGGTATCGGGCGATGAACCGCTGAGCACCAGGGTGCAGATCCAGCCCGCGATAATCATGCAGGTGAAGGTTGTGCATTGCGCTACGATCCCTGCTGCCAGTGTGGAGAAGAGCCGAGACTGATGTGCCCTGAGGGGCGAAAGCAGCGCTCGCCAAAGTGATGGGGCAACGGGAGGCGTGTTGGTGTTCAAAGGATTGTCTCCTGCGATTGAAGCAGCGAAGCGTAATAGCCGTTTTCAAACTTCAGACGGGAGGGTGAACCCTGTTCGATGATGTCACCGTCCTGCAGCACCACGATGTGATCGGCTTGCGCAATGGTGTTCAGCCGATGTGCAATGCTAATGAGTGTGCAATGACCGCTGAGTGATGAGATGACCCGTTGGATGGCTGCCTCGTTTACGACATCAAGATTCGAGGTGATTTCATCCAGAATGAGAATAGGGGACTGTTTGAGCAACGCGCGCGCGATGGCAAGCCGTTGCCGCTGCCCGCCGGATAACAACGCACCATTTTCACCCACCAGTGTATTCAGGCGCTGAGGCAGTGATTGAACCCACTCTGCCAGTTGCGCCTGATGCAATGCCTGCCAGATTTCCGCTTCAGTGACGTCAGGGCGGCCCAGCCGCAAATTTTCAGCCAGGGTGCCGTCAATCAAGAAAACCTGCTGCGACACCCAGCTGATACGACGGCGAAATGCGGCAATCGAAAGCTCACTGATCGGCTCATCCCCTAAAAAAATCGCGCCTGATTGCGGTGCGATAAATCGGGTGATCAGCTGAAACAGCGTGCTCTTGCCCGACCCTGAAGGTCCGATAAAGGCGGTGTGGCGATTCTCTGCAATGGTCAGCGTCAGGTTGTTGAAAAGCGGCTGATGCTGACCTGGCCAGCGATAAGTGATCGCCTCTAAATACAGTGTGTTGCCAGCCGGCATCGGGTGGGGAAAGTCAGGATCGTGGAGGGTGGCAGTGGAGGCGGCCAATTCCTGCATTGCCGGGCGCATCTCCTGCGCGGCCCACAAGGTATGGAATACCGTTTCCAGTTGAAGGATAGGGCGAAACGCCTCCCAGGTGATAAACAGCGTCATTAGCAACAGGGCGGGATCCACAGTACCCTGCATGGTGCGCCAGGCGTTGATGATAAGAAGCCCGGAAGTACCGAGTAGCGATACGAAGCGAGTGATACCGCCACGCATCATCGTCACTCGCAGGGTTGTCATGGATTCGCGGCGGAGTGATGCCGCGTGGTCTGCTATTTTGGCGCGAAAGCGTGGCACAGCATTACAGGCTTTCAGTGTCAGCATGCCGCGTAGCGCATCCATCAAATCCTCTGCAAAGTGCTGCATGGCGGCAAACACACCCACAATATGCCGACGTTGCTGACGCATAAACAGATGATCCATCATCGGGCAGGCTACCAAAAAGAGCAGCAATATGGCCCCTGAGAGCAGGTCGAAACTGGCCAGGGTGATCACCGTGGCGGCACCGCTGAGTAAAGCCAGTAGCAGTGCGGGCAGATAGCGGCTGTAAAATCCTTCCATCACTTCCACGCCCTCAACCAGCGTGGCCTGTAATTTTGCCGCTGAATGGTGTTGCATGATATCAAAGCCAGGTGTCAGCAGAGGGCGAAACAGCTGCAGACGCAAACGGGTACGGACATTTGCAGCTAACTGCTCGGTTTGCATGGCCCTGAAACCCATCAACGCGGCCCTGAGCAGTGCATTTCCCGTCAGCATCACAATCAGCGTCATAAGCGTATTCGATGTGGATGCGTTCAGCTCCATGATCAATTGCGTGAACAGCAGTGCCTGTAGCAGGTAGCTTACGGTAATCAACACGCCTGACAGCAGGTTGAGTGTTAGCGCAGGAAGGATCTGCGCCGTCAGAAGCTTCAAGGGTGATTTCATCGTGGTTTCCCCGAGGGCAGCGCCAAACAGCGCTGCCCTGCAGTGCTTATTGCGCAGGCAGTGCCGTCCAGAATGTGCCCTTTAGCGGCACCGACAACCACTTGCTGGTTACGGTGTTTAGCGTCGCCTCAGGGTGCACATCAGCAAACAGCGCGGGATGGAACATTTTCGCCATGGCCTCGATCCCGACGAAATAGAGCGGGCTGTCGAAGAAGAATAACCAGACGCCACCCGTATGCCCGGCTTTGACCGCTGGTAAATGGGCGATTTCTGGCGCGGTCAGGAGATGCTGACTGCTCTGGGCGACCTGCTTTGCATCGACTCCGGTGCCGATTTGTAATCCGTCGCGGCTCACGGCGGAGCCACCGCCCATCAGATAAAAATCAGGGTTACGTGACAGGATGTATTCCGGGTTCAGTTTGCCGATCGGCGCGCTCAGCATGTCGGCGCCAATGTTATGTCCCCCTGCCGCAGCAATGAAATCGCTCATATTGCTGGGTCCCGAGGTAAAGCAGCAATCGCCCTTACCCGGATTGAGATGGAAAAATACCGAGGGACGATCGCTGACATTCGCCAGGCGTTTTGCAACCTCATCCATATGCTGTTGCCAGAACGCGATCACCTGATCGGCCTGCGCCTCCTGACCGAGTAACTGACCGAGCATCTTCAGGCTTGGCACGGTGTTCACCAGCGGTTTGCGGAAGAAATCAACAAACACATAGGGGATGTGGGCAGCATCCAGAGCATCGAGTCCCGGTGGAATCGGTCCATACAGGGTGAAGATCACCAGATCGGGTTTAGCCGCGATCGTCGCTTCCATTGAAAAGGTGCCGCTGTTCATGGTGCCCAGCACCGGTAAGTGGCTGGCCGCGGGATACTGTTTTTTTATCGCCTCCCAGGTGGCCGGTGAGTAGCGCTGGAGATCGTCTCCCCAGCCCACCAGATTATGGAAAGGATCTTTCTCCAGCAGCGCCAGCGTAATGATGTGGCGACTCTCTCCCAACACCACGCGTTTTGCTGGTCCAGGCAGAGTCACTTTACGCTGCAGCATATCGGTGACCGTAATCGCTGCCCACGCTGAAGAAGCACTGCACATCAGGCAGAGTGCGCATAGCCACATTATCAGGTTGGATTTTCTCATCATGATGTTTTCCTTAACTTACCAGCGATAGGACAGGGTGGCGCTTAACGAGCGGTCATAACCCGTGGTGCAGGTGGTGGTTGAGCAACTGACCCAATAATGTTTGTTAAGCAGGTTATTGGCGTTGAGCGCCACATTCAGTCCATGGAGATGGGCATTGATCTGTCCCAAATCGTAGTGAATGGCGGCATCAACCAGGGTGTAGTCCGGTACTTTGATGGTGTTGTTGGTGTCAGCCCAGGTCGAGCCGACATAGCGCACACCCGCGCCTAAGCCCAGTGAAGCCAGCGGGCCACTCGCAACGGTGTAATTGCTCCACAGAGAGGCCATGTGTTCAGGCATGGCGGTGGGCGTTTTGCCCTGTACACCGGCCACCGTGGTCTTGCTGGTCTCAAGATTGTTCCAGCTGTAACTGGCAATCAGTTTCCAGTCGTCGGTGAGGTTGGCGGTGGCTGAGGCTTCAATTCCCTTCGAGGTGACCTGTCCGGTCTGAATTTTGTTCAACGTATTGTCGGGATCGGTGGTCTGCACGTTGTCTTGCGTCAGGTCGAACCATGCCAGCGTAAATAGTGCGTCAAACTGTTCTGGCTGATACTTCACACCGACTTCCCACTGTTTGCCGGTGGTGGGTTTGTAGGCGTCTCCATAGAAATTGGTGCCCAGCACTGGCGCGAATGAGGTGGCATAACTGACATAAGGTGCCACCCCGATATCCGTTATCCAGCTTAAGCCTGCCCGCCACGTAAAGCGCTGATCGTCCTGCGAAGTGTAAGTTTCGTTGAGACGGTTTTTGGTGTTCACCGAAGCCCAGTCCTGACGCGCAGAGAGGTCGAGGTTCAGATGCTGGAACAACGCGAGGCTGTTAGAGAGGTAAACGCCGGTTTCGTTAGCATTCTGCTGCGTGCTGGTATACGGCGAGGTTGTCGGGAAGCGACCATTACCCGTCGGCTGGTAAATATCAATGCTGCTGGCCCGGCCATAGTTCAGATAGTAATCCTCCCCGGTGTGGCGGAACGACACGCCCGCAACACTGGAACCGTGCACGGGCCCTGCATCCCATTCGGTCTTGAGGTTGTTATCAGTGGCGAAGACTTTCCCTTTAATACCGAACTCATAGGCGACGCGATTCAGCGTGCGCATGTCCGCCGCCAGCGACGCGCCTGAAAGCGTTTGCGTCATCAGGTCGGTTTCGGTGTAGCGGCTGGCAGAATGGAAGGTCCAGCGGTCGCCAAAATGGTGGTCCAGTTCGTAACCCAGATTGCTCTGGGTCATATGGTTATCGAGATTGGTCCCATCAAGATAACTGTTGCGGTTAACCTGCCCGTTAGGGTTGCTGAGTAAGGTGCCATACAGCGGCAGGTAAGGGCGTGGCGGGCCAAATTTATTGCGGCTAACCGAGGCCAATACGGTCAATGAGGTGTCTGCATCGGGGCGCCAGGTCAAGGAAGGCGCCAGGTACAGGGTGTCATCCGGGACGTTGTTGAACTGGGTATTGCTGTCACGCCCCACACCCACCACGCGATAGAGCAGTGTTTTATCATCGTTAAGCGGCCCGGAGGTGTCGAACTGGCCCTGCATGCGGCCATGACTGCCGGTCTGAATGGCCACTTCATGCTGTGCATTTAACGTGGGACGCTTGCTGATGGCGTTGATAATACCGCCTGGCGATCCTGCGCCGTAAAGGAAACCATTGGGGCCACGCAGCACGTCCAGTTGTTCCAATCCGTAAGGTTCGTAGCGGACGTAGGACTGCTGAGTGGTGGATCGCAATCCATCCAGCAAGGTCCCGTTCAGTGTTGAATCAAAACCACGGATGTTGAAGTAGTCAAAGCGGGACGAGATCGCAGAGGTTGAGGCATACACTCCCGGAGTGTATTGCAGGGCCTGGGTGGTGCTCTGCACGTTACGATCGTCCATTTCGCTGCGGGTGATCACCGATACTGACTGGGGCGTGGCGAGAAGGGATTCATTGGTGCGGCTCCCCGTTGTGCTGGTCTGTGCAACATAGCCTTTTTCTGGTGCCGTTTTGCTGTCTGCCGTGACTTGCAAGGTATCTTCTGCCAGCGCGCAATGAGCATGGATTAACAGCGCAAGGCAGGTAAGGGGCGTGGTCCAGCGCGCCCAATTTTTATTATTGTTTTCCAAGGTATTCTCCACAATAGAAGCGACTTTTTTGTCGGCTAAAAGTGTGTCAGTGAGAATGTGGACAGACAATCAGCAACACTTTCGCTTGCCGAACTCTTTCTTTAGAAAAAAATGCAAAATGAAACTTCCCGGTGTGGCCGGGAAGTTTATTTAGGATCTGTGCTGATTCTGCTGCCAGTAGAGGGTTTGCGTTTCGATATACCAGGGGATGATGCGATGGAATAAGCCGATGACAAAGTGTGGATCTAATCCTTTCTCCACGGCCCACCTCTGACGTTCGCTCAGCATGCGCTCAACACGATCGGGAGCAGGAATACTTTCCAGATTAGGTTTAAATTGTGCCGCTGACAGAACGTACTCCATTCGTTGCTGCAACAGGGACACGATGTGGTGATCGATAGCATCAATTCCGGCGCGAATCTCCATCAGGTTTTTACACTCATTAGCGGCGATCACAGAAGCTCCTTACGGCATATCCGATGTGTGTGAAAAAAGTCTTTGGCACAGTTGATGTAATATGGCCTGCCAGTGCGTCGTCAGGTAGAAATGGTCTCCGGGCCAGTTGTACAACCTGAATTCGTTGGACGTAAACTTGCTCCAGCACTGCGCTTGGTGCTGAGTGACTTCGCTATCCTCTCGCCCGTGCAATACCGTAATCGGAGAGGAAAGCTTCTTTGTAGTGGTGGGCTGCCAGCGCTCTATCAATGCATAATCATGTCGCAATTGCTCCAGCACTAACTCGCGTAGAGCAGGGAATTCAAACAAGGACGCGGGTGTCGCCGAAAAACGTGCGACCTCAGCGATTAACTGTTGATCAGACCCCAGATGGAACTGAGTTTGCCGCATCACATCAGGGGGTGTTTGCCCGGAGATGAACAAATGAGAAACCGGCTGCCTGCATTGCTCTAATGCCAGTGCCATTTCCCAGGCGATTATTGCGCCCATGCTATGCCCCAGCAGGATGCGCGGCCTTTTGGGTAAGGCGGTGACTTCTTTTATCAACAACCTGACCAGTTCAGCCATGTCTGTCAGCGGTGGGAGCTCCAGTCGGTCCTCTCGTAGAGGTAATTGCAGTGCGCGTAAAATCACGCCCTCAGGCAGATGGGCCGCCCAGCGCTGAAAATAGCTGGCGCTGCCGCCAGCATGAGGAAAACACAGAATTTCGCTGCGTGGAGCGGGGCAACAGTTAAGTTGTTGCAATAGCGAAGCATGCATCAAATTGCCCCCTCTTCATGACTTGTTAACGAGGGAAGTTCGAGCCAGCAGAAGTTCTCCAGCTGTCGCTGCATAAATTGCAGAGTTGCTGTGGCGGGTAAAACATCGGCTGCAAAATGCAGGCCGGGAGGGATTTTGCCTTGCACCATATTTAATGCGGTAAAGGTGGTTACGGCTGCGGTTAACTGTGCTCCAGAAGAACATTCAATCACACAGGCCCGGCGCTCAAATATCCCCTGGCGCTCACCACTGGCCTCAACGGCGACCAGATGCTGTGGCTGCTGTCCAACACATGCCTGTACACTTAACGCGACTAAATCATCTACAGCGCGCGCATCACGCTTAATGCGCTGGCTGAGCCAGTGCACGAGCGCTTCAGAAGAAAAGAGGTTGTACCATGTCAGGTCAATATGAGGATGCGCTTGCCCAATGCGCTGCCACTCACTGGTCATAAAGGGATACGCCATGGCGCTCGCCCGTGCCAGAGGTAGCTGGATGCGAGCCCCACCCGGACAGTGCTGCAACTCACCCTGACGGAGTGCTACTCCTGTGACGCCATAACCGTTATCCAGGCTGGCAAGAAAATCGGCCGCCCCGCCTTGTGAGAAGGGCTCGCAACTCAGCGCATAGCCCTTGGCTTCGTAGAGACGGTCAAAAGCGGAAAAAGCGCTTCGCAGCAGCAGTCCGGATAACCCCGGAAGCATGCCCGCAGAGAGAACTGCGCACGGAGAAGCTTTCTGCGTGTTTTGCAGTCGTGCGAAGAGCGGCTCATCCCCGCCAGGATCGAGATAATCACAATCCAGCGCCGCAGCCGCTCGTGCGACGCGATCGCCAATCAGGTGACCGGGTGCTGCGCAGTTAATGATTAATTGAGCACCCTGGCAGAACTGACGCAACGCGCGCTCATCTAACAAGTCAACACGCTGGTATTCCACATCGGGATGACGTTGGACAGGGAGTTGCCGGCTTCCGGCACGCAGGTGACCCACTGGAGCCAATTGCGCTATAACCTGTTCACCAACCGCGCCGCGCGCACCGAGGAGAGCAATGACCGGCCGATTAATCATTGTGTTCTCCAGCTGAAAGTGCCAGTGCATTCAGGATGTGATGGCAATTTTTGCTGTTCAGGCAGCTGAAGTGATCGCCTGGGATATCGTGGATATGTAGTGGCAGAGTAGTGTGTTGCTGCCAGAAAGTGGTCATCTCCGTATTCATGCCGGGCAGCACCTGCATTTCTCCCAGCTGACGCAGGAAAGTCACAGGATGATCGTAAGCCTGGAGAGGATGACCGTTTACCGCCAGCAGGCTGTGACGAATCAGTTTAAATTGTTCTGCCACGCGTGCCGGCGTATTCAGGTCGCTATCGCCTAAGGCACAATGGCGGCGAATAGCTTCCAGTCGTGTATCGGGACTGCGACTGGCTAACGCAGTAATCGCTTGCGAACCCGCATCCTGTTTACCGAGCGAGAAAGCGGCGAGTGAACCTTGCGGAATGACACCTGGCGTTTCCTGGAGTATGTCATTAATCAAACGCTGGAAAGCCTGTTCATCTTCGGGATATCCCAAGGCTCTCGGGTCAGCCTGGACGACACGCGCAAAGATATACTCAGCCAATAAATCATCGTCGATACGGAATGGGACTGGATAACTGCTGATGATACTGAGTTGCGCTATCTCTTTACCTGTTGCGTGCAGAAGAGAGGCGATTTCCTGCGCCAGCATCCCTCCGAGACAATAGCCAACAATGTGTAGTGGAGCCGAGTTCATGTCCTGAACGATAACCTCGACAGCTTGCTTTGCCAGTCGCGCAATCCCGCTTTCCGCTGGCTGAGCAAGGAACTGTTCCGGCGTATTCAGTGCCAGGCCCAGAACGCGCTGGCGCTTGTCGATTTTTTCCAGCATCGCGCGATAAGGTGCCAGCGTGCCGCTGCCATCGTGAACCAGTAGCAGCGTCGTAGCGCTCGCCTCCCCGGGCTGGATTTCCTGCAACGTATAGTGAGAGGCCTGTGGCTGGCTAAAACGCTGCGCCAGCGCGGCCAAATCTTTCTCGTTCATCATGGCGCGCAGCAGCGTATCCCAGCGCCATCCCGAAGCTTGCGGTAAGGTAGCGCGGAGTCGGCTCACGACTTGTGCCACCAGCAGTGAATCTCCGCCCAGTGTGAAGAAGTTATCGTGACGACCGACGCTGTCGATTTTGAGCACCGACTGCCAGATTTTGGCAATATCTTTTTCCAGAGCACTGGCGGGTGCTGCTGCAGTTGTTGAACGTTCTGTCCTTTTGGTGGGTATCAGTGATGCCAGCGCCCGGCGGTCAATTTTCCCATTAGACGTTAAGGGCAGGTGATCGAGCTGGTGGATCTCATCCGGTAACATCCACGCGGGTAGCCATTGGCTTAGATGGTGACGCAATTCATCTGGATGCACGGTGGCTTGATGAGTCTTAAATCGCGCAGCAAATACATGCTGCCCCAAATCGTTCAACGCTAATGCCTCCTGTGGCGCGATAACAATTTCCGTCGCGCCCGCCTGCTCCAAATAGTGATGCCATTCATTAAGGCTAATAAATGTGGTGCCCTGTTCAAGACGGCAATCCTTAAAGCCGGTTAATCCCTCTTTGAACTCCATTGATGACATAATCTGATAGCTGTTACTGGTGGCTTCGATAAACACCAGCCACCCGCCGGGTGCCAGAATTTCTTTCAGTTTCGCAATAACATCTGCCGCGTGACGTGAATTGTGCAGTACGTTTGCGCACAGAATGACATCGCGTGACGCAGGCTCAATACCTTGCGGCAGTGCGGGCTGATTAATGTCATAGAGACCGTAGCGTACCCAGGGCCACTGGCTGAAGCGCTTTTCCGCCTCGTTCAGGAAGTAGTTGGATAGATCACTAAACAGGTAATCCACCGGGAAGGCTGCCAGTGCGGGAATGAGGTCGAGGCTGGTTCCACCAACGCCCGCTCCGACTTCCAGCAGACGTAATGTTTCACCGTTCTTTTCGCGAGCAATCTGGCAAATGGTGGCACAGACCAGCTCATTGACCGTGCGGCTCACCAGGTTATCGCGATAGGCTGCTTCGGCTACATGTGTTTGTCCCTCCGGGAACAGTAAATCCAACGGGTCTGCTTCATTGCGCATCAGTGCCGGTAACGCCAGATGGCTGTCATGCATATAGCGAAGGATGGCCGCTCCCCAGTTCACTTTGTGCCCCAACTGGTGGAGCGTCTGCCAGCGTTGCTCTACGTCGTGCGAAGTGACCTGGCGCTGTGCAACAAAGCGCTCTTCATCGACCTGTTGTAAAAAGCCCTGTTCCGTCAACGCGCGCAGCCAGCGCCCAATCAGGCGTTCATGGCGTGAAGCCACCGCGCCGCTGCTAACCAGGTCAGTCAATGCAACCGGGGCTTTTCTCGCACTGGCAAACTGCGGCAGGCTCAACAATGCCTGGGCCATTGCCAGCAATGACACCTCTTCAATGCCCTGTGCCAATTGAAGGACGGCCGCGCGATCCAGTTGGCTGGCAATAGATTGCGCCTGTTGCGGCAGGATGTGTCCAACCTGTGAGGCGTTCAGGGCACAATGCCGCTGTGCCGCGGTCACAAAAGCCACTAAGCGTTGCGTACTTTGTCCGCGATCCATCACCAGCACATTGGCGGAGGCAACATCAGGGTGGCGAATGAGCGTGCTTTCAATCTCCGCCAGCTCAATACGGTGGCCACGCACCTTGAGTTGATCGTCCTCCCGTCCGAGAAACTGCACATTGCCATCCGTCAGGTAGGCGCCCAAATCACCCGTGCGATAAAGTCTCTCACCACTCACGGGGTGCGTGAGAAAGTGCTGCGCGGTTTTTTCCGCATCGCCGGCATATCCCAGTGCCAGACCGGATCCGCCAATATACAATTCTCCCGCCACGCCGTCTGGAAGCTCACGCATTGCTGCATCCAGCACATAGATGTGCTGGTTAGGCAAAGGACGGCCATAAGGGATGCTGACCCACTCTGCGGGGACGGTGGTAATCGGATATATGACTGACCAGATTGCGGCTTCGGTCGCGCCCCCTAAGCTGAAAAGCTGAGCATTCGGTAAGAGGTCTCGGGTGCGGGCAGGAAGGTCGACCGGAATCCAGTCCCCCGAGAGCAGCGCTGCGCGCAAAGAAGGGCATTGGGTGTCGCCATCGCTATGCAGATAGTCCACCAGCATGGCGAGTTGCGCAGGCACTGAGTTCCATAATGTGATCTGATGCTCGCGAATCAGCTGGGTTAGCTGCCAGGGATCGCTACGGTATTTTGGAGCCGGGAGTACCAGTGCGGCGCCGGTAGCAAGGATACCGAAAACATCGTAAACCGCGAGGTCAAAACTCAGGTTGGCTAATCCCAGCAGACGGTCATGTTGCGTGGGTTGCAGTCGCTGATTCATCGCTTCCAGGGTATTGCGTGCTGCCTGGTGGCTGATCATCACGCCTTTTGGTTCACCGGTTGAACCTGAGGTATAAATCACATAAGCCAACGACGCTGGGCTGACCTCCGGCCAGAAGGCAGGCATGCGTGTGGCCTCAACGCGATCAGTGCTGATCATCGCGTATTCATCTGTGTTGAGATGATAAGTACTGTGCGCCAGAATGATATCCGGTTGTGCCAGGCTCAGCAGCCACGCCTGGCGTTTATGGGGTAAAGAGATGTCCAGTGGGATCCACACTGCGCCCGCGCGCATCACGGCCAGCACAGCGATAATCTGGCGCACACTTTTCTCCAGGGCGATAACCACCCGTCCACCGGGTTGGATACCCTTCGTGATGAGACACGCGGCAAGCGCATCGGCTTCTGCTATCAATTCTTGATAACTAAGCTGTTCATGCGTGTCCATGACGGCCAAAGCAGAGGGCGTTTTTTGCGCCTGTTGCCAGATGGGGGTGTGCATCAGGCCTTGCGGCAATGGCATATCTGTCTCATTTAGCGCCTGATGGCGCTGACGCTGGGCCAGAGGGAGGGGGATGGTAATGGGCTGTTGCCAGTCCTGACGGTTGTCGCATAAGGACAGGATGGTTTCCCGGAACGCACTGAACATTTCTGCGGCAGTCTGCGGTTCCAGCGTGCCTTCTCGAATATCCCAGTTGATATTCAACCCGGTTTCGCCCGGCGCGATTTGGCAATCGAGTGCAACCTGCGGCGTTTGGGTAATGCTGTAAGTTTGCTGTGCACCCTGCAGTAACTGAGCGCAGCAATCCATTCCACTGCTGATGGCACAGGTGAAGGCCACCGGGTAGAGTGCGGCCTCACGTCCGCGTCTGCGCGCAATCTCCCTCATCACATCAATGCCCGTGAACGCGTTGTGGTCAAGATCACGCCATAATTGATCCTGTAACGCAGTGGCCTGCGCAATCAGTGAGTGCTGCGGCTTATAGTTCACTTCAAGCAACTCCACCGCACTGAAATCGCCGATCACCGCGTCAATCGACGGATGCAGGGGCTGGCGTTGCATCATGGTCAGGCTCAGACCAAAGTGATTGCCGGCTCCCCATCGCTGCAAGGTTGCGGCATAGATCGTTGCGAACAAAGCGCTAAGGCCTGTGCCATGATCGGCGGCTTGCTGACTGAGTTGGCTGAACTGATCAGGCGGCAACACAAAACCTTCACGATAAAAGCGAGCTGTCACAGGCAGTGTGCAAGAGGGTAAGAGGGGCGCAGCGGGTAGGCTATCCACACGTGTGAGCCAGTAGTCTTTTGCGTCCTGAAAGGCGCGGTTTGAATCCCGGCGCTGGCTGTTTATCACATAATCCCGGAATGTCACTGTCGGCGCTGTTATGTTTTCGCCCTGATAGGCCGCGTTTAATTGTGCGAGCAGCTGTCGTGCGCTCTGGAAGTCACAGACCAGCAGGTTGAATGAAATATGCAACACGGCACTGTCTTGCATCTTTGTCACATTGAGACCGATTAATGGCCAGCAATCGGGCTGACTCTGATAATGGCTAAAGGCTTCTCTTCGCTGCAGCAAGCGTTGCTGCTGAGTGGCCAGAGAATGAGAGCGAAGGTCTTCGACCGAAATCATGGCTTTGGGTACGTCCTGGAGTGTTTGCTGTGTGCCATTTTCATAGACCACCGTACGCAACATATCATGTGCAGCAATCAGCGATTGCCACGCTGCCTGCAGACGGGGCACGTCCAGTTCGGTAAAGCAGAACTCAAGATAACCGTGACAATCCACACCACCATAGGTAAAGGCTTCGTTGCGGCCCATCAGGTAGGCGGATTGCAATCCGGTGAGCGGATAGGGTGCAAAACGGTTTTCGCTGTCCTCTATCCAGTCGGGTGTTGCCAGCGCGTTGAGCAGATCGGATTTGTGCTGGCGCAACAGAGCAATTCTTTCTGCTGTCATCGCGCCTGCAGGGGCACGATATCGGAGTGCATCACCTTCACACCATAACGTTATGCCGGCCGCTTTAAACTCCTGGATTAATGTGGACAAATTCATAGTGCTCCCTCTTCAGTCGTTATGACGGCAGGACAAGTTGATTCAATGAAATGGGTGAGCGCCAACAATGTGGCGTGACTCAGGAACTGGCGCAGTGATAGCTGGATACTCAATGATTGATTGATACGGTTTACCAGCCTCATGGCTTGTAAGCTGTTGCCGCCCAACTGAAAGAAGCTCATCTCTGCATCCAGTGACGGCAGATCCAGCACTTCCAGCCAGTAATGGCGGAGCTGTGCCTGCAGCGGGTTTTCTTCAGTGGTGACCGTGCCGGGGGACTCGACTTCAGTCGAAGCGTTGATAACCCGGCGGCTTAATTCGGCTCTGTCTACCTTTCCATTTGGCGTAAGGGGCAAATCCTCTGTCACTAAAATGCGTTTTGGCACCATGTAAGTGGGTAGCGTTGTGGCCAGCTGTTCTACGAGTGCAGAGGTATTTATGGCGATATGCGAAGTCACTACCGCAGCAAGGTGGTGGTTAACCACCAGACAAAACGCCGCTTTAACGCCACTTAGCTGACGTAAAGCCGATTCGATTTCAGCCAGTTCAATACGGTTACCATCGAGTTTAATTTGGCTATCCTGCCGTCCCAGAAAATGCAGCAGCCCTTCAGGCGAGTAAAAGCCGCGATCGCCGGTTCGGTACCAGCGCTGGCCATCATGCTGCACAAAGCGTTGCGCCGTTTGTTGCAAATCGCCTACATAACCGCAAGCAAGCCCCTCGCCGCCAATCCATAACTCGCCGGGTACCCAATCAGGGCAATCGCATTCGCACTCATCCATGACTCTGAACTGCTGGTTGGAAAGGGGATAGCCGTAAGGCACACCTTCTCTGACATCAAAGTCTGGTGTGATTTCGAAGGCGTTTGACCAGATAGCGGCTTCTGTTGCGCCGCCCATGGCAACGATACGTACCGCTTGTAAGAGCTTATGCCTGAGGCGTTGTGCAAGGTCGGGGGCGACCCAGTCTCCGGATACCCACACCAGGCGCAAATGAGGCAGAAACGGTGTCTCTGAGTTCGTTAGTAGCAGCATTTCCATCAGGGCTGGTACCGAATTCCAGAGCGTCACGCGATGCTGCTGCGACAAGCGTCGCCACGTATCCGGATCGCGCCGCTCATCCTCTCGGGGCATCACGATGGCGCCACCTGCTGACAACAATCCAAATATGTCGTAAACCGACAGATCAAACTCCAGTCCGGATAGCGCCAGTACACGGTCATCGCGATTAATGTCAAAACGATGATTTAAGGTGGCGATGGTGTTCCAGGCGGCTCGATGTGTGACAGCAACGCCTTTGGGTTCGCCCGTTGAGCCTGAGGTGTAGATGATATATGCCAGGCTCTCGCCCTCGCCTGGTAACGGAGCAGGCAAAGATTCAGAGGATGCATTAAACCCATGCTGTTGTAGATCATAAACGGCGATCGTTTCAGGCCAGATTTCTGACAGTTGCGTGATCACACAGACGACCTCTGCTCGCTGGCAAATTAGAGCTCGGCGGGCGAGGGGATGGTGCATCGCCAGTGGCACCCAGCTCGCGCCAGCAGCCAGAACGGCCAGTACAGCAGCGATCTGTTCGCCACCTTTAGGGAGATTGATCGCGACGCGATCCTGCGGTTTAACACCTAGCTGCTGAAGCCGATGTGCCATCTGTAAGGCGTACTGTGACAGCACCTGATAGCTCAGACAGCCTTCTGCGGTGAAAATGGCAGGGGCATCAGGCTGCCTGCGCGCCTGTGCGAAGAATCCGTCATGCAGCTGCGCCTGTGGCAGACTTTCTGTGGTGGCGTTAATGCGGCTCCGCGTTGCCTGCGTTTCGGGCAGTAGTCCCCTCTCTGGCAGGAGATCCCACTCTTGTTCAATAAGCAGATGCAGGCGTGCCAGCCAGCTGTTAAAAAGCGCGCTGACCATACCGGCTGGAAATAGGGCATCGACGCTATCCCAGTTCAGTATCAGCCCCTCGCGGGTGGGGTAACTTTGATGATCTATCCAGACCTGTGGGGTTTGCGAAATCATCCAGCCTAACTGCCCGAGCGTCTTTTCTGCCTCATCGGGGACGAACGGTTTTCCGAGATTGAGAGCGAATACCACCGGTGCGCTGCGGGGAGCCGTGCCATCGGCGCGCGCCAGATCGCGTAACACTTCAACGCCCGAATAGTCAGCGTGCGTAATATCGCGATGCAATTGCGATTGTAATTGTTGAAGACGTTCGGTGAAGCTTGCCGGGCGACGGAAATCCACTTCAAGCAGCAGCAGAGAGGTGAAGTCGGCCACCATATCGGATACCGCGGGAACCAGTTCATGGCGGTTAAAGAGTGGAATGTTGAGCAGGAAATGCTTGTTCTCACTCCAGCGTGCCAGCACCTCGCAATATAACGTTAAAAACACGGTTGCGAGTGTCACCCCCTGCTTTTTGGCCTTGGTTTCAAGCGCATCTAATTGAGGGTTTTTAACTAAATAGTCACGGCGGGTAAAGCGTGGTTTAGTCAGTTTTTCAGGTTGTTGCGCCAGTGGTAATGTGGGTGCACCCGGTAAGAAAGGTAAACGTTGCTTCCAGTAATCCTGCGCGGTGCGCCGGCGTTTGTCACTCTCAAGCTCATGCCGTTGCAGGTACTGGGAAAAGTTAGCCGTGAAGGGCGCTAATTCTGGTGCGTCATGCTGATAGTAATAGGCTAAATCTCGCAATAGAATGCTGATACTTAGCACATCTGCGACCAGCAAATCGAGGTTCAGGTGAAGACGGCTGCTTTTTCCGGGTAAGCGTGAGAGCGCTACACGCAATGGCCATCCCTCATTTATATCCGCGCAATAATGAGAATAGTCATCACGATGCTGATTAAGGCGAAAAGCAATTTGCTCAGCAGAGTGCGTCCGAAGATCCTCAACTGAGAGTTTGAACGTCCGTAAGTTAGTCGGCACATGCTGTTCTCCCTGGTCGGTAAATTGTGCACGCAGCATGGGATGCCGTTTAATCAAACGATTGCAAGCCAGGGCAAGGCGTTCTGGACACAGGTCAGCGCCCTGAAATTCCATGTAAACCTGGCAACTGTTACCGCCCAGTGGCTGATCTTCCTGACGACCCATCCAGTAAGCCTGCTGAACCGGTGTTAATGCGAAAGGCTTGCTCATATCTGATGCCGGCAATCCCCTCTCTAATGAGGGGATTAAGGCGCCATCGTCAAGCATGGCAAGCCAGCTGTTCAGCGTGGGATGTTTTTTCAGCGTATCAAAAGAACACGCCACTCCCTGTTTGCGTAGCAGATTGACCGTGCGCATTAAGCCAATCGATTCCATACCTTGCAACAGCAGTGAGCTGTCAAAGTCGATTTCTGCAACGGTTAAGCCCAGTAGCGCTGCGGTATGTTCTGTGAGTTGAATATAGGCTGGATGCATTTATTTCCCCTCAATGCTCAGAAGATATTCCTGTTTTAATTTACTGCGCAGTTGTTTTTTGCTGACTTTACCAACACCGGTCAGATCAAAAGCAGGCGGGAAATTGAAACGATCGGGGATTTTAAAGCGCGCGACACCTTCACCAGCAAGGAACTGGCGTAATGCGACAGCAGTGGGTGGGTGCGCATCACACAGTAGAAATGCGCAGATGATTTCGCCTAAATAATCATCCTGTATCCCCACGATCGCTGCATCTTTAATATTAGGGTGGCGAAGTAATATATCCTCCAATTCGCCGCAATCAATTTTCTCACCACCACGGTTGATCTGATCTTTATCTCTACCCTCGGAAATCACATCGCCATCGAGGGTCAGACGAACTAAATCACCGCTACGATAAAAACCATCATTATTAAAGTTGCCGACATTTAACGAGTCAGGTCCATAATACCCCCTGATGGTGTAAGGTCCGCGAGTTAATAAATATCCTACTTCTCCTGCGGCGACATCTTTTCCCTCCTCATCCACCACACGTATTTCATCAGCCGGGGTCATCGGCTGGCCCTGAGTGGTTAATGTACGTAGTGACATGTCACCGGGTTTGGTAAAACAAATCAGTCCTTCCGCCATGCCAAAAACTTGCTGTAGAGCGCATCCCAGTACTGGAGTGACACGCTTCGCCGCCTCGTAGCTCATTTTCGCACCACCTACCTGCAGAGTTTTAAGCGAGTCGATATCAGGAGGGCACATTTCCGCCGCGTCCAGCCACACCATCGCCAGTGGAGGAACTAATGAGGTTACCGTGACGCCTTGCTGTTTGATTAAAGAGAAGCAGTGATCGGGAAAGGTTTGGTCACTGATGACCACACGGCCACCCACAAATAGCGTACCGATAAAACCAGGGCAGGCCAGTGGGAAGTTGTGTCCCAGGGGGAGTACCGCCAGATAAACGGTTTTTCGCGAAAAATCGCAGGCTGAGATCGCAGACCGAATGTTGCAAAGATAATCGCGGTGACGTCTGGGGATCAGCTTGGGCGTACCGGTTGTTCCACCAGAAAGCTGAAAGCAGACTAAATCATCAGGATGGTTCACGACCCTTGGCTTTGCTGGCGCAAGATGGGCTTCAAAGGAAGTATGCAGGGTGCTTCCTGCTGACACTTTTAGCTGCAGGAGGGTCGGAAAATGCTGATTCACAGCATTTGTTAGACCGATGGTTGTTTCACCTTCAAAGGTATCCTGATAGATCCATGCTTTGGCTTGCGCTGCGCGGGCAAATGACAATATCTCGTTTTCCCGGTGGCTGGGTAGGGCGAATACAGGGACGATACCTGAGATAAACAAAGCAAAAAGCGTTTCGACATAATTAATTGAATTTGGTAACTGCAATATAACTGCATCACCTTTTTTAAGATTAAAGCTATGAAGTTTGTTCGCCAGTTGAACAGCACGCAGATAAAGCCGTTTATACGTCAGTCTCTCGTTATTAAAGCACAAGGCAATATCGTCAGCATAAGTTTGTGAAATATCCTTGATACGTTGGTCGAAAGTTTCATCGTTCCAGAGTCCCTCGCGGAAATAATTCTCACGAAAATCCTTAGGCCAATCCGGAATTTTATAACTTGCAGCACCTGAAGACGAGTTTTGCATAACTTCACCAGCTCTAAGAATAATGTGTGAGAACAAAATGCAGATGACCAACGCCAAATGCTAAACGGTAATATTGTTATGCCGATAGGTTATTTATGACAATCACCAAAGTTTTAGGTATAGAAACTAATTCTTTAGAAATTGATGAAAATCGGACCAGTTAAAATTGATTAACCTTATTTATAATGAGGTTGGATAGCTGCGGGAATTAAATGGCTTAGTCAAAGTCATAGACAGAAATTTACAATACGCTTACAATGAGAATGATTATCAATACCAATCATCTGAACAGCAGGGACAACCATGGATTCGCACAAGCTAACCGCCGGGAAGAACAGCCTTCGCCAGTCGGGCGAAGGTGAAGTACAGATGTTGTTACATGGTGATATTTCACTAAGCAGTGGCAGCGTGAGTCCGCAGCGCGCGGTCTGGCAGGATGAGCAGCTGTTTATGGGTCTGAAAATTATCATTATTGAGAGCGGTGAATTGCTGTGCCGTTTTCCTCAGCAAGCAGAGCGGCATATCAAAGGTCCGGCACTTTGTGCTGTCTGGAGTCAGGATTTAGCGCACGCAAGTCAGTGCTTACTGCCTGGTGCGAATCTGAGTTACACCGCAGTGAATATTTCTACACACTCGTTAAGTCAGCATCTTTGCGCCGACTCCATTAATACGCTTACAGCAGGTATGCATCTCGACTTATCCGCAAATCCCGGCATGCGCATTCAAACGACGCCGAAATGCCTGTGTGGTCTGAGAGCCCAATTGTTTACTAATCCACTTCAGGGGGTCGCCCGGCAGCTGTACATGACGGGCAAAGCGCTGGAGATCGTTGCTCACACGCTGGATAGTTTGGTCAGTGAAGACAGGACGTTGCAGCAATCAACATTACGCCTAAGCGCCTGCGATATTGCCCGGCTGCATGATGTGAAAAACTTGCTCGCTGAGCACATCGACTCACCTCCCTCCATTCGCGATCTCAGCGCTAAAGTTGGCCTGAACACGCGTAAACTCACCGCCGGGTTCCGACGCCTGTTTAATCAGAGCATCTACGGCTATTTGCAAACGCTGCGACTCGAAACCGCCTGGCGTATGTTGTCGACGGGGGAAGCCAGCGTCTCTTCAGTGGCCTATCAAGTCGGTTATTCGCCCGCCCATTTCTCCGTCGCTTTCCGCAAAAAATATGGCTTTGCACCTAAGGATATGCGGGGCTGAAGCGGGGCAGAGCGATCTGATTGCTTAGCTTTTTAAACTGAGGAATTGAGCGGCAAATCAACCCAGGGGAGTTGGTCCAATTCTACGCCAGCCCATCCACAATGGTGATCATGGCTGTTGCCACGTTCTCACGCTGCTTTTGGCTAACTGATACTCGTCAGAATGATAGCAGTCCAGCGCCGTTTGATAATCGGGGAATTCAATGATCACATGCTTCTTAAATTCATCGCCCTCAAGTGAGGTGGCATTTTCACCGCGAGCGATAAACTTCGCCTGATATTTTTTAAACGCAAGCGGTGCCAGCTCAATATAATTCTGGTACTGCTGTGCATACTCAATATTGACGTGGGCGATCCAATAAGCAGACATTATTTTTCCTCGGCAGTCAGAATAGATTTAGCCAGGGTCGCAGCTTCAGACAGATGCTGTTTGACGGCCTCTTTCGCTTGTTCGGCATTGTTTTCTTCAATCGCTTCATAAATACGCGACATACGCTCAAAGCCTGCCACCTGACGCTCAGGGCTACGCAGGGTCAGTGCGCGCAGTCGACTGATACGACTATTCAGACGCTGGACGATTTCCCACGCAATATGATGTTTTGCAATGGAAAAGAGTTCTTCATAAAAGGCCTGAGACGCTTCTACACGTACAATATCATCATGATCGTGCGAGGCTTTAGCAATGCGCAGAAGTTTCTTGTGCAGATTCTTTTTATCACTGCTGGTGGCTAATTTTGCGCAATCCTTCGCCGCTTCGGATTCCAGCAGGATACGAATATCGTAAATCTGCTCGGCCACTTCCCAGGTTAATATCGCCACAATCGGGCCTTTTTTCGGCAGGTTTTCAATTAAACCTTCCGCTTCCAGATAGCGAATGACTTCGCGCACCACGGTTCGGCTTACACCTAATTCATCACACAGTGAGCGTTCAACCAAACGGTCGCCAGCTTTAAAGTATCCCGAGATAATGGCCTGACGAACTTTGGCCAGTGCCAGTTCACGTAACGTCACCGGCGTATTTTCAATTTTTAGGGAATGACTCGCATCCATAATCGTCTCTTCGTTGAAATCTAAAAATTCAGCCTGAAGTCAATGTCATGTCGGGGGTGCGGACGATTTCCTGGACTGATTTATTATAATAACCCCAGTTTTTGCCGGTACATATCTGGACTCACTCCACCCAGCGACAGCTTGATCCGATGACTATTGTACCAGCGGATGTAACCATCCACCTTCTTCATGAAGTCTTCAAGCGTTACACCAGACCAGTTGCGACCATAATACATCTCGTTTTTCAGCCGCCCGAAGAACCCTTCACATGCCGCATTATCTGGCGAGCACCCTTTACGAGACATTGAACGAGTGAGCCCCGAGGAGGATATTTGCTGTAACCACCCCGGCCACCGGTAATGCCCGCCACGATCGCTATGTATGATCGGGCGTTCGTTGGGTTGTAGCGTCTCGATCGCACTTTCCAGCATGCTGTTTGCAAGCATTGCGTCTGGCCTTGTGCCTACCGACCAGCTAACCACTTTACCGTCAAAGCAGTCCACCACCGGTGACAGCCACACTTTACCCGCAGGCAGCTGGAACTCCGTGATATCCGTCAGCCACTTCTGATTGGGCAGCACTGCATTAAAGTCTCTCGCAAGAAGATTATCAGGGGCTGGGCCGATTTCTCCACAGTACGAGCTGTAGCGTCGGCGGCGTGCTTTGCTCACAACAAGTGTTTCTTCTGACATCAGCCTGCGTACGACTTTTTCAGAGAGCCGGACGCCTTCATGACGGAGCATGGCGTGCAGGCGGCGGTAGCCGTAACACCGGTAGTTGGTGTGGAAGAGACCGGCCAGGGTCACACGAACAACAGCGTGCTTATCACCGGCCTGCAGCGCAGCGCGGTGATAAAAATAGCTGCTACGGGCGAGCCTCAGTGTGCTTAGCAGCGCCGACAGCGGATATGTTTCTCTCAGGGCATCAGCGACCTTAGTCTTTTCCCTGTTTGTCAGGAGACCTGCGCTGATGCCCGGGTCTTTTTTTATTATTTCATCCGCTTTCTTCAGGATATCGTGTTCCATCTGTAACCGCTGGATTTCCTGCCTGAGCCTGTCCCGCTCATTTCGCAGCTTATCGATATCTTCTGTTTCGGATGCTGTTTTGAGTTTGCGCATTGAACGATAGGCCTCGTCACCAACAAGTTCATCCTTCCACATATACAACAGTTGGCGGCTGACACCCACATGCTGAGCGATTTCCCGGGCGGGTTTGTTACGCGTGCACAGCTCACCAACGGCTTTACGCTTAACCTCTGATGTAAAGGGCGCTGCAGGATTTGAGGTGCTGGTCATGATACGACGCTTTCCCGGCAGAAGTTCATCCAGCCAGCAGTTGAGTATTGCGGTGCAGGGGTAGCCCAGCTCACGGCACGTGAAGGCCAGGCAACGCCCGTGTGTTAGATAATGATCAATAGCAGCCTGTTTTTGCGCAGTGGAGTAGCGTGGTTTGCGCTTAACACTCTTTATAGTACCGTCACCTGCCTTCCATGCTTCTATCCAGCGTCTGAGATGACGTTCTGTGGGATAACCCAGCTCACGAACAACGGCTACGATCTTTTTGCCATATTTAAAGTACAGCTCGATTGCACGAAGGCGATCCGCTTCGGAATACATAACTTATCTCCTGAGAGTCCAGGAAATCGTCCGCACCCCCAAAACGGTCAATAATCTTGGCGTTGACACGTTGCGCTTGATGACTCCTCCGCCTGGAATGTAACCGCCGACTCTGACGTAGCTAATCTGGCCTTGAATGGCGGAACCGTGCGATTTGCACCGTCTTCCGGCGACGGCTTTCGCACCCTGTCTCTCGGCACTCTCGATGGCGGCGGCAGCTTCTACATGAACACCGACGCCGCAGGCATGCAGGGCGACTTTATCGACGTTGCCGGCAGCGCCAGCGGCAGCTATCTCCTGCACGTCGCCAACACCGGCGCCGAGCCCGCGCAGACCGAAGACGCGCTGCGCCTGGTACGCACCGGCGGCGGCGACGCCGGTTTTACCCTGAACGGCGGGCGGGTCGACATCGGCGCCTGGCAGTACACGCTGGTCCGGAATGGCAACGAATGGGCTCTGGTTCAGGCCGGTACCGGACCTGCTCCTGATCCCGAACCGGAGCCAGACCCTGAACCGGGTCCGGAGCCTGAGCCCGGCCCGTCCACCTCTGCGTCCACCGACGCCGTGCTGAGCATGGCCTCCGCCCCCAGGTTCATGTTTTACGGCGAGCTCAGCAGCCTGAGCGCCCGCGCGCAGTCCGTCCGCGGTGGCCATCAGAGCGGCGTCTGGGGCACCTACCTGCATAACGGCGACCGCGTTCAGGGTGCCTGGCAGTCCGCCTACCGGCTACAGCAGGACGGCCTGATGCTCGGCGCGGACGTCGCGCGGGACAACGCTTACGGCTCGCTGGTGACCGGCGCCTTCGTCAGCTCCTCGTCCGGTCGCGTGAAGCACGCCCGCGGTGGAAAAGTCGTATCGACGCCTGGGGTGGCGGTCTGTACGCTACCCAGCAGTCCGGCACGGGCTGGTACGCCGACGCGGTGCTGAAACTGAACCGCTTTGAGAACAGCCTGTCTGCACGCATGGGGGACGGCGCTGACGTCAGCGGAAGCTGGAACTCCTGGGGCTACGGGGGTTCGCTGGAGGCGGGTCGCCAGCTGCAGTACAGCGGCGGCCTGAGCCTGACCCCCTACGTGAGCCTCACCGGCTATCAGAACCAGTCCGGGCGCGTGGAGCTGAGCAACGGGATGACCGCCAGCACGGGCGGCGTGCCGGTCACGCCTTACCTGCGGGCCGCGCTGACGCAGGAGCTGGCAAAGGGCGGCACCGTGCGCATCAACGACCGCTATGACTTTGCCGACGACTTCGCCGGCAGCGGCGCGCGGGCGTCAGCGTATCGGTCACGCCTGCCGCGACGCTGTGGCTGGACGCGGGCTGGGCGCGCGGCGAGCGCAGCGAGTCGCCAGTCAGTGCCAGCACCGGCGTTAAAATCGTATTCTGACGGGTTTTTTTTAGACAATACAGAATAGGCCACGGACTCAGTGGCGTCTTTGAATGGCCATGATAGAGAACTGATACAGTTAACAGCACAGTCATGCCAGGCTCCTGACGTCACTGACGGTAAACCCGCCCATATTTACTATCCGCACCTCCAAAAGTGACATTATCAAATTGGGCTCTCAATAAAAGTACGGGTAATGCTATTTATGTATAATTATCAGTGCTTTATTAAGGTGCGCGAAATACTTATTATGTTAAATTAACAATCAAGAGTTGCGACAATTCTGCGTGATGCTCCATTTACTCACCATTCAATGCATCCAACTCTTCCGACGCATTACCAACTTAAGTCTTAATACGCAGCAGTTTGTGTATTAGTGCTAAGTTTCGGGCGGCCCCATGTCCGGTCAACCTTCAGCGCGATCGAGTCATTAAGTATCGGATTGACGGTGTTCAAATAGGAGTTGGCAGTATCCTGCGAGTGCATAAGCTAAAGCTGCGGCAATCTCATCAGGAGACGCGCCTTTTTGCAGCATTGATATACCCAGAGAACTCTGCGCTTGAGCATTATCCGAAAAACCTTTACCAAAATAACCGGGACTCAGAGTATTATTCTCAACCTCATCAGCCGAAATAAATATTATCTAATGCTGGCCAGAAACGTAATAATACTATTCAAATCAGTTTCCCATTCGGAAATCTTCATACCATCTTCATTGTAAGTTTCACGTTCACCAATAAATTCATTTATGGTATCAGGGGTGAAATTTTGGTATTCATCCAAAAAAATAATTTTATTCTGAATATAGGCCGCATCACCTTGATAATACACCACCCAAACAAATATAAAACTTGTAAAATCAGGTTCATACATCGACACCGCCAAGGCGGAGTGTTTTTTATTATCAATACCTTGCAGAAGAGATGAGAGCCAATTCCTCTTATAATCCCCAAAGGACCAATATGATATTGGAATATGCAGTCGTTCAGTGAAGTCACCAATTATTATTGAAGAAGGAATAACTAACTCTCCATTCTCTCTTATCGGTTTGCCTTCGGGGAAAATACCGAACATTTTCAATTCTTAATCCTGTAAAAACTACTATCATACTGAGGTTTTCTTTGCTTATCCAAAAACAATTTCCTGGCTTCGTTCAAGGCCGGTCTGTTAGCTCCTCCGGTAAAATCTGGATCACCTGACTGCACAGGATCATCTTCCCATTCGCATATAGGGCATATTTCATAAGTGCCTGGTTCTCCGATTAAATTTTTTCCACAGCAAGCACAAGGATGAAACTGGGCATTAATCATTGTTTATTCTAATACTCCATACCTTTTTGGGGTTTAAACATGGTTCGTGGCACATCAATCGCGTCTTTAGATGCAAATGTGTTCGTTGAAGAATTGTAATACAAAAAATTGTCAACAACTTGGCTCCAAGGCTTGTGCTGCGGTGCCTACATCACCCCTTCAGTAACTTTATATAAATTAACACGCCCTCTTAAACGGCTTAGGTAATTAGTTTATAGTGATTATTTCAGGTTCAGAAGCTGATAACACGTCAATCACTTCAGTGCTGGTTACCACTAAGTAATGACAAAGCGAATCTGTTTGATGAATACCATAACTTTGCTCATGATACCAAACTAAGTAATCAGATTTTTCAACAGTATAAACTCCACAAATCATATCGCCACTCAAGTCGTTCTGAGTCTTTAATAGATCTCCCTCATCAGTCACTCGGAATGACATTGCACAGTCAAAGATAATTTTGTTTTTAGTGCTAACATCGGGAATGTTAGATAGCAACGAAATCTCTAAAACTCCTTGCAGAAAACTTAATCCTTCAAGGGGCATGTTTTTCATTTTTAACTTGGTGCCTTCTAACTCTTTAATTCTCATGCTCATATTTTTCCTCACTCACCATATCTGAATTTAATTCTGTTTTTACCAGATTGTATTTCAAGTGTGGGTCTACCGTCAGAACTATTTTCTCTGACAATTACATTACGGCCATCCGAGAGTTTTCCTACCCTTCCTCCTGGAATGTCTCTAACGTCAGTGGGGTTTAACGAGTTAAATTCTCTATTTGCGGCATCATTACCGCCACTTCTCTCAAAGAGTTTGGATCTACCGGTTGTATCCCTTCCTTTATCTGATGAGGAGATGAGCTCATCGACTGTTGTCGAGTTCTTGTCCTGCCTACCATTCTCTTCATCTTCTGGGCCCCACCCCCCAGGTGTGCTAGATCCTGTTCCACCCAGTTCGAGCTTTTCATCAGGGCTCTTATCTTTGCCAACATTAGGTAGATCTTTATCATCATCATCCTTCAAGGATTCTGCAATTGCTGTTCCAGCAGCAACCCCTATGGCTGCCCCTACTAAACCGCCGCCACCCGGAGTAAGTTTACCTGCGTCAACTGGGTTGGCGAGGCATGTTACGGTGCTGCACAGTGCATTATTCTCAACCGCATTCTTCCCTGCACCTGCTCCAGCCCCAATCCCCATTGACGAATCCGATGCAATCCCGCCCGCAAGGCCAGCAGCTAGCTGACTCAGGCTGCTGACTATCTGCTTCTGATTTTCTGTCAGGCTGCTAATGTCTGTGTCCGGATACATCACTTTCACAATCGCCCGCGCTGCCAGCTCACCGCCTGCCGCTCCTGAGGCCCCCGCTGCGGCACTGTTGCCGGATATCTGTGCCAGCACCGCGCCTGCAACAGCGTGCGCCATGGTATTCGCCAACACGTTAGTTTGCGGGTTGCCCTGTGCGTCATACGACGTTGTGGCCTGTTTGATGGCGTTGGCAATATACGGCGCCATTGCTCCGCCCGCTGCTGCGCCGAGATTATTCGCGCTTAAGCCGCCCAGTGCGCCAGCCACGGCGGTAGCGACCATCGAATAGGTCCCGCCAGTACCCCACAAATCCGCCACCGCTTTGTAGGAAGGGTCGCTCTGTACGCGCGCATTAAACTCATCTTTCGATAGATTTGCGTAATCAGGGTGCTCTTTAAGCAAGCGGTCGGAGGCTTCTTTTTCGGCCGCATCCAGTTTGTAAGCTTTAACGTCACCTACAACTTTTCCGGCCAGCTCCTGCACACCCTGTGCAAACGCCATCTGGTTGGCGACTTTCTCTTTGTCGAAGATTTTGCCGATGCTGCCATTGGCATTTTCGGTATCCCGGCTCAGACCCGCGACGTCCTGCTTCTGGTTCTGCACATCACGAACAGTAATCGCCCCGTCAGCCACGGCTGAACGCGTGGTGCCAGATGCACTTTCATGCATGTTTACCACCGCAGGGAGTGCGCCGCCGGCAAACTGCTGACCCGACGAACTCATGTTGATACCTACAGACGTGCTGTTTGCTGAGTATTCGGCATGATTATCAATGCTGTCCCAGCCCAGCGTGCCCGTGGACAGTTTGTTGTTCGCCGCATCCGCCGTTGATGCAATCACCGCCCCGTTCAGCTGCGTATGATTACCGACGAAGATGTTATAACCGCCGTCACCGGCAAACAGACCACTCTGGTCGCCGACGCTGGCATATTCGCTGTTGACCTTGCTTTTGCTCAGACTCAGACCGAAAGAGCCGGTCATCGAGCCAAAGGTGAAGCTGAAGCCGCCGCTGGCGCTCTGCTGCTGGCTGTGATAGCTGTCGGTGTCCTGCAGGCTGGTCAGCGTCAGGTTATTGCCGGCATTCACGCTGATGCTGTTACCCAGCGCCTGGGCGCCGGACAGCAGCGTGTCGTTGCCGCTGCTCAGCGTCAGGTTGTCTTTGGCATTGACGCGGCTGTTCACGTATGCGGTGCTGCTGCCGTTCTCTGAGCCGCTGGCCATATAGCCGCTGGCCTGTACGCCAATGCCGGTTTCCTGGCCGATGGCGACGTGCACGCCGGCACTCCAGCCGGAAGATTTGTTACTGCTCTTCTGCTCGGTGTTATTGCTGGCGGCAACCAGGTTCAGATCATGTGCGGCAGCCAGGGTGACGTTGTTGCCAGTGATCCCGCTGCCTGCCAGTGTCACATCGCCGCTGGTGCCGTTTGCGCCGGTCGCTACTACGGCGACATTGCCGCCGCCGCTGAGCGAGCTGCCGCTGACAGTATTGCTGCTGTATTCCGATGATGATTTGCTTTTGCTGGCCCCCACGCTGAGCGAAATTTTAATGCCGGCATTAGTCATATCGCCATTCGCCAGCGCTGTCGCCGATTGGCCGGCCGCACCTGACATCGCCCAGCCGCTTTCTAACGCTTTCACTGCGCCGAGAGCCTTCAGACGATCGTCCCCCGCCTCGCTGGCCGCTTTTGCCTGGGACCCAAGGCTCAGTAACGCATCTGTTATTGGGCTGGTCAGCTGCAGCGTCAGGCCGCTCTGCTTCTGTTCAAAGCTCTGACGACGGGTCAGGGTGTCGTTGCCCGGATCAATAGTGACTGATCCGCCAACCACACTGATATCCTGCTTCGCAATCACGTCAGAACCCGCAATGCGTGCGTCATGTCCCGCAACCAGCGTCACGTTCCCGCCGGTGCTGCCGATAGTGCTGGCGCTCTGACTTTCTGTCGTGCCGTCCTGCTTCAGCTCCTGTTTTGATGACGCGCTGCCGAAGGTCACGCCAATGCCCCCGCCGCTGAACATGCCGCTCTTTTTGGTCTCGCTCAGGCGATAGCTTGTCTGGGTATCGGTGACGGCAGTGATGCTGAGGTCATTGCCCGCTTTCAGGCCGACATCGCTCTCGCCGACGACAGAGGAGCCGCTCACAGCCAGGTCGTGGCCTGCCACAATAGCGACGTGGTCGCCGCTCAGGCTGGAGGCTTTTTCCGTGGTGGAGCTATCTTCGCTGACGGTGTGGGTGGTTTTCTTACTGAACAGCCCTTTACTGGTTTTGGTTTCTTCTTTGTAGGCGTAATCGCTTTCTGTCGCCGTGGTGATGTTGACGTCGTGACCAGCCTGCAGCGCCAGATCTTTGTTTGCTGTTACGGTCGCGGCCTGGCTTGTGATGTCATTGCCCGCCAGCATCGTGGTGCTACCGCCGCTGACAATTTCAGTACCCTGCTGGCGCACGGTTTCGTTAATGACCGTTTTCTTGCTGCCGCGTTCGCTGTTACCGGAACCCGACTCTGCGGCGTTCAGGTTAATATCGCGGCCTGCTTTCAGTCCGATATCACCTTCCGCCGCCAGCGCTGCTGCCTGGCTGGTAATATCCTGTCCGGCGACCAGCGTCAGGTTGCCCCCGCTGGAAACAGTTGAGCGTTCAGCACCGGAGCTGTGAGTTTCTTTGTTGCCGACTTTGCGACTTTCGCTGGTGGCGATATTGTTGAGACTGAGGTCATGCCAGGCATTGAGCAGCAGGTCGCCGCCTGCGTTCAGTGAGGCGCCGGTGATGTTTATATCGTTGCCGGACTTCAGGCTGAGCGCATCAAGTGACGTAATCGCGGCCGTCTGGCCAAGCAGCGTTTTGCCTGCCTGCACCGCGCCGCTGCCGCCAATAGTCCACTGAGAACTGACGGTGGTGTTATTGATGTCGCCATTGACGCTTTCCAGCGCCACTTTTTTGCCGCTGATCGTCGAGCCGACGTTATTGATATTGTTCAGCGCACCAAGCTGCAGGTCGCCACCGGCTTTGATTAGCCCGTCACTGAGGTTGTCGATATTGTTCTGACTGTCGGCGCTGACGGTGTTCTGCGCCACGACAGTGCTGGCGCTGTTGGTGATTTTACCGCCGGAGAGCGTAACGTTGTTTCCGGCAATCACGCTGCCGTTGTTCATCGCCGCATCTTTTTCGGAGAGGTAGACTTTCGGCACCATCACCGTCTGGCCATTTACCGAAGTGGCTTCCCACCAGATGATGCTCTTGTCCAGTGAGGCAACCTGATCCGCAGTAAGGGACACGCCAAACTGCAGGCCTAAAGACTGCTGTGACGCTGCGGCGTTATCCATCAGGTAACGCATCTGGTCCAGATCGGAGCCCACGCCATTCAGATAGCGGCTGCCGGTCTGATTCAGCACGGCGTTGCTGACATAGCGGGTATCGAAAGCCGCATCGCCGAGGAAGCGGTAATCGTTGTCAGGCTTGAGATTAAGCCGGTCCAGCAGATAGGACGAGCCGAGGAAGGTGTTCACGTCGGTATACTGCTGACGCGTTTCCTGTGGTGCGCTGCCAGGCTGTTTGCCCAGCAACTGATTGAGGTCACCAAACAGGCTGCTGTCCAGCTGCCCCAGACCATTTAGTTTGGGGTTGACGGTAATGAGATAGGGACTGCTGCTGTCGCCCGGGACGAAGTAGCCATTGTCACTGGTGGGGAGCGGATAGGCGCTGGTATCCACCGCAGAAGCGCCGTAGCTGCCCAGAGCGGAGGGTTTCACCGCACTGCCTGACGCCAGTTCAGCGGCCTTCCCAAGGTTCGCGCTGCCCTGTTGTTTACTATTGTGCTCAGAGAGCCCGACGGTTTCAGGCTGCGCATTTTGCAGCGACGTGCCGCCGTTGACCTGTTGCAGGGCATTTTGCAGCTGGTCGCGCCATTCCGGCGAATTGATCGCTACCTTATCTGTGGTGGCGAGTTGCTGGCGCTGCTGAGCGGCCACCTGGCTGACTGCTGCAAGATGATTTAATGCAGGCGCACTGACAGTGGTGCCCGCCCAACCTGCGTTGGGCGTGGTGGAGGTATTGCTGATGTCACCACTGAAACTGGCGTTAACATTGCCGCCTGCCTGAATGACGGCACGAAGGCCGTCCCCGGTATAGGTGGTTTGGTACTCCGGGGTGCCAGAAAGGATATATTTGATTGTCGAATCGGTGGTATTCCCTCTACCTTCTGCATATTCAAGTTTGGGGGAATAATAATAGTAATTATCAGGGCTGAAGTATTCCTGATTGGGATCGTTTCCTGTTATTAAATCATTACTTCTGATAATTCCAGGTGCGAGCTCATAAGTCAGATATTCGTTAGAGGTGCCATTCTGCCATGAGGCGTTATTGAGCTGTGTACCTGAAAGATTCGCATCTCTTCCCGACAATAAATTGCTGGCCTGGTTATCAAGGTTTGATGCCGCAATATTGAGGTCGCGGCCTGCAGCAATTCGTGCTGCGCCCCCATTGGCGGTAGCCTCTACTGATGTCTGACTGACCAGGTATCGCTTTACCCTCCCCTTGTCTGAGACCGTTACGAAATATCTGGATTCAATGCCTGAGCTTTCAGCACCACCTGAACCATAATTTACGTAGTAAGTCCCTATCTCGCCATTTTCCAGAGATAGGTCAGATATTTTTAGATTAAACCACCCTTGCTCGGCTCCAGCCGGCAGCCCTGGCCCTGCGGTTGTAGATGAACGGGTGCTTAATCCATCACGGGTATTTAGCAGGTGCCCGGTTTTAATCGTGATGTCACCATTCTGCGACTCAATAGTCCCCGACGTATTGATGACCTCACCATTCGCATTCCCCGCCGCGTCGCGCTGCATCCACAGGCTGTTGCCCGCCAGCATATCGCCGCGCTGGTTTTTGATGCTGTTAGCGTACAGGTATAGATTCTGCCCGGCATACAGCAGCGCGGTGTTCACAATGCTACCCGGTGAGGTGATGGTGAGGCTGCCGCTCGTTCCGGTAAAGCCGTTGAGCGCCACGTCGCTGCGGCTGGTCAGCGCGACGTTGCCTCCCCCCTGCAGCGTGCCTGCGCTGTTCATTATGATGCGATTGCCGCTCAGGCTGCTGTCACCGGTGCCGGTGGTGATCTGGCCGTTGTTCGTCAGGTCACCGCCTGCACTCAGCGTCAGTGCCTGCCCCTGTAGCGTACCCTGGTTGTCGATTGCGCCATTGCTGCGGATGCTGAGACGGTTGCCAGCGGCCAGGATGTTGCGCGCGGTAAAGCCGTTAATCAGCTTCAGCGTCGCGTCGCCCAGCGCCACCACCTGTCCGAGCTGATCGAAACCCGTGCTTTCCAGCAGCAGATTGCCGCCGCTGAACAGCTTCCCTGCGGCCTGCTGGGTCACATTTGTCGCTTTGACATTCAGCTGACTGGCGCCGAGCAGCGTGCCGCTGTTGGTGAGTTGCGCGTAGTTCACCGCCAGGTTCCCGCCCTGCGCGGTGCCCTGGTTCTGCAGGCTGTTGCCGGTGAGTGTCGCCTGCTGGTCTGCCATCAGCGTGCCGCTGTTGCTGGCGCTGGCCGCGTTGAGGACCAGCTGCGAAGCCTGCAGCCAGCCGCTGTTGACCAGCTGTGGCGCGTTCAGCGTGAGATCCGCCGAAGAGAGTATTTTGCCGCTGTTACTGGCCAGGCCACTGGTGGTAACACGGCTGGTGGCTCCCTGGATCACGCCGTAGTTATATAGTTCGGGCGCGGTCAGCGTCAGGCCGTTCTGACTGAGCAGTGTGCCGCTGGCGTTATTGGTGAAGCGTCCGCTGGCGTTGAGCTGCAGGCTGCTGTCGCCCTGCATGCGCCCGCTGTTGGTGACGCCACCGCTGCTGAGTAACAGATCCTTACCCTGCATGCGGCCCGCGTTATCGACGGTGGCCGCATGCACGTCGAGCGTGCCGCCGCTCAGCAGCGCCGCGTTTTGCTGCTGCGTCAGCGCGCCCGTCAGGGTGGTGGTCAGGCTTTCCACGCCCGAAATCTCACCGCTGTTGTTCAGCGTCGTGCCCTGTAACGTGAGGTTGCGGGCAATCCACTGCCCCTGACTGGTGAAACTCAGGGCATTGAGCGCGGCGGTGCCATTGGCGGAGATTTTGCTGCCCGCGCCAGAGGTGAGCGTGTCGCTCAGGTTCAGCTGCAGGTCGCCGGCGCTCTGAATGGCGCCGCCGTTGGTGAGGCTTGTGGCATCCAGCAGGATCTGCTGTCCCTGCCAGGTGCCGTTATTCGTCACGGCGTCATCGCTGATGTGCAGCGTGCCCTGCGTCAGCAGCTGACCGCCGGCATTGTTCATCAGCACGCGCGCGGCCTGAGCCTGAACGGCAAGCAGGCGTAACCCCTGGATAGGTGCCGGGCCGAGGGTCAGTGACTTAAGGCCAATCAGGCTGCCCTGGTTGGTGACGCTGGCGGGGCGGATGGCGAGCGTATCACCCTGTACCGTACCGCTGTTGTTAAGCGAACTGCCGCTGAGCGTGACGTCTTTTTCTGCCAGCAGTTTGCCGCTGTTATTCAGATTCTGCGCGCCAATCTGCGCTGCACCCTGAGACAGCAGCTCCCCCTCATTGTTCAGCTCCCCGCTGACCGATGCCGTGAGGTCAGCGCCGCTCAGCAGCGATCCCTGATGCTGCCAGCTTCCCGCACTGACATTTACGCCCTCACCCTGCAGCGTACCGGAAGTCTCCAGCGTGCCGGCATTCAGCCGCAGCGCTCCCCCGGCCAGAGTCTGACCACCCGCTGACTGTGTCAGACGGTCAGACGCCTGCGCATCAAGCGCCGTCGTGCCCTGCCACAGCCCCTGATTACTCAGCGAATCGCCGCGAAGCGTGAGGCTGTCCGCCATTATCTTTCCGCTGTTCCTCAGGGTGCCGGCTGATATGCTGGCATCTCCAGCGGACAGCAGGCTGCCGCTGTTGTCCAGCAGTGTGTCCGAGGTGCCGCTGAGGGAGCCGGTGCCGTTGATGGTGCCGCTGGTGGACAGTGAGGTGAAGTGATAGCCAAGGTTTTTGCCCTGCCACACGCCTGCGTTGCTGGCCGTGTCTCCCTTCAGGGAGAGTTCGCCACCGCTGATAAGCTGTCCGTTAAGAAGGTTATCGAACTGGCTGAACACTGCGTTCAGCAGCGCGTCACCCTGCAGCAGGCCCTGGTTCTGCAGCTTCGCGCCAGAGGTTTTGACCTGCTGTGCGGCGACGGTACCCGCGTTATTCAGGGTATTCACCTGCAGATCGGCCTGCTGCTGTGCCAGCAGCAACCCGTCCGCACTGTTGTCCAGTGAGCCATCGAGACCAACGTTCAGATTGGTTGCCGTGATACGACCGCTGTTGCTGACGTTGTGCCCGGTCAGACTCAGGTCGCCCGCCACCTGCAGCAGGCCGGCGTTGGTGAGCGTGACAGGCGTAAGGAAGAGTGAATCACCGGTGATCAGCTCGCCGGTGGCCGTATTCGTAATGTCAGCGCTGCTGAGCGTGAGCGCGCTGTTGCCCTGAAGCAGGCCTGAGTTAGTCAGTCGGGGTGACGTGAGGGTCAGGCGGTCTGCTGCCAGCGTACCGCTGTTACTGAGCCGGTTGCTGAGCAGGTTCATCCCCTGTTCGCTTATCAGCTTACCGCTGTTATCCAGCGCGCCACTGACATTCGCACTGAGCCCGGAACCCGCACGCGCGCTGCCGGCGTTCTGCCAGCTTTCCAGTTTCAGGTCGAGCTGGTCCGCCTGAATACTGCCCTGGTTGTTCAGCGATGAGCCCTGCACATCTGCCTTGCCGGCCGTCAGTAATTGCCCGCTGCCTTTATTGACGAGCGTATCACCCTGCAGCGTCAGTGCATCAGTGCCCTGCATCAGCCCGCTGTTGACCAGATCCCCCTGCAGCGTCAGCGCCTGCGCGAGCAGCCAGCCGCTGTTGTCGGTGCTCCCCGTTATCCCGACGTGCTGCTGGCCCAGTATCTTGCCGCTGTTAGTTAACGTGCCGGCAGCAATCGTTGCATCCCCTTCACTCAGCGCATTGCCGCTGTTCTGCCAGTCGCCTGCCGTCAGGTCAAGCTGCTGACCCTGCATCTGACCGCGGTTATCCACCCGGTCCTGCTTCAGCGTCAGCTGACCGCCGCTCAGCACAGTGCCGCTGTTCGTCAGCTGCTGCCCGGTCGTCTGCAGCGACTGTTTACCCTGCAGCGTGCCGCTGTTCTCCACGGTGGTACTGCTGATAGCAAGCTGGCCGGCGGCTATCTGCCCGGCATTGGAAAGACTGCCGTTTTTCAGCTGAATGGCGTTATCCGCCAGCAGCAGGCCACCCTGCTGATTGCTGAGAGTGTCGTTGTCTGCGGTGATATCAGTGGCGCTGATTTCTCCGGCGTTGGTCAGCGTGCCGCCGCTCAGGTTCAGGGCCGCACCGCTGGAAATCAGCCCGGCGTTGTTCAGCTCCGGCAGATCGAGCCCGAAACTGTTATCAGAGCTGACGGTGCCGTCTGCCAGGTTCGTGAGGCGCTGACCGCTGAAGCGGAGCGCCGTCGTCCCCTGAATCAGGCCGCTGTTGTCGGTTTCACCGCTACTGAGCTGCAGCGCCTGCTGGCTGAAGATGCTGCCGGTGTTGTTCAGGCTGCCTGTTGTTAACGTCCCTTCCGCCAGGCTCAGCACCTTTCCGCTGTTCAGCCAGTTGTCTGCGCTGACATTCATCAGCCGGCCCTGAAGTGAACCCGCGTTATTAAGTCCGGCGGTATCCAGCGTCAGCTGGTCTTCACTGAGCACTGTCCCGGTGTTAGTCAGCTGCCGGCTCTGCGTCTGCAGCGTCTGTTTTGCCTGTAGTGTGCCGCTGTTACTGATGGTGTCGCTGTTGAGGGTCAGCCCGACGGCGGCCATTTTCCCCTCGTTGGTGAGCTGCTGGTTGTTCAGCTGCAATGTCTGCCCGGCGAGCAGCGAACCGCCCGACTGGTTCAGCACCGCCGCGTTAAATACGCTGAGGTCTGCCGCGTTAATTTCGCCCGCGTTGCTCAGCCTGTCGCCGCGCAGCGTCAGCGTGGTGCCGCTGCTGATAAGGCCGCTGTTATTCAGCGTCGGGAGGTTCAGTGAGAACGCGTTATTGGAATTGAGGGTGCCGCCGCTGAGATTGTTCAGGCTGCTGCCGCTGAAGCTCAACGCGCTGGTGCCCTGCAGCATGCCGCTGTTATCGGTCTGCGCGCTGCTGATATCAAGCACCGGCGCAGAGAACACGCCCTGATTGAGAAGGCTGTCGCTCACCGTCGTCAGGCTGCGGGTTGCGGCGACGCTCGCGCCCTTATTGTTCTGTAACGTACCCGCTCTGACGCTGATGGTACTCGCGGCCAGCGCGCCGCTGTTGTTCAGCTGCCGGGTATCGGCGGAAAGGCTGTCAGCCGCAGTGAACTGACCGCCGTTGCTGATCTGGTTCTGAGCCTGAAGCTGAATGCTGCTGCCGGCGTTGGCGCGGGTGGATTGATCCGCAGTCAGAGTCGCCCCGCTCAGCCGGATGTCATGACCTGCCGTCAGGCTGGTGCCGCCGGTGGTCAGGTTGCCCTTCGCCGTCACGGCGATCCCGGCATCGCTGACCAGGGTTCCCTTACTCAGCGTGGCATCCTGCTGTGCGCTGACGGTGATTTGGCCGGTGGCTTTATTATCACCGCTCAGCGCAACCGACGCGCCGTTCGCCGTCAGCGCGCCGCTGCTCAGGCTGTTACTGAGCGTCAGCTTACCGTTCGCATCCAGCTGAATGTCACCCTGCTTCGCGGCGAGGTTGCCGAGGTTGACCCCGACGCCTTTTTCGCTCGACACCAGATGTATGCGGTTGGCGTACATGCCGCCGAGCGCGCCGGTATCCAGCGCCACCGACGGCGCCGCGCCCTCGCCGGCTATCGGTGTGACTGAACCGTCCGCGCTCACGCGGTTGGCCCCCACGGTGACGGACAGATCTTTCGCGTGGATCCCGGCGTTGATCTCGGTCGCGCGTGCGACGATCGACACCGCGTCGGCGCTGCTGCCGTCCAGCCCCTTACCTTCAACGGTGACTGAGCCCTTCGTGACTTCCAGCGAAGAGAGGTTGCCGTTTGCATCCAGCTGCGGTTTACCGGTGGTGAGCGTGACGTTCGGTGTGTTGATAAAGCCGCAGCCGTTACAGGTGATGCCGTAGGGGTTCGCGACGATAACGTTAGCCGCTTTGCCGGCCACCTCGGTATAGCCCTGCAACTGCGAGCGGTTCGCGCCCGTCACTTCGTTAATGATCGCCTGCGCTTCGTGCCCGGCCTTCAGATGGGGGTTGTTCTGGATCAGGCCGCCGAGCTGTGTCTGATTAAGCTGGCCGGTGGCATTGTTGAGGATCAGCCCTTCCTGGCCGACATTGTACTGCTGGTACTGGTTGTGCGACACGCCCGCCGCATTGGGCGTGGCGATGTTGACCACCGGCACGCCGTTGCCGGCCGCATCCATCTGCGTGCCGGGCGTCACCGGAGTGATCTGTGCGGCGACGACCGGCAGCATGGGCTGCACCGCCACCAGATAACAGATGAGATAGCTCAGCGCGCGACGGGCGAGGGAAACGGGTTGACGATCGTCCATAATCTTTGCCTCTTAGAAAACCAGCCCGACGCGGGCGTAAATGCTGACGTGATCCGGCTGCAGATGGCCGGGATAGCTGAGCGGAATGCCGATGGTGTACTGGGTGTAGAAATAGCGGCTGCGGGTGCTGATACCCACCGCGCTGCCCCACAGCGTGCCGGTAGACTCGCGGTTCTGCGCGTCGCTCTTCAGCCAGCCGCCGTCGACGGCGGCCAACGCGCTGACCTCGCCAATGACCGGCAGCGTGAACAGGCTGTAGTCCAGCTCGTTGCGCAGGTAGCCCCCGGCGTCACCGGAGAGGTACTGCTCCTTAAAGCCGCGCACCGAGCTTTCGCCGCCGAGCGTCAGGCGCTCGCTCCCGTACAGCCGGTCCGGCGACCACTGGGTGTACACGCTGCTCAGCCACCACAGGCTGTTCGTCAGCGGGCGCTGGAAGCTGCCGCTGAGGCTCCACTTGCGGAACTGTGCTTTCGGGAGGTCGCCGGTTTTGCCCTTATCGCTTTCGGCATCAAACCACGGCATGCCGCGGCTGAAGGCCGGGTTGAGCGTGGCCACGCCTCCAAAGATTTTCTGCGTGTGGTTCAGCCCGAGCTGCAGGCTGGTGATTTTGCGGCTGCTGCTGGTGAGCAGCGTGTTGTTGAGGAAGTTGTGGCTGGTGTAGTGGTTCAGGCCGAGCTGGACGCCGGTTTTGATGTCCCCGTTGCGGAACAGCACCCAGGAGCCGTTCAGGCGGTGCGCGACATTGTCGCCGTTGCTGAGCCAGGTGAAATCATTGTTGATGAAGCTGCTGTGGTAGCTGCTCCAGCTGTAGCTGTAGTCGAGCAGGCCGTAGCCGTACGGCACGCTGACGCCTGCCTGCAGGCTCTGCGCGTCGCGCCACTGGCTGAAGGCGCTGCTGCGCGCGCCGCTGATAAACCAGCGGTCGGCAAGGCCCAGCAGGTTGTTGCCGGTGAGCGAGGCGTTCAGCTGGCCTACGCCGGTGCTCCTCTGCCCGCTGTTGTCAAAGCCCACTGAGGCGTTGAGCGGAAACTCCGGTTTGGCCGTAAGGTTCACGACGGAATATCCGGCTTTAGGCGACGGCTGAATTTCAATCTGCACCGGCGAAGAACGCACGCGGTTAATCTGCTCCATGCCCTGCTCAATGTCGCGCAGGTTAAGTATCTTCCCTTCAAGGCCTGGAAATGCCATTAACAGGGCGCGCGGGTGCTGACCGTCGAGGCGTATTTCGTCGAGCTTCCCTTCCAGCACCGGAATAATCAGCTCACCGGAAGATAAATCCTGTTCGGTTAAAAACGCACGGCTGGTAATATAGCCGCGCTGCATATACCAGTCTGAAATGGCGTGGACCAGCGAATTAATTTCCGTTAAGTTCAGGCAGCGGTCAATATAGCCCGCGGCGATATTCTGCTGCTGACTCTGCGACAGCAAAGACGCATTGCGGATAACGATATGATGGACGGGGAAGCACGGGCCGGATGCGGCTGAACCCGCGACCGGACTGGCCTGAGGGCTGACTGCTTTCCACAGCGCGTCTCGCTGGTTCTGGTCCTGCTGCAGACGCTGTTGCTGCTGAGTCTGGATGTAATCGCGGTCGCCCGGATTTAACGGTGCCGCAATAGCATTGTGAGAAATAAGCGCAGCGGCGAGCGACACCCACGTCCATGTATTCGCTTTCATCATCGAAGGTTTAATTAAATTGATTGTAAGTTTTGTGTAAATCAGAGGTGGGCAGAATATCACCTAATCAATCAGATAATTCCGTCGTTTCGAAAAATAAGATATGCGAAATGATATTTCTTTTAGATGAATCGATATCGGCCCATTAAGTCAAATATCCAGTGTAATCGGCAGAATATGACATTTATGTTTCGGCTGGTTTGGTTTTAATAGTGCCGAATGGATAAGAAAATGATGTTGGCTATTCTCTTCTTACTAGGATCATATGATAAATCCTTAAGCCAAATAAATGTGTAATCTAATACTGAGAAGTACCGACATCCAGCCCCCTAGAACTGCCATCTAATCACGTATTGAATGATGGAGGCTGTTAACGTCATCAGCAGGCAAGGTTTTCTCTGATGGGAGGGCCGACGACGGATAAGAGCAGCCCCTCTATCTCGTGAGAGTTACTACAGATAGTCAAAACGGCAGATATGGCTTCAAGTACCGAACATCATAATTATGTTAAAAAAATCCTTCGATGCTTAATGCACCCATTACAATTAAGGCCAAACCGATGAAGGCGCGACCGGCCTTTAGCATTCAACATCTTTATGCCTAAAAATTATTGTTTTATAGATAAAAAGTCATTTTATTAACATTTCATCTTAAATCAGTCGAACTAAATTTTCCCCCCTGCATATAGGGATGCCCAAACTGCTGCACAACCTAATAAAATTAAGATGAGGCGTTCAAACACATCAAGGAGTCTTTTTCTATAAGTACTTCTATATCTGAAGTCCTTCAATAAAAGATAACGTCTGAAAAGGTAATTATTCATATTCAGTGTGGCATGTTGAGAAGTACAACTACAATATTTAAAGAAAATTGATAGATGTTTTTTTATGTGTTTATCTTTAACATCATATGGGTTGTTAAACCTATCTATTATAATTTCATTTTCTATAATTTCCCCAAGATCAGATTGATAAGGTGCCACAAAAACCAATACATCTCCAGACGGACTTTGAGAATACCAAAGCTGTGCATTCCTTTCTACAGCAACGGTAAATTTGCCTTTCTCGCGATCAAAGTGATGCAAGCCTAAAAATCGTGATCCTGTAAAAATGTGAGTGGAGTTAATGAACTGCGTGCAGAATAACTTTTTTGATTTTATTTCCTCTTCGTCTTTAGCTCTACTTATGTACAAAGAGCCTAACACATCTGCGCTATTCTTATCATGAATTTGAAAGTTGAATTGATTTTGGATTCTCTCATCCATGTAAATCCAATTTAGCCTCTTTATCCATGCCTCACTTGAAGCCCGGTTGATTTTATCTGCAGCAATTGATAGTTTCATGATATTATAGAAATTCTCGCTCTATTTTTATTGTAAAGTCAGGCTCATGGTTAAATTTATAATTTTCCAACTAGTAGATTCAACTCCCTAATTCGATAGTTAGGGAGATCGTGGTTATCAAGGTTTTTACCCTTCAAGTATTCTAAAGTTTGTTCTGGCGAAAAGCCTTTAGGGATTTTGAATTTTCTGCGTAAAGCTATAGCGGTGCTTCGTGAAATTCCCAAAGACATGAGGTTTAACTCGATTGAATTGCAAGATCCAAACTCTAAATAAGCACTAATATTCTCAACCTTTTCGGCCTTATCTTTCATCCCAGATTCTGTCAACACATGAATAAGAACCTCTCGATAAACTTTAAGGTATCTTACTAGATTGTATCTGACTTGATTTTCAAGTGTGTTAAGAACATCTCTTATCAAACTGGATATCTTTTTCTTCCCTTTGGGGTTGTTCAACCCATCATCCAAAATGCCATTTAGTAACTTATATCTGTTTATTTTGTAGTTTATCATTGATTTTAGTGGCTTAGATGTCATCCATTGATGTGCTAAAGTACTGATCAATTTGGCGTATCCTTGTGAAATTGGCCATTTGAATATATCAATTATTATGTCGATTGCTTTATCAATTCTTGATTTGCCTCCTTTTTGATATGGTGCTGTTAAAATTAAATCATCTAAGGGACCGTAGCTATTAAAAAAGTCGTATAATCTTTGAATGTAATCCGGTCTTGTTCCGCTGTTGATTTTAATTAATTCTTCAGGAACTGTTATTTTCATGGAGGTGATTTTTTCATAATTGTATTCAAGAATCTCATGTTCCTCATCTTCAAGGTCACTGTTGAAATAAGGTAATTGATAGCCATCACGTTTTGCTTCTTGATAAAACCTTGAGAATGCAACCTCGGCTAATTCTATGTTATCCTTTTCCCCATAAACACTATCGATAGCGTTAGTTATTAAACTTCCACCATCTTTCATAACTTTAGACATTGATGAACTTATTTCATTTAATCCTTCCCCTTGAAAAGATTTCTCCTGCCAATTGTCACTTCTTAGACACCATACATTACCCTGAAATTCATACTTAAGCCTACCGGCGCGTCCAGCAAGATTGAGGAAATCAGAGCGAGCCATAGGCTCTTCTCCGCTATGCGGATTTTCAATAATAAGATGTTTAGCTGGTAAGTTAACACCTTGGAGCAAAGTGCTTGTGCATACCAAATAGTTAATATCCCCACGTTTAAAGAAATATTCAATTCCATTTCTTATAACTGAAGGCATGTTACCATAATGAAAAGCTGATCTATTATGCAAACATTCAATTAATGCATATTCTTCGTGCATTTCCTCAGAAACTAATGTTATAAACTCAAGGTAATCGTTACTCAGAACCATCGGTTCGCTTATTTTAGGTATTAGAGATGCGGTTTCTTCAGCAGTTGAGGGGTTGTTATCAAAGATAATTACCGCACCTCCCGAATTTGAAACCATTTTAGCGAATAGGGCTTTTTGGAGTGTCTTTTTCCCTCTAAAATCAAAATCAATTGGAATTATCCCGAGCTCAACTTTGTTTTCAAGATTGATAAGTTCAGCTGAGACCTGTTTTGGATGATTTCTCTTTTCATTTATTAGGATCATATTTTGAGTAACTGGTGAAACAGTCTCTACAAAAGAATCACCTTTTCTTCGCCATCTAAATATAGAAAAGAAATATTCAGGATTACTAATTAGCGGACTCGAGAACATGACTTGCATGTGAGGATGTTGCTCTAATGCTAAATCTATTGAGTTTTGAAGAACAATTCCGCGTTTTCCTTTTTGAATTTCATGTGCCTCATCAATAAATAATGAGTTGATGAAAAAATTTTTAGAATTATATGATGATGATAATAGACTTATAAGTCGTTCTTGCGTGAGAACATATATCAACCCTTGTTCTATGTTTTCAACTTCAACTGGCTCAGGTATTGTTCTAACAATGACCTTGTTTAAGCCTGCTGAAATGCACTCATTTCTTAGTTTTAACGAGACTTCAGTTATTAATGCTCTAGTTGGTACAACATAGACTATACATTCTTTATTATGAAATTTTATTTTGTTAATTATAGCCAAGCCCAAAACAAAGCTTTTCCCAGCAGATGTAGGGGCTGAAACACTCAAATAATTGCTCTTAATTACTGAACTCAATAATTTATATTGGAAATTGGTTAGCTTTATATCATTGTGTGTATTTTCCGACTCTCTACCTATTCTTTCTAATGAAAGCGGAATGTTTAGTCTGGGCATGTTACCATTGTTATATTTATTTCTTAAGAGATCTCTCCCAGGGAAGTTGCCTATTCTTGATAGAATTAAATCACATGCGGAAATGATTTTTTCATCATGATGCCCCTCTATTTCTAGAATTCTGCTAATAATATCATAGGCCTTTTTAACATCATCATCTTTCTCGGATAAAGCTAATAATGAGGAATAAGACAATAGTTTTAATATTGTTTTTTCATCCAATTTATCTGCTTGTAAAATATTTATGTATTTAGATATGCTTTGCTTAATGAGTTTCTCATAAAGTAAATTAATTGATTCTTCCATTAATCAAGTGCCCTATTAAATTCATTTCTAAAATCAACCACTGACGGGAAAGGGATAAAGAAAATATCGAACCTTAAATGTTTCTTTTCAAATGCACTGAATTTTTTATCAAGTAAGGATATCCATCTTGGCATCGCTTTCTCTACTAATGCTATAAATTGATCGTTTATTGTTATAGCTGAAGGTAACTGTAGTTTAGAAAATTGGCTCCAATTGAATCCGATCAAGCAAGCATGATTTATTCTAACGCCGGAACCGGGTTCTCCAGAAACAAAAAGGTCTTTTATTGCTTGCTTAACCTCTTCTTGGGCGTATTTGAAGTGCTTTGTTGCCATCGTAAATTCATGGCTGTACATTTTATTTTCATGGAAATCATTGATACTTATTAATGCTGCATCAATAGCATCAGACATTTTTTTATATAGTTTTGATTCGCCAAAGTAGAAGTCTACAATATTATCACGTTCATTCCATTTTATATGGATTCCATCTGAACCTTTAACTTCATCATTTGAATTTGTTTTAAGTTCCATCTTAGATACTAGTTGTGGAGCACCAATTATTGCCTCCATCAAAAAGAATAATAATGTTTCCCCTGCTTCTCCAGTTTTGTCCGGCGACTCATCACTTATTTCTGGGTGCCTGAAAAGTGAACGGGCTTCTTTTGATAAAGACATTGCCTGTTGAGCGGTCAGCTTATCTGGCCTGTCTTGCATCGACAGACAATAATCAATTATAAATTCATAAAGTTTGTTCGCTAAAGCAGCTACCATTGGCTTTCCGTTACCATCAAATTTTAAATGATGGAATCGTATCTCAGCTGTTAAAGAATCAACACTCAACTCATGGTCTATTATGTTTAAACATGAATCAAAATCTGATCTACGTACAGCAATCATTTCATCAAGATTTTTTATTATGCTCATTTAAATCTCGGTATATTAGTATTCTATAAGGTATTTTATGGTGGGGGGTATATTTTAACAAGGCTACCGCCCTCAGCGATAAGCCGATTAGCATCTAGGGTTGAGCAGCGTTGTAATGACATTAAACAATATTCGGCTATAACACAATGAATTTAATGGTACCTCCTTTAACTTTCATTCGAGCTGTCACTTAAAGAAAAAGAATGGCACTTTTAAACAATACTAACCTTCATTCTTATAGCCTCCATCCCATTTACCATATCCTAAAAGCATAGGCGAAGCTCAAAAAGTTATGCTTACCAACTAAGAATACCGTTCTTAAAGTGAAATTGTTTGCTGAGTCCTGCATCAAAGTATTTTTAATTTGTTAGTTCTCATGCCCTCTCACCTCAGTATCTGCTACAACTAGCTGACAAATTCCTAACCTTATATAATTATACTTATATAAGTCCAGACAAACACCAGAAACCCCTGTATCATGCGGATCCGGGCCGGATCCTGAGCTTTACGGCCATTTATACGAAAAGGCGACACCTGAACGCTGTCATGCTGATCTGGGCGGGCGCTTAAAACTCCGGCAGCGCTACGTAAAATCTGACGGGCATCTGCCCTGCTCTTTCTTCAGAATTCATGTAGCGCTGCCGTCAGATAGACGGGTAAATACTGAGCAGACATGAACGATATCTCCGGTTTTACCGGCGTGGCCCTCAGCGGCAGCGCCGGTGACGATCTTACCGCAAAGCTGGCCGCGTTCGTCCGGCACCGCGAGGCCTTCTCACCTAATACGTGGCGCCAGCTGTTAAGCGTGATGCGGATTTGCTGGCGCTGGTCGCAGGAAAACCGGCGGTCGTTCCTGCCGATGTCGCCGGAGGACATGCAGGACTATCTGTTTCACCTCCAGGCCATTGGCCGGTCAACCTCGACCATCTCGGTGCATGCTGCTCTCATGTCAATGTTACACCGTAACGCCGGTCTGGTACCTCCGACGGTATCGCCTGACGTGGTGCGCGCCAAAAAGAAAATTAATCGTACGGCCATCGTCTCCGGCGAGCGCACCGGGCAGGCGGTACCCTTCTGTCGGCCGGACCTGAATCGTCTCGATGCGGCCTGGAAGCATTCTCCCCGTCTTCAACATCTGCGGGACCTCGCTTTCATGCACGTTGCTTACGGTACATTGCTGCGTATGAGTGAGTTGTCCCGATTGCGGGTACGTGACATTTCGCGGGCGGCCGACGGTCGCATCATCCTCGATGTAGGCTGGACCAAAACCATCCTGCAGTCGGGTGGGATTGTTAAGGCGCTTAGCACGCGCTCTTCTGAACGGCTGATGGAATGGATTAACGCAGCCGGTCTTGCTGGCAAAGCCGACGCGGTACTGTTCTGCCCAGTCCACCGGTCAAACAAAGTGACCACCTTCTCAACCGTGCCCATGAGTGCCCCGTGTCTGGAGGATATCTGGCGCCGCGCAAGACATCAGGCGGGTGCAAAAACTCCCCTGAAAACAAACAAGGGGCGCTATTCCAGCTGGAGTGGCCACAGCGCGCGCGTCGGGGCCGCGCAGGATATGGCCAGAAAAGGAATCTCCATTGCGCAGATTATGCAGGAAGGCACCTGGACACAGACTCAAACGGTAATGCGGTATATCCGCATGGTCGAAGCTCACCGGGGCGCAATGGTCACGCTCATGGAAAGTGATGATGATTAGCAGGATACCTTCTGCACAGGCCCGACTAAACGTGTATGCCGTAAGCCCTGAATGAAATCTTTCAATGCGGCTGGTAATATTCGTCTTCACTGACGTTGTCGTTAACAGCATGAAGGAGAACGAATGGCGGTTGATAAAAACGGATTCATCACCGAACCTGCCTTCAGCGGCTTTCAGCGTGCTTTCGCCCCAGTGGTTTCTGACGTGGTGCAGAAGCTGAGTTCAGACATGCCTGACCAGATCCACAGCATATATGTGTATGGCAGCCTGGCTGAGGGCACAGGCAGGGAGGCGTTATCCGACCTGGATCTTACGGTGATATTCACGCGGGAACTTGATGACCTTACTGCAGCCAAAATGCAGGTTGTTAAGGCAGAACTTGAACAGCAATATTCAGTCATCAGTAAAATTGATATCGACCCGGGCGTGTTGGATGAGGTGATGCTGCCTGCCAGTGCGAATCGCTGGGGCTACTGGCTGAAACATCACTGCGTCTGCGTGTATGGTGAAGACCTGCGAGAACGCTTTAAACCTTTCAGACCTTCCAGAGACATTGCCGTCGCCGTTAACGGTGATTTTCTCATCGTGCTGAATGGCTATATTTCTCTTATGAAGCCCTCACTGGAGCCTTTGCAACGACATGCGCTACAGCGGGCGGCAGCACGTAAGGCCATTCGTTCGACGAGCATTCTGAGAGACGACAATGATCCGGGCTGGCCGGCAACGCTTGAAGAGCATTGCGCAAAATTTAATGATCGGTATCCAGCTCTTGCGGAAGAAATGGACTACCTGCTGAGTGTCAGCCAGCGGCCGCGAGGCGATATCATGACTTTTGCCAGCAGGATTTCGACATTCGCTTACTGGCTGAATGCTGAATACAGCACGCGATGTCAGTAATCACCATTCGCTGGCTCCCTTTTAAGCGCACACTTTTCTTCCAACGCGGAAGAACGTCTGGCTGACGGACTACAGGAACATGAGTAAAAAAATAACACCGACACCACACGATGCGACATTCAAAGCATTTCTGACGCACCCGGATACGGCGCGCGACTTTATCGAACTGCACGTGCCGGCAGAGTTTCGCGCCATTTGCGACCTCAGCACGCTAAGGCTTGAGTCCGGCAGTTTTGTGGAAGAAAACCTTCGCGCCTATTACAGCGACGTGCTTTACAGCGTTAAAACCACCCGTGGTGACGGCTATATCCACGTGCTGATAGAGCATCAGTCTACGCCCGATCGGCATATGGCTTTTAGGCTGATGCGATACGCTATAGCGGCAATGCAGCGGCACCTTGATGCGGGGCATAAGCAGCTTCCACTGGTGATCCCTGTCCTGTTTTACACCGGTCGGCGAAGCCCTTACCCCTATTCGACAGACTGGCTTCAGGAGTTCAGCGATCCGGATATGGCTGCCAGGTTATACGGCACGTCATTTCCACTTGTAGACGTTACGGCTATACCCGATGATGAGATTATGAATCACCGCAGCATGGCAGCGCTGACGTTGCTTCAGAAGCACATCCATCGACGGGATCTGGCGGAGCTTCTCGATCGACTTACGACAACGCTGCTGACCGGACATCTGACGGGACAGCAACTCATATCACTGATAAACTACCTTATACAGGCAGGCGAAACTGAAGACGCTGAAGCCTTTGTACGTAATCTGGCACAGAGAGTGCCGCAGCATGAGGAGGCTCTGATGACCATCGCACAGCAGCTGGAACAGAAAGGTATCGAAAAAGGTATCGAAAAAGGTATGCAACTGGGAGAGCATAAAAGCAGAGTCGATATTGCTGAAAAACTCCTCAAAAGTGGCATGGCTTTGACATCAGTGAAAGAAATGACAGGCCTGTCAGAAGAAGAGCTTTCTAAAATTCGTCATTAAGGCCTTTTATTCCCTGTCTGATACCCTGGCTCCCTGTCAGGATTTTCTGGCTTTGGTCAGTGACTAACTCTCAGATGGGCCATAATAGTAGCCTGACATTGGCTCAAGTGATCCCGAGCTAATGTCAGGGGAGCACTCTGGTTATCTGCCTCATAAACTTCATACGGTTTGGCTGCCTTTACTGAATATCAGTAATCAGAAGATGTAATAGGGGATCACCCACATCTGCTTTGCGTTTCCACCCGGCACGTGACAGTAGCGCATCCACCGCAGAGAGTTCGGCGGTAATACGGGTGGCCAGCGGTTTTATAAGGCTTCCCTGTTCATCAAAACCCGTTTCCAGATCGCTTTTCCGGAGGAAAACAGCCGGGATGTTAGGATTCATCTTCAATGCCTGGCGCCCTTCCCAGTCGGATTCCGTGAGAACGCCGTAATTAATACCCGTCAGCGTAATGGCGTGCATCACGTGCTGGAGGCGGAATAAATCATTCTGCGCCAGCAAATCACCGCTGCTTGCCCGCCAGAGATATTCCAGCTTGCCCGGCAGATCTGCCCGAAGCCCTTTCTCCCGACCTTCTCTGAGCAGCCAGCGAATGTCATTAGCAAGTTCACGCCGGAACAGGCGCTTCTTCTCTGCCGTTGCCAGCCATCTGCATAAAAAGAGATTTTCCTGCGCAGCGGAACTGACAGCTCCGGCCTGACGTGCCATGTTCAGTGCGATAAGTCCGCACCAGGCAAGGTGATCGACGTAGAGGTTTGAGGTATCCATACTTTGATTTATTTTCGTTGATATGCGGATTTAATTGCCGATCCTAACCTGCGCGGGCTTCAATTTCATCCCTGTTTATCAGGGAGCCTCTTTGCCCTTCAGGAGGCGAGGGGACTGACGGCGTAAAAGGAAGCGCAGGTTATAGAAAGCTCCTGTGACCAGTAACAAAAGGTAAATATAAATTCTACACTGAGCAGAGTAATATCGTGGTGCACACACAGCTACGCTGTTGCAAACGAGAATTTCTGTACTGATTTATTTAACCCGTCCTAAGACGGGTTTTTTTCAGTATTCCCGCTGGCATTTTCTGGATGTGAATAATTCAGACCATCACGCCTCAGACGGCAGCTGTGTTCGGGCATAAAGGCAAGCTGTATTCAGGGCAGCGCATAAGTGAATCTGAGCATAAATACAGTGAGAGCTGTCTGGTGTTGCCTGCCGTACAGCTCATGGACAATCAGCTGCCTGCCAGTGTAGCCAGCTCCGCCTCGTTTAACCTCAGTATCATGCACCTCTGTTCCCTAAACATCCTCAATCTAAAGAGGGTAGCTTAAAAGCAGGTACGCGATGACCTTTGCGCGCCTTTACTGAGAATGTCCGCCCTGACAGTTGCTACTGGCGGTGTTCATGGTGCAGGCAATAATATTGACCTGGTCGCCCAGCCGTTCGGCGGCACGCATCACTTTCGCGCGGTTTATTTAAGCTACAGATGCGCCGGGCGTGGAGGTCCTGTACACGGCCGTACGGGCAACCCCCGCCAGCCGCGCCACGTCTTCTTCCTTTACCCGGCTTTTACGATTCTCAGTTATCCGTTATCCACCCTGCTGATTTCCCGCACTGATTACACAGGGAAAACTCACATCAGGGCTACAACTTTTTTTCAGAGATGCTGGCGGTGCCCCCGGTCAGGCAGGCTGCATTACCGTTTTCTGACGGATGAGTCTGTTAAGTTTTTCAGTGGCCAGACTGATTTCGTTCTGCAGCTGAAGGTGCTCCCTCCGGGCCGCGCTCAGGCGTCTCTCGAACAGCAACGTTTCTCCTGCCGTGATTTTCTGTTCTTCCAGCGAATGCAGAATAATTTCTGACTCCCGCAGGTAGCACTTCAGCATTTCGATGTGAGCTTTCTGAGCACTCATTGCGTTTTCTGCGAGTCTACGAGCCATAACCACCTCAAAATTTCCTTATTCCCCAGGCAGAAAGCGTAATCACAAAAATCATGACTCGCTACTGGCGCAGTGTACTTTTGATTGGTTATGGATCTCATTGTTGAGACACCATACATCTTCGCGATACCTGACCCCATTTCGGCGGTATGAGATATTTAAGTTAGCGGACTGATCAGCCGATAAGATTGATAACGCAATTACCGAAAGTGTCTCACTGTCCCCTCACTCCAGAAATAATCCGCAGTTTGATTTCTGCAGGTTTATCTACAACGCTAAGCATGGTTGCCATACCCGAAATGAAACGCTTTTATCTCTTAAATGATGAACTCCAGGAACGTCAGTGACTGATAAAAGGTATCTATCACGATCATTGTTGAGGTTAACCAGTATCGACAGTCTAAAACGGAGTTCAAAATAATGAGCAATGCGATCAAACCTGCCCTTTCCGCCGTCTGGTCCACCGACGCTTGTGGCTTCTGTGTTACCAGTCAGGAAAGCCCTGAAGGCCTGATCCCTGCACTGAAAGGCGTTACGCTGAGTGAATGGCTGGAGTTCGCACAGGCTGATAATGACGCAACGATTGCGCAGCAACTCACTGCAGCGCTGGAAATGTTGACCCCTTTTAATATCGAAGTACCGATTAACTGCCTTGACGGGACCAGGCGCCGGGTGATCCTGTCTGGTTTGCCGGGATGCACGACCAGTAACTCTCCTGGCCATTTCAATGGATTTATCCTTGATATAACCGGTCAGCGTAAAGCACTTGAGGATGCTCTGCGCACGGCGACCGAATACCGGTTGTTGATTGAAAACAGCACCGACCTAATCGCGCATTGTGACAGGGACGGCAGGTACGTATCGATTTCGCCTTCTTACAGCGAAATGATTGGATATTCAGTGGACGAGATAGTTGGCCAGTACGTGGTGGATTTCCTCCATCCTGACGACCGCGTATCCGCCGGAGATGCGTTAATGCATCTATTTGAGGGTGGCGTGCTGCCGGACGTCGTAGAGGTTCGCAAAAGGCACCGGGATGGCCACTACATCACGCTCGGTACTAAGGCGTGTGGGGTAAGTGATCCCTCTACTGGCGATAATATTGGAGCCGTGCTTGTCTCACGTGATATCACGCATGACAAGGAAAAAATGAGAAGGCTTGAGAAGCTTGCTACCCGGGACACGTTGACCGGATTGCCTAACCGGGCCTGGGTTTACGATAAAGTCAGAGGGATGCTGTCTGAGGGAGAAGATCTCACTTTCACAACAGTTCTTTTTATCGATCTTAATGGATTCAAACCCGTTAACGATACCCTGGGGCATGCGGCGGGTGACGTTTTGCTACAGCAGGTGAGTGAGCGATTAAAGCACTGCATGCGCCCTGGGGACTCAGTGGCGCGCCTGGGAGGAGATGAGTTCGTCATAGCCGCTAAATGCCTTAATCGCGAGGCGGCTTCAGCGATCGCACAGCGTCTTATTGACAGCCTCCGGGAGCCATTCGTTATTCATAAAATGGAAGTGCGTATCGGGGCATCCATAGGTATCAGCCTTGCAGGCTTCGGATCAGTATCCGTCGATCAGTTATTTGATCACGCTGACAAAGCGATGTATCAGGCGAAAGCGAAAAGAACGGGCTCCTATCAGTTTTATGGCGGCTGAACAAAGGCTACAAAGGAGAGTTAAAAAAAACCGGCACATTGAGTGCCGGTTAAAAATTCAAGTTTCCAAGAGATTGGGTTTCACCCGGCACTAACTATAGATTAATTCAGAAAAAAATCGCTATCTTAAATTTAAAGTGGCATCGCACAGGGCAGTTTTCAGAATCCCCCTTTGAAGTGACAGTCTTTAGAGGGAAAAAGACGTACGGCACGCGGGCAGATTACTGGCTAGCTCTGTTTCACGTTCTTATGCCCTGCAATAAAAAAAACCGGCATGGGAGCCGGTTTCAGTATTAAGTCGAGGGGCTTACCACTTATAGTGGTTAGAATCTTCCCAGTCTTTCAGCTCTTTTTCAGCCTGCTCCTTGCCGTAACCGTAACGTTCCTGGATACGACCGACCAGCTGGTCGCGTTTACCTTCCGCGACATCCATATCGTCGTCGGTGAGTTTGCCCCACTGTTCTTTCACTTTGCCTTTGAACTGCTTCCAGTTACCGCTGATGCGATCTTCGTTCATGTCGGTCTCCTTCGTTAATTCACGGGCTGCCGCCTGGCAGTCCCTCTGCAGAACTTCATGCTAATCAGTATGGCTCATGCAGGGCACTTTTCCTGCCTTGCATCACATTCTCGGAACTTTCCTGACCTGAAGTCACCCTGCCCGCATTCAGTCAGGTATTCAGGCACTCCACCTGATGGCTGCTCTCCTGAGGCGACTCCCGCTCTATACCTGCAATCATTCCGCGCTGCCCTGAGACATTGTCATGCACCGCACAGAATTGATTCACATAATCGTTTTCTTAAGTGCTAAAGGGAAAGCGGTAAACTGATCAGGGACCAAAGATAGTAGTTCCCCTTGAGTCAGACTTAATAATTTAAGCTTCAAAGACCCAGACCTGCCAGGCGAGATATAAGGTATTCTGAAAGCATGTTTTGAAACGAGAATCTTATCTGTACATTATTTATGAGTTCAATTACGTTTCGCACTGTGAAATGACGATTACGCAGGAATGATGATGCGACAGGACGGCTTACCCCCCGGAAAAGAAACGGGGCTGCCCGGCTATTTAAACCAAATTACCGATCCGGTTCAGATGGAATTGCTGGGGAATATTACCGTCGAAATTCTCAGGCAGGAAAGGCGCCTGACCCGTACCGCTATCTGCCTTAAGCTTGTAGGCCGAATTGACGCGACTCACGATCCGGAAAAAGAAAGGCATTTACGCGCGCTTCTGGCCATGCTGTTTAACAGTTAGCGTAGCATCCTTTATGGCTGAAATGGCGTCTCAGCATGCAAATGCTAGGCCTAAGATTAAAATGCTGATATGAATAAGAAAGTGTCGTCCCTGACAGTTTCTCCGGCCGGTTCACGCGATGGCGCAACCGATGAGGTCATTCACGTTGTCGTTTTCCGGCCAGAGCCGGACTACGTCTCCTGGCGTCAGTTCTTCTCGTCGTTCAGGCCTGCAAGCGTCTGCAGGTATGGCACATGGCGGAAGGCCTGCTCCGGCTCATGAAAACCTCTCAGCCAGCTGGTGGCCTCCGAAATTTCAGTAAGCCTCGCATTGCTGCCGCCCGCTCTGGCCATGAAACCCAGCTCGGCAATGAGAGACTCAATGCTAATCTCCCGCTCGCTGAGTGCAAGGCTAAGTGCCGCTTCGCCAATGATGACGTGCCCTTTCCCGTCGTGTTGAATAGACAAATTAATCCCTCCATTAACGTTAATAACAACCTCACCACCAACTGTAGGCAATACAGAAGATTTTGCCGGGATAAAATTCCGAAACAGAATAATTAATTATTTTTCATAAAATTTGAGTTTAGTCGAGCGGGTTGTGGATCCGCTGCTACACTCCCTGCGCTAGTTGTGAAATCTTTTTTTGTATAAATTGAGTTATTGACCCCGAGGCGAAAGCCCGGGGCTCTTTTCTTCGGAGCATCTGGCCTGATTTTTCACACTTTCCATTTTCCGCATGTCGCCATCGCCACATGTTAATGATGGCGTTGATTGGTCAGCCATCAGCAGTTTTGAGTATCAATGTTCATAACGTATTGACTAAATAAAAAGATTGAAACCCTGATTATCCTGCAAACGAGCGAATTAATGGTTGCGACACACTACCACACGCTATCGCACTCCAAAAAATAGTACTTAAAATCATACAGATGAACGCAGTAAAAATTTTATTAACATTTTCCTTAATAAAGGACGGCTGTTATGTTTTTCTGGCTGGCCGTCAGAAATATATGCCCGAAAAGAAGTTTGATGAATTCTCAATCGAAAGGTATGCCCGTCATTTTTATACAGGTGTGATTTTTACTCTGCTCCCGATTTTAAGGTAAATGAGAATTACTTCTCAGCTGTTTTTGTTACGCGTTCCGCAATGTTTTACATGTGAAAATTTTCAGGGAACATAACAGCATCGCTGCATAAATAAATAATCTTATAGCTTGCGCTCCGCTAATAATAAGGTGTCCGTAAAGCATACAGACTGCTATGGTGTGCGTGGACAATCATAATTAAGCGGAGCAGAGCATGCTGACAACTATAATATACAGAAGCCATATTTCAGACGATGTACCCGTCAAAATTTTGCCGGATATGGTCAGCCAGGCGAGCGGTTTCAACGCGAGCAGGAACGTAACGGGTATTCTGCTGTTCAATGGCACGCACTTCTTTCAGATCCTTGAAGGGCCTGAAGCAGGTGTACAGGAAGTTTATGCGCGGATCTGCTCGGACAGGCGCCATCATAACGTCGTGGAACTGATGCGGGATTATTCTCCCTCACGCCGGTTCGGTAATGCAGGTATGGAGCTCTTTGATTTGAGAACACATGCTCAGGAGACCGTGTTGCAGGCGGTACTGGACAGGGGTACCTCCCGCTACCGGCTGACTTATGACGATCGCGGACTCCAGTTCCTGAGAACCTTCGTCGAATCGCGCGAGAAAGAAAACTATTTCGAAGTGCTTCCTCCTGACTACTGGGAGTTTGTTCCGGCGGACAACGATCCCGTTACCTACGGGGATAAGGGCATCAGCTTCAGACCGGTAGTGGATCCGCTGGGTCGTGAAGTGACAGCTATTGAAGCTATTCCTGACAGATTACAGGACGGCCTTAACGATGATGAGCGCTATGAATATGACCTGGGTGCAGTATGCTTTGCGCTGAAAAAAGCCGGCAAAGCCTGCCCCGACGGGATCCCACTTTATGTCACCATTCTGCCCATGACGCTGGTAGCGATTCCGGGCGCTGTTGGCCAGATTGTCAGTGCAATTGAGTCCGCAGGGCTTGTGCCTGAGCAGGTAATCCTTGGGGTCAGTGAAAGAGAAGTCATATCGCAACTGGACGAATTCACGCGCGCCATCCGCTCTCTCAGACAGGCGGGCATAAGCATTTCAATCGATAACTTTGGCGACGGTTCTGCAGGACTTTCTCTGCTGGCAACCGTTCAGCCTGACAGGGTTCGCATTGACGCCGGTATCATCCGCCATATTCACCGAAGCGGTCCTAAGCAGGCGGTTGTCCATGCCGTTATCAGATGCTGTTCAGCGCTTGAAATCAATATCATAGCCGCCGGCATTGAGCATCCGGAAGAATGGATGTGGCTGGAAGCCGCAGGGATCATCGATTTTCAGGGGAGTCTGTTTTCCCCTGGCGGTGCTGCCGTTGCCTGGCCCGAGTCCAGAGAAGCGATGTAATCGTCATCAGATATCAGGGACTCTTCCGGTTAATTTCCCGGAAGACGTCCGGTTACTGACTGCTCTCGATTGGCGGTGTGTTTATATCACACGACACAGAGTTAAACGGATCTTGCAGCAGCACTCTGCTGAGGCGTTCTCCCTCTGATCCTTGCAAGCGCTGCAGAGGATTTATCCAGAATGCTGCTGCCCGCTTTCTTCGGCTGAACCTGTGTCCTTTTTCTGTTGACCTTATCAAGCCAGATACGAAAATGCCCCGTCATCGCGCTGGCATGTTGCTGATCGGGAGTTCGGTAAATCAGTAACCGGCTGACCGTCTGATGGCTCTTGTCGAGAACATAAATTTCATATCCCCCATCCCGATTTTCGCATTCAATTGCTGTGAAATGCATAGCTGGCCAGCGGTTAACCCGCTCCAGAAACTCGCTCATTATCATAATTATTCCTATTCTATTTATTAGCAGGCTATTACTTTTTTCACTGGTCCGCCCAGATTAGTCGCAGACTGAGGCTTTGCAAGTTTCAGGGCCGTTTAAAATTGTAAAGATGTGGGGACTGATGCCGGTCAGGTTTTGAAAAGCCGCTCGGGTCCACTGAAAATTTGCAGGAGCAACTGAATGATCAGTAATAAACGTCTGCAGCGCATCGCTGAAAATGACAATGATATCGTCCCCGAAGTCAGGGAAATGGCCCGGGAAATTCTGGATTACCGACGCGCGCTGTCCAAACCCTGGGCCATCATTGAGCCACTAGGGTCAAAGTATGTTGAAGACGGCAAAGGCGCCATGGTGTGGGCCGCCCGTTACAGCGGCCATCATGACATCCCTCTTTACCGGCTGGATGCTGATGCGCTTCCGGCTGACGTAAAAAGCGCTAAACCCGCCGAAAGGTCTGATGAAACTTAAAGTTAACCAGATTCTGATTCAGCTTAGCCAGATGGTGTCTTCAGATACGTGCAGGATAACCTCTATTAAAAATGAAGTACCTTCGCGGGCGTTGCGTTACCGGCACCCCTGATTCCGGTTGTGTTCCGTGAGGTTAGACCTGTGATAAAATATCCGGATGTGTTACCTGCCGGAAGATTTATGAAAAATACACCTGAAGATGATATGACGGAAATTCTCATTGGCGAAGCCGTGACCGAGCTTCTTGAAACCCGGGCGGCCATTTCATGGAACGCCCTGCTGCAAAAATTGCAGTCGGCGATGAATAAAGAAACCTGTGAAGTCCGGAGTCAGGCCATTCAGCGTGCCATTAATGAAGTCAGGCAGGAGATGCAGTTAAAATCCGGAGGAAACGAAACCAGGCCGGGCTCCGTGCAGAATGAGACAACACGTTCCAAGCTGCACTGATGAACCTTCATGCTTGGCCGCTTCGGTTTCTGTGGGCGGGGTAATTTGATAGACTGTATATCTATCCACATACGGACGGAGGTCATGTGAATAATGACGACGCCGCCGAAGATATCTACGCCGTCATCGGGACGGTAGTAGCACGCCTTCTAAAGCCGGGTGAACACCTTACACTTCACGAAATAACAACGGCTCTTCACGCGATGGGCGAAACAGATGCTGGTCAGGATGTGCGTAATGCGTGCCGGGCTGCCATCAGAATGCTGGCCCGCCAGATGCACTGACGTTAATTTTAGCGTGTCGCCAGACCACCACGCTAAGGCTGGCGAGCGCGATACTCTCGTGTTTAATAAACAGAATCTTTACACCTGCAGCAATAAATCGCTAATCAGTATATTTACTTAATTTCCCCCGTTAATGCTATGCCCTTTCACTTTCGGGCGTACGGCCCAGCACAATTTCCAGCGTATTGCGCAGCACATCGAGATGAACAACGTCAGTTTCATTCTCGATTTCGGCAACGAGGAACAGGATAAGGGTTTTAGTCGTTACTTTTCTGCCTTCAATGACGATGGTCCTGATAGCCGCATCTAGCACCTTCGTTTCGGCAGACAAATCGTCTCCCGCATCGCGGAAGTGATGAATGATCGCTGCTTCGGTGGTCTGGATGTGGGTAGATTGCTGCATTTTAATTCCATATTCCTTTCGGAAGTTAATGAGTTTTTGAGATAACGGTTTACGAGCCGCTTTCTCTGAAGTCCCTGTGGTTTGCAAAATACTGCTTTGCAGTTAAGGGTTAATCCTTGTCACCGGCACCGCTGGGGGTAAAACCGGCTAACAGGGAGTCAGCTGCATGTTCATTCTGCGAAAGCCTGGGGGCTATTTCTTCGAGAGCCAGCTTCAGGGCTGATGTCCGTTCCGGCACCGCCTCATCTGCCATCATTTTTTCCAGGTGCTCTCTGAGCGACTGTGCGTTGATTCTGCCACCCGCGCAAAGCAGTTGTACGCTTGCTTCACCAAGAACAATATCTTTGAGTTTGCTGATGTCGTAGTTGCTCATTTCCGCCTCTACGGTTTTGACCACTCAAGGTAAAAAATAAAGACACCACGCCGGGTGTCTTGTCTGATGCACAGTTATCAAATTTGTATAACAGGCGCGCACGGCCTCAGAACAGCATGGCAATCAGTGACTGATAGTGTCGTTCTTCATGCGCGCTCGCCGCATTTTCAAGACGCTTCAGTAAAACCGAGCAGATCGCTTTGCGATTTAGGGTTTTACCGGCCTGAAGAATTTCAACCACGACCTGCCCCATTGTCTCCTGCTGGTTGGCGTGTGCTGAAATGTTATGAAAATGTGCAATGTCGCTGGCAGTATCCGGGTGTGTATTAACGTTCTGACGCATGGGCAACCTCTCAGATGGTTAAAATTTATCGGCTCTGTCTGAGCGTAAAGTTATACAGTTACTTCAAACTTGTACACGGATTGTGTTTTGGTACAGGTGTATTTTTGTTGCATAAAGTGCTACTTCTTAATTTTCATTAAGTTGCGTACTATCACTTATGTTTTAGTTCTGAGTTTATTTCACGAGCGTAGTTGTACAGAATTAGGTGCCTGTAGAAAAAATGTAGTCCACAAAGATTCCTAAGAGTTACCACTTTTGGCCGTGTTGTCTGCCCTCCTGACGGCCTTAACCTGTCCGCCGACCTAATGATAAAAACAGCTTCTTCCCCTCTGGATAAGCGCGCTCATTAGCGATATAGATACCGCCCTGCCTGACCGCCGTTTAAGCAGCGGCCTTTCAGGCGCACTGAAGTCAGACGGTCGCAGACGAAAGGAAGACCCCGCGGCACCACCTACAACAACGAAGAACCCAGTAGTTACAGCATTCAATCCAAAGCCTTAAACGACTTACCGGCCCTCCGGGCCGGGCGGCGGCGGCTGGTCAGTGGAGCAACCGGGGTGCAGGTACGGCGCGGGTTTTGTCGGAGAGGGGCGCGGGGTTTCAGGTTCGGCTCGGTGGGGTTTTTAAAAGCAGTGACCCGTGTGTTGTAACTACAACTTATGTGTTACCGCCGATAGATGCTACCCGCGCAACAGAATTATCAAGTGTAAAATCGGCGTTTCCTCCGCAGCCGGCGGATAATGGCCTTATTATAGTCAGCCGCATTCCCACCGATCATGGTCATAGCGGCCTACAGACGGATCCATAATCCCGGGGTAGCCTAATCGACGACGCGAGACTGCAGCCTGTATCAGCTTTGTTCCACCACTCGGTGCTGGTTGGGTAAACTTCTCTTCCAGAGTGTCCTGTGACCTGGAACAACCGTCAAGCACAGCATGGTGCCTTCGGGATAGTGGCCATCAGCGCGTTTATTTTCTTTAACCCCGACTGTTGAGACGGTGAGCGTGCCGGCCTCAGATGGTTTATGAAGGCGCTGCACGGCCTGCTGAACTGTGCTGGCCAGCAGGTAGCGGTCGTAGCGAACCACTTAGGAGGTTCGCTCATAAACATTATCAGCTGATGCCTGAATTTTGAGAGGATGTCTTACCGGGAGAACCGGTTCAGCAGGAGCCCACTCCTGCAGCTTCTTGGGCTGCTGAACGCACCCCATCACCAGCGCAAGCGGCAAAGATGGCGTTAAATTTGATCTGAAAAGTTCCGGTATAAAGAAAACAGGCTTCACTGTGCTCAACTCTGCAGCATGCTTGTATCAACAACTCTTTTTGCGTTTTAACAAAACGCCGACCAAAGTCAGCGTTTTGTTATCTGCACCTTCAGGCGACCTTATGAGGCGGGTGCTTTATATCACCGCGCCCCTGTAGCAGGCCATCGATTGAGATATTTTCGTCTAGTGCGTCCCAGTGAATACCATGGGGAGACATTTCGTAATCTTTAAGCTGTTCGGCAGAGGCGTTGCGAAGCCGGGGAAACCATGAAAGTGGTACGCCGATTATCCGCTCGTCTGAGAGTTCGACCCACATCATGTGATTATCGAACCGAACGTTCTTAGTTGAAATAATCATTCCAAGCCTCCAAAAGCATGAGTTGGTGTTGCCTTATCACTTACGTCAGCTCTTTTACAGTTCTGTAATAAAACCCAATAAATTTGCAAGTTTTCAACCGTCGACAGCCAGAATTTTACTTCTGTACCGGCCTTTCTCACATAAATATGAGCAGGTTCGCGTGTATTACCTTCGTTAAAGTAGAATAAGAAACGAAAACTGTTTAGCCGTAGTGTTGCAGACATCGTCATAACCTATAAAGGATTATGGTAAAAATTACTGAAGCGGTCTAAACGCAGCGAGGGGTCAGAGAGAGGACGATGCATGTTTCGCAATCGAGGTCATTGCATTCTCCTGCAGGCTGCGACTGTGCCACTGGTTGCTGAGACACGGGCTGAGCGTTCTTGTCTCGTTGCGAGCTACAATTGCCCTTCCCGTTATTTCCACTGCATTTTTGTTGCGGAGCGATTTTAGGCTGTAATGGCGTATGTTTAGGCTGCCCACGGTTTCCACTGTACTGCTGCTGAACGCTGTTTTGTGCACGGTCACCTAAAATCTGCTCAGTGCCGCCAACGTTCACGAAAATTTTGTCCAGTATTTATCCTGTCCGTTCTGATCCTTCCACTTGCGGGTGCGCAGTTGCCCCTCAATGTAGGCTTGAGAGCCTTTGCGAATAAATTCCCCAGCGTGGATACTAATCCGCCTGACCGCCGGGGCGCTGTTTGAGAGGGTTATCTGTTCGGCCATAGCTGTCTCCTGGTTGGCAAAGGCTTTCGTAAATTGAGTGACGATCCTCATTCCTTAGAGGACCGTAAACAATTCGAAATCAGATATTTGAAACGTAAAATTTGTTATCTACCTATGGCGCTTAATTTATGAGCAGTGTTGCACGGTGCAACACTGCTCACTTTTTAACCTCTGTTGCGCGGTGCAACAGCGCTCATTTTTTGAACACACATTGACCGGCTAATCATTTTTTTGAGTTCCAACAGACGCGCGCAGGCTTTGAACTATTTCTTTTACACGCTCTTCACTGCACGTCTGCCGGCTTTAGGACGGGAAGGCTTAAAGGGCCGCAGTTCAGGGCGTGATGACGGGCTCATGTGATCAGGTATTTTTCGAACGTTTTTAGCAGGATATAGCTCTCCCTGCCGGGCCTTTTTGAAGCACCGTCAGCAACCAGCCAAGCGGGTTTTGCAGGCTGCCATCACGCTATGCACGAATTACATTCGACAGCACCAGGGCAGATCACTCAGGTGACAGCGCCTGCAGCTGGCGGTTAACTATGTCCCGGTCTTCTGGTTTCAGCAGTGAGCCGAAATCATCTGATAGGCAAACCGAACCGGTTACGTATGTTTTATCTGTATTATTAGTAAAACTACGTACGTAACTGTTCGGATTCCGAACCCGGCTGTTATTCCGGGCACTCTCACTGTGTTCGGAATCCGAACCGGGCTTATGATCATGCATTTTTAAGCTGAGTTCGGAATCCGAACCCGGTGAGCATCCTGTCTGGCCGAGTGCGGCACGACGGTTCAATTCTTCAGGACTTTGAGCTGAGCCCAGACGGGCCTCAATCACCTGGGGATGGCTGCGATGATGAGGCATTGTGGGATCAAGCCGGATTTCACTGATGATTGTTTTTGCCGTGGCGCTGATAGTGCGGTTACTGCTCAGGCAGGCTGCAGCCACTATTTAAGCCAGTGCGGATCGAACGTTTCTGCATCACTAAATGACAATGGCTCATGATGCTACGCGCATATATTTCCTCTAACCCAACTTTTTTTCATACCTGACGCGTTTACAGAAGTTGAGTCAGCCCGTGATGCATTACATCCGGAGTATCCTGCTGATAATCTCTTTTGATGCTCTGCCTTTTCCCAGCGTTGCCAGCTGCAGCTGCATTTTTCATAGGATGGGAAATGGCACCGTCACTGCTCAAAGCGTGCAGGCGAATAATTAACCAGCCTATTTTATCAAGCGGAGATCGGCTCTGATCAAGAAGCAACCGGCGCGGCATGCTGAGCGGCTTTCGCTGCAGCTGTGTGCGAAAAGTACTTACCGTGCAGGCTTCAAATGAATTCATCGTCCGGCTGGCCGTTTAGTAACATTCTTGCCATAAAAATGGCGAGGTGACGTTGAACTTCAAACCAGACGAGTGAACGAAATTCATAATGACCGGAAGGTGAAGCAAGCCACGATGTTCCCCTGAGCGCAGTCTTAAGGTCAGGACATTCAGATGCAACGCGGGTTGCAACGGAGAGGATCAGATCGAATGGCGCACGCAACTCATTCAGAAACGAGCGGGTTATGGACATAGTTTCTCCAGAAAGCAGAGGAACATTTGCCCTGTCGGTAATATTTTCCCGAAGGACGAAGGCCGGAGCCGGATGGTTAAATGTACCTTCATCGCCAGGCAGTAGGAGCCGTGATTGACGATATCTGCTTCCAAAGGCGGGCAGATGTACCACACTGATGTGTTCTCCCTTTCAGGCTACAGGAGTGTTGTTTGCAGCTACCCGAAGGCGGTCATCTCAAGCTACAGACCATTGGTGGTTGTCCGAAGACAACGTAAGAAGCGTTTTGATAATAGCGTCTGCTTAAGGCAAATTACAATAGCCCGTTATTCATCAGACTCATCAAGCCGGTTATAAACCCGTGCAACATAAGCTCCTCGCCCGTCACCATGTCCAAGATCCATTGAAACTAAAGCCTCAGCCTCTTTGCGACTCATGCCATTTTCTAAATGATGATTTACGGCATCCTTAGAATAGGCATACCTGAGACTATGTGGCGCATGGATTCCGGTCATTCCACTTTCACGTAATACGTTATGATAACGATCAAGCGCCTGATGAAGCGTTGGTTTATCAATTAACTTACCGTTATTTTGTTCTATGTAGCGAAGAGCTTCATTTAAAAGGTTAACAACCTTATCTTTATCAAAAATGGTGGCATCACGTGGACGCCCTCCTTTAGAGCCAAACACAACGCGTACATTATTATTTCCGGCTTCCAGACTTTTTCGCCAGGTATTTAATGACTTTGCCGACTGAACCGTTTCCTCCGCGCGCAACCCGATATATCTGGCAAGCTGCACACCTAAAGCAACCCCCCTGTCTTTCTCTGAAACCGTCAGGACAATTTCTTTAATACGTTCGTCAGAAATGGCAACTTTAGTGCCTTCTCGGCTGGCTCCGGAAATATTCAGCGCCTGATTACTCAATTTATCATGCGCGGGATTAGCCAGAACGTTACGCCCACCCTGAGAAAGGATTGAACGTAATGCGGCCATTTCATTTTGCAGCGTCCGGGACGAGATATTTTCATCCTGACGACTACGAATATAGTTTTCGATATGTTTGGTTTTAATATGGCTTACGTCCCGAATCTGAATATTAAGGGTTGCCAGTCGCTCCGAAAAGCGACTGGCAATCTTTGAACGATCAGAAACCGTTTTAAAACTTCCTCCGCCCTGACGTGCGAGCGTGACGAGCTGCTTACCTAATTTACCAGACAATCTTTATCTCCTTCAGAACCTACAGCTGTAAGCCCATAAACCCACAGCTGTATGACTCTGAATCTGTACATCTCTTCCCCGATGACACGGTTGCTTTTGCGCTTCCTGCGTCTCGACTGGTATCTGTGCATCGGGGCGGCGAAATGTTGAGTTCTTGCGAGGCTCCCCAGGTCTCTGACCTGTTTGCGGCTTGCGCCGTGCTGACGTTAGTCAGTCTGCCTCCGTACACCAGTTTCCTGATGTCGCCATCGATACCGAGTCGATCATTCTCCTTCTAATAAAACGCCCTTAACGGGTTGTTCGTTAACGTCGCGTCATGGTTAATAAATAGCCAGTTGAGCATCTGAAAACACGTAATACGTGCACGTCAGAATGTATCGGCATGCTGAAAACCGCACTGTACGTGGGTTTGACCGTTATGCGCTGCGCGCGTCACTTTGTTCTCGTTTCACTCGAATCACAGTGACGCCGCGCAGCTTCATGCTCCTAATGCGTCTTCCGCCAGCGCCCAAATGTTCCAAATGGGCTTATGCGTCATAGCAAAAGTCGTATGTAGCTCAGGGCGTATCCCTGAAAATAATCATAACGTTGGTGAAGAAAAGCATCATTTAGGATGCCTTATCGGAGAGCGTGAGGCGTATGTAAAAGCCTGACTTTGATGTGATTAATGTACCCCCATCGTCGCGTCGTAGGTGCGCTTTTTTTGACGATATCTGCTTCCAGGAGCGAGCAGATGTACCACACTGATATGTTCTCCCTTTCAGGCTACAGGAGTGTTTTCGTAGCTACCCGAAGGCGATCCTCTCAAGCTACAGGACCATTGGTGGTTGCCATAAGGCAACGTATTGTCCATAAACCTTATCAAGGCATGAACATAATTGTCAAAACCTAAATATTATATCTTGTCGAAATTGGACTTAATCACCCTACATTAAGGAGACAGCGATTTAAAAGTATCATTAAAGCCAGTATTCTGACCTTAACAGTGACCATATCTTTAGCAGCCGTTAATTTTTTCTTTGATATTTAAGGAAAGTTGGAGACATTTATCAATGAAAGAAAATCCATTTATAAAGAGATACCATCTATTGAATACAGTAATTAAGAGTTATCTAAAACTTTAAAGGTAACAAAACAAAAAATTAAGTAACGAGCTTTTATGACTTAACCATAATAAAAGCATATCGCTTGCCACAATAATACTAAAAATTATGAAAAACAACCCTAATCTAGGCCCTAACAAAGAAAATTTATTCTAGAAAAGTGATTAACTGTCTTGGTAAATATGTCATTCACCTGAGATCATCAGTAACTAAAATAAGACTATCATTAAACCATGTGAATTCCGTAAGAAATAGAATAAAGGGATGATTTAGGTGATTGCGCGTATAATCCTTGCACTCTTTTTTCAACCTTCTTTTTCATTATATGATAACAAACAACACACATTATTAATTTAAGCTACAGGATGCATTTCGATATTCACCACAACAAGATACACTTTAAATCTAATATCTTACCATACCCAAGGAAATTTCAATTACTTTAAAAATTGATTTCTGAATCGCCATAGGTTTAACAGACACCTCAGAGTCATTTAAGATGACTTAAAGAGAGGTGCCCATGAGCGGTAAGCTTTATCCCGAAGAGTTTAAAACTGAAGCGGTCAAACAGGTTGTTGATCGTGGTTATTCGGTTTCCAGCGTTGCAACACGCCTTGATATCACCACCCACAGCCTTTACGCCTGGATAAAGAAATACGGTTCGGACTCGTCCTCTATTAAAGAACAGTCAGATGCTCAGGCTCAGATCCGCCGTCTCCAGAAAGAGCTGAAGCGGGTTACCGACGAACGGGACATAATAAAAAAAGCCGCGGCGTACTTCGCAAAGCTGTCCGACTGAGGTACGTCTTTATCTGTGACAACGCCCGTTGCTGGCCTGTTCGCCTGCTTTGTCGGGTGCTGAACGTTCATCCCAGTGGCTTTTACGCCTGGCTTCAGCAGTTGCATTCACAACGCTATCAGGCAGACATGAAACTGATAGGACAGATTAAAAAGTTCTGGCTGAGTGCGGTTGCGTTTATGGCTATCGCAAGATCCATTTGGATCTGCGGGACAGCGGGCAACAGTGCGAAGTCAACAGAGTCTGGCAACTGATGAAACGTGCCGGGATAAAGGCTCAGGTTGGATATCGGAGCCCGCGGGCACGTAAAGGCGAGACCAGTACCGTGTCGCCCAACAGGCTCCAGCGACAGTTTAATCCGGAAGCACCGGATGAGCGTTGGGTAACGGGCATCACCTAAATCAGGACTCACGAAGGCTGGCTATATCTTGCCGTGGTTATTGATCTGTTCTCACGCAAAGTTATCGGCTGGTCAATGCAATCCCGGAGGACAAAGGACATTGGTCTGAACGCATTGCTGATGGCTGTATGGCGGCGTAATCCCCAAAAACAGGTACTGGTTCACTCTGATCAGGGCAGTCAGTACACAAGCCATGAGTGGCAATCGTTCCTGAAATCGCACGGCCTGGAGGGCAGCATGAGCCGTCGCGGTAACTGCCACGATAATGCGGTTGCAGAAAGCTTTTTCCAGTTATTGAAACGCGAGCGGAAAAAGAAAAAGATCTACGGAACGCGGGAAGAAGTCCGCAGCGATATTTTTGATTACATCGTAATGTTTTATAACAGTAAGCGTCGGCATGGTTCTAGCGCTCAGATGTCACCGACAGAATATGAAAACCAGTATTATAACGGCTCGGAAGTGTCTAGATTACCCGTGGCGATTCAATAGCCGCAAATATGGAGACTCAATTCTCCACCTGGTTGCTGGCATTTTTGTATATGGCGGTTGGGCTGATGATTGCTCAACGTATCGTCATCTCAGCCAGTGGAATGCGTTATACAGAGTTTTTGAAGAATGTTCGCGCCAGATTGTTTTCAACAAAAAAGTGAAGTTGAATTAGCGTGAGACCTTACTTTGTGATTCCTTACTTGGGTAGGTCAGCTTCAATCCCTGGTACATGCGACAAGCTTTTATGGCTTCAGTAAGGTCGAGTGTCGCGCTTTGAGAGCCAGTGTCAGCGCCAGTGATATAAGACTTTAATTCACCATTCGGGTTGTCCGCTCTACCCGTCATGCGGTTTCCTTGAGGTTCCCACACCGAAAAGGATTCCAGCATGCTGAGCAGAGAGGACTTTTTCATGATAAAGCAAATGCGCCAACAGGGTGCTTACATTGTCGATATCGCAACACAGGTCGGATGTTCCGAAAGAACCGTCAGGCGATATCTCAAATACCCTGAGCCCCCGGCCCGTAAAACACGCCATAAAATGGTAAAACTCAAGCCGTTCATGGATTACATCGACATGCGGCTGGCGGAAAACGTCTGGAACAGCGAGGTCATTCACGCCGAAATTAGGACGATGGGGTACACCGGCGGGCGCTCTATGCTGCGCTATTACATCCAGCCCAAACGTAAAATGCGGCCCTCAAAGAAAACCGTGCGCTTCGAAACTCAGCCCGGTTACCAGCTGCAGCACGACTGGGGAGAAGTGGAAGTCGACGTGGCCGGGCAGCGATGCAAGGTGAACTTCGCCGTCAATACGCTGGGGTTCTCCCGCCGCTTCCACGTCTTTGCCGCGCCAAAACAGGACGCTGAGCACACGTACGAGTCGCTGGTGCGCGCCTTCCGTTATTTTGGCGGCAGCGTGAAAACCGTGCTTGTCGATAACCAGAAAGCTGCCGTGCTGAAAAACAGTAACGGCAACGTGGTGTTCAACGCAGGCTTCCTGCTGCTTGCCGACCACTATGGCTTCCTGCCGCGGGCGTGCCGCCCTCGCCGGGCCCGTACCAAAGGTAAGGTTGAGCGGATGGTGAAATACCTCAAGGAAAACTTCTTTGTCCGCTACCGGAGGTTCGACAGCTTTACCCACGTCAATCAGCTCCTGGAACAGTGGATGGCAGATGTCGCTGACAGGCGCGATCTTCGCCAGTTCCGGGAGACGCCTGCGCAGCGCTTCGTTGTCGAACAAACGCACCTGCAGCCGCTGCCGGCAACCGACTTCGATACCAGCTACTTCGATATCCGGCATGTGTCATGGGATGGCTACATCGAGGTTGGCGGCAACCGCTACAGTGTGCCCGAGTCGCTGTGTGGCCATCCGGTCTCGATCCGGATCTCACTGGATGACGAGCTGCGGATCTACAGCAACGAAAATCTGGCCGCGACCCACCGGCTCAGCGGGGCTTCATCGGGCTGGCAGACAGTGCCGGAGCACCATGCTCCGCTGTGGCAACAGGTCAGTCAGGTAGAGCACCGGCCCCTGAGCGCGTATGAGGAGCTGCTGTGATGTACGAACTGGAAACACTGCTGAACCGGCTGAAAATGGAACACCTGAGCTATCACGTTGAAAATCTGCTTGAGCAGGCAGCGAAGCAGGAACTGAACTACCGGGAGTTCCTGTGCATGGCGCTGCAGCAGGAATGGAGCGGACGGCACCAGCGGGGAATGGAATCCCGGCTGAAGCAGGGGCGCTTGCCGTGGGTGAAAACGCTGGAGCAGTTCGACTTCAGCTTCCAGCCGGGCATAGACCGAAAGGTCGTCCGTGAGCTTGCAGGTCTGGCGTTCGTGGAGCGCAGTGAAAACGTGATCCTGCTGGGCCCGCCGGGCGTGGGGAAAACGCATCTGGCGGTCGCGCTGGGAGTAAAAGCCGCAGATGCGGGCCACCGGGTGCTGTTCATGCCGCTGGACAGGCTGGTTGCCACGCTGATAAAGGCGAAGCAGGAAAACCGACTGGAACGACAGCTGCAGCAGCTGAATTATGCGCGGGTGCTTATCCTGGATGAGATAGGTTATCTGCCAATGAACCGTGAGGAGGCCAGTCTGTTCTTCAGGTTGCTGAACCGTAGGTATGAAAAAGCGAGCATCGTTCTGACGTCAAACAAAGGGTTCGCTGACTGGGGCGAGATGTTCGGAGATAACGTGCTGGCGACGGCGATCCTGGACCGTCTGCTGCACCACTCAACAACGCTGAACATAATAGGAGAAAGCTACCGGTTGAAAGAGAAACGCAAGGCCGGGGTGCTGGCAAAAAGCGCAACGCCAATCAGTGATGATGAAATGGTGGAAAGCGGACGGCGTTAATGACCAACAGCGGACAATGAAAATGGCGAAAAAAGGGGGTGCGGACGATTTCCTGGACTCTCAGGAGATAAGTTATGTATTCCGAAGCGGATCGCCTTCGTGCAATCGAGCTGTACTTTAAATATGGCAAAAAGATCGTAGCCGTTGTTCGTGAGCTGGGTTATCCCACAGAACGTCATCTCAGACGCTGGATAGAAGCATGGAAGGCAGGTGACGGTACTATAAAGAGTGTTAAGCGCAAACCACGCTACTCCACTGCGCAAAAACAGGCTGCTATTGATCATTATCTAACACACGGGCGTTGCCTGGCCTTCACGTGCCGTGAGCTGGGCTACCCCTGCACCGCAATACTCAACTGCTGGCTGGATGAACTTCTGCCGGGAAAGCGTCGTATCATGACCAGCACCTCAAATCCTGCAGCGCCCTTTACATCAGAGGTTAAGCGTAAAGCCGTTGGTGAGCTGTGCACGCGTAACAAACCCGCCCGGGAAATCGCTCAGCATGTGGGTGTCAGCCGCCAACTGTTGTATATGTGGAAGGATGAACTTGTTGGTGACGAGGCCTATCGTTCAATGCGCAAACTCAAAACAGCATCCGAAACAGAAGATATCGATAAGCTGCGAAATGAGCGGGACAGGCTCAGGCAGGAAATCCAGCGGTTACAGATGGAACACGATATCCTGAAGAAAGCGGATGAAATAATAAAAAAAGACCCGGGCATCAGCGCAGGTCTCCTGACAAACAGGGAAAAGACTAAGGTCGCTGATGCCCTGAGAGAAACATATCCGCTGTCGGCGCTGCTAAGCACACTGAGGCTCGCCCGTAGCAGCTATTTTTATCACCGCGCTGCGCTGCAGGCCGGTGATAAGCACGCTGTTGTTCGTGTGACCCTGGCCGGTCTCTTCCACACCAACTACCGGTGTTACGGCTACCGCCGCCTGCACGCCATGCTCCGTCATGAAGGCGTCCGGCTCTCTGAAAAAGTCGTACGCAGGCTGATGTCAGAAGAAACACTTGTTGTGAGCAAAGCACGCCGCCGACGCTACAGCTCGTACTGTGGAGAAATCGGCCCAGCCCCTGATAATCTTCTTGCGAGAGACTTTAATGCAGTGCTGCCCAATCAGAAGTGGCTGACGGATATCACGGAGTTCCAGCTGCCTGCGGGTAAAGTGTGGCTGTCACCGGTGGTGGACTGCTTTGACGGTAAAGTGGTTAGCTGGTCGGTAGGCACAAGGCCAGACGCAATGCTTGCAAACAGCATGCTGGAAAGTGCGATCGAGACGCTACAACCCAACGAACGCCCGATCATACATAGCGATCGTGGCGGGCATTACCGGTGGCCGGGGTGGTTACAGCAAATATCCTCCTCGGGGCTCACTCGTTCAATGTCTCGTAAAGGGTGCTCGCCAGATAATGCGGCATGTGAAGGGTTCTTCGGGCGGCTGAAAAACGAGATGTATTATGGTCGCAACTGGTCTGGTGTAACGCTTGAAGACTTCATGAAGAAGGTGGATGGTTACATCCGCTGGTACAATAGTCATCGGATCAAGCTGTCGCTGGGTGGAGTGAGTCCAGATATGTACCGGCAAAAACTGGGGTTATTATAATAAATCAGTCCAGGAAATCGTCCGCACCCCCTTTTCGCCATTTTCATTGTCCGCTGTTGGTCATTAACGCTGGCCGTGCCGTTACCCGCTCAGGTCGTGGTAATGGATGCGCTGCATAATCACGATCATCGGCGTTGTTTCAATCGCCAGACGTGACTTAATTGTCTCGTTGAAGCGGTTATTCACGCCGTCACGAACTGTTTCGCTGTAGGCGTCATCAGGCTTAACAGGGTCATCGATAATCAATGCGCCCTGCCAGCCTGGCTCCATGTGTCCGGCACGAAACCCAGTGATCTGACCGGCTGCGGATGATGCATAAACGCCACCGCCAAACTCGTTCCACCACATCGCCTTGCTGTCAGCATCGTCGCGCAACTCCATCGGCCACATACTCTGGTAGGCTTTCGACTTAATCATGCCGCGCGCGGTCGATGAGTTGAGAAGCGCCAGATTGTGTGAGTACGACAGATGCATGAAGCGAGCGCGATTATTTAGCGTCAGGCCGCGACCCATCATGTTGATGGTTGCCAGTTCGGTTTTGGTGTAGCCAGGGGGGACGTTGATGATCAGCCGGGTTATCTCACCGTTAATAACGCGATCGAGCGTTTGCTGAATCACCTGGTGATGCGGTGCGACAATCATCTTTCCGCCGGTGCGCTGCTTGAAGAAGTATCTGGCGTAAGACAGTCCATCCTCTTCGCACTCTAAGCGGCGCGCGTAATTCTTCTGCTCAGCAGTCGTCATCCTCCAACATCTCCCGCCGCGCAGCTTTGTAGTCGTCTTTGGTCAGCGTAGCCACTTCAATCGGCCCGCCGTTCTTGCCAGTGTGTTCGTGTGAAGCCTGCTCTTTAAATGCCATCACGCTGATATGCTTGCCAAGCAGCTCAAGGTTCTTCACCTTATCGGGCCACTTAATCTTCTTGAGGATGTTCTCCATAGTCGTTTCATCAAAGTTGGTAACAGTTGTGAGGATGTCCAGCCCACTCAACGTAGTGCGCCAAACCTTTGGCCATTCGTGGACCATCTTCAGGCCGCCGTCATCTTTGAGGATGTCGAGCACATCCATCTCATCAATTTCGACCAAGCGACGAAGCACATATGCAGCGTCCACGTTAACTTGCTCATTGCGCTGAGCTTTGAGTTCGACGATTCTGTTTTGGATGTCAGGTTTTGTTAGGTTCTCGCAACCTGATGCGCGGGCGGTCTTTTCGCTGTACCCCGCCCGAATGGCCGCTTGCGTGGCGTTCAAATCGATGAGGTCCTCGCGACAGAACATTTCTTGCTTGTCGGTGAGTGCCATGTGAATTCCTGTGGGAGGTGCTAATGGGCAACGTGAAGATTTACGCTGGATTGGTTAATGGTGACCTTATGCCAATCATTGAAGAAAAAAGCTCAGAAGATATCGTTGCTGCCTTCACTGGCGACGATACTGGTGCTCCGCCAAGATCTGTAACTATTGAAGTGATTACTGAATCTGGTTCAAAGGTGAAGATTTACATCCCTAATAGCTCAGCTGATGCCAGCGTTACTGTTGATGGGACGCGCATATAGCCATCACGGTAAGCCGACTCGATGGCCTCCCAGTCAGGTGCTGCCATAGTCTTTTTAATACTTTACAGGTTGTGATGATTTTTTATTCAAGAGGTATCGTTATGGATAACAAAGAAGACGTTTACAAACAGCAAATCTCTTTCTTAGACAGAGCGGATGAGAAAATAAAAACTCTTTTTCTTCAGATGACCAACAAAAATTTTAAGTCTGATTTCCTTTTGGCTGCAGGAATCGCAAGAAGGAGTTGCGCCCTTACTTCCGGGTTCAAAGCCATGCTAAAGGATAAAAACTCGTTGTGCGCACTAGGCATTCTGCGCATGCAACTTGATAACACCCTCCGCCTATATGCTGGTTTCTTCTCAAAAGACAGGGTGCAGTTCTCCGAAGATGTTTTGAGTGGAAAGCATATAAGAAAATTGATGGCTGATGACAATAAACCTATGACGGATAACTATCTTGCGCGAAGAGTCAGCGAAATCAATCCTTGGTTATCGACGTTTACAATAAGACCAGCGGTTATATCCACTTCTCAAATGAGCATATTAAAGAAGCTATTCGCCATAAAGGCGGGGAAAACTACGAGCTCATCATCGGCCCAAATGACTTTGACCGTGAAGAAGTGCATTTTCTTGAGCCCTTGCAGTGTTTCACGCACGTGACCATGATGATAAAAGTTCAGCTCGAAGACGGGTTGGGCCTGATGGATAGATCCAATTACGAGTAGTCACCAGGCGGACTTGCTAATGCGCCTTGTGATGCTCATTGCCATGCCCTATACCAGGCTTGCCATCGGTAAGTGTTGAGGCGAAGCGTTCTCACATACTCCGAATTCTCAACATCCGATTGCAGATCTGCGTCACTGTCCTTTCCCGCCGGACTGAGTTTGCATGGAGGGCTCATCAAATCCTGGGATAGTGTTGGCCGCGTCGATTGCTCGCTGCCGCATGCTGACAGCAACATCATCAAAACGGCACACAGTGCGATTCGGGTCTTGAACATATTTCACCACGTCGCGGGTAATGGTTCGGTAGATGACTTTGCCATCAGCATTAGCTGTTGCCGCCTTCTGCTCAATCGGAACCAGTTTGGCTTCAGCCTTCTGCTTCTTCAGTGCGTAGTCAGCGTTAACTGTGGCGCTATGGGCATACCAGCCATTGAGGTAGCGAATCTCTCCGTAACCAATGGCACCGGCAATTATCAACATTAGGGTGATCAGGAAAGTACGCAGGCTAAATGTCATTTGCACCTTCCGACAGGCAAAGTGAACGCTCCATATCGCGACGATTCTGCAACCCTTTCCACTTCATGCCGCCAGCGTATACCCAACGGCGCATTTCCTCGCAAGCCCCGGCTTCATCACCGGCGTTCAGCTTCTTCAGCAATGTAGATTTTGAAAAGGCAGAGGTGCCAACGTTGTAAGTGAAGCTGTAGAGCGATGCTCGCTGATATTCACCAAGCGGAACTTTCACCAGACTATCTACAGCACGTTTAACGGGCTGAAGGTCACTCCACATCAGGCGATCGCATTCACGGTCAGTGTATTTGCGGCCCTTAACGATATCGCCGCCGGTATGGCCGTCGCAGACAGTCCAGACCCCGGCTACATCTTTGTAGGGTTCGTATACTCGCCCTTCTACGCCGTCCTTGCCGCCGAGAAATACCGTGGCAATAAACAATGAGCCACCGCCCGCCGCTGCAATCAGCTTATTGCGGAGACTGTTAGACATAGACATGAGTTACTCCTCGTTTGGGGCGTCAGAGCCTGCAGGCCAGCGCTGATAGGCTTTAATCTGCGCCAGAGTGGCCTTGCGTTTGTAATACCAGTTGATTCCAAGAGTGATGACCGCGACCACGATGCCAGCAAGAACACCAACCGCGCTCCACTCATCAGGACTTAACCGGGTTAGCAATCCAACAGCAATTGTGCCCGAGGAAGCGCCGTAAGCAGCGCCCGTGGCAATTTTGTTCATATCGATACTCATACACATCTCCCATTGGGTCGGTGCCGTCTATAGTCAGGAGAAGGGACGCCCGCTAAAACTCAGGTAAACTCGGTGAGTTTTCACTGACTGGAAGAGGCAAAAAAAAGGCCCGCCGGAGCGAGCCTTTAGATAATCAGATTGGGGATTGCTATGCCGGGTGCCTCCCGGTGATAAGTACCAGCTAATACTTACCGCTTGAGACCGATTCTTGGAGTGCAGCTGTCGCCCCTCCGCATAGGGGGATTCATAGCAATGATTTCATAATAGCAGGTTGACTTGACGACTGGGGCTTCAACTGAATAAATCCATTAAGCCCAACCCGGAATTAGGCTTCCCTTCCCAGAGTGAAGTTTTGAAAAATGTCCTTCAGCACAGGGAGGGTAGCTATGCATTTGAAATTGCTATGCCGGGTGCCTCCCGGTGATTCAGAAAAGCCACAATCTGAATCGCTTCAGTCTTTCACGTGCCCTGTGGCTTAGCCCCTCCGCTTAGGGGGATTCATAGCAATATTCTCATATTAGCAGGTCGCCGGAACGCCGGGTGCCTCCCGGTGAATGAAGTACAGCTACCTTCATCCGCAAACTTGCGTTGGCTCTTAGCTGATGCCCCGCCGCATAGGGGGATTCGTTCCGACTTTGAAAATGTCTGCGGTGCCGGGTGCCTCCCGGTGAGTGAGTCCAGCCAGCCTTACCCGCTATTAGGCTTGTTGCCACTCAGGAGAGTGATAGCTGTCGCCCCATCGCTTAGAGGGATTCACCGCATTGATAACAATCTAGAACATAAGACAAAAATAATAAACCCTGACGCATTTGGCGAACGCGTATTCCTCATTGGAACCCTGGGAGGATTTACACAAACAAAAAGCCCCTTCGGTTAAGAAGGGGCTTCCGGCCTGATATGCGAGATGAATGATTGGACTAGCGAATGAAACACATCAGGCGATTTATTTTTTACAAAATCTCTTTTTTGAAGTCAAGAATCTTAATTGAAAAAGGCACCACCTGAGTAGTGCCCTGAATTTGGTGCGCCCGTTTATCGTCAATGATTAGGTAACAATCCATCGTTAGATGTGGCGCATTGAGATGATACACAATCAATACTAGCTGCATTCATCAGCATATCAACAATCTTAGTTCTTATTTACAACGCACAGGAAAGATCAGTCAGATTCACGCGGTGCAGAAGATGCGAGGCAAGCCGATCCCGCTGATATGAGGTGAATATAGTTGAATGGCCTGAACTGCCAACACATTGCGCTGGCATTTAAAATGTCCAGTTCTAAAGAAGAGTTTTATCAGAAGCTTCACTTACTCCGGTAATATCATTAAGACCGTCATGATTAATTTCTTCGTCAGCTCCATCAACCGCTCTGGAAATGCTCAACAGATTTTGAAGCTCGCTTAACAATATTGCAGCATCTGACTTCAGCACCTCATCAGACTCAACTGAATCAATAACGGTGTTGATAGCTTTATTTGCTCCCTCAATCATCTCGGTAACCCCGCCCTGCTTACCAACTGCTAGAACAAGTGCACTTATAAGTAGGGATTGAGCCTCCACACGGGCTGTTAGCTGTTTCATCTCCGCATCAATGTTGGAAATTTTCGCAAGCATGCTTAAAACAACATTTTTCATGAATTTTGGCCCCCCATAAAACTCGCATAGTAACTTCAGAGCGGAGCGTTGGAAACTTCATAATTCCTAATTTGTTAACCCGCTACCCAAGGAAGGTGATCAGTCGACCCGGAGTGGGCGCTTTTTTTAGAACTCTTCAAGAGCTTTAGCTTCAACAAGAATCAGCGGACATTTCCTCACTTTACAGGCCTGGGAATAGGCCAGCTCACAAACATCGCAAATGCTTCTTACTTCAGACTGATATTCGTACTCCATGTAATAACGGAAGTTGCCACCACTCGTATCTGTTCGCCAGAAACGGAGGGGTTCCAGTACTTCATCAAGTTGCCTGAAAGTCAGGCCAGTCGGGTTATGAAAACCCACTCTTACGCGATATGTAGTCATGATTTGATAATCCCTAACCCTCTGATTCGTTACAACCCGGTAATTAATCTCGCTGTGATAGGGATTTCCTAAATACACCCGCCTCTGTGCGGGTATTTTTTTGCCCGCAGGAGAAGGATATGAGTGAAATAACGGAATTAACCGTTCTGGAAATTAAGCCAGAACAGGCACCGGCGCTGTATGTACCAAATGGCCTTGATGCCTATCTCGACCAGATTCGTGAGTTAGCTACTGAGGTTCCTGATGTAACCACTAAAGCAGGCCGTGAACGGATTGGCTCACTGGCGCGCATGGTTGGTTCCAGCAAGAAGGCGATTGAGGTGCCTGGTCGCAATTACCTTAAAATCCTGAAGGAAGCAGTTAAGCCAGCGGAAGAAGAGCTGCGCAGATTCACTAAAGAATGCGATTCGATTCGCGACAAGATTCTGGCGCCACGCGAAGAGTGGCAGCAAGCCGAACAGGCAAAGAAAGATGCGTTACAGCAGCGACTGGCAGGATTGCGGGCGTTGGCAGACGTTATTGATGATGCTGGTGACTATCTGCCGTCAACGGACATTCAGGCGCGAATCAGTGAAGCCAAAGCGGTGGAGTTGGACGACACCTGGCAGGAAATCGCCACAGAAGCGGGTGTGGCGAAGGATGCCACGGTGCAGAAACTGGAAGCCGCGGCGATCGTAGCCAAACAGCGTGAAGATCAAGCCGCCGAGCTTGAGCGCCTCCGCAAAGAAGCGGAAGAGAAAGCACGACGCGATCACGAAGAGAAGTTGAAGCAGGAAGCCGCCGAATCTGCCCGCCGTGAAGCCGAACAGAAAGCGCAGGTTGAGCGCGAGGAAGCAGCGCGCCGCGAAGCAGAGTTGAAGGCCAAAGCAGAACAGGCAGAACGTGACCGTATCGCGGCACAGGAGCGCGCTGAGCGTGAAGCCAGAGAAGCGCAGGACTGCACTGCAAAACTGGCGCAGGAAGCGCGCCAACAAGCTGAGCGTGAAAAGCAGGCAGCAATCGCTGAGGAACAACGCAAAGCCATAGCAGCGGAAGATGAACGCCTGGCTGAAGAAAAGCGTGTAGCCGACGAAGCTGCCAAGCGCGCCGCAAATGAACTACACCGCAAAGCAATTGGTACCGCCGTTGTGAATGCGCTTATTGCCAACGCTGGCCTGTCCCGTGAAGACGCGATCACCACTCTGGTGGCGCTTAAAGACGGCCTGATTCCCCACACCACCATCAATTACTGATCACCCCGCTTAACTAACAACAGGAGTTACCCATGCAATTTGCAACTGCTGGGGCTGCCCACATGGGTAGCTCCCCAATAAACACGCCTGTAACTAACCAGTTCACTTTCAAATTATCCGGTGCGGACGTTATGCACTGGCAGCCCAAAAGCCGCTTACAGCAACTCTGGGAGCGTTTGGTAGAGGTCATTACTCAGGATGGCACCCCGTGACAGAGCAGCAGAAAGCGGAGCAATACCGGAAACAACAGGAAACGTGGGATCGGCAGCGCTTTGAGCTGCTTAAGCGTTCCAATGGCTTCACGTTCATCAACGAGTTTTTGCAGCGCCTGATCATGGGAGAACACAAATGAAATTCCGCCTGCACGACAAAGACGGCAAAGAGGTTCAGGCCATTGCCGACAGCCTGCCTGATGACGAGCTGCAGATCATAGCGGCTCGCGTTGACAGCATTCTGGTTCAGCGACACATGAGCCCAATTGTGGCGCCAGCCTGTACTTACCTGCTTCGCCATTTCGATCACGAAGCTATGGGCATGTTCGACATGGATGATGAACTGGAAATGGCTGCCGACGCATTCATGCGCGACATGATGATCACCGCCGCGAAGCGCGAACGGGCGATTGAAATCTGGAAGCACAAACACAGTTACGACGAGGTGGCGTGATGGAGCCTGGCATTTATTTCGACATCAGCAACGAGGCGTATCACCACGGCGCCGGCATCAGTAAATCACAGCTGGATGACATCTCGATCAACCCAGCCATTTTTCAGTGGCGCAAAGAGGCTCCTGAAGACGAAGAGAAGAAAGCGGCGCTCGATATGGGCACCGCGCTTCACTGCCTGCTGCTGGAACCGGAAGAGTTCGACAAGCGATTCATCGTGGCGCCGGAGTTCAACCGCCGTACCAACGAAGGTAAGGCGAACGAGCAAGCCTTTCTGAAGGACTGCTCAGGGCTGGGTATGACGGTGATGGATGCCGAGCAGGGGCGAAAACTGAAACTGATGCGCTCCAGCGCCCTCGCCCATCCCGCCGCCCGCTGGCTTCTCGAAGCCGAAGGGCATCAGGAAGCGTCGATTTACTGGAACGATGACCAAACCGGCGAGCTATGCCGGATCCGGCCTGACAAATTCCTGACCGGCCAGCCGGTAATCGTGGACGTGAAAAAAGTGGCGGATATGAGCCGCTTCGCGCGCCACGTCGAAGAATTTCGCTATCACGTTCAGGACGCCTACTACCGTGAAGGCTACAGCAAGCACTTCGGTGAATACCCACTTTTCGTTTTCATCGCCGTCAGCGAGTCGATTGATTGCGGCCGGTACCCGGTGCGGGTGTCCCAGCTGGGCGAGGATGACGTGGATGTTGGTTATCAACTATTCCGCCGCGACCTTGATACTTATCACGAATGCCGCGTCAGCGAGAACTGGGGCGGCATTGAAGAAATCAGACGCCCGGCATGGGCAAGGAAGAAAACGGATGAATGACGTTACCGAGCTTCACCTCGAAGAAGAACAACCAGTCACAAACTCCAATGTGGCGATCTTCAACCCTGAAAATCTGGCAGCGATTCAGCAGTTCGCGCAGGTTATGGCAAGCGGTTTATCCACTATCCCACGCCACCTGCAGGGCAATGTCGCAGACTGCATGGCCATTACGATGCAGGCAGCGCAGTGGCGCATGAATCCATTCGCTGTTGCTCAGAAAACGCATACGGTAAATGGAGTGCTGGGCTACGAGGCGCAGCTCGTAAACGCCGTTATCACTACGCGTGGCCCGATGCAGGATCGCATCAATTACGACTGGTTTGGCCCCTGGGAAAAGGTTATCGGCAAGTTTGATATCCGTAAAAACGATAAAGGCCAGGAGTACCGCACTCCGGGATGGAAGCTATCGAAGTAGCTGGTATCGAAGTCGGTTGCCGGCAGCGGCTGCAGATGCGTTTGTTCGACAACGAAGCGATGCGCAGGCGTCTCCCGGAACTGGCGAAGATCGCGCCTGTCAGCGACATCTGCCATCCACTGTTCCAGGAGCTGATTGACGTGGGTAAAGCTGTCGAACCTCCGGTAGCGGACAAAGAAGTTTTCCTTGAGGTATTTCACCATCCGCTCAACCTTACCTTTGGTACGGGCCCGGCGAGGGCGGCACGCCCGCGGCAGGAAGCCATAGTGGTCGGCAAGCAGCAGGAAGCCTGCGTTGAACACCACGTTGCCGTTACTGTTTTTCAGCACGGCAGCTTTCTGGTTATCGACAAGCACGGTTTTCACGCTGCCGCCAAAATAACGGAAGGCGCGCACCAGCGACTCGTACGTGTGCTCAGCGTCCTGTTTTGGCGCGGCAAAGACGTGGAAGCGGCGGGAGAACCCCAGCGTATTGACGGCGAAGTTCACCTTGCATCGCTGCCCGGCCACGTCGACTTCCACTTCTCCCCAGTCGTGCTGCAGCTGGTAACCGGGCTGAGTTTCGAAGCGCACGGTTTTCTTTAAGGGCCGCATTTTACGTTTGGGCTGGATGTAATAGCGCAGCATAGAGCGCCCGCCGGTGTACCCCATCGTCCTAATTTCGGCGAGAATGACCTCGCTGTTCCAGACGTTTTCCGCCAGCCGCATGTCGATGTAATCCATGAACGGCTTGAGTTTTGCCATTTTATGGCGTGTTTTACGGGCCGGGGGCTCAGGGTATTTGAGATATCGCCTGACGGTTCTTTCGGAACATCCGACCTGTGTTGCGATATCGACAATGTAAGCACCCTGTTGGCGCATTTGCTTTATCATGAAAAAGTCCTCTCTGCTCAGCATGCTGGAATCCTTTTCGGTGTGGGAACCTTAAGGAAACCGCATGACGGGTAGAGCGGACAACCCGAATGGTGAATTAAAGTCTTATATCACTGGCGCTGACAATAGCGACATATACTGATATCAGGCGCTTTAATATGCTGCGCAGGTGCAGACAGGAGTTGCAGATGAATTACTATCAGAAGCTGAGTCAGCCCGCCGTCAGAGCGGAAATGGCGCATGACTGGCCGCTTGCAGCCTCCCAGTGGCAGACGCTACTCCGGCGGCAGGCCGCCTATCCCTGGCGACAGTGGATAATCGGGCGCGTAAAATACTGCAGGGCGCGCGCATGTGCCATGACCCCGCCACACTGAAGCCGGTTAAACTATGCATGCTCATTTTACCGGGCTTACCTGCTGTCAGAACGGAGACTGTCTATGGCCTTTCAGAGCCCGGCCCAGAATTACAGAGAGACGCGGCTGAACCTGGGAGACCTCGTCAGCCTCTCCCCTTATTCCACCTATCCGACGAGCAACCTTTGCGCGACATGGACCTTATAAGATCCGATGCGTTGTTACATGTGCTTTGCTTGGTAAGGTCTTTAGCAGTGATCACGCCCATGGCATCAAGCTTCTTACTCACGCCCCAGACACCATCAACCGTCAGATGAGCCTTAAGCTTCTATAGGCAGTCAATGTTTAACCGACCCAGCACACCGCCTGTTTTTGACCATTTCTTGGCTACGTGGTTTCTAGCTTAGCCAACGTCTTTGTTCAAGCAATGCCAAGCCTCTTTGTAAATGCGTTTTTTGTTAATACCCGCCCTTACCCTATGTCCAACATCTTCCAATGACTCCGGACGGCGCATCACTTCAAGTCACAATCGAAAAGATTTAGACAGCTGGCGCTATCTCTACAATCTTGGCCATTTATCGAATCGCAACCGGCAGCCGCTTCGCACCCATCGAGAGACAAGCCAGATGTTGGGTTAACCGTCAGTCCTTGTCGGTGGATTCAGCTATGCCGATCCATTTGGATCAACGTCCCCGACAACAGTGGTATGCTTTTGAAAGAGAAAATTAACGGGCTTCTAAAGGATGCTTACCAGTAAACAGAACAACGCTCTAAACATCATGATGGCTCTGAGTGAGGAGAAAGTTATACCTGTCAGAGATTTAATTTCAGAAGTTTCACTTTCTGTTAGTTACCTTGAAAGTCTGATAGCGGTGCTCAGGGATGAAGGCCTGGTTAAGAGTATGCCCGGCATGTACGGCGGTTACGCATTATCCCGTAATCCCGCCAGCATTACCGTAACTGACATATTGTCTGCCTTCAGTGCCTCAGACACTCCTTACCCTGTGGTAAGGGCTCTCATTTCGGTATCGCTTAAAGATTTGCAGAACTCAGCTCAAATTTCTAAGACCTGAACATAATGGAGTGACTCGTCATACGTAATCACTTGCGCTGTTTGTTGATGTACTGCTGCAATCCGGCTATTTGCTTTCCTGCCATGAACATTCGCTCAAATAAAGTGAATTAATTCTGTTCATTTGCGGCTAAGGCATGGGAAGCCACACGGGCTGCATGGGATGCCATTGCATTCTGCTTGAACGACTTAACTCGCGAAATCGCATAGCGAATCGCTTCTATCCAGCGAGGGTCGGCTGAAATTATCAGGGAATTTTTTAGCGAAGCATGTAAATCACTCCATACCATGATGCGTACAGACACCTCTCTCCCCAGTCCATGATTGAAGTCCGTTAGGATTGAGTTGATCGCTTCTTTTGTTTGCTGGTAGCCGTCCCCCATCTGATACATACCCGCCAAACGTTTTATCTGAATTTCACACTCAGCTGCAATGTCATCTTGCATCGTACGCTCCGTTTTCGTCTTTTAAATTTGACTTAACGAATAAAATTCTAGTAGCTGCTGCACAAATTTTCGACCAATTATACTTCAAGTAGTGCAGATATTTAATCAACCGAAAGATCGGATAATTCATTGTTGATAATGGGTTATGTATTAATTGTGCGCTATTTACTTAAGAAATTTCTGGTATTTGTTTATGTTCCCAAAATGTTCCGTCAAATCCCGGCAGCATATTTAGAAAGGTATACAATTCACCCCGCACTGGTAATGTGCCTCTGGGCATATTCCATGACTAACAAGCAGCAATAATAGCTGACAACCCTGTGTGTGACATCTGCCGCCGTAGTCCGATACGGCGGATTTTTTTCAAGTCAGGCATAGCCCGATCTTACGAACTGTATAAACCGTGCCTTCCGCTTTGCTTGCAGACCAACCTGTACCAGCTTCCCCATGTAACAATCCATCACCTTACAGACTTTCAAACGTTCAGCTATTGCGAGGCTTTGTACCACGCCTGCCATCTGTAAGTGTTTAGACGGAGGGTTCTTACACAATCAGCGTTTTCCACATCCGATGACAGATCAGTATCACTGTCCTCTCCCGCCTAGCTTACGTTGCGGCCACTTTTTTACCGACCAGGGTGATGCCGAACTCTTCTTTTCGGCTGCTCCAACCCTGGAGCCATCGCCATCATCTCTTCTATTATCCGCGGTATTTTTCCCAGTGAGGTGCACGACAGCAGGCTCAGATGACTTCACAAGATGCTGTGCGGACTACTTAAGACTCATCTTACATGGTTCCACGCCTTTCAGGCTGCGCACCATTTGCGTCATCATAAATCCCTGAGGGTTATCCGGTCAGAATCACCTCCGCACTCCTGAAAGCCATTTCCGCTTTGACCTGACCGGTATAATCACCTGCTGCCTATCCCTGCACCCCGCTAGCCAACCTGCGCACTTAAGCTAACGCAGCGAGTGTGCCATTCACATTCAGAATTGAAATGCATCATTTCCTGACTTTATCCTTACAATTTGTTATTAATAACCGTTATCATATTCATTCTCATTGCTGTTCGCATAAACCAATGAAGCCAATCAACCCTGAATGTAAGTGTTCAGAGCAGAGGATCATTTGTATGAAAGTTTCCACACTGTGTGCTGCGTTGACGCTGCTCGCGTCATCCCCGCTTTATGCCCGTGATAGTGCAGAGGAGGAGCTGGTCGTTGATGCAACCCGTACCGAAGGTTCACGCAATGATTCTCCTCAGGTCATCAGGGTGATTGGCGAAAAAGAGATTAGCCAGCAGCGACAGCTGACGTCTGACACATCCCAGATTCTGAGCAACCTGCTCCCGTCTTTTTCCCCTGCGCGACAGAAAATGTCCGGCAGCGGTGAAACGTTGCGCGGCCGTATGCCGCTGGTGATGATTGATGGTATTCCACAATCCAACCCTCTGCGCCCTACCGGGCGGGAAATGCACACCATTGACGCGTCCATGATTGAGCGTATTGAAGTCATCAAGGGTGCTAATGCGAGCAACGGGATCGGGGCGACAGGTGGAGTGATGAATATCATCACAAAGCGCGCAAAGCCCGGCACCGTCAATCAGCACCTCGGCGTCGAAGCCACGACGCCTACGGCTGAATTTGACCACGATACGCTGGCCTATAAAACGAACTACAGTGTTAACGGCAGCGAGGAATACGTAGATTATCTGTTCGCGCTGAGCTTTGAAGATCAGGGCTTGTTCAAAGACGCAGATAACCGTGCGATTGGTGTGGATAATACCCAGGGCGACCTGATGGATTCACGCGCGTGGGACATGCTGGCGAAGGTCGGTTACTGGCTGGATAATGACCAGCGCATTCAGCTGAGTCTTAATCGCTACCGACTGAAAAATAAAGACAACTATGTCAGCGTGACCGGCGATCGCGATGCCGGCATACTGACCACCTCTGCCAAAGGCAGGCCGGAAGGCCGCGCGCCGCACAACGATGTCTGGACGGTGGGTACCACCTACGATAACTATAATCTGGCGGGCATGAAGCTCACCGCGCTGGCCTATTATCAGCGCTACGAAGCGCTGTTTGGCGCGACAAACTCTTCTTCTTTCCAGGATCCGGCCATTGCGCCCATCGGGGCCTTATACGATCAGAGCCGCGCCTTTACCGACAAATACGGCACCAAAATCGCGCTGACCAAAGATGATTTCTGGGACGATCGCTTTAAGGCAACGGTAGGATTTGATACGCTTTTTGACAATTCCAAGCAGGATTTATGGTCAACCGGGCGGACTTACGTACCTGAAATTAACTATACCGACCTGTCCCCGTTCCTGCAGCTTGAGTATTCCCCGGTAGAGTCAGTAAAGCTCAGCGGTGGCGTACGCTATGAATACGCGCGACTGAATATTGACAGTTATCAGACGACCTGGGCGAACGATCGCGTCAGCGTTGAGGGAGGCACGCCCACCTTTGATCAGACGCTGTACAACGCGGGTATCGTCTGGACGCCACTGGCGCCGATCAGCTTGTTTGCCAGCTACAGCGAAGGTTTCACCGTGCCTGACGTGGGCCGCGTGCTACGGAGCATTGACACCCCGGGCGTCAGGCTGGATGAATACAGCGGCCTGAAACCGATCGTCACCAAAAATAGCGAGGCGGGCTTCCGCATTCAGCAGGCGCCCTTTGATTTTGAAGCAAGCTATTACCGCTCGTCTTCAAAGCTCGGAAGCCGCGTGGAACTGGTTGATGACGCATTTGTCGCCCGCCGGGAAAAAACGCAAATCGATGGCCTGGAGGTCAGCGCGGGCTACAGCCCTAATGCGGATCATAAGCTCACGCTCGCCTGGTCTCATATGCGCGGCCGTTACGACAGCGATGAAAACGGCAGCCTGGATGCAAAACTTGACGGCCTGAATATCGCGCCGGATCGCCTCATCGCCAGCTGGTCAGCAAACTGGAATACGGAGCTGAGTACCTTCCTGCAGGCCAACTGGGCTATGAGCAAAAAATTCGACGATGAGGAAAAGGATTTCTCCGGTTACACACTGGTAGATGCAGCCGTGGGTTATAAACTTCCCCGTGGACAGCTGAGCCTGGGCATTTCCAACCTGCTGAATAAAAAATACATCACTTACTATTCGCAGAGCGCCTCCGTTGACCCTGACCGCTATTTTGCCGGGAGGGGGCGCACGGCCACGCTCGGCTACAGTCTTGACTTCTGATTATGGCCGCCCCGCTTCCGGGGTGGTAAACCTGACGATGGAGAAACAATTTTACTTTTCGCCTCTTCGCCGGCGCTGGCTGCAGGCGCTGCTGTTATGCAGCGTGTCACCCGGCCTTCTGGCCGTGCAACGGCCCGCCCAGCGTGCCGTTTCACTGTTTCAGGGTGCCACCGACAGCCTGGCGGCGCTGGGCATTACGCCCTGCGGGATCGTTGAATCCTGGGCGGAAAAGCCGGTTTACCGTTACCTGCGAAACCAGTTTTCAGGCGTGCCGCAGTTAGGCCTGGAAACCCAGCCGGCGCTTGAAAAAATAGCGCTGCTCAGGCCCGATATCATATTTGCTTCCCGTTTCCGCCATCAGGATGTTGCGCCGCTGATGGAAAAGATTGCGCCCGTGGTGCTGCTCAATGACGTTTATGAATTTAAAAAAACGCTGAAAGTCGTTGCAGAAAAACTCTCAAAGGTCAATGAGGCAGGAAACCTGCTTCAGCGCTGGGATTCACGCATTGTCGCCCTTCAGACCCTAATGAGAGAACGGTTCGGTTCACAGGCCAGACCCCGGGTATCTGTCATTGAAGTCCGCCCCGATCACATCCGCAGCTACACTCCGCAAAGCTTTCCTGGATCTGTGATGTCCGAACTCGGTTTTGACTGGAACGGGCAGGCTACGCAGACGCGCGGCACGTCGTTGCGCTTTTCCAGTATGGAGAACCTGCCGCTGCTGGATGCCGATATCTTTTTCATTCTGCTGCGGGCGGAAAGCCCTGCCATTCTGCGTCAGTACCGGGTGATGACTGCGCATCCGCTCTGGCAGCAACTGAGCGCCGTGAGAATACGGCAGTTAAGGACGGTTGACAGCGTTCCATGGAGTCTGTCGGGTGGCATTATTGGCGCAAATCAGATCCTCACTGACACAGAGCTGGCGCTGAGCCGGGGGGCATCGTGAAAGCACGCTTTCTGTTCTGCTGTGCCCTTCTGGCGCTGATGATGGTGCTCAGCGTCATGATCGGAGTGCGCTTTTACACGCTTTCGCAGGTGGCTGACGCTTTGTTTCACTCCGATCCCCTCCGTGCGGCTGACGCCATCATTCGCACATCCCGGTTGCCACGCACATGGCTGGCCATGTGTGTGGGGGCTTTTCTGGCTGTGGCGGGCGGACTTATGCAGGCGCTGACTCGCAATCCTGTGGCATCGCCCGGGCTGTTCGGCGTCAATGCGGGCGCGGCGCTGGCAGTTGTGCTGGCCGGTAGCGTTCTTTCCCTGAGCATCCCCTGGCAGACACTTTTACTGGCATTTTTCGGGGCGTGCGCGGCCAGTATGCTGGTGTGGTTCGCCAGCCGGGCAGGTAACGGACGGGATAATCCACTTCGGCTGGTGCTGGCTGGGGTGGCGATAACCGCGCTGTGTAATGCCATTACCCAGGCAATCCTCGTTATCGACCAGGAGACGCTTGATACGATGCTGTTCTGGCTGGCCGGGAGCCTGTCGGGTCATGACCTGCCTCATGTCTATGCGATGCTGCTTCCCGGAACGCTGCTGACTGTTGTCGCGTGCCTGTCTGCCGGCCAGATGGATGTACTACGTGCCGGCGAGGAAATTGCCACCGGCCTTGGGCAAAATATCGTCCGTGTCCGCCTCCTTGCCAGCCTGCTGGTCGTGGGGCTGGCGGGAAACGCCGTGGCACTCGCCGGTAGCATCGGCTTCGTCGGACTGATAGTGCCGCATATCGCCCGCCAGCTGTTTGGCAGCGACCTGCGTCTGATGCTACCGGCCTGCGCATTGATCGGCGCGTTACTGTTGCTGACGGCGGATATCGTGGCGCGCGTGATAATTTTACCGCAGGAAGTCCCCGTCGGCGTCATGACGGCGCTGATGGGCGCGCCATTTTTTATAGTGCTGGCGCAGCGCAGGAGACACCATGTCTGATAACCGCGTTATACGCTGCGGCCCGTTTTCACGCCTTTACGCCGGGCGATTACCGTTGGTCATGCTGCTCTGCCTGTTGGCTTCGCTGCTGATGACGCTTGCTGCATTAAGCGCCGGCGACGTACCCCTTCCGCTGTATCAGGCGCTGTGGCTCCTGATACATCCTGACGCCAGCTCACAAAGCTTCATCCTGCACGAGCTGCGTTTACCCCGCGTGGCGCTTGCGCTTCTTTCAGGCGCGGGGCTTGGACTCGCCGGACTGGTTATGCAGCTGCTGGTACGTAATCCGCTGGCTTCTCCGGACACGCTCGGCGTCACTACCGGCGCAAGCGTCGGGGCGCTGCTGTGGCTTTCTTTTTTCAGTTTTTCATGGGGTAGCGCGCTGATGCCGGTGGCTGCGATGGCTGGCGCCACCTGCGCGGTTGGCCTGGTATTCATACTTTCAGGGCCCAGGGGGCTGACGCCAGCCCGACTGATCCTGACGGGTGTCGGCGTCTCGGCAATGGCGGGCGCGGTGGTGACCTTCATACTGGTTTTCAGCCCACTGACTACCACCTTTTCTGCGTGGGTATGGCTTAGCGGCAGCATTTATGCGGCGACCTGGGAAAAGGTGCGTCACCTCCTCGCCATCGATCTGGCGGCATTGCTGCTCTGGCTGTTTTCGCTGCGTTATCTGAGCACGCTTCTGCTGGACGACGACCTTGCCACGGGGCTGGGTGTGCGGGTGCATGTAATGCGGGCCCTGCTATTGTTGGGCTGCGTGATACTTTCCGGCGGCGCGATAGCAATGGTGGGCGCCATGGCGTTTGTTGGCCTGATAGCGCCCCACCTCGGCAGACAGATTGTACGTCACGGCATTTTTGGCCAGGCGTTTGTCACCGCCTGCTGCGGCGGCGTCATGGTGGTTACTGCTGACCTGCTGGCCAGAACGCTGTTCCGGCCTGCAGATCTTCCGGCGGGCATCTTTGTTGCGCTGGTCGGCGCGCCGTTTTTTCTGGCGTTGCTTATCCGGCAGCGTACGTAAACTGATGGAGAAAACGTGTCTCTTTCCACTCATAAGCTGAACGTGAGCTATACACAGCAGCAGGTCATACACTCGCTGGATCTCAAACTGCCCGCCGCGAAAGTCTCTGTACTGATCGGGAGTAATGGCTGTGGTAAAAGCACCCTGCTCCGGGCAATGGCCCGGCTTCTCAGGCCGCAGTCGGGAACCGTTATACTGGACGGGATGGATATTCATGCCAGCAGTACGGCGCAGGTCGCCCGCCGGCTGGCGATCCTGCCGCAGATCCCCGTCGCCCCCGAAGGAATTTCCGTACGTCAGCTCGTTAGCCTGGGACGCTTCCCGTATCAGAGCTGGTTACGTCAGTGGTCAGCGGAAGATGAAAGGCAGGTAGACGAGGCCCTTCGACTGACCGGAACTGATGCATTACAGCATCGCCCTGTGGATGCCTTATCAGGCGGGCAGCGGCAGCGCGTCTGGATTGCCATGACGCTGGCACAGGCGACCGATACGTTGCTGCTGGATGAGCCGACCACCTATCTTGATCTGGCCCATCAGGTTGAGGTGCTTGAACTGTTGCGCGACCTGAACCAGACGCACGGTAAAACCATCGTTATGGTCCTGCACGATCTTAATCTGGCCAGCCGCTACGCCGACCATCTGGTCGCCGTACACGACGGACGGGTTTATGCACAGGGTGCGCCGGGGGATATCATGACTGAAGCGCTGGTGAATAAGGTGTTTAACCTGCAGTGCCGGATTATTGAAGATCCTTTCTTTCGCTCGCCGCTGTGTATTCCTTTTCCCGGGGCGCTACATGCTGACGCCTGAGGAGCAAGCCTTTCTGCAGAAGAATTTCCGCTTACGGCCCCTCGCGGCGGCCGACGCGCGCAGTATGCCGGCAGAATATGTGCTCAATGCGAAACATTGCGATGCCTTTTTACGTCTCGTGATGCCGCTGACAGGCGCACCGGATGTGGCCATAGCCGCCTCGCTGTTTGCAAAACGTCTGGCATTTCTCGCGACGGGCAATGTGCTCTATGCTATGAGCGTGTTTGACAGTGGCCTGACCTTCTCTCTTTCTCGCAGCCGGCTTGAGTATGCTCACGATAACGGGCTATGGACATCGTCGCTCCCGGCAGACACTCTAGTGACATGCTATCTTCCCGGTGAGCGAGATGCCTGGCGTGAAGAAGTCGTGTCAGCGCTTTTCCGCGGGTTTCTTTCTCCGCTCTGGCAAAGTCTGGCCGGAGTGAGCGGACTGCCCATACAGATACTCTGGGAAAATACCGCGATGCGGGTTTTTTCACTTTATCAGGGCCGAATGGACAGGCTCGATGAAACGCAGAACGAGCGCAGGGATGCCGATTTTAACTGGTTGATCGGACAGGCTTCACCTTCTCTCTTTGGCCTGTCCTGGAACCCGCTGCAACGCTTTCGCCGACCTCTCCAGCTAAACGCGGCGGGAAAGCCTGTGCGCTTTCGTCGCACCTGCTGTTTCTATTACAAAGCAACCGACCCTGTCGAATACTGCCTCAACTGCCCACTCTGCAGGCCAAAATAAGCACCGGACTTTAGCCGAGTGGGAGACGTGCTGGTACTCAATTACTCGCGAACGGCGTCAGGGGCAATCACCCGTGGGCGCCTGTCATGAATATCAACCATGCCCCCTGTGGCTGGGCGACGTCACAATCACAACCCCTTCTCTTCCGTGGTGCTGCCCGGAAAGCTTGGATGTTCACTATTTGTCACATCGCTCTACTTCCTGTTCGGACTCCTGCTGTTCGGACATCAGTGACGCCAGATCTATCGTTCCGGCCGCCGGATTGCGGCTTGCCCACCGGGCACATAGCCTGAGAACGCTCAGGCGTATCATTGCTTCACGCTAGGGCGAGGCATCGTTTTCCGTTATGACGACACCTCTGTTCATGAACGCACGTTTTTTTCCCGCTTATGAAGAGGTTCTCCCATGCTGGCATATCACACCGGCTCGCAGTGTCAGGAGAAACATGCGTTTCGTCACTTCAGATACGGACGGATAGAAAACGGGTATGCAGTTGTGTTGGATATCAATCAGGAAAAGATTCCTATGCAGAAGGGCTATAAACGGTGAAGGTCCACCGAGCAGAGCGTGTCTGGCTAAAAGCGCATCCGTTGCTCAGACAGCTGTAAGGTTCTCACACGGAAGGTATGCTGACCTGACTTACATGTTGCACGCCAACAGATTCATGGTGTCCGACAATCTGGTTAGTAGACAGTAGTTAGCTCCAGGAGGTGTTTAGCAATCTTGTTAAAGTTCGAAACAATTGCAACCCGTGACTATCACAGCAATACATAATGTCCACATTCGGTTTGCCGATAACCGAAGCAGTCATTGGATAATCCGGAACATATCATGCTCCTGCATACGTTAAAAAATCTGTTTTCCCTAAGTCGCTCACGTTTATCCGCTTCTGTAGGCACGCTTGAGCAGGCTATGCCAGTTATTGAGTTCACCCCAGCCGGAATAATCCGGAAGGCCAGCCCGCTTTTTCTTACTACTATGGGCTACCGAGCCGACGAAATAATCGGACACCACCACAGCATGTTTTGTGCCCCTTCGCTAATCAGTACACCTGAATACCGCCATTTCTGGCAGCGCCTTGCGGACGGTGAGAGCTTCAGTGGTAAGTATATGAGGCTGGCAAAGGGCAACCGTCCCGTATGGCTAGAGGCAAGCTACATTCCCGTTGCTGACAGGCGCGGGAGGGTTTTTAAAATCATCAAAATAGCCGCAGACGTTTCCGGGCGCGTACAGTCAGCACTGGAACTGGAGTCAGTCGTCAATGCCATCAGCCGCTCTATGGCCGTCATTACGTTCGATCCAGCCGGACTTGTACTTGATGTTAACGAAAACTTCCTTAGCGCCACCGGGTATCAGCGGGAGGAGGTCATCGGTCAGCATCACAGGCTATTTTGTAGCGAATCATTGTATAAAAGTGATGAGTACCGGCAGTTCTGGGAAAAACTGAATCAGGGTGAATTTTTCTCTGGCCAGTTCCCACGACTGAATAGTCGTGGTGCCCCGCTTTGGTTACGTGCCACCTATAATCCGGTATTCAGCCCAGATGGCAAACTGTATAAAATTGTGAAATTTGCTTCAGACGTTACCGGTCAGGTCCTGAGAAATCAGAAAGAGCAGGATGCAGCCGTGCACGCGTGGGATATGGCAGTCCAGACACGGGGAAGTGCCCAGACAGGTGCAGACGTAATCGAGAACAGCATCAGAATGATAGACAGGATTGCTCTTGGGATGAGCTCGGTTTCAGCGGATATATCCCGACTCAACAGTCAGTCTGACAGCATTGACGGTATGGTCGAAACAATCCGAAGCTTTGCCATGCAGACAAGGCTGATTGCCCTGAATGCCGCTATTGAAGCAGCCAGGGCGGGTGCCTCAGGCAGAAGCTTTGCCGTTGTCGCCGCAGAAGTCCGCAACCTTGCAGCAAGCGTCAGTGCTGCCACTGAAGAAATCGAACGGGTCGTGGTGGATAACAACCTGCTGGCCAAAAAAATACTCTGTGGTATAGAGGGCAGTATGGCAAACACAAAGGACGGCGTGGCGCTCATGCGCGAGGCAGGTGAGGTCATTGCCAGTATTCAGATAAACTCAGAAGGCGTGGAGAAAGCCGTCAGGGATGTGGCACATTCAGTGAAAGAGGGACATGCCTGATGGGCTGACTGATATAAAGGGAAGGTTTAGCGGTGTGGAGGAGCCAGAAACCCCTGGGGCGGCCTTATGTTCATCTGGTCCGATATGCTGCCGGTGCCGGTTACGGGCTCTGCATCAGATATCTGGGGGGCAGCCTGACCATGCTTTTGCAGATCGGGTATATAACACGTTTTATCATGCTCCCCCTAAGTACTGCTGCACTTTCCCGCTGACACACATGCTCTCGGCAGCACCGGAATTTACTCTTTCAAAGGTTTCAGTGCGTGCGACTTTGCCAGTGGAAATCGAGGCTCACGGCCTCCCCGTCCTTCTCCATTATTATCCGTTCTCTGGCACAGACGCCGTTGGGTATGACTTTTTTCCAGTGCCGGTCTGTCAGCTCCGGATATACGGGGATAAAAAACATCCCCGTCAGAAGCCACAGGCGGGATTCAACCCGACTGACTGTCTGAGGTGACAACCAGAGCGGCATGCTGAAACCCAGGGCGCGGGTGTCCGCAATCCGCAGGCCCCCCTCAGGTGGCGGTAAATCGGCAAACACGACCGCGGGCAGAGGAGCACGCAGGCAGAGAGAACCGCACCTGGGAAAGCTGTCACCCTCGACCGTAACAGGAGAATCAAGATGTGCCGCAGTGAATACCGGCGGCGGAAGACGTCCTCCAGCTAAAGCGGTCCTCGCTGTGAATCATGCCGGTGAGATTTTCTTCCCGGACAGCCCGGGCGTGCGCGTGTTCAGCAACAGCGCTGCAGAAGGCGCTGAACGTAGATGCTGGCATCTCCCCGAGCGGATAGCGCCGGAAAATGATTTTCCGCTCAGGATGGTTAAGGAGTGACTGTCCGCGGGTCTGTAAAACATTTTTAATGTGTGAGCTCAAACCCGTCACGGGATACCAGTGTCCAGGAAAATCAGGCTGCCGCATCTTCCAGCAGCTGTGGGTGAAATCCATTTTTCGTGACGTAATTTTCCTTATGTTATCCGGGAGCATCCGTACTCGTTATTCCCGGATGCCCGAATCAGTAATGGCTGAAACGCTACTTTCCGAGGGGAAACGGCCACCTGACTGAACGGCGTGGCCGCGGCCGGCGCGTGGCCAGTCGGGATAATGATAACCGCGCGACAGTAGACAGCTGAAGATTATGAGGCGTACGCGCAGATGATGGCGTCAGACGCCGCGCCGCAGGCTGAGGCTGCCCCGCAGGGAAAGGTAGCGGCCCTCGATGCTGCTCCTGAAAAATGCGTCAGCGTCCGCAGCCGCGCAGAACGCCTGATACGCCTTTGCCGGCACCGCGAGCCAGCGCCGGCACGCGCCGTCCCGGTACTCCAGCTCCAGTACGCCGCTGGTCGGATCGTAGCCCGCGCTGCGAAACAGCTGAGACGTGACTTCATGCCTGTTCATGCTGTGGTTCCTGTCATGGCGATCGCGCACGTGGCCGCCGTCCAAAAAAGTGGGGTGCCGCCGGGCGGCTCCCCGTTCAGGGAATGAAAACAACCGATTTATTATTCTGCTTACGCGGGAGTTATCGGCCGCCCGCCCTTAAACCTGAGCCGGCGTGGAGGTTCACTGTAGCCTGTAACGTCCGTGACCCTTGCTGTTCCGGCCTTATGATGTCCGGAATCCGTCCGCGAGGAGAAGGTGCAGATGTTCATCCTCACTTCTGGCCGCCTCCCGGCGCCAGCCCGACCGCTGCAGCAGTTTATCGAGCGCGGGCAGCTCGCCGGTGATGCGCGCGGGCAGGGGGATGCGCTGGCGGCCGTGCTCGTCAAAGCCGGCGTCGAGCGCGTGACGGTTCAGGTAAATGCCCGATACCGAAGGGCTCAGGCGAAGCTGCCGGCGGCCGCGCCATTCACTCTCTGCCAGCACCATGTAAATCCATCCGGTCAGTTTCACCGCGTGCAGGGCGTGCTGCAGCCGGAACAGGTCGTTCTGCCCCTGCAGGTTGCCGTTGCCGGCGCGCCACAGATAGTCGAGCTTGCCGGGCAGGTCGGCACGCAGTCCCTTCACCCGCCCTTCTTTCAGCAGCCAGCTGATGTCGCTGGCAAGCTCCCGGGGAAAACGCCGCTGCTTCTCGGCGGTAGCCAGCCAGCGGGTCAGAAAGAGGTTGTCCTGCGCGGGGGAGGTCGCGACCCCGTCGCGGCGGGCAGTGTGCAGTGCAATCAGCCCGCACCAGGCCAGGTGACTGACGTTCAGATTGTCGTTATCCATAAGAGGCATCCTTCATGCAGGACCACATTAAAAACTGGCACTGAAATGCGGTATTTTATGACATCATCCCTGCCCGGAGTAGTCTGTTGAGTCTGCACCCGATTCAGCTGTGAAGTCTGACTTCATCCGGGTCGTCGCCCCGGAGCTGTTCAATCGCGAAAATCAGCGAGGGATGACAGACTTCATTTTCCTTTTCGCTGGCTTTTACGAGCGTGACCAGCTCCCGGATCAATCGATTACGATCGGTCTGCTGGCCCCGGTCGGCCAGATTCAGGCAAATCATGCCGGTAATCCGGCAAGCCTCCCAGTAGAGGGATTCTGTCAGTTCATCTTCTGAGTCTTTCATCCGCGTTTCTTCCGTTTGAATCTGATGCATATGAGCATACTGGCGTAGGCAGAGCCTGCTATTATCAGCTTACTGAAAATTGTAGCGGCGGTCAGCAGGCTACTGAAGCCGATATTCAGACGGGCGAGCAGTGCTAAGCCTGTGCTGTGAATGCCGCTTTAGCGGCCTGTCAGCAGCTTATCAGTCAGAAGGTCGGAGGTAAAAGAAGCAGCAGGCCTCTTGCTCTGCAGCGACACTTACCCATAGTCACAGCATCCATTTATCTGCCCCTGCAGCTCCGTCCATCCAGTCCGGGCGGTGGTGGCTGGTCAATGGGGGAAAACGCGATACCCGTGTGACGCGGGTCCGCTTAATTTGAAATAACGTTTCCTGCATTTCTGCCGATAAATATGCTGAAAGTTTTTATTATTTTCAGATTTCATAAATTATCAGTCACTTACAATGGCAGGAATTACAGATGACGATTACACAGCGATTGTTGCTTACCTTTTCACTTCTCTCTGCCTCGCTGGTCGCGATGGTCATCGTGGCCGTCATGGTTGCCGGCGGATTTCAGTCCCGCTTTCAGTATGTACAGGAAAATACCGTTGCGTCATTGCTGGATCTGGGAAAACTGGTAGACGGCAGTAATTCCCTCATTATCTGGCTCTACCGCCACCAGAGCGCAACAGATCCGCGGCGACAGGCTGAAGTCGAAAAGAAAATCGATGAAGCTATAAGTAATATTAAATCACTGAACAACTATTACCTGAATAATGACATATCGAACGAGGAGGACCGGCAGTTGACAGAGAGAGCGTTCTCCACCATCAAACAGGTTGAATCCTCGCTTCCGGAATTTCTTGCTGGCTCACGCGCACAGAATGACGCCATTGCACTGGGGGCGCTCCAGAGCAATAACGGCATTGGCGAAGCCGCCCGCCAGTTGATTGCAGGCTACCAGAAACAGCTCAAACTTAACGTGGACATCGGCAGCACCCTGCGTCAGGAAAATGACCGGACTTATCAGGTGACAGTCTGGAGCTTAATAGGGGGTTCCGCACTGGCCATTGCTATTCTGGCCTTCTTTGCGCTCAAAACGGTTTTCGGTATCCGCGGGCAACTCAACGGCATGCGGCAGACTATGGAAAACGCCAGCCACCGGCTTGACCTGACGCTCAGAGTGGACGAGTCGCGCCGGGATGAAATCGGCCTGACCGCAAAAGCGTTTAATCATCTTATAGAAAACGTCTCAGCCTCGCTGTCGAAGGTGGAGGCCTCTTCACAGTCGGTCAGCACGGCTTCAGCGCAAATAGCAGCCGGTAATGAGGACCTCTCTTCACGAACCGAGGAGCAGGCTGCCTCGCTGGAGCAGACGGCGGCAAGCATGTCAGAATTGAGTGAGACCGTGCGTCAGACCGCTGAAAACACTCAGCTTGCCAGCCAGCTGGCGAAGAATGCCCGGGATATTTCAGAGGACAGCGCCGGGCGGGTACGCACGCTTCTGGATACAATGGGTGACATCAGGAGAAGCTCTGCAAAAATCACGGATATTATCGGGCTGATTGAAGGCATTGCATTTCAGACCAACATTCTGGCCCTGAACGCAGCCGTCGAGGCCGCGCGTGCCGGAGAGCAGGGTCGCGGCTTCGCGGTGGTAGCGGGAGAAGTTCGTAACCTCGCGCAACGTTCATCCTCCTCCGCCCGTGAAATCAAGGGGCTGATTGAGTCATCCATGGGTTTTGTCGAAGCCGGTTCGACGCAGGCTGAGGGCGTAGGAGAAAATATGTCCCGTATGAACGACGCCGTGCGGCAGGTCGCCGACCTTGTCGATGAGATATCGGTTGCCGGCAGTGAACAGTCTCAGGGTATCGGGCAGGTCCATATTGCCGTGAATCAAATGGATGACGTAACACAACAGAATGCTGCGCTGGTTGAAGAAGCTTCGGCCGCGTCACGTTCGCTGATGGAACAGGCGGCGGCGCTGAACAGGCTGGTGAGTAACTTTACGCTGGTTCCGGACTCGGGCCAGGCAGGCACTCTGGACGCTCAGGCTGTCCGGCCGATACGGAGGGCTGCTTTATTACGGCCCACCCCTGCCGTTGCGGCAGTGGGGGATGATAACTGGAAGAGCTTCTGAGGCAGAATTTACGTTTTCTTCGATTGAGGGGGCGGAGATTACTGATGTTCCTAAACCCGCCGGGACCTGCTTATCAAAAGCGTGTTGCCTGGCAGGTTTATAAAAAATGCCGGTTGCGCTCAGGTTTCGGAGCAAGGTGCCGATAACTTTAATGTGCCTCATCAGGGTACACATCTGATACTGCGACTGATTGTGCTGATGGCTTCCTTCCGGAAGCCATTTTTTTATTACGCTGCCTGCACAGTTAATTCCTGTACGGGACCGCCAGCGCCCGGATTCTGAACCCTTTCCCACGAAGCTGATCGTAATGTCCGCCGTACAGGCAACACAGAAGAGCAGAACTTAATGTTCAGAAAAAATTTTTGTCAGATAGGTTGGAAATTCAGGGCACGGAGAAGATATTCATTACTGAAGACACAGCGCAGGCAGGCTGAACAGACGTTAAAAAAACAGGGGCGGTCAGCCCCTGAGAACATCAATGAGATAAACGGACTTACTCGTGTCGTGGAGTGTGGCCATCGGATTAACCACCTTCATGCTATCGGCTATCCGCTGAAAAACTTTAGCCCGGTCTTCTGTGATGCTTACTGTTTTTCATATCGCGCCACGTCCTGTTCGGCCTCCTCCAGCTCGGACATCAGCGCCGCGAGGTCCACCATTCCGGCCGCCGGGTTGCGGCTTGCCCGCCGGTAACGGATCCGGAGCGCGCTCAGGCGTATCAGCGCTTCACGATAGGGCGTGGCACCGTTTTTCATTATGACGTCTCCTCTGTGCATGAAGGCATGGTTTTCCCGCTCCTGAACAGACTTTAGCATGCACGGATATCCCCCCGGCACCCTGTGGTCAGGAGAAGCATGCGCTGCGTCACAAATGTGTCTCCCGCGTTTCAGACAGAGACGGAGGGATGGCGGGCAGGAAGGATATAAAAAATCTCCCGGGGTGTTCCGTCCCGGGATCAAGGCTGGATTTCACATAACCGGTCTCACGCCGGCTGTGTAAAGCGGACCAGGGGTCCTGAGAGGCGAACTGCAGGCGTCACGGACGGCCCTCTGCGTGGCCGGGTGCACAGGCCTACCCTAATACAACCCTGGAAAAATGATGCCAGGAACTCTCTGATTCTGCTTCTTTTATCCTGACCCGTGCGGAAATATATCTCTCACGCTACAGATTTCGCTGAATTAAGCCCTTAAGACCACTCTCTGCTGTACAGCACCAGCGGACGGCATCAGGATACCCTGAATATCATCAGGAGCTGCTCCATGTCCGCTGCCGCACAATCTGCACCCGTCACGGAACACGTCCTGACGATCCGCCGGCTACCCGCCGGCATTCAACCTGACGCGCCGGTTCGCCTGCTGGTATCTGCCCGGGAAGACCCGCCTTTCGCAGGCCCCCGAACCGGGCGCACGCTCAGGCTCACCTGGCACCTGCCGGCGGCTACCCGGGTTGAGCTTCAGGGCCTTAATCCGTCTGACCCCTTATCACCGCTGGAGGAGGCGCGGCAGCGCCGGCTGCGCGCGGGGATTGGGGCTGAGGCACGAGGGGATGACCCGCCGCTGACGGTAGCCGGTCTCCGCCTGCACCGCCGGTGGGACAGCAGCCTGACGGCCGAAAGCCCGGAAGCGGCCCTGAAAGAGCTTCTCAGCCTGGCGCCTGCCACCAACTATGAGCTGGCAAACTACGAACGGCTGACGCTCAGCAGGAGTGGCGAGGCCGGTTGTTCTGAAGGCACCGCCCTGCGCAGGGCCGGCCGGGGCCTGCTGTTTCCGGGCTCGCTGCCCTTCCTGCTGCTCGATAAGCTGGCGCACTGGCTGATGGGCCGCTGAGGGCGCGTACCATCAGCCGTCCGTCAGCTTCATGCTGTCATCTTCCGTGTGAAGCAGCGCCTCAAACGCCGCCGCCGTGAGCGGCCTGCACAGCCCGTTGCCCTGCATGATGTCGCACTGGGCGGTCGTCACGAACGCCCGCTGCGCCGTATCCTCTACGCCCTCTGCCGCCACGCTGAGACCCAGGCTTTTCCCCAGCGCCGCGATGGCCCGGAACATCATCCGCACGCGCATGCTGGTGCCGAGCTCAAGGGTCAGCGACTTGTCAATCTTGAAGCCGCTGACGAAGCCGTGCCGCAGCAGGCTGATGGCGCCCAGCGTACGGCCGTAATGATCTATAACAAATGCAGCCCCCGTGAGCCGGATGGCTGCGAACTGCGCCGGAGCATCCTGAACGAGCTCCGCCAGCAACGGCTCATCGACCTCCAGGTCCACAAAGACGGCGTCGCCGCCTGCCGACTCGCGCAGCACGCTTTCCAGCCCGGGTGCGGAAAGCTGACGCGGGAACAGGTTAACGCTGACCCGAAGCTCCGGGCAGCGGACCTGCCACTGGCGGACCTGCGACAGTGCGGTGCGGATAATCCATTCACCAAGCGTCACGGACAGCGGGCTTTTCACCAGCATCTCAATAAAATCAGCGGGCAGCAGCAGGCCGCGGGCAGGATGCTGCCAGCGCACCAGCGCCTCGCAGCCTAGCAGGCGGCCGCTACCGGCGTCATAGCGAGGCTGGTAGTGCAGAATGAACTGCTGCTGGCGCACCGCGGTTTCCAGCTCGCGCTCAAAGCGCCGGCGGCGCTGCTCCGCCGCCAGGAATTCGGGCCGGAACAGGACGCTGCAGCCCTTGCCCGAGGCCTTTGCCCGGTAGAGCGCCAGATCCGCCGCCGACATCACGGCCGACGTGTCCTCTCCGTGTTCAGGAAAGGCGGCAATGCCGGTGCTGGCGCCGACCACCACGGGTGAGCCGTGGTAACTGAAGGGCCTCTGCACCGCGGCAATCAGGCGATCCGCCGTCAGGCCGGCACCGGTACTTCCGCCCGGCAGCAGGATGATAAACTCGTCGCCGCCGAGCCGGGCGGCGGTAACCGCCCCGGGGCAAGCCTGTCGGATCTGCTCCGCCACGTGACAGAGCAGCGCATCGCCGGCGGCGTGCCCGAGCGTGTCATTGACTTCCTTGAAGCCGTCCAGATCGATCATCAGCAGGGTATAAGGCACACCGGCCTCCGTCAGCTGCCCCAGTTGCTGCATAAACGCACCGCGGCTGGCCAGCCGTGTCAGCATGTCCAGTGAGGCGAGTTCGCAGAGACGGGCCTCGCTCTCGTGCCGGGCGGTGACGTCGCGGATGATCATCCCCACCAGGCGTTCTCCGCCCTCCCGCCAGCCGGAGAACGATACGTCGGCCGGAAATTCCCGGCCGTCGCGCCTGAGCCCCCATATCTGCAGCGTGCGTGGCTGCGAAATCGCCGCCTCGTCGGCCGTCAGGCGATCCAGCTCGTTGCGGTAGTCGGTCTGGCAGCGCTCGGGAATAAGCCCGGCCACGTACTGGCCCTCCATCTCCTCCGGGCCGTAACCGAACATCGCAGTGGCGGCCGGGTTCCAGAAGGTGATTCCCCGGCGCAGGTCGGTGCAGATGATGGCGTCCGGGGAAGTGGCCGAGATGGACTCCAGCCGCTGCTGACTGGCGTGGCGCAGCAGCTCAAGCCGGTGAACCTCCATCCGGTCCATCACCAGCACAGCAATGTCGGCCAGGTGCTGCCGGTCATCGTCTGTGAGCGGCGGGCGCGGCTGCGTGTCGGTCAGGCACACGGTACCGATATGGTGCCCGTCCGGGGTAGTCAGCGGGATCCCCGCGTAGAAGCGGATGTGCGGGTAGCCATGCACCAGCGGGCTGTCGCGAAAGCGCGGATCGGCCAGGGCGTCGGGCACGCAGAGGATCTCCCCCTGCGCCAGCGTGTGGTCGCAGAAGGCGACGCTGCGGGCGGTGCCGGTGATATTCAGCCCGTAGCGGGATGCAAAAAGCTGCCGCTGGTCATCAATCAGAGAAACGAAGGCGGTGGGTACGCGAAAAAGGCGCGCGGCGAGCGTGGTGAGGCGGTCCAGCGCGTTTTCCGGCAGCGTATCCGCCTGCTGATAGGATGCCAGCGCCGCGAGGCGGGCAACCTCGTTGTCTGATGTCGGGCGTTTCAGGGTCTGTCCCCCCAGAGGTCGAATGAGCTGTGGCCGGCATGACACAGCAAAAAGTGGACACGTTCAATCAGACGGGGCCGCAGAAATACCTGCGGCCCCGCCGCCGGAAGAAAGGTCCGTCAGGCTGCCCCGCCGCCGCGGGCAGGGTCAGGGATAACAGTGACGCCCGGCTGTACCGGTGTCACAAAAACGTCATTTCAGGACCATTCCTGGCCGCGTTCAGCGCTGCAGGGCGGCGCACCGCAGGCAGATAACGCAGTCGGGGTGCCGCAGGCGCGCGGACTGAAGCGCATGCCTGAGCGAGTAAAACGTGCCAATAAAGCGGACTCCGCCGGCCTCAGCCAGTTCGACACACCCCGCGCAATGCACTTCCTGGAGCGCGGTGCGTCCGCGCCGCACCGCGTAGTAGTATTTACCGCTCATGTCCTTATCCTCTTATCGGCCGCGCCCGACTGAACTTCAGCGAGCCGTCAGCGGACAGAGCCTGCTACTTTTTCTTTTGCGGCACAAGGGCATAATGCGGATGACGCCCGGCGAGCAGCAGCAGGAGTTCATACTCCCCCTGGCTGAGGGGGGCGGGATTTTTTGCCGCCTCCTTCATCTGCCAGACGCGCAGGCTGAGCTCAAATCGCTCTGCGGCGGCCTCCTGCGACAGGCCAGCAGCAAGCCTGAGCTCGCGGACGTCGGAACCGACCGCAACGGGCCGGTACAAAAGTTGATTTCCCAGAAGACACTCCTTTCGGACTGGCGGATCACAACGGACCGTCAGAATAAAAAATACCGGGGCTCGCCCCAATTCATTACATTCTCTTAACATTAACCTTATAGTTCAATGCGTCATGAATTGTCTACGGGATAATTAACAGCAGGCACTTCATTTATTTTTATTCTGCTAAGTCAAATCAGACAAACAGCCTAACGGGCATATTATCCATACGACCAGGAATCCTCTCCTTTTTTTACGAAATCCTGACAGAAGGATTATTCCGGTATTTTCCGGATGATTATTCGCCAGGATAGGCAGGGCTTACCGGTGGCCGTATTTAAGGCGCCGCCACACCCTGTACCGATAAAAAGGATAACCTGATGAAAAACCGTGATTATATCCAGCGGCGGGTACCCGCCGACCTGAGCCGCATAGACATCCGGGAGCAATGGCAGATCACCTTCTGGACGCTGGAGCTGCGCACGACCCAGGAGCGTCTGACCCGGGCCGTGCGGGAGGCGGGCCCGGAATCCGACCGCGTGCGGGCGTGGCTGGAGAAAAATCCCCCGCCGCGTACGACGTGTTAATGATGCCAGAAGGCCACCCAGTCGCCTTTGGGTGGCGGGGTAGCCCGTCGTGAGCTGACCGGCGGGGCGGACGCTGCGGCAGCCGTATAGCCCTCTTTTGCCGGCAGCGTAAACCGGGTAATGGCACCGCCCAGCGCGGTCGTCTGCCCGCTCAGATTGCCCGCTGTGGCGGTAACTTCCTGCACCAGGGTGGCGTTCTGCTGCGTGACACGGTCAAGCTCCGCGACCGCCAGCGTGACCTGCGCTATGCCTTTGCTCTGCTCTACCGAGGCCAGCGCTATCTGGCCAATCAGCGCGTTGACCCCGACGACGCCGTGCAGCACCTCGCTCATGGTGTCACCGGCGCTGCCGGCGGCCCGGCGGCCGTCGCTGACTCGCGCCACGGTGTCGGCAATCAGACCCTCAATTTCCTTTGAGGCGGCCGCGCTTCGCTGCGCCAGCGCGCGCACCTCAGTGGCCACGACGGCAAAGCCGCGTCCCTGCTCGCCGGCGCGGGCAGCCTCAACGGCGGCATTGAGTGCCAGAATGTTCGTCTGGAAGGAAATGCCGTTGATGGTCGCGGTGAACTGGCGGATTTTTTCTGAGCCCTCCGCGATGCCGCCCATGGCGTCCACCACGGTCTGCACCAGCTCCGCGCCCCGCTGGGTGGTGCCGGCGGTGCGGGCCGCCAACTCACGCGCCTCGCGGGCGTTTTCGGCGTTGTGGGCAACGGTGGCGGTGATTTCCTCCATGCTGGCCGCGGTCTGCTCCAGCGCGGCGGCCTGGGTAGCGGTCCGGTCAGATAAGTCGGCGTTGCCGGCCGCAATCTTCCCGGCCTCGCGGTGCAGGATCAACGCGTTGTCGCGGATGGCTGCCACCGCGTCCAGCAGGCTGCGCTGCATCTCCCTGACCAGCGGCACCAGTTGCCCGATGCAGTTACGGCCCAGGTCTTCCGGCTCGCGAGTGAGGTCGCCCTCTGCGATGGTCCTCAGGTGCGCGCGGATTTTCGCCACCGGACGCACGAGGTGCACCACCAGATAGCGGTCGCAGAACGCCAGCAGGGCGGCGGCGGCCAGCAGCGCGCTGATGAGAATCACTTCCAGCCGGTGGCGCTCGGCCATCACCGGCACGTCGGCGGCGGCCAGCTGCTGCGTCAGGCTGTCGAGCCGTTCGCGGGCGGCGGCCGGATAATGGCCCGGCACGCTCAGCGCTGCCCGATAACTGTCCCACGCTGCGTCAGACGGCGCGGCGTTCAGCAGGGCCGCTTTCTCGGCTGCCGTCCCGTCCTGCATGACGAGGCCGGCGCGGGTCAGAAAGGTCAACTGCTGCGTCAGCGCGTCGGCGCGGTCGGCGTGGCGGTACATTTCGCGCAGCGTCAGCGCGCCGTAGCTGCCGGCCAGTGCCACCACGGCCAGGGAGAGGATCATCATCCACAGCACGACGCGGCGGATGGTAAAGTGTCTGAGTAGCTGCATGAGGTTTCCCCGGTGTTGTTATTATTTTGAATAATAAAAAGCATTATCATTTATTTTTAATTGCGCGCGTGATTAAGTTGCGCGCTACATTTATTTAACAGGATTCTGGCAGGAATAATTAAAAAAGGACACTCCCCGACGATAAAATTAAAGAATCGCGCTGCGCTAAATAATTTTCTAAACAAAATAAGCATGACATAAGACCAGACAGCGCCTATAGTAAGCGCCATAAGAAAGTTTTTAATCGTTTTTTCCTTTCGCAGTTATTGCCTTTTATAACGGTTCGTTACCGTCCACTTTATCTTTATAATTTCGCACCGGAACCAGGCCGGGGCGGAGGAACCCATGCTGATGAATCTTAACGGCGACAACGATCGCCGCGCGCGGGCGCTGAAAGCGCTGCGCAGTCCCGATGAAAGTCGCGATGACGTGCTGCGCAAGTTTGTCCGGCTGGCCAGCCAGGCGCTTGGCATCCCCGGCAGCTTTATTTCAGTGCTGGACGACGAACACCAGCACGTGCAGGCCGCACACAACTTCGCCCTCGCGCAGTCCTCGCGTGAAGACTCCCTATGCCGCCACGCGGTGGACAATGATTGTGCAGTGGTGGTGCCCGACACCTGGCTGGACGCCCGCTTTGTGACGCATCCGCTCATCACCGGCGCGCCCTACATCCGCTTCTATGCCGGCGTGCCACTCAAAAACCGGGAGGGGATCGTGCTCGGCACGCTGTGCGTCACGGACACCGCACCGCACCCGTTTGGCGCTGAGCAGGTTACCACCCTGAAGCTGCTGGCCGCTCTGGTGATGTCGTTTCTGGAGGCCTGGCACTCCGCCGGGTTTGCTGACCCGGTCACTGCCCTGCCTAACCGCCAGCGCCTTATCCGCGACCTGCAATATCTCGCAGTGGCGGGGGACAATACGCCGCGCCGGCTGGTGCTGATTGACTGCATCGACATGCCGCGCGCCTATGAACTCGCGCGCTCGATGGGCATGGGCCCGGTGGAGAGCCTGCTGAAGGACGTCGCCACGCTGCTGCCGCTGCGGCTGCGTCCTGCCACTGGCGAGCTGCTCTACACCGTTGCCACCGGCCGCTTTGCCGTGCTGACGCGTGACGACAGCCGGCTCACCGCGGACTGGGTGGCAGGACGACTGGAGGGGATCAGCGCCGACCTGGGCGACGGCATAGCCGTGGCGCTCAGCACCCACACCGGCGAGGTGGCCTTTACCACGGGCAGCATTACGGCGCAGGAGGTGCTGCGCCGCGCGGTCAGTGCCCTGCACGAGGCCATCGGGCGCGGCGTTCCCGCGATGCGCTTCAGCCCGGCATCCGATGCCCGCCACACCCAGGACTTTACCCTGATGAACGATCTGGCAGCTGCTCTGCAGGAAGACAAAGGCCTGTGGCTCGCCTACCAGCCCAAAATCTGCCTGCAGAGCGGCCGCCCTGTGGGCCTGGAGGTGCTGGCGCGCTGGCGTCACCCTCAGCGCGGCGAACTCTCTCCCGCGCTGTTTGTGCCGCTGGCTGAGCAGACTGAGCTGCTCAGCACGCTGACAGCCTGGGTAACCGATCGCGCGATCGCGCGCCTTGCCCGCCTGCGCAATAGCTGCATCCAGCTCCCGGTGACCATCAATGTCAGTTGCAGGGACTTTTCGCGTGAGGGTTTTGCCGACGCGCTGGAAGCAAAAATGATCAGGGCAAAGCTGCCCACTTCGCTGCTGGGCATAGAGTGCCTGGAGACCGAGCGCATTATTGAAAGCCCGGCGGCGATGCAGGGGCTGGAGATGCTGAAGCTCAGGGGCTTTGGCATTTCGCTGGATGACTTCGGCACCGGCTACAGCAATATCAGCTACCTGCGGCGCATGCCGCTGGACGTCATCAAACTGGACCGCACGCTCATCAGCGAAATATCGTCAGACACCGCATCGCGCATCATCGCGCGCAGTATCATCGCGATGCTGAAGGAGCTGGACTACACGGTGCTGGCAGAGGGGGTGGAGGATGCAGAAACGGTTACCGCACTTACGCAGTACGGCTGCGACCAGGCGCAGGGCTTCTTCTATTCCCGGCCGCTGCCGGAAGCGGAACTCGACGAGTGGCTGGGCTGGAAGCTGCGTGGTCAGTGCTGACACCGGCCGCGCAGGAATGAGCTAGCCTGCAGACGGAAGGCTGCCTGGGAATGCACAATGACCTCATCAACATGCCCTGGCTGTGCATGCTGCGCAATGCCTCTTCAGGCGCCTAAAGCTCGACAATGATACGGTTGCCGGTATTAAGCCGGTAAGCGCGGATGCAGGCAACCGTGCTGATGGCCATTGATGGCGCAACGCGTCAACATAACAGCCAGTAACAGCTTCAAGGGGAGCTGGATCAGATTCTGCGGGCTACTGAAGTCCAGGCTCAACTTGCTACGCCGTTAACAGGCAGCAAAAGCAAAAAAAGGGGCACTGACTCAGGGAGATGATAAAAAAGTCCCGCAACCTGACCAGGTATGTCGGGCGGAAAAAAGCAAAGAAATTCGCGACAAGGATCATCGCAGGATGACGGTAACACAGATGAAAAAAACAGTTAATGATTTGTTTCACTCCTGACGATTAGAGTCTTAACAGTCAGGAAGGTGATTATTAGCATAAAAAAAACCGCGCTGATGGGCGCGGCATAGCAATGCGGATTTCATACTGCAATTGTTATTAGAATCAGGAGAAGCTTAGTTCGTGTGAATCCTTAGTCAAGCCTTATGCCCCCTTATCTGCAGACTTTACTGACTGTCATTTGTGGGGGCGACTCAGATGAATATCCTGCTACATATCAGCGGGAGCGTGTAGGCTTTAAATCAATGCAGAAAAAACACTGCTGCAATAAGCGTGGTAGCACACGGCTCTCTAAGGGTTCAGAGATAATGACTTATTCTGCTCAGGAAAAATGAAAAGAAAAACGATTTTTATAAAAAAAGTTATTTACGTGGGAGAATGTGTGCAGTCCGGAACAAAGTACGGCCTGCTGACGTAAACTGGCTTAATTGCTGCCAAATTTCTTTATGTCAGACTCAGTTTTTTTCTCGCACCGCCTGCTGCTTCCCTGACATTTGCTGAGTTGCTGGTCCCGCTTAATCCTGGCATCATACGCCATGAGAACCCTTTCACCCTTCGCCGTCAGGCGGTAGCGCTCACTGACCCTTCGCCATTCTTCGCCGCAAAAAAATTCGGCCAGGCGCAGTCTTACCAGCGTCGCCATTACGGCAGGCATTATGTCTGCCGGTACCGATTCTCTTTCCAGCATCAGGGAAAGAAGACGAAAATGCTTCGGAGCCAGTTTTATCATAACCTTTTTACATTGCTGTTGCTTATCCGGTGAATCAGGTCATAGAGATGCAGATTATAACCGCACAGGCTCTTTCTGTTAATGTATGGCGCTGATTGCAGCAATGCAGTTAAAGAACAGAGTCACTCCTCACACTATTTCCGGTTGCTTTGCAGCAAACAACAACAGTCCAGAGGGGGGCCCCTCACAAAAAATGTTACACTGCTCTGGACCTTCATCGCGGGCCCCCAGCGGCAGAAATGCTGCCAAAAAAGAAGAGTCCTCATGATCCCTGCTCTTCACGACGTCAGACACTCCCGGGACTTGCTACAATTACCGCGTTACGCCCTTCGCTCTTAGCCTGATAGAGTGCTTCATCCGCCCGGCGAAGCATCGTATCCCTGTCTCCGGCACTGTCTGCCTGCGCGGCCACTCCGGCAGAGACCGTCATGGCTCCCACGTACGGGAACGTTGTGGTGCTCACCAGTTCGCGGATGCGCTCCGCCATCCGGGCCGCATCTTCCACAGACGTCCGGGGCAGCAGGACAATAAACTCTTCTCCGCCAAAACGGCTGACCACGTCACCCGCGCGGCAGGTCTGCCGCAGCAGGCCGGCAAGGCTTACCAGTACCGCATCACCCGCTTCATGGCCGTACCAGTCGTTGATTTTTTTAAAGTGGTCGATGTCAATGGCTATGGCGCACTGAGTTGCGTCATCACGGTTCCTGTCTGCCAGCAGCGTAAAGCCACGGCGGTTGCAGAGCCCGGTTAGCGGATCGCTCATGGCCTCGTCGCTGAGCGCAGCCATGCGAGCCGCCACCGCGTGACGGTGATACTGTACAGCTTCCTTCAGGCTGTCGGCTTCATAATACCAGGCCGGTACCGAATCGAACGACGCTTCACTGCCTTCATTCCGCACCATACCGGCCAGCTTCTCCAGCGGAGAGGCAATACGCCCGGCCACCAGGGTCACCAGAGCGACCGTCAGGACAGTGATCCCCAAAAGGAACCACAGCGCATTTTTTGCGGTTCGCACCAGGATATCCCGGACCGTTTCAGAGGTTCCTGCAATGAAAATGTTCCAGTCGGTAATATGCAGGCTGGCGTAGCCCGTCAGGAACTTCTGCCCGTCAGCTTCCGTGCTGAACCGCCCGCTTTCCGTGGTGGCCAGCCGCTTCTGCAGCGCTGAGTTCAGCGCCATTCTGGTTCCCACTCGTGCCGGGTCGTGACTGAATATGATGAGGCCGTCATTGCTGACGACGGTAACGCTGGATCCGCGGGCGTAAAAATGCAGGCTGAGAATGTCGCTCAGCATGCTCTGTTTTTTGAGGTAGATGGTGCCGCCTATGTAGCCCAGATAACTGCCGTCCGGCGTAAACAGGGGCTGCGACAGGAAGATCACGTAGTTACCTGTAGCAGAGGTAAAGGGCGAAGAGATAAACGGCTTCTGCGTGGTAATGGCCTGTCTGCTGGCGTCGGAATGCAGCTTTATGCCGATGAGGCTCAGGCTTTCCGGCGAGGTCGCGGCGATAACGGCGTCGCGGTTAACCACCACGACGGTATTGAAAAAGCCCGACTGCAGCCGCAGGCGATCGGTCTCGTCCCGAAGGTGCCCCGGATCGTTAAGCCCCTTAATCTGCCCGGCGCTCCAGACGAGCTCACGCTGCGCCGTGGTCAGATAACGATCGGTGGTGTCGGCGAGCTTGCGCGCATAGGCGATGTTACTCTCAAGCAGGCTGTCCTCAATGTTGCCCTTCTGAAAAATCAGCAGCGATCCGAGCAGCAGGCAGGCGGTCAGGATCACTCCGCCGACGGAGAGTAATATGAGCAACGTACGGAGACGTAATTTACCAGGAAGCATAACGACCAGAGTCCGGAGGAATTATTTTTACAATATAACGATAAATCACCTGATTGAAGCCGAAAGTACATCAGTAAAAGGCTGCCGTTTAGTGTCGTAGATAGCATGACCTGTACGAGATACACTGCCTCATATCGCAGAAGCTCGCTTCCGGAAGCCATCTCTGAAACGGGCTGATTTCATATCTGCACCGCAACCGACCCGATCAAAAGCCCGGCTATCTTAACTGGCAGGAATTTGTCAGGGGCTCAAATCAATGAGTCATGACTGACCGGTCTTCAGGCCGGACGTTATGCCACAATGCTGTCACACCTCCACCCCGACACAAGAGTTAAACCCCGCTCACCGGCTTTGGAGCGCGTCTTTCTGAGAGAAAATTTTCAGTGACCACACAGAAAAACAGCCCGCGCAAACGGGGACCTTTAAACTAAAGTAGGGATTTTCGGGGTATATCTAATGCTAAAAATCGCGTTAGCCACTAAGCCTCTGAAGCGCCTGAATAGCCATCAAGTATGAGCCGTTCTTTTACCAGAACGGGACACAAGAGCATTTTGCTTGTAGGATTTTATCCTTGAAAGGGCAAACCGGATGACATTAATCCACTGCGGGTCAGCAGAGATTAAAAGAGACCGCTTAAGAGAGGTGTGCAGCTCACTCCATGTCGCAACCCGGTCTCCGGGATCTAGACCAATCTCTCCGCTCAGATGCATCAGTGCTGCATTTATATCAGATTTGATGCTTTGATATCCCTCTCCTGATTGATGCAGACAAGCCAGTCTTTTTATCTGAACTTCATATTCAACCGTAAGTAAACTGTTCATCTGTACCCTCATCTGAATCCCGGAATTAACGATAAGTATAGGTTAAAGAGACTGTATAAATTAAAATTCCCAAATAGAACCTTTCAAGGCCAGATGTGGTCATTCCAGTTAACTGCGGATCGCAAGGCATGCTGCCTCATGCGCTGATGATGACATTACCTGCCCACGGGACACTTTAATTATTCAGGAATATGTTGAAAGATATGGGGTTTATCTGAAATAATAACCAATTCCGTTTACGTCAGCGATACGGTAACGCTGAACTGTCCGGTGAGAGTCCGTAATATTCTCTGATGTCAGGATACCTCAGCAGTTTCCCTTTTCAAAAATGTGAGATTTCGTACCGCAGACATGATGCCTTCAGCGCAACGCTTATCGGAGCTCCCAGTCGTGTAAATCGAATATCTATGACAGCACGTGAGCAGAAACGGTTAGGAAATAAAAGGAAAGCGAAGCCGGAATACAGACAAGGCGGTTTTCCTGAGGTGGCCGTTGAAAGTGTGTGTAACGAGGAAACCTCCACCGTGACGTTCTACAGAGATAACCTGCGTCATGAGTTTCTTATAAGGTGATAAACTGCCAGAGAAATATTTCCCTACCATTTCCCGGGGAAGAAGGTCGTTATAGTTCATAGCCGTCTGATATGACCTGATTTTCCAAGAACAGGAAATGAATTTTAGCGTAAAACTGACTTTTTTCACGTCACACTTTCATTTTTCTAATTTAATCACATATTGAGTGAAAAAATACTTTCGACTGACAGGGAGCAGACTAAATTTTCTAAGTGGCGGAAAGCCGCTCGGCGGGATCGATAATAAATCGGGTTAATCAATCTGATATTGAAAATTCTTCTTACCAGTAATGGGAGAGGACATCCAGAATGTGCGATCCGATGAATATTTGAAATAGATTCTTTTAGTTAATTCATGGCTGCCAAACTTGACAGGCAGCAGAACCTGGAGTTTTCATGATAAGTATAATCATGCGCAGTGGTCACACAGAGGCTCAACTGAGCTGGCCGATTCGGGGCACCTGATGATGTTCCTGATGTGGCAGCTTTTTGTCCGGAATATTTCACGATGAAACAGTTAACCGTCTTAAGGCATTCAGGAAGTTGTCTGGGGCGAATGACAATCCATGCCGCTGCTGAGGATTCTGGTATTTCAACATACAGAGTCGTCGACTGCTTCAGAGCTATCGTACAGACGGTTCGACGGTCATGGCTGAACGGTGACGCGGCTGGCCCAGCAAATATTAACCGCCTGCAGGCCTTCCTGAACGTGCAGTTCAGCTCATGCGCGAGCGCTATCCTGATTTGTTCCGACGCTTAATAGCGAGAAGCTGGCCGGGCTGCGCGGCGTTGTATTGTCTATAGATATTGTGCGAATACTGCTGACGCAGTCATCCCTCTGGATCTGCAGACAATGCGCCATTAAAATTCAGCAACCGCGCTACCAGCGCGTGTGTTTGTGAGCTGGCTGACCTAAAGATTTGAGCCACTGATTTTACCGCTTCGCTGGAATTTTTACGAGCTTATCCTAATATCAAAATGTCGCTTCTACTTCCCTGTATTAACGGCATACTCCGATTGATCATGACTGGCACCCTGTGTGCAGCCCGGACGCCATCAGTGCCGGGCTTTTTTGCATTTCGAAACTATCACTTCTGAAACGGTACCAAATCGGCTAATCCGTTCAGTAAATTCTTATCATGGAACTTTTCAAAACGTTCAAGCTTCTGTTGCTATAATAGCGACGTGTTCATATACACACAGCAAGCGTTATGCGTACGAAAAGAGAATTTCCAGTTGAACGAATTTTTTTACCCGCCTCTGCGCGGGTTTTTTTATGACTAACGACTGGACTATTCAGGAACCACCATTATCATAAGAGCGTTCCGGTTCTCCTCGGAATTACCAACATTCTATTGCTATATCATGCATTTAAATATGCCACCCGGACTCACTTGCTCCGGGCTTTTTTTTCCCAAAAACTGTCTCATCTGTATTCAGGTTTAACCGGGATTTACTGTCTTAAGGATTTCTGATATTTACAATAAGATCCCAGAGTTAAGACTTTACATACGAGCTTAATTCTTATTGCTAAAAATCAGACCATTACACTAACTTCGGGATATATAACGATTTCAGTTTGTGTTAATAGCGTTCAATATTCACTTCAATATGAGTGATGTGATGATGTACGTTACAAACTCCAGTTCAACGCCCGCTCCATTTTTGTAAGCGGTTTTTTTCTTCGTCCAGGCGGCTCAGATCGCAACTTTTGTTGCTGGAAAGTGCATGATGATAACAAACCAGAAGATTCGATAGTTACCCCCAAAGATTGCCCGTGCTTTAGCTCACTCGCTGCGCGGGCTTTTTTACTGCTATGGTCTACATTTATTACCGGCGTGAAAGACTGATGCTGTGTCTGCAGAGGGCTGAGTGAGATACCTGTTTATTCCGGCTTTGACCATGGCACTTGTCAGTATGATTTTGTTTTTAATGCAGGCACAATGGACTCCCATGCTCTGGTGACCCGACGCATCATTGCAGGCCAATAAGAACTATAAAAGATTATTATGAACTCTCCGCACAGGACTGAACTCAAGGGCAGCCTGTGCTTTTTTTTGCGTGCAACCGGGCAAATTTACTGAGCTCCCGGCGGAACTCCATCATTTAATGACATAACATTTGTAACCTGGAAGCGCATCACAGCGATTACGCCCTGATGGGCCAGGTCAGGAGCCGCGGGAGTATCCGATCAATGCACTTCGCGCGCGCGTCCCGCCTGCCACCGGACAGCCCTGCTCCTGAAATCAGGAGCGCGCCCTCCTGGCGATGCTGACCCCGTCTATCGACGGTATGAACAATCGCTTTAACCGGTTTGAAGCGGAACCTTTCATTCAGTGTATGCCGAAAGCGATCTTACAAAATACCGATGGATGAGGCACTTTTGCTTCTGAAAAAACACCGCTATCTGTGACTGAATCTTTTGTCAGACGCAGGCTGGCTGATATGCCCCGCCCCCCGAAGTCTGTGTCAGTTTGACTCTTTCAGTTCAATAAGGAATAAGAATGCAGCCGTATGATTTAAAGAATACCGTTATAAGGCAAACTGCCAGTAAAGTAAGAGGATCACATAACCTTATTTTTATGCCTGCAGCGGGAAAAAGGGCTCCCGATAAAGACATTGTCTTTAATGAAGGTGCGAAGGAAACAATGCCCCTGACAGATTAGTTGAACGAATTTTACAATTACCCTAAAAAGCCGGCCGTGTTTTACCGTCGTTAATATCATACGTGCGTTATTTAACATTGCTCAGCGTATCAGGTTTTCTTTACGCGCATTTCGGAAATCCCCCCCACCTTGCGGAATCAAAAAAATATCTACCTGAATTTTTTCCGGCTTCGGTGCAGCCGGAAAATTGAGGAAAAGACGTTACTTTTATTCAGAATGATATTGAGCAGGTTAAAAATCCCTTCAGGTCCGGCTTACTGGGATACATATTATGATTACCATTAATGAAAATTTACGGCAAAAAAATGGATCCGGAGCATGGAGCAGCCTTCCGTCGTGGACCGGAAGCTGATCAGCAACATCTCCTCTGCTACCGGGAAGATGCCTGATCATTTTGACGTCAGCCTTCTCTCTCTTCCGGAGTGATTTTGCATTATCCCGTTCTCACCAGGCACGGAGGGTAGAGTGCCTGGTACGATCGTTACGGGGCCATTTCGCGGAACTTCGTTTTACCGTCAGAGGGTTACGTGACTTTTTACACCGGAGGCGCCTGCGATCGCCCCGCTTTTTATATCGCGCCGTCCAGGTTATTCTCCGTTTACAGGAGAAAAGCCGGAAAACCGATCCAAAAGGAATCCCGGGCGGATCGATTTAATGTTCTTGACTTGCTCCCACCGAACTCGATAAGTCGCCAATTCTGCAGTTTTCAACATAACATCCGTTGTGTACATTTATTATAGTACTTTTATTAAAGTGCTGATTTAGTGAAAAACTACTCGGCGCATAATATTCAAATAGCACAGAGTTTTATCCTTCCTTTTACGACGGAACTGCCAATTAATAATACGGTTAAATTCTGGCAATGATTTTTGATGGCTAAATTGCCAGAAGCATGCCCCTGTCTAGCCATCGACATTTGAGTTTAGAACCGAAAAATTAGTATCACCATCAATCATTAATGCTCATAAAAACCTGCCAGGATAATCCCCTTCTATCTCATGAACATCATCGTAATGGCCGAATAACCGATAGCGATTGAGTGCAATACGATTATAAAAGAAGTCAGATATAAAACTGGGTAGAAATCGAATAGCAGACAGCGCCTTCCAGGGCCACGGCATAAATGCCATTGCCCTGCATATGGCCTGAGACCTGAGCCAATGTTGGTTCTTATTAATCAGAACAATTGTTCGAATATTTTCATCAGGCAAACCTGCGTATCTAAGTAACATTTTCCCCTTCTCACTTTGGATGGCGACAAAGCGAATTTTCGGATCGATACGATGAGTTAGCAAAAAAATAACCCAGGCGTTACACAGCTTACAAATACCATCATATATGATGACTTGTTCCTCTGCTCTGAGAAAGGGTGGCAACGTCATAACGATTTCCCCATTCAACAAATCATCATTACGGCACATTCTAGTGCTACGTCAAGCAATGCGGGGAACTCAAATTTATAAGCGATACGGTATATTTTTTAAAATCGGTTATGAAAAAATCCATTTTATTACTCGCTCCGCTTACCTTTCATGAAGAAATAGCCCGCCACACCCGCAATGTCCAATTGACGTCTATGCTTAGTGCTTACAAAAACCTTATAAACTGAGGTGCCTTAGGCACCCTAATTTTGTCACTGGAGGCCGGGTATGAGCACCCCACATGATGTCAACCACCAGCAGGATCGTGATCGAGAAAACGCCGCAACAGCCACTAGCGATTCAGTTGCGACCACATTCAGTCAGCACGCGCTAGCTACCACACCCCCACCCGCCATGATGCCGGTAAGTTTGAAAGTGAATGGTAAAGAACGTTCGCTCCATCTGGATACCCGCACCACTCTGCTGGATGCTTTACGCGAACATCTGCACCTCACCGGAACCAAAAAGGGCTGCGATCACGGTCAGTGCGGTGCCTGTACCGTTATCGTCGATGGGCGACGCATTAATGCGTGCCTCACACTGGCGGTAATGCAGCAAAACGCTGAGGTCACCACCATTGAAGGCCTGGGGGCGCCTGACAATCTGCACCCGCTTCAGGCTGCTTTCATCAAACATGATGGCTATCAGTGCGGTTACTGCACGCCGGGACAAATATGCTCTTCCGTGGCGGTTCTGAAGGAAATTGCAGACGGCATACCCAGCCACGTTTCCCCGGACCTGCTGGCACAGCCGACACGACATACAGATGAAATTCGCGAGCGCATGAGCGGTAATATCTGCCGCTGCGGGGCCTATGCCAACATCCTCGCCGCCATTGATGACTACGCGGAGGGTCAGACATCGTGAAAGCCTTCAGCTATGAAAAAGTCACCTCTTCCCTGGAAGCCGCCACGCGCGCGCTGCAAAATCCCGGTGCCAGGTTTATTGCCGGAGGCACCAATTTGCTCGATCTGATGAAGCTGGAGATCGAAACTCCCGCTCATCTCATTGATGTGAACGGTTTGGCGCTGGATAAGATTGAACCCACCGACGAAGGCGGACTGCGTATTGGTGCACTGGTGCGAAATACCAACCTTGCCGCAGACATGCGTGTGCGGACGGGCTATGCGGTGCTCTCACGTGCGTTACTGGCTGGTGCGTCTGGTCAGTTACGCAATCAGGCGACGACGGCAGGAAACCTGCTTCAACGCACGCGCTGTCCTTATTTCTATGACACCAACCAGCCCTGTAATAAGCGTCTGCCCGGCAGCGGCTGTGCGGCGCTTGGGGGTTACAGCCGCCAGCTTGCTGTTATCGGAGCCAGTCAAGATTGTATTGCAACACATCCCAGCGACATGGCCGTGGCAATGCGTCTGCTGGATGCAACTATCGAAACGGTCAGCCCGGATGGCAGCGAGCGCGCGATTCCTATTAATGATTTCTACCGCGCGCCGGGTCAGACGCCTCATCTTGAGACGGTGCTTAATGCGGGCGAATTTATCACTGCGGTGGTCCTGCCGCCGCCAGTGGGAGGCACGCATATCTACCGTAAGGTTCGCGATCGCGCCTCTTATGCATTTGCACTGGTTTCCGTAGCGGCCATCGTACAGCGTGATCGCACAGGAAGGATCGCCGTCGGGGGTGTGGCGCATCAACCCTGGCGACGGTCGTTGGCAGACAGCGAACTGCCCAATGGTACTCAGCCGGTTTTCGATAAGTTGTTTGAGGGTGCACAACCTACGGCGGATAACCAATTTAAGCTGGTACTGGCGAAGCGCACTCTGGCTTCAGTGCTGGCAGAAGCGAGGGCAAAAGCATGAAATTTGAGAAACCCGCCGGTTTGAATCCCATCGATCAACTCAGATACGTTGGCCGTCCGCTTGATCGCATTGATGGGCCTTTAAAAACAACCGGCAGCGCGCCTTACGCCTATGAATGGCATGATGAGGCGCCTGACGTCACGTATGGGTATGTGGTGGGCAGCCCGATTGCCAAAGGCAAAATTACCTCGCTTAATACCGAAGCCGCTGAAAGCGCACCGGGCGTGTTAGGCGTTGTTACTGCCAAAAATGCGGGCAAACTCAGCAAGGGGGAGATGAACACGGCAACGTTGCTGGCTGAATATCGTATTGAACATTACCATCAGGCCGTTGCATTGGTTGTCGCTGAAACGTTTGAACAGGCACGTGCGGCGGCCCAGCTGGTGGAGGTCAGCTATCAGCAAGAAGAAGGCGCTTACAGCCTTGCTCATGAAATACCCACCGTGACAACGCCACCGGAAGATACGCCGGATAAAACGGTGGGTGATGCAGAGCGTGCCCTGAGCGAAGCGGCGTTTGTGCTTGATGAAACCTATAGCACGCCGGATCAGAGTCACATGGCTATGGAACCTCATGCTTCTATGGCCATGTGGGACAAGGACAAGGTAACGGTGTGGACGTCGAACCAGATGATAAACTGGTGCCGATCCGATCTTGCGAAGACGCTGAACCTGCCGCTGGAAAAAGTGCGGGTGCTGTCGCCTTATATTGGCGGTGGTTTTGGCGGGAAGTTGTTTCTGCGCAGTGATGCCCTGCTGGCAGCGTTGGGTGCTCGCGTTGTGAAACGTCCGGTGAAAGTGATGCTCCCCCGGCCAATGATCCCTAATAACACCACTCATCGTCCCGCGACGCACCAGCATATTCGCATCGGTACCGACAAATCCGGGCATATCACGGGCATCTCGCATATTAGCTGGTCGGGTAACTTGCCGAACGGCACGCCAGAGACCGCCGTGCAACAGACGGAACTCCTCTATGCCGGCGCTAACCGTCTGACCGGCCTGCGTCTGGCAACGCTTGATCTGCCGGAAGGCAATGCGATGCGCGCGCCGGGTGAAGCGCCGGGGTTAATGGCGCTGGAAATGGCGATGGATGAGATAGCGGAGAAAGCCGGCATCGATCCGGTGGAATTCCGCATCCTGAATGATACTCAGGTTGATCCCGCTGATGCCAAACGCCCCTTCTCGCGCCGCCAGCTGATTGAGTGTCTGCGCACCGGGGCAGATAAATTCGGCTGGCAAAAGCGCAATCCGTTACCTGCCCAGGTAAGAGACGGGCGCTGGCTGGTGGGCTTAGGCGTAGCCGCTGGATTCCGCAACAATCTCCTCGCCCCTTCTGGCGCGCGAGTGCATCTGGATGCGCATGGCATCGTCACCGTCGAAACCAACATGACGGATATTGGCACTGGTAGCTACACCATCATCGCCCAGACGGCGGCAGAAATGATGGGCGTGCCCCTTGAACAAGTAGCAGTGAAACTGGGAGATTCCGCTTTCCCGGTCTCAGCGGGGTCCGGTGGCCAGTGGGGTGCGAACACGTCGACGGCAGGCGTTTATGCCGCCTGCGTCAAGCTTCGAGAACAGGTAGCAACAGCACTCGGCATCAACCCTGATGAAGCCGAGTTCGTGGAGGGCGAAGTTCGCTCAGGTCATCGCAGCGTCCCGCTTTCTGCGGCAGCGGCTAATGGCACTCTGACGGCAGAAGACACGATTGAGTTTGGCGACCTCGATCAGCAGTATCAGCAATCCACGTTTGCCGGGCATTTTGCTGAGGTGGCCGTGGATGTTTACACAGGGGAAGTGCGGGTACGCCGCATGTTGGCCGTCTGTGCGGCAGGTCGAATACTCAATCCCAAAACCGCGCGAAGTCAGGTCATTGGCGCGATGACAATGGGATTAGGTGGCGCGCTGATGGAAGAACTGGCGGTGGATACCCGATTGGGATTGTTTGTGAATCACGATATGGCAAGCTATGAGGTGCCCGTTCATGCGGATGTTCCCGAGCAGGAAGTCATCTTCCTTGATGATACCGATCCGGTCTCTTCACCGATGAAAGCCAAAGGCGTGGGTGAACTGGGATTATGCGGTGTCGGTGCAGCCATTGTGAACGCGATTTACAACGCGACGGGTGTCAGGGTCAGAGATTATCCTGTTACGCTGGATAAACTCTTAGCAGCTTTACCCCAGACCGCTTAACGTTCGCCAAATAAATTTACCCGCTGTGCGGTCTGCAAGTCCGTGCAGCGGGTCTGCTTTTAGCCACATCAACATTCAGCCTGGTTAGCCCGCGTAATATCCTCAATAGTATCAATATCCGTGATGCAGCCGCGATCGGTTAAGTCAACAAACGTGACAGCATCAGGGTTTAGCAATTCCCTCGCCCCTTTGTCTCCCTGTAATGCACAAAGCTGAGAGTAAAAAGATCGCTGAAAACCGACGGGATGACCTTGTATTCCATCGACTTGTGCGCGTACCAATCGGGAGTCGCGCAGCGCTTCACTGATGGCCCGATAGCTTGAGGGCTGGATAAAAGGCATATCCGCCAGGGTAATTAACCATCCGTCATAATCTGCTGTGGCGTTCACGCCCGCCGCGATAGATTCCCCCAGCCCCTCACTCGAACAGCGCACGATGCGTTCTTCCGACATTAACGCATGCAGTTGCCTGTCATCAGGCCGAGCCACCACATAGCAGTCAAGACCAGTAGCCCGCACATTATCCAGCGTATGCTGAAGCACTGGCTTACCCTGCATTACCGCAGCGAGTTTATTTCCCCGACCGGATTGCCTGAAGCGACGGCTGTACCCAGCGGCCATGACCAGAATGACAATATTCACGATGCGCCATCCTTGTCCTGCGGTGAGCCCATCAAACCATTTTTGTGGCTAACGACATCGGCCATAATGGATAGCGCGATCTCCGCGGGTGTTTTGCTGCCAATATCCATCCCAATCGGGGCATGAATCCGGTTAATTTCTTCGGGATTCAGTTCGCCAATCCTGACTAACCGCTCTTTTCGCCTCAGACTGTTGTTCTGCGATCCCATGGCGCCGATATAGAAAGCGGGCAGATTTACAGCCTCCATCATCGTGAGATCGTCGATGCGAGGGTCATGGGTAAGGGATAGAATCGCGGTGCCTGAGTGACACCCTTCACGTTCAAGGTAGCTGGCGGGAAACTGCTTGATTAACTTCACAGTGTCATCAAGTTGATCGGCCAGATTCAGCAGTACATCCTCGCGGTGCTCACACACCAGTGTTTCAAACCCTAAAGCCTGAGCAAAGTTAGCGCAGTAGAGTGCGACGCTGGAGAGGCCCGCAATGACCACCCTGGGAGGGGCGCACAACGTCAGCACGATGTTCGCGCCCTGTACCTGAGTATGCGTCCGGCTCAGATACCCCCCAGGTAGCAGCGAACGGCACGGTTCGGGTATTGTCAGCGCTTTTACCACGGAATGCGGCCCCGTCAACGCTGACATCATCTGTCGCAGGTAGCCGATCGACGCTTTAACCGGCATCAACTTTTCCACCAGGATGTCCAGCGCGCCTCCGCAGGGCAGCGCCTGGTCCGGCTCAAAGCCACCGTCTCCATAACGCACAATCTGGCTGGGCAAGGAAAAAATATCGTCGCCAATTCGGGCGATAAAGCTTTCTTCCACGCACCCGCCCGACAGCGAGCCGCAATAGCGACCATCGCTTCTGATCACCATCATTGCGCCTGGCGGGCGCGGGGACGAGCCAAAGGTACTGAGCACCGTACATAGCCACACCGGATGCTCCTCAGCCCATGCCAGTGCTGCGTTCAACACTTGCACATCAAGATGATGCATGCAGTTCTCCTGTAAGGGCGTTTATGTTCAGAATTGCGTCCAACCCAACTGTTCTTAACTCCCCTCGTCAAACGCCGACTTGACCGCCTCAACGATCTTCTCCGCCCTTGCCGTATCCTCTAGCGGCGGATACTCCTTTCTCAACTTTCCTGACACCTGCCAGCCATTCTCTTTCAATGATCGGATTATCCGATTCGCATCCTGATCCGGCATCTCCAGCACCTCCTTCAGCCTCTCCTGCGCCTTCTGAAATATCGTCAGCACTCTGGCTTCATCGGCCATTTCCACGCGCACGGTGTGCTCAATCACTTTAGCGGTATACAGCACGTGAGAAGTTAAATCCGGGTAGCGCCAGGCGTAACGCGCATCTTCGTAGTCGGAGAAGGTGAAGTTGCTGGGTGTACCGTCGTCATACGTCACGATCTCACCAAAATGGCAGGAGGTCGCATAGCGGCGCATCAGGCGTTTCGAGAACACTTCCAGCGTGCGGTCATAGCCAACACGGAAATCCAGGGAGCTGGTAATGCTGGCGGATACCGGCAGAATAACGCCTTCAGGAATGGCGCCGTCGCGAATTAAGGAATCATTAATCAGGAAGCGATGAATACGGCCATTCCCGTCGCGCATCGGATGAATATACACAAAGCCGAAGGCAATCACGCCCGCTCTTGCCAGAGGCTCTGCACCACGGGTGGCGAGCTCAAACTCCTGCAATCCGCGCATAAACTGCGGCAAATCTTCAAACTGCGGTGCCACGTAATGCACGATATCTTCGCGCATGGTCGCCTGTCCGACAAACACCGGCGAGCGACGCAGCCCCAGTCCCAACGCATCGTGACCGAGAATGCCTCTTTGCAGAATATGCAGGCTTTCATCACTAAGTGGATCGTCAATTTGGCCGCAATATTGCGCAATGACATGCGCAAATCGCTGAATACGATCGGCCTGCTCCGCCTCTTTCTCAATCAAAAAGCTGGCACGGGACTCTTTGAAAGTCAGCCAACTGGCGGTTCGCAGTAGAACATCGGCACCAAAGGTATCATCCAGTTCGTGTAGTGCGGCGGTCACATCGAAAGAAATGGCATTCTCAATCTCAGGCGTGCGGCGAACCACAGGGCAGAAGTCAGGCGAGCCGGGTAAGTTATCATTGATACGCCAGCGTTTATTCTTGATCGCTGAAGTCCGCGTCAGATAGTCCTTTGCGGAGATCGCCGCAATATAGCCGCCGTTAGCAACATCGGGCACGTTGGTGAGCGTGTTACCTGTTAGCCATTCATAGAGAAAACCGGTACGGCGGGCGTATTGGCCAAAGGGCTCGCGCAGGCACCAGCTTTCGATCGGTTCTGGTCCGGTGGCAGCGAAGAGCCGGGCAAAAAACTCCAGATGGATCTCTTCATATTTGAGGCCAAAGGCAAAATGACCTGAGAAGCTATCGTCAGGTTGATAGCTTGGAGGATAGCGCTTTTCGATGCGTCCCTGGTTCTCATGGGTGGCGCGAACCGTGCCAATAGCCGATTCCACGCGAAGTGGCTGAACCAGTTCAATGTGATAGCGCTTGCAGAGCGCCTTAAATCCCACCAGCATCGGCTGAATCCTTTGATATTCAGTTGAAAATGATAATTTATCCGCACTATAACGCGAAAATAATAATTAAGCGATACAGACCCAGTAATTCAAGACCAAAAACACTAATATAATCGCCATTTCTGATGAAAATGATAATACCAACGCAAGAACATCAACCGGACATTCTCTAAATAAACTTTTGCTATAGTCATCACTTACGATGATAAGTTTGATTTTCGCGCTGATTCAGCGCCTTAAAAACAGGGAAGAGAGTGATGTTTCATCTGATTTTCAGCATACCGAGTTGGTATGTTATCGCACGATTCGTTTTCCCATTAGCCATGCCGTTAGTGTTGAAGATCATCCTATCTTTGGTGGTTTTACTGGCTTCTCAATATCTATTAATTAGCCGATTTACCCCGGGCGGCATTTTCTCACCTGAAATGCCACGAGCCGTCACCATCCTGTTCAGCTGGGCCTTTGGCACAGTGCTACTGCTCGCGTTCACTCAAATATTGATTGATGTGGTGACACTCATTTCCCTGCTGGTGCGGCACCCGCTGCAGATGACGCCGGGCATACGATATGGCGCTGCGCTTTTAACCATGGTTGTGGCAGCGGTCGGCGTCCATCAGGCCATACGCGTCCCCGCCGTAAAAGAGGTGACGATAAAAATCGATAATCTGCCGCGCGAGTTTGAAGGCTACCAGCTGCTTCAGCTCACCGACCTGCATATCACCAAAGTGTTCAACGCCGCATGGACCGCAGCCATGGTGAAAAAGGCCATCACGCTGAATGCTGACCTGATCCTGGTAACGGGCGATGTCATAGATGGCACTCTGGAAAATCGTAGAAATGACGTGGAGCCGCTGCGAGGGTTACATGCGCCGGACGGCGTTTATGCCATCACTGGCAACCATGAGTATTTCTTTGAACAGCAACGCTGGACCGATCATCTTGCAGCGTTAGGACTGCAACCTTTGCTCAACAGCCATACCCTCATTAAACGCGGCGACACGGAGCTAGCGATCGCCGGTCTGCCCGATGTTTCAGCCCCCCGCAGAGATGCCACTGGCCCTAACCTTGAGCTGGCGCTGGAGGGTGTTCCTGCTGACGCTCCGGTAATCTTGATGGATCATCAACCGCGCAATGCGCGCCAGAACGCAACGCACAAAGTCGATTTGCAGCTATCTGGTCACACCCACGGCGGACTGATCGTCGGTTTTGACCGCTTGTTTGCAAAACCCAACGCGGGCTTTGTCTCAGGCCTTTATGATGTGGATGGCATGCAACTCTATGTGAATAACGGCACTGCGCTCTGGCCAGGCATGGCAATACGACTGGGACGCCCTTCTGAACTGACGCGGATTACGTTGCAGCGGAAAGAGTGAAGTTTTGAGTCATATCTTCTAAAAAAACGTTGAGAAGAATGTGCATTGCCATGAGCCTATTATGTGAGGCTCATGGCTTGTATTGAGCCAACAAGGACTAGAAACGTTTGATCATATGGAAATCAAAATTTCGTTGGAGCCATAACCATCGTCAAAATATGCTCAGTTAACGCCGCACAAAGGGTCTGGCTTATTAGGATATTCATCCCCAAAAATTTCCTGCCTCGTTCTTTTGACGATCCTATGTACGGCTGACTAACCCAAAGCGGCTTTGCAGCACAGCATCAATTTCCTCTTCCGCCAGCAGCTGCTTTTCCACGCCATTAGCCGTCACCGTTTTCAACATATCTCCTAGCAGGATCATCCGTCCCTCCGGACGATGCTGAACAATGAGTCGTTTCTGCACAAAAATCGCATCAGGATGGGTCGAGTTGAGGTAATTCGCCGGGGCAAAATCAATCCACTCTTGCGGTGACAGGTCAAAGCCGTACTGATTGCACCACACCCCTTCTACCTTCGCCTGCAGCAGATACTCGCCATGCGCGTCACAAGTGAGTTTGAACGTATCGAAATCCTGTTTAATATCGCAATCGAGCTGATCTAAGGCCATTGGCGCGCGGATGCCATAGCTACCAAAACCGAGATCGCACAACCATTGACGCCCATCGACTTCCGCCACCAGCGCCATGTGGGTTTTGGGACGACGCACCGGATAGAACATCGGCCTTGCCGCCACAAATTTATAGGGAATGCCTAACGCTTCCAGCACCATGGCAAACAGTCCGTTGACCTCATAACAGTAGCCCCCTCGCCCTTGATGCAAAATCTTGTCGCAAATCTCTTCAGGCACCAGCGAGACAACTTTCCCGGCCTGCACATCGAGATTCTCAAACGGCACGGTGAACAGTTGATGGCGCATAATGTTGTGCAGCGTGGCGGAATCGGCGGCCGCAGGGCCGGTATAATTGATGCGTCGGAAATAGCGGGAAAGGTCGAAGTTATCGCAATGCATAGTGCCTCCTTGTCTGGTTCATGCCCGATACTATAGATGGCGCTCATCATCGTCTGTATAGTCAGATTTATCGAAAATCAGACTGTACAGATCGACATGTCCGTCCTGCCATTATCGTCCCCACATTACCGCCGCATTGCTGAGAGTCTGCGACACACCCTCGCCTCCGGTGCGCTGCGACCCGGCGATCGTATGATCTCCGCACGCAAACTGGCCGAACGCGAACAGGTAAGTCTGCCAACCGCTCTGGAAGCGCTGCGTTGTCTGGAAGCGGAAGGATTGATTATTGCGCGTCCGCGCTCGGGCTATTTCGTCAGCCCGCGAAACACCGAACGGCAAATACAGCCGGCTCTGTCGGGCCCCGTGCCCGTGACCCTGTCAGCCGTTGCGCGTTCACTGTTCAGTAGCGCAGAAAGCCGTTTGATAGCGCTCGGCGCTGCGCTGCCCGATCCCCACTGGTTGCCGACGGAGACACTCCAGCGGGCGCTGCAATCAGCAGGTCGCCGTCTGGATGCGCATGGCCAAAGCTATAGCCTGCCACCGGGCCGGGCCGACCTGCGCAATAAGATAGCCACACGTGCCGCGCAATGGGGCGCACGCTTTAGCGCAGACGACCTTGTTATTACCGCTGGGGCGACCCAGGCGCTGCGTCTGGCACTGCGCGCCGTGTGTCAGCCTGGCGATGCCGTCGCGATTGAGCAGCCCGCCTACTTCGGCACGCTCCTGCTGCTGGAGGATTTGGGCCTGAAGGCACTGCAAATCCCCACCGATCCCATTGAAGGATTGCTGCTGGCACCGCTCGCTGACGCCATTAAACAGCATCGACCCGCTGCCGTACTGGCCTCGCCTACCGTGCAAAACCCGCTTGGCGCCAGTATGCCGGTCGCGCGCAAGCAGGAGCTTGTCGCATTGCTTGAACGTGCAGGCATCACGTTAATTGAGGACGATGTGTATGGCGATCTGGCTGGCGATGGGCAGCGACCTCCTGCCTGCAAGGCCTTTGATCAGCGTGGCAATGTGATTTACTGCAGTTCGTTATCCAAGACTCTGGCACCGGGCTGGCGCATTGGCTGGATTGCCGCCGGCCTCTATCACACCCAGGTTTTGCAGGCGCGCATGGCGGGCGACTGGGCGGGCGCACCGCTGCTTGAAGCCGCCGCCAGCGACGTACTGGCCAGTGGGGACTATGATCGGCACCTGCGGCGTTTGAAGGTTCGCGTTGAGAAAGGTGTGCGAGCCGTCATCGCACGGGTTGAAGCGAGTTTCCCGCCTGGCACACGCGTTACTGCACCGGAAGCCGGTTTTTTGCTGTGGGTTGAACTTCCGCATCCGATCAATGCGCTGGAAGTGCATCGTCGCGCGCTGGCGCTGGGCATTGGGGTTAGCCCTGGGCCGCTGTTTTCACCGGGAGCGGAGTTACAGAACTTCCTGCGATTAAATTGTGCCAACGAACCGACGGCACAGTTGCTCAATGCCGTGGACCAGATCGGCGCAATTTGTCATGAATTGCTGGCCTGAGTTTATATGGCGCATCAGAAATAAATGCCGGGCACATTGGCCCGGCTCATATCAGAACTCGACGCGTGCCCCTAAATTATAACGTCTACCTTCCAGCATCGCCGACTGGTTATAGGACGTCTTATAAATCGGGTTTGCATCGAACAGATTATAAATACCCGCCATCAGCGTAATATTTTTGTTCAGATGGTAGCGGGCGCCCAAATCAACCAGCGCATAGGCCTCAGTCGAGCTCGACTTGCCAATGTCCGGAGAGTTACTGCGCCAGCTTGTCTGTGTCCACAACTCCAGATCGCTCATTGCCATCCAGTTCACCGAGAGATTGGCCATACTGGTCGGGAAGTCACTTAACGCATACCCCTTGTACTCACCGCTTTTCTGCTCGCTGTGGGTATAGGTGTAGTTGGCGTTCACCTTCAGGTTTGATGTGGCCTGCCAGTCACCGTTCAGCTCTAACCCGTAGATTTCAGCGTCGCTGACGTTGAAATATTGCGAGACGCTTTCTGCAACATAGCCATTGTAAACACACTGCTGCGTAGCCGACTGGGTACAGATGGTGTAATCGCTGATCTTACTTTAAATTTTGTGTGGAAAATGGTGGCATCCAGCGCCAGGGCATCCTGCTGCCAGTAAAGCCCCAACTCGGTATTGATACTCTTTTCCGGTTTGAGTTCATCGTTGCCGATGCCAATGTAGGAGTATGGATAGGCGCCATATACGCTGGTAAAGCCTGCATTGTTTTCACGCAAATCCGGCTTTTTATAACCCGCTGAAACGCCCCCTTTAAGCGACCAGTTTTCATTCAATGTCCAGTTGCCATAAAGTTTAGGCGTGACGTGGTAACCGAAGTAACTGTCATGATCCAGACGAGCAGAGGTTGTCAGCGTAAAGTCCGGGACGATCATCCAGGCGTCTTCCGCGAATAATGCCCAGCCATTACGGGATATTTTGCTGACCGGGGTGACGCCGGGCGCCACCTTATCCTCGACATCAAAGGTGTCATTCAGCTCATTACGGGTGAAGTTAGCCCCCAGCGTGAGTTTGTGATCGCCCAGCGAGAAGGTATTGGCACTGTTCGCTTCAAAATTACGTTGCTCAATGAACTGAGGTGACATCTCAGGAACACGGTACTCCGTGCGAGCCTTTTCATAGCTGATGAAGTTTTTCGCTTCGATCATGTCGTTGGCATACCAGGCATGCTGCGAGAGCGAAGCTGCATCGCGATCAAAGCCCCAGTACCAAGGACTTGCTGCTCTGTGGGTTTTTTCCTGATGCCCGCGAGAGGCACTCAGATCCCAGAGTTGGGTGTCGGTTGGAGACATGGAAATCGTGGCATCAAGATTCCCAGACTGATGCTTTACGAAGCGTTCATCGTTTTGGCTGTCATCATCACGGCGATCAAGATAGTCAGCACCCACACTCACACCCAGTTTGCCTGGAATAATCGGCCCCATAACGAATGCGTTGGTCTGATTGGTATTACCGTACTCACTTTTTTCCTGCAGGAAGTAATTATCCTCCAGTACTCCTGTCCATTTATCGAGGTTATAAGCTTTTTTAGTAATGACGTTGACGACACCACCAATCGAGTCGGAACCATAGAGTGAGGACATCGGTCCGCGAATCACCTCAATACGCTTAATCGCCGCCAGCGGTGGCATAAATGCAGCTTCGGTTCCGATGTGATGGCCGTAAGGGCGGGACTCACGGGTGGCCTGTTTAATGCCATTCACCATGTAAGAGGTATAGGTCGAGTCCATCCCGCGCATCTGAATATCGCCGGTTGCCAGGCTGCCGTGTCCATTGCCGACCAGCACACCCGGGATTTCGCGTAGCGCTTCCGTGACATTCTGATTAGATCGGGTGTTTAACTCCTTCTCACCGACCACTGAAATACTCGCTGGCGCGTCCCGTCGTTCCTGACTGAAGCCAGAAGCGGTCACAACAAGATCATTCTCGTTATTCGAGGTGTTGTCCTGCGCATAGCCGACAACGGGGAGAGGGCTCAGGGCGATCGCAATCGCCACGGCCAGGCGTGTTTGGTTTTTCACAGCAAAATCCCTTTTAAAATTGGTTTAAATCGATCTTAAGGACGTAATCGTCTTTATTGGTTTTTTCGTCCTGCTTCACGCTGACGTAAAGCGTGCTGGCATCGGGTGTAAGCACCAGGCTGTTGGGCATGCCAGAGGTATCTATGGTGTGCTTCACCTGATAATTGCTGGCGTCAATGATGCTGATTTGACGCGCGTTGCGGTGGGTGACATAGATTTCACTGCGGGTAGCGTTGAAGAGCACCGCAATAGAGTTGGGTGTGGGTATGCGGTGCAGAAGCTTGCCGGAATCCATTTGGACCACCAGCACGTCACGTGTATTGGAGTCCGCGATATAGCCAAGTCCCTCGCGTGTATTGAGGGCGATATTCAGGAAGTAGTGATTGGTTTCTGCAGGGTCGACTTTCACCGTGGAAATGAGACGGGAGGATACGCCATCCAATGTCATGATCTCGCCTTTTCCGGTAACGGCATAAACTTTATTACCCGCTTCATCGACTGCAAAGCCAACCGGCTCCATGTTATCGAGCGTTTTAATAACCTGTTGTTTTTGCGTATCGACAACCCAGAGCAACCCTTTGTCTTTCCCACCGATACCCGACACATATAGACGATGATGTTTTTTATCCAGAACGACTTCACGCACATGGGCTTTTTTTTCCGCAACGGCATCATCGCTTAACTGCAGCGTGCGGAGTTCTTTTCCGGTACGACTATCCAGCAGGGTGACGGAACCATCCAGCGCGTTACCGAGATACAGGATATGGCTCTCTTCATCGAGTGCCGCGGAAAAGACACGACGATTTGTGGGGATTTTCTTATCAATCCGCAACGTATCGGCAGCCAGTTCAAACACCACTCCTGCCCTTTTATCCTCGTCAAACGAGGGCGATGAAGCGGCGAACAGGGCGTTACGCTCCTTCACATAGGCCATTTCATAAACACCATGGCCTAAAGGCTGCGTCTTAAAATCCATTTCATTCATAGCCTTAGCCATCCCGTAGGAAGATAACAGCAGTTGCGAGACTGCGAGGGAGAGTAGAGTACGCTTTGTAATTTTTTTGATAAGCATGAGATATTTATTTACAGTTAATTACACGAAACGGAATGATAATCACTATCAGTATCGTTATCAATAAAGATTATTAACCGATCGCTGAATCTTCTTAACTGCTGCTGTCTGGCAACTGTACACGGCACGGAAGGCATGGCTAGCGTATGGTTAAGGTCTGTTTCAAGCACCTGGGATGGAAAAATGATGGACGAGGGTTGTATATCGGGAACTGTTTAGTACCAAAATTTAATGAAACTTCTGGCTTCGAAATAACAAGGAAGACGCTATGTTGCGCCGATTTTTTAATTACTACCTTCCCTACAAACGTCTATTTTTTCTGGACTTTGGTTGCGCCATTGTCGCCGGGTTGCTGGAACTCTCCTTTCCCATGGCAGTCCGGATGTTTATTGATAAATTACTCCCTGCGCAAAACTGGGAGCTCATCTTGCTTGCCTCATTGGCATTATTAGCTATATATCTGATTAACACTGGCCTTATGGCCATCGTGAATTACTGGGGGCATGCATTAGGCGTTGGTATTGAAACGGATATGCGCCGGGAAGCTTTTGAACACCTGCAAACCCTTTCGCTCCGTTATTACGATAATACGAAAACCGGTCATATCATCACGCATGTGACCAAGGACCTTGAAGAAGTCGGCGAGATAGCCCATCACGGTCCGGAAGATCTGTTCCTTGCCGTGATGACCTTTATCGGCGCATTTATTCTGATGGCCAATATTCATCTCAATCTGGCATTGATCACGCTGGTTCTCGTACCGGGCATGGTCTGGCTGGTCAGTCGTTACGGCCGGCAGATGACGCAGACATGGCAAAATCTTTTTCACCAAGTGGGGAATTTTAATACCCGTATTGAGGAAAGCATCGGGGGGATTCGCGTCGTCAAAGCTTTTGCCAACGAACAGCAGGAAACCCGACTGTTTGCCAAAGACAACGCGCTCTACAAAAAGACCAAACTGCGCGCTTACCGGATTATGACCACCAGCATGACCTTAAGCTACCTCTCAACGCGCTTAACCCAGTTGGTCATCATGGTGGCTGGCACGGCTTATGTGCTGCGAGGCGAGTTGAGCTATGGCGGTTTTGTCGGTTTTCTTTTGCTCACCGAGGTCTTCTTCCGCCCGGTCGAAAAAATCTCTGCGGTGCTGGAGAGCTATCCAAAAGGGATCGCGGGATTTCGCCGTTTCACCAATCTGATCGATACCCTGCCTGATATTGTTGATCGACCCGATGCCCAGGCCGTTACGGCCCTCAAGGGAGACATCATTTTTGATCATGTCACTTTCGGTTATAGCGACACACCAGTACTGAAAGACATCACGCTGACGATCAAACCCGGGGAGACCGTGGCATTCGTAGGGCCAAGTGGAGCAGGCAAAACAACACTTTGTGCACTGATCCCACGGTTTTACGATGTGCAGGATGGCGCCATTCGTATTGATGGGATTGATGTGCGTGATTACCAGCAACGCGCATTGAGGAATCAAATAGGCATCGTGCAACAGGATGTCTTTCTGTTTGGCGGCACCATCCGCGAAAATATTGCGTATGGCAAACTGGACGCCAGTGAAGATGAAATCTGGCAAGCCGCGAAGCGTGCCCATCTCGATAGTCTGATACAAAGCCTGCCTGACGGATTAGATACCGTCGTGGGTGAACGTGGGGTGAAACTTTCAGGAGGTCAAAAACAGCGTCTGTCGATTGCCCGCGTATTTTTGCGTAATCCCCCTATTTTGATCCTTGATGAGGCCACCTCGGCGCTGGACACGGCCACCGAGCAATCCATTCAGCAATCGCTGAATGAGCTTTCGCAAGGCCGCACTTCACTGATCATCGCTCACCGTCTCTCTACCATTCAACATGCTGACCGCATCGTGGTGGTGGGTGAGCAGCAGATCCTGGAGGAAGGCAGCCACGATGCGTTAATGGCTAAGCAAGGTGTCTACGCCACGCTTTATCAGGCACATCTGGCGGGAAAATCGCTGCCGGCTAACGCATAAAATGAGAAGGAAATAACTCAGACATCAATATAATAAGCGCGCTAATTATCATGAAGAGATTTCCATGCGCGAACACATTAGACTTTTGAGCCGCCAATGTGCGGCTATTTTATTTTTTGCCATTTTTATAACCCTGATGATGTCGTCGATCTATATAGACGTAAACTGGATGCATAACGCTTTGCATGAATCATCAATAACTGAACTTGCTCAGGAAGTGATGCTGGCTTTAATTGCAGGTGGATTTTTCTTTTCGGCGTCACGCCGTCCTGAACTACGCGGTGCGCTTATTCTCATCGGCGGTTTTTACACATGTATGTTAATCAGGGAACTCGATTTTATCTTCGATATGATATTTCATGGCAGCTGGGTCATTTTTGCGCTGCTGACAGCATTGGCAAGCCTGGCAACTGCAATGAAAGCGCCAGAAAGCATTCTTTCAGGATTGGTCAGATTTACCGGGCATAAAACCTGGCTGATGACAGCTACAGGATTATTAATCGTGCTGGTATTTTCCCGGTTATTTGGTATGCATCAGCTGTGGCAAAATCTTATGCTGGACGGCTATAACCGCGTGGTAAAAAACATGGCGGAAGAAGGTACAGAGCTATTGGGTTACAGCATTTGCTTCCTGGCATCTGCCAACTACATATGGTCGACGCGACCCGCTGTAGTGCAGGATAAAATAAGTGATGACGATGCTTACCGCGACCATGCGCAACCGCCCTTCCGTCACTTAACGGACGCACGGCACCCGCAATAAAGCTAATCAGGATAATCGGTGCGCATTTATGCGCACCTCACGATAATCACGGTTATCCGCGTGGATTTCGCCTGATGGCGAAACGAACAAGGATCAGGGTTCAATTTCGAACGGCCCGGTATAATCGAAGTAACCGTTATAACAATCTAAATAAACATGCGCAGAGTAATGCCCTTTCTCGCCAAATACCTTCAGTTCACCAGACCAACTGTTGTCGGAAAACGTTGGGTTTGTCTCAAACCGAATGCTGGACAATCCAATCGAATCCATTCCTTCACCCTCAGCGGCCGTTCTGAACCATGACTTGATGAAACTGGTTTTGATCTGTGAGTCAGTCAGCTTTGTACATTCTTGTTGATACTCTTTACTTGCCGGAATAGCTTTGTGGAATGCCATGAGTATAAAAAGTGATGCCAGTGTGAGAACAACACCGATTAAGATCATGGATAGGGGGTAAAGCAACTTCTTCATGTTCACGAAATCCTTGTGAGTTTTCAGAAAAGCAGAAATTCAAAAAAATTATAGTCGTTTTGTATCGCAGTGTATCTGTCTGCTGCACGCATACACCGCGTTGCACAACCCACCGTTCTGAACATATCCCACGTACATTGCCGTGTTCTTCTGTACGCACTCAACAACTGCGTAGAGATAACCCGATGTTAACCCGACTCCTGATTTCATCTTTCCTGATGGCCGCTTCGGCGACCTGTGCCTGGGCCGAAAAACTCAACGACCTCGGCGCCGCAGATGTACTGGGCGCTGCCGCCGTGGCACCACTCGATAATCCACAGCCTCCGGCGAAATTGATCGTGGACGCGCCGTTAGCGGGACCGCTGCGCAAGGGCGCGGTGTTCATCCAATATCGCGCTGAAAACCTGCGCATCGAGCCGGTTTTCGGTCCCGAAGCGCTAAAGGTGACTCCACGCATTGGCCATATCCACGTAATCGTTGATAGCAACCCGTGGCACTGGGCGGATACCAGCGGCGAACCGATCATTTTGGTTGGACTGCCCGCTGGGCCACATAAGGTGAAGATTATTCTCGCCGATCCCACGCATAAACCTATCGATAGCAAAACCATTCACTTCATCGTGCCTGCGCAAGCTGCACATCATTGATTATTCGAGGAAAATATAATGAAAAAAATCTTCCGTCAATCGCTGCTGGCTGCACTGGTGTTAACCGCAACGACCTCTGCCTTTGCCGCCACCTCAACGGAAACGGATTATGCTGCCGCTTTCAATACTATTCATCAGGTGAAAGCAGGCGTGCTGAACGTGGGTTACGTCGATATCGGTCCACGCGATGGACAGGCCGTGATTCTGCTGCATGGCTGGCCTTATGACATACAAAGCTATGCCAGCGTTGCGCCACAACTGGCGGCAAAGGGTTATCGCGTCATCGTGCCTTATCTGCGCGGATACGGCAGTACGCGTTTCCTCTCCGATAAAACCCCGCGCAATGGCCAGCCTTCGGCACTGGCTGCCGACACGGTGGCATTGATGGATGCGCTGGGCATCAAACAGGCGGTGTTTGGCGGCTTCGACTGGGGCGCACGCACGGCGGATATTGTGGCGGCACTCTGGCCTGAACGCGTGAAAGCATTGGTCTCAGTGAGCGGTTATCTGATCAGCAGCCAGGACGTTGGCAGAAAAGCTTTACCGCCGCAGGCGGAATTGCAGTGGTGGTATCAGTTCTATTTCGCGACTGAACGCGGCGCGCAAGGCTATGCGAAAAACACCCATGATTTTGCCAAACTGATTTGGCAGCAAGCCTCACCGGGCTGGAAATTTAGTGATGCCACCTTCAACGTGAGCGCTAAAGCACTGGATAATCCGGATCAGGTAGCGGTGACCCTCAGCAACTACCGCTGGCGTCTTGGCATGGAAAAAGGCGAGCAAAAGTATGATGCTTATGAGAGAAAGTTAGCCACCTTGCCGGTGATTAACGTGCCAACGATTACCATTGAAGGAGACAACAACGGTGCGCCACATCCGGCACCGCAGGCGTATCGCGCCAAATTCAGCGGCAAATATGAGCATCGGACGTTCACCGGCAACATCGGACATAATCCACCAGCGGAAGATCCGCAGGACTTTGTCAAAGCGGTGGTCGATGCCGCTGCGCTATAACAATGATTTTTCAGGGCCGGTATCCATGATGCCGGTCTTTTTTGCGTAGGTTGAAAACAGGAGGTTGTTTTGGAGCACATTGATCACATCCTGGTTGTCGATGATGACCGGGATATCCGTGAACTGATTACCGATTACCTCATCAAGTCCGGCTATCGTGCGACGGGCGCTGCCAATGGACGGGAGATGCGCGCGATGTTATCAGCGAATGCTATCGACCTGGTGGTGCTCGATATCATGATGCCAGGCGATGATGGCCTGACATTGTGCCGTCAGCTGCGCAGCGATCCCCAGCGAAACTTGCCGATTCTGATGCTCACCGCGCGCAGCGAGGATACCGACCGTATTCTTGGCCTGGAGATGGGTGCGGATGATTATCTGATCAAACCCTTTGTCGCCCGCGAGCTGCTAGCGCGCATCAAAGCCATTCTGCGCCGCACCCGCGCCTTGCCGCCAAATCTGCAAATCACCGAGGTCGGTCGTATTATCGCTTTTGGCGACTGGCAATTAGATACCTCTGCGCGACATCTCATCGATCACGAGGGCGTGATTGTGGCATTGAGTGGGGCTGAATATCGCCTGCTGCGCGTGTTTCTTGATCATCCACAGCGGGTATTAAACCGCGACCAACTATTGAATCTGACACAGGGCCGCGATGCCGAGCTGTTCGAACGATCCATTGATCTGCTGGTCAGCCGCTTACGCCAGCGCCTGCGTGATGATGCGCGTGAGCCCGCCTACCTCAAAACAGTGCGCAGCGAAGGTTATGTGCTGGCTGCACCGGTGATCATAAAAGAGGCGCATGAATGAAGCTTTGGCCGCGATCGTTACTGGCGCGACTGCTGATTATCGTGCTGGGTGGCTTGTTGCTGGCGAATGCCACCACCTTAGTGAGTTTGATGATCGAGCGTATGAGCAGTGCCAAAACGGTGATGCTCGGCAACCTCGAATATGATGTGGCAACCAGCGTCGCCATTCTCGACCGTCTCCCTGCGGCAGAGCGACCAGGCTGGCTGGCAAAACTGGAGCGCGGTAACTATCGCTATGAATTAACAAAAGGATTGCCTGGCCCTTATCCCAGTAGCTGGCGTGCACGGGATGCCGTCCGTTCCCTGCAGGAGAGCCTCGGTGGACGTTATCAGATGAGCATTCACGCCATTCCCGGCCCGCGAGAGCATATTCAGGTGCATCTGACACTCCACGATGGCGCGCCGCTGACGCTGGATCTCTGGCCGCGCATGCCCGCCATCGCGCGCTGGCTGCCAGCGGTATTAATCGGCCAACTGTTGCTGTTGCTGTGTTGTGCCTGGCTGGCGGTACGTCAGGTGGTGCGACCCTTCATGCGATTCACCCAGGCCGTCGAAGGGCTGAAACCCGCGTCAAACAGCGCGCAACTGATGCCAGAGAGTGGTCCGGAAGAAGTGCAACAGGCGGCGCGTGCGTTTAACGCCATGCAGACGCGCATTCAGGATCATCTAAAAGAGCGAGCCCAGATTCTGGCGGCGATCTCCCACGATCTGCAAACGCCGATTACCCGCATGAAGCTGCGCGTGGAGATGTCGGAACAGCCGGAATTGCGCGATAAATTACTCGGCGATCTCGATAACATGAGCCGCTTAGTGCGGGAAGGCATTGCCTATGCGCGCTCATCGGAAGTGCTGGAGGAAGCGCGGCAGGTCGTGAGTCTGAATGCGTTTCTCGACAGTATTGCCTACGACTATCAGGACATCGGCAAAGCGGTCAGTTTCACGCCCTGTCACGGCAGAGATAATTTTGCCGTCAGGCCTCAAGCGCTGCGCCGCATCATGACCAACCTGATTGATAACGCGCTGAAGTTTGGTAGCGAGGCTGGCATTGTACTGAGCGCGCCGCAAGGGGATCGGGTAGAGATTCACTTACTGGATAACGGACCGGGTATTCCTGAAGCGGAACTGCAGGCTGTGCTGGAACCTTTCTATCGCGTTGAGAGTTCTCGCAATCGTCACACCGGCGGCACTGGATTGGGTTTGGCGATTGCCACGCAGCTGGTGGGTCAGATGTCCGGCACGCTGCATCTATCCAATCGACCTGAAGGCGGGCTCGACGCACACATCACTCTGCAACAAACCGATTTGTAGCCTTTTGTATCTGCGCCGCCCGTACACATACAGACTGACAATACGGGCGGTATCAGACACTTCGTGAACACATCAGCCTGGTTAAATGAGCGCACTGCTAAAGCACGCAGCCTTTTAACCACTGTCACGAGGTTCCTATGAAAGCATTGTCTCAACTCTTCGCCACTACCCTGCTGGCACTTTCAGTTACCCCCTTCGCGCAGGCCGATAATCTGCACTCGGTGGTACTTGTCCACGGCGCCTTCGCTGATGGAAGTAGCTGGAATCGCGTCATTGAACAACTGCAGGCCAAACATGATGAAGTGATTGCCGTACAGCTGCCGCTCACCTCACTGCAGGATGATGTCGCCGCCACGCAACGCGCCATTGCGCAGGCGCATGGCGACGTGGTGCTGGTCGGTCACTCATGGGGCGGTACGGTGATCACCGAAGCCGGTAATAACGATAAAGTCAAAGCGCTGGTATATGTTGCGGCCTTTGCGCCGGATAAGGGGGAATCCACGGCTGAACTGGCCGACAGCTATGCGGCTCCCCCAGGCAGCGCCAGGATCAGCAAAACGGCACAGGGATTTCTCACGCTCCCAGCCAATGTAGTAGCGCAGGACTTCGCGCCAGATGTGAAACCCGCACAGCAACGACTGCTTGCCGTGACGCAAGGCCCCATTCGTGCTGCCGCCTTTGGCGACAAAGTGACGCAAGCCGCCTGGGGGGAAAAGCCGAGCTGGTATCTGGTCAGCAGCCAGGATCGCATGATCAACCCCGATCTTGAGCGTGCGATGGCGAAAAAAATTCACGCGCACGTGAGTGTAGTCGCGGCAAGCCATGTGTCGATGTTGAGCCAGCCGGATAGCGTGGTGCGTGTAATCACCGCTGCGGTTAACGCCCATTAAGGAGGCCGTATGTCTTTCATTATTGCTTTCTTTGCAGGCATGTTGACGTTACTCAGCCCTTGTACCTTACCGGTGATTCCGTTTGTGTTTGCCAGCGTGCGCGGTCAAAAAGGGCAGTTGCTGGCACTGTTGAGCGGTATGGTGATGATGTTCACCGCCGTGGCATTGCTGGTGACAGTAGCCAGTGATTGGGTTGCCAGTGTCACGGCGGCTGGACGTTGGTTCGCGCTGGCCTTTCTGGCGGTAACCGCACTAACCTTACTGTCACCGCGTATTGCTCAGCATGTTACCCAATCCTTTGTGGCGTTGGGTAATCGCATCAATAATGCCAGCCATCGCCGTCGCGGTTTAACGGCCGCATTTTTGGCGGGGTTGGCGACCGGAATGCTGTGGTCACCCTGCGCCGGGCCGGTGCTGGGTGCGATTCTCAGCCTGGCCGTGGTGGGGAAGGATCCTGTCTCGGTTGGCCTTTTGCTGGCAGCCTATGGCAGCGGTGCGGCACTGATGCTGGCACTGCTTTACGTGGCAGGACGGGGATTAGTCACACGATTGCGGCCGGGTTTGGCATTCACTACACGTTTGCGCCAGGTGGCGGGGATATTCATGCTGGCAGCGGTCGCGCTGATCGCTAGCGGAACACAAGGTCAGTTACAGAGTGGCCCTGCGTTTGCACAGCATCTGGAGCAGCGTCTCAGTGAGTGGACACCTCGGCCCGCAACGACACCTCGCCTCGAACCTATCGTGATGCCAAAAACTCGCAGCGACCTGCCCTCACTGGATGGTGGTACGTCATGGCTGAACGGTTCACCGGTGAAGCCTGAGACATTAAAAGGCAAAGTGGTGTTGGTGGATTTCTGGACCTACGACTGTATTAACTGCCAACACACCTTGCCGCACGTACGTGACTGGGCCAACAAGTATCAGTCTCAGGGATTAACGGTCATTGGGGTTCACACCCCTGAATATCCGTGGGAACGGGATGAGAAAGCGGTGAACCGCGCGATCAAACAGTGGCAACTGCCGTATACCGTGGTAGCGGACAATAACTACAGCATCTGGAATCGTTTTGGTAATCAATACTGGCCCGCACATTATATTTTCGATGCGCATGGTCAGTTGCGGTACACCGCCTTTGGTGAAGGTAATTACGCGGAGCAGGAACGCGTGATTCAGCAGTTGCTCAAAGAGGCAAGGACGTAAATGCAGGTCGCCATTGCTGGCGACCTTGCTTGTACCGTCGCGATGATCGCAGGGTGCGCATTTCTGCGCATCCTGATCGGTTTAAGCAATCGTCACCGCGCGCGGTTCCAGAAAGGCACTGATACCCCATTGCCCCATTTCCCGACCTATTCCGGAATGGCCAAAGCCACCAAAAGGCGCGCGGGGTTCGTGCGCCAGCGTATTGATCATCACCCGGCCCGCCAGAATCTGCTCGCCCACGTCACGCGCATGCTGCTCATCTGCGCCGATCACCAGCGCGGACAGGCCATATTCCGTATCGTTAGCGATCGCAATTGCTTCCGCTTCATCGCGATAGCTGATGAGGCTGAGCACCGGGCCAAAGATCTCTTCACGGGCAATGCGCATCTGCGGGTTTACGTCGCTGAACAGTGTGGGCTTGATATACCAACCGTGAGTTAACCCATCCGGTCGTCCCGCACCCCCGCTCAACAGGCGCGCCCCTTCCTGCTCGCCGAGCCCAATATAGTGCTGTACCCGCTGCCACTGCTTTTCATTGATCATCGGGCCGATGGTGGTGCTGGCATCGGCGGGATCGCCGGAATGCTGTGCCTCAACTTCTGCCGCCAATGCACGTTCGAACTCGGCTTTGCGGGCTTCAGGCACCATAATTCGCGTGCCGGCAATACAGGCTTGTCCGCTATTGATAAATCCGGCCTGAACGGCAAGTTTTGCTGCGGTGGAGGCATCGGCATCCGGCAGGATCAGCGTCGGTGATTTACCGCCCAACTCGAGCGTGACGCGTTTGAACGTGTCGGCGGCCGTGCGCAAAATGGCTTTGCCTGTGGCGGTTGAACCGGTGAAGGATATTTTTGCCACCTTCTCACTGCGGCTGATGGCATCACCGACCTGGGCGCCACGTCCGGTGACGATGTTGAACAGGCCATCAGGCAAGCCGGCGCGGTGCAATGCCTGGGTGATCACCTCGGTCTGAATCAGGCTATATTCACTGGGCTTAATCACTGTCGTGCAACCCGCTGCCAGCGCAGTCGCCAGCTTGTGGCATATAAAGCCCGCGTTGCTGTTCCAGGGGGTAATGAGTCCGGCGACGCCAAGCGGCAGCATCTGGACACGGGCGCGCCCGGCTTGCTGTATAAATGGATAGGTTTTCAGTTCTTCCATCACCTGGAGAATGACATCCGCGGGATAGCTTGCCATCCACTGCGATCGTGATGAAGGTGCGCCATACTCCTCCAGGATGGCGGCGTGCAGGTCCGTTTCACGGCGCTTTACGGCGTCGTACATCTGCTCCAGCAGCGTGATACGCTCCGTGACTGAAGTGCGGGAAAAGGCGGGAAACGCTGCATGAGCAGCAGCAATAGCGCGTTCGGCATCCTGTTCATTTGCCAGACGCGCTTTGCCAATGACGCTGCCGTCGGCAGGCTTGATAATGTCCAGCCACTCGTCGCCGACAGGGGTAACAAAACGGCCATTAATGTAGATGTGTTCGATAACATGCATGACGCTGCTCCTGAGATGAATTGGCAGGAAAATTATCATGTTCTGTGTGCGGGAATAATCCGCGAAACCCTGCAAGGGGTATTACGTTTAACGGAATAATCAATGAGCCGAACAGGTATCACTGAACTGGAAATCATGCTGGCTGTCGCGCGGCGTGGCACCTTTAAAGCCGCTGCCAGCGAGCTGGAAATGTCCCCTTCTGCTGTCACCAACGCCATAGCCGCGTTAGAGAAACGTTTAAGCGTGCGCCTGTTCAACCGCACCACGCGCAGCGTGGCGCTGACAGATGCGGGACGCCGCTTTATGCAGAAGATCGCACCAGCGTTGGAAATTATTCGTAGCGCATCGGAGGAGGTCAGCAGCGAGCCTCACGATCCGGCCGGTATTCTGCGTCTTAATGTGCCCCCGGAAAGCTGTTCACTCTGGTACGAGTCAGTGCTCATCCCCTTTTTGCAGCGCTATCCGCGTATCCGTGTCGATATCTGCAGCCAGAGAGAGCGAGTGGATGTTGTGGCCGAGGGATTTGATGCCGGGATTCGTCTGGCGGAAGACATTCCCGCCGATATGATTGCGGTCAAGCTGACGCCAGATTTGCGCATGATTGTCGTCGCTGCACCGGATTATCTTGATCGTGTCCAGGCACCCACGCAGCCAGAGCAACTCAGCGAACACGCAACCTTGTGTATGCGCATGTCCGACGGCAGTCTTTATCGCTGGGAGTTGAGCCATCAGCAGCAATCCTACAAATTGCAGGGTGAACCCCGTTTTGCCGCGAGCGATTTAGCGTCCATGCACAAAGCGGCGATAGCCGGATTAGGGATTGCCTGTTTGTCGGAACGACATATTGCGGCAGATGTGCAGGCTGGAAGGCTGGTGCGATTGCTGCCTGAATGGCATGTCAATCTGGGTGCGCTCTGTCTCTATTATCAAGGCCACCGGCTGGTGCCGCCTGCGCTGAGAGCGCTGACAGAGTTTATTCGAAAGGGGGGCGATTTTTAAGGGAAGATTTTGTTTAAGTTTTTTCGGGAACATTAGAGATGGTAGTTGAAACATCTCATAGTCTGTACTGCGCCTCAGATACCCTATTTAGCATAATTAGCATTATCCGAAGCCATGTATCATATTGATTAATATCATCTTTATGAAGCTATCTAAGTTTACCTGACCGCTTCGGGCTACCTGTTAAGCATCCTGTGATGACAGGCTCTGCTGCGGAGTTTTTAACGATGAACGAACCTAACCAGCTCAAAGTTATTCAGAGCGACGTAAACCGGCGGCTTATAACCCTTCTCGCTGCTGAGTGTCTCAGCATTTCCGTCCGGAAACGTGTAACCACAAATTCAGCGATAAACACAGCACCAAGCTCTTGCTAAAGTGGGAGCCATGTCATCCTAGTCACTGCCTAGATTTTGGTCCAACATTATCCAGTGAGAAGCAAGTGTTGTTCTAAACCACAAGCTTACCAGCGCCGAGAGCGGAAAAGCCACAAGTAATCAGGTCTGTTGGCCGGGATTTCATTACTCCTCTATCTTTTAAGTAAACCCCAGCTTGACTATATTTGCGGCGAACATGCTGAATCGTCGTTGCTGCACCGGGATTGTCCACTGCCGCATCCATTGGCCGTAAAGCTCCAGTCCATTCCAGAGGTTGATGATAAGTAGGAAACGGTATAGTAGATCACTTGAGGGAACTCAGCCCGGATTGTGCGATCTGATCAATCGCCAAACATCACAAACCACCAACCGGACTGAGCGATGCCGATCATAACACCCATTCCCCGATACGAACGACGCCTGATGCAAAAAGCAATTCTTGAAACGCGCGATAAAAACCATGCCCGCAGGCTCACTGCCATTCTGATGTTGCATCGGGGCGACCGCGTCAGTGACGTTGCCAGAACGCTATGTTGTGCTCGTTCATCCGTTGGCCGGTGGATTAACTGGTTTACGTTGTCGGGTGTTGATGGATCAAAATCCTTGCCCGCAGGCCGTTCTCGTCGCTGGCCTTTTGAGCATATCTGCACATTGTTACGTGAACTGATTAAACACACACCCGCCGATTTTGGTTATCAACGCTCGCGCTGGAGCACTGAGTTGCTGGCAATAAAAATCAATGAGATAACCGGATGTCGGCTGCACGCCGGAACCGTACGTCGCTGGTTGCCAGTAGCCGGACTGGTCTGGCGCAGGGCCGCGCCAACCCTGCGTATCCGTGACCCGCATAAGGAGGAAAAGATGGCTGCAATCCATAAAGCGCTGGACGAATGCAGCGCAGAGCATCCCGTCTTTTATGAGGATGAAGTGGATATCCATCTCAACCCCAAAATCGGCGCAGACTGGCAGCTTCGCGGACAACAAAGCGCGTTGTCACGCCCGGCCAGAATGAAAAATATTATCTTGCCGGAGCCTTACAAAGCGGTACGGGAAAGGTAAGCTACGTGGGTGGGAACAGCAAAAGTTCATCGCTGTTTATCAACCTGCTGAAACACCTCAAGGCCACGTACCGGCGGGCAAAAATGATCACGCTTATCGTGGATAACGACATTATCCATAAAAGCCATGAAACACAGCGCTGGCTGAAAGCGAATCCAAAGTTCAGCGTGCTTTATCAGCCTGTCTACTCACCGTGGGTAAACCATGTTGAGCGGTTATGGCAGGCACTTCATGACTCGATAACGCGCAATCATGAGTGCCGTTCAATGTGGCAGTTGCTGAGAAAGGTTCATCGTTTTATGGAAACCATCAGTCCATTCCCCGGAGGAAAACATGGAGTGGCAAAAGTGTAGCGGTATTAGGCGCGGCTATTTAGGGCACAACCTCTAAGCTTTGAGGTGGAACAGTGACTTTTAGCTAATATCTTTTCGTATTCTTTGTATCAGTAAAGTATTGGATGACCCACCGCGGGTTAATTGAGAAAGCCTGTTAATGATTTCACTCTCATAGCTGTCCAGAAATCTGAGGGGCATATTCAGTGATTTAATGACCCAAGGTAGTAAAGCCACATAAGCACCGCCAGGAATCCCTCTATATTCCATATATGCACCTGCCGCGGTTGGTACCAGTCCGGCTATATCCATGCCTGAAATGCGATCCTCTCTTTTTTCAATTCTTTTAATCTCTTTATTCAGATTATAAATTTCAAATGCCAGTTCGTCTTTGGACAGCCCAGAGTATTTTGATAAGATCTCCGGGATTTTCTTTCGGCCATGTTCGCTCATGATATCGTCAAGTTCCAGAACGCCCATATCATTGCTGATGGTCAGCACCTCAGAAAGTAACGTTTTGACCTCGGACTCTCTTATCTTGTGAGTGGACGCTTGTACACCATTATAAATCCCATGAATAATTCGACACGCATTTAATTCAGAATACCCTGGATTATCAAATGGGAAATGATGTGCATTGAGCCCCTGTGCGAATTCAAAACTCATGGCGCTGGAAATTAGTTCAATAGAAAAATCCTTCCCCTGTTGCTTGTAGATATTGTCTGCAAATATACCTGCACCAAAGTGACTTAAACCCATTGCCCCTCGGAAATCTAATGAGTGCTCGAGGAAGGAACCATTATGCGATAATGTCTCTGCCAGAATTTTGAGGGCAAGATTTCCTGATTCCCAGCAGCTTTTCTGAATACGGTATTGCATGTCAGTATCAAAGGAGAAACCAAATAAACCGGTTTTTTTTCTGATCTCAATAAGAGACGCTGAGGCTAACCTCCTTGAAAACAGCACACAATCAGGATCAGCATTGAGCACATCGGCAATAAAAGCGAGGTCGTAGCGATGCAGGTTCTGATAAGTTACAAACTTCACGCGCCCTCTTTTCACAAGTTCTAAAAGTTCAGTCCGGTTAAGCCTGAAGGTTTCATAAAACTCATGGCACATTGAAGAATCAGCGAGCGGAGCGGCAATGATAACGGTATCGTAAAGTGAGAGATATTCACGTATGTTGTTTCTTTGAAAAACAGTAGCATCAACAAAACAGCTATTTACAGTATTCCTGAAAGATTCGGTCAGACAGTCCTCTCGTGACATGGAGACATCAGAAAAAACAGAAAACTTATTCTGAGACCAAAAATCCTGATCTTCTTGATACTTCTCTGACACTAATGTAGGGAGGACATTTCTCTGATAACTGCTTGAAATGAGCGTCAGATTTCCCGGCGACTTTCTGGCTTTTTCGATGTTAAAGTCATAATCTGGTAGGTCTTCATCAGTGTTGTTTTCATAGTTATATCCATAAAACCCCAGCCCTTCACAAATCAAAACAATGTCTTGGAATTCTGATTCAGTAACCTTTTTTTTAAAAGTGAATTTTAGCGTATTATCTACCCAACTAATTTTCACCTTAAACGGATGCCGTTCAAGAGGCAGTGACATATTCATTTTATTGTTGAAATCTGACACGTTGAAAAACTGTCCAAAGAGGTTCACTCTTTCAAACGTATTTCTTAAAGGCACCCTTATAAAACTCTCTTCTTGCTTTTCAACAAATAGAGGGCCAGGAACTCCGATTGTTCTGAAATTATGATCATATAACTTATTCACTTCCTGCAAGGAAAGACCAGATGCTGTTAGATTATTTACAACTGCATATAGATTGTTTTCATCATGAAATAAGCCAATGTGATCCAATTTATAATTTTCTAGAATGAAGGCCTCATAATTAGATTTTATAGTCTCAATTGCTGAGGGTAATGTCTTAATGTAATTAAAATCCATGATGTTTATCCTTCAAGTCAACTCAATTAAACGAGCATGAGACCAAATGAAATGACCAATCTCACTTCCGAATTTTTTCAGGTTTAAACATATAGCTTATAATATCCTGATAAAAATTCCACTCATCTTTTCGGGATAACCGTACGGAGCCGTAAGCACCGTACCTTATATCCATGCAGTGCCAGACGGCGTTTATTCATCACTTTCTCGAACCTTCCCGGGGACCCACACATATTTGTTGAAATTCGCACCTCATCTTTTAGACCATCCGCATGGGCTCTCAATATGTTATGGTTAATCAGGGTTTCGTATACATCTTTCATTTTACTCACAACCTATCCTTATTTAAGGTTCTTACATGAAACTGATTTCATCGTCTGAGTCTGTTCGGGACGGTTATTCAGGCTGCAAGGGGACTATAAGGGTTATTCCCGACTGGCTTGTCTCATAGCTGACCCCCTTCACTTTGTGAATCACAATCTGGTCAGACCTTATTTGCAGTGAGGGGTTTAATTTTTCAGAGAAGTATGAGAAGGAATATTTAGTTCTTTTATTTACCTCAACCTTTTCAATGGTCGGACTAAAAACCCAGCGATCATCTTCTACATTATCGTACAACTCAACCTGATAGGATCGGGAATTGGGTTCAGCTCCCATAATTCTGGCAGATTTGCTGAATAACACCACGTTCTGATGCTTTTCTCTCTCCCCCTTTCCTGTGGGGTGCTGAGTCGAATTAAAACTGATACCGTCAAGCCTGCTTTCTTCTGACTGCGACAGATATTCCGCCACGGCCTGTGTAATCAGGTAATCGTTCTCAGGATTCCTTCCGCTGGCCGGGAGAGTCAGTTTTCTCGCCAGGGTACGCATAAAATTTGCCTTGTCGTTCCGTATGGCCACCTGATCATCAAAGATGCTGCCTCCGACTTCCCTCAGGCTCTTCAGCGCGGAGATGTCCAGAATGCGCATCTCGCAAAGCGTTCTGAACGGCACCACCACTACGAAGCTGCCGACAACGGGCCTAACTTCTGCCACCGCAATCTCAGGCGAGGTGGAGCCGTAAAATACCGGTATGCCGCGTGCATTCATGCGGCCTGACGGGGCGAGATCGTGTGGGGGCGGCCCGAAATACCTTTCGGGATGCTGAAGTGCCTTTACCACGTCTTCCTCGTTCTCAAACACCCTTGCACGATAGAACGTCATATCGATGCCGGGCGTAAGGATCGCGCTCTGATTCTTCTTTGTCTGCAGCTTATCAATGTCGGTGAACAATTGGTCAAGAAAGTCTTTTACCTGGTGGTTAAAATATCGTGACTCTTTCTTTAATGACTCCTCCAGTTTCTCCCAGGCTATGCCTAGAGCATTTTCAGAACGGTTCACTTTGATGTAATTGTAGGTTTCGTCATAAATTATTTCGAGTCCATGTAAATCGTTATTTTCATCTTCGAGAGAACTGAGAAGATCTTTGGCTGCTTGCTCATCAACTGAAAGTTGATCCTGTATTATATCAACAGCGGGATCTCCAGCCTGGTGATAAAATGGCCCATCCTCGGGTTGCTCATAATGTTCCATAAACATCTTGTGAAGAATTGGAACTAATTCCTCAAGAGGTACATTCTTTTTTCTTTTCCGACAGTAGCTGCAGTTTCTTTTCGCTTTACCTGTATTCATAATCAACTTACTGATGTATTCCTCGCCCACACAGGCGTGACAGATATATTTTTCTTCGTTCATTATCATCCCGATGCCAGAGCCGTTACACAGAGTCTATGAATTCAGTCACAGAGTACCATTTATCGCCGGTAGGGAAAGGAGCAAACAGCAGCACGTAAGCTCAGGCCAGCCCCCGTCTCGTCATCCTCTCCTCTTTCCCGCATCGTATCAGGCATTCAGCGCAGAGAGCCTAAATAAGTCCTAATATCGCTACACTTTTGCCAGCCCGTGTTTTCCTCCCGGGAACGAGCTGACCGTTTTCATAAAGTGGCGTACTTTGCCCAGTAAATGCCACATTGTGCGACACTGATGATTGCGGGTTACGGTTTCGTGTAATGCCAGCCACAACCGCTCGATATGATTGACCCACGGCGAGTAAACAGGCTGATAAATGACTCTGAACTTCGGGTTTTCTTTCAGCCAGCGCTGCGTTTCCCGGCTCTTATGGATAATGTCGTTATCCACGCAGCGTGATGGTTTTTGCCCGCCGGTATGAGGCTTTCAGGTGCTTCAGCAGACTGATAAACAGCGCGGAGCTTTTGCTGCTGCTGCCAACATAACTGACCCGGCCAGTACCGGTGTAAAGGGCTCCGGCAAGATAATGCTTTTCATTCTGTCCCGGCGTGACCACCCGCTTTTGCTGACCACGGCGCTGCCAGTCGGCACCGATTTTTGGGTTCAGGTGAATATCCACCTCGTCCTCATAAAATACCGGATGCGTAAGGTAGGTGCAGCCCTGCGCCAGACCAGCCCGGCAGCGGGAAGCCAGCGCCGCACGGTGGAGGCATGCAGTCTGCAACCCGTTATTTCATTGATTTTTATTGCCAGTAGCTCCGTACTCCAGCGCGAACGCTGATAACCAAAATCACCGGGAGAACGCTCAGTGAGACGACTCAACAGCGCGCATATCTGCTCAAACGGCCAGCGATGCCCACATCCGGGTGAAAGTGATTTAAGGCCTTCCATGCCGTAAAGCGTGAACCAGTTGATCCAGCGTCCGACTGATGAACGGGCGCAGCAGAGCATTCTGGCGACATCGCTGACACGCTCCCCGCGATGGAGCATCAGCATGGCAATTACCCTGCGGGCGTGGTTTTTATCGCGGGTTTGATGAACGGTTTTCTGCATCAGTCGTCGTTCACTACGGGGTATGGGTGCTATGATCGGCATCGCTCAGTCCGGTTGGTGGTTTGTTTCTTTTTTGGCGATTGATCAGATCGCACAATTCGGGCTGAGTTCCATCAAAGTGATCTACTATTCGGAACACTTATTTAGCGTATAGCGTTTGTAGGAATAATACCCCTTACGCGACTTATCTTCTAACAACCGGCACATCGTGATTTTGTAACGAAGTAGACAAGGAGATTATCAGATGGCCAATGAGGTTCGTAGCCGTTGCAGGAAGGTATGATGTCCAGAAGGTTTACAATCTTAAGGACGATTAGCGGCTCCGAATGTAGAGCCGCCAGACTAATTAAAATTAAACCAGCGTCCCCTTCACACCGTGCGGTTCAGAACGCAAATACTGTGATGGAACCTTGACCTGCGCATTCAGTGCGGCAGCAGCCTGCCATGGCCAGTGCGGGTTGTAGAGCACGGCACGACCCAGCGCGACCAGATCCGCGTCCCCCTGCTCCACCACCGCTTCCGCCTGCTGCGGCTCGGTAATTAAGCCCACGCCGATAACTGGAATCTTCACCTGTTGGCGGATATCGCGTGCAAACGGCAGCTGATAACCGGGCCCCACAGTGATGCTTTGCTGTGGTGATAGCCCACCGCTCGACACATGCACATAATCGCAGCCCTGCGCTTCAAGTTGCTGGCTAAACACAATGGATTGCTCAACATCCCAGCCACCCTCAACCCAATCGCTGGCAGAGAGACGCACGCCAACCGGGATCGAAGCAGGTACGGCGGCACGTACCGCCGCAAACACCTCGAGTGGGAAACGTAAACGATTCTCCAGCGAACCACCGTATTGGTCCTGACGTTGGTTGCTCAGTTGCGACAGGAACTGATGGAGCAGATAACCGTGTGCCGCGTGGATTTCAATCAGCTCAATACCCAGACGCACCGCACGCTGCGCGCTATCCACAAATGCCCGTTTGATGCGTGCCAGCCCCGCTTCATCCAATGCGGTCGGTGCATGATCCTGCTCTGCAAAGCTGAGCGCTGAAGGAGCCACCGTTTGCCAGCCACCTTCACTCTCCGGCAGTTGATGCCCTCCCTGCCATGGCGCACGGCATGAGGCTTTGCGCCCGGCGTGGCCCAGCTGGATACCCAGACGGATGGGTGACCAGGCGCGAATGTCAGACAGCACGCTGTGTAACGCGACTTCTGTTTTGTCATCCCACAGCCCGAGATCTCCCGGCGAGATACGACCTTGCGCTTCAACGGCGGTGGCTTCCAGAATCAGCAATCCTGCGCCAGAAAGCGCCAGTGAACCTAAATGGATGCGGTGCCAGCTGCTGGCGCATCCCGCGTCGGCGGAGTATTGGCACATCGGGGCGATCACGATGCGGTTCTCCAGCTCAAGCTCTCCAATCTTTGCGGCACTAAATAGTTGACTCATCTTTATCCCTTAACGTTGTTAGCAGCAGCGCTGCACAGGTTCCTCCTAAGTTAACACCGTTCAATTAAGGGTGTTGTCACCAACTCTATTAATAGCCCATTATTTGCAACCCACCGGAAAGACGTGGCAGTCCTGGCCCTCTTACCGTTCAGCCCGTTATCACAGCCAGTGCTGCGCCCGAACCACTTCGCCATCGGTGAAACGGCTAAAACGAAATGCATGCGGATTCACCGACGGCGTGCTGCTGGTCACCAGGTCGGCCATAAGTTGCCCGGCCCCCGGTCCAATGCCAAAACCATGACCGGAAAAACCAGTGGCGAGGAACAAACCGGGCAGCGTATCGATAGCAGAAATCACCGGAATGGCATCCGGCAGGGTATCGATATAGCCGCCCCAGCTCTGTTCGATCGGTAATGTCCCCAACTGCGGCAACGTCTGCACCAGGTTACGGGCGATGGTGTTCACCACCGTCGCTTCCGGCAACGGAGACAGCACGCGGATGCGTTCATAGCGTGAGATTTTATCCGGCGTGCCTGGCTGCCAACGCGTCAGCTCTTGCCAGAAACGACTGCCGAGACGCAGGTTAATGTTCTGGCGCTCGGCGCGAAAGGCGGGCAGATACTGACGCGCAAAACGCAGACTGTCTGGCGTGATATCACTGATGCTGGTTGCGGAAGTGGCGACCGTCAGCCCGCCGTCCTGGCGTTTACGCAGCGCAACCTTGCCAAAGCTCACGCAGATGCCGGGGTCATAATCGGTCGGGCCGGTACGCAGCACGGTACTCAACACTTTGAGCTGCGGAAGCGTCAGGCCACAGCCCTGCATCAGGAGCCGTGACCACGCACCGCCGGCGACCACCACAGATTGGCAGCGAATGGTGCCGCGCTCCGTCATGACCTCACTCACTTTTCCCCCCGCGCGTTCGATACTCCGTACTGCGCAGTGCTGCTGCAGATTTAGCCCCAGTGCCTGAGCCGCTTTCACCATCGCCGGCGCCGCCTTCTGCGGTTCGGCACGACCATCCAGCGCGGTAAACAACGCGCCGTTAAAATCCCCCTGCAGACCAGAGAAACGCGACTTCAGCTTTGCACCGTCGAGCAGTTCGCTATGAATATCCTGCTGCTGCGCCTCACGGCACCACTGCTGGTAGCGCTGCCACTGTGATTCGGAGCGCGCGGCATAAGCAATTCCGGTGATGGCAAAGCCGGTGTCCTGCTGCACGCGCTGGTTCATCTCGCCCCACAGTTGCATGCTGAGGTTAATCAACGGCAGCTCACGCAGGTCACGCCCGGTACGGCGGCACCAGCCCCAGTTGCGGCTCGACTGTTCTGCCGCCACGCGCCCTTTCTCCAGCAGAACCGTCGGGATACCGCGTGATACCAGCGACAGCGCGGTGGCCACACCGATAATCCCGCCACCAATCACCACCACTTCTGTCTGCGTCGGGAAATCCGGCGACGAACTGACTAACTCTACATTGGGTCCCATATAATTTTGCCTCTAATACTGGTCTTCAACCGTCCAGTTAACCGGGATTTCCGCGATACTGGCGCTGTTCGGCAGCATCAACAAGGTGCGTACCAGCACGGCAATATCTTCTGGCTGAGTCATTTTTTCCGCCGGAATCTCGGTCAGTGCAGTGCCCATATCCGTGGCGACAAATCCAGGACAGATAGCGGTGGCGCGAATGCCATCCTGATCGCCGACTCGACGCAGGGCGTGAGCCAGTGCCAGTGCCGCAAACTTGCTCATCGCGTACAGCCCGGACTGCGCCGACTTCACCCGCTTTCCGGAGAGCGACACCAGCATTACCACCCGCCCTTCACCACTGAGCGCCAGGTACTGCCAGGCTTTGCGGCTGAGACGCATCGGCGCTTTGACGTTGACTGAGAATTGGGTATCGAATTCTTCGTCGCTGGCCTCCAGCACGGAACGTGGGATCATCACTCCGGCGTTGTGGATCAACGCATCAATGCGTCCAAACTTCGCCATCGTCTGGGCTATCCAGTCTTCGTCACTGGCAGGGTCGAGCGCGTCATAGCGGCAGTTTATCTGGCTGTCGAGATGAGGATTACCAACGTCCTGCGGTGCTCTGCAGCCCAGGCTCACCGCCCATCCCGCGTTAAGCAATTCGGTGGCAATTGCCGCACCGATACCCCGGCTGGCTCCGCTGATCATTGCCACACGCTGTGTTGTTGCTACCATCTCTGCTCCCCCGTTTTCATGCATAAGGCGGCAACGCCGCTCCCTGTAATGTGCTGCGTAACCAGTCGCGGCTGCGATACCAACGCAGCGTGAGCTGCGGGCCGAACCCCATCCAGAAGGGTGCGCGGTGCAGCGGTTCGATTTTGAGCGCCAGCTGGTTTTCTGGTAAGTCGAGTGCCCACTCGCTGAAGATCGAACCCAGCATGCTGCCGGTGGGTACGCCGCGCCCGGAGAGCCCGGTTACCGCCACCACGCCCGGCGCCAACTGGTACAGGCGTGGGATGGTGCGCTGTTGCATATCCAGCTCGCCAAACCACAGATAGTCCCAGCGCAATGGTTCTGTTATTTGCGGATGTAACCACTTCAGGCGCTCGCTCATTATCTGGTGCGTCAGCGTCATATCGCGCCCGCGCTGGCCCATCGGGAACATGGAAGCGACGATGCGTCCTTCGGCGTTGTACTTGTAGACATAGATGTCACCACGCCCGTCATGCAGAGTAGTGTTTTCTGGCAATACGCTGCGGCGCGTGGCGGCGCTTAGCGGTTGAGTGGCGGCGACAAATACCTTCATGATCTTGAAACTGTGCTCCAGCTGCGGCCAACCCGCCACGGTATAAGCCCCGGTGGCGAAAATCACCTTCTCTGCCAGCACGCTGCCTTGCGCGGCTTTTATCCGCCAGCGCTGACCGTGCTTCACGACCTCGCTGACTGCCGAACCGGTATACATCCGCCCACCTTCCTGTTGCACGGCGCGCGCCAGTCCGCGTGCATAGCCGAGCGGATTAAGGTGCCCACCTTCCGGGTGATACCATCCGCCGTAAAAGCGCGGGCTGCCGCTCATCGCTTCGGCTTCCTTCGCCGTCAACAAACGGGTATTCGCTCCAGCGGCGTTATAGTCACGCACTTTCTCAGCAATGGTTTTCAGTGCGCCAGGATACGCTGCCGCCTGGATATAGCCGTTCTGCTGCCATTCACAATCAATCTGATAGCGGTCGATCATCGCCGTCACACGTTGATTGGCCTGCGTCTGACGGGTAATGAGCCGCTCTGCCCAAGGCGCGCCGAGCAGCTTATGCAGCTGAGGCAGGCTGAAGTGGGTAAAAGTTGGCGTACAGTGCCCGGCGTTACGCCCGGAACCGCCGAACCCAGCTTTCTGTGCCTCAAGTAACACTACCGACACGCCCTGCTGCGCCAGCTCCAGCGCGGTGGTCAATCCGGTGTAGCCACCGCCGACCACGCAGACATCGGCCTGCACCTCACCAGCCAGCACGAGGCTTTCCGGGGCGGCTGCGGCCGTAGCGAACCATAACGATTGTTCAAATGGGGAAAAACGCGCCATGCTCTCGCTCTCCGATTAATGCTGGCTGCGGCTGTCTAGCGCATCACGCAGGCCGTCGCCAATACAGTTAAAACAGGTCACCGCGAGAGTGATCGCCAGACCCGGAGCAAGAGCTAGCCAGGGTGCACGCACCAGGTATTGTTGCGCCCCATTCAGCATATTTCCCCAGCTTGGCAGCGGCGGCTGGATACCGTAGCCAAGGAAGCTAATGTAGGCTTCCAGCAAAATGGCACGCGCCACGGTCAGCGTGGCGGCGACGATAATCGGTCCGACCACGTTGGGCAGCAGTTCCCGAAACATGATCCAGCGCCCGGAGAGCCCGAGCATTTTCGCCGCCAAAATAAACTCGCGCTCGCGCAGAGAACGCACTTCGGTTTCAACGATGCGCGCCACCTCCATCCAACTGGTAATGGCGATGATCACGGTGATCATCATCGGACTGGGTTTGAGAAACGCTGCCAGCGCCAGCAGCAGAAACACGCTGGGGAAAGAGAGAAAGGCATCAACAATGCGCATCAGCACGTTGCCCGTGCGACCGCCATAATAACCCGCGACGATGCCAATGGTGGCACCGAAAGCGATACTGAGCAGCATGGCGAAGAAGCCGACCAGCAGCGAGATGCGCCCAGCCATCAGCACGCGTGCCAGGGTGTCACGTCCGAGCGGATCGGTGCCCAGCAGGTGCCAGCCGGTAAGCGGTGGCGCAAAACGATTGCGCAGGTCGATATGCAGATCGTCAAACGGCAGCAGGAGTGGGCCAAATGCGCAGGCCAACACCATCAATACGATCAGGATGAGACCCGCACAGGCCAGTTTATGGCGCATAAAGTGTCGTAGCGTGCGGTTTTGCCACCAGCGTGAAGCGCCCGTATCGGGATGCATAACAGAAGTCGCAGACATCATTTGCTCCTTAAGCCGGACGGATGCGCGGATCAACCAGAGCGGTGATAACATCCGCCGCCAGATTGCCGATCAGCACCATCATCGCCGAGAACATCAGCAGCCCCATGACCACCGGATAATCGCTGTAGCCGAGGCTGTCCAGGAACAGTCGCCCCATGCCCGGCCAGGTAAACACGGTTTCCGCCACCAGCGCGCCGCCGAGGATCATCGGCAACTGCATTCCGGCCAGTGCAATCATCGGCAACAGGGCGTTACCCACCACGTGGCGCAACAGCACGCGCCGTGGCGACAACCCTTTAGCGCGGGCGGTTTTCACGAAATCTTGGTTGATGGTTTCCAGCGTGGCGCTGCGCATATAGCGGCTCCAGACGGCAACGTCGACGAAGGTCAGCACCATCACCGGCAGCACCAGATGGTGCAACACATCGGTAAAAGAGCCATCGCCGACGGTGTACATATTGCCGGCCGGGAACCACTGCAGCTTGAGCGCGAAAATGTAGATCGCGACCAGCCCGAACCAGAAGGTCGGGATCGACAGGGCGATCATCGAGGCCATAGTTGCCACGTCATCAAACAGGCTGTAGCGTTTCACGGCGCTTTTCACCCCGACCCAGGCGCCAATACTGACCGCCAGAAGGGTCGAGGTGACCATCAGCAGCAGCGTGGCGGGCACGTGAGAAAAGATAACCGCAAGCACCGGCTGCCCGTCGCGATAGGATCGTCCCCAGTCGCCGCGCAGCAGATGCGTCAGCCAGTCCCAGTACTGCACCGGCAGCGGGCGATTCAGGCCCATCTGCTCGGCCAGTCGATCTAACGCCTGTTGGCTCATGCCCGGCGTCAGGGCGTACTGTGAAAGCGGCCCGCCGGGAGCCAGCGTCAGTGCGGCAAAACCAATCAGCGACACCAGAAAAAGCAGTATCACGCTCTGACCCAGTCGCCGTAGCAGAAAGCCCAGCATAGAACCTCTCTTATGGCGTTACGCCCAATACCAGGTAGCGACATTCCAGCTGTCGATGCGCACGTTAACGTTAGGGATGACATTGGTTGCCCCCTGCTTGTGGCCACGCACGTTGGCGAACGGGAACAGCGGCAGGAACGGCATATCGTGGCGCACGATTTCCTGGATCTGGTTGTAGATCGCCTTGCGCTCCTCCGGTACAAACAGCGTGCTACCTTTGGTGAGCAGATCGTCAACCGCTTTGCTCTGATACTGGAAGGTGTTCTGCCCTGCCCCGCCTTTCGCCGGTATCGAGGTTGACCGCAGGTAGTCGGAGGTATCCGGATCGGCCCCGGTGAGGAAGCTCATCCCGACGATCACCGTATCGAATTTCGACATCATCCAGTATTCGCCCCACATCACTGCCGGCGGCAGGTTGGCGATCTTCATCTCAATACCGATATCCTGGAATGACTGCTGCAAGAACTGCTGCATCTGCTCACGTAGATGATTGCCCGCAGTCGTGGAGTTGGTGAACGCCAGTCGCACGCCCTTTTTCTGGCGGATGCCATCGGAACCCGGCTTCCAGCCCGCTTTATCCAGCAGCGCTTTGGCCTTGTCAGGGCTGTACTCATGTTTCTCCAGATTCGGATTGAAGTACGCGGAACCGGGCGGCATGTAGGTTTCGGTCGGTTTTGGCAGGCCGTAGTAGAGCGAATCGATAATCGTCTGCTTGTCGATGGCGTAATAGATCGCCTGGCGCACCTCCAGCTCCTGGAATTGCGGGCGCCCCAGGTTAAAGGCGAAGTTCTCAATGGTTGAGCTGGAGGAAACGTCCACCACTTTACCCGGCAGTTTTTTCGCATCGTCATAATGATCAGCCGAAATCCATTGCAGCCCGACCACGTCGATATCGCCAGAGGCAAACTGGGTATACATCACGTTAAGGTCCGGGATGTATTTGTACACCACGCGCGCCAGACCTGGCCCGCCAGTGAAGTAGTCGGTATTTGCCACCAGCTCAATATGGTCACCGGGCACGCGCTGCTGCCACTTAAACGGCCCGGTTCCGATCGGCGCGTTATTAAACGGCGCGCTGTTTTTATCTTTTACCGGGCCGAGAATGTGCTGCGGCACAATAAAGGTGGACGCGAGGATCGCCGGATAAGGCGCAAACGGTTTATCCATGCGCCAGCTGATTTCAGTCGGCGAGATGACTTTGATGTCGCGGACCAGTTCATGCCCGGTTTTGCGCCAGCTGCGAAAATCCGGGTCGACCAGTAACTCCAGCGTGAACTTCACATCCTCGGCGGTGAACGGCTTGCCATCGTGCCACTTCACCCCATCGCGCAGCTTGATGTGGAACTGTAAACCATCGGCCGAAATACCGCCGTTCGCCACCGTCGGTACTTCCATCGCCAGTGACGGCGTAAAATCGCCTTTGTCGTTGATGGCAAATAGCGGGTCGAAGATGCTGAAGTGAATGCCCTCATCGACCTCAATGTGCGGCAGATGCGGGTTGAATACTGTCGGCTCTTGTGAGAAGCCAATCACCATCTGACCTTTGCGCATGGTGGGCGTCGCGACGGCCGCGGCAAAGGCCTCACCGAAACTGAACATCGGCGGCAGCGCCGCCGAAGCCGCCCCAACCACAAGGTAAGTCAGCGCTTTACGTCGGGAGAGATGCGGCAGCATGTCATCAAACTTTTTAGTCATCTGGATTCCTCTGGTCAGGTTAATGCGAGCGTCAAACGCCGCTGAGAATTTCTATCTTTGAGCCATCTGAAAAACGCGAATAACGAAACGCATGCGGATCGACGATCGGCGAACGCCCCAGCACCAGGTCGGCCATCAAGCGCCCGGCAGCGGGGCCAATGCCAAAGCCATGACCGGAAAATCCGGTGGCGATAAAGAAACCAGGTTTGCTATCAACGGCGGAAATCACCGGCACCGCATCGGGCACAACGTCGATGCAGCCCGCCCAATACTGCGCGACCTTTGTCGGTTGAAACGCTGGCAGGTGCTGCTGAAGCTGCGCCAGGGCGCGATCGGCCATGGCATAAGACGGGATGGGATCCAGCACGCGGCAGTATTCAAACGGCGACGCGCGATCCATCTTCCAGCGGCGGTCCAGCCGTGCTTCATCCAGGAATCGCCCACCCAGGCGGAAGCGCAACGAGCGCCATTCGCTTTTTAACGCGGGGAGAAAATCGCTTGCGTAGCGGAACGCGTCCGGCACCATATCGGAAAGATTTTCATGACCGGATGCCACGGTATAGCCCCCGTCCTGCCGCTTGCGAATGGCGAATCCATGGCACCACAGCGCCTCGGTCGGGCCCTCCAGCGGTGCTGTACGGATCACGCTGTTGATCACCTTGAGCTGCGGCAGTCGCAAATCATGGCGGGAGGTAAACAGCGAAGACCACGCACCGCCCGCCAGCACTACGCTTTGACAGGCGATTTCACCGCGCTCAGTGATGACTGAGGAAACTCGCCCGGCAGAGGTTTCCACACCCCGTACCGCACATTCGGTGAGAATAAACGCGCCGTTGCGTCTTGCCGCTTCGGCTATCGCCGGAGCCACTTTCTGCGGCTCGGCGCGGCCATCCTCTGGGGTATACAGCGCACCTAAGGCCCCAATACGGTTCCCGGGAAACTTCTGATTGAACTGCCCGGCATCCAGCATTTTCGAGGTGACCGGATAGCCCTGTACCTGCTGTAACCACTGCTGGTTCTGATCAATCTGTTCCTGGTTATGGCAGGCAAACACGATGCCAGCACGGGTGTAGCCTGTGTCGGCTTCGATGCGCTGGTCGAGCGACTGCCAGATTGACAACGCTTGCGCCATTAAGGGGATTTCACGCGGATCACGGCGCGAGATGCGTACCCAGCCCCAGTTACGGCTCGACTGTTCATGTCCAATCTGCCCCTTTTCACACAGGGCCACGCGCAGGCCCTGCTCGGCCAACTCCAGAGCTGTCGAGGTGCCAATAATCCCGCCGCCTATGACGACGACATCAACGCTTTTCGGTAACACTTCATCGCCGTGAACCGGCACCACTCTTGGACCAGGCATTATCTTATTTCCCAGTTTAATATTTCATGGATAAAAGCCGAGAGCCCTCTCAGAGTATTTATCACCCTGTAACAATGAGACGTGAAATAAATAACCCAGCTAAATAAAACGAATATCGCCGCGTTGCTGACGATGCCAGCACATTATTTTATTAAACAGATTGAGCATCAGCGTTTTTTCATCTTCGCTGACCATATGAAAGAATTCACGGTCCTGCTGCTGGGTTAACGCCACCACGTTCTGCGCCAGTTTGTGCCCCTTAACGGTCAGATACAGGGCCTGAGAACGCTGGTCTTCCGGATCGCTCTGGCGCATCACCAGCCCCTGCTGCACCATTTTATCGACCAGACGACCCATTGAGGAACGGTCACGCATAATCAGGTCAGCAATGGCAGAGGGACGGATGCCCGGATGGCGGGAGACAATCAATAAGGTACTGATTTTCCCAGTTCCTTTTGCCACATCAAGGCCGGAAAGTTTGTTATCGAGATCGCGGGAGACGGCAATGTTGATACTGCGGATATAAAAACTTAACAGGCTTTCCAGGCCGCCCAGGTCGTGAAAACCAGCGGTTTCAGATTCAGTTTCACGGGCAACTTCCGTCATCGTTCCACCTCGCGGGCTTCAGGGCTAACCGGATAATTCGTGACTGCGAAATCAGTATTAATGGATTTAGTGGACAGTCACAACTAATTTTGCCATAGGATTTTGTGATTACTTACCTAACAGTTAATTTACATCGCACCATAATAAAACGATCTTTCCGGCCACATAATGCTGATGCTAATTTAACTTACCGACCACTTTTCAGTGCGAGAGTATATATATGGCCCAGCCTCAGTCGGCTTTATTATCGGTTCGTCATTTAACGGTTTCATTGCCCGAAGGAATGGATCGCGCCTGCGCGGTAGAGGATATTTCTTTCGACCTGATGCCAGGGGAGATGCTGTGTATTATCGGCGAGTCCGGTTCGGGAAAATCGGTGACGGCACATGCGGCGATGGGACTGCTGCCGCCCGCGCTGACTGTCACTCAGGGCGAGATGCGCCTCAACGACGTTAATTTGCTAACCGCTTCGCCCGCGCAGCTGCGCAGCCTGCAGGGCAAATCCATCGCCATTATTTTCCAGGACCCACTGTCGGCACTGAATCCGATTATGACCATCGGCAAGCAGATTGCCGAGGTGATGGAAGCGCATAATGAAGGCACGCCACTATTGCGCCAGCAGAAGGTACTTTCGCTGCTTACCGAGGTCGGGCTGCCGGAGCCTGAAACCGTGCAGCATCAGTATCCCTTTAACCTGTCTGGCGGTCAGCGCCAACGCGTGATGATCGCCATGGCACTGGCGCTGGATCCTGACGTGCTGATAGCCGATGAGCCGACCACCGCGCTCGACGTCACCACCCAGGCGCAGATTTTACAGCTGATACGCACTCTGCAAACGCGCAAGCAGATGAGCGTGATGTTTATCACCCACGATTTTGGCGTGGTGCAGGAAATCGCCGACCGGGTGATCGTGATGCGCAGCGGGCAGATTGTGGAAGAGGGCCTAGCCAAAAAGGTGCTTAGCTCCCCTGCTCATCCTTACACTCGACAGCTGATTGCCGCCGTGCCACATCTGCGTCAGGACGAGCGCGTGCGCAAAGATCACCAACCCATCGTACTGGAGGCCGTTGACCTGTGCAAAACCTATCGTAAATCTTCCGGGTTTTTCGGCCGTGGCCGAGAGGTGCGTGCCCTGAATAAGGTCAGCTTTATATTGCGCAAAGGGCAGACGCTGGGCGTGGTCGGCGAGTCTGGATCCGGCAAGTCATCCCTCGGACGCCTGTTGGTGAAGCTGCTTGCTGCTGACTCAGGACAAATCCGCTTTGACGGCCGCGATATTGTGCCAATCCCCGAAGTGGAATTCCGCCCGCTGCGTCCGCTCATTCAGATGATTTTCCAGGATCCTTTCGCCTCACTCAATCCGCGCCACACCATCGGAACGATTCTCTCCGTCGGCCCGCTCACGCATGGCGGCATGACGGCGACAGAGGTGCGGAAAAAAGCGCTACGCCTGCTGTCTTTGGTTGGGCTTGAGCCCAGTGCTTATGAGCGCTATCCGCACGAGTTTTCTGGCGGTCAGCGCCAGCGCATTGGCATTGCCCGCGCGCTGATGTTTGACCCTTTGTTGCTGGTTGCCGATGAATCTGTGTCGGCGCTGGATGTTTCCGTGCAGGCGCAGGTATTAGCGCTGCTTGAAGAAGTGCAGCAGAAAACACAGGTATCGATTCTTTTTATCACCCACGACCTGCGCGTCGCTAGCCAGATCTGTGACGACATTATCGTGCTGTACAAAGGCGATGTGGTTGAAACGGGCACCCCGCAACAGGTCTTCAGCGCGCCACAGCACAGCTACACGAAATCATTAGTTGCGGCGATCCCGGGAAGGGATGTCGCGAGACTGTAGGATAATTTTTTTGCAGCGGTCTTTTTAATTGATCCCCCCACATTAAATCTTCAAAGGGGGTTTCTCCCCTCAGGTACCATCAGACTTTATTGGTAGGTCATGGTAAAGGATGCCGTTGCATTGGCCGTTCCTGATTCAATGTTTGTCTCAGTTTGGTAATAAGATGCCCTGAATGGGATGTTAACTATTTTCCCGGCAGTTAATATTGTATCAAATTTAATCATCTTACCAAACTGGACAGGTGTATTATTATAGAGCAACTGAACACCTACTCCGTTTGCTGTTGAATCACTGTTTAGACCTAACACTCCATTTACGGGATCAGTAATCGGACTGACATTATCGATTGTGATATTCACAGCAGTATTCTCGTCACAGTTAAGAGCAACGAAGAAATCCACTGGATTTAAGGTACTTCCTACACCATTAAACTTAGGTATCGTCGCAATACCCATATTGACATTTAAGTTCCGATCGCTAACTTGACAAGAAACAGTGCTGGTATTAATCGGAGTAAAAATATATTTATACAGTGGCAATCTTTTAACATTATTACTGACAGGAGTGCTGTACTCCATGTTCAGGGCAAATGTAGGGATATTCCCTGTCGCTGGTGTATGACTGGTTTTTATTAATTCGAACGTATCCGTAAAGGTTGACACACCAATCTGGAGTATTCCTCGGTTCCACACAGCATCGTTAAGGCTTCTTCTTGTTACAATACCAGTTGTATTCGTGGTGCTTGAGTGATTACTCCATTTTATTCCCACACCGGGAATATCTGTGGCTCTGACATCATTAAGCACCGTTGAACCATGGTCGATGTTTCCACCCGCTAACTGAATGAACCATGATCCTTCATAAGCAGCCTGCCCCTCAGCATCACAGGTGATTGGAGTGACTGTCGTTATTGAGGCAAGTACCGTTCCAACGGGAACATCACGCTGAATGATAATGTTTTTTTCAAAAAATACGGTTGCATCTGATGCTGTACAATATGCATAAGCACAAGAGGATATTGAAAAATTTATTGTTAAAACTATCAACTTATAAAATAACGACATGCTCGCCAAAACTCCATGATTCTAAATCTAATAACAGATGCATCACTCATTCACACGCAACCGTTAAGCGCTGAATTTTTCCGGGAGCGGATTGTAATTTCACTTGCGAATGACAAATAACTTCATTCCATGATGCTGAGATATTATCACCGACATTAAGACCGCTTAAATAAACTTCACCATCGTAACCAACAATGCTCATGATGTTTTCTCTATCGAGTTTCACAAGCGCACCAAAAGGAACGGTCTTATTCTTATAAATTAATTTTATTAAAGCGCGATAACCTGTACGGGCACGAAATTCAGCGCGTACTACGGCACCACGCGTTGGTATGACATTGACCACCGATTCTGATATATCAACATCAGAATCAAGCGAACGCGTATCAATAGCGATGCGATTGACCTGGTATGCGCTGGCGTAAGGTAAAACAGCATAGCCCTGCCGGTCAGTTTTAACACCGGGATTATTGTCCACTTTTAAATCAGGAGCACCCTCGGCTTCTAACAACACAACGGTATCCCCCAGAGGCTGTGAAAAAGTCACCCCTTTTTCGTGAGCAACAATCCCGCCCTGTAAGCCAAAATTAAATTGTCTGTTCGCCTGACTGTAATTATATCCGCCATTAATCGTGCCATATCCTCCTTTATACATGCCACTTACAGCCCCCCTTGTCTGGCCGCCTGATGAAGAATAGCCCTGTTGCAGTAAATAACTGAGATTATTGTCTGCAAGGGCCGTTCCACTCAGCCCTAGCTGATGTGCTTCAGGGCCGCTTTTTTGCACATTGACACTGTAATTTGCCCAACTGTTTGAAAGCCAGTTGCTAAGCGGTACCTGTACATTTAATGACAGAATCTGGTCCTTTTGTGCATTTCCGGGTGTTTCGCTATAAGTATATCCCAGCGAGTAACTGATCCCATTAATGCTGGTGTTAAATCCAGTACTGAGGTTGCGTTCATATCCAAATTTGCGCCAGAAATCCTGTTGGTAGGCAGAAATATAAAAACTTCCCCAGTTTTGCAATAACTGGTTAAGGTTTAGCTGCAGACGGCTTCGTTTGTTATAGCGCTGACTATTAAATTCGTTAACTTCCTGAAACGTGTAAAAGCCTTCGGTGGAATAGCGATAACTTGCTAAAGTCACCGTAGTGTCGGTTGCCGCAACAGTTTTAGAGTACTGGAGTCGATATGATTGTCCGCGCTGTCGATTGGATTCATCACCAATGAGTTGGCTATCTGCCATGGTCATATCAGCTGACAATGAACCAATATCCCCGAAACTTAATCCCGTCCCCACAACCCCTGATAAATAGTTGTTCGCTCCAAGTAAACCACCATACAGCGTCAGGTAATTGGATACGCCGTAGGCCAGTGTTCCCATCCCGAAGATCGGAGTCTCGGCTTCTTGTTTTGTGGTTCGATATTGGCCGCCACTGAGCGCATATTTCAGGCGCCCTTCCCTTAACATGACTGGCACGGCGGAAAAGGGTTGCACGAAATGTTGAGTGCTTCCATCAGCCTCAGTCACCGTTACATCTAAGTCACCGCTTGCCGCGGTGGGATAAAGATCACCGATTGAAAAACTGCCTGGCGCAACATAAGTCTGATAAATCGTATAGCCGTTTTGCTTTACGGTAACCATGGCATTGGTCCGCGCAATACCACGGATCACAGGAGCAAAACCTCTCCTGCTGTTTGGCAACATCGTGTCGTCAGAGAAAAGTTGTGCACCACGAAACATGACGCTATCAAAAATGTCGCCGGGCGTACTTGTTTCACCCAACTGAAGCTGCCCCGTCAATGACTGAACATCACGACTCAACGTTGTCGTCAAAGAGGTAAGCGTTCCATTCCCTCCGTTTTTCGTTCCTGTGCTGTAATTTCGCAAACGCCACGGGCCAATGTTCACACCGCTCTGAAGATTCATGTAGAGTTGATCCTGCTGGTCGCCATACTTTGTCCAGTTTCGAGAGCCATTGACGCTATAATTAAACATCAAAGCATTTATACCCTGATTCCATTGTGAGGGGTCGACTGCACCACGCGCTCGTATGTTTAATGCCGATTGCGGAATTGAAATAATCAATTTTTGTTTGTCAAAATCCAATCGGGTGTATGCATCAGGAATAAATGTCCCGGGATCGGTAATGATCGTTTCATTCGGTAGTGCCGCCAAAGCCGGGAATGCGTGAATCCTGACACCCAGTATTTCGAATAAAGAACGGTTAAGTTCGGGTGCCAGGCCCACACCGTTAATGACGACGAAAGAAATGTCCTCCGTTGCGATGTATTTCTGGTTCAACCATATCTCAACCCTATATGTTCCTGGCAACTGTCCTCCTCGTTCAAAACGTGCAAGGTCGATCTGTTTTGGTCCCGTGCTCGTTTTCTCGAGTGCATCTGCCATGAAATAGAGGTCACCTGCCTGGACAGGAAGCATCCCTGAAAACAAAAGCGCAATTGCTGATAACTGAGCATATATATAAGTTCGCGGCTCGGAAAAGGACCGACCCCAAAGATTATAAATACTTTTCACTTTGCCTTCCTATGGAGATGACACAGCTAATTATAAAAATGAATTACTTCAGTACCAGTCGCGATTCCTGCGTGACGCCACCATAATCATTTATCGCTGTCCAGAAAACTTCATCACCTTGCCCGGTTATAGATACCGTTCCGAATGGCGATATCATAGGGGGATGATTAACGACATTACCCTCAATTCTCAATGAAAAAAGAGAGATATAAAAGGGTGTTGGGTTGGAAATAATGACCAATTTACCGTTGCGTATTGCATTCAATTTTCTCCATGCTTCACTGGCTTTTTCATTACTCAATTCAGCAGGTCTATAAAAGAGTTTAATGCGGGTCTTTACAGCAATGAGCAATCTATTTTGATTGGACTTTTCCATTGAAGGAATAGATTTGACATTCAGCCAAAAGAGAGACTCACGATCCCCTGGCAGTGCGCCATCACCAGCGTAAATTACCCGTAGTGTATTTTCATGCCCTCCATCCAGTCGAAACAGCGGCGGTGTCACTATAAATGGTGTTTTTTTCGATGATTCTTCACTCACTTCGAGCCATGACTGAATTAAATACGGATTGGCATCCTTACTATTACTCACTGAAAGTGAGGCTTCTTTTTCGGCACCATGATAAATCAACCGTGTACCACCCACAGTGACACTTGCCTGACTCGATACATTAAAGATGCATGCGCACAGTAATAAAATTGCGCGAATGAATATACTCATTATTCATGTCCGTAATTCATCTGATTAATGAAGGCGTGCCAAAAGCACGCCCTGGTGATTACTGGTAGGTGATAGTAAAATCTGATGATGCGTTTGCAGTCCCCGCAACGACGCTCGCCTGCGTTGCTTTATACTTTGCAACAAACGACATTTTATTACTGTTAACAGCGGCCTCAAGCGCACTTTTTGAGGTCGTATCTAATACGATGCTTTTAGATTGAGTGGCCAGAGGGATGGGGGTGATACCATCTTCCTCATAAAAAGCCACACCCACACCTTTCGCTGTCTCCCCACTGCCTAGCGCCAGAATGCTGCTATCAGAAGCATCTGACGGCCCATCAAATTTTACCGAAGCAGACGTTACTGATGCAGGACAGTTATTAAGCACAATGCTAAAGTGCGTTGCTGCTGCAACATCACCTGCAGCATTGAAGGAACTTTTGGGAATATTTCCCAGATTAACAGTTTGCGATTCCGTGCTCGTATCTATAGTACAGGCAGCATCCAGAATTTTCCCGGTAAAATTAATTGTCCCATCAGCCGCATTTGAAATAAATGGGACTGTAGTTAAAACAGATGTCATTAGCAATTTTCGTAATGTCGCGGTGAATTTAACTGGCATTGTACATATCCTTATTGTTGAAAAATTATTGCACCGAAACAGCTCCGATGCCGTCAGGGCGGAAATACCGCTAAATCAATAAAACCATTACCTTTCTATAACTCCGGAGAAAGAACAATGATTTTATTGTTTAACTATCAATTAAACGACTGCAGCAGCCTATTCTCTATGATAAAAGTAAGATGAGCTGTTTCATTTCAAGACCACTTTTTAATGAAAGTCTATTCCATAAATAGTTATTTTTAGCGCTATCAGACTTGCGCTTCCTTAAATAATGACTTCTTTTTGCATCATATAAGCTCATCATAAAGGCAATGTGTTCATGCGACAAACGCTTAGCTAACCCTTTGTGTAATACATTCTTCAATCTCGTCTGTCTGTCTATGAAGTCTGAACGATTAGCATGGTCACAAAGTATCTTAAGTTCTTTAAGCGTCGCGATCAGATTAAACATTTTCAGGTAGTTGTTCCTGATGTTTTCCTCTGTAGTAAGAAAATACGCGCGCCGTGACAACCCCCGTTCGGCGAGTCTAAAGTATATCCATTTTATATTATCGCAATCTCCTCCTATCGAGTCGATAAGAATACTGGGGCGATCCAAAATCGTTGCGCAAACTATGAATGCAAGACGATTATCAAAAAAGAACACTTCTTTATCGTCTTCAATTAATGATTTTATGGCTTCTTTTATAACAAAATTAGTCGTAAATACCAGCAGTGTCATTAACATCCTTCCTTTTTATAACACTCTACTTATATCTAAGGGGTTTTTCACCAGATAAATACGCACAATAGATCCTCTATCTATTTTATATGCCTTACCATTAACTCTTGAAAAGGGATAACGTTCAAAACCGACAAAATTAAATGCATCGCGAATTTTTTTACCATTGATAATAAATAAGACCTGGTGCATCTTAAACCAAAGTTATAAAATACATCTGTGATAATATCACTATCACAGACCTCAAATTCATCCATGCGAGATAGCATATATTCGAATAGTCTGGCTTTTGTCACACCAAACATTATCATCCGCCCATTTTTTATGTTGATCAGCGTTCGGGTTGAAAGCCTGTACTCTAAATTTTGGAAAATAGTGTATCCATATAAACATTCGTCAGCGACAAAATGCACAAATACTCCTTCAAGCTAGACGTTGAACATCCATATTTACGCCGCATCGGGGGACTGAAGTCACCTGATGCGATGTAAATCCTATTTAAAAAAAAATCATGCAGCAATGAGACAACATTATTAACACAAAACACCAAATAAATAAGAATTCACAGTATATAACTCCACAATGAATGCATAAGTCAGTGTAAAAAAGCGGATCTTATAAATTTGATCTTAATCATCAGCAATATTTTACGCTAAACACCCCTAGGTATATTTACCTATTTTCATGCAAATTATTAGCAACATAAACCACAAAAACAAAAAATAACACCTAAAACAATGAGTTAAAAATGGTATATCCCAGCAACTAAACCTACTCTTAACAAGGTTAATTTAGGAGTTTTCATAACCTCAAAATGCCAGTCAATGTTCAAAGTAGTACAGACGGCGCCGTCGAATACTTTCATCGTATAGACTTAACTCGCTAACTATCACCTACCGATTGACAGGGTTGGCGTGCTTTACTAAGTTTTCGGGTTATTCGTTGCTCGCTCCTTTTGACTCACTGGGAAAACCTTCGTTTTGCGCTGATTTAGCGAAGTGTGTAGCACCAGGATCTGATGGACAACATCAAAGTAATGAGATTTTTTTGGCGATGTTTATCGGTTTTAACAACTTTTAAATATTCGATATCAGATTGAACTGTTGAATGCTGGCTCACTTCATTGCAGGCAACACGTTATGAAAGGCTTCAAAGGAAACAAAAAATCCCTGCCCGTCCGCTACTGCAAGCAGTGCCATAAGCCGATGACCTGGCGTAAAAAGTGGGAAAATTGCTGGGATGAAGTGCAGTACTGCTCGGAACGCTGCCGCCGCGCAGCCAAAAGCCACACGGTCGGCAGCGGGTCTTGACACGATTTGATCGCTACGCTGAAGCCGCCGTTTCAGTCGTGCTCTCGCCAAAATGTTCACGCATGTGTGATTCGATCTCTTCCAACGATTTGCCACGGGTTTCCGGCAACATCACCGCGACAAACACCAGGGAAGCCACGTTGATCGCAGCGAAGATAAAGAATGCATTATTTCCCACCAGCGACAGCAGTGGCGGGAAAGCCAACGCAATGATGGCGTTACATATCCACTGAAAAGCCACCGCTGAACCGGTCAGTACGCCACGTACTTTCATCGGAAACAGCTCAGACATCAGCAGCCAATACACGGGCGAAATACACATCTGCATAAAGAAGAGAAACACCAGGATGCAGGCCAGCGCCAGCAGGCTTTGCACTAAACTGTGCGGCATCAGTATCAGCACCGCTCCCAGCGCCAGCTGCATGGCGATCACCACCGATAACCCGGTGATAAGCATTGGGCGGCGACCAAAATGGCTGATCGCTTTGATGCCGGCAAAAGTCGCGATCACAGATACCACGCCGTTGCCTATCGTGGCTGCGATCGACGCGCTGGTGCCAAGTCCGGTACTTTTAAGAATGATAGGCGTGTAATACATAAAAGCATTCACACCGGTGAATTGCGCCACGATACCCATACCGCAGCCCAACAGCAGCAATCGTACTATCCATTTTTCTTTCAGCAGTTCACGAGCGGGCGGCCCCTGACGGGCTTCGCGCGCGTTCTGACGCATCTCCGCCATCTCTTTTTTGATTTCGCGCGGATTCTCACGCAATTTGCGCAGAATACGTAACGCCTCGTTTATGCGCCCTTCGGCCACCATCCAGTGCGGTGAGGCCGGGACAAAAAAGGTGCCAATAAACAGCAGCACGCCCGGGATCATCGCCAGCGACAACATATAACGCCACATGCTCGGATCGTGCAGTAACAGACTCATCGCCGCACTGACGATGTAAGCCAGCAACTGGCCTGACACAATCATCAGCTCATTACGGCTGACCAGCGGCGCACGATGTTTCGGACCCGCAATCTCAGCGATAAACACCGGAACCGTGGAGGATCCGCCCCCCACGGCGAATCCGAGGATAAATCGCATCACCACCATGATCTCAAGATTCGGCGCGATGGTGGTGCCTAACGCACCAGCGACAAATAACACGGCCAGGCTGCGCAGCGTGATACGGCGGCCAAAGCGATCAGAGACAAACCCGCTAACGAAGGCCCCGAACGCTGAACCAAATGTGAGCGCTGAAGTGACCAGCCCTTCGGTAAAGGGGGTGAGATCAAGTCCGCCCTGCGAGGTCGGCAGAGTCATATAGGGCAGCGCACCGGAAATGATGCCCGTGTCATAACCGAACGCCAGCGCGCCCATGGTGGCGACTAACACCACAAAGAACAGACGTTGCTGCACGGTTAAATTGAGCGAGCCGCCATCATCCGATGGGGGCGGAGAAGAGTTTTGCATTTGAGCTTCCATGGGTTGCTAAAAACACAGCTAACACTGTGTAAAGAAAGGTATGATTATAGTCAGGATTTGAAAAATGAGATCTGAGTCACGGTATTGCGTTGGGTCTGAGAGGTTTTTACAGAAGACTTTTTTGATTTTCGAATTCAGATCGTGGGTTAACCCTCGCCGGCATCCACATCGCCCACAACGTGTTATTTGCGGTGCACAGATAATAAAGCGAGGCTGTTATTACGAGGGAATGGAAGGATGCCGAATCTTCAAGGGTTAATCCAGGTGAATGTAGTCAGACTTCCCGTTGCGGAATAAGTCAGTCGTGCCCTGCGATTATTGTCGCGCTCAAGCCGAGACCAGTCGAGCGACTCAGCCTGAAAAACCAACACACCAAAATGGCGCTGACCGCCTTCCCCGCTCTCCTCACTTTCAGCATGATGGATTTGATCGCGCGGAAACAACCATTCTTCTCCCGGCGGCCCGCCTGAATAACTCCTGCGCGTCCAGACTGGCAACCCTTGCCACGTTTGCCCGGCGAGAGAGCTTGCCGGTTCATATCGTTTGAAAACCCCCTGCAAACGTAACTGCAGGCGTGATTGCGAGCAAAATCCCAATACCGTTGCAGCGGGGTTGAGGGCTAATTCCTGCCATTTTGCACTGCGGATATCGGTGTGAAACTCCAGAAGCCGCTGGGCACTGTCCGTTCGCCTTAACACCATCATGCGAGCCTGTGGTTTGAACGCAGTATCAATGGTGCAGACGTTCAGATAACGAAACCCGGCGTGGGGATCGTTTGCTGCGTTATTCAGTTCCTGCCAGGCCATGGCATCAATATGTTCAGATTCTGGTGTCAAAACTTACGCCCTCAATGTAACGAATGACCTTAAGTATAGAGACTTGTGATTATTCATTGAGGTGTTGCGGGATTAACTTTACTTGATGGGTGTGACGCTGGAACCTCCGCACACCAGGCGTGAAGGTTCCAGCTATCAGATTATGACAGGGCCTTTCTCCGTGGAGAATTCAGCCAAATCAGAATCGGTAGTTCGCTGAGATAGAAACGTTACGCGGTTCGCCGTACACGGTGTTTCTGCCGACATCGATGTTATACGTCTTGTCGAACAGGTTGTTCAGGTTGGCCTGCACGGAGAGCTGCTTGGTAACCTGATAGCGTCCGAACAGATCCACCAGCGCGTAGCTGCCCTGCTCTGCATACAGCGTTGAAGTTCCGCCAGGTCCCGCTACGTTATCCCAGGTGTGCGTCTGCCAGTTCACGCCGCCGCCCACGGTTAGATCCTGCAGCATCGGCAGGCGATAGCTGGTGAACAGTTTCAGTGAAGTACGCGGCTGCGTTGGGTTCAGCGCGGCATCTTCGCCATCTTTCGCCACATAGCGCGTTGCACCGAAGGTCATCTGCAGGTTATCGGTCACCGCACCGTTGATTTCGAATTCAACACCTTTACTCACCGTGCCGTTCTGCTCGTAGTAAGCGTAATCGGTACTGCCTGGCACCAGCGCATAATCCGTCGCGCCAAGGTGATCCTGTTCGATACGGAACACCGCCAGCGATGCGGTGATGCGGCTGTTCATCCAGTCGCCCTTGATCCCGGTTTCATAGCTTTTACCGGTGACAGGAGAGAGATAAGCACCCTGCACATTACGATAGGTCTGCGGTTTGAAAATCGAGGTATAGCTGGCGTAGGCGGAATAGGTATCGTTGATGTCATACACCAGGCCTGCATACGGCGTGATGTTGTTCTTCTCCATATTCTGCGTCAGCGTGTTGGCGTTGTATTGCGTGTATCGGGCGCCAAGGATCAGATGCAGCGGATCGGCCAGTGAAATGCGCGTGGCTAAGTAAGCGGATTTCTGACGAATCACATTATCCTGCGACAGCGCCTGATCGTCCCAATCCGGTTCTGGATAATTACCCCAGTCATTGAAATCACCCACGTCTGCCGAGGTGAAGCTGGTGGAGGCACTGACGTAGCGATCGTGCTGGCGGATATAAGTGACACCCGCCATTAACTCATGCTGGCGACCAAACAGCTCATACGGACCGGTGACATAGGCGTCTGCGGTATCTTCTTTGCGTTTTGCGGTGTTATAACCGGTACCGCCTAACAAGTCATAGCCCTCATAAGGGCCGATACCGATACCGGTCGATTTATCAAAGTAACCGTCGATATACAGCAACTTACTGTCCATGGTCGCTTCAGTGTGCGAGCCGCTCAGGTTCAGCTCCCAGCCGTTATTAAACGTCTGCTTCAGGCTGGCGAACACCTTTTTGGAATCGCTGTTGTTGTAGGCCCAATCTGGTGCGAGGTTGGTACTGCGAGAGTAGTTGGTTTTGCTGCCGTCGAGATAGAAAGTCGGCAAGCCGCCCCAGGTCGCACCTTGTATGTTGGTTTCCTGATAATCGTAACCCAGTGTCAGCGTGGTGGAATCGGTGAGATCGGCCGCGACGGTGCCATACAGGAATTTCTTCTGCGTATGGTAGTGATCCAGCCAGCTGTCGCCATCCTGATAGCCCGCCACCACGCGTCCGCGCACATTGCCGGACTCGGTCAATGGACCGGAAAGATCGGCCACATAGCGTTGGGTATCCCAGCTGCCGTAGCTGGCTGACAGATTACCCTGAAACGTTTTGCTGTCTGCCTGCTTGTGCACCATGTTCACTGACGCTGCCGGGCTGCCCGCGCCGGTCATCAGACCCGTCGCACCGCGTACCACTTCAACGCGGTCATAAACTGCGGTATCTGACAGGGTATCACCCAGATTCCAGGCGCTATCAATCAGTGCTGGCACGCCATCGATCTGGTAGTTATCGATCATGAATCCGCGTGAGTAGAAATTGCTGCGGTTAGCGCCAGAGTTGAACTGACTGATGCCGGTGGTGTTGGTTAAGACATCAGTTAACGTCTCCAGCTTCTGATCCTGCATACGCTGTTTGGTGATGACAGAAACAGACTGCGGCGTGTCACGCGCGGTCAGCGCTAATTTAGTGGCGGCGCGCGTAACCGGGACGTTGTAGTCCGTGTCCTGGCTGCTATTGGTGCTACCGGCTGCCGCCGTGACTTCCAGCGTTTGCTCTTTAGTGGTGGTCTCTGCAGCGGAAACTTTCGGGCTGTGTAATGCAGTCGCGATAACCAAGGCCAGTAAAGAGATCATCGGCAGCGTTTGGCTCATACCGATATTATTATTCACCTTTATTACCCTGGCTTGACGTGAAGAACGAGACATTATCATCCTTTGAAATTTGTTATTAATGAGATGACTGGTGGGTGTTCAGATGCGCAAACACCCAACTCCGTCAGAATGAGAGACAGAATTCCCTGTAAAACATATTTTCAGAACAGATTCAGTAGGAAGCGCTTTAGCGTGAAAGAGGTACACAGCAACAGATTTCCCACCCGCCCAAGAAGGCGAATGAGAATTATAATTATTACAATTCACTGATCAAGTTATTTACGGTAATGACGAAAAATAAACAGAACTAACGCTAAATTTATAACTTAAGGTGATAATCCCTTACGGATATAGTAAAAATAAATCGGTCTTAGCGTTGAAACTTATTCAATTTCTTTGCTGTCTCAAATATTGAAACATCGTAGCAACCAATCGACAGACAGTTATTGAGGATGGATTTATGAAATAATTAATAACGAATTTATTTTCGCTTTCGCATTAATCTAAATTCACGGAATTTAAATGGAAAATGCAGGCCGGAAAGCGTTTATTTGACTTAGTCACGCTTTTTTAGTCATTCCCTGATTCAATTCAGGCTCACACCGACAGTTTCATTATCGTTAAACAACCGCAAAACTGACCCACTTAAACCCTCTCGAAGTGAAATCATAACGATATGATATGTAACAACATAAAACATGAAGTGATGACCTCGAGATTTAGAGGCAGGAACCTACACTGACCAGTAATAGTTTTTCAGCCTTTGCGCACGATACTTATTGCAGGGAAAGCAGCGCTGGCCATCCTCAGCGCTGGGTTGAGAGATGATGATTTACCAAAGGTGACGATCCCTACTTCCAGCTCGCAACACCATGGGCAATCACGTTTAGCGGCTCTCCACGCTGCGGATAAGGCTGGCGGAGAACGATACGGCTGGCGAATTTTTCAATGCCGATATCGTCCTCCAACAGGCGTTCCATCAGATCCTGAAACATCGATATGGTGGGCGCGATAATCTTGAGCAGGTAATCGTAACCGCCACTGACGTTATAGCAATCCACAATCTCTTGGTGACTGCTCCTCGCCCTTTGGCCGGGGAGCAGTCAACCACTGTGAAATTAAATAACCCCGAACTGGCAGCTGCGGATATCGGAACGCGTCTGATTGGTGTTGAATATGATGTTGTTAGCGACTGTGAAGGCGGGTTCATCTCGCTATGATTGTGCGGGCGGGATAACTTAACGATGAAGTTAACGTTAGTGAACAGGCTGATAACCTACATTAAGATGATTGGCTAACTTGACGAGCCGTTTATCGAGCGTCCAGAGCGTTGCTCCGGGGGTAATGAGAGCAGATGCAAGCAAGGTGATATCCACCAGGCCACAGCCGTGTCCGTACAGCATTTTATTTTCAATAAATGCCATCACCTCACTCATGCTGGCTTGGTGGCATTGCGGTAACAAGTTCAGGTCACGGAGTGTGCGCACGCGGGGCGCTGGCGGAGTGCCGCAGGCAAGTTCTCCAATCACCATTGGATGAATCAATACCAGGTCCCCGCTCAGTAACCGCACTAACTCTTCATTTCTGTTTTTGAAATGATCTACCCAGACAGATGTATCAACCAGAATGGACATTATGCAGACGGTTCCTCGCGACGGCGGGGAATGCTTTCCATTTCAGGCGCTGCGCCACCCAATGAAGCAAGGCGCTTTGCCGCTTGTACCCGAACAAACGTTTTCATCGCTTCACGGAAAATATCAGCCTTGTCCATATCTGGATCGGCCATATCCAGAGCCTGAGCATACAGCACATCATCAATCGTCACTGTAGTACGCATCTCGCCACCTCATATGATTCACAAACTGATGTCATCATGCATCAAAATATGAATCAGGTCAATTTCTCACCTTGTTGATGACTCTGGTATGAAGCCTTGCAACTTCGAAGGCAATCATGACCGTAGCTATACGTGCATTCTTGCCACCAAATTTCACTCTTAATGCCTAGGGTAAGAACACGCGAAAAGTTTCAGGACATTAAACGCGCCGCGCACGGAGGGGTGAGATTCCGACGCGGCATGATTAATTCCATGCACTAAAATCTGGCCAGAGACATTTTTATCCGCTGGCACACTTGTGCCAGCAAATTAACTCCTGGCCGGATAGCTTGAGCGCTACCAACCGGTTAACTCCGTTGATAAAACGCACCAGCTTCCGCTTCACTCAGCGCGAGTTTCTGCACCGTACCGGTCTCCGATGAGCGCACTGCCGCTTCAATCACCGCCATGACGGCAATCGCCTGAGCGGGAGAAACTGGATTAGCCTGCTTGCCCGCCAGCGCATCTCGCACCTGGATATAGTACTGACGCTGGTCGCCTTTTGGCGTTTTGACTGACGTGACCTGCAGATTGCTGTCAAATACCATCAAATCATCCTGATCTTCGCCCCAGGTCGCGGAACCCGGTTCGATGCCAGCAATCAGTTGCGCTTCCTGCTGGTCGGCTTTGGGTTTAACCACACTGCCCTTGTCCCCGTGAACGGTAAAGCGTGACACGCCACCCGCGGCGAGCATGCTGGCATGCAGGATCACTTTATGCTCAGGGTAGCTAAGCGTGACGTGCGCCCAGTCATTGCTTTTTCCGCCATGACGCAGGACGGCGATGTCACCAGAAACGGTTTCTGGCAGTCCGAAAAGTTGCAGAGCCTGATCGATGATATGAGGCCCAATGTCGAACCATAAGCCGCTGCCAGGAATATCGTGTTCTCTCCAGCGGTCGCGCACTTCCGGGCGGAATCGGTCTATGTGAGACTCGAAATGTTTGACCTGACCAATCGCGCCAGAATCGATGACCTTTTTTACCCCCAGGTAATCGGTATCCCAGCGGCGGTTCTGAAATACTGAAAGCAGTAATGTCTTCTCACGGGCCAGTGCCGCCAGTTCTCTGGCCTCTGCCAGATCCAGCGTAAAGGGTTTATCCACCACCACATGCTTGCCGGCATTCAGCGCGAGCTTAGCCAATGGCGCGTGTGTCGCGTTGGGAGAGGCGATCACCACCAAATCAATATCTGCATGCTGGATGGCCGCTTCCGGGGAGTCGAGAACGATGACGTCAGGCAGGTCCTTTTTGACCTTCTCCTCACTGCCAGACGAAACAACATGCAGCTTCAAACCGGGAACGGATTGAATTAAAGGTGCATGAAATGTTTTACCGACAAATCCGTAGCCGATGAGGGCGACGCGAATCTCTTTCTGAATACTCATTTCTGACTCCTCTTGCCATTAAGAATGTGTGATGTTGACCTGTGTAGCGTCGGTGACGTCAAACTCGCTCCAGGGCGCATCAAGGAAAAGTTGATGGATATCGGTGAGCGGAGCGACCAGATAGGGTTCACAACGGTTGAGCTTCATATGATCGGCCACCACCCAGTGTTCGCTGCTTGCCGCCAGCATGGCGCGCTTCACTTCCGCATCACCCTCCTGGCTGGCACTCAATCCAAACCGGGCATGCAGCGCACAGGCCCCCAGAATGGCGATGTCGGCCCGGTATTTCTCCAGCAGAGATAGCGTGGCGCTGCCGGAAAACAGCCGTTGTTGCTTGTCCCATTTGCCGCCCAGAAGAATGAGTTCGACATCCGGCTTATCACTGAGGTGATGGGCAATATCCAGTGACGTAGTGATGACCGTTGCTGGGCCTTTTAGCAGCGTGGCGACCGCCAGCACTGTGCTGCCCGCATCCAGAAACAGCGTGGCACCTGCCGGTATTTTTTCCGCTACCTGCCTGCCAAGTTCAAATTTGACATCGGGAATCAGTGCGCTGCGCTGGTGGCGATTCATCACTGACAGATCCAGCGCCACGGCGCCACCATGGTTTTTCTGCGCCAGGCCCTGCTTTTCCAGATCGGCCAGGTCGCGGCGCACGGTGTCCGCAGAAACCTGCAACTGCTCCACAAGCTGCCCAATTCCCACCTGCCCCTGTTCAAGAAGCAGCTCCATCAATAATTTTTGTCTGGCTGTTTTATGCATGCCGATCTCAAAACCGCAAAATATTGCAACATGCAGCAGAATACAGCATTAGAGGGTGTGATGAATACTGCTTCTGAGAGTGGATACAATCGAACTGACGAACGGTGCCGGGATAGCATCCGAGAGAGGGGATTTTATAATTCTGTAAAGGATTCCACTGCCGTGAGAACTGAATAAACAATTAGCCGAGTTACGAGTGACATAATCCGGCTATCGATATTGTGCAGACAAGCAAGTGTGCTTTTGCTTTTACAACTAGAGCAGAATGACCTGCTTACCACTAAAATTGCGGTGCTGCAGAGCCAGCAGCTGCGCCGGGAGTTGTTCCCAGCTGAAGTTCAGCAACATTTCACTTTGCAGTGTGCCCTGCGCAAGCTGCCTCAGCATCTGTTCACCCTGCTGCGTGAGTCGTTGCCATTGCTCTGCATTGCCATGCTGGTGCAGCGCGCCGAGCGCCACTTCATGCAACGACAACGCACGACCAAACGCCGGATTCGGCCACTCTTTCACCCGCCCCTGAATGCATACCAGATGCCCATTCGCCATCAGGTTATTCGCCAGAAGCGCTGCTTTTTCCGGGCTGACAGCATCGATAACAGCAAAATAGCGCTCCTTCACGGCAGAAGCATCATGCTGCTCATCGCTGTAGCAGCGCTTCGCACCCAGCGCGTGCAGACGTGACCAGTGACGTTCACCGCTTAACGTCGTGACCTCAAAGCCACGTGCGTAGGCCAACTGCACAAGAAAATGTCCGACCGATCCCCCCGCTCCCGAAATCAAGAGTGGCGCGCCAGGCTCAAGCGGGATCTTTTCAATTGCCTGCCAGGCGGTAAGTGCCGGGCAAGGGAAAGCAGCGGCTGTCGCGAAGTCGAGTCCATCCGGGATAGGCAGCAAAACCTGAGCGGCCAGCACGGTATACTCAGCGAAACTGCCATTGCATTGTAAATTCTGATGATAGGCAACGCGCCTGCCCAACCAGTGCTGGTCGACATCGGAGCCAACCGCGACCACCGTGCCCGCACCATCGACGCCAGGCACCCGATCCCTGTGGGTGTCGAGCACTTTCCAGTCAACCGGATTCAAACCTATCGCGGCATTCCTTATCAGCACTTCGCCCGGTTGGAGGGGTGAAAAACTCAGGTAGCGTTCCTGCAGCGCCAGCGGGTTATCGCCACCCTGCCACACCCACCCTCGCCAGTCGGCGGGGAGGGTCATTTCCTGCTCAGACATACGCACCTGCAGAATAGGTCAGCTCGTAACTGTGGCTGTAAATCTCGATGATGTTGCCGAACGGATCTTCCATATAGACCATGCGATACGGTTTCTCACCGGGGAAATACTCACGCACCGGCATACGTTGTTTGCCACCCGCAGCGACAATTTTCTCCGCCAGGCCTTCTACATCAGGATCCTGCACGCAGAAATGGAATACGCCGGTTTTCCAGTATTCAAAGTTATTGTCGGGTTTTGCTGCCGCCTTGAATTCAAAGATTTCAACACCGACGCGGTCACCTGTGGAAAGGTGGGCGATGCGAAACTTCTCCCATCCCTTGCCGAAAACATCACTGCACATCACACCGATGGCGGATTCATCTTCTGCAATCTGCGTAGGCGGCATGATCAGATACCAGCCCATCACTTCGGTGTAAAACTTCACGGCGGCATCAAGGTCTGTCACCGAAAGGCCAATATGGGAAAAGGTGCGCGGATAAGGAGTTGTCATGATCAATCTCATAAGATGAAAAGATCTACAGGCTACGTAACTGTCGTTATAATGAAAACAGACGATCAATTATGAGAAGTATAAAATTTCATTATGATAAACCCGCAATGGCTCAAATCTTTTGCCACGCTGGCCGAACTCGGGAGCTTTACCGACAGCGCTGAGCGATTAGGCATCACCCAGGCGGCGGTGAGTCAGCATATTCGCCATCTGGAACTGCAGTTAGGTCCGGTGATACTGAGGAGTAAGCGCCCACTGGAACTGACGCCCGCTGGCAGCGCCCTGCTGGATTATTGTCAGCAAATTGATCGTGCTCACCATCACTTAATGCTGAGACTGAGTGATGCCGAAGCCACCTGCGGTGAAGTGAGCGTGATTTCGCCCGGCAGCATCGGACTCCGGCTCTATCCCTTGCTGTTGTCATTACAGGAACAGCATCGCGACCTCACTGTTCGTCACCGCTTTGCGCCGGATAGTGAAGTGATCGACGCGGTTTTGCATAACCGCTACGAAATGGGGCTGGTCACACACAAACCTGACGATAAACGACTCGAGGCCCATCCTTTTGCTGAAGAACCGCTGGAACTGATCGTACCGGCTAATACGCGAGTGACAGGCTGGAACGATTTGGAAAAGCTGGGGTATATCGACCATCCCGATGGGCAGGCGATGGCGACACGATTGTTAAGTCGATTATTTCCGGGCAACCCAGGCATTCGTAACCTACCCCAACGCGGGTTCAGTAATCAGATCGGCCTGATTCTGGAACCGGTCGCGCGCGGGCTCGGATTTGCGGTTCTGCCACGCTATGCGCGACTGGCGTTTACCCGCCCTGAAACCATTGAGGTTGCCGCTGAGGGTGATGCGCTGGTTGACACCATCTGGTTAGTGCACCGGGCTGAATGGCCACTCTCTGCCCGCGCCCAATTAGCCTTAGCCTGGCTACAACGTCACCTCTAATCGTGTGGCGGATGCGACAAAGCGTCCGCCACACGCCTTCACAATCTTTCCATGATTGCTCACTTTACAACCTCTTTTGCAATACCTGAGGCAAGACATGTAAACAGGCACCATCAGACATGTCTAAATGTGTCAAAAATATCAATATTGAGAATGATTATGATAATTATTCTCCTCCTCATTTGATATGTAACTAATAATAATCTGGTGTAACAATATGTCTTTTGTCTTTGGTGTAAGGAAAACAACGCTTTCAATTCTGATTGGAATTATCGTTCACAGTGGAAATGTGCTGGCGGCTGATAATAGTGACGTCTTATCGCTGGATAATAATGATAGCGGTAAAGCGAAAGTTATTTCAGCGAAAAAGGTAGAGAAGCCCGCAACAAATGAAACGGATATGATCGTCAGTGCAAAAGCTGAGAACGTATTAAAGCAGCAACCTGGTGCATCCTTGATTACTCAACAGGATCTTGAGCGCAATCCACCGGTCAATGATCTCTCCGATATTATTCGCAAAATGCCTGGCGTTAATCTCACTGGAAACAGTGCCACAGGAAGCCGCGGGAATAATCGCCAGATTGATATTCGTGGTATGGGCCCCGAAAACACCTTGATCCTGATTGATGGTGTCCCCGTTTCTTCGCGCAGCGCTGTACGCTACAGCCGCACCGGAGAACGTGATACCCGAGGCGATACCAACTGGGTTCCCGCTGAGATGGTGGATCACATCGATGTACTGCGCGGCCCGGCGGCGGCTCACTACGGTTCCGGCGCGATGGGCGGTGTCGTGAACATCGTCACCAAACGCCCGACCAGTGATTGGAACGGCTCATTATCCCTGTTCACCAATCAGCCCGAAGACAAAGATGAGGGCGCGACCAAGCGCATGAACTTTAGTTTGAGCGGCCCACTGATTGATGATGTACTGACGATGCGCATGTACGGCAATATCAATAAAACCGACGCCGATGCCTACGATATCAATACCAGCGAGAACGGCTCCTACGCAGCCGGTCACGAAGGTGTGCGCAATCGTGATATCAACACGTCGTTACAGTGGAAGATCAACGATCAACAATACCTCGACTTCAATTACGCCTACAGCCGCCAGGGCAATATCTACGCCGGGGATACGCAATATAGCCTGAGTAATCTCAGTACACTGGTGCCGACCTTATATGGCAGCGAAACCAACCGCATGTACCGCCAGGCTTATAGCCTCATCCACAATGGCATCTGGGATTGGGGGCAATCCAAACTCACGCTGAACTATGAAGATACGCATAATACGCGTCTGGCCGAAGGATCTACCGGCAAAGTAGAAGGGATGATCAACAGCGATACTTTCAACACCAGCCGCTATAAAACCTGGCGTATCAACAACGAATACACCGTTCCCTTCAACTTGCTGGTGGACCATACCTTAACCATCGGGGGCGAGTGGAACAAAGAGCAGCTCAACGACCCGGCGGCGATGCAGGAAACGGATGCGACAGGCATTGATATCAACGGTGTTTCTGGCGACCCATCACAGCGCAGCAGCAAAAACAGCCAGGAGCTGAGTGCACTCTATCTGGAAGATACCATTGATGCCTTCGACGGTACCACGTTGATTCCCGGCCTGCGCTTCGATTACAGCGATAAATTCGGTCATAACTGGAGTCCGAGTCTGAATATTCAGCAGGATTTAACCGACACGCTGAAGTTAAAGGCCGGTATTGCTCGCGTATTTAAAGCCCCGAATCTCTATCAATCAACCGAAGGCTATCTGCTCGCCAGCAGTGGTAACGGATGTTCTGTGAGCGGCAGTAATGGTTGTTACTTGATGGGCAATGGCGATCTCAAACCTGAAGTCAGTGTAAACAAAGAGATTGGTTTGCAATGGAATGACGCGGGTTACAGCGCAGGCATGACCTACTTCCGTAATGACTATCAAAATAAAATAGTCGCGGGCTCGGATTCTCTTGGAAGCGTTGCAGTAGCCGGTTCATGGTACTCCTCAACCTATGATATCTATCAGTGGCAAAACGGTGGTAAAGCGTTAACCCAGGGTCTGGAAGGAAACTTAACCCTACCGCTGATTGAAGACAGGCTGAACTGGCGCACCAATGCCACCTACATGTTCACGTCGAAATATAAATCGACCGGCAATCCTTTGTCGTTGATTCCGAAATATACCGTGAACAGCTGGCTGGAATGGCAGGTGACAGATGCCCTATCCACCACCCTGAGCTGGACCATGTATGGGCGTCAGCATCCACGTACCACGGCAGAAATTCGTAAAGAAGCGAGCGGCTTATCAGATAAGGAAGTCGGTGCCTATGCAATTTATGGTGTTGGCGTAAATTATGAGATGAATAAAAACCTTCGCTTCAGTGCTGGCATCAGCAATCTGCTGAATAAACAGATCTACCGCGAGAACGAAGGCGCTTCAACGTATAACGAACCGGGCCGCGCTTATTATGCGGGTGTGACCACTTCCTTCTAAGACATTTATGAGCCTCTGCGGAGGCTCTTTTTCATTTCGAGGCGTCTGATATTCCGGCAAGTGTTTAAACATAATATTTCGGCGATAAAACATTACATACCACACTGTTATAAAGAATTCTTATTGCCGCTATAAGCAAATCACCGTTTCACAATCTTACGCCGCAAATTATTCTGGGCAGGGCGATGTTTGGCGCATTTCCCGGCACAGCGCATCCGCTACGCAAAAAATGAATAAGACTTTGAGGATCCTTTATGAATGGCGTCCAGCCGCACTCAGTTAAACCGGTATTGCTGGTACTGAGTAGTTTTCGCGATATCGTCGCCGGACATGAAATCTCCGGCTTTTACCTGCCAGAATTGACTCACCCTTTACATGTGCTTGAATCAGTCGGTATTCGAACGACCTTTGCCTCTGTCAAAGGAGGAAAACCACCGGTTTATGGTATCGAAGATGATGCGATCAATCAGCACTACTGGCAGGACGTGGGCTTTCAGCAGCGGCTGAATAACACCTTACCGCTGGCGGCGGCCAAAAGTGAGGATTATAGCGCGGTCCTGTTTGTCGGCGGACACGGCACGATGTGGGATTTCCCCGATGATGCCGTGCTGAAATACCTGACGCGCCAGATGTATGAGAGCGGCAAACCCGTTGCTGCGGTTTGCCACGGCCCGGCAGCGCTGATCAATGTGAAACTGCGCAACGGCCAGTATCTGGTAAAAGGCAAACGCGTGGCGGCCTTCACTGATACCGAGGAAATGGAAGTCGGTATGGCAAATGTTGTGCCTTTTATGCTGGAAGCAGCGCTCAAAGCGCGAGGTGCACGCCACCAGCCTGCGGATAACTGGCAGTGCAATGTGGTGACCGACGGCCTGCTGATTACCGGTCAGAACCCGCAATCTGCTAGCGCGGTTGGTGAGGCTTTGTGTTACGCGTTGCTGGCAGCGACTCCTCTTGCGTTTTAAAACACTGTTGCTGAAACTGGCTGACGCAGTGTTGAATCCGTGCCAACGCCATAGGCTGATTTTTCCCACAAATCGAAGTTGGCACACTCATGTTGATGCAACTTGCTACGCCACTCAATGAACTGATGAATGTGCCAGTAACACGAGCGAGCTGACTTTCAATGCCTCAACAACAAAGCTCGCTGTATTCCAAGACGACTGACATAAGCTGAAAGACGCTCCGCATGTCTTTCAGTGACCACCAGGCCGATATAGCCATCCGGTCGAATCAGGTAAGCGGTGTCCTGTTTGAATCCTTTTTTCTAAAATACATCCTGCCAGGGGAAGACATGCCATTCCACACCATGGCGATCGCACCAGCTCCTGACTTCTTCAGTGGCTGTACCATAGATGTGTAATTGCCAGACTATCTTTCTCAGTAATGCATAATTGTCTGTCTCACCCATAGCGATATACGGTAAGCGATCGCCCGCACTTATCTCTCCCGCTTTTCCCTCACTTAAAGGACTGTCCGGATAGCTCATCGTCGTTTGTGAGATGACGCGGAAAAGGTATTCGCGTACACGTTCATATCGATAGGTCTGACTGGCGATCGACGGTGCAATGTGTGTACGCACGAAATCTGCAAACCCGCCAGCGGCAGTGATGAAAGTGAAGACCCGGTCTGTGGTTTTTACCAGTTGGTGAGCGAAGCCTTTTCGCTCCGCCTCATAACTATCTAGCAAGGTTTCAGGGGCCTGCGCTTTAATTACCGCAGACAATTTCCACGCAAGGTTTATCGCATCGGCAATGCCGGTATTCATCCCCTGCCCTCCCGCCGGGCTATGGACGTGTGCTGCATCCCCCAGCAGAAATACACGACCATGTCGAAAATGATTGGTTACCCTGTGATGGACACGGTAAGTAGAAAACCAGTTTACCTGTTTGATACTGAGCCCTAAACCGCTGATGGCCCTTTGGCTGACATCGTCAAAAGAGTGTTGCTGCTTATCCCCTTCCTCACTTTCAACAGTGCCGATCAAACGATATTGATGCTCCGGCTCATAGGGCATCACCAGGACAAAATCAGACTTGTCGAAGGCAATGTGACCCTCATTCGCGGGTGTCACTCCACTGGCCAGTACATCTGCAACGTAAAAGAGATGGTTGTAAGTACCGCCTTCGAAGTCACTACCAATCTGATGACGCACCGGGGAATGCGCACCATCACAGCCTGCAAGATAGGTGGCAGTGCAGGTTTCTGTTTGCCCTGTAGGTGTTTTGATCGTGGCAACAATCTGTTCGCCTTCTTCCCTGAACGACATGAAGTCTGTTTGTCGTTCGACGACAACACCTACAGTTTCCAGGCGGATGACCAGCAGTTTTTCATGTCTGTCCTGGGGTAAGACAAGCACGAACGGATACGGAGAAATGTCGTTCCCGGCATTCTCTAGGGGAATGCGCGCCCTCGCTTTTCCCTTCGCCCACATATTCATTGCTGGCATTTTGTAGCCTGCTTCGATGGTCTCTTCAGCCATATCCAACTGGCGATAAAGTTCCAGCGTGCGTGCCTGAACGGCCATTGCTCGTGATGTCTCACCCGGTCCCTGACTCTTATCGATGATTCGAACTGACACGCCTTGCCGGGTGAGCCAGAGTGCCAGCACCAAACCAGTGGGCCCTGCTCCAACGATGAGTACGTCGATATTGTTCATAGGACTATCCGACTGTGGGGTTAGTTAAAAAGGAACGTCATGGTGAACGCGTAAGGTTAGTGTGATTTACACAGCTCAATGCAAAGTATAATTGTGCTTGATTGAACTGGGCGTGCTTTTGCTCACTGTCTTCCGCACGCACTGAGTAAAGCATTCTTACCGGCAGTAGAGGGGCGCCCTGCCCTTCCGGGCTCGCTGTCATGAGTGTTGATGCTTTAAGCTTGAAATGACATTGTCACCTTTCAAGTGGATTTTTCACCTTCCTGAAAACGCTATAAGGTAGTGTATTAAAAGAAATTTTCTGAAATTTTCAGGCTGAAAATCACCATGATTTTTTGAATGGTGGTGAAGTTACTTGGAGTGATGACGCTTAATGTGGTCTGGGCACAACTTTTGCGAGTCCAGGTGAGTGATGACGATGACATTTTGCATAAAAAATTTCGAGTCGTTCACCTCCTTGCAGCTAAACCTGGAAGCTCTCCAGGATAGCTAATTACATTTAAGCGACTGTCTGCAATTCGTTATCTTTCCGCTTTCCGCTCAATGCGACTTCTATGCTGAAAAAAAAATTTCAGCCCTCTCCAGATTCCGTTTCGTTTGCATCACCAGTGGGTGTGACTAAAAACATCTGATAATAACGTGTAAGATCGGTGGCACATAAGTTGGATGATCGTCACGTAATGTTATAACAGAGGATTAATTTTTTGAGGCAGAGTTTATCGAACTGTCTAGATGGTAGGACATGATAACTTTGTTGGATGTTTGTCGCTGGACGCTGGACGCTGGACGCTGGACGCTGGACGCTGGACGCTGGACGCTGGACGCTGGACGCTGGACGCTGGACGCTGGACGCTGGACGCTGGACGCTGGACGCTGGACGCTGGACGCTGGACGCTGGACGCTGGACGCTGGACGCTGGACGCTGGACGCTGGACGCTGGACAATACAGTATTACCCTTAATAGCTTAATGTGAAGTAAATCCCATCAATTAAATGATTTTCACACCACCAAAAAATCAATTTAAGCACCTGAATAATAACGAATAATTCTATTTTTTCAGACTGAAAATCACCATACATTTAGACAAATTCAAACTTTTTCCTGCATAGAGTGTGTTACCACCTTGGCTCCAACCTAATCTAAGGTTGATATCTTTCACGTGCTCAATGATACATGCAGCCCAGAAGTTTCGAGAGCTAATTGTTACGCTAAAATATCTATAATCATCTACATTCTTAGATAAATTCTCACTATTCCAGTTTTTCTCTCAATCACATTACTTGCATTCTGCTTCTCAGACTCAGGTTTCAAGTTTCAAGTTTCAGGGTTGATAAAAGTCTCCAATCAAATTCTAATCAAGTTAACCGTAAGGCAATCCTGGTTTTGAACTGCCAGAACATTTCTGTCTCTGAAATTCGAGGGCTCGATGAACTCACGTATTGTTGAGCACACCTTCGTTTGTAGACACAAAAGTCGATGTGCCCTGAAATAATAAGGCCCGCGAGTATTATCAATAGATTCCAATTTATATGAGATGTGAGTGATGTAGTGTGCATTGAAAAACACGTGATCACAATGGTGGCAATATCAACGTCATATTCAGATGAATTGTTATTATCACTTAAATTAATCAGATCAAGAGTTAGCACGTTCATACACTGAATTATTCTGAGCAACGTGGTTTTAAAAACTGACTGCAGAGAAGAAGCTCGCATCATTGATGTGAGCCAAATATGCAACAGATGCACTTTAAAATTGAGAATTTTTTTATAAAATTCATTCAGGGTTAACGAGTGAATTAAATAGTGAAAATATCTGCGCATCAACATTAGCCACTTTTTAGGAGTGCGGTCACAACTTGCAGCGCATGATTCTATGAACAGCATCAACTGTTACCATTTAAAGTAATTAGAGGGAAGGGAAGGGAAGGGAAGGGAAGGGAAGGGAAATCGTATTTTGTCTGGCAATCGCATGTGGCTGATAATTTGAAAATCACTGCAATCAATAAAAACTCTTTAATATCAAAGCGTGTGCAGTCTAGAGATAGTCACCAACATTTTGGACAATCATTACATTTATCAACTTGATTGTAAGCCACGATTTTCCAAATAAACAAGTGAACACCTTTTGTTTAAATATCATGCTAAATACGATAGGGTAGGGGAATTTCATGAAACGTGACTTTCATGACCTTATCGGTTTGGTAAAAAATACAATCATCTATCCAATTGATTTTATTGACATATCTTCATCAACCACAAAATCATCAAATAATAAAAAAATCCACTTTTATTGATTTTTACCTAAAAACTGGCATGCGGAAGCTTTTTTAGTACAATACAACAAATCATTATTATTGAGGTGCTT